>CAXXHY010000067.1:0-17204 GCA_963667575.2 Desulfovibrionaceae bacterium | reverse complement strand
GCCAGCACCAGGCTGCCGTACTTCAAAAAGGACCTGCGTGTCAGTTGCGTACTCATGGCTACCCTTCCTGTTTGGCAATCATTGCGGCGGCTGCCCGGATGGCCTGCTTGATACGAGGATGCGAACCGCAACGGCAGATCACGTCATCCATGACCTCATTGATACGCGCCTCGGACGGATCAGGCTCCTTGGACAAAAATGCGGCTGTCTGCAGCATGATGCCTGGCTGGCAGTAACCGCACTGGGGCACCTGCTTTTCGATCCAGGCCAGCTTCACCGGGTGATCCTCGGGCAGACCCTCGATGGTCGTAATCTCGCTGCCCTGCACATCTTCGACATTAACCACGCAGGAGCGCACGGCCTCACCGTCGATGAGAACCGTGCACATCCCGCACTGGGCAATGCCACAGGTGTACTTCACGCTCGTAAAACCAAGGTTGTCGCGCAATACCCACAGCAAGGGGGTCCCGTGGTCCGCGTCAACCTGCCTTTCGGTACCGTTCACATGCAAGGTGATCATAGTTCCTCCAGCGGCTATGGTTATCCGGGGTATCTCTGGGTTTTTCAGTATCCTCTTTTACATACTTTGCGTGACAACGGATAGTGCAATCCTCTTTCAATCTTGCCTGATCATACATAAATCAGGCAACGTTTGAAAAACGTTGCGACTTTTTTCCGGACAAAAAGAGGATGTGTCTAAGGAGAGAAGATCTTTTCCGGTACAATGCGTACGCGGGGGGCAGGACAGATCCGGGAGCCTGCCGGCTATTTGACTTGAAGATGGGCCAGATGCCCGACATCATTGAAGAGTTTCATGGTTCGCTGGGCGAATCCGTTTTCCTCGATAATCGTGATGCTGCCCGGACGGGCGGCAAAATGGGTGGAGGCCATTTGGTCCGGACCAAGGCCGAACCACCATTTGAGGACGGAGGACAGGGCGCAGCCGTGGGTGACGACAATGCTCGTCCGCTTGGCCCTTTCCCGGATCTCTTCCATGCACGCGGCGATTCTGGCGTTGAAACGTCTCCAGGTCTCGCCGTTCTCGAATTCGAGGTAGTCCGGATCAAAGGGTCTGCCATGATCAGGGTTGCGATGCGCCCTGGCCCAGTCCCTGCTCTGCCAGGCCGCGACACCGTTGTCGATTTCCCGCAGACACGCTTTGCTGATCAACTCCGTACCCAGTGCCCTGCCGATGAACGCGGCAGTCTCAAAGGCTCTTTTCAAATCAGAAGTGTACAGCGCCGCCTCTTCCTGTGCAAAAGCTCCGGACAATTGCGCGGCAACGGCTTCCGCCTGCATTCTGCCCTTTTCCGTCAGCGGCGTATCTGTCCATCCGCCGGTGAGGCCGTTGACATGATGTCCGGACTGGCAATGCTGTACGAGAATGATCTGCATCTCCGTGCTCCTTTTCCACAACGTGTTGGCGTAAAGAACGGCAGAAAAAGGGGCGGACCGGAAGCCCGCCCCTGAAATGCATGCGGATGTTCAGGCCGGATCCGCTGCCGGCAGAACGGAAAACAGCGTTACTTTGTCCAGTCCGAGGCCGCGGGGCAGCCGGGAATGGAGCTCGCCTGCCGTACTGCCACGACTATGGCCTGCGCCATGGCCTCTGCCGCGGCCGTGCCCACCAGATTGATCATATCCGGACTGGCATCCGGGGCGGCCGGGGCTTCCGCGTCCTGTTCCGGCGGCACGGATACCGCGAAAATGGTATCGCCGTCGTACATGGTATGCGCGGGGTTGATGGCCCGGGCCATGCCGTCATGGGCCATCTGGGCCACCTTTTTCAGGCGGACCTTGGAAAGCGGAACATTGGTGGCGACCAGGCCGATGGTGGTATTGGAGCCGGGAAAAATCCTGCCGATATCCTGATTCAGCACGGTCCGTACCGAGGAGGCGAAAGCTCCCGCTTCCTCGCCCCTCATACCGGCGACAATCCCGCCCGTGGCCGGATCTATGACATCACCCAGGGCGTTTACCGCCACTATGGCGCCCACGGACACCCCGCCCGGCAGTTCGAGCACGGCAGACCCCAGCCCGGACTTCATGACCCGGTCCCTGCCCAGAAACTTGCCCACGGTGGCGCCGGTTCCGGCTCCCACGGTTCCCAAGGGCACGGGCGCGTCATCCGCGCTGCGGCAGGCCTGAAAGCCCCAGTCCCCCGAGGGCCGGACTCTGGGATTGCCGATATCCAGGTCGAACAACACGGCGGCGGGCACAATGGGCACCACAACCCCTTCCGCCACAGGGAATCCGACATTTTCCTCTTCCAGGCAGCGCATGACCCCGCCGGCGGTATCCAGGCCGTAGGCGCTGCCGCCGGAAAGCACGATGGCGTGGACCTTGTCCACCAGGTTCACGGGATCCAGCAAATCGGTTTCACGGGTTCCGGGCGCGGCCCCGCGCACGTCCACCGCAGCGGCGGCTCCCTGGGACGGAAAACGGATCACGGTGCACCCGGTGACGCTTTCGGCATCCGTATAGTGTCCGACGCGGATGCCCTGAATTGCGGTAATGGTGTTGTTTTTCAATTGGCTTTCCAGTGTTTGTGCTGTCAGGAGCGGATAAACGCCGGTTGCGGAAAAAGCGTCTCAGTCGCCACTGCCCTGCAGTCCGAAAGAGGACTCATAAATGGCAATCAAATCCTGTTCCGTGGGTTTGACCTTGCACAGATTGACGTTTTTGGTTTTGATCACCCGTGCGCTGTACTGGATGATATCCTCTTCGCTCACGCCCTCTCTGGAGCGGAACAAGGCGTCCATCAGCTCTTTGAACTGGGCAGCGGTACGCATCTGCAGCGCGTTCAGGATGTTCCCGACGAGTTCGGGATTCCCTTTTTCGACGAACTCCAGATAGGCCGCGAGCAGTATGCCGTTGGCCCGCCCGTGGTCGTAATTCTTGAAATAGGTCAGAGGGTAGCCCATGGCATGCACGGCCGTGGTTCCTGTCTGGGCAATGACCATGCCGGCCAGCAGCGAACAATGGGCCAGCTTTTCCCGGACATCTTCCGTAATGGGCGTTGTGTCGCCCCGGGCGACCGCGTCGCACAAAGCAGAAGCGCACTGGTAAAAATAGTCGATGCTCTCTTTTGCAAGCCCGTCGGACATGGCCGAGGCCCGGGTGCTGATCATCCCTTCCATGGCATGGGACAAGGCGTCCACAGCGGTGTTCACGGTAATCTCCAGAGGCAGCCCGTACATGTATCTGGAGTCCACAAACGCGATTTTTGGAAAGAGCTGTTCCGAACCAATGCTGGTTTTGGACTCCACTGCGTCGTTCATCAACACGGAATAGGGCGTGACTTCCGAACCCGTGCCAGCGGTGGTGGGCACCGCGATGATGGGCAGGACATCCTGTCCGTACTGCCCGCTGAACAGATCTTCCTGCTTGATATCCTGCCGCGCGAGCAGGGCAATGGCCTTGGCCGCATCCAGCGGAGAGCCTCCGCCTATGGCCACGATGCAGTCCGCGCCCTGTTCTCTGGCAAGGGCGGCGCCTTCATAGCAGCAGGCTATGGTCGGATTGCTCATGACCTTGTCATAGACGACATACTCCATCTGTTCCTTCTGCAGAGCCGCAATAACGTCATCCTGCGAACCATTTGTTTTTGCCGAACGGCGCCCCGTGACCAGCATGGCTTTTTTCCCGTATTGGGCAAGTGCCCCGCTGTTATTCAAAATGCATTCGTTTCCAAAAAAGACCTTGGTCGGCATATGGTATTTATAGTTCATTGCAACTCCTTTCTGACGCACTGACTATTCGTACGGATTTTTTCGACGCTCCACTCCGGCCGGACATGGATCCATCTGTTTACATCTTGTTGGTATTCGGCGGCATGCTGTGTTTCATTTTTCACCCCGCATAGGACCACTCGTCGCACACATTGGGGGCGTGTGCAAATTGCCGCGGGGAGCAGCACATATTTTCCACAGACAGCTCCGCAGATCAAACGAATCTCTCCCAGCATACCCTGCTGTTTTCCCGCTGTGAAGGAAGAAGAAACGGTTTTTCCCGGACGCAAAAATGGAAGGACGCAAGAATCGGCTCCGCCCCGAAAGGCGGCTTGCGCCGGGTCAGGACCTGAAGATGAAGTACACGGCCCCCAGAAGGCAGAGGGAGGCCCAGAGATAGTCAAGCTTGAGCGGCAGGTGCATGTAGATGACGCAAAAGGGCGTGAACACGGCCAGGGCAATGACTTCCTGCATTATCTTGAGCTGCGGCAGGCTCAGGGTGGTATAGCCCAGCCTGTTGGCCGGCACCTGAATCAAATATTCGAACAGGGCAATGCCCCAGCTCAACAGTGCGGCAACGTACCAGGGACGCTGCCCCAGTTCCTTGAGGTGGGCGTACCAGGCAAAGGTCATGAACACATTGGATGCGGTAAGCATCAGGGCGGTAAACAAAGTGACTCGCATGACAGACTCGTGGAGAAGGGTATCGTCCAGACGGACGAAACGGGGTATATCGGCCGCGAGACGGTGTCAACAGGATAGCGAACAGGCTGTTAAAAAATCAGCTCTTGTGGTGGCCCGTTCCGTCCTCCATGACGAGGCAACGACAAATTTTAAAAAAATCCGAACAATTTGAAAAATAAATCTATAACATCTTGAAAATACAAATGAAACTTGTATTCATAAACTATATTTCAACAAAGAGTTCAGTTGCATGAGAAATATTGTCAGACCTTGAAAAGGTATATACATTTTTCATTAACATACTATGAGTACGGAAGAATTCCATAGGACGCACACACTCTACCGAAAAAGACGACAAATAACGGATGGCTGTGGGGAAAAGTTGACGTGGAAAAAATGATGGGGTTATGCTTGGGGTTCTCCAGCAGCAAATTGCCGGAATGACGACCGACCAACTATTGAGGAAAGTGAAAAGGACGTACCCACTCGCTTTCGCGGCATCAGCCGCTTTCCAACTTTTCCCAAAAACAACGTACAATCCACCAGATTCGTTATCAGCATGCAACACATTACTAATTTACGGTTTTTATCCACTTTACGCATGAGAATGTTCATGGGACAGCTGCGCCGTCAGTTTTTCATCAACTTCATGCGAGGCTACGTAAAAAAACAGCTGCAGCATAGAAACGGAGCCTGCCGTCAGTGCGGGACATGCTGCTCCTTCACCTGCAAATGCCCGCTGTTGTCCGAAGAAAGCGGCTGCCGCAATTATCAGGGACGTCGGCCGCGCGTATGTTCGCTGTTTCCGCTGTCCCAGGCCGACATCAATGACGTGAAAGCCTGCGGCGGCAATTGCGGATTCTGGTTCGACTGATTTTGCCCCTGCGCAGGGCCGCACAAATGCGCTATCCCATCACCCGACAAAAAACAGGGTCATGCTCGCCGGAGCCTGGCCCTTTTTGTTTCGCCCTGTGGGCGGCCCCGCACCTTCCGCTTTGAAATCCCGGCAAAGCGCTCCCCGCACCATTATAACCGGTGTTTTTCCATCCGCAGAAGCCGGATAAATATCATTGCCGGATTGCCAGATACCGCGTGTTCACGTATGCTTGTCGTACTTTTCTCTGCCGTGTCCATGTGCAGCATAGATGCAGCGGAAAAAATACAGAGTCTCCACCTTTCCCAAAGCGGATTTGAATATGATCACACGTAGGTACGCGCTGCTTGTAAATATTCCACTTTTCCGGGACAGCCAGGGAAGACGTTGGGCCGATGCTATGTGGCACAAGGATCTGGCCAGACATCTTACCTACATCGAATCCTTTGTTCTTGTTTCCCCCCTGCTGGAAGCCCCTGTCCCGGCGGACTATGTCTGCCTGGAGGAGGATCCGGTTTTCTCCGGAGCAACGTACGTGGATCTTCCGTACGCACGCTCTTCTATTGCTTTCATCGCGCAGACCTTCCGTCTGCTGACAATTTTCAACACCTTTTTGAACCAGACGGACATCCTTCATGCGGGTGTGGCGGGCTGGCCGTTTCCCTACGGCTGGCTGGCCATTCCCATGGCAAAATGGAAAAAGAAATACGTTGTCGTAGTTGTCGAGTCCGCATTCTGGCGTACCTCCGGAACGCAGGATCCCACGCTGAGACAACGTGTCAGAGAATTCTTTTCCGAACGGATCAACCGCTGGTGCGTCAATGCGGCGGACCTGGCCGTTTTTACCCAGCCCGAGTACCGGGACGCCCTGCTGACGAAAAAGGGAAAAACCGGACACGTCGTACAGGCTTCCTGGATCGACGCGGCCCAGGTGGCCACAGAGGACCAGGCCCATGCGGCCTGGGAAGCCAAGCTCGAGGATCATACCGCACCGCTCAGGCTGTTGTTCGCCGGGCGTCTGCTGCCGGAAAAAGGCGTCAACGTGCTGCTGGAATCCGCAGCCAAACTACGGGACAGCACCCGGCCCATTACCATCACCATCATCGGCGAGGGGGCTCTCAAAAACGCCTGTCAGGAAGCCGCCGCCAATCTGCCGGGGCCCGTGCGGCTGGAAGTCCTCGACCCGGTACCCTATGAGGACGGTTTTATGGATCTGCTCGCACAGCAGCATGCCGTGCTTGTTCCCAGTCTTTCGGACGAGCAGCCGCGCATCGTATACGATGCCTATTCCCAGGCCGTGCCCATACTGGCCTCCCTGACGCCCGGGCTGGAAGCCTGCGTCATCGCGGGAGAAACCGGACGGTTCGTTCCACCCGGCGATGCGGACGCCCTCACCGCCCTGCTGGCCTGGGCCGAGGCGCACAGAGAGCAACTGCGGAACATGGGCATGCGCGCGCTGGAGTCCGCACGCGGCTATACCCATGAAACCATGCACGATATTCGCCACAAACTGCTGCTGGAAATGCTCGGGGAGCCCTCCAATGGTTCAGACTGATTTTTTTGAAGACTTGCGGCAACGCTGCGGAGAGGAGTTTCTGCGACGCCGCCTGACCATGCAGATTGAAAACGCCGCCCATTACTACGGGGGCGGGGGCTATACGAAACTGCATCTGGAAAACATCGAGCTTCTGCCCGTGGTGCTCCGGGCCGTGCTCAAGGCAACCAGACTCTTCAAACGCGGGACGCGGAACTGTCTGGACTATCAGGTAAATACCGTGGACGCACCTCTGCGCACCCTCCCCCGGTCCTTTGAAAACTTCACCATTCTCCAGCTCTCGGACATGCACCTGGATGCCATCCCCGACGGCGGCGCCAGACTCAGGGAACTGGTGGGCTCGCTGCAGTTCGATCTCTGCGTGCTGACAGGGGACTTCCGTTTCCTGACTCACGACATCCACGAACCCTGCCTGGCCAACCTGCGCAAACTCAGGTCAGTATTGGCTTGCGAATACGGCGTCTATGCGGTTCTGGGAAATCACGACTTCATCGAAATGGTGCCCGATATCGAGCAAATGGAGATTCGCGTCCTGCTCAACGAGAGCGCCATGCTGGAAAAACAAGGCGAACGCCTCTGTCTGGCCGGAGTGGATGATCCGCACTTTTACGGCACGGCCGATATACAGCAGGCCCTGGGCAAAGAAACCGCCGGTGATTGCACCGTGTTGCTCTGCCATTCGCCCGAATACTACGCCGAGGCCGCAGCCGCGGAGGTAGACTACATTCTTTGCGGCCATACCCACGGAGGGCAGGTCTGCCTGCCCGGCGGCCTGGCCGTCATGACCAATGCCTCCTGTCCGCGCAAATACATCGCAGGGGAGTGGGCGCACGCGGGCATGCGGGGCTATACATCGCGCGGCTCGGGAGCTTCGGGCCTGGTGGTCCGTTTCCACTGCCCACCGGAAATCACCCTGCACAGACTCCGCTGCGACACTCTTCAGGAGGGCTGAAGCCAGCGGTGCAGGCTGGCCCAAAGCAGCCCCATGTCCGCCTTCAGGGAACGCGAGCGCGTATAGTAGCCTTCCATCACGCGCTTTTCGTCCGCATCCCAATCCTGAGGTTCGAGCCCGTGCCAGGGATTGATCAGTCCGGGCTTTTCCTGAAAACGCAGCCGTTGCCAGGGTTCATCGAGGTCCTGAGCCTGCTCCGGGGAAATGGTTTCCACACCCACAAGGTTCATGCTGCCGCGCACTACATCCCAGAGCGATGGTATCCGGCTCCAAAAAAGGGAATCCACGGCCAGATAATGCTGCTCCAGCTCTTCCACTTCCTCTGTTCCGGAAAGATCGCTGGAACGGACGCGACCGGCCACGGGCCGGGTTGCGAACCGGGGCCTGCCCGTCAGCCTGAAACTCGCGTACAGCAGAGCAAGCACCGGCGAGCAAAGCAACAGAGCCAGACCGGCCAGAGCCCGCTGCAGCAGATCATTGACCAGATTGGAACGCCGGACCGGCTCCGTACCGCCGAGCAAAAAGGCGTCGGCCAGCTGCAGCACGGTTCCGGTGTCGCATTTCACCAGCAGATTCTTGCGCACCAGGGCATTTTCGATGGTCAGGCGGCTGCCGATGTAGGTGTTGTCCATAATCACGCTCCCGGCGATGCGGACGCCCCGTTCCACCACGCAGCCTTTGCCCAGGGCGACTTCCGGACCTATCTCGACATCTGCGGCGATCTGACAGGCTTCCGCCACCAGCACCGGGGCATTGAAACGTACGCCCGGATGAATTGCGCAGCCATGGCCGATACGTACGCCAGGGCTGGACTCCAGGCCGGGCGTGGGCAGGCCAAGGCCGGACAAAGCCTGGCCGTGGGCGCGGACATAGCCCGGCAGATCAGCCGCACTGACGGGCCCGTGATCCATTTCCTGCGTACGGTACGCAACGCCTGCGGCGCGCAGGGCGGCGCGCACCTCGTCGCCGCGTTCCGCATGTTCGAGCCCGGGTACATCGAGCTGGGCTTTTTGCAGGATGAAAAAATCCGTACACGCTGCTTCGTGTCCGTAGGAAAAAAACACGGCCTCCCCCTGCGCACTGGGCATTTCCAGATGCCCTGCCGTGAGGGTTAGAAAAATCAGCAGTTCATCGTCCAGGGAAGCCCGTATCGTACGCAATCCGTTTCCCAGCCCGGAAAAATCGGAAAGCAGCGCGTACCTGATGGTCGCGCCCCATTTCTCTCCTCTCCCCAGCAAGGCCTCAACCTGCTCGGGATGGTCCGAGAGAATCACGGATACGGTCTTGCACCCGGCCTCCACAGCGCTTTCCACGGCGCGCTCCACCAGGGCCTTGCCCGCCAGAGGCAACAGGCAGAAAGGCATCTCCCGGCCCAGCTGTTCAGGCAACGGCGCATGGTTGCAGCAGAAAATCACGGCTTGCATAGGCTACTCAGATCTTTTTTTGCAGCAGGAGAACATTGCGTCCCTTGTCCGACGAATAGGCGAATGCGTCCACCATGCTCTTGATGATATGCACTCCGTAACCGCCGACCTGCAGGGATTCCGCATCCGGCTCCGGCACCTGCTCCGGATCAAAGGGCGAACCATGGTCGATGAGGCGGAATTCCAGCTGTTCCGGTTCGCAGCGCAGTTCGATACGCAAAGGACCGCCCTGATCCTGCGGATAGGCATGCCTGGACACATTGGTGAACGCTTCGCTGATCACCAGCTGCATGGCGGATGCCAGGGCCGCGTCATTGTAACAGGCTTTTAGAACCGTGCTGAAAAATTCGTCCACGGCCGCCTGAAAGCGCAGGTCGGCTTTGATTTCCAGAACGAAATCCATGGGCTGCTCGCAGGGCATGATCAATAGGCCCCTTTGCCGAGAAGTACGGCGGGAACGGTTTTCAACAATATGATCAGATCCTTGAAAAAGGATCTGCTTTCTATGTACTCCACATCCAGAGCGACCTGTTCTTCAAAGCTCAGATCACTGCGTCCGCCGATCTGCCAGAGGCAGGTGATTCCGGGTTTGCAGCGCAACCGCTCGCGCTCGGCAAGCGTATATTCCTGCACTTCCCTGGGCACGGCAGGCCGCGGGCCCACCAAAGACATGTCTCCGATCAGCACGTTGTAGAACTGCGGAAATTCGTCGATACTCAATTTGCGGATCACTGCGCCCACCCTGGTGATTCGCGGATCCTTTCTGACCTTGAAGGTCACCCCCTGGGATTCGTCCTGATCCGCGAGCTGGTCTTTGAGTTTGTCCGCATTGGGCACCATGGAGCGAAATTTGTACATGTCGAACAGCGTGCCGTCCCTGCCCACGCGCTTCTGGGAAAAAAAGACCTTCCCTTTGTCTTCCAACTTGATGGCCAGTGCCGTGGCCGCGAAAATCGGCGAAAAAAGCAGCAACCCGCCCAGGCCCCCGCAGATGTCCAGAAAACGTTTCAAGGCCTTGCTGCCGCCGATGACGGTGTTCCACAACGCAACCTTGCGATAATACCGCAGACGAAGCAACAGGAGCGAGGCACCACCGCCTCGGGCGTACTGCTCGTACAGGGCGTCGAGTTGCTGCTTGCGTTCCTGATCCATGCTCTCACCACTCCGTCAGGATTTGATGCTCTTGCCGAGATATTTGTCCATTTTCATGACCTTGAACACCTGGTCAACCTGGCTCGGAACATTGGTGAGCCACAGTTCCTTGGAATCCCGCAGCAGTCTTTTGTACGCGAGGACAAGCACGCTGAGGCCCGAGCTGTCGATAAAAGACACCTGGCTCAGATCGATCTCCACCACACCGGCTTCCGGGTGCGTGTCGATAAGGGCCATGAGTTCGCTTTTGAAGCGCACGCTTTGTTCGACATCCAGGCGTCCCCTGGGCGCGTAAGCCACCCCGCTCCCTTTTTCCTCTCTGGAGCCCAGTTCGGTGCCCACAGGCGTGACGCACTTTTTCCAGGCAGAGGCCAGGGTCTGGAAAAGGGACAAAAAACTGTCGAGCTTGTTCAGCGTCAGAATGTCCCCGGCGCTGCCCCTGGGCCAGACCATGGGAATGGTGCCCTGCTGCTGCCTGGCTTTTTTTTCCAGACCGGCCAGCACGCCGAGCCCGCGGCTGTCTATGAACGTCACCTTGGACAGGTCTATGATAAAAGGGCGCTTTTCTTCAAGCAACGTTTCTGCCTGCTGCTGCAGCCCAGGTGCGGACGCGTTGTCCAGGCGCCCGGCAATGTTCAGCACCACGGCTTCGGGTTCCACCTGTTGTTTGAGGCGGCCTTTGCGGAAGGACAAAAGCCGACGCTGCGTATTGGCGATCCACTGCAGGGAAAAATGATAGGCAAAAGGCCAGAAATCGCTGAAATAGCGTCCGAACAACCTTTTGGGCTCCCGGCTGAGGCGATACAGCCACTCCAGGCCGCTGTTGCGCATCCATTGCGGCGCCCGGGATATGCGTCCGGCCATGAAATCCACGGTGGCCCCCACGCCGATACAGACGGGAATGTCCAGCGACTGCAGGTTCATGCGGATCCATTTTTCGGCCTTGCCCGCGCCAAAGGAAACCAGCAGGATGTCGGGATCGGCCTCGCGAATCCTGGCCAGAATCTTGGCGTTGCCCATTTCCAGCAAGGGATTGAAAGACGGAGAATAGCTGAATGCCTTTATCTTGCCGTATTTTTTCCGGATGTTGGAAACAGCCTGCTGCCCCACACCCGGAGCGCCCCCGAGAAAAAAAAGCGTATAGCCCTGTTCCGCGGCCAGCTCCGCAAGACGCGGGACCATGTCCGAGCCCGTGACGCGCTCCGGCAGTCTGTGCCCCAGCAAACGCGCAGCCCAGAGCAGGGGCATCCCGTCCGGCGTGATGATGTCCGCAAGCCGGATCACTTCCATGAACTCCGGATCGCGATAGGCCATGGCCACGAAGTTCAAATTGGCAGTGGCCACGTAATGCGGCTTGCCGGAACGTACGAAGGAATCAATGCGCTTGATGACCCCGTCCATATCCAGATTGTCGAACGGAATCCCCAGAATCGTGATCAATTCGCGCCGGGACGTGGGGCTGTCATTCACTGTCTTGTCGCTCCTTGGATCTGTCCAGTTCGCCGGATCGCAATGTTCGAATCCATCCGGTACGCCGGGCCAAAGGCATGCCGGCGTAGAGTACTATTTTCCATAACACAAAGAACGGACTCATTGCCAATGAAATCCAGATGCGCAGGGGCGCTTTTTCCAGTAAAAGCCCCACGGACACATACACGCAGAGCAGTCCCAGACTGATCAGATTCACGTACTGCATGCCGGGCCAGAACAGGGCGGCTCCGGCCAGGAGAACGAGTTCCCCCAGCACGAGCAGGGTCAAAGGCGGAGTGAGCAGTTCCAGCAAGGCGTCCGCGTGGCGGAAACGGGGCTCGCGCAGCCATTGCCGCAGCAAAGGCCAGCCATGTTTTTTCAAAAGCCCGAACCGGCCGCCTTCCCAGCGCCGCCGTTGGGAATCGGCCTGCTGCCGGGTGGCCGCCATTTCCCCATAGACACGCGCATCCGGATTGAAGTGCACCAGTACGCCCTCCTGCATCAGCAGCAGTGAAAATTCCAGATCCTCCACCACCGAGTGGGCCGGCCAGCCAAAACGTTGGAGCAGCGTTCGCCGAAACCCCATGCCGTTGCCTTTCAGCCCCACGCTGCCGCCCCAGAATTCGCGCCCGGCCGGACGCAGATGATGAAAGACGCACAAGGCGGCGTAAGCCAGAGCCGTCCGCCAGCTTTCGCCCGGATTGGACACGCCGTAATACCCCTGCACGACGCGTATCTCCGGATGCTGCAGACTGCGGCTCATCTCCCGGAGAAACAACGGGGAGACACGGGTGTCCGCATCCACGAAAACCAGAGCCTCGGCCTTGTCGAACTCCGGCATGCCGGGCAGCCGGGTACGCAGAAACCAGTCCAGGGCCTGGCCCTTGCCCGGATTGTCCGGCTGCGTCCGTTCCACCGCAAACGCTCCGGCCTGGCGCGCCTCCTCTGCCGTGGCGTCGCTGCAATTGTCCGCCAGCACCGCAACGTCAAAGCACTCGCGGGGGTAATCGCACTGCAGAAGCCATGACACGGTATCCCCGATCTGCCCGGCTTCGTTATGCGCGGGGATCACCACCAGCAAGGGCATCGGATCACTCATGGGCGCGCTTTTTTTGCGGAACAACAAAGCCCCGGCCGTAAGCATCACAAGATAGGCAACGCAGCCGTGAACCCAGACGGCCAGCACCAGCAACAGGACATGCACCATGGTCAATCCTCGGCAAATTCGTTGAAAAGCGCGGCCATTTCCGGAATGTTCCTTTCGAGGTCGTAGCGCTGAAGCACCACCTTGCGCCCTGCCTGTCCCAGCCTGCGACGCAGTCCGGCATCCCCCAGCAACAGGCGCAGTTTTTCCGCCAAAGCGTCCGCGTCGCCGGAAATGGCCAGCAGGCCGCTTACGCCGTCCTCGATGAGTTCCGGAATGCCCGTGATGCAGGTGCTCAGGCAGGCTATTTCCTTGGCCATGGCTTCCATGAGCACCACCGGGACCCCCTCGGCCACACTGGCCAGCACAAAAATATCCGCCTGATCGTACAACGCGCGCACCTGGGCCTGTCCAAGGGCCCCGGTCAGCACCACCTGCCGCTGGAGCCCGCAGGTACTGATCTTCTTGATCAAAGCCTCCCTGTCCGGGCCGTCCCCCACCAGGGTGGCGCGGAAATCCACTCCCTCGTCGCGCAACTGCTGCAGCGCGTCCACGAGCAGCAACTGTCCTTTGGCAGGCACCAGCCGCCCCACGCAGAGAATCTGCGGAATCGAAGCCGGAGTGTCATCCAGAGCCGGAGCGGGCGGGAACTGCCCGGGGAAAATGCCGCAGCGCACTATCCGCAGCTTGTCCCAGTGCCCGGAATCCACAATACGCTGGCACTGGCCGCGGCAATAATGGCTGATGCAGCGTATGAAGCGTGCGTGGCGTATTTTATCCGCCAGCAGATTGGCTTCCACATTGTAAAAAATATCCGGTCCGTGAAAGCTGACGCTAAAGGAAATCTGCCCGCTGCGCGCCGCGAGCATGGCCACGGTGGCCGCGGGATTGGCAAAATGGACATGCACATGGCTGGAGCATTTTTCGCGCATCCATCCCAGCAGTACGCAGGCTTCCGCAAAATAGGCCAGGGCCTTGAAAACACTTTTTGGGCCCCGCCGGCAGAGCCCCAGGGTTTCCCGGAGCATGGCCAGCATTCCCAATGGGTTGTCGCAAAGCACAAAAAGAGCCTGTTTGAGCGCATGCAGAGGTGAGGCGCTTTTGATGTACAAGGTGTTCAGAGACTCGTCCCGGTCCTCGCGCGCCATCTTGTCCAGATGCGCTGGCCTGCGGATGGAGGCGGTCTCCACCTGCAGCCCCAGACTGCGCAGGCCCCGCACTTCCCTGAGGATAAAGGTATGCGAAATGCCGGGGTATTCGCTGCTCAAGTAGGTCAAAGGCGTATTCATAAGGGCCTCTTCAGATAAAACGCGTTGCGGGTGACGGAGAACTGTCCGGAACAGGATCATCGCCGGAATCCAGACCTGGCTGCGTGTCGTCTCCGGTTGCCGGACTGGCCACGGAGTCGTACCCCCTGGCCGCCAGGCCTGCCAGGCCGCCGGCCGTGAGTATGAAAATGGGGTTCACCATGGCGTTGAGCAGGTTATCCACCATATACAGCCCAAGCAGCATGGAGAGCCCAGCCATGGGAGCGTACTCAGGTGTTCGCCATTTTTTGGGCGCAACGCGGACCACAAAATAAAAGGCGGGTCCGGTGACGGAGAGCACCAGCATGGACAGACCGAACAGGCCGTATTGGCCCAGGGTGATGATCCAGAGCCCGTCCGTGGTGGAGATGTCCTCACCCAGTTCGTTGTAGACACGGGAACGCCCCCAGCCAGCCCAACCGAAAACCGGTCGCACCATGGCCTTTTCCACAAGAATGGTCTCATTATCCAGTCGGAACTGCAGGGATTCGGCTCTTTCCTCACTGAAATGTGCAATGTTTTCTGTCAGGGACCGGCCTGTCCAGACACCACTGGAGCGGCCGAAGATGTACAGAAAAGGCAGAATCAGCAGGATGATGGCGAAGATACGCGTACGCAGCCGGGCGCTGACGAACAGCACGCCCAGACCAATGACCATCAGCCCCATGGCGCCTGTGGATTTGACCATGATGGTGGCCACGAACTGCCCCACGGCCAGTTTCCACAATTTGTAGCCGCGCACCCTTTCCGCGAGTTTGCTGTACCAGAGCCACAGGCCCAGCAACGAGGCCGAAGCCATCCACATGCCCACCATCAGCCCGTGTTCCATAAAAACCATGGGCCGGTAGCCCCCCATGCGGATGGACTGGCCAAAGTCCGGATGGGCGTGAAATCCGTAGAATATGCGATGCAGCTGCGGACTCATCCGCGATTCCCAAAGACAGAAGGGAATATAGACCAGGCCGCCAACGAACAGGCCCAGACTGAGATCCCGAATGGCCTTGGGCGTGTCCAGAAACAGCCGTCCGATGATATAGGGCAGCGCCCAGATGGTCGTCTGGTTTACCAGTGCGGAAACCCCGTCATACAGCCCGAGCCCGTTGCTCAGGGAGGAAATGCACGGGCACACGCACCAGAACAGCATGGGAATATCCAGCCAGTGGAAACGGTAATACTGAAAGTACTCACTGGCGTAGAGCATTGCGGAGAGCAGAACACCCACGCATGTCGCGGACATTTTGGTGTACTCCGGCAAGCCGGAAAATTCATAGCGGGCCACGGGCAAAAAAAGCCAGGCCAGGATAAAGGCCGCGATCACGGCCCGGTGCGGCGGCAGCTTGCGGAACAGCGTGAGCACCACGGGTATCCAGCCGAACATGGCCACGGGCACCAGCGGACTCATGAACGCGCTTCCCGCTGTTCGAGGCATTCCGCGTACAGTTGCAGCATCCGCTCCCCTTTGCTTTCCCAGGCGTATTCTCTGGCCCGAGCGATGGCTCCCTGGGAAAGCCGCTGCCAGCGGTCCTGATCCCCGAGAACGGCCATCAGGGCTTCGGCGCAGTCATTCTCCAGGGCTTCGCTGCTGCTCAGCGGCAATTTTACGCCGCAGCTGTCGTCCACATATTCGCCGATGCCGCCGTAATCCGGCACCAGGCAGGGCAGGCCCGCGGCAAAGGCCTCCAGCACCACGGCTCCGCCAAATTCCCGTATGGAAGGGAAACAGAACAGATCCGCGCTTTCATAATGGCTGCGGGTCTGCTCCTGAGGCACCCAGCCGGTAAACGTGACGTCCAGGGACTCCCGGAGTTCCCCGGCCAGAAGTTCGAGCTCCGGACGCTCCGGACCATCCCCCACGATGACCACCTCGAAGCGTTGGCCGAGCCGCCAGGAAGCAGCGGCCGCGGCCCTGAGCATGATATCCGCGCCCTTGTAGGCCACCAGGCGCCCCACAAAAAGAATCCGCGGATTTTCCCCTTGAAATCCGGTTCTCGGGCTTTTGATGGTCGCGCCAGGAATGCCGTTTTCATGCACCAGGCGCAGACGTCCGGGCTCCAGACCCAGGGAGCGCTGCAGCATTCCTGAGGTATAGGTGGAACCGGACAGCACCCTGTCCGCCTGGCGGTAGGTCTGCGCATAGCCGGGGATGATTCGGGAAAAAATCCGCAGCACGTTGAAACGGGCGTGCTCTTTTCTGGCCACACCGGCGAATCCCGGCGGAAACGGCAGTCCGCCGTTGACCGGTCCGAGCACGAAAGGCACTTTGGCTTCCGCGCAGGCCCGCACCATGGCCACAGGATAGCGCGGCAGCATGGGCGTCAGCGCGTGCACCAGATCATAGGCCTTGCTCCGGACTCCGGGGGCGAACCCGCGGAACACGGCCCGGTTGAAAGCCGCGTATACGGGATAGGAAAGGGCATGCTGCAAGGGCCAGTTGACACCGCCGCCCTGGGTGAGCCTGGCCACCAGTCCGTAGTAGCGCTTCACCAGGGCGCTTTCATTTATATAGATGATTTTCCGCCCGTCGCGTACGGGTTCCAGGCCGTCCCGGTTGCGTTCATGGGTCACCAGGGTGGCTTTGCAGCCGCGGCTGATCTGATCGTAAAAATTGAACGCCACCAGCGGCACCGAGGGCCAACTGGGATTGCATTGCTCCATGACGAGCAACACTCTGATATCCTGAACGGTTTCCCGTGAAACACTCATGGCAGCACCCCGCGCGTATCCAATACCGTCAGACTGCAGGGCGGCAGCTCCATTTCGAGCAGATCGCCTCTGGGATTGAAAGCGCTTTGCTGCAGAATGACTTGCGGATTTTTGCCTGGTTCGTTGTTGGCCGTGGCAGCAGATGCGGAAAGCCTGGTCTGCCGGACCCTGCGCCCGGCCGCTCCGAGCAGGCGCACCCGCACCAGGC
>CAXXHY010000066.1:0-52918 GCA_963667575.2 Desulfovibrionaceae bacterium | reverse complement strand
CCGGATCCCTGGGGCCGATCATTCCTCCCAGTTTGACCATGATCATATATTGTTCCCTGACGAATATTTCCATCGGCGAGGTCTTTATGGCCGGTATTATACCCGGTATTTTGATCGGTCTGAGCTTAATGGTCGTGACCTATTGGTACGCGAAAAAATACAATATCAGGGCTGAAAATCGTGCCAGCTGGCCTGAAATCGGCCAGGCTTTTCGTTCGTCCATTCTGGCTCTGGTCATGCCGCTGATCATTATCGGCGGAATCGTAGGCGGCGTTTTCACGGCCACCGAAGCAGGCGCCGTGGCATGCGTCTATGCGTTCATCGTAGGTTTTTTCGTCTACAAAGGGTTCAAAGTCAAAGATATTCCGCGTATTTTCTGTAAGGCTGCCGGTATGACGGGCATGTCTCTGCTCATCGTTGCCTCGGCTGCTGTTTTCAGCTGGCTGGTCGCGTATGCCAAGTTGCCGCAAACCATCGTCATGTTTCTTACTTCCATTACCAGCAGTAAAATTGTGATCATGCTTCTGCTGTCGGTGTTTCTTTTGATCGTCGGTATGTTCATCGAAACACTTTCCGCAACCATTATTGTTGCGCCAATTCTTACGCCTGTAATCTTGAAATACGGCATTGATCCTATCCAGTTCGCCCTGGTGATGATCGTCATACTTGTCTACGCAGGAGTTACTCCTCCTGTAGGCGGCGTATTGTATATCACCATGGGAATTGCAAATGCAAAAATGAAAGATGTCTTGCCATATCTGGCTCCATATCTTCTCGCTGTATTTGTTGTAGTCCTTTTGGCAATCCTTATTCCTCAAATTTCTGTATTCATACCAAATCTTATTTGGCATTAATCTGTTCAGAGGTAACAAATGAATAACGTATATCTGGATCTTAAAGAAACAGTAGCAGTGGTAACAGGCGCTGGTGGTATATTATGCGGAGATTTTTCCAGGCTTTTGGCTAAAGCCAATGCCAAGGTCGCATTGCTGGACATTAATTATGATGCGGCAAAAAAAACAGCGGATGAAATAGAACAAGCCGGGGGAACAGCTATTGCGATAAAATGCGATGTCCTTGATCCCGAATCCATTGCAACTGCGCATCAGGAAGTGCTGGATACACTTGGTAAATGTACGGTTCTTTTAAATGGCGCCGGAGGCAATAACAAAAGGGCGACCACCACTAGCGAACACTATATGGCGGGCGACAACCATCTGTCCTTTTTTGATATTAAAAAAGATGATTTTGAGTTTGTCTTTGGCATCAATTTCATGGGTACCTTGCTCCCGACCCAGGAGTTCGCGCGGGACATGTTGAATAGTGATGGCGACAACACCATTATCAATATTTCGTCCATGAACGCTTTCCGGCCGCTGACAAAGATTCCCGCCTATAGTGCCGCCAAGGCCGCAATTAGCAATTTTACCCAGTGGCTTGCCGTGTATCTTGCCGACCAGGGCATTCGGGTAAACGCCATGGCTCCTGGTTTCTTTTCAACAAAACAGACGCAAACCCTTTTTTACAATCCGGACGGCACGCCCTCGCCCAGGCTTGAGAAAATATTGGCTCACACTCCCATGGGGCGTCTGGGCGTTTCTGAAGACTTGTACGGGACCCTGCTTTGGTTGCTCGATCCCAAGGCCTCGGGGTTTGTCACTGGTGTGGTCATACCCATCGATGGTGGTTTCGCCGCCTACAGTGGTGTCTGATCAGAATGATACGCCATTTGTGACGGAATTGACCGGTACGTATCTGGTTGCAGTTGCCTGATCTGTAGATAGTGTAAAAGCTTTTTCGGTTCCAGAAATTGCATTCATTACAGGCAGGTGCAACTGCTCTGCAGTGAGCAGGAAAGCGAACGTATTATGGGAGTCCAGCCATGAAAGCTATATGTATAGATGCACCTCATCAGATCGGTGTAAAAGATGTTCCGGAACCTGTGCTGTCCGAAGGTGCGGCAATAATAAAGGTTAAAAGTCTTGGTATTTGCGGTTCCGATGTTGCCGCTTATCGCGGAGTTAATCCCAATATCAACTACCCCGTGATAATAGGCCATGAAACAGCCGGGGAAATTTACGACATTGCTCCTGATAACGAATACGGCTTCAAAACAGGCGACAAGGTGATTCTTGATCCCTATATGCATTGCGGACATTGTTATCCTTGTTCGAAAGGACGGACAAATTGCTGTGAAACTTTGAAATGTCTCGGCGTGCAGACGGATGGGGCAATGGTGGAGTATTTCTCTCATCCCATCAAACAATTGGTACGGATGCCCGAGGGAATGAGCTGGGAGCTGGCCCCGATATCCGAGCCTTTGACCATATCCTTGCACGCCATCCATACGGTGGAACTGCAGAAGGGCGAGCATTTTCTTATAAACGGTGCTGGCCCCATTGGTTTGCTGGCGGCTATGGCGGCCACAATCTACGGCGGTATTCCCATTGTGCTCGATATCGATGACGCGCGCCTCGAACTTGCCAGCCAATGCGGTGCCGAGCATACCATCAACGGCCTGCGGGAAGACCCGGTTCGCAAAATTCGCGAAATTACAAACGGCCGGATGGCAGAGTGCGTTGTCGAAGCCTCTGGCGCAGTGCCGGCTGTTGCCGCCTGCCTCGATTATGCCGCCAGTACGGGCCGGATTGCCTTGACGGGGTGGCCAAAGGATAAGGTTCTTATGGATACCGCACTGATTACCCGCAAAGAGCTTCAGGTCCGGGGATCCCGTACGAGTGTCGGGGAGTTTCCTGAAGCTCTTGAGCTGATCGGCTCCAACAAGGTGGATGCGAATAAAATATTGAGCAGTGTCGTGCCTTTTGACGAGTTGCCCAAAAGTATTCGCGACATAGACGAGCGCCCTGGAGATTTTGTTAAAGTAGTCGGTATGTTGTAAAGCAAAATGCGATTGCGGCTTCCCTGTGGTCGCAATCGCATTCATGATGAATGGCAATTGTCGAAATTGGAAACTTGACAAAAGTGGTTGTTTCTCCGCACATCGGCTGCGTCCCTGTTGAAACAGTTTCATTATGCAGAAATGCAGAAGCAGGGAAATAGATGCAATTTCAGGCTGTTGGAGCCAGCGATCAAGTGCTTGAAAACTGGACAAAAAGTAGGGAAAAAGTTACAAATTCCGGATAAAATTGAAATTGGACGTATGCGTACGATGTAGCCGGTAAATGAGCAAGATGGGATATCAGATGTGGCTCGACCATCTGCTTTGTCAGTGGCAGCAGCTATTGTTGGCCGTACTGCCTGGCCTGATACATATTTTTTCTGCTCAAAAGAACTATTCTTAAGCAACTGCAGTATTCAGTTTTTTGCTTGGCAAAAATGCAAAGCACCATGAATTGAGTTTTGGGCGCACGCTCCGGAAGAGGAAAAATTCTCCGGCCGCTATGCAGCCTGACTGTCAGATCCCGGCCTTTATTTCACATTTTGTTTGGAGTTGTTCCATTCGAGTTTTATAAGATGATAATGCAAAGAACTATAGTTAAACGCTATTTTAAGTAGCTTCTTTGTATTGAAAATGAGGTAATATCCGTGTTTCTGTCGGCAAAAAAAGATAAAATTTCATCGTCCATTATTCAACAAATCAAATCTGCCATTTTATCTGGAGAGGTAAAGCCGGGCGAATCTCTGCCTTCGGAAAAAGATCTGGTGGAACAGTTCGGGGTAAGCAAGCATACCTTGCGCGAGGCCCTGCGTACGCTGGAGGAAATGGGCTTCATCACCATAAAGCGAGGGGCCGGGGGCGGTCCTGTGGTCAGTGAGGTGGACATTGAAACCACACGCGAAAGCTTTGCGAATTTTCTCCATTTCAAAAAAGTTTCGCTTTCCGATCTTTCGGAAGTGCGATTGCTTATTGAGCCCTATCTGGCCAGAAAGGCTGCCGAGACGTTCACCCAAAAGGACCTGGATCATTTGAATGACTTTCAGAAACAGTGTCAGAAACTGTATGATCAGGGCAAAACCCTGGTTGGTGCCAAGGCTGAAATCGGCTTTCATGTGTATCTTGCAGAACATACGGGGAATGTCGTGCTGCTGGTTATTCTGGATTTCGTGAACAACCTGCTCACGGATCTCAAGCAAAGCATCAATCCAGGCAAGCAATTCGCCAAGGACGTCCTGGTGGCGCATGAGCGAATTATCGAAGCCATAACAGCCAAGGACGGCGAACGGGCGGCCCAATACATGCGCGAACATATCAGCGATGTGGAGCAAGCACTTATTGCCATTGATCCCGAAGCCTGTTCCAGCGCCAAGAAGTCGGCCTGAGACGAACCTGCCAATACTGTCCGACCTGGTAGTCCGCCCAATGCGGACTACGCATTGCCTGTCGGCTTCTCAGAAATGAAAAATTTTTTCCAATTCCCCCTCTGTGACTAAGATCCTTTATCTTTCTGGTGGAATGCGGGCGTAATGATGCCCGTTCCCCTGCTTCCAATGCATGTTGGAGGCTGCGAATCCATACTTTGTTTGCCTTTTGAGCCCGGTTTCTGCAATGGAACCGGGTTTTTTTGCGTGTTTTTTTCCGCAAGAACTGCTTGTTGCAGACGTGTGACATGCCGGCCCAACCCCGGCGATTATTTTAGCGGATGCCTGAATCCAGCCTGTGAGAGCGATACAAGCGCAAAGACGTATTTTTGTTCAGAAAACCAGCTCGTTGATGATAAGCTTGATTTGACATTGCTCTTCCCAAAAAACGTGAAAACGGTTTGAGGCCAGAAAAAAAGTACAGCTAAGCAGTTTTAGCGTGCAAAAATGAAAAAAATTTTTTTATGTTCGATTGCAGGAGTTTAGATAGAAAAACAGGGTGAATCCGTATTTGGTCCGCCAAGAGATTGAAAGAATAAAAAGATTTGTAGCTTTATGATAATGTTTTGATATTTCTGGTATATTACATTTATGAAATAGCTTTGAAAGCCCATGAATAAAGGTCTTGTGCAATTTTTAACATGACCAAAAAAGAATGACACTCTTGACACGGAGTTGTCACAAAGCTAAACCAAATGAAAATAATTTTTTTATTTGGTTCAACAAATAGCAAAAAAAGAAAAAAATTTTTTTATGAACAAGCTGCTGCCCACCATCCGTCAGAACCTGCCGGCCATGAGCAAGACGCATCAGGCCATAGCCAAGTTTATCACGGAAAATCCGGATAAGGTCGTCAAGATGTCCATATCGCAATTGGCAAAAGCCTGCGGTGCCAAGAGCGAAGCCACAATTGTTCGATTTTACCGGCAACTTGATTTGAGCAGCTATAATGACCTCAAGGTCACGCTGGCCGCAGAGCTGGCGGAAAATTCGTATTATCGGACATACGACGACATCACCGGCCAGGACAGCATGTCCACGCTGACGCAAAAAATATTCAACGGCGCCATCAGAGCGCTGGATGCAAATTTGTCGTTGTTGCCCACCAAAATTCTGGAAGACGCTCTGGATACCCTCGAGAATGCGGAGCGGGCTTTTTTCATAGGATACGCGATTTCGGCTGCCATGGCGGACATGGCTTGTTTCAAGTTTTCAAAGCTCCTCCCCAATTGTCGCGCCATGAGCGACCCGCATGTTTCCGCATCCGTCCTGGCCTTGCCCCGGCCTGGTGATGTGGTTTTTGCCATTTCACATTCGGGAGAGAGTAAGGATCTCATCATTCAGGTGGAAAAAATCCGTCCCATGGTCAAAGTCATATCCTTGACCGGTTCGGCCGATTCACCATTGTACAATGTCTCTGACGTCGCAATCACAAGTGTTTCTGAAGAGATGACCTATCGCACCGATGCGGCTCTGACCCGTATCGTGCAAATGGCCATCATTGAAACTTTATATATAGGCCTCTGCATAAGACGCGGCGAACCCGCCCTGAGCGCTCTCGAGACCTCTTATAAATCAACCTCATACCTCAAATACTAACAAAGGATTGCGTTATGACTTTACCCACGACAATGCGTGCACTGAAACTGTATGCACCGGGGGACATTCGTTTTGAATCCGCGCCTGTTCCTGAAATCAAACCCGACGAGGTCTTGGTCAACGTCAAAGCCTGCGGCGTTTGCGGATCCGACATTCCCAGGCTGCTGGTCTATGGTGCGTATCGTCCCGATCTCATCCCAGGGCATGAATTTTCCGGCGTGGTTGTTTCCACGGGCGATGCAGTGGACTCTATCTCCATCGGTCAGCGTGTTGTCGCTGCTCCGCTGATTCCGTGCATGCAGTGCGAATGGTGCGAAAGCGGCAATTATTCCCTTTGCAAAAGCTATGATTATCTGGGCTCGCGTTCGAACGGAGCCATGGCCGAATACGTACGGGTTCCCAAGGCCAACATTATTCCCTTGCCCGACGAAGTGTCTTTTGAAGCAGGCGCCATGGTGGATCCGGCGGCCAATGCGGTGCATGCGCTGGACAAGGCGGACATTGGCCCCGACAGCGTGGTGGTGATTTTCGGCTGCGGTCCCATCGGTTTGTTTGCGATCCAGCTGGCCAAATATCGCGGCGCAGCCACGGTAATTGGCGTCGATGTCAATGGGGACAAACTAATATTGGCAAAAAATGCCGGTTGCGACGCCACCATCAACAGCCTGGAAAAGGATCCTGTCGAGGCCATCAGGGCCATTGCGCCTGCCGGTGCGGACGTCATTCTGGACGCTTCAGGCGTGCCTGCCTGCCAGCATCAGGCCGTTCTGGCCGCTGCCAACCACGGTGTCGTCACTTTTCTGGGGATTTCTCACGCCGACCTGACCCTGAGCGAAAAGGCAGTGGACCGCATTCTGCGCGGTGAGCTGCGTATCCAGGGCAGCTGGAATTCCTTTTCCAAACCCTTCCCCGGCCACGAATGGACCGACAGCGTCAAGTACATGCAACAGGGTGTCATGTGGAAGGATTCTTTCATCAGCCACAGACTGCGGCTGGAAGATGGCCCCGACTTCTTTTCCAAGCTTTCCAAAGAGAGATTCTACTTCAGTAAAATCATGTTTCTGCCCTGACGTACGTATCACTTTGTGCTGACACCTGAAGGAGGCGCATTTTGCGTCGCTGGATTCATCGCATAAGGAGAGAATACCATGGCCCAGAAGGTTTTGTTGAGTATCGATCTTGGTACGCAAAGTGCCAGAGCCGCATGTTTTGATGAAAAAGGGCAGCGCCTTTCCATGGCGGAGAAGGTCTATGACACGTTTTACCCCAATCCCGGTTGGGCGGAGCAGAGTCCTGTGGACTGGTGGTCCTGTCTCTGCGAATGCACGGCCAATGCGTTTTCCCAGCTGTCGGATGCGCAGGTAATCGCGGTCTGCATCGGGGCGACCTCCTCCACGGTTCTTGCCGTGGACAAACAGGGTGAGCCCATGGGCAACGCCATCCTCTGGATGGACACCCGCTCGCGTGCGGAAGTCGCACGGGTAAACAAAACACAGCATCCTATCCTGCGTTACTGCGGTGGCGGAGTTTCCGTTGAATGGATGCTCCCAAAGACCCTGTGGCTGAAAAAGAACTGTCCTGATCTCTACAACAGTTCGCATAAAATTGTGGAGGCACTGGACTGGCTGAACTACAAGTTCTGCGGTCAATGGACCTCTTCCCAATGCAACGCCAGTTGCAAATGGACCTATTCCGATGTGGAAGGCGGCTTTGCCGAGGATTTCTTCAAGGAGATAGGCTTTCCCGAATTCCACGAAAAATGGCCCACAGACGTCAAGACCATGAGCGAACCGCTGGGCCAGATGATTCCTGAAGCTGTCGAAGCCCTGGGCATCAAGGGCGCCCCCATTGTTGTCCAGGGAGGAATCGACGCGCATGTGGGCATGATCGGCCTGGGGACTGTGGTTCCGGGTATTCTGGGAGTGATCATGGGAACGTCCTTTGTCCATCTCGGACTGAGTGAAAAACCCATGTTCATAGACGGCCTCTGGGGCCCGTACTCCAATGCGGTGGTTCCGGGCTATTCGCTTCTGGAGGGCGGACAGACTTCCGCAGGCGCCATTACGCGCTGGTTCAAGGATGTCTTTGCCAAGGATCTCGGCGACGAAGCCTACGCCTTGCTGGCAAAAGAGGCTGCCGAGGCGCCTCCCGGCTGCGATGGGCTCACGGTTCTGGATTTCTGGCAGGGCAGCCGTACGCCCGTGTGCGATCCGGATCTGACCGGCGCCATGTGGGGCATGGATCTGCACCATACGCGCGGGCATATGTACCGGGCCGTACTGGAGTCCGTGGCACACGGTACGCGCAATATTCTCGATGCCTTCAGCAACGGAGGCTACCATGTGGACAGCATGGCCGTCTGCGGCGGCGTGACCAAAAATCCCTTCTGGCTGCAGATCATTGCCGACATCTGCCAGACCCCCATCGTGCTGACCAAGGATCCGGACGCCGTACTTCTGGGCGGCGCCATCACGGCATCCGTGGGAGCAGGGATTTACGGCGACTTCAAAACCGCTGCCGACGTCATGGTCCGCAAGCTCGATGTGGTGACGCCCGACACGGGCATGGCTTCAGTCTACGACGAGTCGCACCGCTACTATCTCGAGACCTTCGAGGCTGTTGCCCCTCTCATGCGTGAACGGAGGAAGGGGTAATCATGTCTGAAGCGCCTCTTCTGGAAATGCGTGGGATCACGAAATCCTTTCCTGGCGTCAAAGCTCTGGACAACGTGGACTTCACCGTCAACGCCGGTGAAGTCCATTGTCTGATAGGCGCCAATGGGGCGGGAAAATCCACGCTGATGAAAATTCTCTCCGGCGTCTATTCCGCGGATACGGGAGGAATTTATTTTGCCGGTCAAAAGCTGGAAATAAGCAATCCCCGTGACGGCCTCGAAGCGGGCATTGCCGTTATCTATCAGGAGCTCTCCCTGGCTGAGGAACTGACCGTGGCCGAGAACATCTTTCTGGGACAGTACCCCATGCGTATGCGGGGGGTGGTGGACTGGGGCGAGATGCGTCGCAGGAGTCAGGATCTCCTGGACAAACTCGGCATCCGCATCAATCCGGACGCCCAGACCTGCAGGCTCAGCATGGGGCACAAGCAGATAGTGGAGCTGTGCAAAGCCATTGTTTCCAATGCCCGTGTGGTGGTCATGGACGAGCCGTCCGCCACTCTGAGCGAGGAAGAATTCAAGGCTCTGGTCAAGGTCATTTTTGATCTCAAGGCACATGGCGTCACCATTATCTACATCTCGCACCGGCTGGAAGAGCTCTTTCTGGTGGGAGATTCGGTAACGGTCCTGCGCGACGGCAAAAAGGCCCACTGCGGCTCCATCAAGGAGCTGGACATCAAGGGCTTGGTACGGCTGATGATCGGTCACGACGTGCGTAACGGAGAAAGCTGCGCGCTGCCTCCGCATAGCGACAAGGACGTGGTCAGAGTCAGGAACCTCTCCAATTCCCTGCTCAGCGGTGTGAATTTCTCCGTCAAAGAGGGGGAAATCCTGGGCCTGTACGGGCTGGTCGGTTCCGGACGATCGGAAACGTTGCACTCCCTTTTCGGGTCCATCGGCTATGAAGGAACAATCGAGTTCTACGAAAAGGAAATAAACCCCTCCTCTCCGGTTGATTCCATGCGACAGGGCGTGGGGTTGATTCCCGAACAGCGCAAGACCCAGGGCCTGGTTCTGGGGCTGCCTGTCTGGGAAAACGCCTCCATTGCCGCGGCTCCGGATTTGTCCATCAGGGGGATGCTCTTTCCCAAGCGCTTTATGGCCCTGGCGCAGAATTTCGTGAAACGGCTGCATATAAAAACTCCCAATGTCCATACCGAGGTTCGCAACCTTTCGGGCGGCAATCAGCAGAAGGTGGTCATTGCCAAATGGCTGATGAAGGAATCCAAGATTCTGCTTTTCGACGAACCGACCCAGGGAATCGACATCGGCGCCAAGGAGGAAGTGTACGACATCATCAGAGGGTTTGCCGGCAAAGAGGAAACGGCAACCATCGTCGCCTCCTCGGAGCTCGAGGAATTGGAATGCATGTGCCACAGGATTCTGGTGCTCTACGACGGACAGATCGTCGGAACGTTCACGCCGCCCTTTTTAACCAAGCAGATATTGCACACAGCCCTAACCGGAGAACCCCATGAAAACCAGTAACCAGTCCGGCAGCTTTGCCTGGAAGGAGTTTTTCCTCAGATACAATCTGTTGATTTTCATTGTCATCTTCGCCTGCATTGCTGCAATGATTTCACCGAAATTCTTTACGCTGCAGAACTTCGTCAACCTTCTGCAGCAATCCTCGATCATCGGCGTGGTCAGCGTGGGCATGACTCTGGTCATTCTGGTCGGCGGTATCGACCTGGGCGTGGGTTCGGTGCTGGCTCTGGCCGGCATGATCGTGGCCGTGCTTCTGGACAGCGGCTACGGCATTATCATCTCCGTGGCGGCGAGCCTTGGTGTGGGCATGGTTCTTGGGATGCTCAACGGCATAGTCAGCACCAAAGGCGGCGTGCCCGCGTTCATCGCCACCCTGGCAACCATGGTGGCGGCTCGTGGTCTGGCTTTGCTGACCACGGACGGCACACCGATTTTCAACCTGCCCGAAACCTTTCAATGGCTTGGTTCGGGATTCATCCTGGGGTTGCCTGTGAGCGGCCTGCTCTGGATTCTGATCACCGTTCTTTCGGCGTTGATGCTGAAGTACACGACGCTGGGACGCGGACTGTACGCAGTGGGCGGCAATGCCGAATCCGCGCGGCTTTCCGGCGTACGCGTAAACCGCAGCATCATCATCGTGTTCATGCTCTCCGGGGCGCTTTCGGCTCTTGGAGGCATCATGACGGCTTCCTGGCTAACCGTGGGGCAACCCACGGCGGGAAAAGGCATGGAGCTGGACGCCATTGCGGCGGTTGTCCTGGGCGGCGCTTCGCTCATGGGCGGCAGCGGCGGAGTCATCGGTGCGTTCGGCGGCGTCTGGCTGCTGGCGATTATCACCAATATTTTCAACCTTGCCGGTTTGTCCTCGTATTATCAGATGATTTTCAAAGGCCTGATCATTGTTGTTGCCTTGATGCTCAACCAGTTCTTCCGGACGCGCGACTAAGGCGCCTGCTCGTCCACAACATCTCACGGAGGCATGTGATGAAAAAGTGTATCATTTCTCTGGTGGTTGTTCTTTCCCTTCTGGCCGGCTCCAGCCTGGCCTCGGCAAAAGAAGTTGTCATCGGTTTTTCCCAGGCAACGCTGGACTCCCCATTTTACGTGGCATTGATGGATGCTGCCAAGAAAAAGGCCGAGGAAATGGGGGCCAAGCTTCTGTATGTGGACGCCCAGGGAGACATTGCCAAGCAGAACAAAGACGTACAGGACCTTTTGACCAAGGGTATCGACGTTTTGCTGCTGAATGCCGTTAATCCCGGTGGTGTGACTCCGGCCATTCGCTCGGCCCTGCAGGCCGATGTGCCTGTCATCGCGGTTGATCGGCCGGCAAACGGCAAGATCGTCACTTTTGTCGGTCGCGACAACAAGAACATGGGCTACGAAGCGGGCAAGCTGGCTGTCGAACTGCTGGGCGGCAAGGGTAAAGCCACTGGCAAGGTCATCGAACTGCAGGGGGCCGCGGGCGGCAAGGTCATGATGGATCGCCGCGATGGTTTTCACCAGGCCATTGACGCCGAAAAAGGTGTTACGGTGATCCAGAGCCCGTACTGCGAATACATCCGTTCCAAGGCCGTCAAGGCGTTCCAGGACTTGTACGAGGCCAACCAGGATGTGACTCTTGTTTACGGTCACAACGACGACATGGTGCTCGGCGCTGCCCAGGTGCTCAAGCAGAACGGCAAGCTCGGCACAGTCAAGCTCGTTGGCGTGGATGGTTTGATGCAGGCCGTCAAGGCCATTGCCGACGGCACCTATGACGGCACGGTTCTCAACGATCCGGGCCTGCTGGGTTCCATGGCCGTGGAAACTGCCGTGGGCATCGTGAACGGCAAGAAATATCCGGAATTCATCGACGCGGGCACCGGTCTGATCACCAAGGACAATGCCGCCAAATACGTTGACGATTCCAAAGTGTTTGCTGAAACAAAATAAACTCTTAACTGTGCGTCCCGCTGTGCTTTCCTGTTGCAGGAAGGTACGGCGGGACAACTTTTTGCTCTTATTGGAGAATCTCATGAACAAGCAGGAACTGGCTAAATATATCGATCATACCATCTTGAAACCTCAGGCGCAGCAGGCCGACATTGAAAAACTCTGCGACGAAGCCGCACAGTACGGATTCGCCTCGGTTTGCGTTAATCCCTGCCATGTGCCGCTCTGTGTGGAAAAACTCCAGGGCTCGGGCGTGGATGTCTGCACGGTCATCGGCTTTCCCTTGGGCGCCAACACGACCCAGATCAAGACACAGGAGGCCGCGCTCGCCGCATCTCAAGGAGCTACCGAGCTGGATATGGTCATCAACGTCGGAGCCCTGAAAGATGGCAATAGCGCGTATGTTGAAGATGATATCAAGGCCGTGGTGCAGACCGTTGCCAAGGTCAATGCCAAAGCCATTGTCAAGGTGATTATCGAGACCTGCCTGCTGACGGATGAGGAAAAGAAGACCGCCTGCAGCCTGGCCAAATCCGCGGGAGCACATTTCGTCAAGACCAGCACCGGGTTCAGCACCGGCGGCGCCACGGAAGCGGACATCGCCCTCATGCGTGCCACCGTTGGTCCGGACATGGGCGTCAAGGCTTCCGGAGGCATCAAAAATTACGAACAGACCATGGGAATGATCAAAGCCGGAGCCACGCGCATAGGCGCGAGCGCCGGAGTGGCCATAGTTGAAAGCGCCTGATCAGCCGCCTTTGGCCGCGCTTTGGAACTCTCTCCATTGCGCGGCTGGCGGCGGGTGGAATATGGTTTGAAAATGCTTGCTTGCCGGGTTGCGTATCGTTTGTCGGCTCAGCTCAGGGCAACAAGTTGGGCGGCTACCTGCTGGTGGGTTTTGCAATACCCCAGGTAGGCGACGCCGAGTCCGCTTCGCTGGAGATATTCGACCAGAGCCCGGTGTTCGCCCTGTTCCCAGTCCGGGTAGTTGAAGTATTCGTCAAAGACCAGCACGCTGCCGGGGCGCAGACGTTGTTCGAAAGCTTGAAAAATGGTGGCTGTGGAAGAGTAGAGATCGCAATCTATATGCAGAAAAGCCGCCGGTCCGGGATGCTCGTCCAGAAAGGGCAGAAGGGTCTGGTCGAAATAACCTTTGACCAGCTCGACATTGTCCGCCACGGAGGGGGGAGCGCTGCGACTGAAGCTCCCTTTGGGGTAGCCGTCCCGCCAGTCCTCGGGCAAGCCCTCGAATGAGTCGAATCCGTATACAGTATTCCTAGGAACTTGTGACGCAATATGATTGATGGTTGTACCTGAGGCAACTCCAAATTCACATAGTAACGCATCAGGATACATTGTAAAAAATTTTTTTGATTTTTGAAGTCCCAGATTAAGGACGTCAATCTTACAATTCATTGATAGCGCATTCTTCATGTTGTCTCTGATAAATGAAGCGCTACTCTCCATAGCTTTTTTTCTGAAAAATCTTTCAATGTTTTTACTGTCTTTTGTAAGCGCATCTTCAATGCATTCGTCAATAACAGGTTGTAATAATCGATGTATAATTCCTTTTATCATGTATTACTCCAGGTATACTGTTCTGTGTAATATACTTGTAAAATAATAGATAAAGAATTTTTCGTCCACTAAAAAATGTAAATATAAATCTCTTGTGCAGGATATTGAATCAATGCTGATTTACAATTGAAGTCTTATGTGTTTGGCGATTGCAGATGCTGCCGTGTTGCTTGGCAGTCTGGGCTTCAGGCTGTTTCTGGATGCCTGATTCGGGGGATCGGCTCGAACGGGTGGGAGAGAACAAAGGCTTTCATGATATGCACAAGTGGTCAGCGAAGGGTGAGGCCTGCCTCAACGAGTAGCGCAGGAAAGTTAAAATTGTTCGTATCGGCTGGTAGCGTGTTGATAATCCGACCATTTTTAAGAGCGAATGGATGTTGATTCAGTTCCTTGTTTCTTGACAATGTTTTAATGAACGTAATTTTAGTACGCATAACCACATCATAGAGCTTTCATGACGTTGCAGTTCTTTTCTGCCGTTTCCCCCCCCCCCATCAAAGTTTTCAAGGCCGGATCCCATGCATTTGGCAGTAGTTGCGATCCGCCTGAGGGCACAATAAGCAACAAAGTGAGGTTATTATGCTGAAGAGAAAATTCGGTACATCAGATATTTCCATTGCTCCCCTGCAAAAGGGAGCCCCCTTGAACAAGCTGGACGATGCAAGTCTGTATGGCGGCGGTTTGAAAGGGTACACCGATTACCCCAAACTATAAACAAGCTACGTATCCGACAGCCTGCTCCGCAACAAGGGCGGGCTGTTGTTTTTTCAGCTTGCTCCAACTCCATTTCCTGACTTTCAAGCCTCCATCAATTCGCGCCACTTCTTCAGACTCGCCCGTGATTGCGTAATGAACTCTTGCATCTGCTGCTGCGTCATGGGCAGATGGTCGGGACGGCATTCAGGCATGACGAATTCGAAGCAGACCAGTCCGTTCCCTGTAGAGCTTCGCATTCACAATGGCAGCCGCGTGTTGCACATCAAGGCTGAAGCCCAGGAATGCGCTGACTTTTTCCGCCGTGGTCATGGGATCACAGATGGTTTCGTTGTAATTGACCATGAAAAAGGGGATTTTCTGGCTGGCAAGCTGTCTTTGCACCTGCCGCATCTGCCGGCTGTAAACTGCTGCCAGGTCTTTGTCCGAAATAGCGTTTTCGTTCATATGGTTGCGTTGCAGCATGGCATGTTGCGATGCCAGCACTTCATCCAGCGTACGCTGCATGAGGATGACGCGGTAGGAGGTGCCCGGAAGGTGCGGAAGCTGAGGCAGCAGCTGCACCACTATTTTTACGGCCTTGCCGTTGCCCTGTGCCAGAAGTGCGGGGAATGCGGCAGGCGATTTGGCTGAATCATGCTCGTAGTAGCCGTTGATATTGCTGCTGTCGGCTTGACGATGTTTGTCGCTGAGCACGGGAATCCCTCCGGCCTCGAGCATCTGCATCATCATGGACGTTCCCGAACGGGGCAGTCCGGACACGATAACAGCCGTATGCTTCAGGTCGATGTCCGTGTCGAAACTGGCGGACAGAACCGGTTCGAGTCGTGAGAGGTCCGAGGTAAGCGTGGCGCTGGCTCGCAGTTCTTCTTGTTTCACGATGTCCGGGAGATCCTCCTGCTCGTGGTTCCGGATTGCCTTGAGTCGTTTGAGGGCCTTGCGCGCGTTTTCGTGGCATTCCTGAATATTCGCTTGGGCGTCCAGGGACTGTTTATACAGAAAGGTCAGCAGGTACCAGGCTTTCACGAAGTTGTGATTTTGCGCGGTTGCCAGCTGCAGCGCATGAATAGCTTTGGGGATGTACCCCAGCTTGAACAGCGCGATGGCCAGAATGAAATGCCCCTTGGGATTATGAAACACCAGACTCACGGAGTGCAGCGCGGCCTCGGCCGCTTTGTGGTTTTGCCGGTAGTGCAGGTGGACGCGCGCCATGCCCATGAAGGCAGGGGCATTGTCCGGATCCAGCTCCAGAGCCTGTTCGAATGCCTGCCGGGCTTTGTCGGCCTGTCGCATGCGGAGGTGCAGTTCGCCCAGCTTCAGAAAAAGAGGAATCTGTGAACTATCCGCGTCTTGGGCACGAGAGAGGTGTTTCAGAGCCTGTTCTTCCCGGCCTTCCGCGTGACAAGCGCAGCCCATGAGAAATTCTAGCGTATAGGTATGCATGCGTGCTCCAGCCTGGAGCCTGCGTATGTGTGCCTGAAGTTGCCGTAGCTTTTCCTCATCCTGTTGTTTCCGTCCGGTCTCCTGAAGCTGCGCTTGCAACTGCTGCAGTTTCTCCCGGATGCTGCGGCGTTTTTGTGCTCCGGTCCGGATCAGGCTGTCCACCAGCGTTCTGGCGCGTCGGATATGTCCCAGAGCAAAGCGGCAGTCGGCCAGGGCCATTGCGATATGATGTTCGTCAGGATTTTGGGCAAGGAGCTTTTCCAGGATGGGCGCAGCTTCTGCAAAGCGGAAGGCCTCCATGTAGGAGCAGGCCAGATTGTAGGTTTGTTCACTGACGGTGTCCTCAATAGCTTTTTGTTTGTCTTCCGGAAGCTCCTCGATATACCCGAGCGCCACAAGCTGACGCAGGGCTGCGGCCGTGTCTGCTGTATCCACGCGTGAATCCGCGGGATGTCTGCCGTCATTGCCGGGAATATTCTCCCAGGAGGGGATGGTTTGCAACTCGGGTGGAGTCTTGAAAATATGCAGCAGGGGCTTGCCGTCCATGTCTTCGCCCATGGGCAGTCCGAAGAGCGCCAGGATCGTCGGGCAAACGTCCAGCAGGCTGGTGCCGTGGATGCGTGCGCCCTTTTTGAGATCCGGTCCCCTGGCAACGAAAATGCCCAGGTGTCGGTGCTGGGCCACTGGTCCGGCAGGTTCGCTGGACAGATATTGGGGGCGCAGCTTGTCCGAATGAAACCCATGATCGGAAACCAGAAATAGGGAGGTGGACTCGTCGGTTTCAGCCAGCAGACGCCCCAGCAGCATGTCGTGATAAATGTAGGCCTGCTCGATGACGTTGTTGAAAAGGGCAAAGTCCGTATCGCTGACCCAGGAAAGCCGGGGCGGATAATATTGCATGAAGCAGTGGCAGAAGTGATCCAGGGAGTCGAAAAAGACGGCCGCGAAATCCCAGGCTTTACGCTGAAGAATGTCCTGGGCCGCATTGCAGATGGAAGTGCATTCGGCGATTGTCTGGGCCAGAATCCTGATGCGCGGGTCTTTGTCCGGGGCGAGTGCGTCAGCCTGTTTCACAAACTGGCGGATCAGTCCGTAATCCACGTTGCCGGGGTGTTGGCGCAGCTTCATCAGTTTTCCGGTCAGCCGACGCGGATGTACGGTACCGCGCCGCAAGGGCCAGGGGGCGCCAAGAGGCGCGTATGCTTTGGCATACCGATCCGAGACCATCCCGCCATGGATAGGTTCGGCCGGATGACTCGGCCACCAGCCCACTACCACGGATTGTTTGTCATTCTGGTTAAGGATGTTCCACACGGCCTTTGTTTTGCGGGAGAGCACGGAAATGGGCCGGACCGAGCCCGAAAGCGGATCTGGTTCCCTGAATCCAAGGACGCCATGGCGGAAAGGGCGCTGTCCTGTGGCTATGGAGGTCCACAACATGGGGGATAGCGGCGGATACATGGTTGCCATGTTTCCCCGGACTCCGTTTCGTATCAGATCGGCCAGATGCGGCATTTTGCCCGCGTCCAGCAAGGGCGTGATGATCTTCCAGTCTGCGGCGTCCCAGCCGATGAGCAGGACTTTTTGCAAGGAACGACCTTTGTTCTTCATGAGAATCCATTTTGCTGCGCGTCCCTTCGCTGATGTACATCCATGCTGCACAGAGCGTTGGACCTTGAAACAATGAAGCTGCTTTCAGCAGAGAACAGGCCAGCATGCAGCCGGCATCGCACGTATCGAATAGGGGGCTGGACAGGCCTTCAGTCGGGGATGGGAGGAGAACCACAGGATCGCCCGGGCTGCCTGCCGATACGCCAAGCCTTCCGAATGCGGGGGCGCTTTTGCCGGTTTTCTGAAATGTTGGGAGTATGACTGTTGCTGCATTTGTCTGATACGTACGGGACCGGATAAAAAAAATTCTATTAGGATGGCCATGGAGCGATCTATTTGTTCAACAAAGCGCGTACTGCAACATTCGGGCTTTGACTGCATTTTCGCTTCTTTTATTACTATATGTTATGCACATAGCGCAAGTATATGGCGGAGACTAAGATAGACCGTAAACGAACAGACCCCGCTTATGGCGGGGTCTGTGAAAAAAAACAGGAGCGGCGGATTTGGGGTGGCCGTTTCCGTTATCAAAGGAATTGATTGCAGGAGATTTTATTCGTTGCCTTCCTCTTCCATCAGGCAAAAAACGCTCCCAGCCCATGAGCGAGGCTGCTCCGGAGACGGTGGTGCCGAAGAAGATCACGGGTTTGTCTGTCAGAAAACGGCCGATGGTGTCGTTGGAAATGGTGGACCCGGTGACCACCAGCAGATCAGCCCAGTCCACGGATTCGTTGGTGGCTTCGGCGCCCAGTATTTTGGCTCCGCGCAAGGTTTTTCCGATATTGTCCGGGTCCAGATCCAGAACCCGCATTTCAAATACCTTGCTCATTTTTTCCACCATGGCAGGCTGAAAACCCACATGGGTGATTTTGGGATTGCCGTATTTTTCCTGAATGTATTCCACCAGCTTGCCCGCGCAGATGGTCGGAACCTTGTCTTTACAGTGTACGCATCCCCTTGCACTGGCCGAGGCTTGCCTGCACCGCATTCAGCACGGAGACGAACACGGCACGGCGAAAGTTGTTGTTGAGTTCCAGTTCCGCCACCTGTCCCTGTGTTCCGGAGTAATCCCCGAAGCGGTCGGTAAAGGCCTGGCCCCTGGCGCCGTTCACGGTAGCCTCCATCAGCCTTTCTTTGCCTTTTTGCAGAGGAAAGTCGTCGCCCTCGGGATTGCCGATGGCTTCCTCCACAGAAAGAGTCCGGGCTTTAACATCCACGCGCATTTCCAGTAAATCGTTTTCCTTCCAAACGTGCAGCGCCTTTGCTTGCACCTCTTTCAACACACCTTCACGCATATTGATCTCCAGTAAGCCACCTTGCAAGGCTGGCAAATGTTAAAAATACATGCAGGCCGCAAAAAATTGCGCATTTCACGACATGTGTTTGCCTGTGCTTGGGCAGTTCAACCCGTCGCAGGCTGCTTGCAGGCAAGCATTCCATCTGCATCGAGACAATTTTAAAATGTAATCATCATCTTTTAACAGTCAAAAGTAAATGAAATTATAGTACCACACGAGTATCGTATGAATTAACAGCCTGCTTATTGAAAAAATACCATGTTGTTCCGGTGCATTTTATTATGTAAAAAAGTGAAGGACTTCCTGCCATGTATAGGAGTAGATCCTACCTTGATCGCACGGATAGGATTCCACTGACCTGGCGATAACAGGCAAAACAATAGCATCACCCCCTATCCTTTGGGGCAAAGGTGCTTTGATGGAAAAACGAGCGATCTGTTTTTTAATTGCATATGATAATGGGAAGGTATTTGATAAGTAAAACCATTGTTTAGCAGATAAAAAAAGACTACATGACCAGTAGGGCCACAAGAAAATCTGGCACTGGTGCTGTTGTATGCATTGGCCGGCAGTCTGGTGTTATTGCACGAACAAGGGCATTACTGGGGCTGTTTTATGGAAAATGGGGGAATTGGAATGATACTTCTGAAAGTAAGACACATGCTATGAAAAATATACGAATATTCGGTCCGGTACCTTCGCGGCGTCTGGGAAAAAGCATCGGGATCAATAACATTCCCCCAAAAAAGTGCAGTTATTCCTGCGTGTACTGCCAGTTGGGCGTTTCATTCAAGATGGAGGCGGACAGGCGGCAATTTTATGACCCTTATGATCTTTTGGAAGAGGTACGGGAAAAAATTGCCAATGCCCGAAGCAAGGACGAGCCTATTGATTATCTTACCATTGTTCCTGATGGCGAACCCACTCTGGACGTGCATCTGGGAGAGTTGATCGATCTGCTGAAACCTCTCGGCAGTAAGGTCGCGATCATCACCAATGCGACATTGCTGGCGGATCCGAGGGTCCGGGAGGAACTGGGCAAAGCCGACTGGGTTTCCGTCAAGGTCGATACTGTGGATGAGAACATCTGGAGAAAAATCGACCGGCCGCACAAGCAGATAGACTTCAAGGCCATGCTGGAGGGAGTTCAAGCATTTTCACGGGAGTACGCGGGATTTCTGGCCACTGAAACCATGCTGGTTGACGGGCTGAATTGCGATGTCGAGGCTGTGGCCGCGTTTATTCGGGAAATGCACCCGGCCAAAGCCTATTTGAGCATCCCGACACGTCCGCCCGCCGTAAAATGGGTACAGGCTCCCCAGGAAAATGGGATAAACAAGGCTTTTCAGACTCTTATGAATCACTCCATAGATGTGGAATACCTGATAGGCTACGAAGGCGATGCATTCGCGTATACCGGTGACATGGAGAATGACTTGCTGAGCATAACCTCCGTACATCCCATGCGCGAGGATGCCGTCAAAGAATATTTGAAAAAAGCAGGCGGAAGTTTTTCCATCATTGAAAAATTGTTGTCTGAAAACAGGATGATCGTCACAGAATACAATGATGACAGATTTTATTTACGGAAACTGCAAAAATAAATCCCTGCGCCCTGCCGTTGGGCAGGACATGTGCTTATGATAGGGCGGGGTGGCTCCTGTTGATCAATTGAGTCCGTTTGTCAGGTTTTGCATTGTTGAAGGGGGCACCCCGACCGATTTTGATGAGAACTGTACTGTTGCTACAGCAGTTTTTTTGAACCAGAATATACTTCTTCCACTTTCAAGGCGGCTGCGGCGTTGCCGGGGTGCTTTTCGGGATTCCATTGTTTCATATCATCGAAAATTGCACCTTCTTTGTAATATTCTATGGTTCCCTTTAACTGAAAGGATTTATCCTCGTTGGTAATGAACAGCACGGACCCTTTGCTGCCTGCCAGAATATTTTTTCTGGTCTTGTCAAAATAATTATCCGCAATCACAATCGTATTTTCGTCGAATTTTTTTACACAGGTAGCATAAATGGCATTGGGAACGTCATTTTCATCAATTGTGGTAAGAATAATAGGTCCCTTGCGCTCATCCCATGCAGTACTGACTTCTTTGGGTAACATTCTTTACTCCTTTGTCTGCTTGTTTCCTTGTTGAAGGTATGTGAATCCATCTCAGGTCAATTCGTGGTTGTACTCGAATGCGAGCGGCGAACTGTGCCCGAATTTCATCCAGGCTGGCTGGTGTTGCATTCTTCTTGCGATCTGAACAAGAAAGGCAATTTTCTGGAAAAAACAATAACCCGCCAAAACTTTCCAGGATTTACGCCCATATTTTCAAACAAGCAAATCACAAGTTCTCCAAACGCACACTACGTTTGTAAAATGAAACAAAAAGCGGACTTTCCCCTGTCGGAAAGTCCGCTGCTGGTCTGATGCGCTTCAGAGAACGTTGTCTTTTAAGTCGCAGTCGACTCATTGATGGGAGCGGAAAATACGTAACGACCCGCTTCCGCGGTATTCGCCGCTGGAGCCGCCAATGGCGTGGCTTTCCTTATAACTCAGTGCGAGAAATTGTAAAAATTTCTGTAAGGATTAATAGTTGTTGCCTGAAATCCTCTTGTCCAGTTCCTGCTGACTAGAGCGTACGGGGTAGATTTCCTCTCCCTTTTTGTTCACAGCCCCCCATTTGCCGCCGCTGATGGTGTAATGCTCGCCATCGGGAACACGTTCGCAGCCGTTGCAGACCAGGGCCAGGCCGTCCTGAAACATGGTTGCAAAGTCGTATCTGGCTGGGATGACGGTACGCAGTTTTTTGTCCATGAAGCCGATTTTGCCCTTAGCGATTGTTCTGGCCAACCCTTCGACAAAGTAGTCCGGACCATTGTCATAGAAGAAAGCGCGGGCGGATGTGCCGTCGGGCAAGACGTAAAAGACCCGTTGTTCGGACAGGTAGATCTGGCCCAGGCCGTTCTCGTCAAAAGAGAGTTTTTTGAGCTGATCCGGATACAGTACGAGGGTATCGTCGTCCTTCAGGATGCCGCAGGCCTTTTTCTGGGAAACAAGCTCCAGGGAATCTTGCCCGTTTTCAAGTTGCTTTTGAATATATGCGCAGCCTTCCGCAAAAAGGCTTTGGGGTAAAATAAGCATCCCCCCTACAGTCAGTACGAGGAGTTGGAGTACTTTGAAATGTCTTTTCATAAAACTGTCCTTTGAATTGCGTATGAAAAAATGCGGTCTTGTGCTCCCGGCAATACTACGCGGGTTCCCCGGAGACAATACGGACGACTCATCTGCCTGTGCAGCGCGATTGATTCAGTTCATTGATCGGGTTGGCGGAGATGCTGCAGAGTCAATCTCGGATATTGACCTGCACAATCTCTGGATCAGAAGAACTAGTTCGTGCGTACGCCAATAGTACAGGCGAGATGCAAACATTGTTGGCAGAATAAGTATGTTCGAGTTTATCATGTGCTGGAACAAATATTATAATTCATTATATATATGGTATTTGTGGCGTTTGGCATTTTTAATGCTATAGTTTCTATGCCGGTTTTGTTTACGGAATTATCCGGTCGTCCATTGGTGACATTGAGAGAAACAGGTTGAAGGCGTTTATTGAAAGATAGAACAAATGGCATGTGATACTGAAAATTTTTGATCGCAAGTATGAAAAAAATATCCCGGCAGGTGGTGCGCATGGGGACTGATACCTGTTGCTGCATTTCTGCTGGGATTTTTTGTGTCATTGGAGCACTATCAGTGGCTCGCATTGGTTGCGTACGTTCCCCTGGCGCTGGTGCTGCGCCGGGCAGAGCCCTTGTCCGGGTTCCTGGCAGGCATGCTGTTTGGTGTTGTGCTCTGGGCTGCCGGAACCTGGTGGCTGGTGCATTCCATGGGCACCATGATGCATTTGCCTCTTTGGAAGGGGGTGGGGGCGACGGTGCTGATCTGGCTGTATCAGGGGCTGTGGTTCGGATTTTTCGGGCTGATATGCGGATGGATGAATAAACACGGACTCAGGGCTGGGCCGTTGTTCAGCGCCGGACTTTTTACGCTGCTGCTTTTTCTTCGTCCCCGGCTGTTTCCAGTGTCCGGAGCTGTTTCCGTGGCGCTGTGGCCGGAGTTCATTCAGGTCGCTGACCTTGGCGGCGAATATCTGGTACTGTTTCTGCTGTTGTTGCTCAATTGGTTATTCGCCCATGCGCTGCTGGCCTTGTGCCAGGGCAAGAGGCGAAGTGTTTTGTTTAATGCCGCTGGTTTTATCCTGTTGCTGGGCCTGGTGCTGGGCTATGGCGCCTGGCGGGTCAATGAATTCGGAGCAAAAAACGCATCCCCCGGCAGTCCGGCGTTGACCGTGGTTTCCGTACAGCCCAATGTTCCGGTTCGCTGGGGCACATCCGATCATCCGCTTGCGGCTTTTTCTTCCGCCGCAGAGATATGTTTGCGGAGCCTGTCCGCGCATAAGGAACTTGTGGAAAAAGCCGGAATGATACTCTTTCCGGAAATGCCCAGGTTCCAATGCCTGGACAGTGAATTCGTTTCGAGCGGGTTGCTGGGCATGCTGCAGCATTTGAATATCCCGGCTTTGCTTCCCAGTGATGAATACGCGTACGGGACGGAAACAATGGTAACCACAAAGGATGGAGATCGGGATCGCGCACTGACGAGCCGGAAGATTTTTGCCAAGTACAATTCTGTTTTTGTCCTGGAACCCGGCAAAAATCCCACTCTGGTCTACAGAAAGGTCCGGCTGGTACCCTTCAGTGAGGCCACGCCATTACGTTCGGTCTTTCCATCCTTGCAGAAGGTGTTCGGGCACAGTCTTGAAGTGACGGAAGGGGACGGTCCGCGCCTGGTTTCCGTCGGGGACTTCAAGATACAACCACTTATCTGCTTTGAGAGCGGATTTCCCGAGCTCGTACGCCGGGGTGTTGCCATGGGGGCCGATGTGCTGATGGAAGTCTCCAATGACGGCTGGTTCGCATCCCGCGAGTCGGAAATGCGGCATCTGGGCATGGGGATATTTCGTACGGTGGAGTTCCGGCGGCCCCTGGTGCGCTGCAACAACACGGGCAGCAGCGCTTTTATCCGGACAAGCGGGGAGCTTGTTGCGAACACCTTGACGCCCCATGACCGTGCCTGCGTAACCAGCGCGGACGTTGTTTCCTCGGAAGCCCGGACTGTTTATGGCCTATGGGGAAACTACTGGCTGTGGGGGCTGGTTATGATTGTTGTATGGCGATTGGCGCGATATTCTTTTGGTAAAACAACGCTTGATGGCAGTGGCAGATCCTGTTTTGGAAAAATGTAAAAGGGTGTAATACAATAATTGGAGGATGCTATGAGCTACAAAAAAAGTTGTTTCGTATTGGTTTTTATGATGTTTTTTATGGTACCTATTCCAAATGTTTCTGCAAGCACAAAAGCTACTCCTGAAAATTGTGCTGCTGTAGGGAGTGCCAAAGTGCATTGCTATAATTGTGATTCAAGCCCGAAGAAGTACGTTGGGTATGTCGCTGTATTGACAAACTATGAAGTGTCTGGTGGTGAAGGATATTGTGTCAGAGCATCAGAAGCCAAAGAGCGTTGCAGTAGTAAATTTGGCTATGATAAGAATTCCGTTGGATTTTATACAGAATTCAGGATAGGCGGCGGGAGCCGTGAAGAAACCTATCATTCTAGCTGTGTGGACGCGGTAGGAAAACCGTAATTTGTATCAGATTTCCACGCCATGAAGAATTTGCAAGGCTGCCTGGTTGCGAAGCTTTTGAACCCGTCTCTGCCAACTATGTTGTTAAAAAGCAAACAGGGTTGGCAGAGACCGATCCTGGGATCAAATATGTTTTGCCGCCAGTAACCCATTTATGCTGATATCATGAAAGTTATGATACTTGGTATTGAAACTGCCAGGCAGTCATTATCTGATTCGATTGTTATACGTTGCGAAATTGTGCTTACGGTGCTTCAGGCTTGCGGATAATTCAGGAATGAATACGGCCGGTAAAGTACGCAGTTAAAAAAATAAGGGGCATAATGGTTGGAAGCAATATTTTTCCCTGTGGATTTCAAAAGCAGTGGCAGGCCTGCTGGCTGGATGTGACCTGTACCATCGGCGAAACGGGTGAAAAAATCGGCATGGTCTCGGTTGAAGCCGCATACGACGCCCAATACACTACTTGGAAACGCAAACCATAAGGAAGTTAAATGAAATACGTACTGGGAACTTTGAGTGTTCTACTCTTGTTGGTCACGTCAGCCTATGCGGAGGGCACGTACCGCTGCGAATGTGTAGGAAGGGTATTGGAAAAACAGAAAACTAACCTGTGCGGCAACGGATTCATTGGAGGCACAAGACCCAGACTCGAAAAGGGAATCTCCTTGTCGCTCCTCAATAAATTTTTGCCTGCAGATCTTGTTGAAAAGGTGCAGGAAACCGGAACGGCTCAATATAGCAAGGAGTCAGGCTGGAGTTGCGAACCGGAATAAGCGCGAATGAGTTGTGGCGTATAGTTGCAAGCAAGGGTGAGTTCGATTGTATTATGGATTTTCCTCTTCGGGCACACAGACGCATATTGCTGCTTTTTGAGGCTTTCTCAATTTCGGTACAGTTCCTCTGATTCTTTGCCATGAGTCGCCCAAGGCCATGGTGTATTTCATTGCGTCCACGCCAGAGGCATTTATCGAAAAAATTGGAAATAACATGTTCTTGTTTATAAATTAGTATGCGATGTTAAACAATTTCTACACTACTAACGTACAGTATCTGTTTTGTCTGAGAAGAGTTGAATTTTACAACTGTTATTTTTTGTGAATCAAAGAATGTCTCCAAGTGTGCAATTGCGGGAGACTTTCAGTTGTATGATGATATAATAAGAGTCATAAAAACTGTGGTTGTTTATCAGTCAGAAAAAAAAGTTTGTCGTTCGCTGACGTCGGAAGACGTTGTACACGCTGAATATGATGTGCCAGGTAAAATAACAGCTTTTGGGGAAAATAGCGTACATATAGCAGCAGACGGCAAGACTGATTTCAAACAGCTGTTCAAGAACAATTGACCTGAATTTATATGAGCCTGACTGTTGTATTTTTTGTGGTATGTGAAAGCGTCACACAATTGAATTTATTGAGCAATACAAAAAAGGTGTAAAACTACTGTAAAAGGAGAGAACCGCATGATGTATTACACTTCCGTGTGCCACAAAGTTTTTTTACTGCTGATGGTAGTTGGCCTGCTGAGTTTTCCTTTGATAGTACAAGCCGCAGAAGACGGAGACCCGGACGGTACGCAGCTCAAAGCCATTCTGGAAAAGTCCGAGGCTATTAAAAATTTCAAAGAGGGACAGCAAAACGACGACATGATCGATAAGTGGATGGCTATTTTTTGTGAAGTAGAACTGCAGACTCTTCCGGGAACTATCATATGGGAATACAGGCGTGTTCACGATCACTGTCCGAAAAAGGAACAAAATGTTCGTAGTTACTGTTTCCAATATAGCAGGCACTGTGATCACTATAGATGGGATCCTGACTGCCGTTCTGAAACAAATACCTGCCCGGAGTGATCACAGTGCTTAAAACTGACCAGGCTCTCCTGTAAAGGTGCAACCCTGGTCAATAAACGGAATTTTTGGGTTGTTCCTTCAGCACTTGCTGCGCTGATTTTGACAGACTTTTTAAAAGAACCTTGGCGCACTTTTTAGTCATATAGGGGTGAAGGCGTTTGACATATTGTGATGTATTCAGGTCTTCCATGATACAGGCGTACGCGAATTCACAAACGTACATTCCATAGCTCGTGTCACCCTGTTTCGTGCATTGTTGCACTGTTAAATTATTATCACGAAGATATGCTTTGATATTGGCTTCCGCTTCAGATGAGATAATTTTGTATGCGTCTCTATATTCTCCTGGCTTGCAGTAAGACCATTTGTTTTTTTTGAAAGCCAGAATATGAACTGCACTGGCCATACAGCCGGGACAACCAAAGGACATGCACGGACATCCTTCTTTGAAGGCATAGACATCCCAGAAGGCATTTACACCTTTGATTATACCGTACTTTTCAAGCATGCAATTTTTGACATCTATATAACCATGATAATCTGCAAGGGCGTAATATAATTTTTTATTGGATATGGTAAATATTGCCAGAACACTTGTCGTGCGCGTTGATGGAGGATCCATCTGTACTGCTAACGTCACCATTCCAGGCTCAGGGAAATTTTTTGCAATACTCGCGCTTTTGGAAAAGGGATTCTGCGTATCTTCGTCATCATAGATGACGAAATTTGAATCGTATTCCGTATTGTCCGGAGTTCCTGGAGCAATTATTTTGTGCTCTTTGTAATCAACAGCATACGCGGGAATTAAATCTCCAAACATATTGCCGCTGTCGACTGATCCTCCCTGATAAATCTTAACTCCATAAAAAGAGATGGAATCCTTAGTGTACGACACGTTTGTATCCTGATACCTGGCCGCATACTCTGCCAGAGTCATGGCCTTTGCCGGCTTTGCCAACAAACAGAGCAGCGCGGCCAGAAATAGGAACATTGCCAGTGGTAACAGGTGTCGAAATTGTGGAAAGCACGTATGTCGGCGAGCGTCGTAAACAGTATTCACAGCCCGGAAGGTTCCCCCTTTCCATTCGAGATAATCACCCTTCATGACGTTCTCCTTTGAAATAGCGATGTATTTTTATATATAAAAAATCTTATCAAATTACAAAGACATTTTAAGGAGTCTTTCTATAGAAAGGTAAAAATCATGTTGTTTTACTATTAAGTGAATAATTCAATTTATTAAATAAGTGAAACTATTCAAGTAGTGGATAAATACGTAAAATATGAATTAGAGGGCTAGTTCCAATGAACGTTCAGGCCTGCCAATTTTATATCATACCTATGTGAGCAAAGAAGCTATGGAAGTGCCAGGATCGAATCGTGCGCAAATATTTTTTGTCTGTGAGTCTTTACGTATTCCTATCGCTATTATAGATTATTATGACTCTTGGCATGTATCCTTCCTTAGTTCGGTAACGGTTCCGTTTGCGGAAAGTTGCATATGTATTGAGCAATGGACATAAAGCGGCATATTCAAGGAGAAGCAAGACATGATTACTCGAATCTTTTGCGGAGCGCTGTTACTGCTGGTCCTGACTGCTTCATCAGTGTATGCAGGAAGTGTTTCAGTGCGTAATTTTAATAAAGATAATCCTTATCGTGTTATTTATTACGGTAAAATTTTTGGAATTGGCTATAACAATACTTTTGTTATCAATAAAGACGGACATAAATCTGAAGATTATGTATTTGATGCAATCGAAAAAATAAATGTTTATCGTTGTGATAAGGATGTTCCACCGAATATCACTTGTCCTGTATTGGTGCCAGACAAGGTTTATACTGTCAGTGGAAAACCCACGGCTAGTCGCAAATTTACGGTTATCATTGAATCTGGAGGGAGAATCCAGGTTGAAGAGAATTAACCCGGAAACAGGTAGCTGGCGATAAAAAAGGCCGGGATGTGCCTCCACTGACCAGCGAATACCTAGATGCGTTCCCAACTGAGGTGCTTTTTGTTTCGAGTCGGATACTTTTACATGCGATTCTGCTGGCCCGTCCAAGACCACATGATGTGTCTGTAAAATGAGTTGCACAAAAAAACTGGTCACCCATTTCAGAAGACCAGTTGATTATATACGTATCTCATATTTGGACAGGCTATCCGGAAGTATGACCACGCCTGGCAGCACGTTCCATCTCTGTTCCAACATATTGAGCCAGTTCCTGGGCAAAACCCGGAGCCAAGCGCAAAAGCCCGAGGTCGAGGGGCTCCCGTAGCAGGGTCAGGCGCACGATATCGCCGTCGTCGGTCGCGTGGGGCCAGACACCGGTGAAAATAAACCCCTCGTTTTCGGCCTGTTCCCAGACAAGGGCCGTGGCCGGCTGGGCCAGAGGCAAATCCAGGTCTACCACAGCGGCCTGCGCAATCTGCGCCAGATCCTCGACCGCCCGGCTTATTTCCGGCCACTGACGCGTGTCGGATCGCGCCACCCGGATGTGTCCTTTGCTTAATTCGCGATCAAATGAGACCTGGTATTCGCCCGGCTGCTCGGCTTTGCCGGGTTGCCCCAGGGTCAGGGGGCGCTCAAGACATTCGTAAATACGTCTGATCAGATCCTTGTGCCTTGCCGGCGCGTGGGCAAGGGCAGGCGGCGGGGCAGACAGGTATCTGAAACAGTGGAGGTAGGATTCCCGGTGGGGACGGGCCTGTTCCAGCTTCATGGCCTTGAATCTTCTGGGCGGGCAGGCGGCCAGGTCAAGGCCGCACGGCCTCCCGCCGGACTGAATGGACTGGCGCTGGCTGGCGGGGTGGCTCGTAACCGGGTTCAGGGTAAGACCGAGAAGCCCGAGCGATAAAGCTTTTTCGGTTGTTGCCGTTTGAAAGGCTTTCATGAGCCCCCGGCCCCTGTGCGCCGGGGATACGACGAGAAGCGCCGCCTCGGCCACATTCTTCGTGTCGGCTCGTAAGAGGCCAGCATGGCCCGCCACTTCGCCGTTCGCGGCGACGGCGACGAAACTGATGAGTTTGCCGCTCCCCACGTAATGAAGGAGCCCTTCGGGGCGGTAGAAGTTTTCATTTTTATAGGAGTATCCGTAGGCCAGCCAGAAAATGCGGGCGACCTGGAGCGCCTCGTCGGGCTCCATGAGGCGGATGTCGTATTGGGTAGGCTCGGCTCGCAGTGCCTCGCCTTCCTGACCGCTCGGAAGCTGTTGCATGGCCTGGGGCGGCCACTTCAGCAGCCGCAATTCCTTGCCCTGCCGGCCGCAATTGACCCACTGCGCCTCGTCCACGGCATGACGGATGAGCTTCAGTCCCAGGCTTCCAGGAGAAGCATCGTCGCTGGCGTCCGCTGCGCCCGTCGGACCGGAGCCTTTGAGCAGATTCGGGTCAAAAGGCAGGCCTTCGTCGCGAAAGACCAGGCGAAATGCCAGAGCCTGGATTTCGCAGTCCAAAAAAACGTCGCCGGGGGTGCCGTCGGGATAGGCGTGGCTGCAGATGTTTAAAAAGATTTCTTCTGTGGCGAGCTCCAGATCCATGACATCCCTGGCGCTAAATCCCGCAATCCTGGACAGTTCACGAACATGCCCCTGGATTGTGGCCAAAAAACGGCGATCCGCAGGAACCTGCAGCTGGGTTTGAAGCGATCGTGGCGCCGTTGAATCGTGACTTTTGGTTTGAACGCTGTTGGTTATTGCAGAACCCATTTCGCCTCCCACACGGCTGGAATCGCCTGCGCTTTTGAAAAATCGCGTTAATCGTGTCCGGGGCTTTTCTCCGCAGCCCCTTTCGCTTCCTTGGGGTTTTTTCCGCCTATGCGACAAATCAATTTGGCCACGAGCGGTCCGGCAAGGATCACGGCAAACAGGCGCATGGTCTGGAGGGACAGAACAAAGGGGACATCGCAGCCGCTGCCCATGGCTATGACCGCCACCGAATCCAATCCTCCCGGGCTTGTGGCCAGATAAGCGGTCAGAACATCCACCCCGGCAAAGGCGGTCAACATCCAGGCCGCGCCGCAGCAAAGCGCCATAAGCACGGCGGTGGCGAGCAAGAGCTCGGGCACGGTTCTCATGGCGTAGCGTACGGTTTCAGAAGTAAACCGCAGCCCTATGTACCATCCCAGAAAGGCGAATACTCCAAAGAGCAGCCAGGGCGGCAGGATTATGGTCATCAGCCCCATGGAGTTGAGCGTGGCTCCGAGAACCATGGGAATAAGCAGGGGCGCCCCGGGAAAACGAATCAGACCGCCAAGGAGGACGCCCGAGGCCGCCAGGGCCATGGTCTCCAGGACCGGCCAAAAGGGTGCGGCGACGTCAGGGGACAAGGCGCCCCCGCCAACATCAACCGACCCTCCGAGTAAAAGACGCGAAACGGCCGAAGCCGTGAGCACCACGACAAAGACCCGTAGATACTGCATGAAGGCGACCATGCGGATATCCGCGCCAAAGGAATCCGCCATGGCCGTCATGGCCATGGCCCCGCCCGGAGAAAGGCCCCAAGCCGCGGTGTTCCCTGGCAGAGAGCCGAAACGCATCAGGCAGAATGCTGTAAATGCGCCAAAAAGGATTACCATGGCGACCACCAGCAGCATTAACGGCCAACTTCGGACAAGGGTTGCCAGCGCGGCCGGATTGACGGTCATGGCCACCATGCAGCCCAAGACAGCCTGTCCTGTCAAAAAAAACGCTTTGGGAACGGATAGACGCACCCCGTTAAGGGCGAAGATGACCGCGGCCAACATTGAACCAAGCATGGGAGCAGCGGGAACGGAAGCGAAGCGCAAAGCCGCGGCCAGAATAAACGACGTGAGGACCAACGCGGCCCACTGGCGGATTTTAGCTGAATTGATCGTCATCGGATACACCATTCGGATCCAAGATCAATGCGGTCTGGTTGAGGGATGTTGAAGATGTTTTAATTTCTCAGAATATGCCAATGGAAAATTGCCCAACCCACTGCACTTCGGGGAAAATTTCAACATGAAACTCCATAGCACTCTTCTTTCTCAAACGCTATCCATGATCCTCGGACATGTTTTCCCGAATGTTCGGGGCAAAGAGCTGCGCATCGTTATGGCCTTCATCCTGCTTGTTCCTGTGGGGGATGGCAAGGTCTGGCTGAAGCAACATGGTTTGAATGAAGGTCATCAATGTGTGAAAAATAATCTGGGCATACGGGTTGAAATGCTGAGTTCCAGCCAATCCTGTAAGAATTCAAAGAGGAACTGGAGAATTCAGTATTTCGGCAATGCAGTAATTTCTTCCGCACAACTCCGGATGCACCACCATTGTTTTCTGAAATCCATGAGCCTGCAAACCTGTTCATTTAGCCTGCCAACTATGTGGACAATACGCGAATAAAGTTGTCAAAAAAGATTCGTTAAAACAGGCTTCATTCAAGATTGTTAACGTATTTTGATAAATATTATAGGAGTTATAATACTTGGCATCCATCCTGCTTAGGATTCGATGTCTGTCGTGGTTTCGGATAATTGAACAGAGCATTGGCATCCTGCTCAAATCCAGAAATATCTTGGACTGTGATTATTGAATCAGACGGGACAGGAGAAATTGGCGATGATCAACCAGGACATGACAGGTTAGAAGAAGTTGAACCACTGAGCTGCCGGTCAGTGAGACGAAGTTATTGTTGTCATCACAAATTCATAAGGATGGAAAAATGAAAAGCGTATTGGGAAGTCTTATTTTTTTATTGGTGTTGGGCACGTCTGCGTATGCAGAGACTTCGTACAGATGTCAATGTGTTGGAGCGGTTACCTCCTCTGGTAAGTTTTATGGCTGCGGTAATGGGCATTTAGGCGGAGGTGGTGGTCAAGTGGAGACCGATATTAGCTCCAGTAAACTCAAATATTTTATGACAGCAGATTCTGTTGAAAAATTGCTGGCCACCGGAGATGTTCAATATTGTAAAACTTCGGGCTGGCAGTGTGAACCCGAATAGGCGGGAACTGAATTTTTTGGTTCTGGCAGAATAAAACTGCGATTCGGCGAATACCGAACCCAATCCTCATGATGTGTCTGCAAAATGTGTCACAACAAAAAACGGGTTACCCGTTTCCGGATAACCCGTTTTTTGTTGTGGCGTCCCCAAGGGGATTTGAACCTCTGTCGCAGGAGTGAAAGAGGCGATGTTAATATAATATTGAAGTATATTGGATAGTTAAAACTAGTGACGGAAAAATAAACGCGAATCGCTCGCCCCGCGATCTGTCCCCCCGTGTGTCTGGTCGAAAAAAAACACTGGTACGAAGCGGATATGATGCTGCCATACCGGACATGAGGTGGAAAAATACGACGAGTTCCCACCCTGGCTCCCTCCGCCTGCTATGGCTCCGCCAGGTTCATTTGCGAAGAATTGCGCAGAGCATTGGCAACCAGCTCAATTCCGGAAACATCTTGGAAAGTGTAATACTATATCAATCAAGATGCTTTATTGGCGCTATTGCTGCTGGTAATGACTGCATCGCCAGTTTTTCAGGGAGAATTGAAATACGTAATTACAATGAAGGCAATCCTTATCTGGTTAAATATGCGGGTAGGGTTATGGAAATTGTTTGTCAGAGTTCTATTATAATAAGAAAAGACGAACATAAAGTTGAATATTATGTGATTAATGCAATAGATAAAATAGAAGTGTATCATTGCCTTTCTGAAACTTCAGATTTAACTTGCCCCACATATGGAGCAGAAGAGATTTATACAGTACGCTCGCCCAAGGCCCAACGCAAATTTACTGTGATCATCGAATCAGGAGGGAAAATACATATCGATGAAGATTAATCAGAATTCGACGGATGTTGAAAGTTGCTTCATTTGAATTGAAGGGACTGCCCCCGAGGCGTTTTCATGAACATCCTGGCAGTCACTCTGTTGTCCGAAGGGTTGGGCAGGATGGAAGCGAATTCGTCTAAACGTTGAAAATGTTTTTTAGTGATCAACAGAAAAAAGGCTTTTCAAGCTACGTGCTCCGTGGACCACTCGGACAATTTCAATGCCTTCAGCAGATTCGCGATACAAAATGAGATAGTTGCCTTCCACGAAGTAACGCAAATCCGGCGCGATATCAGGCCGTGCTGAGCCGAGTTTGCTGTTCTTTGCAAGCAGTTGGAATTTCTTATCGAATGAATGAAGAACGCAAGTTGCCGCCTCCTGATTGTCTGCGGCGATATACAACCATATCTCGATCAGGTCGTTTTCAGCTTCGCGCAGTACTATGAACCGGGCCATGCGTATCAGCGTTCCTCAAGTCCGGCATCAAAACGGCTTTGCGCTTCCTTGATGAGTTCGTCCATGTTGCTGAAGCGCCCAGGCCCGCTTTTCACTCCCGCATCCCAAAGTCGGCGCAGTTCTTCAATCTCCTGCTTTTGAATCGCACGCTTGTGCTTCCAGTCGCGTAAAGCGTCACGGATCACTTCGCTGATGGACGCGTAGTCCCCTTGTTCGACCGATTCCTTGACAAGTGCGGAAAGCTCGGGCGTCAGGGCAATGGTGATTTTTTCAACAGTAGGCATAATTACTCCTTAGTATGACTAAATCATACTATAAGAAGGCGGAAGGAAGCAAGGGGGAATCCTTCAGGGCCATGCCATCAAACACCTGACAGCTAGGATTCTGCATAAAGAAGGGGGCAAGCTTTTTGTCATTCAGCAAGTCCTGCGCCATAAATCAGCGACAACCACCACCAAGTACCTGCACTCCATCGGGCTAAGTGACATGCGTGACGGGTTGACTGCTGCCATGGATAGCAGGTGAGGGGATATCCGGAGCAATAAGGTTGACTTGAAGGTTATTCAGTGAGTGAAACGAAATTTGGGGCATACCGGTTGATGGGGGCAGATTCTAACCGGTGCCGTACTAATTCGAAGATGAAATTGAGGAGGTTTTTCTAAAAGTTTTCAATCTTGTTGATTAAATCTTGCCTTTGGCTTGCATCTAATCGAGGAAAGGTGTCTTCAGTTACAGTAAATTTAACTTTAAATAGTGGTGAATTGTCATTTTCAACTTTTATGGGAACTAAAGAACACCACAATGCCGCTAGATGTTTATCACATGTGCAAAGTGGAGTTTCTTCGTTTAAAATTTTTTTTGATTGAATTGATACATATAACATCCGTAAGTCAGATAAAGCATTGTAAGCATTTTCAGATGAAAAAGATTTTTTAGGTTTTAATACTCGTCTTGCAGGTGATAATCCTGAGCTATTCTTGTCTTCATATAAGCAAGATAATGCAGATAAGAGCAGCAAAGGATTAGAATGTATTTTATACTTTATTGCTGCAGCAATTATTTTGTCACAAGCCTTTGTAAGTTTGTTGTTACTTAGTCTGTGTAGTATTATAGTATTTATTTGTGATAAAAAATTAACCTCGTTTTCATGATTTTTATTTATTTCTTCTACAAGAGCATATGCTTCATTGAGATGAATTTCTTGATATGTAATGATACGTGCAGATGGGAATAATGATTTTAATCTAGAAACTGAATCAAAGTATGAAATTTTGAAATCATTATACGATGGAGTTGATTTTCTGTTCCCTTCCATGCAATAGGGGAAAATATTAAAAAAAGTTTGTGTCTCTATTGCCAAGTTTAACCACCACTTTGTATCCGAATGGTCTTTTCGATGACTAGTTGAAGGATTTTTTTGTAAGATAGAGATAACATTTCTGTCGAGTAATAATTTTTTATAAGGGACGAAAGGAATAGGGAGCCACCCATCATGAAGTAATGTATAAGTTCGTATAGCATGATTAAATGTTATTTTGGTTGATATATCTTGTCTCGTTTTAGATTTGTTCCCGTCTATAATACATAAATCTGGGGGTACGCTCATTTTAATTTTGTAATTACCGTTAATAGGTGGTGTGGAGATATAGCTATATGGAAATGGCGAAATAATATCAGGTGAAGCGATGACATGCTTGCCTTCATCTGTTTTTGAATCAATCCAAAATATTGGTTCATGCTCGTTTTGCGTTTGAGTATTTGAATTCATTTCTTATTGATTAGTCGTTAAGTTGTTGAGTTGTTTTTGCTGGTATATATATTAAGGAAGTAGTTCAAGTACCTGAAACACAAAATAACTGCTCATAAATATTGTTGAAGAGGGTTGGAGTCGAGTTCAAATTAATTAATCCAAGACTTTTTTTTTAAGGGTGGTAATCGTCAAAATCTTTAATGAGTATTTTATACGCAATTTTGTTTTGGTCTAATAACTTTGGGAAGCTATTTATTAAATGATCAGCCCCACAAAAAAATAGTATATTGGTTCCCAAGTGTTTCTTTAGGCAGTTGAGCCAATATTGTTCTCGAGTCGGGAAAAAACTTCTTTGTGTTTTTTCAACTTCATCATCACTTGGTATCCTGTCCTCCCTCAACCAAACATCGTTGCGAATCTCTGCGTAATATTTGATCCCTTGTGCCTTTCGTTCATTTATACTCATTTCGCAGAATTGATGGGTTAGTTCAGCATGTTCATTTGAAATTTTTTGCAAAACTGTTTCTGAGTCTTCCTTTAAAAGGTCTTCGATATACTCCTCTGCTAGGGTCAAGATATCTTTATCTACGATTATCTCTTCAGCATATTGTTTGAGTTGATTAGCTTTTTCATCATGTTCACCATCATAGCGTTGGTAGGAGTGGGCAATTCCGACTAAATAGATCATGTATACTCCACTCGTTTTTTTATAATTTGTACTTGCCAATTAATATAATGTGATAGTGATAATAGTAAATAATTTTTTTGTACTCAATGATATTTTTATCTCGTTCAAAAAAATGGAGAAAGAAACTTGTAGATTAAAAAAGCTATAAAATAGACTCTGGCAGAAGAAAAATGAGATTCAGTGACCACCAACTCCAAGATCCAATGATGTGTCTCCAAAATGTGCCACAACAAAAAACGGATTTTCCGTTTCCGAAAAATCCGTTGATTTCATTTGGCGTCCCCAAGGGGATTTGAACCCCTGTCGCCGGCGTGAAAGGCCGGTGTCCTGGACCAGGCTAGACGATGGGGACGCGGTGGCTAGTGCCGGTAATGCAGAAAAAGTCTTGAAAATGAAAAAGGCTTGGATTTGCATTCAAGCCTTGAAATCAAGTTGGCGTCCCCAAGGGGATTTGAACCCCTGTCGCCGGCGTGAAAGGCCGGTGTCCTGGACCAGGCTAGACGATGGGGACGCTGTTTTTTCTTTTTGGCTGGGGTAGGAGGACTTGAACCCCCAAGTGACGGGGCCAGAACCCGCTGCCTTACCACTTTGGCTATACCCCAGCAAGTGAAGAAATTCTTTTATTTCAAGCTTGCTCTGTTGTCAAACTTTTTTTTGCTTTTTTTTCAATTTTTTTTAAACAGCTGCTGCAAGACGGCGAGTACGCTTTTTCAGCTTGTTGATCTTGCGGCGGATGATCTCGCGTTCTTTGCGGCTTTCAAGGTTGGCCTTTTCATCGCGCATGGCCTTGATTTCCTTTTTCAGGTTGGAAATCTGTGCCTTGTACGGAGAAACTTTGGTGCCTTCTTCGTCGACAAGGCCGAAAGCTTCTTTGATGGCGGCGAGAATCTCTTCCTTAGGCATTCCGGAAGCACCGGTGATCATAGGAAGTTTGTTGATGCAAAGTTCACGCAGTTCCTTTGCAGTCATCTTGTCCAAAGGCTTCTTCAATTCAAGGCTTTCTAATGTAATTTCTTCAGCCATGCTCCCATCCTCCTTAAAAATACGCGCGTACTCGTATGGCCCGCTACAGGCCGAAAATTTTTAGATATGATCGGTAGGCCCTTCCTTCGGGCGTGTCCTCAGCAGGCACCTTGTTCAAGGTCCGCAGCCCCGGCGGGGGCGTTGGGATGGTCTTCTTCAGTTCGCGTCCAACGATCAACTGTCCGAAACATTCGTTGAGCGGCTGCCTTCCTCTTAGCAATTCGAGCTGAACCTTTTTGAAACAGTCGAACTTGAGATAGGCGTTGACTTGTTGAAGAATCCAATCGCCGTAATAACTAGCCTCTTGCATGGCCATGGCGTCTTCACATCCAAGAACAAGCGTTCTTTTGGTGTGTTTCAGCGGCCATGCCAATTCTCCGACTTCCGGGCCGACTACTTGCGCCCAGTTGCGCCAGAGAGACACCATTTTAAATGGGAGTCCAGCATCCAGGCTGTTTTTCAGGTGCGCATCAAGCACTTTATTCAGGCTTCGCATAACCTTTTCTCCCAGCGAGGCAGAACGATAGTATTTATACGCCACTTTGGGCAGTGTCAACAATATTTTTTTGCTGGATTATAAAAAAATGAAATCACTCATCAAAAATATTATAAATTCAGGATGTTATGGAGCTGAAAAAATGAACGTCATTTACTGCGAAGCAGGGGGGCGGGCGATTCATCTCGGCAAAAAAACATGCACATTTTTTAGCACAAATTTAATCAAATCCTAACCATCTTTTGGGGCTTTTTGTGTCATGTTCCAATTGACGGTTGCACGCAATAGAGAAAAAATGGACTTCGAATACTCTAAAAGATCTATAAGGATAAGACACGTGACAAGGAATCTACTCGTTGAAATGGTTGAACATGCCGGGTTGGAGTTGTCCCGGCGGGAGTTCATAAAAGGAGCCGGCGTTGCCTGCGGTATGGCAGCGGTAGCCGGTATCGGATCCACGGCCATGGCCGCAACCAAGGCCATAATCCCCGGAAAAAGTGCCGACGCCATTTATCATGGCGGACCTATTGTAACCATGACCAAAGATGGAGACCGTGTCGAAGCTCTGGCCGTGGCCGGTGGCCGGATCCAGGCCACGGGCACGCTGGAAGAGGTCATGAAGCACAAGGGGGCCAATACCAAGGTTATCGACCTGGGCGGCAAAACACTTATGCCCGGATTTTTCGATCCCCATTCCCATGTGGTGCTCCAGTCCGTAAAGTTCAATACGGCCAACCTGGATCCCAAGCCCATTGGCGATGCCGGATCCATTGCGGACATTCAGCGTATTTTGCGCGAATGGATAGACAAAAAGGACATCGCCCCCGGCAAATGGGTCGTGGGCTGGGGCTATGACGATACGGGCATCAAGGAAAAACGCCATCCCACTCGCGAGGATCTGGATGCGGTTTCCACCGACCATCCTATTCTCCTGGTGCATATTTCCTGTCACCTGATGGCCGGCAACAGCAAAATGCTCGAGCTCATCGGCGTCAACGAGAATACCCCGGATCCGAAAGACGGGAAAATTCAGCGTGAGCCCGGCTCCAACAAGCCCAATGGCGTGCTCGAAGAGGGCGCCATGATGCTGGTGGCCAAGAAACTCCCCATGCCCACTCCGGAGCAGGCCATAAAAATGATCGAGGAAGGCCTGCATTGTTATGCCGCGGCCGGCATCACCACAGCTCAGGACTGCGCCACCTTCAAGGGCACCTGGCACATTCTGGCTGAAATGGAAAAGGCGAACAAATTGCCCATCGATGTGATTACCTGGCCGTTTTTCAAGGGCATCGATGACGCCTCCTTTGACGCCATTGTGGCCAAGAAAGGTTCAAGAGGTCGTCTGCGTTTCGGCGGAGTCAAGCTGGTGGCGGATGGTTCGATCCAGGGCTACACCGCGTATCTTTCCAAGCCCTATTACAAGCTGCCCGAACAGCCCGAAGTGGTGCAGACCAAATGCGATACCACGGAATCCGAGAGTCTGTTTGTCAGCAAGGACAACAAGTCCCTCGTCAAACCGGTGCCTGCCCCGGAATACGGCAAAGGATACCGCGGGTACTCCAGCATGACCCAGGAACAGATTGAAAAATGGATCAAACGCTGTGATGCGCACGGTTTGCAGATGCAGGTGCATACCAATGGCGACGGCGCCACGGACATGCTGATCAAAGCCGTGAAAAAGCTCCGTGCAGACAAACCGCGGCCGGATCTGCGTACCGTGATTATCCACGCCCAGACCATGCGGGAAGACCAGCTGGATGATTCCGCCAAGCAAGGCCTGACGCCTTCTTTCCTGCCTATTCATGTCTATTTCTGGGGCGACCGCCATCGCGACCTGTTCCTCGGACCCGAACGTGCGGCCAGGATCGATCCGACCGGCTCTACCTTGAAGCGCAACATCAAATTCACCCTGCACCACGATGCGCCCGTTGCCGGAATCAGCATGCTCAACGTGGCATGGTGCGCCATCAACCGCGTCACCAGCTCGGGCAAGCCTCTTGGCAAGGAACAGTCCATTACGCCCTTCGAAGCTTTTCGCGCCATTACAGCGGATTCGGCCTGGCAGAACTTTGAAGAGGATCACAAGGGCACTCTGGAGGCGGGAAAGCTCGCGGATATGGTTATTCTCTCGGACGACCCCATGAGCATAGATCCCATGAAGATCCGGGACATCCGCGTCTTGCAGACCATCAAGGAAGGCAACACCGTATTCACGGCAAAGGCGTAGTCCGGACCGATTGGCAATGCCATACGCCGGTGGCCCTTATCTGATGTGAAAAAAGCAAAGCCCGGAACGCGCTGCAGCACGTTCCGGGCTTTTAAAATGGTATGCGAGGGGCTACTCAGCGGCAGATGCCGTTTTTCTTGGCCAGTCCGATCTCCTTGCACTTGCCAAGAGCGCAGGCTTTCCAAAAGTCGTAGCAGGCCGATTCCGTATCATTCATACGGGCGTAGGTCTCACCGCGCAGCGCGTATACCAGCGCCTGGTCTGGAGACAGTTTCGCGGCCTGGTCATAGGCCTCGAGGGCTTTCGCATATTCGGTTTTCAGCGCGTGAATCTGCCCCAGGAGCAGATAACTGGTGGTGTCCGGGGAAGCCAGAGCCAGAGCCTGCCTGACGAATTCCAGGGCCCGGTCGTAATCCTTCTGCTTGATGGCTTCGATGGCTGCCTGCCTGAGGCTTGGGGCATCCTTGGTCATGGGCGGCTCGACCTTGGTTTCAGGCTTTGAGGCGGCTTGCGGGGCATCCTGCTTTTGGGAAACTTGGGCGGATGGTTTGCCGGCGTCAGCCTCCGCTGTATTTGATGTCTGCGGTTTTTGTTCGGGCTTCTGTTCCGGTATTTGCTCCGGAGTCGGCTCGGATTTGTCCGGCTGTTTGAATTGGGCCTGCAGCGTGGTGGTTTCTCCTGAGGCAATAACGGCCGAAAGGCTTTGAGAGGTTGTCTCTTCCGTACCGGGGAGTTCGCCCGAAACCTCCACCTGGTAGGAGCCGGGCAGCAGGGTGCTTTCAATACCGAATCCGGGTTCACCATCAATGGTGATTACCGGGTTGGACAGGTTGGTTTCAATTTTCAATATGCCTGTTGACGGGGAGGATTGCTCCTTTGTTCCGGTCAGTTCGATGGTGGCATGCGTGTCCTGGCCAGCGGTCACTTCAATGGTTTCCACTTTTTTGCCAAGGCCTTGCTTTTTGACTTCGACTTCGTATTTGCCCGGTCCGAGTTCCATGCCCTGTTCGAATTTCGGGCCGATATTCAGTACGCGTACCTCCGCATCCGGGGGAAGGACTTCCACAAAAAGGCGTTCTTTACCGGGCTGGGGTACGGGCTGCGCGCTTTGCTGTTCGCCGGCGGATGGTTCCTGGGCATCGCCATCCGGCTTCTGCGGCTGTGCGGGCTCAGGCTCTGGGGCAGGAGCAGGGGCCGGTTGCGGCGACAGGGTCAGCGAAAGGGTGTTTTCCTGGGCCGGTTTGATGGCTATCTTGCGCGTACCTGTGACGTATCCCTCTTTCTGCGCCTCCACCACATAAAACCCGGACTCCAGTTCCATGCCCGCTGTGTAGGGTTTATCGATGTCCAGGATACGTACGGTGGCATCCGCGGGGTCGAGCTCAATGGTCAGGCTTCCTTTGGACGCTGGAGCCGGCGGTTCGTCCTGTTTGTCGGATCGTTCCGCATCGGCCTTGTCCGCAGCTGTCAGTTTTTTCAGCGTCACGTTGAGTCGTTTGATTTTGCCATTGGCAATGGTCACCGGCACGGTGACGGTCTTGAAGCCGTCCTTGCTGATTTCCACGGTATAATCACCGGGAGACAGTTCCATGCCGGGATCGTACGCGGGCTTGATGTGGGGCAGGCGGATGTTGGCGTCCATGGGGTCGGTGTTCACATAAAGTTTCCCCATGTCCGCCTTGAGAAACAGCGCTATCTCCACTTTGCTGTCCTGACCTTTCCGGATCTGGACATCGCGTTTTTTGGTGGCGTAGCCGTCCTTGCTGACCTCGACGGTATATGTGCCGGGCTCGAGAGCGATGCCTTGCTGGAAGACAGGCTTGATACGCAGAATCCGGACGGTGGCGTCCGGGGGATCGGCCTGGACGAACAATCGTCCGGCGTCCGGCGGAGCCTGTTCCGCGGCATCAGCTGGAGATGCGGATTCCGGGGGGGCATCCGCCTGCGAATTTTGCGCCTCCAGGCTGACCTTGAGTTTGAAATCGTCCGAATTTTTGATGGATATTTTTTTTGTCTGGGCTTCGAACCCCTGTTTGCTGAGGCGGATGAGATAGGTTCCGGGTTTCAGTTTCATGCCCTGCTGAAAAGAACCGGGGTTGTTCAATATGCGTATTGTTACATTGTCGGGAATTGTTTCGATGAACAGTCTCGCGCCATCCTGAGCCCATGCTGCATTGGAAGAAGTGAAAAAGAGGAGCAGAAGAATGAGGACCACATGGGATGTTTTGCTCAGGTTCATAACATCTTCCTTATAGTGATGGCATGCAGCGCTGGAGCCGGGTCATGTCATGAAAAGGCTTTTTACACGCTGATCCGTTTCTGATGTTGTCAGACAGAACACATAAAAAAGCAAGAGCGTCTTAGGATGTGGCGAAACGGCGTTCATCGATACAACGCACCGGGGGGGCTAGCCCGCCCCGGTGGAATAGTTCATGAAAAAATAAGCAGCAGCACCGATGGCGGCTGCAGTAAGCACGCAAAGTAGAATAAGAACGAAAAACTGGCGGTGTCGCCGCATCAACCGGACGTGTGCAACCAACGTATCTCCGGCTTGTTCTTCAACCTTAACGACCTTGTAATGCCTCCAGATATCTTTCCATGCAATATGTGTGGAAAGAACCAGCTTGGGTTTTAGAGCGTCCCGATCGAAAACAGAAGGAAGTTCTTTGACTTCTTCTCCAGTTCCGATATCAATAAAAACTGTTTTAACGGTTTCGTGCATGATACTCTCTTATCAAAAACCGATTGACGAAAGGGGACCCGGCCAAAAGGCCGTGCACCCTGATTTACCGAACGAGAAGAACTACCACGTAACGAAGCGGTAGTCTAGAATTCGAACCCCGGATCGCGGGCTGCGGGTCTGGGAAAAATACCGAATGGTTCACTATCTCCGGAGGGGCTAACTGCATGGGTAAAAAGAAACAAGAAGCCTGGTTCATGGATGGAAAAAATCTGCTGATCCTGGCTCTGATTATCGTGGCTGCGGCACAGGCCATCATCATTTCTCTGGATCGCAAGGCCGAACTCGACCTGGGGCAGAACCAGCACAGCGAGGTGCAGCAGAAGCCTCAGGCCCCGAATGTCCAGCCTTCGGCTCCTGCGCAGGATGCCGAAACAGAACCGGCTCCCAAGGGCCCCATGCAAATCGCCCAGATGGCGGATACGAATACGGATACGGATGCGGAATCGGTGCAACCTCCGGGTTCGTCCGATTCCAATTTGATTTCCGTGACAAGCGTCGGCATCGAGCCCGTGTTCAGGCGCTACATGCTGCTGACCTTCGACCGTCCGTTGGGGCAGGACTCGGTGGGCAAGGAGCCCGGTCAGTCCCCCGGCAGTTTTACGCCCGAAATGGTCGGTTCATGGAACTGGATTAGCCCCTATGTGCTGCGTTTTGACCCCCGGCAGCCATTCTCGCCGGACACGGATTATTATTTCTATATAAACACCAGCAATACCAATGGATTTGATCTTGGCAGCTATACCCTGGCCGGGAGTCTGGGCTTTACGGTACGCACCAGACCTCTTGCCGTGTCGAATTTCGTTTTGAAGGAAGAGCCTGCTCCCGATAACCGGCGGGATGTGGTGATTGCCGGTACGATAGAGTTCAGCATGGATGTGTCTCCCAAGGATTTTGCAAAATATTTCACGCTGCAGGAGATGGTCGGCGACCAGCCCAAGGATCTGCCCGCGGATATCCTGACCACCTACCGCAGCAGCACCATGGAGTTCCGCAGCGCTCCCATGGGCAAGACACAGGAAGCAAAACGGATTGTGGCCACGGTAAAGGCCGGTCTGCCGGTGGAAATGAGCGGTCTTCAACTGGGCAAAAGCGTGTCCCAGGAATTTTCCCTGGTGTATGATCCCAACCTCAAGGTTCTGGCGGCAAAAGTGGTCAGCGGCAGGGAACATCCGTCCATAAAGCTGGACTTCAACGCGCCCGTACGTCCGGATTCCACGCCGGGATACGTGGCGGTGGAGCCCCAGGTGCCGTTTACCGTTGCGGCCAGCGGCAGCGACCTGCTGCTCAACGGGGATTTCGTACCTGGCAAGGATTATGAAATCAGCGTCAAGGAAGGGCTTATAGGGGCCGATGGATCGATCCTGAGCAAGCCTTTTCGTTTGAAACTGCATACGCCGGACCTTGAAGCCCGGGTCGCGTTTGAAAAGCCGGGAATATTCCTGACCCGGGGCGGCTATCAGTCCATAGCCCTGACCAGTGTGAACACGCCAAAGGCCGAACTGCTGGTGGACCGCGTCTACCCCAACAATCTGTTCATGTTGCTGCAGGACTACGGCGAGAGCTCGATGCTGAACCAGAGCGAGTACAAAGGGGACATCCGCCGGTATCTGGGTGACCGGATTATCAACAAAACCCTCAAGCTCAAGGCCGCGCGCAACGAAATTCTGAAGACCCGTCTGGATCTGGGGAAAATCATTCCTGCGGATGAAAACGGATTTTACCGCGTCATGGTTTCCAAAGCGGGCGACTGGGATGCGGCCCAGCGTTGGGTGTTGCTGACGGACATCGGGCTTGTGGCCAAGAAAGGTCGCGACGATCTGCTTGTCTGGGCCAACTCCTTCAAGGACCTCCATGCGCTGGAGGATGTCCGTATACGCGTACTGAGTACGCAAAACCAGCTCGTGGCGGAAGGGCGGACCGATGCCCAGGGCCTCTGGCGCGCCAAAGGCCTGGCCAAAAAGTTCGAAAAGAACGAACCCTATCTCATTTTGGCGGAAACAAAAGATGATTTCAGCTTTCTGCTGTACGACGGGTTCCGAATTGACACCACGGGGCAGGATGTGGGCGGCAAGCCCATGCCCAAGTCCGGCTACACGGCCTACCTCTACGGCGAACGGGATATCTACCGTCCGGGCGAGACCGTGGAAGGGGTTGCCGTGGTGCGCGATCTGCTGCTGCACGCTCCGCAGCCCATGCCGTTCACCTTGCGGCTCCAGGATCCGCGCGGCAAAAAATATCAGGAACTGACCATCAAAAGCAATGCCGAGGGCCTGGCGGAATTCAGCTTCAACATGCCCGAATACGCCCTGACCGGCGGGTACAAGGCGGAGCTGCTCCTGGCCGGAGAAATCATCGGCAGCTACGAATTCAAGGTGGAGGAATTTCTGCCCGACCGCATCAAGGTGGAAATCGCCCCGGATACCGAAGACGCGTCCCCTGGCAAGGAACTTGGCTTTACCGTAAGCAGCAATTATCTGTTCGGTCCGCCTTCTTCTGGCATGAACGTCGAAGCCACGGTCCGGCTGGAAGCCGCACCCTTTGCCCCGGCAGGATACGAAGCCTATACCTTTGGTGATCCGGACCGAAAATTCGACGACCAGGAGATTTTCACTTCCGGCTCTAATCAGCTGCTGGACGACAACGGCAAACATTTTTTCAGCACGCAGATTCCCACGGGCCTGCATCCGCCGGCGGCGCTGCTCGCCGTGGTGTCCGCCCGAGTCCGCGAACGCGGGGGCAGGGGAGTCAACGCGCGGCAGCGTATTCCGGCGCACGCCTATACGCGCTATCCGGGGCTGAAAAAGCTGACCGACCGTGGCGTGGATCCAGGACAGGCGCTGACGCTGGAGTATGTGGTGCTTTCCCCGGAAGGCAAACCCGCACCCGGCAACAGGCTGCAGGCGGATTTTTACAAGGACCGCTGGCAGACCGTGCTGCGCCGGACTCCTTCCGGAGGGTTCCGTTACGAATCCATCCGGGATTCGTACCTGCTTTCCACCCAGGAACTGCCCGCCGGCAAGGAGCAGGGCACGTTCAGCGTGGTTCCCCCCACCTACGGCGGCTACCGCGTGGTGCTGCGTGATCCGGACAGCGGCGCATCCTCGCAGCTGACCTTTTACGCCTACGGCGCCGGTTATTCGCCCTGGGCCCTGGAAAATCCCGCCAAGATCGAACTCGTGGCGGACAAGGACGAGTACCAGGACGGCGAAGAAGCCGTATTTCAGGTACGCGCGTCTTTTTCCGGCAAGTTGCTGATAACCGTGGAAGGCCAGGATGTCTGGGATACGCAGGTCATCCAGATGGAAGGCAACACCGCCACCGTTCGTATTCCCGTACGCAAGGAATACGCGCCCAATGTTTATTGTTCGGCGGTGCTGGTCCGTACGGCGGCAGATCTGGAAGCAGGTGAAACCGCCAGAGCATCCGGCTGGTGCCCGTTCAACGTGTCCCGCCAGGTCAATCATCCGGCCGTGCGTATCAGCGTGCCCCAGGAAACCCGGCCTGAAACGCGGCTGGAAGTGACCGTGGACGCGGAACCCGACTCCACCGTGACCATAGCGGCCGTGGACGAGGGCATTCTGCAGTTGATCGCCCAGCAAACACCGGATCCCTTTGATTATTTCTACGCCAAGCGCGCGCTGGGCGTGGACTCCTACGATATATTCTCGCTGCTGTTGCCCGAACTGCCGCCCGTGCATGAAAAGTCGCCCGCAGGCGGCGGCAAATACGACAAGCTCGGCCAGTTCGTTCGTACGGAGGGCATCCGCAGAGTCAAGCCCGTGGCCTACTGGTCCGGGCCGCTCAAGGCCGACGCCAACGGCAGGGTGACCTTCCCGGTGAATCTGCCCGAGTTCAATGGCGCGTTGCGGATCATGGCCGTGTGCGTGAGCGGCGGCAAGTTCGGATCGGCCCATGCCATGACCCGGGTCAAGGCGCCGCTGATCATCACGCCGACCTTCCCGCGTTCGCTGGCCATGGACGACAAGGCCCTGATTCCCGTGACCCTGCGCAACGAGAGCAAGGCCAACGGCCAGTTCTCCCTGAAACTCGATGTGTCCGGACCGGCTTCCTCGCCCCAGCCGGAAACTTCCCTGGCCATCGACAACGGGCACGAGAAAACAGTCTACTTTCCTCTGGATGTGGCCGACAAACAGGGCAAGCTCGAATGTACGCTCCACGCCGCCGGCAATGACGAAAGCGCCAAATCCACTGTGGAGCTTGGCGTACGTTCGGCCTATCCGCCGCAGAACTTCGTGGCGGCAGGCAGTCTGGAACAGGCTTCCCTGACCTTGCCGTTTGAAGATGCGGCTGGATTGCGTCCGGAGACCATCGTACGTTCGCTGCACCTCGGACGCTTGCCCATCATACGTTTCAGCGGCAGCCTCAAGGATCTGCTGGAATACCCGTACGGCTGCGTGGAGCAGACCGTTTCCAGGGCTTTTCCCTTGCTGTACTTCGGCGATCTCGCCAAGGAGCTCGAGCCGGATGTGTTCGAAAAAAGCGAACCCGCGGCCATGGTGCAAAGCGCCATTACCAGGGTTCAGGCCATGCAGACCGCATCCGGAGGGTTCGGCATGTGGCCCGGTGCCACCCGTCCGCAGTATTGGGCCAGCATTTACGCGACCCATTTCCTCCTGGAAGCCCGCTATGCCGGCTATCAGGTGCCGGATACCGTTATAAATGGCGCCGTAAAGTATTTGTCCTCCCTGGTTCGCGGACAGAAAACATTCAATCGCGCCATTCTGGAACGGACCGCGTACGCGTTGTGCGTGCTCGCCATGGCCCGCCACGCGGATCAGGGTATGATGGGCTATCTGCTGAAGAATCAGATCAATTCCATGCCTGCGGTAGGCGCCTATCTGCTGGCAGGGGCGTACGCCTACACCGGACAGAAAGCCCTGGCCGAAAAGATTCTCTACGGCAGGTACCTGGAATACGGGGGCAAGCACGAGACAGGAGGAAACTTCTCGTCGCCTCTCAGAAACCTGGCCATGCGGCTGATGGTGGGGCTGGCTGTGGCTCCTGACGACAAGCGGAATCCCGAACTGGTCAAGCAGTTGATACGCAAGCTCGATGCCGAGCGTTACCGTACCACGCAGGAGAACGCTTTCTCCTTCATTGCCCTTGGCGCGTATTTTTTCAAACAGAAACACAAGCCTCCCTACAAAGGCAAAGTATACGCGGGGGATAGCCTGCTGGCGGAGTTCAGCAGCGACAAGGTGCTGACTCTGGACAAGATCACCGAGAGCGGTCCCATCCGTATAGAGATGGACAAGGGCTATGCTCCCGGCAGCGCTTATTACAGCCTCAACACGCGCGGTATTCCCACCGCGGCCGGGTATACGCCGCGCTCCCAGGGGATGGAAATCCAGCGGACTTATCTGGACCGTTCGGGCAGGGAACTGCAGCTGGATGCTTTGAAGCAGGGGGATCTGGTGGTGTTGGAAACCAAGGTCCGCAGTCTGGATGACACCGTGGACAACGTGGTGGTGCAGAACCTGCTGCCCAGCGGGCTGGAAGTGGAAAACCCGCGTCTGGAGTCCACCGAGCGCTTGCCCTGGATCGGCAAGGTCGGAACCAAGCCCGAGTACCAGGACCTGCGCGACGACAGGGTGCTGCTGTTCCTGAAGCTGCCCGGAAAAAGCAAGAAAACGGACCATGGCCCCTGGCAGACCTATTATTCGCTGCTGCGCGCCGTGACTCCCGGCGAATTCACCTTGCCGCCATCGCAGGTGGAAGCCATGTACGCGCCCGAACTCATGGCCTCCACGCCGGCCGGAAAGCTGAAGGTAAACGTGCAGGGTACGGAATGAGGCGTATAATCGGGGCGCAGCCCCAAACCCCGCAGGGGAGGAACGCCTCCCCGGAGCTGTGAACAGGGGCGGCTGTTGTCATATTCTTTTCCGACGTGTTGTCGAAAACGTTTGTCGGGCTTCAGGCTCCCTTTTGTAAAAGGGGGCCTGGGGCGGCAAAGGCTCTCTCTCCTGATGCGCCGTTCGCTTTTCGGGCTGCTGCTCGCGCTGCTGCTGGGATACGCGGCCTTTCTGGGGCTGGATTTTGCTTTTCCGTTTCCCTGGCAACGCTTGCAGCGCCCGGCGTCTCTCCAGGTTACGGACCGTGAGGGAACGCCCTTGCGCTTTTATCTTGCCGCGGACGACCGCTGGTATTTCCCGGTGACTCTGGAGCAGGTTGCTCCTGCCATGCGCAAAGCCGTGGTGGCCTCGGAAGACAGGTATTTCCGGCTGCACCCCGGAGTCAATCCGCTGGCCATTCTGCGCGCAGCCTGGAGCAACCTGCGAAGCGGTCGGGTGGTTTCGGGCGGATCCACCATCACCATGCAGCTGGCCCGCCTGGCCGAACCCAGCGAACGGACACTGGGGGCCAAGTGCGTGGAAGCCTTTCGTGCGCTGCAACTGGAGCAGGCGCTCAGCAAGGACAGCCTGCTTGAGGCCTACCTGAATCTGGCGCCCTACGGCGGGAATATCGTGGGCGTGGGCGCGGCCTCCTGGTTTTATTTCGGCAAGAGTCCGGACAAGCTCTCGCTGGGCGAGGCCGCGCTGCTGGCGGTCATCCCCCGTTCGCCCCGGGGCTACGACCCCGTACGCCATCCCAAGGCGGCCATGGCCGTACGCAATGGTTTTTTGCGCAGGGCAGCGGCCCAGGGCTTTTTCACTGCCGATGCCGTGGCAGCGGCGCAACGCGAGCCGTTGCCGGACCACTGGTTCGACGCTCCCATACGGGCGCCCCATTTTTGCGATATGGCCCGGGGCAAGTACGCGGATAGCGGCTACGCCCGCTCGTCGAAAGATCCCTGGAAAATACAAACCACCCTGGACATCCGGCTGCAGGGAATTGTGGACAGCATTCTGGACGCGCGGATTCCTGAGTTGCGGCAGCGCGGCCTGGAAAATGCTGCGGTTGTGGTCCTGGAGTCCGCCACACGCAGCGTACGTGCTCTGGCCGGATCGGCCGATTATTTCGACAACGCGCACCATGGCCCCATCAACGGTACGCAGATTTTACGTTCTCCGGGATCGGCGCTCAAGCCCTTCTGCTACGCCAAAGCCTTTGATACGGGCCTGATCGTTCCGGAAAGCCTGCTGTTGGACATTCCCACGGATTATTCCGGCTATTCGCCCCGCAACTACGACGGCATCTATCACGGGCAGGTCACGGCCAGGGAGGCCCTGGCCAAGTCCCTGAACAGCCCGGCAGTGGGGCTGCTGTCGCACCTTGGAATGCACCCGTTTCATTCCTTGCTGCTGGCCGGCGGGCTGCGTCATCTGGATGCGGATTCGGCCCGGTACGGGTTGCCGCTGGTTCTGGGCGCGTGCGAGGTGACCCTGCTGGAGCTGACCAATCTGTACGCGGTGCTCGCGTCGCAGGGAAAGTACGCGCCCGCGCGGATTCTGCACCAGGATCCATCCCCCAAAACTGTTTCCCTGCTTTCTCCTGAGGCCGCCTGGCTGACCACGGAGATACTGACCACGGTCAAACGCCGGGATTTGCCAACAGCCTGGAACCTGACCCGTGAAGTGCCGGAGGTGGCCTGGAAGACCGGGACCTCCTTCGGACATCGGGACGCCTGGGCCGTGGGCTATTCGGCCCATTATACGGTGGGCGTCTGGGTGGGCAACCTGGACGGCGAGGCTGAAAAGGGCATTTCCGGATCTGAGCAGGCCGGGCCGGTGCTGTTTGATATTTTTCGGGCCATCGAACCCGGCGGCACGGCGCTGCCGGAACCCGAGATGCCCAATATCGACCTGGTGGAGGTCTGCGCGGACAGCCGCCAGCTGGCCACGCCGGACTGCGACAAACGTCTGGAGATCGAACAGATCCCCGGCGTGAGCAGGATTCCTTCAGACACCATGCACCGCAGAATTTTCGTGGATGCCGAAAACGGCCAGCGCCTGGAAGGCGACTGTCTGGCCAAACGTCCGCACAGGAGCGTGGTCATCCGTCGCTATCCCGTGGCTCTGACAGCCTGGCGCAAAGCCATGGGTTCCATGACTCCGGACGCCGAACTGCCTCCCCTGTCGCCCTTGTGCACGGTGATACCCCAGGGCGACGCGCCACGAATTGTCTCGCCATCGTCACGTACGCCCTATAAGATACGCAGTGGCGCACCGGCGCGGTTTCAACGGATTCCCTTGCGCGTGCAGGCTGCTGTGGACGCCGGAACAGTGTATTGGTATCAAGACGGTAGATTTGTCGCCTCGGGAACACCTGCCGGCACTTTGTTTCTGGAGCCGGAAAAGGGGCGGCACAAACTCACCGCAGTGGACGAAAAAGGGCGTATGGATACGCTCTGGTTCGATGTGGAATAGACGTTTCAGAAGTGGAGTTTTTTTATGGAAATAGGCCTGGCGGCTGATATTGCCATCATTGTCGTGGCGGCCCTGGCAGGCGGGCTGATCGCGCAACAATTCAAGCAGCCCATGATTCTGGGCTATATTCTTGCGGGTGTGCTGGTCGGTCCGTACACGGGCGGCATATCTGTGGGAGACATTCATCAGATCGAATTCCTTGCGGAAATCGGCGTGGCTCTGTTGCTGTTCGCCCTGGGCCTGGAATTTTCTTTCGCGGAACTCAAACCGGTCAGGCGTATTGCCCTCCTGGGGACGCCTTTGCAGATTCTGCTGACCATTGCCTACGGCTACGCCATTGGGCGGATGCTGGGCTGGAAATGGGAACCGTCCCTCTGGTTCGGGGCGCTGATTTCGCTTTCGAGCACCATGGTGCTCCTCAAAACCCTGATGAACCAGGGGAAAATGGGCACGCTTTCCAGCCGGGTGATGATCGGCATGCTGATCGTGCAGGACCTGGCTGTGGTGCCCATGATCATCATCCTCCCTCAGTTGGGGGATCTGGAGCAAGGGCTGCCCGTGTTGGGACTGGCCGCGCTCAAGGCCGTGGTGTTCCTGACTGCCATGGTTTTTCTCGGCACCCGGCTGCTGCCGAAGCTGTTCAAATACACGGCCCGGTCCAATTCGCGGGAGCTGTTTCTGCTGACCGTGACAGCGGTGGGGCTCGGCATAGGATACGCGACCTGGCTCATCGGGCTGTCTTTTGCCCTGGGCGCTTTTGTGGCCGGCATGGTCATCAGCGAATCCGACTACGGACACCAGGCCCTGAGCGAAATCATCCCCCTGCGGGATCATTTCGGTTTGCTGTTCTTCGTGTCCGTGGGCATGTTGATCGATCCGAAATTCATCTGGGAGCATTTTTCACAGATTCTGATGCTGGTTGGGCTTGTGATCGTGGGCAAGGGGGTGATCCTGGCCGTGCTGGGCAGGCTCATGGGCTACGGCAACGTGGTGCCTCTGGCCATGGGCCTGGGCCTGTTCCAGGTGGGTGAAATGTCATTCGTGCTGGCCCGCGAAGGCCTGCAGACAGGCAGCATCAGCCAGCCCATGTACGCCCTGACTTTGAACATGGTCATCGTGACCATGATTCTGACTCCCTTTCTCTCTTCGCTGACCGGACCGCTGTACAGTGTGCAGCGAAAGATATTCAAGCGGGAGCCGCTGCACAGCATCAATATTCCCGAGCACGGGCTGCGCGATCACATCGTCATTGCCGGCGGCGGGTTGATCGGACTCTACCTGGCGCGGCTGCTGACGCGACTGAACATGGAGTTCGTGCTTATCGAACTGAACTACCGCCGGGTGGAGCAGGCCCAGAAGGAGGGATTGCCCATAATTTTCGGCGATGCCGCCCAGCAGGTGGTTATGGAAGCCGCGTATCTCAGCCGGGCGCGGTTGTTGATCATGACCACATCCAACATGGTGGTCAGCCGCGAGATTATCGCTGAAGTACGCAAGGAGCGGCCGGATCTGAACATCGTGGCCCGCAGCCTGGGGGTCGAATCCCTCAAGGAATTCAAGGAACTCGGCGTATACGAGGCTGTTTCGCCAGAATTTGAGGCCAGCCTGGAAATGTCCCGCCAGGCCTTGCTGCACCTCAATGTACCGGCTACCGAAATCCAGTCCTTCACGGACAGCGTACGGCGGGCCATGTACATTTCCTTTTATGAAAAAGAGGTGCCGCAAAACGCCTTGCTGCGTCTCAAGTCCGGCTGCGTGCTGCTGGATGTGAACTGGGTGCGGCTCGAACCGGGCAGCCCCATGGCCGGGAAAACCATCAGTCAGCTGGACATTCGCAGACGAATCGGCACGGTGGTGGTGGGCGTGATGCGCGCCGAGTCCTTTTTGCCCAACCCCACACCGGACACCTGCTTTGCCGAAGGCGACCTGGTGGCCGTCATGGGCGACATTGCCCAGCTGGACGCCTTCAAGGCGCAAGCGGCGGGAAAGGAGCCGGAGGTTCAGGGGGCCAAGGTCCAGGAAGCCTGATGGAGCCGGTCGGTTCCCCGGCTGGTGAACTGAGCTGTTCCTATTTGGTTTTTCGCTTCCAGAGCGAACGCCACCAGGCAGCGAGGCGAGGCTCCTGCCCCTGGTCTTTGGGCTGGTAAAAACGTTTGCCCACCACTTCGTCGGGAAGATACTGCTGATCGGCCCAGG
>CAXXHY010000065.1:0-8408 GCA_963667575.2 Desulfovibrionaceae bacterium | reverse complement strand
ACGTTTTTTTAAAATTAACATTACCCTTGCCATGGGCACTGTCGGTCTTAATCATTTCACGGGAATCAATATAGCGGGCCATTATGCCTCTATGGTTAAGGTAGGCTGCGACTTGGATGCAGTTAAGCCGTTCACCGAAACTCATGATAAGATCCATGGTCTTTGGTGAACATTCCCTCACTAACTCTACTCCGTGGAGTATTTCACTTAAATCAATGAGCATGGACTCAATAGATTTTTCAAGATCTTCAGGCTTTACTGAATCAAATAAATCATTAAGACAGTCTCTGTGAGTAGTCTTGATCATTTCAATATGTTCATGGTAGGAATCATCACCCTTTTCGGCCAACTTGGCAGCTTTAACAAGGGTATTTGTGATTCCCTTCATGGCTGACAGAACAAGACATAGTGATGAATCTTTATTTTGTTTAACAATCTCAACGGTCTGCCGTATTTTTTCTGCATCAGCAAGAGAGCTTCCGCCAAATTTTTTTACAATCATAGGGATGAATCCTTTTATGCGGGTATTTAAATGTTTATAACTTTTTTTGATAAAATTATCTATACCTGCAGTATCTAAGCTGATAGGATAACAGGAAATAGCACAAAACGAACAGAACTATCTCTCGTTCGGGAGATCTTTAAATGGTGATAAATCTTTATGCATAAATATGATATTGATGGCGGTTTTCCTATACGAGGTAAAATAAAAGCCAGTGGAAACAAGAATGCAGCTCTACCCTGCATTGCTGCGGTAATACTCACAGATGAAATCGTTGAACTGAATAACATTCCAGATATTGAAGACGTTCGTGTCATGGTTGAAATACTAAAACACCTTGGCTGCTCTGTTGAAAAGACAGGGAAGAACAGTCTCAAATTTCAGATGCTGGATATTAAAAATGAAGTACCTGAATCGCTGGCTTCTGTTGTGAGGGCTTCAATTCTTTTTGCTGGTCCTCTGCTGGCACGTACCGGAAAGGTTGTTCTCCCTCCTCCAGGAGGGGATGTGATCGGACGTAGACGGCTGGATACACATTTTCTGGCACTGACTGCTCTGGGGGGGCGAGTAGATATTGACGGGCAGTTTACGATCACTTCCAATAAACTAGTAGGTGTTGATATCTTTTTAGATGAAGCATCAGTCACGGCGACGGAAAATGCCATTATGGCAGCGGTTCTTGCCTCAGGTAAGACAGTCATACAGAATGCAGCGTCAGAACCTCATGTGCAGGACCTTTGCAGGATGCTCAATGGAATGGGAGCAGATATTACAGGGATAGGATCCAATATTCTCCATATAAGAGGTGTTAAAAAGCTGGGCTCTGTTTCCTATAGTATAGGAGCCGATTTTATGGAAGTGGGTTCTTATATAGGATTAGCAGCGGTGACCAGGGGAGAGCTGGAAATCACTCATTCCAATCCTGAAAATATGAGAATGTGTAAGATTGCTTTTGGCAAATTAGGCATTCACTGGAATTATGAAAATGATACAATACATGTTCCGCCTAATCAAACAATGAGGGTCACCAGCGATATGGGTGGTATGATCCCTCAGATTGATGATGCACCCTGGCCCGGATTTCCGCCTGATTTGACCAGCATTATAACAGTTGTTGCAACTCAGGTTGAGGGAACAGTTCTTATTCATGAGAAAATGTTTGAATCTAGAATGTTCTTTGTTGATAAACTCATCTCTATGGGGGCTGGAATAATTCTCTGTGATCCACACAGAGCCGTTGTCACCGGTCCCAGGACATTAAGTGGGTCCGATCTTGTATCTCCCGATGTGAGGGCTGGTATGGCTATGGTGATTGCGGCCCTTTGTGCTGGGGGGAACAGCACCATTCATAATGTGTATCAGATTGAAAGGGGTTATGAATCTCTTGTTGAAAAATTAATATCATTGGGTGCTCACATTAAACGGATTCGTGAGTAATACTAATTTATCCACAGTTTATCCACAGGAGAATTCCCCCTATTACGGGAATTCTCCTTTTTTTTGATTATATATAAAAATAGTGATGTTAAACATATATCCATACATTAAAAGGAAATATATATGTTTAATTCATTAATGTAATATTTCTGGCAAAGATAGATTGGTGATGATCACCAAATTAATATGATTTTAAAGCAGTTTTTCCACATCTTTGCACAGGTTATCCACAAGTAACTATCATGGCATATCCAAGTGAACTGGAATTTACAATTCTAAGTGTATCTCCATATTGTTCAGGAAGTTCTGTTTTAAGAATTTTTCGGAGGTTATGGATATGGACATGTAAAGATTTATCGGGCTGGCCAGGTTTTAACCCGAGATAGTCTGTCAAAAGAGGATAACTTAAAAAGGCATTTGAGTTTTTCAAAAGTATTTTTAAGAGTCTGTTCTGACAGTTCGTGAGGGATATAATTTTATTATTAATTTTGAAGGACTCTCCGCTGAATAAAATTATGTCATCACCAAGTGAGAACTTTATATCTTCCAGATAGGGACGGCAACGGATGATTAATTCCTTACAATTCCAAGGATCCTTGAGATAATCAGAAGCTCCAGCCATATAGGATTGTTCCAGAAGTTCAGCCGGGCCAAAGGATATGAGAGTTTTGTATTTGAATGCCTTAGCATTTTGAGTGAGAAAACCGGCCGGGATGATCGTTAGTTCGGAGATACTGAAGTTCATATTCCGGCTATTTCCGAAGATACAGTCACTGTACCAGGCTGGATATCTTTCTTTCAGCTCAATACGGATCAGAGGAGGAGAATCAATAAACTGGATTGCTGAAGAAGGGGGCATAAAAAAAAGCCGGGTATAACCCGGCTTCCACTATCCCAGAAATACTTGACCGGTATTATCTATAGCCAGGATGGTTTTGCACTCGCTGCATCTGAAACGTCCTGCTTTTGTAGCCTTCAGTTTCTTTGAACAGATAGGACAGCGGAAGATTTTTGGAAAAATATCACTGGATTTTGTCTCCCCCTCGCTTTCAAAAAAAGCAACAGCTTCATCCAGATTATCCTTGATATTAAAGAATTGAGAAAATCCCAATAACTGGAATACCTCGTACACCTTAGGTTGGATTTCCAGTAAAACCAAGTTCCCTCCTCTCGGTTTCACTGTTTTTAAGAATGCGGTAAATGAACCGATTCCAGTACTGGACACATAATTCAGACTTCCACAATGAAAAATGAGGCGTGTGTAACCAGACTCAATGGCCTTGTTGACACGCTTCTGGAAGAGATTTGAGTTATATGTATCAATATAACCAGTCAGATACAGAACCAGGCAGCCTTTTACTGAATCAATTTTTTGAAGTCTAATTTTAAGACTGTCATCCTTTTCTATATCAAAACCAGCTACGATCTCATTGTTACCACTCATATAAAATTCACCTTTAACTAATGTAGAAATACAATTTAAATATACACTATTTATTCTATTAATCTGACCCTGTTTTGTCAAATAAATAAAAATAGTAATTTTTTTATTTAAGGATACTTACAGCACCGTCTTGATATCGATCGGCTGTAACTGTAAGATTAGTGCATGAACAGGTTTTATTAAAGGAGAAGGTGTGAAAAAGTATTGGAATAAATCTATTATCCTTTTCCTATTATTCTCTCTTGCCCAATTACTGCCGGCACAAGAGTCCGGACTTGAAAATCTTCTGTTTTCAATGACTATTAAAGATTTAGTTGCACTGAGTCCTTCCGAGTTGGATATTCTCTCTGAAAATGGAGATTGGTTCCTCCTCGATGGGTCATTAGCAGCTCTTACCCTCCTATCAGGCAAGGGTGAAGAGTATTTACTTGATGCCCAGCTCATCCAGGGTGAGTGGAAAGGCCTTGATCAGGTTCTTAAATACAGTTGTCATCTGATTTTCAGGGGGAATGACTGGGCGGATATTGTACCAGATAAAACGCCTCGTAAAGTAGTAGAAGGCCAGATCCTTCTCAACTCTCAGGTGTTGGTTCTTGCAACACTGATGGGATATGAAATGGTTGAGGGCGATCCTGTTTCATATTTGCTTGTAAAAAAAATACGACAGCTTCCCTGATTTCCGATGCATTAAAAATACTGGATATGTTTCTTTTTAATCTCCGTTTCCTTGTCAGAAAGAATATCGGCTTTTCTTAAGATAGAACGAAGCTCTCTGACATTACCAGGCCAGGAATACTCCAATAGCTTCATCATGGCATCAGGATGAATGGTTTTCAAAGATTTTTCCTTCTCCATTAAAAAGCTGCAGAGCAAGGGTATATCCATTTTACGGCACCTTAATGGCGGCAGGTCAATGAGGAGAACATTCAAACGGTAGAACAGGTCATTTCTAAAATGGCCACTGTCCACCAGCAATCTCAGATCCTTTGATGTTGCACTTATAATTCTGACATCCACACTCATTTTACTGGTGCTGCCGAGACGTGTCAGTTGTTTGTCTTCCAGAATTCTGAGTAGTTTTGATTGCATTGAGAGTGGCATGTCTCCGATTTCATCCAGAAATAGGGTCCCCTTTTGTGCACATTCAAAATAACCGGGTTTATTAATTGAATCTGTATACGCCCCTCTGACGCAGCCGAACATCTCTGACTCAAGGAGTGTTTCGGGGATAGCCGCACAATTCACAGCCACAAAGGAGCCGCTGCGACCACTGTAGTTATGCAAGGCCAGGGCTGTTATTTCCTTTCCTGTTCCGGTTTCTCCCAAGAGCGTAACGGCATCGTTGAAGGGGCTGAAATTTTTAATAATCTTTCTGACGTCACAGATGACTTTACTGTTGCCGACGATACCCATATCGGCATAATCGTATAGATCTACATGCTCAGGCGCACTTTTTACGTATAAAAAGTTAGACAGTTTTTCTATATTTATGGGGAAGGTGTAATAGTGGATCCCCTGCTCAACGAGAGGAACAACTTGTTTGAGATCGTCCTCTTTACATCCCCAGAGGATTGTATCCTCAACAAATTCTATAAGAAAATCTGTTGGAGTTTCCGCATTTCTAAAATAGGAGGTTTCAAGGATAATAAGATCCGGCTGAGTTTTCAGAATCAACTCTTTGGTAAGAATCTTCAGATTTTGGATCTGTATATGGGGAGGGATATGAGTAAGAAGCAGCTGCAAATTTGGATCATTTAAAACGGAAAGAACGACCATAAAGTAATCCTTTGTATGTTATTATGATGCTAATACTATATTATATAAAGCATTATCAATCAATAACATTTATAAATTCGTGAATTTCTTTCCAGTCAATTTTTAGAAATGAAGAAATGAAGCTGCCAAATTTATTTCTGAGATAAGGAATACAGAGAATCAAAGCGATTAATGTTCCGAAAATTCCAGGCATAATAAGGAAAAAAGAAACAAAAAGAGTCCCCGGTAGCATATTGTAATAATATTCTGAAAAAAAGTGATTGGCCGTATTAGCACGGATAATAAAAAGATTTTTTTTCACTAAGAACAAAGATATAAAAAATCCGGTCAGGCTGAAGGCAATCAATAATGCCAGGAATAAATACTCCCCCACATAGCGGACTGACAGGATAATGAAATAGCAGTCCATAAAGGGAATGAACGCTGCCATAAGCAGAAAATATAGGTATCGTACTGTGTATTCCGGATTCAATATCCTGATTATCATTTTTACATTCAACATGAGCTGATCCTATCATTATTGCTGAGTATCAACAAGTTTTACCTGCTTTTGATCTTTTCTACAGTTAAAAGCAAAAAAAACAGAATATAGCTGAGAATTTTCCAGGGCATGATGAGGGATATGAGTGTCTTCCCAAAGATCTGGCCCGGTGTTGGGTTTACTGGTTTTTTCTTTTTTCCGGAGAACACTTCAAAACAGGTTCTGCCCCAGAGTGTTAATCCCTGGGGAAATTCTTTTCTGTTCCGAAATATCCAAAGATTATTCCCTTTTAAACCTTTTCCGGTGAGTAACAGAGAGGGTGATGACTTCCTCACTGCCATAATAATATCTGTCTCTTCCTGCTGAGAAAAAGTTCCGGCATAGCGGCCGACTACCTGAAGTCCAGGAAAAGATGTTTTCAGATTAGATTCAGATTTCAGAATATTTCTTTTCCTTGAACCCAGTATGTAAATAGATTTTCCGCTGCGCTCAAGGACGCCTAACAGCCTTATAACCAGAGTAAAAGGGTTAGAAACAATTGGTTTGTCCCGTTTCAGGTAGGCCGCGGCAAACGTCACTGCTGGTGTTATGGGAATATTCAGCCTGGAGGAGCGAAGACAATCCATGTATTCCCTGTTGAATTGGGCCTTCATAATATCCCTATAGCTGATCAGACAGATCTGGCTGGAGTGCTCCTCCTCCAGAAGCTCTCTCACAGCCTGTTCCATTTCATCTTCACAGAGCATATCAATGGGAATATGAAGTATGCTGATTCTATTATTTTGATACATTAAATTATCTCCATGGTTGTGATTATTGCTGCCATTGCAAACAAGCTGGCTGTTTCTGCTCGTAGAACAGATTCACCCAGAAAAAGTGAAGAGTAGCCCTTCTTTTTCATAATTTCAATTTCTTTCGAAGACAAACCACCCTCAGAACCAATGATGAGATGAATCTTGTTACAATTCTCTTTCAAGTCACTCAGACTACTGGGTCCCATTTTTACCTGATGACAGAAAAAGCCGGCAGTTTGTGTCTCATCGATTTCAGGAAGATCTTTGAAACCTATAAGTGAATTCAAAACAGTGTTGACTGAGGAACCACTTTGCTGTTGGGCTTCCCTTATAATTTTAGTCCATCTCTCATATTTTGGAACTTCTTGGCCAGCATCTTTCAATTTGATCTGTGAGAAGTCACTATCCAGAAGTGTAATACTCTGGGCTCCGGCTTCGGTAGCCTGACGTATCATCATATCTGTTTTTTTCCCCTTGCAAAGGCATAGATACAGATGAATTGCATAGGATCTGCAGTTTTTCAAAATTTGTTCTCCCACGTTGAGGTAACAGCAATCCTCCTGTATTTCTGTGACTTTGCAAGTGTATCTGTAGGATGTGGCATCCTTGAGTTCTATTGTCTCTCCTACCTTAATGCGCCTGACCCGGCAAAGGTAGTGATAATCTTTTCCTCTCAGTACAGTTGAGTTTCCTGAACAAAGGGTTGTGTTAACAAGCAGCTGCTTCACTGAATGCCTTTTAAAATCTGAATATGGAAAGTTCTGTTCCGTGGACCGTCAAATTCACAAAAGTAAATTCCCTGCCATGTCCCGAGAATAAGCCGGCCCTTGTGAATGGGGAGCATGACATGAAGACCTGTAAAACTTGTTTTTATATGAGCAGCAGAATTGCCTTCCCGGTGTCTGTATTGATCCGAAAAAGGGACTATCTTGTTTATCTCGTAGATCATATCCCTCTGAACATCCGGATCAGCATTTTCATTAATGGTGATACCCGCTGTTGTATGAGGGCTGTAGACCATACATATACCTTCGGTCACTCCGCTGTCGGTAATGAGGGCCTGAATTCTGATGGTTATTTCTATCATTCCGGTCTGAAGGTCAGTTCTTATTGTTTCCGTAGAGAACATAATCAGTCCTTAATCAGATTCATGACTTTTTTAAGCGATTCATCATATTCAAGATCGAAAACCGGTGGATTATCCAGGCGTCGGTTTGCTTCATTTCTTATCATGATGCGCAGGAACTGATCGTCCAGCTGAATCCCCTCATTTCTGAGGGCGCTTATAAATCCATCTACTTTCTTTACATCAGGATTCTCATCTTTATCGATAAATGACCCGATTCTATTTTCTTCAAGCAGAATCTTATAGTCCTTAATATCATCTTCACTAAGTTCACTGTCTTCCACAAGAATATCAGGGTCAATTCCTGTTTTATCAATATTCACACCACTGGGAGTGTAATAGCGGGCCATGGTGAGCTTTATGGCACTGTTACCGAGCATCAGCATTTGCTGTACAGATCCTTTTCCATATGTTGTCTGTCCCACAATCGTAGCTCTTCCCCTATCTTTCAGAACCCCGGTCAGAATTTCTGATGCAGAAGCAGATCCGTTATCAATTATGACAAACATGGCTGTATCATCATTGACAAGAGTCCCTGGTTTTGCCTTGAAAATTTCATTCTCACCTGGAATTCTTGACCTTGTACTGACGATGGTTCCGTTATCAAAAAAGAAATCGCTTATGTCAACAACGGAATTTAAAAGTCCTCCGGGATTACTTCTGACATCGATGATGACAGAGGTCACCTTGTTGTTTCTGAAGTCTTTGAGTGCTTCTTCAACCCGCTCTGTAGTATAGGGAGTAAACTGAATAATCCTGAGATATCCTGTTTTTTCATCTACATAATCCCATTTTACCGTCGGTATTTCGATAATGGCTCTGGTTAAAACAACATCAAAAATTATGTC
>CAXXHY010000064.1:0-126610 GCA_963667575.2 Desulfovibrionaceae bacterium | reverse complement strand
GGGATGGGCCCCGGTTTTGGTCCGAAACCCATGGGACCGGGATGCCAGGGCTAACAGAATTTATTTTCATACAGTATGAAAAAGGGGCTTAAAGCCCCTTTTTTTATGGTTCAGGCCAGGTTCGAACAGTCTGCCTGAGATGATCTTGACAGGTTTGCTGGGGTTATTTAATTCCTATCCAAGCATTGAAGATTGAACATATAATGGGATGGAAATCTTGGGACGGGCTGTTTCCATTGCATCTGCCAGTGGCCTTGTCATTGGCGTGTACTTTTTTATATCATTATATGCTGTTATGTTTGTGCTGATGTGTGATTGACCAACCTCCTACCTAAGCGAAGGCCATGATCGTTTCTGGTTCTGCTCCCATTCTGCATACAAAAGTCAGGTTCGCGCACGGGGTGATATTTTTTTGCCTGGTGTTGTTGTTTCAAAGTGCCGCCAATGCGGGGCAGATCGTCGACAAAAGGTCGGATCTGATCTCCATCCATGAGGCGGCCGGGACTCAAGAGCGTGCTGTGCCCTATCTGCATGATCAGCATGCCGAATTCATGAAAAAACAGAACAAGTCCTGCGTTGCGTGTCATCCCAAGCAGGGCAAGCATAACTGGTTGTCCCCCAAGTACAAAAGGCGGATATCGTCGGGGCTTTTCCAGGATAATGACCCGAAAAACCTGAAAAAACTCTATCATGGCGAATGTATCGGCTGCCACGAGCGCACGGCTGCTGCAGGCAGTCCCAGCGGTCCCACTTCCTTTTTCTGTGGTGATTGTCATGGCGCCAAAGAAAAATACGTCTCCAATCTGGAGCCCCTTGATATGGGAAAATCGCTGCATATGCGGCATATTATGGGCATCGACAAAAATGCGCCCATTTTTTCCTGCAAACTCTGCCACCATACCTATGATGCCCAAAGCGGAGGCACGATTTACAAGCCGGGCACGGAAGAAAGCTGCAGATATTGCCACAAACAGCAAGCAACCGAGCAGCACGGCGAAGTAGTGCTTTCACTGGCCGATGCCTCCCACCTGGTCTGCATCAGCTGCCATCGGGCGCGCATCGAGCAGAAAAAGACCCATGGCCCCATAAGCTGTTCCGGCTGTCATGGCCCTGAGGAGCAGAAATCCATTCAGGCTCGCAATGACCTGTATCAGGCCACGCACAAGTTTCCTCAGCTGGACAGAGGGCAATCAGACTACTGCACCGTTTCCATCGCGGACGGTATCCCTTCATCTCGCTGGGAGCACAAGGTGGATTTCATGCCTCTGGTCTCTTTTCCGCATCGTCTGCATGAGGACAACAACAAAAGCTGCCAGGTTTGCCATCATGAATCCATGGAACCGTGCGCCAAAAAATGCCACACGCTGGACGGCAGCCCGAAAGGTGGTTTCCTTACCCTGCGAGAAGTGATGCATGATCCTGAAAATTCGCGCGGATGTGTCGGCTGTCATGCGCAGAAGCAGAGTGAAAAACAATGCGCCGGCTGTCATGGCCCCGAACATCGTGGCGTGCTGCGGCAAAGCCAGTGCAAAGCCTGCCACAACATAGACCTGGAAGATCCGCGAAAAGATGATTTTTCCAAAACTTTTCTGGAGCGGGATTTCGGCATTGAAGCGCAGAAAGCCATGTCTCGGCGTCCGCGTATTACCAGTACCTATCCCGATGCCGACATTCCGGAAATTGTGAAGATGGGAAAACTGGCCAAAGACTGGGCTCCGGCGGAGATGCCTCACCGCAAAATAGTCAAGAAACTTGTGGCCGCGGCAGGAGCCAGTTCGCTGGCAGCCTATTTTCATTCCTCTCAGGGCACCTTTTGCCAGGGCTGCCACCATAACCAACCCGCAGCAAAAATACCCTCGGCATGTTCGCATTGCCATGGCAACGCCTCGTCGCGCTCTTTGGGAGACACGCCGGACTTGAAAGAAGCCTATCATACTGCCTGCATCGGGTGCCACCAGCGTATGGAGCTCGATGTCGCCAAAGAGGGCCGTGCCAAAACAGCGCCCGGGCCGGACGATTGTCAGGAATGCCATAAGGCGAAGTAATTCGATATGCGCCTGCGGTACGCGGGCAAGGAAAGGAGATGAGCATGCTTGCATTTATAACCGGCCCGTTGCTTTGGTTTTCCTGCATCTTTTTCGTTGCGGGATGCCTGGTCCGGTTGGCATTTCCCAATCTGACCATTCCCACAGCAAAACTGTTCGGGAAAATACAAGTCAGGCACAAAACGGATAGTTGGCAGGCGCCCAATGCGAAGAAAAAATCCGCCAACGGTTCGGATCCTGTACCCCTTTCGTTGCCGGTATGGATACTGGTCTTGCTTATTGTGATTTTGCCATTATTCTACTTGGGACATGCGGAATTGATTTCCATGCATTGGGATCTCAACTGGCCGTCCTTACCCAGAACCTACGGAGATGTTCTTGCCGTGGCCGCGCTGGGTGCGACAATACTGGCGGCTCTCGGATTGTTCCGTCTGCCGGGGCCCGGCGCTCCTGGAAAAACCACGGTTTTTTGCCTGATGCTGTTTTTCGCTTTGCCGTTTTTTACGGGATTGATGGCGCGGTATCGGATGCCCGGCTACGATATTTGGATGATTTCCCATATAGTTTTGGGAGAAGCGCTGCTGGTGGCAATTCCCTGCAGCGGACTTTTCAAGATATTGTTTTTCTTCCTTCCAGCCCGACGTCCGGAAACTTCAGAAGATGATGCATGATCCCGCAATGTTATAGATAAAATAGTAATTTTTTATTGTTTTCTGTCCATCCAGGTCGGATAATGGTCTTTTTTTATGAAACAATTTATTCGTAACAGCTCGGACCGGAAAGTTGTTTTATGTTTCGGGCTGTACGAGTTGCCACGCCGCCGTCGGGGTGACGCGGCGATCGCCGCAGGAGCGCACAGTTGTGCAATGCGCGTTTCTGATAAAACACTGCATGAATGCTTCAAATATAAGGAGGCAGTATGGCGCAGCACGTCGTTATAATTGGTGCCGTTGCTTGCGGACCTAAATCCGCCAGCCGGTTTAAACGCCTGGAACCCGACTCCCGCGTGACTATGATTGAAAAGAACGATGTTTATTCGTACGGCGGATGTGGCATCCCTTATTATGTATCCGGCGATGTTGCCGATGCATCCTCTTTGAGAACCACTGCGTTTCACATGGTACGGGATCAGGAGTTCTTCAAGAGCTGCAAGGACGTAGATGTTGTCAGCGGTACGGAAGCGGTGCGTATCGACCGTGCCAAGAAGACCGTTTACACCAGGCGCCTTTCTGACGGAAAGGAAGGCTCATATACGTATGACAAACTGGTCATTGCCACGGGATCCCGTCCGCGCAAGCTGGACATTCCCGGATCCGACCTGAAAAATATCCATTATGTCTCGGACGTCCATGATGCCGAGCACATCAAGTCCGCCATCACCGCGGGCAGCGTTGAAAAGGCCGTGATTGTCGGCGCCGGTTTCATCGGCCTGGAAATGGCGGAAGCCTTTGCGGACATGTGGGATGTGGAAACCACCGTGGTGGAAATCGGCAATCAGATTCTGCCCATGATCGCCGGACCCGAGCTGGCCCGTATGGGACAGTGCCACATGGAGGAAAAGGGCGTCACTTTCCTGCTCAACGATACCGTGAAAGGTTTCGAGGGCGAAGACGGCCTGGTCAAAAAAGTGATCACCGGCAATGCCACCATTGAAGCCGACATGGTCATTGTTTCCGCTGGAGTCATTCCCAACAGCGAACTGGCCAAGGAAGCCGGACTCGAGGTCTCCCCCCGGGGTGCCATCGTGGTGGACGAAACCATGCGTACGAGCGATCCGGACATCTTTTCCGGCGGCGACTGCGTACAGATCAGTCATCTGGTTTCGGGCGCGCCTTTCTTTCTGCCTCTGGGCTCTCTGGCCAACAGGCAGGGGCGTGTCATCGGCACCAACCTGGCCGGCGGCAAGGCCACTTTTCCCGGCGCTGTCGGGTCCTGGTGCGTCAAGCTCTTTGAGCGGGCCATGGCCGGAACAGGCCTGTCCCTGAAAGCGGCTCTGGCCGCCGGATTCGACGCCACCAGCGTGTATCTGGTTCAGGTGGACAGGGCGCATTTTTATCCTGACAAGCATTTGATGACCCTGGAGATGGTTTTCGACAAAGCCACACGCCGCGTGCTGGGCATTCAGGGCTTTGGAGCCGCTGGCGACGCCGTTGTTGGCCGTATCGACACCGTTGCCGGGCTGCTGCCTTCCAAACCCACTCTGGACGCGCTTTCCAATGTGGAAATGGCCTACTCCCCGCCGTTCTCTTCGGCCATGGATATTCTGAATACCCTGGCCAACGTGGCGGAGAACGTTCTGGAAGGCTTGAACACCAGCATGAGCGCCACCCAGTTCAGCGAAGCCTGGAGCAAACGCGGACAGAACGGCGACTATTTCCTGGATTGTCGTGAAGAAGCCGACGCGCGCTCTTACATGGAACGCAATCCCGGCGAATGGCACAACATCCCGCAGGGCGAACTGTCCAAACGCTTTGAGGAAATCCCCAAGGACCGCCGGATCATTCTGCTCTGCAACACGGGCGCCCGTTCGTACGAGGCGCAGATCACCCTGCGCGCCAAGGGCTACAAGGACCTTGCCAACCTCATGGGCGGCATGGGTGGCCTGAAACAGTGGGGTCTTGATCCTTCGGACTAAACCACCTGCTGCCTGCAACCGGCGCTGTGCGCCGCAAGCACCTGAAATAAAACGCGCGGGACAAGGCTCGTATAGCCGAATCCCGCGCTTTTTTATTGTCTGTCTCTGGGGCTATTGTTTGGTGAGTTGCAGCACCAGCACATTGCTCTGGGGCTTGTCCACGGTCAGGCGCAGTTTGGCGGTGCTTTTCAGATCCGCCACTATTCTGAGCTTGTCCGGATGACGGCCCGTCCGGATATCCTTGATGAACATGTTGTCTTTTACGTCACGTTCCGGAACGGAGCGGTCGTATTTGCCGAGAAGGTCCACTGCAAGGCGGCTGGGCGAGCCGAGGAAAAAATACTTGTAGCTGTCAATGGGGCCGCGGCTTACCACCTGTACGAGGACCGTATCACCCTGGGGAACCACATGCATGGTGATAAGCGTGTTGATGCCCTTGGGCAGGGATTCCGGCTTTGGAAACATGGATTCCTGGCTTTCCAGGGCGCGCAGATTCACATTGGGGTCGGTTTCATTTTTCAGTGCTCTGGCCTGTATGGCGGACATCAGCTCGGTGACTTCCTGCTGCGGAGCAATGACCTCCCTGTCCGTGAATTTTTCGTTTTTGGAAGCATCTGAAGCATTTCCAGATGTTTCAGCGGAATAGGTCGCATCAGCGGAATCTGTTGAGGGCGCGGTATTCCGGCCTTCATCCGTGCTGCCCGGTTGCTGGCCGTATCCCGGCCTGTCGCTTTCCGGGGCGGTCTGCCGGTCTGCCTGTAGAGCCGTGGCGCCGGTGGTATTTCCGGCGTCGCCTATCAAGGAAGAGTCGGGATGCACCACCGGGCCCTGGATGCTTTTTTGCGGAGGAGTCCATTGGCGCATCATTTTCTGCGAATCCAGTGCCTGTTCCGCATGTTCCGCTTCCACGACCGGACGCAACTGGTCGATGGGCCGTAACTCTTCCATCTGTCTGTAGAGCAGATATGTCATGGGGATCAAAATGAGGACAAGCACTAATAAAACAATTTTTTTGATCATTGTTTCGTTTCTCCGGGGTTGGGGTCCTCATCATAAATAACGACGTTGTAGAAGCGGTCGTTCCAGCGCAGAGGAACCTTGATCTGGACAAGCTCGTCGCCTTCAGAGGGAAAGTTGAACATGAATTTTCCATTGTAAAAAAACACTGCCAGACCGTCCTTTCTCTCCACCTTGTACTCATTGAAATTGGCTGCGTTGGCCCAGGGAAAGACATCGGTGGAATAGGACCAGGAGCGGAAGTAGGCCATGGGCTGGTTGTTGTCGCCCATTGTCAGATTGAATGCGTAGGGCTCGTATTTGCCGTTTTTATAATGCAGTGTGAACAGCAGCAAATCCTCTGAATGCAGAAAATCATAAGGAATGTCTTTTTTGACGTAGACAAGCGCCTTGAAATTTTTATGTGAGTTCAGGTTTACCACGGCCGTAGCGCCCTGATGAACGTTGCTGCCCAGGGATTTGCCTTCGATGTCCTGGAAAACGGCTACGTCCTTTCCAAAATCCGGCGTCAGATCGCCTTCCTTGAATTGCTTCAGATCAAGGGAAAACCCGGGTTTGGGCTCGGAAATGGCCGGTGCCTTTCTGGCCTTTTCCTCCTTTCCGGAGAGCATGTCCACCTGCAGGGGGATGACGTTGACGGAAATGGACAAACAATACGTGCGCTCGTCGAGCTTGCGGATGTCGCCGTTGATGGTGGCCCCGTCCTCGATCTGCTGGCGGTATTGGATCGGCACAAGCGTGCCTGGCGCAATGTTTTCCAGTACACGGTCCACCGCCGCCGTTGTGGCCAGTTTGCGCAGGGTCTGGCGGCTTTGCCCGGGGTCGGCCTGGTAGCAGAAATTGTCCAGACGAACCAGGCGCGGACTGATGGTGGGCACCCGTTGGGAAGGCATGCTGACCCAGGCGCGTACGCACAATTCTCCAAACTGATTGCCGTTGTAGAATTCAGGTTCTGTCTGGAATTCGAGCTGCTGCGCCACCTGCTTTACGTAGCTGCTGGCATAGTTCTGTTTGTCCAGTCCGGTTTTCTGCTGGTAGTAGACCTTGCCGAAAAGCACGTCCACGGCGCTGCGGCGCAACTGCTGCAAAAGCTGTTGCTGGAGATCCTGCATGGAAGCGCCGTCGTTTTTGCTCAGATCCATGCAACTTGAAACCTGCTGGGAAATATTGCCGTCCGCAGTGGTACGCGAACCCTGGGCAGCGTCCTTGGAATCCGGCGATGCTTCCAGGTGCTGCCTTGCGGAAAAAGCGCGCAACGAATCAGACTGCGGCGCCGAGGAGGGCCGGATGGGAGTCGCATCCGTGTCCGCCGCGGGCTGGGCCTGGGAGGGGGCGGTTGGAGCTGAGGATTGCGATGGGCTGTCTGAAGATCCGGCAGGTTGCGAATCGTCGGCTCCTGCGGCCGGGGCTTCCGTCCCTTGCTGATCGTTGCCTGCGTCCGGTGTGGCCGGGGCTGCTGGTTGTCCGGAACCGGACGAAGAAGCTGCTTGCTGGTCCGCGGGCGCGTTGCTGCCCGCAGCGTCAGTTGTTGTGGGTGCTGAGGGCTCTGAGGACGCGGACTGTGCATTTTGTCCGTTGTTTGTCGCGGCAGGGTCCGCAGCAAAGGAGGCGGATAAAAATCCGGAAAACAGAAAAAGGCCGCTTACGGCCAGGAAAATGATCAGGCGCTTCATAATCCGCCATCCTCTACCGCGGGCTGCTGCTGATCGGAGGTGGAGGACTCCGTAGCAGCGGGTTGGGCATCCGGTTGAGCGTTGGAAGATGCACTGTTTTTCGTATCTGTCTGCTGCTTGTAGGAGGTGGAGGACTCCGTAGCGGCAGGTTGAGAATCACTATGGGTGGTGGAAGCGTCGTCCGACTGTTGGTTGGGCTGCGGCGTTGGCGTTTGCGAAAGTTGCTCGAGCTCCTGCTTGTTGACGTCAACGGCCTCCTGGGGTTGTGCCTGGGCCGGTGGAGCCTGAATCTGGGGCGTGGTCCATTTGGAGGAGTGGGGGATCATGCCGGCGACGCCCTTGGGCGGTTGCGGTTGCGGAGGAGCCTGCTGGGCCTCCATTTGCAGCGCATAAAGCAGCTTGCCGCCCGTCATATTGACGGACAGCGAATAGAGCGGACTGGGTGCGGTTGGCGTGGAAATGATGAAGTTCTGGTTCACGAACAGCTTGAGCACGTCCTTCTGGCGCTGCAGGGTGAAGGAGACCGGACCCGAGCCCCAGTCAAAAGGCATGGGGTCGGTGCGTGCCTGATCCAGAATGTAGCTGATATGCTTCAGTTTGTTCTTGTCCATGGTCAGATTGATGACAACGTGTCCGATGACGTAGTTTTGATATTCCAGATGAAAGAGGTCCATCTGGAGGGGGGAGTCAGCAGGCGTCATTTTGAGATTGCTTTCAATCTTGATGGTGGCGTTGAAGTCGCCTATGGGATGTCCGTTGAGTGAAAAGAGGGCTTGCGGAGCAGGAACCTTGCCCTGGTTTTCAAGCTTGTTGGGAGAGGTCTTGCCAGTTTCGCTGAGAGCGGTGAACTCGGCCCAGCCGGATTTGGTTCCGGTCAGAGCAAGGGCCTTGCCCAGGGAACCTTCGGCGACGCTGAGAGCTTCTCCGAAATCCGGCAGGGGCTGACCCACGGGGTAGGGCGCCAGATCCAGAAAAAGCGAATAATGGGCCAGCTGCAGAGGGGCAGCCTTGTCCCGGGCTTCCTCCTTGGTGGCTTCCATAACATAAGACTGCAGCGTACGGCGTGCCTGCATGGGATCGTAATCTGCCACGATGTCCAGGCAAAGCTGATGATCCTTTATATTCAGTTTTTCATTGCTGACCGTGATCTGGGACATGAATTCGCGCAGTTCGCTGATGCTCAGGTCGCCGAGGCGCGCATCCTGGCGGAGTGCCAGCTGACGCAGAGCTGCGGTCATGGCGTAAGGGCGCAGGACATTGTCCGCGTATTTGGTATTGCTGTAGCAGAAATCTTTGAGTTCAAGGCGTTTTTTCTGGTATTGCGCCATGAGCGCCTGGGACAGTTTTCCACGGGCGTCCACGCACAGCATACCGAATCCGTCGCCGTTGTAATAGCCTTCCTTGTCGATGATCAGACCGCTCAAAAGGGAGTCGTCCACATGGGGGGCCAGTTTGGCCATGGCCGCATCGTCGGCTCCGCTGCTCAGGGCGGATACCACCAGTTTTTTCTGCACCATCTTGTGCAGAATATCCTGCAGCTCCTGCATGCTTTTTCCCATGTAATCCTTGACGTGAATGCAGGCTGTGGCCTGCAGGTCATGGCTTTCGGCATCGGAATCCCCGTAAGGCAATCCGGGGAGCATGATCTGGGAAGCTGTCGCGTTCTGGTCGGCCTGCCCCTGGCCGGAGGCACCAATGGTGGTTTCGGTGTAGGTGCCGTTGGAGTCCTGCGGAGGCGGGGAAACGGGAGCAGGTGCGGCAGAGGCCTGGGATTGAGGGGGCGTTTGCGAGGTGGAAGGCCGAACGCTATTGCCGCCGCAAGCGTACAATACCAAAGACAAAACGGTCGCCACAAACACCACGCGCGCCAGTGTCCGGGCGTGGTGTTGTCGTAAGCGTTTGCCAGAGAGTCCGCCGGGGCATCCGGTAGAGCTCCCTTTGGAAGGTACCGCCTTGAAATTGTTTCGCATAGGAGCCGCGCTGCTTCTTTTCTAGATAATGTCTAAATACTACCAGAGCGGCAGGTTGGAAGCAAGCGACAATTCCGCGCGTATCTGACTTCCCGGCGTCTTTTGCGGGCAATAGGACCGAATGCACCGGAATGCCGGTCCGGTGCATCAGCCTCGTGCGCGGCGAACGGCTTGCAGCAATGTGGCGGCTGCCTTGTCAGGAGCGTCTGCCGCGCAGATTGCGGACACCACGGACACGCCCTGGGCGCCGCAGCGGATCACATCTTCCGCATTGCCGGCGTCGATGCCGCCGATGCCCACCACGGGAATTTTGCTGGCGGCACAGGCCTTCCGGAAGTTCTGCAGACCCCAGGTCGGCGCCGGGTCGTCCTTTGTACTCGTGGCGAATACGGGGCCCACGCCCAGATAATCGACGTCAAAGGGCTGGGCTTCCTCAAGCTGCGCAAAGGTGTCTATGGTCAGCCCCAGGATCTTGTCCGGGCCGAGCAGACGCCGGGCGTCCTCCCAGGGCATATCGCTCTGACCAACATGTGCGCCGGCCGCATCCACTGCCAGGGCCACGTCAATTCTGTCATTGATCAGCAGGGGAACGCCGAGGGGGTCCAGAGTCTGTTTCAGTCGCCTGGCCACTGCCACGAATTCGCCTGTGGAAGCATGCTTTTCGCGCAGCTGTACCAGGCCGCAGCCGCCGCGGACCGCGGCGGCTACAACCTCTTCCAGGTGACGGCCGCCGCACAGGGGGCGGTCCGTCACCAGATAAACACTTAAATCAGGAAGCGTACGCATTATCCCTTCAGAGCCTCTCCGATTTCCTGGGCCACTTTTTCTCCGGACAGCAGCATGCCGCCGAAAACAGCGCCCATGCGATAGGAACCAAAGGTGGCGTTGGCGGCCATGCCGGCAACCCACACACCGGGGAAGACTTCGCGGGTGTTGTTGACGGTGTTGTTCTCGGCGATTTCAGCCCACATGGACTGCTCGCCTTCGATGCCGCCGGAAGGTGTGTTGAGTTTTACATCATTTTTGCGCAACAGGGTCTTGAGCACTTCCGTGTCGTGTCCGGTGGCTTCGATGAGATACTTGCAGTGCATTACCAGCGGATCCACATGCAGTCCGGCCATTTCGACGGGCGAGGAGTTGACCACGATTCCAGTAACCCGTTTCACGTTGTCGATTTCGCGGATGACCACGTCTTCAACGCTTGTGCAGTTGAAGACCTTGAGTCCGGCCAGGGTCGCTTTGGAGGCCAGGGAGGTGGTGGATGTGACCGCATCGGCAACAAAGTATTCGTCGCGAAAGCGCTGCACGGGAATGCCGGCTTCTTCGAGCACATGCTTGCTGCCTTCCTGGACCACGATGGAATTAAAGGTCATGCCGCCGCCCCACATGCCGCCGCCCAGGGAAAGCTTGCGTTCGAACATGGCCACTTTGTAGCCCTGTTCGGCGAGCTTCCAGCCTGCGGTCAATCCGGAAGGTCCGCCGCCCACGATGGCTACGTCCAGATCGAGACAATCTTTGAACTTGTCGAAGTATGTGGTCAGAATGGCTTCACTGATAATCTTTTCATCAAGTAACATCGTACATATCCTTAAAAATGGTTTTGAGTAAGGAGCTGAACGCTGGTTACGACAAAGCGCGCTCAGACTGGCACCCCAGCCAGACCCCGCGAATTACGGAGCGATTCTCCCAAAGGGGAGTCGGAAAAAAATGCATGCCCATGCATTTATTGTTGATATTGTCCATAGCTCCAATTGACACAACCTGAACGGCTTACAAAATTTGCCGATTTTATACAATCGTAGAATTGTTCAAAATCAGTACAAAACTATTTGAATTGTAGACAAAAATTGATGCTGGAACAGCAAGAAGTGTTTAGGAACAGGGAGTTTAGACCTGGATATCCGTAGTGCGGGCATGAAACCTGATTGTGGAAATAATTTTGAAAGACTGTCCGGCAGTACGTCCGCTGGAAAGGGGAGTCATGATTCCACGGAGAGGGAAAAACGTCACGGCGAGTACCCGTAACATTTGCTAGTGGCGTGACCTTCCCTGCAACTCAGTGCAGGAAATTAAAAAAAAGCTGTGCTGCGTTATACTTTTATTTCGAATAATACTGGAGTGTTAGATGGATAAACTCGGAGTGAGTCATTTTGTTTTAACGCTTCCAAAGTGGTACATGGACATGCATGCCGCGATGCCTGTTTTCTAATGTACTACAATCAAAGGTATTTTTTAAACATGGAAAAATGACTGAAAATAGAGCCCGCTTCCTCTTGTTTTTGCACCAAAAAATCATACAAGAATCAATTGTATCTGCCTGATATAAAAGTAATAAAAAATAATGTGAAAAAAATAACGTGAAAGACTTCACATTTCCTTTGGATGGGTTTATTCGTGTGAAAAATTGCACATGAGGAAACCGGGGCATGTTAATCCTGTTCTTCAGTTCGTTTTCGAACGCACCGGTAGCCACTAAAGCAATTACAATTTGAGTCGCAGGTTTTATAAGTTTGTTTGTCACTCTTTATAACTCCGCCGGATTGCATCAGTCCAAAAGACTCCTGGCGGATACATATAGGAAGAAATAAAATGACAAAGTCCAATGTAGCCACTGTCACGGTAAATGATGAATTCATGATTACAAACGAAAAGGGCGAAGTATCTTTCCTGCCCACGGATACGCATTCGCGTATGCTGATGGCCTGGTTTGATGCCAATGCCGGAATCATCAAGGAAGAAACTCCCGTCGACCTTGGTCCTCTGCCCACGGAACCCGTTGATTGCCAGTCGCAGTTGCTGCTGGGATGGTTTGCCGACAGAGCCCAGGATCCCGAGCTTCTTCTGGAGCCGCAGCCTGAACAGTCGCGCCCCACGGATACGCTTTCCCAGATGCTGATGAACTGGTTTGAAACCAAGGACAGCGAAGAAAGCAACAGTGTGGCGCAGCCCGAGGAAACTCCCGGATTCGATGCTCTGCTCGACGCCTACCAGAATCTCTGCAACGGCGACGGCAAGAGCTACATTCCTTCCGAATGGTTGAAGACCTGGTTCACTCTGCCTTTGCTGGCTTCCAAGCCCATGGCAAAGGGAAACAACCCGTCCGCGCTTCTGGCCGACCTGGATCAGAAGCTGGCGGCTTTCGGCCTGCGTTCCGTTGAAACTGCCCTTATGAGATAGTTCATAAGTTGACTGCCTTATGACACACTAAACCGTATTAGTGATGCGTAGCCGACACTCTACGCATTGCGCCCGTTCCAGAGATGTACCGCTCAGGCGAAACCTCTGGAACGGGCTTTTTTGTGCAAAAATGATCAGCGCAGGCAGAGGCAGGGAATCAGTCGTCAAGTACGGAGAGTGCGGAGCCGAAGATGGTTGTTTCGTTGTCCACCCCGGAATCAGAGCGCTGGCGGAGAATTTTGCTGCCAAGCTGTGAGTAGAGCGTACTGGCCGGAGTCAGGTCGGGCTGCAGCTCGAGAGCCTTTTCCAGAACAGCCATGGCTTTTTCAGTGGCATGCTGCCCGGCAAGAGCCTTTGCCAGGTTGAAATGGATGACCGCATCATCCGGTGCCTCGCGCAGTGCCTGCTCAAAAGCGTGGGCCGCCTGGGGCAGTTCTCCCAGCTTGCTGAGTTTCACGCCCAGCGTATTCCAGGGATTGGGCACATGGCTCTGGAATTTGATGACATCCACGAATTTGATGCGGATCTCTCGTAGTTTCTGAACCTTGCGCAAAGATTCCTGGGCCAGGTGGGTTTGTCCTCTGAGGCGGGCGTCGTTGAGATTTTTGAAGGCCTGGGCCAGTCCCGCATGCGAGCGTGCCATGAGTTCGGCGGCACGGTCGGCCTTGCAGAATGCGGCCATGGCTGAGCCATAGCGCTCGGCCAGCAATTCTTCGAACCCCTGATCCTGGTACTCCTGACAGCCAGTTTCCTCGCCCATGGCCACGTCGTCCTCAAAGCTGATGACCTCTTCAAACGAGTCAATGGCCCGACGCGGGTTGTCGGCCCGGAGCTGTTTCCAGCCTTCGCGGCACAATTCCTCTTCAATGTCCATAAACAGGGACAGTGCGCGGATGCGCGGCATGATCCGTTTGATGGTCTCGGGAGTGCAGGGCCGTACGATATAGCCCCAGGCGCCGCGGGCTATCAGATCCAGGATGTAATGCTGACGGCGGTCCCGGGAAATGACCAGCACCGGGGTACGGCGTCCGCGGTGCGTATTGCCCAGAAGCTCGAGGAATTCACGTCCGCCCATGTCCGCGAGCAGGGAATCGCAGACCACCAGGTCCACCTGATGATCCTTGAAATACTCCAGGGCAAGGAGACCGTTGCTCATGGTTTCGAAACTGGTCGGCTGCAGCGGCGCAAAGCAGTCCGCGTCCTGCCGGATGTGTTCGTTGATGTTGCTGAGGTGCAGGATGTGTTTGAAAAAGCCGGTCAGCAGATCCTTTTCCGGGGCGGGCAAATGCGGCTGGTCTTCCTCCAGTCCGAGATCCCGTGCAATCTGGGAGGCCAGCGGGCCGAATTGATTGCGGCCGCTTTCCGCGTCCGTGTTCATGGCCTCGCCCGAGTGCGAAAAAGAGCCGGGTGGCCAGAGCATGAGTTTCCACTGGTCCATGCTGTGCGGGCGATCCGAGGCCTTGAGCAGCAGCGCCTTGTCCACGGCTTTGAGAAAAAGGGGCGAGTAACGCAGCCGCCCGTGGTGGGCGAGCGGAGACAGCGGGTCGGGAAATCCCGCACGGGTGGCCTTGAGGCGTTGCAGCGCGTCCGGCGGAATACGGCCCGTGATGGAGCGGTACAGCAGGGCGCCCATGGCATAGATGTCCGTCCATGGTCCCTGATGTTCCATGGAGCCTTCGTATTGTTCGGGTGGCGCATAGCCCGGGGTAAGCATGGTGCCGGTACCGGCGTCGTCGGTGTCCATGGTGCCTCGGGTGGCGCCAAAATCCAGCAGTACGGGGGAATGGTCCGCGCGAACATAGACGTTTGCGGGTTTCAGGTCGCGATGAATATATCCCGAATCATGCAGTACGCGCAGCGCATCCACCAAAGGGCGCGCCAGATCATGCAACTCGCGTTCTTCCAGGTGGCCGAGCCGGCCGATCATGTCCTTGAGGCTTTCTCCCTGCTCGTAATCCATGACCAGATAGGCGGTCCCGTTTGCCTCGAAAAAAGTCAGCACCCGTACGATATTTGGATGCTTGAATCTGGCCAGGGTCTGGCCTTCCTTGAGAAATCCCTGTTTGCCCAGGGCGAAGCGTTGATCCACTTCCCGGTTCAGCGGACCGACCTGCGAACGGGTTTCCCGCCTGGCCAGCGTAACTGGCAGGTATTCTTTGATGGCGACCTGGTGGCGCAGTTTGCTGTCCACGGCCAGATAAGTGAACCCGAAGCCGCCCTGTCCGAGAAGGCGTTTGATTTCGTAACCATTCAGGTCAAACCCGGAAGGCAGCGGAGCGGCAAGGGCCACTGGCGATGATTTGGGCGGCATGCCCCGATCCTGGGGACTGTTGTCGGAATCCGTCATGAAATACCATCAGGGAATTCCCCTCTTGCATGCGTGCGGGGAAATCCTCAGCCAAAACAGGTTAGCGAAAAAAGATTCTCTAACGAATCACGCCGGACAGCATGCCATGAGGTGCATCTTTTATCAATCGTGAAGGATGGATATTAGGCAGAACAAGAGGAGTTATCTCAGCTGGACGGGTGGAATTTGCCCCTGTCCGGAAAAGTTTCAGGCCCAGGATGCGGTGCATCCGGGCCTGAAAAGCAATGGATATGCATATGGCAGACAGAACCGTTAAAGTTAGGCCTCGGCGAGAAAGCTTTCTGGTTCCTTTTGAATGACTCTCTCGGCTATTTCCTTGGCATTGATGGAATATTCCCCGCTCGCAACCTGAGCTTTGATAGCTTCAAGCCGTGATTGCCTGTCGGTGGTCTCCGCCGAATTCTCACGTACGATACGTTGTGCTTCCGCGGAGATACTCACCTTGTCGCGAGCATCCTCACGTGTTTTACTGCTCGACCTGGAGCTGCTGGCAGTGCTCCTGGTCGTTTGCTGGCCGGAATTCATGCCGGACAGCACTCCCGTAATCTTCATGGTCTCTCCTCCCCAAAAAGATTCCCATATGATTTTCTTATCGGTCCACCAATACCCGAACATTAGGGAGAGGCGGTTGATATTTGCGAACTGGTTAAAATGCAGACAAAAAACTTTCATTATTACAGAGTGTTATAATTGCGATATATGACCAGGCTATACCTTTTCATGCCATGTGTGTTTATGATGTTTATTGCAAGGAAGCCCTGAATAAGCTTTGAATAACGGCATTCGCAAAAGGTGCCCGCAGGTCCAGGGACGGGTTGCATGGGCAGGGCAAAACATTTTTGTTTCGGTCAACCTTTGGAAAGGTGTTCAACGCGAAACAGGTTTCGGAGGCAAAGTCTTTTTGGGAGAAAATGACCGGGGCGGTGTACGTGGCCGGAAAATGTTTTATACTCTATTCCGGGTCAGGATCCTGAGTCGGATCTTGACTCTGCCTGCTAACAGGCTGAACCGGCACGGCATGGAGTGTTCGGGTGTTGCACGAACAGGCGGAGTGTGTCATGCCACAAGTCATCCGCAAAAAACGCCTGTCAGTACTAGCAAAATTTTATTCAGGGTCTGCATTTTATAGTTGAAGATCCGATAAAGGGGGAATGCCAATGAGAATTCTTCTTGTGGAAGACGATCAGAAAATCGCGCAATTCGTCCGCAAGGGATTGCAGGAAGCCGGTTTTGCAGTGGACCACGCGCCCGATGGTGTGGAAGGTCTGCACCTGGCCCTGGGCGAGCCCTATGATGCGGCTGTTGTGGATATCATGCTGCCCCATATGGACGGGCTTGAGCTCATCGAAGCGATGCGCAAGAAAAAAATCAAGACGCCGGTAATTATCCTCAGCGCCAAAAGATCCGTGGAAGACAGGGTCAAGGGACTGCAGACCGGCGGAGATGATTACCTTGTGAAGCCCTTTTCCTTTGCGGAACTGCTGGCCAGGGTGCAGGCCCTGATCCGTCGTTCGGCTTCGGAGTCCGAACCTACTGGCCTGACCGTGGGAGACCTGTCCATAGATCTGCTCAAGCGCGAGGTGCGTCGCGGGGAGACGGTGCTGGAACTGCAGCCACGGGAGTTCACCTTGCTGGAATATCTGATGCGCAATGCAGGCCGGGTCGTGTCCAAGACCATGATTCTGGAGCATGTCTGGGAGTATGACTTTGATCCGCAGACCAATGTTGTGGATGTTCTGGTCTGCCGGTTGCGGAACAAGCTGGACAAAGGCTTTGATCAGAAACTCTTGCATACTGTTCGCGGGGTTGGGTACGTGTTGAAAACGGATTAGCCGGAGTCAGTACAGTTCTCCCGGCTTGTCTTTCAGTTTTGTAATTTGTGCGAAAGATTTTTGAAAGATACCCGGGTTAATTTGTTAGGACACAAGGGCAATATCCTGTTTGTGAATTCACAAGTACATCCGTTTCACGGCAAGCCGTGAAGACATTCCCGCAAGGAGATATACCTATGAACATGAGTGTGAGAAGAACAGTACCAGTCGTTACCATGCTGCTGATCTTGTCGATGGTCGTACCTGCTGCGGCTTCAGTTTCGGTCAACGGCCTGCCGGAGCTTTCCAAACTGGCTAAAGCAGCCGGGCAAGCAGTGGTCAACATCAGCACAACAAAACATGCCAAACGTGCGGAAGATATGGATTCGTTTCGCGGCATGCCCAAAAATGGAGATCCCAACTCACCTTTTGAGGACTTTTTCGATCAGTTCCAGAAATATTTCGGACGCCGCATGCCGCGTACGCCTCAGCGTTCGCTCGGGTCCGGCTTCATCATTTCCACCGACGGCTACATCGTGACCAACAACCATGTGGTTGCCGGAGCCGACGATGTTGAAGTGCAGTTGCAGGATGTTGAAAAGCCGTTCAAGGCCAAGATCATCGGCCGTGATCCCGAGACCGATCTGGCGCTTGTCAAGATCGACACCAAAAAAGACCTCCCCACTCTCGAATTCGGCGATTCCGAAAAGGCTGAAGTGGGCGACTGGGTTCTTGCCATCGGCAACCCCTTTGGTCTGGACCATACGGTAACCACGGGCATCATCAGCGCCAAGGGCCGCGTTATCGGCGCCGGCGCCTATGACGACTTCCTGCAGACCGACGCGTCCATCAATCCCGGCAACAGCGGTGGTCCGCTGCTGACTCTCGACGGCAAGGTCGTTGGCATCAACACGGCCATCATCGCTTCCGGTCAGGGTATCGGATTCGCGATTCCCAGCAGCATGGCGAAAAAGGTCATCGAAGAACTCAAAGACCACAAAAAGGTCCAGCGCGGCTGGCTGGGCGTATCCATCCAGGATCTGGACGACAATACCGCCAAGGCACTGGGGCTTGAAGAGCCCAAGGGCGCCCTGGTGGCCAATGTGAACAACGGTGATCCCGCGGACAAGGCCGGCGTTGAAACAAGCGACGTCATCCTCGAGGTAAATGGCGAGGGTGTGGATGATGCAAGTGCGCTGACTCGCAAGGTCGCCACGCTTTCCCCTGGTGAAAAGGCCAAGCTCACCGTATGGCGCAAGGGTAAAAAACTGACCCTGACCGCTGTTCTGGGCGAACGCGATACCAAGAAGATCGCGGCCAACGGGCAGATGGAGCCGGAAAAAGAAGGCACCGCTGTTCTCGGACTGGAATTGCGCTCCGTGAACGAACGCGAAGCCAAGGCCATGGGCCTGGAAAAGGGCGAAGGCCTGCTGGTGCTGGATGTCGATCCTGATTCCGGAGCGGCTGAAGCCGGCATTCGGGCGGGTGATGTGATTCTGGAAATCAACCAGCAGCCCGTGGGGTCCGCCAGTGCTTTCAAGATGATGGTACAGACCGATGCCAAGGAAAAAGGAGTGGCCATGTTGCTGATTCGGCGTCAGGGCAACAACTTCTTCAAAACATTGGATCTGAAATAGACCAAATGACCAACAAGTGCGTGTCCCCGGAAAACTCCTTTTCCGGGGACACGCTTTTATCCAGGGGAGAACAGGAGAATCCTGTTGTCGTAGTTCACCCCCTGGTCTGTTCGGATTATAAATACCGCACCCGGCTGGACGTGTTGTCCCGGATGCGGTTTGCTTTACGCTCTTTTTCTAGACTTAATCTAATGATGTGGGTATGTGTACGGTACTGAAAAGGAGCGCTGGTTTTGCGGAAGGTCGTTCGTATCCGCATTGCCTGCCAATGAAACCGAATGGATCACAGGCGCCGGGCGCCGTATGTATAATGCAATCCAGGCGTGATCGCAGACTATGAACGAACCTCTCATCTTTATTATTATTCTCAATTATAACGGCAGACATCATCTTCATGATTGTCTGTCTTCCATATTTTCAGACGGCTACAGCAACATCAGGGTGCTGCTGGTGGACAACGCCTCTTCGGACGGATCCATAGAGTACGTACGCGAGCACTTCAGCCAGGTGGAAATCCTGGTCAACAGTGAAAATCTGTATTTTTGCAAAGGCAACAACGTGGGCATGCGCCTGGCCCTGTCGGAACATGCGGATTACCTGTTTGTCCTGAACAACGATACGGCTCTTGTTCCCGGCTGTCTGGGGCTTCTCGCCGCATTCATGGAGGCGCATCCGGAAGCGGGCGGGTGCCAGCCCTTGCTGCGTTTCATGGACGAGCCCGGGCTGGTCAATTCTTCGGGATGTCGCTGCTCCCTTTCGGGAAAAACCTGGGACAGAGATTTCCGCGAACCCTATGATCCCGAGAATCAGGACCCGATCCGGGTGTTGGGGATTACAGGCGGCGCCATGATGCTGCGGCCTCAGGCCCTTGAGCAAACCGGGCTGTTTCCCGAGAGTTTCTCCATGTACTCTGAAGACGTGGACCTTTCTTTGCGCTTGCGGATCAACGGATGGGAGTTGTATTGTGTGCCCGAAGCGCAGATTTTTCACAAATTTGGTGCATCAACCAAAAAACATGCCCCGGTCCGCAAGATTTTTTATTGCGAACGGAACAGCTACTGGGTTGTACTGCGTAATTTTCCACTCAGTAAGATATTGAAATCCTATGCACTGTGCGTTCCCTTCAGGGCTGCAACCGCCGGATACGTCTTGTTGCGCGGAAAGGCCACCTATGCGGCCTGCATTCTGGCCGGAATGGGAGTGGGGCTGGTTTCTTTGGTTTGCCTGTTTCCCCGGCGGCTGATAAGTGCCGGGCAAACAAGGGCGCGGTCCGTAAAGACGTGCGGTTTCTGGGATCTGATGGACGAGGAGCATTTGATACCTCCCAGAGCAAGGACGGTAAAATGTTCAGGCAAGGCCGCTGCTGAGTCCTCTGTCAGCAAACCGGCCGGGTTGTGATGGAGCGAAAAAACGTTATGGTCCGCTCCAGCGGCATTCTTTGCTTGCCCCGACAATGGCGCGGTCATTCCTGTACATTTGTGTAAGAAAAATCAAAATTTTCTGCACTGACGAATAACTGTTTTTTTACCTACTGGCGGACAATGAATTACAAATACCGGGCACTCAACGCGGAAGGCGGTACAGTAACAGGCGAAACCTCTGGGGCCACCGCGCGTGACGCCATCAGAGCCCTGCAGAAGCAGGGCTTGCGCGTTGTGGAAATCAAGGAGGAAAAAGCAAAGGCCTCCGGCAAGCGCACCTCCAAAAAAAAGGCCAGCAAGCAAGAACTGGTCATGTACATGCACCAGCTGACGACCTTGCTGGAATCCAAGGTTTCTCTGGAAGAAGCCGTGGAGTCTCTGGCCGAATCTTCCGGACAGCCTTTCATTGCCAAAGAGTTCGAAAAAATCGGCGCTGGGTTGCGCCGGGGTGAAAATTTTTCCAAAGCGTTGAAATCCAGCCTTATTCCTTTGCCTGGTTATTTTTATCCGCTTTGCGAGGCGGGCGAATTGACCGGTAAGCTCGGGCCTGCGCTGCGCGACGGCGTTACCCAGTGGGAATACGACATGGAGGTTGCCACGGAAATGCGCAACGCCATGACCTATCCCATGATTCTCATATTTACCGGAATCGGGGCCGTGATGCTGATCTTTGCGGTGGTTGTCCCCAAGTTCGTGAACCTGCTGGACAAGTCAAAGGCGGAAGTGCCTTTCCTTGCCCAGGCTGTGCTGCGTACGGGGGAGTTCGTCAACAACAACCTCATCGTCATCAGCGCCCTGGCCGCTGGTATTGTGGCCATTGTGGTCTATGGCTTCGCCAATCCCGAGATCCGCCTCAAGGTTCGGGATTTTTTCTCCAAGGTTCCCATGTTCCGCGAGTGGCTGATGGAATCGGAAATTGCCCACTGGTCCGCCATGCTGGCAACCTTGCTTGAAAACCGGGTCGAGCTGATGCGTGCGCTGGAACTGGCCCGGAGCTTTGTGGTTTCGTCGCAGTTGCAGGCCCGGCTCGCGCATGTTTCCAAATCCGTGAAGAACGGCGTGCATTTGTCGCATTCGCTCCAGGAAGCCGGGGCCATCACGCCCATGGGCTTCAACCTGATCCGGGTGGGCGAGCGTACGGGCGAACTGGCCGCCATGCTGCGCTCCATGACAGCCTTGTACACATCCAGCGTACGGGCGAGAACCAAGCGTTTTCTCGTGCTTCTCGAACCTTTGGCAATCATCATGATCGGTGGTGTGGTCGGCCTGATTATGGCCGGGATCATCCTCGCGATCACAAGTGTGAACAATATTAGCATATAGGTGTTCAACGCCAACGAACAAAAAAGGATACTGCAATGAACAAAAAATCTACTCAAAAACGTCGCATTACTCGGGCAGCGGGTTTTTCGCTTCTGGAAATGCTGGTCGTACTCGTGATTATCGGTCTCTTGGCCGGTTTGGTAGGCCCCCGGCTGTTTACACAGGTGGACCGCGCAAAGGTGAACACCGCTGAAGCGCAGATCAAGATGATGAAAGGCGCTCTGGAAACGTTCCGTCTGGACGTGAATCGTTTTCCCAATGTCGAGGAAGGTCTCGAGGCTCTCTGGAAGGCGCCTGTTGATGAAAAGGCCAAGGATCTCTGGAACGGCCCCTATCTTGATGAGGCGATTCCTGCGGATCCGTGGGGCAATCCCTATCAGTACGGCATTCCCGGAGCCGACAACCAGCCTTTTGCCTTGTATTCCCTTGGCGCGGACGGACAGCGCGGCGGCGACGGAATCAACAAAGACCTGGGATACCTGCCTCCTGAAGGCAATTAGTCCGTTGACGGGCGGGGTACGGAAGAGGAATGTCCTGTAAGTCGGTCGAAGCCGGACAGTCCGGTTTTTCTCTGTTGGAAATAGTCATCGTCCTGGCGCTGATGGGTGCCGTGTCAGGCCTCGTGGTTCCGAGAGTGATGACCATGTACGATTCCATGGTCTGGGCCAACGAACGCGACGAGGCTCTGGAGGCCCTTGGCAGTCTGGGGTATGAAGCCAGGCTGCAGGGGCGGGAGTTCGATCTGGTGCATTATCCCGGAACTCTGGAAGGGAACATGACCATGCCCTTGCCCGAAGGCTGGGTCCTGGATGCCAAGACTCCCATCCGCTACCGGGCCAGTGGCGTGTGTCTTGGAGGTACGGTGGTTTTGTCCGGGCACGGCCGTTCGATCACTGTAAAGATGAAAGGTCCGTTATGTCGTCCGGAAGTACAGTGAACGAGTTGTCCGCGCACGCCGCGAAGACCCGTGCTGCGGGATTCACACTTCTGGAAGTCATTGTCTCCATGGTGTTGATTTCATTGGTTGGCATGGCTGCCTATGCCCTGATCAATTCCAGTGTCGCCAATCTCGGTCACATCAAGGAGCATCTGGACCGTGTGCAGATCGTACGCAATGCGCTTGCCTACATGGAGCAGGTGAATCCCATGGACGACAAAAGCGGCACTGCGGAACTGGGCCCTTACAAGGTGCACTGGAAGGCGGAAATAGTGCAACCCAAAGTCTGGAACAAGAACGACAGTTATTATGAAGTCGCCCTGTACAAGACGCATGTGACGGTCAAAGAGAAAGGGAAAACCATTGAAGAGTTCGACGTGCTGCAGGTCGGTTATTACCGCCGCACAAAATAGTTCAAGAAGATCGGAGTACAGATTGGAATGAGGCGTCAAGCCGGTTTTACCCTGTTGGAGATGCTGATCGTACTCTTTCTGGTGGTCTTCATCTCCATGCTTTTGATGCAGGGAATGTCGCAGGTGGTGACCTTGCGTCTGCGGCTTCTGGCCCAGGTTGAACGTCAGCGATCTGAAACCCTGGAAGCCTTCTGGTTCAAGGAAGTCACGTCGTATATCAGTGCGCCCATTTCCGGAGACAAGTCCGGTTATTTCAAGGGTGATGAAGATGAATTTTCCGGAATGTGCCTGGCCTCGTTGATCAATGGTGTGGGAGCCGTCACAAAAATTACGGTGAAGCTGGATAAAGAAGACAATGTGCTGCAGCTTCTCTATTCCGAGAAGAAAAAGGAAGATTGGGAGCTGGCGCGCTGGTTCAAGGGCAAGGGAAGATTTCGTTACCTGGACAGTGATGGACGCTGGCACAGCCGGTGGCCCCCTTCCGGGCAGGACAGTGATTCCGTGCCCAACGGCATCATGCTTCAAGTCAAGTCGCTGCAAGGGACCACCATGTGGTTTTCCAATGTCTCCGGACGACGGCGGGCCTGGAAAATCAAAGACGAAAATTCGTTTATGGAGTAATTGTGAAGCCAGACAAGAGGGCATCCGGATTCGTCCTGGCTGCAACATTGTGGATACTTGCCGCCATAACCGTGGGCGTGGGGGCCTTTGCCTCCTGGACCACTCTCTCGTTGCAAAGGGCCAATGTGGTCAAGGAACAGCTGCAAGGGGAGATCGACCAGATGAGCACGGAGGCGGTGGTCAAATATTTTGTTGCCGCCAAATCGGTTGATCTGGCTGGGTTCATAGGAGAAGGCGAAGGCAATTCCACCGTGCACCTGCGTATGGATGACCGGCCCTACGTCGGGATTGGCAAGGGGCGTTTCGCTTTGCAGGACGAAGGCGGTCTGCTGAAACTTTCGGACTTGCCGCGTTTCCCTCAAATTTTGCAGTATATGGGGGTGCCGGACAGCAAGGTCGGGCCTTTGATCGATCAATTTCAGGATTATGTGGACACTGATAACGATAAACGGCTCAATGGTGCGGAAGCCTCGTCGTATGATGCGCGGGGGTTGCCCGATCCTCCCAACAGGGCCTTGTTTACATCGTGGGAAGCATTCAATATTCTTGATTGGGCGAGTACAGAATCTCTATGGAAGGGGCACAGTTTTCCCCGTATGACCACCACCATAGACATAGGTGGACTACCGAATCTGAATTCGGCGCCGGGCCCCATCATCAGGCTGATTACCGGAATCAGCGAGGATGAGATGAAACTGGTGCTGCATGAACGGGAGTCTCGGGCGTTCAGCGATATCAATGAAATTTACGCCATCATTGGCAGACAATTAAATGTAATGGAGATGGAAATTTCATTCTGGGCATCATCGTACTACAGGCTTTCCGTCTGGTACGAAGGGTCCAACAGAATGCGGGAAATCCATTTCAAACTGGCATTGAAGGATACCAAATCCGAAGTACCCTGGAATGTCAGTTATATGATCTCAACTCCATTGGCCGAGGATCAACGGGATGCGCAATTTACGACCATTGAAGACAATATTTTCCAAAAAGAGTATTTCTGACCCCGCTTTTGATGGTTCGTCATTGCCGTTGGATCTTGATGAACCGCAGGAAGAGGCGTTGGAGGGGGATGCAACTGAAGCGGAAAGCGGCAAAAAGTCCCGCAAGAAGCAGTGGTCCTATCCTGTACGCAGATATTATCATGGTAAAAAGGAAATACTGTCTCCAGAAACCCGGTTCGGCAAACGGCAGTGGATAATCGGGCGCGGATTTTGTCTGTTCCGCACGTTCAAACTGGCAGAAGTACCTTCTGCTGAACGTAAAAACGCATTGAGCGTACGTATTCTGCAGTGGAGCCCTTTTCTGCAGACCGGTCAATACATTTCCTGGAAGGGTGATTATGCACAGGTCTGGATCTGGGATGAATTGCTGCGTATGGAAGAAATGCAGTCTCTGGGGGTCAACTCTGCGTCCGTTTTGCCAGAATCCGTATTGAATCCCCCTTCGGATAGTGATATTCCACAACTTGTAGCGTGCAAGGAAGGCTATGAAGGACGCGTCTGGAAGGAAGGCTTGCTGGTAGCCAGCCGTTGGTGGAATGATGTACCTCGATTGCAGGACTGGTCGCGCTTTCTCATTGCCAATGATGTTTCTCCGGGAACATCGATTCCTTCTGCAGATACCTTTGAGTGGCTACCGGTTCCCTGGGCCAGGCGTTCCAGTGGACTGGATGCTCTGGATGTGCGCACTGAAAAATTCTGGATCATTATTGGACTGCTTGTCTTTTCAGCGATTTTTATTTGGGAGGGCGTTGTATTGTGGCGACTCCACGACAGCATAGCAACACTGGAACCGGAAATGAAAGTGCTGTCACAACAGGCCAGACCCATAAAGAATGCCAGGGCAAAAGCGCTTCAATACAAAAATGAAGCCAGGCAGTTGCTTGATCTGGCAAGTTATCCATCTCCTTTGGAGCTGTTTCATGAAGCCGTACGACGTTTTCCGGTGAATTCCGTAGCGATTATAGAATGGCGTTATACCAAAGATGAGCTGGAGATAACTTTGCAGGGCAAGGACATGACGCCGGTTGCGTTCATCAATTCCTTTCAGGAAAGCCCCATGTTCAGGGATGTAACAGCGGAAAAAAGCGGGCAGGACCGGTTGCGGATGCATATGCTCTTGAATTCGCAGGATGATTCAGATGACTGATTCCAGTTTGAGTTCCTTGCGGGATGAATGGAAAAGAAATCCCAGGCTTCGTTTAGGAACCCTGGCCGTTGCGGGCATTTTACTGCTGTATTTGTTTCTGGTTGTTTCCGATTATCAGCGAGAGCAGGAAAAGCAGTATGACCAGCTGGCCACAAACTACCTGAAGCTGAAAAAGGGCGGTCTTGATGAAAGCTGGATTCAAAATTATGAAGACGCCAAGGCTTTGGCTTCCATGGTGGACTCCAGGCTCTGGAGAGCCAAATCAAGAGGTCTGGCTCAAGCCATGGTGCAGGCCTGGGCGGAAGGGCTGATTGCGAAATATCATTTCGCATCGCCTGCCCTGCGCGTGGAGCAGGCATATGTGGTTGTGGGCGTAGATTCGATCTGGCAGGTGGCCGCCAATCTGCAAGCGGACACTCCTCCCGAGGATGTTGCCGGAATGCTGCGCGAAATTGAAGGTTCCGACAAGCTGATCAGTATTGAACGGCTTCTGATAACCGAAAACGGACAGTCGGTCCGCGATCCCAAGCGTTTCACATTGAGTGTAAAAGCGTATTTCAAACTCGAGGACTCAAAGGAATAAACCATTGTTTACGTCACACCTCCCATGTCGCCAGATAATGCGGTTCATGAGAATTCTTGCACTCGTCGTTATCATGGTTCTGCCGGTGCTTCTCGTCGGATCCGGTTGTAGCAAGGATGAAAGCTCATACGTGCAGCTGCCAGAACCGTTGCGTCCTCCGCGAAAAGAACCCGTGATGGTAGACAACACCCAGGAGATGCAGCCGCCCGTGGTGCCTCAGCGTTTTCAGAAAACTCCCGGTTCTCCCAGCCCGAACTATACGCAGGGTGCGGTTGCGGGACTGAAAAAAGCGAATACGTCCTCCAAATTTCAGCAGGCCGGAATCATGCTCAGCATCGAGAGCATGCCCATCCCCGCATTCATCAATGAAGTATATGGAAATATCCTCCACCGTTCCTTTGAGATAGCACCCGCGCTGCAGAAACTGACCGACCTGGTCACTGTCCGTACCAGTGAAAATCTTTCGCCGGAAGAGGTGGACTCGCTTTGCCGCCAGGTGCTGGGAAATTACGGCATCATCGTGGAAGAGCAGGGCATGGTACTGCGATTTTACCAAGCCCTGAATCAGCAGCAGGTGAACGGCGAGCCGCCTTTGCTTGTCAGTGGCCGTACCCTGCCGGAAGTTCCCGTTACCCACCGGCCGGTTTTTCAGGTGGTTCCTCTGCAGGTGATTGGCAGTGCGCAGATGACGCAATGGCTGACCAGTGCCTACAAGGACTACGGCCTGGTGGTCACCGCCTCCAAAACAGGCAATTCGATCATCCTCATGGGACCGCGTACGCTGGTGGCCCAGGCAGTGGAAGGCGTCCGCATGTTTGACCAGCCCGCTTTGACCGGCCGTTACAGCATTCGTATCGAGCCTTTGTACATTGATGCGGAAGAATTGAGCGAGATGCTGATCGATGTTTTGTCGTCGGAAGGATATTCCACTTCCAAAAATCTCAGTGATGCTGGAAAAAGCGTGATTCTGCTGCCCATCGAGTCCGTAAAGGCGGTTATAGCCTTTGCTCCGGATCTGAAAACACTGAATCATATCCGTGACTGGGTGAAAACCCTGGATAGTCCAGGCCAGGCCCTGGAAGAAGACGTGTATGGTATCTATTATTACCCCGTACAAAATACCAGTGCTGAAGATTTGTACGACGTGCTGTCGGACGTGGTAGACAATCTTCCCCAGGGAGGCACGTTCCAGAAGTACGGCAGTGGAGCTTCCGCTGGAGGTGCCGCCAGAAGTGCGCGTTCTTCGAGCGCAAAGGCCAACAATAAGAGCAGTGATCCGAGTGCGGCAAAGCCGGACACCAAAAATACTGCTTCCAAAGACACTGCGTCCAAAGATTCCAACTCCAAATCCAAGTCCAAAAGCGACGACAGTACGGATGAAGAGCCGGGGAATCTCGTGGTGGACAAGGCCAGGAACGCCATCATTTTCCAGGGCAAGCGGAGTGAGTGGCGTCAGCTCTTGTCCGTCATCAAGGAAATGGACCACGCGGCGCGCATGGTTTTGATAGAAGTCACCATTGCTGAAATCACCCTGAGTGAAGACGAGGAATTCGGCGTGGAATGGTTGCTGGAAAACACCGATTTGGGCCACGACTTTACCGGCGGCGACAACAACAACAGTCTGGGCGGAACCATTTCCACCCTGAACTCTCTGGGCATTGGCAGCAGCGGTATCTCCTTTATTCTGGATAACGCTGGGTCAACCAGGGCCATCCTCAACGCCTTTGCTTCCAAAGACCGGGTGAGCATTCTGTCCACACCGCGCGTCATGGTGAAAAGCGGCAGCAAAGCCACCATCGACGTGGGTAGCGAAGTGCCCACCGTTACCAGCCAGACCACAAGCAACTCGTCAGACACCAATATTTACCAGTCCATCACCTATCGTAGTACGGGTGTGTTGATGACCGTCGAGCCCATCGTGCACTCCGGCCAGCGGATAGATCTGGACATTTCACAGGAAGTCAGCGAATCGCAGCCCAATACGGATTCGGAGATCGACAGCCCGGTCATCTACAACCGTACCATTGAAACGTCGTTGGGCCTGCGTGACGGCGGCTCCGTTCTCATCGGCGGGTTGATTTCCCGGACCCGCTCCAAAGGGTACACGGGGGTTCCCGTGTTGAGCACCATCCCTGTGCTGGGCCGTTTGTTCCGGGTTGATTCGGAAACCACCGACAAGACAGAAATGGTCATGCTCATCGTGCCCTATATCATCGACAATGATCAGGATGCCGTGGAAGTGACCAATGCCTTGAAATCCCGCCTGGGCGGCATTGGCAAATTTTTGCCCCCCTCGGATTTGCCGGTCAAAACTTCCTACGGATCTCCGGATACGGGACATTCGGGAAGCATAACGGTGCAGCAGCCTTCTTCGCAGAACTATAAAGGTCTTTCGAACTAACCATGAAAGTTCTGCATGTTTTTCAAACGCTACCTCCCGGATTCGCAGGGAGGTATCGAACAGGTCATTTATCATCTGTCTTGCGAGACCAGCAAGCGGGGCGTGGACAACACTGTTCTGTGCCTGACCAACGATCGCTGCGAGCATGTTCTGAAAAGAGATGAGGCCACGGTTATCCGTTGCCGGGCTCAGTTCGACCGTGCTTCGACGCCCTTTGGCCTGGGCCTGTTTTCCGCTTTTTCCAAATGTCTGGATGAGGTGGATCTGGTGCATTACCATTTCCCCTATCCGGTTCAGGATCTGCTCCACATTTTGTATCATGTGAAAAAGCCCGCCCTCGTCACCTATCACAGCGATATCGTCAGGCAGAAAATCCTGCTCAAATTCTATTTTCCGTTGATGCAGCGTTTTTTGTCCAAAGTGGACTGCATTGTGGCTACTTCGGAAAACTACATGCAGACCAGTGATACGCTGCAGCACTATCGCGAGAAAGTGTGCGCCGTTCCCATCGGCATCAACAGAACGTCTCTGCCGGAAGTGGAAAATGACCGCGTGCAGCAATGGCGCGACCGTGTGGGCGAGCATTTTTTTCTGTTCGTGGGGGTTCTGCGATATTACAAAGGGCTGGATATTCTGCTGGAAGCGGCCACTTCGAAAAAACACAAGATAGTCATTGCGGGAGCCGGTCCCCTGGAGTCCGAGTTGCGGGAAAAGGCCCGGAAACTGCTGCTGGACAACGTGATTTTTGTGGGACGTATTTCGGAAGAGGACAAGGTCGCTCTGCTTTCACTGTGCCATGCCATTGTGTTTCCTTCGCATCTGCGCTCCGAGGCCTTTGGGGTAAGCCTGGTGGAAGGAGCCATGTTCGGCAAGCCGCTCATTTCTGCGGAAATCGGCACGGGCACCACATTCGTAAATATTGACAAATTGACCGGCATAGTCATTCCTCCTTCCGATGCCCAGGCCCTCAGTCGGGCCATGGATACGCTCGGCAACAATACGCATCTTGCTGCGTCCTACGGACTGAATGCCCAGAAGCGCTACGAGCAGTTTTTTACTGCGGGGCGCATGGCCGATGAGTATTTGAAACTCTACGAGATGCTTCTGGCTTCCAGGCGAAGCTGAACGCAATTCTTTTCTCCGGGTACTGCGGGATGACTCCGGTCAGGCCATCCTGCTTTTGCCGGACCAGGCTGAATCAGCTAAAAGCCAAAAGCAGGTTTTCATGACTACCAGCAAACAAAACGCACCCCGGCGTACGCGCGTTATCGTCAACGCCATTCCCATGATCAATGTCAGTACGGGAATCGGCCGCTACATCAGATCCTTGTACACTGCCATGGAGAGCTTGTACGCGGACAGTCTGGATCTGGTCTATTTTGACGGCAAGACCACCGTGGAGTCCATCCCACCCAAGGCTGCATCCATTTCGCGCTGGTCCAAGCGGGTCGAATTACTCTGGAAGCTTCCGCCGCAGTTGGGCTTCAGCATCCGGCTGTTTCTGCATATGCGCCGTGAACTGCGTTTTCGGGCAGCCCTGAAGGGCGTGGATCTGTATCATGAGGCATCCTTTTTTCCCTTTGCCTCGGGAAAGGTGCCGGTGGTTTTCACCATCCACGATCTTTCGCTGCTGAACCATCCGCAGTGGCATCCCAAAGAGCGCGTTCTGTTTTTCAAGACCTTCTACCATCGCCGCCTTGCCAAAGTCAGTCGCTTTATCGCCGTGTCCGAATTTACCAGGATGGAAATGCTGCGAGACCTGTCTCTTCCGGATTCCAGGATCACGGTAACGCCGGAAGCGCACACGGCGGATATTTTTTACCAGCGTTCCGATGACGCAGTCAGAAGCGTCAGGGAAAAATTCGGCCTGCCGGAGTCTTATTTTCTGTTTGTGGGCAGCGGAGATCCGCGCAAGAACGTGGAGATCATCCCCAAGGCCTTGGCATTGGGAAAGAACCAGGCTCCTCTGGTCTCCGTGGGGTGGAGCGGCTGGGACAGCGAAAGCCATGACAGCGGCCGCTGCCGGCCTCTGGGCTTTGTGGATGACGAAGCCCTTGCCGCCGTCTACAGCGGAGCCCTGGCTCTGGTGTTTCCCAGCGTGTACGAAGGATTCGGTCTGCCCATTCTGGAAGCCATGGCCTGCGGATGCCCGGTGGTTACCACCACAAAGGCCAGCCTGCCGGAAGTTGCCGGTGATGCGGCATTGTATCTGCAGAATCCCGAGGATCCGGCCGAACTGGCCGTGTTGCTGGAGCGCATCGAAACTGATGCGGATTTGCGCCGGAGCATGCGCCAGAGGGGGCTGGAAAGGGCGGCGGCCTTTAGTTGGGAAAAAACCGCCAGGCTCACCAAACAGGCTTTTGACGCTGCATTGACCTAAAAAAAAGACCCGGCCGCTGGCGACCGGGTCCGGATTCTTCTCAGCAAGTCAATTATTTCTTTTTTCGTTCCACTTCCGGCATTTTCTCTCCGAAACTGGCTTTGGAGGTTCTGATTGTAATCATCAAAAACCACCCGCGGATGCAGGGTATCCTGTTCGAATTTTCCATCCGCGTTGCCGTCGAAGTGCCCGTAATCTTTCTTGGTGATCATATCTATGACGGTGTAACCATAGACCCGGCGGTTAAAGGGCTTATCGGGCGTATAGAATGCGTGGTAGAAAACCTTGTGGTTGGGATGGTCCACCGGAATGAAGGCCGCGCTCATGGTGTCGTTGCCTTCCAGGGAAGGAAATGCGTCAAACGGATCGGTGTAGCCCAGGAACGTTTTTTGTTCCACAGCCTTGTCCACTGCTTCGCGCAGAGCCTGTGTGGTTCCGTAAACAATATCGCCCCGCTGTTTTTGCGTGGCTGTGGGGCCGTCAGGCTGCGTTGCCGTGGAAGCAGCTGGCGGGGTGGCGCTTACGGAAGCCGGAGGTGTTTGCCGTACAGGTTCCGGTGGCGTCTTTTTCATGGGTTCGAAGGGAACACTGGTATGAAGTTTGGTGGGGGGCTGCATACCTTTGGGGTCGATCTTCTGCTTCTGTTGGTCCGCATCCATGGGGGCTTATCTCAGGTGCTGCTGTGGCTGCCTGGGAAGTTTTTGCGGCTGTTTGGGGCTCGGGCTGCGCCATTTTTGGCGGCTGACGTTTTACGACCCATTTTTGGGAGTATTTCTTCCCTTGGACGTTTTTGATTTTGAAGCAGGTACCGTATACGAGGCCTGGGTTTGCACAGGGCCCTTTTTAGGAACCATATGAATGGGGCCGGTTATACCGAAGCTGAGGCGCAAGAGCGCCCGCTTGTCAGCCAGGTTTGCGTCATCGGGGATAGCCGTCCGTGACTCCTCCGTATCTGATTGCGCATCTTGCGAACTGTCCGACATGCCCAGCTGCCGGCTGGTCCATGAGCAGCCGTTAATGAAGAACAGACAAAGCAAAAGCAACAGGCAATTGATTGTCATGGGGCTGAAAGCGTTGCATAAAACGACGCATGGTATACACTCCTTGCTGTGAGTCGCGTAACAAGTGGTGAATGAGACTCATTGGTTTTCCATGTTTTTGCCCGTAGATAGCACAGAAGGTTTGTTGCGGGCAAGGGCTGCCCTTTGCCTGGGATTCTGGAACATGCGATATTTCAGGTAAATAAGGAAGCCGCGCAAAGCAAACACATAGGGAGAGAAAAAAGAAATATGCATCCGCAAGCTGAAAGCCTTATGACTGACCGCATTGGAAGCTTTTTCAAGTACGTACTGATTGCCTGTTGTCTTGGGGCCGTTTTGCTGGCTGGCCAGCAAGCCGAAGCGTCCGGACGGAACTGGTCTCCGCTGATCGCACGATTGTCCTCCGATGGTTTCGACAGGAAGGAGATGACAACTCTGTTCGCACGACCTGACGTTGTCTATGATCCCGCGGTCATGGCCCGCAAGATCAAGCCTCTGTATACGCATAAATTCGGAAGTCGGCTTGTTCGTGAAACCCAGCAGGAGTTGCACCGGCTCGGATATTACACCTACAAGGTGGACGGTTTTATCGGCAGCAAAACGCGTCAGGCAATCAGGGGTTTTCAAAAGGTTCAGGGGCTCGAACAGGACGGCAGGGCAAACGATGAGTTGCTGCACATTCTGCGTACCAAGGGAAAAACACGGCCGGCCGGATTCGCACTGCCCCCCATTCCAAAAACACCTGACCTGTACCGTTCGGTCACGACTCCCGAGCGCTTGCGCGAGGCAAAAGCGTTTTATTTGAAACACCAGCCCGAACTGCTGAAAATGGAGCGTACCTATGGCGTTCCGGCTTCCATTGCCACAGGCCTTCTGGCCGTGGAAACGCGCCTGGGTACTTTTCTTGGCGATGAAAAAGCCTTTTTGAATCTCGCCTGCATGGCGGATACGCCTTCCTTTGACACCATCCGCAGTTATTTTTCCGACGAACGCGTAGGTAAGACCGAGTTGGCTTATTTGCGGATGCGTACGCAGCAGAAGTCCGACTGGGCCTATGACGAGCTCAAGGCGCTTTTGCATCATGCGCAGTCCCTGGGGCGCGATCCCTTGATCATACCCGGCTCCGTTTACGGCGCCATCGGCATCTGCCAGTTTATGCCAAGCAATATTGAAAAATTCGGCAGGGATGGAAATGGAGACGGTCTGGTGGATTTGTTTTGCCTGGAAGACGCCTTGCACAGTCTGGGAAATTATCTGAAACAGGCCGGCTGGCACGGCAACAGCCGCAGGCAACAGCGGCGCGCCCTGTATCATTACAATCACAGCAAGGTCTACGTGAACACCATCCTCTATGTGGCGGATTACGTACGGGGCTAGTGGAATACGCGCTCGCGGCGCGCTGACGGCGCAGTGCCTGCGGGGCATGGCTGTGATGGTATTTTTGCCCTGTCAGAGGCTGCCTAGTCTTTGATCTCCAGGGTAGAAGCCAGCTGTTCGGTACGCAGCGACAGTTCGCCGAGCTGGTTTTCGAATTTGGTGAAATCCGCAGCCAGGGTTTCCTGCTTGCGCTGCACGAGCAATTCCGCAAGGTCATTGACCATTTCCCGATTGTGCGAAATGTTTTTGGCTATCTCATGCATCCGGGAAACCACGTACTCGTTCACAGTGCCTTTTTTCATCGCAAGGCTTGCTCATGGAGTAGAGAAACGCCAGGTCCAGGATGTTGTTGGCCAGAAAAATATTTTTGCGCAATTCGCTGATAAAGAGCTGAACCGCTTCCGTGGCGTCCGGATTGTTGGAGTCGATATAGATGTTGCGGAGCGTGTACAGATCCTTGAGCTTTTCCGTAAATTCCAGGCGCAGGTTCTCGATGTCCGATTGCGCCTGAAAAAAACTCAGGCACCAGGCAGGACGTGGAATCAGGGCCAGGCTGGTCAGCAGGAAGCAGAGGACGATGGCAGTCGGAATCAGCGGAAGATGTTTTGATGGCATGGTTACTCACAAGGTTCGGGTCTGGCAGGTGGTTGCTGTGATGAAACTACAAAAAAAAGCAGACCCTCTCAAGAGTCTGCTTTGAAATTCAAGCGATAACCTTTGCGGGAACAATCAATTGTCCAGGGCGAACTGGTTTTTCCGGCCCTGCTTCCGGGCTTTGAGTTTTTCCATGGCCTTGATCTGGCTGATCTCCATTTTGAGCTGTTCGAAAGCGTAATCACGGTTCAATTGCAGCTGCAAATCGTCCGAGTGCTTCAACGCCTCGTCGTACAGACTGATGGCATTGTCGTATTCTTCCTTCAGCAGATAGGCATCGCCCTTGATCTTCAGTGCTTCAGAGGAGTCCGGATCCAGAGTCAGCGCCTTGTTGCTGGCCTTGATGGCGTCTTCGTAGTTGCCTGCATTGATGGCCAGCACGGCCATGCTCACGAAAGCTTCCACATCATAGCCGGCCACATCCTTTTGCGGCAATTCTGCGGCTGCCGGCATGCTGTCCGTTGCCAGGGGCGGGTAGTTTTGTCTGTGCTGCGGTCTGGGTGAGCTCCACGGCCAGAGGGGTATCACAGCAGGGGGATTCCGACAGGGCCAGTGAAATATGCGTTTCCTGTCCGGAGGTAATGGTTACCTTCTCCACAGCGGTTTCGTGCCCCTTGAGGCTGGCATCCACAGTGTAGGAGCCGGGGGCCAGCTCGATGCCCTGGTGGAAAACCGGTTTGATGGCCAGAATACGTACTCTGGCGTCACCGGGATCGGTGTTGACGAACAGCTTTCCTTTTTCAGGAGCCTTGGTCAGGCTCAGCTGGATTGTATTGTCCCGCCCTGGAACGACACTGACTTTCCGGATCTCGGTATTGTAGCCGTCGAGCTGCGCGTCGATGGTGTATTCGCCCTTGTCCAGTTCCATGCCCTGTTCGAACTTGGGCCTGATATCGAGAATGCGGATCCTGGCGCCGGAGGGTTCGGTTTCTACATAAAGTTTGCCGGTTTCGGAAGCCTTGTCCAGCTGCAGTGAAATCTTGGCATCTTCGCCTGGAACGATGCTGACTTTCCGGACTTCGGTCTGGTAGCCGTCGAGCTGCGCGTCGATGGTGTATTCGCCTTTTTCCAGGAGCATGCCCTGCCGGAATTTCGGCCTGATATCAAGTACGCGAATCTTGGCTTCGGCAGGGGAGGCCTGCACAAAGAGACGACCAGAAGGCAGCGCCTCGGGCAGATTCAGGGTGATGTTTTTTTCCTGTCCGGGCTCCAGTTCGACCGTCCGGGTGATGGTCTTGTACCCGTCGAGCTGCGCGTCCAGAAGGTATTCGCCGTGTTTCAGCTCCATGCCCTGATGAAAAACAGGCTTGATGTTGAGAATTCGCACGGTTGCGCCGGAAGGCTGGGTCTGTACGAAGAGTTTCGCCTTGGGCAGGGCCTGCTCGAGGGCCAGGTGGATGCTGGTGTCCTTGTCGGGAGCAATTTCCACTGTGGCAACGCTTCGTTCGTAACCCTCACTGGCGGCGTCTATGGTATAGCGGCCGGGGGCCAGCTGAATGCCCTGATGGAAAATCGGCTTGATATGCAGAATACGCACCTTGGCGTCGGCGGGCTCGGTGCTGACGAACAGCGCCCCTTTGACCAGCTTGATGGCTTGTTGGGGATCTTCCGCGATATCAGGCTGTAAGGCTGGTTGTACGGTCTGTTGTCCGGCTGCGGTCTGGACCGAAGAGGACGCGCTGCTGGAGATGGATTCGGGCGCCTTAGCCTGTTGCTTGTCGTCTGAGTAGGCTGCGGGAGTGAGCAGATTTTTGTACAGCTGCGCCTGTGTGGCCGTGTCCGGGTTCTGTTCGTCCTGCCCGGCGATTTCAACCGGGATATCGGGGGTAAGGGAAATATCCAGAGTGGCGGCCATGTCCGGCAGCAGCTCAATGCGGCGCGTCTGCGCGAGGTAGCCGGACTGGTGAATGTCTACGATGTACGTACCCGCTGCCAGGGGCATACCCTGGGTAAAGCTGGCTTTGATTCCGCGAATGGCAATTTCTGCATCTGCGGGTTGCGTATTGATGAAAAGCTGGCCGTACCCTGTCTGCTGATCCGCAACAGCGGCATCAGGAAAATCCGTGTATGTTGAAGAGATGGTGGCGGCCTGGAATGGAGTCCCCCAGACAATGTTGAAATCAAGGGCAGCCAGTTCGTCCTGCATATCTGAAGTCATCTCTGAAACTGCATTGTCCGTAGCGGATTCGACGGCGGGAATGGATGCCGTATTGACGGATTTCCAGGCGGATTCCCAGGCCAGTTTCCAGGCATCTTCCCAGGCATTTTGCCATGCGGTTTGCGAATACGATTCGAGTGCGGGAATGGGAACGCCGAAAGTGGTGACAGGTGCAAGCAAAATCAGCCAGGCAGCGATACAGAAGAGAATACTTATCTTATTGATATGCATGGCATTATCCTTAAATTCAAAAAACAAGAAACTCAACTTACGAAAGAGAATTGTCTTAATTATAATATAATACGATGGCAGTTTACGTTGTTGCAGTGGGGGTGTCAAGGAGGGCAATGAAAAAACAGCAATCGCAAGAAAAAGTATAGACATATTGCGACTGCAAATTGATTTGAAGAAAGAGAATAACGCTGCGGAAAAAACTGCTACTCGGCTTTTTGTGTCTGCAGTATGCCATCTCTGATGACGATACTTTCATGCGGGCGGACGAAAATATTATCCAGTTGTTTCATCAGCTGAATTGTGCAGCGTTTGTCGTCGAACTTTTTCTCCTCTTTTGGTTTGATTTCTCCTTCTTCGGTCGGACTCAGGTCGTCCCAGAATATACGGTAGTTATAGGGACGCGGATCCGCATTGCGCAGGGAGCCCGCAAAACTTGGTGCAGGAGAAAACAACAGGACGGTACTCAGGAAAAAAAAGCCGGCTGTCAGGAACTTTGTATTTGATTGTGAACTGATCATAAAAAAGCTTGAGAAGAGGGAAAACAGGTTTGCATCAACCCGGTCTGGAGGATGCGGAAAAAGGGGGAACCCGCCCCCTGGGACAGAGACAAAAATGCTGAGGGCATAAGGCTGCAGCGGTTCAGGGGGACAAGAGAAAATGTTGCCGAAGAGCAAAAACTTGCTGTTGCGGAAACGGTTGTACGCGCAAAGCTCATGGATGATTCAGTCCTTGAAGGAATTGTAGTTGTTTTTCAACCATTTGATCATCCCCTGCGTATTGTGCTCCGTGTCGACGCGCAACAGGCGATTTCGTTTTGTCGAACTGATGCGATAGAAGAAAATTCTGGCTTTTCTGGAAAGGCGAAGACTGTAGACGTTTTCAACATCATTGAGATCAATGTATTTATGAATATTGAGTCCGGGAGTCAGAGTCGTTTCTTCCGAACTGTCCAGGAGAATGATGTTGTTCAGGGCCTTTTTCATGAGATTATAGTCTGAGAAAAAAAGCTTTTCCAGATCATCATAAAAACTCTGCTGCGGTTCCGTGTTCTTCAGAACCATGGACAGGATTTCCTTGACGCGTTCGAAGACTTTGTTGGTCTTGGTGGTTTGCTGGAGTTCCTGCTCCGCACTGTAGCGCGCTGCGGCAAGTTCTTCTTCCATCAGGTCCAGCAATTCCTTGTGCTCGTCAAGATCCTGCGAAAGCGCGGCCAGGCGTTCGCTGCTTTTCATGGCGGTCCCGACATAGAACTTGACCATGCGGATCAGGTTGCTGGGGCTGATGGGTTTGGGGATGAAGTAGGTAAAGTCGAAATTCTGCGCTTCCTCGATGCTGTCGCCTTCCATTCCGGTCAGCAGAATCACGGGAAGCATGGGTTCCTTGTCGCGGATGTAGGGCAGAATTTCCACGCCGGTCAGACCGCAATTGGAAAAATGCACGTCCAGCAAAATGAGGTCCAGTTGATCCGGCTCGCTTTCCAGGTATTCCATAAAGGCCATGGGATCGTCGAAGCTGAGCACATTTTCGGCGATTTCGGCGTCGAGAAGGATGTCCTTGACGACTTGATGGATACGGGGTTCGTCATCCACCAGCACGACATGCAGCGGTTGGGTAATTTCAGGCGTGTTCATGATCCGTTTCACAATCCTTGGCTGCTTGCGTGGCGGGCATCAATGGAAAATGCAAGGTAATGGCCAGTCCTGGTGTGCCGAGCGCCTCCGTGGAATCCACGGAGATGTCAATGCCCATTCTGCCGCAAAAGAATTTGACAAACATGGTGCCCTGTCCGAAGCGGTCGCCCTTTGACTTGCGGGATGGAACCGGCTCTTTGTAGAGCTTCCTGCGTATGGCCTCTGAAACGCCTCCGGCATTGTCATGGACGGTCAGCCTTGCTTCGGATTTGTCCACAAAAAAATCAAGACAAATACGGGGCGTAAACTGCGCGAGCTTCTGACCCGATTTGAGCATCTCGATGCGTTTCAGGTCCATGGCGGTCTGGCTGTTGCGCAGAATATTCCTGAGGATATCCATAACTTTGTTTATGTCAACATTGCAGAACGCGTCGCAGTCCTGCCATTCCCGCCTACGTATTTCCAGGCCCTTTCCTTTTTGGGGAAGGATCTTTTCCCTTTGCAACGAATCCAGGAGAAACACGAACATTTCGCTGAGATGCGCGGGCCGGACATCAAAGGTCAGACGCTGTTCCAGGTCCCGCAAATGACCGATGATGTTCTTTTGAAAGGGCAGCAGAATCCGGTCGTAGATTTCCTTTTCTTTCACCGTGGGCAGTTCGTTGATGATGTCGTGGATGTTGGAGCGCCAGGCTCCTTCCATGAGCTGGAGTTCGTCCTTGACCAGGTTGGCCTGGGCCAAAAGATCCTGCTTGAGTTTACGGCTTGCCACTACGAATTCCAGATCCTCCCGTCGCTGGCGTTCCATGACCACCGTGTTTTGCTGCTGCTGCGAACGTTTATCCGCGGGGGAATCCCGCCGCAGGATGAGGACTATGAAGGTGATGCAGAGCAGATAGATGGCAATGAACGTTCGGGCCAGAAAAACTTCTCCGGAGATGATCAGCTTCTGGTCCCAAAGCATCCGGGAAAAAATGAACACGATGAATATGTTGAAAAAGGCCACATAAATCATGGTCCGCCGGCCGCCGAAGAACCAGGCAAAGTAGATGCCGGAGAGGGCCAGAAAAACATTGTAGATGTACAGCCTGATGGGGTTCTGGACAAGAAATTCCATGGCCAGATAGGTCAGGATGTAGCCCAGGGCAAGATACAGCGGATTGATGCTGCTTACCCGTGTGACAAAAGCGTTCAGGCGGACCGAGAATGACATAGTAAGTTATTTTTTGAGTTTGCTTCGAGGACCAGTGGCCGCGAAGTGCGCCAGCATGTCCATGGGAAGATCGGGTGCGAGCCCTATCAGTTGCTTCAAGGGCACGCCCGAATACCCCACAAGGACTACCTTGACGTTGGGGTCTATGTCCGTGGCCATTATGGGCATGGGGGACGCCGCGCAGTACCAGGTCCGGCCCTTGCTTTGAATTTTCTTGATGCCTCTGGCATTGCCCACGCTGACGATTTCCCGCGCGCTCCTGGGAAAGGCGTAACGGCTCATGCGTACGTTGTCCACATACGAAAGGTAGACCATGCGTTTGGGACCGCTTTTATATGTGGCCAGGAGATTCCCGTCATCTGGATGGAATTCGTTGGAAAGGGAATTGAAGGTGAAATCCGGAAAGGAAACCCTGGCGAACCATTCCCGCACTTCGGCTTCGCCGATGGTGGCGATGATGGTATGTCCTTTGGGAACTCTGGGATCGGGCTGCTTGGCTTGCTGCGTATATCGTGGCGGCAGAGTGGGGGGTGTCGAGCAGGCTGTAAAGCCCATGAGAACCATCAGACACCCAAGGCAAAGTATGCGCTGGAAAAAATGCGAACGTCTCATTTTCAATTCCTTTAGGGGGTTATGTCATGGCACAACTGCTGTTGCTTGTGGGCTGCCGTGCCTGGAACAACAAAGAGCAGCACAGGGCACGGGCCTTGTACTGCGATGTGGGTAAATTGGAGAACGGGATTACCGCGAATCAGGCTTTCTGTAAATACACTGCGGGAAAACATTGGCCGGAATACGGTTTTTTTTGAAAATTGAGGACCGTTGCCGGACCTGCTGGTCCGGCTCCGTCAACCATGCATCAGAAAAAGCTTATGCCCACCAGACTGACCCAGGCTTCCACGCGGTTTTCAATGGGGGTGGTGGTGCCTTCGATTTTGATGTCGAAACACTGGTGCGTATATCCCAGGGATACCGAGGTCTCCAGGTTTTCTTCTTCCACCAGGTCGGTCTTGTAGTCGGCGCCGATGCTGAATCCCGCGGGGAGAGTAAGGTCCAGGCCGGCTTTGAGAATGCTGATGTCGGGACGGTTGCGGCGATTGTATTCGTTGATCTCTTCCTGAAAATCAAAACCGAAATAGGTGTTGATGTACTCCGGAGCGCCGAGTTCGAGCGTATGGTCATGCTCGGTAATGGATGCGGTGTACGGGGAGAACCAGGTTTTGTCGTTCAAACTGATGTATTTGTTCACCCGGAAGCGCATGTCGGCGAGAATGTCGGAAAAGGGGCGGCGATCGTAACGATCCAGATCGGACTGGCGGTCCGCTTCGAGAAAGTCGTAGCTCTGTTCCACGCGCAGCCGCAGAAAGTCCAGGTAGTCCACCCGCAGCCCGGGTTTTGCGTTGACGTCGGCGCCCTCGTCGAGCATGACCACTTCCTCGCGCTTGCGGGAAGCGACATTGGTGAGGGAGTAGGTCAGATTGCTGGAATCGTCCACGCGGTCCACGACGTCGTACTTGGGCAGTTTTTCCTGCTTCGTGTCCGGTACGAAGTTGTATTCCACCCGGGGAATGATGTTGTGCTTGATTTTAGTCCAGCGTCCGTCGCCCACATTGCCGGCGTTCAGGTCCAGCGGGGAGGAACCCAGGTCGAACACTTGCCAGAACTGCGTTTCGCCCATGACGTTGACGTCAAAGAGTTCACGCGTGGGGGTGTCGTTGCTGGTCAGCCCCTTGGTATTGCCTTGGCGCTGGTCGATGTTCCAGATGGTCTGGCGGTAACCCACTGTGGGAATGATCGAACCATAGTTGGAAACCAGGGGCATGCTCAGGCTGGGGTGGAAATCCAGACGTCCGCCGGTAACGCCGTATCTGCGCCAGAAGTTGACGGCCTGCAGGTCGGCCTGCAGTTCGATCGGAAGTTCTTCCAGTCCGGGAATTTTGTTTTTGTAGAGATAAGCATTCAGTTCGGGCATACGCTGCACGGTGGGATCCTTGGAAAGGGATTCGTTGCCGTGTCCGTAATCCACTGCCTGGGTGTACTGCACCTGCACGGCCACGAGGCCGCGTTCCCAGTCCTTGGATACCTGCAGGGTGCTTATGCGGTCCTGGTCGCTGGCGGCGATGTCGCGGTGAAATTCTTCCAGGAGCAGGTCATAGCTTTTGTTGTAGCCGGATTTGCCGGATTTGAACACGCGCAGGTAGTTCTGGTCGGAAACAAAATCCAGGTCGAGCTTGACCTGCAGTTCGGTGCCGGGAATCTCGGCGTTGAACATGCTCCTGAGCCAGTAGCGTTCGTGGTTGGTACGCACCAGGCCGTCCTGGTCGAGGGGGGAAATTTCCTTGGATTCATCGCCCATGACAATGGCGTCGTACAAATAGTCGAAGCGCCAGTATCCCTTGCCTTTGATGAAATCCCAGTTGTTGCGATATTCGACGCCCTGCATCAGCCCGCGGGAAGTCAGCAGGTTTTCGTAGAGGGTGACGTCGTTCTGGTCGTCCAGGACAAAGTAAATGGGCAGGTTGATCTCGGCGCCGAGACGCGAGCTGTAGCCAATGCCGGGGACCAGCAGACCACTCTGGCGGTTGGCGGTGGTCATGGAAAAATAGGGTGTCCAGAGCACCGGCGTATTGTTGATACGGAAGTGGGCGTTTTTCAGCTTGGCCTTGCCGTTGATGGTGACCTTGCCCTCGTCTGCGTCAAAGGACCAGACCGGGTTGTCGCCGTCGCAGGCCGTGACCTTGGCTTCCTTGAACGTATAGACTTCGCCCCATTCCTTTTCCACATGCTTGCCCGAAAGGTACAGGTGCGGTTCTTCCAGAAAAATTTTTCCGTCAGTCAGCCAGCCGACCTTGTTTTTCAGGTCGAATTCGGCTTCGGCGGCTTCCAGCTCGTCGCCTCCGAGCAGGGCTTTGACGTTGCCTTTGAGGTGTACCCAGTGGGTTTCCTGATGGTAGCGGGCAAAGTCCGCCCGCAGCATGTTGCCCCCCTGGGACAGGATCACATTGCCGGAGGCTTCGAGAATCTTGCCGTTTTCGAGGCTCACCGCCTTGTCGGACTCGATGTTCCAGGTGCTTCCGGCTTCGACCTCGGGGAGAAAATCTTCCGGAGCTGCCGCGGCGACAGGGGAAGTAAACAGAACAGCCTGCAGCAATGCAGCGACAACCGCAACCAGGGTCGTGTAATGCGATAAACGGCTGGCTCGGGCACTGGCTGTGGACGACAGGACGGGTATATTTTTCATCTTTATGAGCACCTGGTTGGCGTTGTCAGGAGGCTAGAAAGAGCGTATGCAACGCATCAATACATCTACTAACAAAAGAGCGTTTTTAAAACAAGCCCATAAACATTCTAGAGTTCATCCGGGCGACTTAACAAGTATCTGTTATGCCAATAAATTACAATAAACTTCAAGTGACGGTGGATTGCGGGGCCTTAAGCCGCAATTACGATTTGCTTAACCGTCGCGGAGGCAATGCCGTTGCGGTTATCAAAAGCGATGCTTACGGTCATGGCTTGCAGCGGGCCCATGAGGCCTTTGCTGCCGCAGGTGCGCGCGCCTTTGCCGTGGGCACCATTGAAGAAGCCTTGCTTTTACGCGGTTATGGCTGCACCGGCCGGATCATTGCCCTGCTCGGGCTTTGCGAAGCGGCCGAATGTCAGGAAAGCATTGCTCAGGAGATAACGCCGCTCATCTACCGTTTCGAGCAGCTGCACTGGCTGGTGGAGGCCCTGAAAAAGGCCGCACCGGGAAGCAGGGCACCCGTGGCTCTCAAATTCGACACCGGAATGGCGCGGCTGGGATTCCAGCCGGAGGATGTGGCCCGGCTGGCCGCGTTTTTCGCCGACCACCCCGGTCTGGACCCCGTGCTGGTCTGTTCGCATCTGGCCACGGCCGACGAACCCGAGTCCGAAGCCTTTGTGCTGGAACAGGTTGCCGTTTTTGATCAGGTCTACACCGAGCTGCGCAAACATGCGCCCTTTGCCGCCATTCAGGGCTCTCTGGCCAATACGGCCGGATTGCTGGCTTTTCGCGAGAGCCGTTACGATTGGCAGCGTCCGGGCATCGGCCTGTACGGATCCAACCCCTTTTTCAAAAGCGACTGGGCCCATCTCGGCGCCGGTCTCGAGCCCGCCATGGAGGTTACCGCCCCCATTCTGCAGATACACGGCCTGGCCAAGGGCCGCTCCGTGAGTTACGGCCGGACCTTTTATGCGCCCAAAGACATGCGCGTGGCTGTGGTGGCCACAGGGTACGCGGATTGTTACAATCGCGGGTCCTCCTCGAAAAGGGAGCAGGGAGGTCCTGCGGAGATGCTCGTATGCGGCAAACGCGCCAAGGTGCTGGGGCGGGTCTGCATGCAGATGACCGTGGTGGATGTGAGTGCTATTCCTGAAGCCAGGGAGGGCGACAGGGTTCATCTGCTGGGAGGGCAGGGCCCCGACGCCATTCGGGTGGAAGAGCTTGCGGACTGGTGGGGAACGATAACCTATGAAGTCTTTTGCGTGCTCGGATTGAATCCCAGGGAGTACCAGGGGATGTCCTCGTAAAGATTCGCCAGGGAATGGAACCCTTTTTCTGAAAGGATGACTCCCTTGCGTTTCTTCTGTTCGTGGGTTTCCACCTTCACACGGATGATCAAACCATTGCAGAAGAGTTCGTTGATGGCTTTCGCATTGTAATTTTTGATTTCCTCACTGGGCATGATGCCGCCATACCGTTTGATCATCGTATAGTGGTGAATATCCTGCAAAATTTCGAACTGTTCTTCAGTCAATTCACTGTTGCTGATCGCAGGCGCTTCCGTGTCATATAGAGGGCAGTAATTTCCCTGCTGGGTATGTTCTTTTTGCAGAGCCTCACGGCCTGCGTGAGTCAGACGCAGCAGGGTAGTTTCGGCGCCGCAGGCGAAACTGACCACGAGCCGCTCAATAAGCCCGGCCTCTATGAGTTTCTTGATACTCTCCGGCTGGAAGAGTAAAGCGTGCTTGGAAGGGAGCATGCCCCGATAACGTTTGATGGCGGAAAACGCCTCGATATCCATGAGAAGCTGATTGAGTTCGGTTGGCAATTGCATGCAGGTGGAAATATTGATTTTTGCACTTTTTGGCAATGATAAAAAAAGCGCAGTAGTCATAAAGAGTTAAATTGCAGTAAATAATCTAAAAAAAATCAAGATTTCACATTGTGAAAATTCCAATAAGGATATTACAGGCGTGAGACAACATCTGAAAAATCTGGCGGGAACGCATCTGTTTGTTCCCTGTCTGGTTGAGGACAATATGCCGCAGGTGGCTGTTGCCGTGGTCCAGGTTCTGGAGCGATTGGGCACCAGCGTACGGCATACGCCCGGACACGGGTGCTGCGGGCAGCTGCTGTACAAGAGCGGCCGCGGCGCTGCCGTCAAGGCTCCGGCCATGCGGATCATCGAACATTTCGAGGCGGCCGAACATGTTGTGGCTCCCACCGGGTCCTGCGTAAAAATGATCAGGACCTACCCCGAGCTGTTTGCGGACGATCCGGCCTGGCAAACACGCGCGCAGGAACTTGCGGACAAAACCTATGAATTTTCCCAGTTCCTGGTGGACAAGCTGGGCGTTACGGATTGCGGCTCCTGCTACAACGGGCGCGTGGTCTATCACGATTCCTGCCAGATGGGGCGGGGACTCGGGCTCAAGGCCCAGCCCCGGCAGCTGCTGGAAAAGGTCAGCGGTCTGGAATTGTACGAACCAGCCCATCCCGCGGAATGCTGCGGTTTCGGCGGCGGCTTCAGCCTGGATTTTCCCGAAATTTCGGCCACCATTCTGCGCAAAAAAGCCACCGAACTTCTGGCCACCGGAGCCGAAACCATGGTTTGCGCCGAACCCAGCTGCCTGATGCACATCCGTGCCTATATGCAGAAACACGAACATTCCATCCGCTGCCTGCATCTGGCTGAGATTCTTGCCCAAACCAAGGAGTGTTCCTAGCCATGCGTACGCGTGAATTCAGAAACTTGGCGGAACATGCCTGCCAGGACGAAAAATTGATCAAGGCCGTCACCAAGGCCTCCTACGAATTTGAAAACAAGATGCAGGCCGCCTTTGACGCCTATCCTCCGGGGGATGAGGTCAAGGCACGAGTGGCCGCGGCCAAGGCCCAGGTCATGGAGAACCTGCCCGAGATGCTCGAGCGTTTCGAGCAGGAGCTCATCAAGAACGGCGTTACCGTGCATTGGGCAGCGGATGCGCGCCAGGCCTGCGACATTGTTCTGGATCTGGCCAAGAAGCACGACGTCAAAACCGTGGTCAAAGGCAAGTCCATGCTCGGTGAGGAAATCGGCATCAACAACGCGTTGGAAGCCGCGGGCATCGTCAGCCTGGAAACGGACCTGGGCGAGTACATCGTGCAGCTGGCAGGTGAGGCCCCCTCGCACATCACGGCTCCGGCCATTCACAAGAGCAAGCAGGATATTACCGAGCTGTTCGCCGATAAACTGGGTGAAACCTCTGAAAACGCCGAGGAGCTGACCTACATTGCCAGGCGTAAGTTGCGCAAAGCCTTTCTTGCTGCGGAAATGGGCATCACCGGCGCGAATATCGGCATTGCCGAGACAGGAACCCTTGTCATCGTGGAAAACGAAGGCAATATCCGTATGAGCACCACCTGTCCGCCTTTGCACGTAGCTTTGATGGGCATTGAGAAGCTCGTTCCCACTCCGGAAGATGCCGCCAATATTCTCAAGGTTCTGGCTCGCAGCGGCACAGGTCAGAAAATGTCCTCCTACGTCTCCTTTCTCAGCGGTCCGAGAGGGGAAAGCGAGAGGGACGGCGCTCAGGAAATGCATGTGGTGCTGGTGGACAACCGTCGCAGCAAGATTCTGGCCGATCCTGAAATGCGCGAAGTCCTGCAGTGCATCCGCTGCGGATGCTGCGCCACCATGTGTCCGGTATACCGTGCGCTGGGCGGCCATGCCTACGGCTGGGTCTATTCCGGCCCCATCGGCGCTTTGCTGGCTCCGACCATGTACGACCTGGAAGAAGCCGGAGATCTGGTCCGGGCCTGCACCAAGTGCGGGGCGTGCGCCGAAACCTGTCCGGCCGAAATCAACCATCCTAAACTGATTCAGATTTTGCGCGAACGTATGGGCGCCAAAGCCAAAGGTGCGGAAGGCGTTGCCCTGGACGGCTACGGCCTGGCGCTCCGTCATCCCTGGATCTACCGTATGGGCGTCTGGCTCATTCGGAAGTTCGATCCGGAGCTGAAGCTGGTGCAGAGGCTGCCGGACGCCGACGCCATCCGTCGCTGGGGCAAGGAACGCAAGCTGCCCGAATTCAAAACCCCCTTTGCAAGACTCTGGGCGCGGATGCAGCGCGACAAACGCAGGAACAAAAAAGCCAAAGGGGGAAACAATGCCTAATTTGTCCAACAACAGACGGGAAACCGTATTTCGTACGCTCGAGCGCGCTCTGGGGCGCAAGCGCGGACCTGCCGACCCTGTCGCCAGTCCGGCATTGGAATTGCCCGAACCAATGACCAGTCCGGAGGATTTCGCAGCGGCCGCCAAGGAACTGGCCAAAGAAACCGAACTCCTGGGAATTGGCTTTCGTGTTGTCGCCAATCCGGAGGAACTGCAGTCCGCTCTGACTGAAATCGTGGGCCTGCGCAACAGCACCAGCGCGGTTGTCTGGGATACGCCCCTGATGCGGGAACTGGGTGTGCGCGATCTGCTGATCAAAGCCGGTGTGGCGTTGCCCGAAACCGACGGCAGTTGCAAGCAACTGGCAGAAATGGATCTGGGCGTTACCTCGGCCGACGCGCTTCTGGTGGAAACCGCAACGCTCGTACTGCGTGCTGATCCCGCGGAAGACGAAACCCGCGGACGCGGTTATTCGTTGCTGCCCCCGGTGCACCTGGCCATTGTTCCGGCCGCCAACCTGGTGCCGGATGTGGGCTCCCTGCCCGCGCTCTACCAGAGCTGGACAGGCGAACGTCCGCCCAAAGGCGTGCACTTCATCACCGGCGCCAGCAGCACCGCTGACATTGAAAAAATCCTGGTCAAAGGCGTACACGGCCCCATGGCCGTGGAAATCATCGTTCTGGCTCCGGAGTTCGGAGTTTAGCTGGAATCGCGCACCACGAATCGCTGATCAGGAATTCTGCCGACAGAGACCGGCGGTGGAAGCCGTAGATCTTTTTCGAAAAGCCCCAGCGGGGTGAAAGAGGGCAGCCCAGGGGGAACCCTGGGTATATGCATGGAAGAATAATAAAGCCCTGAAAGGGCGGCATGCCTGAGGAATTTCCTTGGCTTGTCGTCTTTTCAGGGCTTTTTTTGTCGGTTGGTACCTGCAAAAAGGTCCGGTTTATGATTCTGGAAACAGTTTCCCCGGATTGAGAATGTTGTTGGGGTCGAAAAGCTGCTTGATGGCGCGCTGCAGCCGGATGCTCTGCGGTTCGAGCTCCATGGGCACAAAGGGAATCTTGGCCAGGCCGATGCCGTGTTCGCCGCTGATGGTTCCGCCCATTTCCAAAACCTTTTCCAGGGCCGTGATCACGGCGCCGTCCATTTCCTTGTCCATGTCCAGGCGGTCCGTGGTCATGTTGAGGTGGATGTTGCCGTCCCCGGCGTGACCAAAGGCATAGACCCGGACGCCGTACTTCTGTTCGATGCCGGGCAGCAGGTCCACGAGATCCGGAATGCGCGAGATGGGTACGACCACGTCCTCGGGCACGTAAATGGCGGCGGTTTCATGGATGCGCAGGGAGATCTGCCGGCGGACGGCCCAGAGGGCTTCACGGTCCGCTTTTTCGGGCGCGTCCAGGGTTTCCACGGCGCCGGCGCGCATGCAGAGTTCGGCCACTTCGGCCATTTCCTGCTCCAGGGCGGCAGGATGCCCGTCCATTTCCAGCAGGATCATGGCGGCCTGCGGACCAGGCAGCTTGGCGCGCAGGGCTTCGGGCAGAATCCCGGACACCAGAGACAGGCATTTGTGGTCCATGAACTCCAGAGCCGAGGGAAGGTGTCCGCCCGTGAGCACGGTATTGACGCCGTTAGAAGCCGTACGCAGGTCCGGAAACAATGCTGCCATGCCCCATGTTTGCGGCGGATTGGGCAACAGTTTTACCGTGAGTTCGGTGATCACGCCCAGGGTGCCTTCGGAGCCTACGATCAGACGCGCCATGTCGTAGCCGACAACGTTTTTGCGCGTACGGGCGCCCGCGCGGATGATTTCCCCCGTGGGCAGCACTGCCTGGAGACCGAGGATGTAGTCCTTGGTGGTTCCGTATTTCAGGCAGGCCGGTCCGCCCGCATTGGTGGCCGCGTTGCCGCCCACGGTGCTGGTGTCCAGGCTTGCGGGATCGGGCGGATAGAATAAGCCTTCGGCTTCGGCCGCGTTGCGCAAATCCAGGGTTATGACGCCCGGCTGCACCGTGGCGGTGATGTTTTTGGCGTCCAGGCTCAGAATGCGGTTCATGCGTTCCAGAGAAAGGACTACGCCGCCGAAGCGGGGCAGCGCCCCACCTGCCAGCCCGGTGGCGGCTCCCCGTGGAGTGACGGGAAAGCGATGCTGGTTGGCCAGTTTGAGAACAGCGGCAATTTCCTCGGCGGTTTCAACAAGTACAGCGGCTTCGGGCCTTGCGGTGATGGTGCCGGTGTCCTTGCTGTAATCGTCCAGCTGAGAAGGTTCCGTAAGCACGCGTTCGGGGGACAGCAGCGTACGCAACTGGTCCAGAATCTCCCGGGTTATTGGAGTATAAGGCATGTGTTATTCCTGTGAAAGAGCGTTGAAGAGCGTCCGGGCCAGATCGTTGAGGGCCACGGGTTTGGCGAGAAAGCCGTTCATGCCGGCTTTTGAGGCACGGAGTTTGTCCATGGGCGAGGCATGGGCCGAAACGGCGATTACGGGAATGTTCGGATTGTTCATGTGCCCCTGGCTGGAGCGGATCTGCCGTGTGGTTTCGATGCCGTCCATGGAAGGGATCTGCACGTCCATGAGCACTATGTCGAAATGTTCCTGATTCAGTTTTTCAAGGACTTCCTGACCGGATGATACGCTGATGGAGGCAAAGTGAAGTTTTTCGAGCATCAGTTCCAGGGTCAGCTGGTTGAAGCGGTTGTCTTCGGCAACCAGCACGCGAGGCTGAATCGCCAGACGCTGGATTTCATCGGAAAGCGTACAGGTATCGTCCGCAGGACCGGAAACACGGAAGGGCAGGGACACATGTACGGTCGTTCCCTCACCCGGTTCGCTTTCCAGGACAATGTCGCCGTTGAAAAGCCCGACCAGGCGGCTCACGATGCCAAGTCCCAGCCCTGCGCCGGAGTAGTTCCGCGAACTGGAGGTGTCCCCCTGAGTGAAGGGCGACATGACCTGTTCGAGTTTTTCCGAAGGGATGCCCACGCCCGTATCGCTGATGGAAAACAGCAGTCGGGTCGTGCCGTCTTTGGCTTCGGGCTGCAGAGGGTAGACTTCGAGTTTGATTTCGCCCTGGTTCGTGAATTTCACGGCATTGCCCAGGAGGTTGAAAAGAATCTGGCGCAGTCGGCTGACGTCCCCGATGAGCAGCTTGGGCACGGAAGGTCCGACTTCCATAAGGAAGCGCAGTCCCTTTTGGCGAATGTTGTCCTGAAACATCTTGTGCAGCGAATCGAGCAACAGCTGCAGTTCGAATTCCTTGTGGCAGAGCATGAGTTTGCCCGCGTCCAGGATGGTGAAATCGAGAATGTCGTTGAGAATGGTCAGCAGCCCGTTGCTGGATTCCAGGGCCAGTTCGAGATAGAAGGCCAGCTCCTTGTCGGTGATCTGCCGTTTGAGGAGCTGCAGCATGCCCATGACCCCGTTGAGAGGGGTGCGGATTTCGTGGCTGATATTGGCGAGAAATTCGGTTTTGGCCTTGTTGGCGGTTTCAGCTGCTTCTTTGGCCTGGCGCAATTGTGTTTCCGCGTTTTTGATTTCGGAAATGTCCATCACCGCCAGAATCACGCTTTCTCCCACTTCCTCGAGCTGGGGAGCAGAGGCATTGAGAAGAACATCCACCAGGCTGCCGGTTTTTGTCAGGAGTCTTGTTTCCACATGCCCCAGCCCAGTGGAGTACAGGTCGTTTTCCAGATGGCTGCGGGCTGATTCGGCCGCTTCCTGCGAAGGAAAGAGATCCGTGAAGTTCTTTCCGTCCAGTTCGTCCGTATTGTACCCCAGCAGGCGTGTGAAGAGCAGGTTGGTCCATTGGATGATTTCTCCCTCCATCAGCCCCACGCCCATGGGAGCGGCGTTGATGATGGACTGCAGCGTGGCTTCCTGGCGCAGGAGTTCGGCCTGAGCGGCGCGGCGTTCGGAAATGACGCGCTGCAGCTTCTGGTAGGCCGAGTTGATGTCAGAATAGGCGGTGGCCAGTTCTTCCTGGGAACGGCGCCTGTTGGTGACGTCGTGGACAACGGCGTGCAGGAGTTTTCTGCCCCGCATGAAGATGGGGACCGAATGGATGTCCACATGCCGCGGTGCTCCGTCCGCACGCCTGTGCCTGCTCGTCCAGTGGTGCGGACAGGACGCGTCTGGCAGTTCGAGACAGGGAGGCGTATTGGGGGCTGTCAATTCGTCCAGTTTGATGTGCCCCAGGCTGAGAGGGGAAAGACCGTAGAACTCCAGGGCGCTTTGATTGGCGTCCACGACCAGGCGGTTTTGCATATCCACCAGCAGCATGGAGGAGGGGCAGTCCGCAAAAAGTTTGTGGTAGAAACGGAGCAGGTTCTTTTCTTCGTGGGGTGGTTCCTGCTCGAAGCTGAGTTCCTTGAGGATGCAGAAAACGTGCGGCGTCTTGTCGGGAGAAAGAACGCGCATGCCGGAAAGTTCCATGGGCAGCACAAGCCCCTGGCTGGTTTGCAGGCAGAACTCCTGGTTGCAGATGACCTCTTCGCGCAGCAGGGCTTCAAAGAGCGGGACTGCGGATTGGCGCTGGTCCTCCGGAATCAGCTCCTGCAACGGGAGGCTCAAAAGCTCGTGCCGGGTGCGGTCGAGCAGGCTGAGAAAGGCCGTGTTGCAGTCCATAATGCGGCCGTCCGGAGAGAGGCTGACATGCAGCATATGCGTCTCCTGCAGCAGAGAGCGCATGTGGGATTGTTCCTGTTGCAGCGTGTTGCGCAGAAACTCGTTTTCCTTCTTGAGTTCCGCCAGTTCCTCGCGTGTGTCAGGAGCAGATTTCTTTGAGCAGTCGATTCTGTTCATTCTCTGTGTCATGTCCCGGTCCGGATCAGTACAATTATACGAATGGTTTATCGTAAATGAATGCGCGCTTCAAGTGTACTGAGCAGGCGGAAAAAGAGAATGATCCCGGGATATTGAAAAGGGGATAGCAAAGAGTTCCGCTGATTGGGAATCAGAAAAACGGATCTATGGTATTGAAGAAGCTTTTTCAGGTGATGCTATTTGGCACTTTCGAATCCGGGAATCTGAAGCTGTTTTTCAATGCAGTGCAGCAGCCATGTGGCCACGGTGACCAGCAGCAGATAATAGACGCCGACGGTGGCGTACACTTCGGTGTTCATCCAGGTTTCTTTGGCAATGGTGCGGGCCTGTCCGGTGAGTTCGTTCACCGTGATGATGGAGGCCAGGGAAGAATACTTGATGAGATAGATTATCTCGTTGCCGCATCCGGGCAGGGCGCGGCGAAAGGCCTGGGGAAGCACCACGTAGAGTATGGATTCCATGGGGCTCATGCCCAGGGCCTGGGAAGCTTTGATCTGCCCTTTGCGGATGGAGAGCAGACCGCCGCGGATGTATTCGGACTGGTAGGCGGCGCTGCACAGGCCAAAGCCGATTATGGAAGCCTGGACCGGCGAGAGCACGATGGGGGTGCCGAAAACGTGTACATAGGGCAGGGCGAAATACCAGAAATACAGCTGAACCACCAAAGGGGTGCCCCGAAAGATGGACACGTAGATTTCGGCAATGCGTATGGCCCAGCGCGGACCGTAGACGCGGATGACGCCTGTGGTAATGCCCAGGAAAACGCCGAGCAGTGCGGCCGGCACAATGAGCATGACACTGGTCCACATGCCCGCGTTCAGGCCGGGCATGACTCTGTCGACGATGAACGTGGCCAGATCGGTCATGACAGGGGGTCCCCGGAGAGCTCGTTGATTTTGGCGCAAAAAGCCTGGGTGCGCGAATTGGCATCCTTGCAGAGCAGATTGGCCGGGGAATCCTGTTCGATGATCACGCCCTCTTCCATGAACAGAAATTCGTCCGCCAGGGCTGCGGAAAAGCTGATCTGGTGGGTGGCCATGATCATGGTCATGCCGTCGTGGGCGAGATCTTTGATAACGGCGAGCACTTCGCCGATGAGTTCGGGGTCCAGGGCGCTGGTGGGTTCATCCAGCAACAATACCTTGGGGTCCATGGCCAGGGCCCTGGCAATGGAAACGCGTTGTTTCTGGCCGCCGGAAAGCTGCGCGGGGTAGAGCCCGATCTTGTCCGCCAGGCCGACCCGTTCGAGTTCGGCCATGCCGCGGTCGCGGGCTTCGGCCTTGGACATTTTCTTTACTTTGCGCAGGGCGATGCAGACATTGTCCAGCGCGCTGAGATGGTCGAAAAGATTGAAGTCCTGAAAGATCATGCCTACCTGCTGGCGAAAGGAATACAGGGCTTTTTTGCTCTTTTGGAGCACTTCCTGCCCTTCGAGCCAGATGCGGCCTTCATCGGGGATATGCAGAAAATTCATGCACTGCAGAAGCGTACTTTTGCCGCTGCCGGACGGACCGATCAGCACCTTGAGCGATCCTTGATTCATGGAGAAGGATGCGCCCTTGAGTACGAGGTTTCCGCCCAGGGATTTTGTGAGATTTTCCACACGAAGAATAGGGGTGTCAGGCATTATGCATGTTCCTTGAGAGAAGCTTGGCTCCCGGTTTGAGATTATCGTTGCGCATAACCGGGAATTCTGACCTTGTTTTCAAGCGTGCGCAGTGCTTTGACGCCGATGAAGGTCAGCACGTAGAACATCACGCCGGCAAACAGGGCCATGGGCAGCGGCTCATGGGTGGTGGCGGCCACGGAACGGGTCCGGGACATGATTTCCAGAACACCAATGACAAAAGCCAGGGCCGAATCCTTGAGCAGGATGGAAAATTCATTGGACCAGGCAGGTATGCTCAGACGCAGAGCCTGGGGCAGGATGATGTTGATGATGGCCGTGGCATCGCTCATACCCAGGGCTCGGGCAGCCTTGAGCTGTCCCGAGGGCAATGAGCGGATGGCGCCGCGAAAAATTTGTGATTGATAGGCCGCGCTGGTCAGTCCGAGTACGAGCACTGCCGCGAAAAAGGCGCTGTCTATGCCGATGGCGTGCAGAGGGCCGAAGTTGCCCAGGTAGGCCAGCAGGCCGAAATAGAACAGGTAGAGCTGCACCAGAACCGGTATTCCGCGAAAAAGCCAGACATAGAAGCCCACCAGGCGCCGCAGGGGTTTGGGACCGTAGACCTGAACCACCGAAAGAGGCACTCCCATGACCAGGCCCAGGCCCATGGCGCCGACGATCAAAGCCAGCGTATACCAGATGCCGCCCAGCATATAGGGGAGAGAATCCCAGATGGTCAGAAGGGAATTGGAAAAACTTTCGTACATGAGTTCCGTGTGGTGATCGTTGTGTCAGCTTTGCGGACAGTCTGGGCACAAGAAAAACGGACGCCGCAGTCTCCTGGACTCCGGCGTCCGTCCGTATGCACTGTTGGCCTAGTAAACGTTGTATTTTTTCTTCAGTTCATCCCAGTAGGGATCTTTCATGAGCAATTCGAGGCCTTTGTTCAACTTTTCGAGCAGTTCCTTGTCGTCCTTGCGTACGGCGTAGCCGTAGTTTTCGGGCGGAGCGTTGAACGTGCCGGCGATCTTGAAGTCCTTGGTCTTCAGCAGCTCGTTGGCAATGGAGCTGTCCATGCCGGAACCATCGATACGCCCAATGGGCAGGTCCTGCAAGGAGAGGTCGGTGGAGTCGTAGAGCACCAGTTCGTAGTTGTTCCCGTTTTTGCCTTTGAGGCTTTCCAGGAGCTTATGGGTGACGGTGCCGCGCTGGACGCCGATCTTTTTGTTGCCTTTGAGCATTTCGTCGATGCTCAGTTTTTCGTCAGGACGGACAACCATCACCTGGGTCACCTTGTAGTAAGGGAGGGTGAAGTTGACGATCTTGGCGCGCTCTGCAGTGGCGCTCATGCCGGAAGCGATCAGATCGATTTTGCCGGAAGTCAGGGCCGGGATGATGCCGTCCCAATCCATGGGCTGGTGTTTGACTTTGAAGCCCATTTTTTGGGCGATCCAGTTCATGGATTCCACGTCGAATCCGGCAGGATTGCCTGCCTTGTCAACATACCCGAAGGGCGGAAAACCGAAATCGATACCGTTGATGTATTCCTTCTCAGCCGCCTGTGCCAGGCCGGAAAGGATGAAACACAACATGGCCACCAGAAAAATACCGACACGAATTGTCTTGAACATAAGTTTCATACTCCCTCATGTTGCAGTGAAGATTCCCCACGATTGGGGCAATTCTCTATCCCCTCAACACCGCAATAGTGCGGCATGATCCCTGAATAAACCCGCCGGCCAGGATGCTGTTTCCGCAAGACGGACGGCGCTGCATCTTTTTCTGGTCATTGTGACAATTTCGCAAACAAGGAATTGACCACCTACCAGAGCCCTTTGCAGAGATCAAGAAACAATCGTCAGCCCTGGCGGTTCCGGCGCGGCGCGTTGTCCGGACCAGAACCATAACATACCCTGGTGAATTTTTTTTCAAGCGTAAAAGCGGGGCTGAGCAAAAAAGTTAATTGCGCGTTTCTTGCTGCCTTTGGTCCGACTTGCTGAAAGTTCCTCCGGTTTTCGGGTATCCATCGTCATCGAGAGCTGTTTCATTGCCGTAGGAGGTAATGAATTTGAAACAGGCATCGCTGGTGAGCGGTCTGCTGAAATAATATCCCTGAAAAATGAAACACCCCAGTTTTTGAAAGTGTTCGCACTGGTGGAGTTCCTCCACACCTTCCACAACGGTACGCAGATGGAGATTTTCACTCAGCCCCATGAGACTTCTGACAATGTGATCGCTGACGCCGTTTTCGGTCACTTCTGTCAGCGACTTGTCCAGTTTTACCGTATGGATCGGAAATTCTTTGATATACCGAAGAGAGGTGTGTCCCATGCCGAAATCATCAATGGCCACTTTGATGCCCAGGGACTGGAGAACGGTGAGCTTTTCCAGGATGGAGTCGTCCGGCGTGACGGCTACGGATTCGGTGATTTCCACTTCGAGATTGTTGGAGATATCCCCGGTAGCTGCCAGAATGGCGACGATGTCGTCCACCAGAAAGGGGTTGTCCAGCTGTTTGGCCGAGAGATTGATGGAAATCAGGAAATCATCATCAAGAGCGTGCTTCCATTGCAGGAAATTGTCGCAGGCGTTTTTGAACACGAACATTCCCAGTTCGTCTATGAATCCGCTGTCTTCCGCCAGGGCCACAGTGACGGGTGGCGGAATATATCCGTAGCTCGGATGGTCCCAGCGCAGCAGGCTTTCGACGCCCTCCACACGGTTTGTCTGCGTATTGATCTGCGGTTGAAAAACCAGAAACAACTGCTCTTTTTGCAGCAGCGCCTTTTTCAGATCCTCTGCGAGCACATGGGCCAGAAAGCCTTCCGTTCCAGGCCGAGTCAGACATTTTTTCCCGCCAGGCCCGGGCATGGCGTCTTCGGCGTATTTCCCGAGAGCCTCGAGCGAACTCCGCAACTGTCTGAGGTGGATGCTGTCCGAAAGCCGGACAAAGGGGAGGTAGACCAGGGCGCCGATGCTCAGGTTCACCAGCTGCATCAGGGTGCCGGCAAAGGAGTCCGTGGCAATGTATCCGCTGATCAGGGGGGGGATGGTCCAGTGGGCGCTGGCGATTGTCCGGGGAACCCAGCCCAGCATGGTGGCGGCGTACGCTGTGACGATATCGATGACCGGAGTCAACAGAAAAGGAATGACGTACAGCGGATTAAAGACCAGAGGGATTCCGAACAGCAGCGGTTCGTTGACGTTGCAGAGCGCGGGAAACAGGGCGAACAGGCAGAGTCGGCGGTTGCCGGGATCGCGGCTTTTGAACAGAATCACCAGTATCAAACTCAATGTGGCGCCGGAACCGCCCATGTACGCGAAGGCATCCACAAAACTTTTGGTCAGAATGTACGGTGGAGGCGCATGTATCAATGCCGCCCGGATGTTTTCGGCCATGGCCACGCTCAGGGTTCCCTGTTCCAGAGAGAACAGCATGTTGGGACCGTGCATGCCCACAAACCAGAGCAGTTGCGAAATGCTGACGTACAGGGTCCCCAGGCCCAGTCCGGTGCAGTTTTCGCTGAAAAACAGGCGTATGATCGCAGTGGACAGGGAAAGATTCTGCGGGAAGAGGGTTTCATAGCCCACACGGGCTATGGCGAAAATCACGATGGTGATGGTGGCTGCCGGGATCAGCGTAAGCACTTGGAAGGTGGTGGGATCGCGGCCGATGAAGGTCAGGGAAAAACGCAGCCGTTTCCAGGCTGCCAGACGCAGAAACGTGAAGCTGACTCCCACCGAAGTGGTCACCGCCATGAACAGGCCGTGATCCAGTGAAAAAGAGGATTCCCAGGCACTGGGAGGTCCCACGAGAATGATGTAGCAGGAAAGCGCCACCATGGTGTTCATGGCGGGAGAAATGAAGCTGTTTTCCCCGGAGGTGTTCTCCAGATGAGCGATACTGTAGGCGATGGCGAAAACCACGGCCAGCGAGGCTATGCCGAACGCCCCCTGGACGAGTTTTTCCAGGACCATCCGCCAGCTGTTTCCAAAAATACTGTTCAGGAATCCTTGCAGTTCCTGGGATGGAAAGTTCAATAAACACAAGGAAATGGCCCCAAGAAAAATCAGGGGCAGAGCAAAGAGTACGCCGCGCTGCACCGCGCGCAGGTAGGCGTTGGTCGCCAGTTGCTCCAGCCCGCCGCCAAGAAATCGAGAGAGTCCCCCCACCAAAGCCGATTTCATGAATCGTGCACTCCCTTTTCAAGTCAGGATGAATGGTTCCCCTTGCTCCCCGGCAGGTTTTGCCGGAGAGGATTGCAAGCTACATATGGCGCCCCGGATGAATGTGTTTGATGCAGGTCAGCGATTGCCTGCCGGTATAGGTGTAAACAGTTTTCAAAAGAATTTCTATATATAAATATTTAGATAAAACTTAAGGTGACTTTTGAAAAAAAAGAAAGCCGCAAACTCAGTGCGCTCCAGTTCAGCGTTTGCGCAACCGGCGCTTGTCCCCAACGCGTACGGTGAATTTCTGCTTGTCGAAAAATTCCAGGAGCGGGATGATGTATTTGCGGGAGAGCCCTGTCAGGTCCTTGAATTCCGGCGGTCCCAGTTCATCGTTGTCCGCAAAGAAGCCCAGAAGCTGCTGCTCCAGCTTTTGCACCGCGTCCATGGAGAAATACATTTCCTCTTTCACCTTCACGAGTACGCTGCGTTCCTGCAGCAACCGCATCACGGGCATGATTTCCTTGGCTTCCAGGTCCAGTTCCTCCAGCACATCCTTGAGGTTGGGAGGGGTGAGTCCGGCCTGGGCATAGATAGTCCGGAGTTTTTCCTCCAGCTGGGCCTGGTCCGCGGCCAGGGTCACCTTGTGTTCGGGCAGACGGAGCAGTTCCTGCTCGGCCACCAGCTCGTCGCGTTTGAGCAGCCGCTCCACCAGAAAGTGGAACAGTTTTGGGGCGAGGTTTCCGCCCCAGCCCGAAGCCAGCAGCCCGCGCGACAAACCGAGTTTGAGCGGTTCCTTGTCATGGAACGTCCGGACGAAAGACAGGGCGCTGTCGGCCAGTTCGCGGAAGCATTCGCCGTGAATGTAGCTGCGTTCTTCCTTGTCAAAAAGCAGCAGGTCCCCGCGGCTGGCCAGTTGCTGGCAGAGCGCTTCCAGTTTTTTGCTTTCCAGTTCGCAGCAGACGCGCATCTGGGCGAACTGCATGCCTTTGGAACCCGCCATACGCAGCCGCGTCAGCAGCACTTCCTGCGGGTCTTCCGAGGCCAGGGCCGTAACCAGCTCAAAGGCGTTGGTGTTCTTTTTGATCTTTCCGCCCAGCGGGTTCAGCAGTACGCCGCCCGCAACGGTGCGCAGGGGTGAAAAAGCACGGATAACGCAGTGGTCGCCCCGTACGCCCACCATGGGCTCGGTGAAGCGGACCTGGCAGATGGCGGTTTCGCCAGGGGAGAGTTTGTCGCGATCCGGGAAAAACAGCCGGGCCTGCAGTTCGCGGCAGCCGTGGTGAAAATGGATTTCCTTGCGGTTTTTGAGCGGTCTGGGGGAAGATTCCAGACAGGTGAGTTTGATGTCCCAGATTTCGTGCGGAAACAGCGTTCCCGGACGGGCCAGAATTTCACCTCGCTGGATGTCCGCGACTTCCAGCCCGGGCAGGTTCACCGCGGTACGCAGCCCGGCCAGGGCGGTCTCCACAGTGGATCCGTGGGACTGCAGCCCGCGGACCTTGGTGGATTTGTCGTCGGGGTAGAGCACGACTTCCTCACCCAGGGAGATGCTGCCCGAGGTCATGGTGCCTGTGACCACTGTGCCGTGGCCTTTCATGGTGAAGACCCGGTCGATGGGAATGCGGAAAAGGTCGTTGGGACGGTGGGGCGTATACTGCGCGATCAGCTCTTCAATGGCAGCCCGCAGGGTGTCCAGCCCCTGGCCGGTATGGGCGGAAACCGGGATGACCGGAGCTTCCTCCAGAAAGGTGCCCTCGAGGTAGGCGTGAACGTCTTCCTGCACCATCTCCAGCCATTCCTCGTCCACCATGTCGGTTTTGGTCAGGGCCACGATGCCGGTTTTCAGTCCGAGCAGGGAGCAGATTTCCAGATGCTCGCGGGTCTGGGGCATCACGCCTTCGTCCGCTGCGATGATCAGCAGCACGAAATCGATGCCGGAAGCCCCGGCCACCATGTTTTTCACAAATCGCTCGTGTCCGGGCACATCCACTATGCCCAGCCTTCTGTCCCCGGACAGGTCCATGAAGGCGAAGCCGAGTTCGATGGTGATCCCGCGACGGCGTTCTTCTTCGAGCCGGTCGCAGTCGATGCCGGTGAGCGCTTTGACGAGTGTGGTTTTTCCGTGGTCGATATGGCCGGCCGTACCCATGATCAGCGGCATGAGAAAAACTCCTTGAAGTGAATGCTGCGTACGACGCACGCGCCGTTGCTTTGCGATTGCCAGTCCTTTCTACTTGCCGGAATACACGTAACAAGGTCAAGAAAAACAGAAAAGGAACAGACCGCTGAGATGCCGGAAGAACCGGGTGTCCAGTGCGGGCATCAGGAAAACAGCGTTTTGAGCAGCGTCCGGGCAGTGAGAACGCTGGCCGGAGTGGTCTCGTCCATGATCATCCGGCTGATTTCCCTGCGCAGCAATTTCGAGCGCAGGGTCTGCAGGATGATGACGTCGTTGATGCCTTTGCGGAACAGCCAGTGCTGTGCCTTGGCATAGCCCTCGTAGGTGTTCTGGAAATACTCCGACAAAAGGCGCGGGTAGTTCCGCAGCGGCGCGCTGTTGCCCTGCTGCAGGGCCTGCTGCAGCACCTGGGCGGCGATTTCTCCGGCTTCCATGGCTTTGCCGATGCCTTCTCCGGTAAATGGAAACGTGGTGCCGATGGTTTCGCCGGTCAGCAGGGTGGCAATGCCGTCCGTGACCTTGTCCACCCCGCGTCCGCAGCGCAGCGGATGGGCGCGCAGAGGCGTGACGGAAGTGGCCTGGTCAAAAAGGGCCCGTGCCACCGGGTGCGTGTCCCGAAATTTTTCGAACAGCTCACGCAGGTTGGCCTTGCGGTCCGCCTGGGAATTGAAGAAGCGGATGCAGCCCATATTGAATTCCTGATCCGGCAGGGGAAAAATCCAGCCATAGCCGGGGGCCAGGTAGCTTTCGAACGAGCCTTCCAGATGGTCCATTTTCAGGTCCGAACGCACGTAGCAGCGTACGGCCATGGCATTGTCCGCCTGGACAGGCATGATGCCGATACGGTCGTTGCGGATTCCGGCAGTGCCCGTGGCGATAATGCCGTAGCGGGCCTTGAACACGCTGCTGTCGCCTTCCTGGCTGTCGCTGCAGCAGAACAGGCCGTCCTGATCGTAAAAGACCGTGTCGATACGCTGCGTACGAAATTGCGCGCCTGTTTCCTGGGCATGGCGCCAGAGCAGAGCGTCCAGATGCAAACGTTTGATGGTCCGGAACCCGGATGCGATACGGACTTGCAGTCCGGACCGGCTGCGGATGTTCAGTTCTTTCACCAGATGGGACAGCTGCAGGACATTTTCCTGCAGACCGAGGCGTTGAAGACAGCCGAGGCTGTCCGCGATCAGTCCGTCGCCGCAGACCTTTTCACGCGGAAAGGTGCAGCGGTCCAACACGAGAATGCTTTGACCGGAGGTTGCCAGATGTGCGGCGGCTGTGAGCCCTGCCGGTCCTGCGCCGATGATGATGACGTCGTAAGTCTGATACTGCATAGTGCAAAAGGAGTACGAATCCGGGCTCCGCAGGCAAGAGCCCTGCGAAGCCCGGCTGGTTGTTTGAGAAACTATTTTTCCACTTTCTCGAGGTCTTCGGACGCGTCCTTGCTGAAGTCCACCTGCTGGGCGGCGGCATGGGTGGGCAATTCGAGGTAGAGCCTGGAGATGCTGTCCAGTTCCACCGTGATGCTCTTGGCCTGGAGATCGAGAATATGGCCGCCGGTTTTCTTGTCCTTGCTCAGGAAGTGGACATGAAATCCGGGCACATTGATCTTTTGCGTAAACTCGGGGCAATAAAAACCCACAATGTTGCCTTGGGCATTGTCGTAGTCGAAAACCGACTGGGTTTTGACCACTTCGGCCAGGGGAAGGTAAGGCTTTTGCTGTTTGGGAACGCTGCGCGCCTTGATGTGGTCGAAAACGCCGGTAACCTTGACAGCGTAAAAAAGATTTTTACCTGGCAACTTTTGCTGTAGACGCTGGAAAAAATCCTTCAGGCTGGTAACGTCGGTAAATGTCAGACTCAGATCAGCCTGGAAAGGAGTTACCGCGGCAAAGGGCGTGGTGGTCGTCGGCGGCATGGCGCGTACGCTGCCGTCGGCCCGTACCTGGTAGACGGTATCGCCAAAAACGACCATTTCACCTTCCAGTCCGTCAAAGGTGCCGATGCCCAGATCGCCGTGCTCGAGCAGCGTGGCGCAGGTTGTGCTGCCATCGTAAACACCGGCAAGCAGCGCATCTATGGTGCCTGTTTGAAACAGTACCTTGGAGTCGTCCGCATGGACGGGCAGACAGCAGGAGAACAGCAACAACAGACAGACAAGAGCGGACCGGAATGCGACAGACGAACGATGCATCATGACAGCCTCCAGTTTGAAATGAATGTGATTATGTGCTGCGCCAGCTATAGCAAAAAAGAAAAAGGCAGGCTACCGGGGCAGCCTGCCTTGTAGATATCTGATTGCAGTGTAGGTGGACACTATCGGTCGAGGAAAGCATCTTGACCTAACCTGTCAAAAGTTTTGGGAGGTTCAAAGGAACCTTTTTACAAAAAGGTTCCTTTGCCGCCGGAGGCAATCCTTCTCTACCTCAGCTCTCCAGGATAGCCTTGTACGCGCGCATGGTGGCGTAGAGGTCGGCCTTGCTGGCGATTTCGAAGGGGCTGTGCATGGCCAGGATGGCCGGGCCCATGTCGATGATGTCCATGCCGTAGACGGCCAGGTATTTGGCCACGGTGCCGCCTCCGCCTTCGTCCACCTTGCCCAGTTCGGCCATCTGCCAGGGCACTCCGGCTTTGTCCAGAACGCTGCGCAGCCAGCCTACGTATTCGGGGTGGGCGTCGTTGGCCGCCACCTTGCCCCGGTGTCCGGTGAACTTGCAGAAACACGGACCGTATCCCAGCAGGGCGGAGTTGAGCTTTTCGTGCACTTCCTGGTAATCCGGATCCAGACCGCCATGGACGTCCGCGGAAACCGCCTTGGTTTCCAGCATCACGCGCCGCAGGGAGGTCTCGGGTTCCCAGGCCTTGAGCAGGTCTTCGATGCAGTATTCGAAAAACAGCGATTTGGCGCCGGTGGAGCCTTCGGAACCGATTTCTTCCTTGTCCCAGATCAGCAAAACCTGCGTATGCTCGCCCTGTTCGGCGGACAGCATGGCTTCCAGTCCGGTGAACACGCAGATTCTGTCGTCATGGGCGTAGCCGCCGAGAAGCGCGCGGTCCAGTCCGACGTACCGGGCCTTGCCCGCGGGCACGGCCTGCAGTTCGGCGCTGAACAGGTCCTCTTCCATGATGCCGTAGCGTTCGTACAGCAGTTCCAGCAGCCGGGCCTTGACCGGATCCTTGATCTTGCCGTTTGATTCGCCGTTGGACTCGCCGTCCTTGGCTTCCTGGGCTTCCGAATCCTCGCTCTTGAGGGGTTCGTGACCGAGGATGATGTTCATTTTTTCCGCCTCAAAGGCCTTGGAAAGCGGTTGATCCGCCTGCTTGTAGGCCAGGTGGGGCAGAAGGTCCGCGATGGCGAATACCGGATCGTTGTCGTCCTCTCCCAGACGGACTTGGACAACTTCGCCGTCCTTTTTAACGATCACGCCGTGCAGAGCCAGGGGGCGCGAGAACCAGTGGTGCTTGCGGATGCCGCCGTAGTAGTGGGTCTTTGCCTGGCCAACGCCGCAGGACTCGTACAGAGGATGCTGCTTGAAATCCAGGCGCGGACTGTCGCCGTGCGCTCCGAAAAAACGCAGCCCGGCGCTCAGCGGGCCTGTGCCCTTGCGGGCCAGAAAGATGGTCTTTCCCTTGAATACGCGAAAGACCTTGTCCGAGGAGAAATCTTCCGAATAACCGGCTTCCTGGGCGCGTTGGCGGACATATTCCACCACTTCCCGTTCGGTTTTGCATTCGGACAAAAAGGCGAGGTAGAGGTCTGCCAGAGCTTCCATGGCCTGGCGGTCGCTTTCGCCATCAAAGGCTTCCCAACAACTTTTGGGTTTGTGTTCGAGTTCTTTATGCGTCATTGCCGCTCCTTGAAGTTAAGAACGTAACCGGCACTCAGGCCGGATCCACGGCCAGTGCGTCGATCAGGACATCACGTACGAGCGCCAGTTCATCGTCGCGCAGCGTACGTACGTCCAACAGAAAAGCATTGTCCTCAATCCGTCCGATCAGGGGCGGAGAGGTGTGCAGCAGTTTGTGGCGCAGTTCTTCGGCGGAATCTTCCCCCTGCGTACGCAGCCGTACCAGCGATGTGGGGATGTCCTGCTCGGGAAAAGCGCCGCCGCCCACGCGCGAGACACCAGGGATGATGTCTATGGCGAAATGTTCGGCAAGCTGCCCGTTTTGTTGCAGCAATCCGGCCAGCTCTTCGGCCCGGTGGTCCAGTTCGGACTGCGGCGCGGTAAGCATCCGCAGGGTGGGCACCCGGCGTACGGCCTCTTCGGGATCCAGGTAGAGCCGCAGGGTCGCTTCCAGCCCGGCCAGGGTCATCTTGTCCGGCCGCAACGCGCGGTTGAGCTGGTTCTTGCGCATGGCTGCGATCATCTCGCGTTTGCCCACGATGATTCCGGCCTGCGGACCACCCAGGACCTTGTCGCCGCTGAAGGTGACCACATCGGCCCCGGATTTGACGACCTGCTGCACCGTGGGTTCGTTGTTGAGCCCGCACGGTGGAAATTCATGGAGATTGCCGCTGCCCAGGTCTTCGAACACGGGGAGTCCGTGTTTTTTTCCCAGTTCGGTCAGTTCTTCCAGGGGGACTTCCTTGGAAAATCCAATGACCCGGAAATTGGACGTGTGCACCTTGAGCAGGGCCGCGGTGTTTTCGTTGATGGCGTTTTCGTAGTCGTGCAGGTGCGTCCTGTTGGTGGCTCCCACCTCGCACAGAATGGCGCCGCTTTTGGTCATGACTTCCGGAATCCGGAAGCTGCCGCCGATTTCCACCAGCTGCCCGCGCGAAACAATCACCTCGCGGCCTTTGGCAAAGGTATCCAGAAGCAGCAGCACGGCGGCGGCGTTGTTGTTGACCACCATGCCGTCTTCCGCACCCGTGACCCGGCAGAGGGTTTCCGTGACCAGATCGTAGCGCGACCCGCGTTTGCCCGTTTCCAGGTCGAACTCGAGGTTGCCGTAATATCGGGCCGCCAGCACCACCGCGTCCACTGCCGCGTCCGAAAGCAGCGAACGGCCGAGATTGGTGTGCACCACCACGCCGGTGCCATTAAGGACGCGCCGCAGTTTGGGCTGCGAACGTACGGCAATATGGGCCCGGATGCGTGCACCCAGTCTGTCGTGCGCCAGGTCATCGGCGGATTTGATGGCTCCCTGCCTGATTTCCTGTCGGCAGAGGTCCAGAAATTCGTTGACCAGGTCTTTGACCAGCGGTCGGGGAAGCAGCCGTATGTCGCTGTCAGAGTCGAGATCCGCAAGCAATTTGTCCACTGCGGGCAGGGCACGGAAAAGTTCACTGCTCATACAGGTATTCCTTAAGGCGTCAGGACGAAAGGTCAAGAAGCTCGGGGTGCAGTTTGAAAAAGTCCCCCAGCAGATACAGTGATCCGCAGACTACGCACAGACCGCTGTTGCCGCAGACATATTGCGCCGTGTTCAGCGCGTCGATCAGGTCGTCGCAGGGCCGGGCGTCCGGTCCGAGGTGCGGGGCCAGTTCGATGGGATCCCAGGCGCGCGCATTGTGCGGCAACCTGGGCACCAGGATCATACATTCGCCCAGGGTCAGCACAAGAGGAGCCAGCCGCTCTATGGGACGGTCCCGCATGGAGGTGAAGATGATGGCCTTGGGCGGCTCCAGGGTTGTGTGCAGATAGGCGCGCAGGGCTTCCAGGCCGTCGGCGTTATGCGCGCCGTCCAGGAGCAGGCGCGGGTAGGTGTGCGAGGCTTCCACCAGCTGCAGTCTGCCGGAAAGCCGCGTGGCGCCGCGTGCAGGAGCGTAGGTGTCCTTGTTGTCGGGCCACTGGAATTGAGCGGACAGGTTCTGCCAGGCCGCGCTTGCCAGGGCAAAACTGGAATCCAGATAATTGTACGAGGGTTTTTCCGGTTTGTCTAAAAAGCTGATGGACGCGTAGTTCGCGTCGGCTTGCTGTCGCAGCACTTTTTCCACCACCGGACGCTGTAGTGCGGAGGCAATGCGGTCCTGCGGACGCATGGCTCCGGACTTGTCCGTGGCAATGGCCTCCAGTGTGGGCCCCAGGATGGCTTCGTGGTCCAGGCCGATACGCGTGAGCACCAGGAGGTCGTGCCCCAGGGCGCTGGTGGCGTCGTAGGTTCCGCCCAGTCCGGCTTCGAATACGGCCAGATCCACTTTGGCCTGTTGGAACACGTACGCGGCCATGGCAGTGAGCAGTTCGAAGTAGGTCAGACGCTGGGGGCCTTCCGTACCGGTGTTCTGCAGGCAGGCATTGGCCGCCTCCAGCCACTGGATTTCGGATACCACCCGGTCCGAGCCCGGATCCACGATGCGGATGCGCTCGCGCGGATGTACGAAATGGGGCGAGGTGAACAACCCTGCGCGCAGACCATGCGCGGCGGCCAGATTGGCCAGATAGGCCGAGGTCGCGCCCTTGCCGTTGGTGCCCACCACCTGAACCACCGCGTACTTCGGACGCCGCAGTTCCAGCCCGTCCAGACAGTTTTCGACCCTGCCGAGTCCCAGATCCATATGGAACAGACCAAGACCGTCGAGGTAGTTTTCAAAGTCCGTAATTGAAGAAAAAGAAGATGCTTGCCGCACTGTTGACTCTTGATTGTAGAAAATAAGGTATTGCTCAGGGCAGGACAGTGCCGGCAGTCTTGCAATGAGCCATGGGAAAACCGCGCAATGGCGGACCGGCGGCGAATGCCTTGGGACCAACTATACAATTCCGCTCCCGCTACTGAAAAACGGCGAAAGTGTATCCAAAGCCCCCTGAAAAGGCCAGCGCTTTGGCACCGTACGGACTGGAAAGAACCTGCCTCTCGGACAATATGCCGCCATTATGATATTTTTTAGTGATGACCCGTACGGCAGAGGATGGAAACAAATAGTAGTACGAAATTTTCCAAATTTTTGGCAATGAAGGGCAACTCCACACTTGACCACTGCCATCCATTTTGGATATATATTCTCTCTTGAGTCTGCGCCAGTAGCTCAGTAGGATAGAGCAACGGCCTTCTAAGCCGTCGGCCGAGGGTTCGAATCCTTCCTGGCGCACCATAAAAATCAAGCCCTTACGGTAAATAGCCGTAGGGGCTTTTTTCTTTGGTGGAGAAAATTCCACCAAAATTCCACCACTTTTGAAGGCAAGGACCTTGCCACTCCTTATCTCTTTCTCCTCTTGATGACGTGAACTGGCCAAGTTAATGTGGACGGAACAAACTTCAACAGAAGGGGAGACGCCATGGCCAACACCCAGAAAACGATTCTAACCGCTTCCGGTGCGGACAGTCCGAAGTCAAAACCAAAGCAACAAACGCTTCCGATAGTACCGGGGAAGCCATTGCCGGTTCGGAATGTATGGCCAGGAAGGCTTGCAGTGGAACTGGCCGAAAAATATCTGTATCCAGGTGGTTCTCTGGATATCGTGCGGGTCTGGAATGAGTTGTCTTCGGGAGTGAATTCCGGACGACTGTCACCAGAACATGCGTTCAATGCCGTTGTCGAGGTTCAAGCACTGGTAGATGACCATAAGCGGCGAAGTGAAAAAACAGCACACTGCCAAAGCGTAGTGCAAGGGGATCTGCTTGATTTTTCAAAAAGATGAAAGGATGCTTTTTAGGTGCAAGTAGCTTTACTTTGATGATTTACATATCTTGAAACTGCTGACTCACGATTGACGTGAATTGAGTTGATACTCAATAGCCGCATATACGCCAGGCGGTCACCTCAAAAATGAATAAAAAAACTGGTTAATTCCAATGGTCAGCTTTCTAAGCTGCCTATGCGGCAGTTCACAATCAGATTGTACCCGCTCACAGCCTCTTGGATTTCTAAGCTGCCTATGCGGCAGTTCACGGTCGTACGGCGACAGCCAGTTTGCCGCGCCATTTCTAAGCTGCCTATGCGGCAGTTCACCATCCCGGACGGATCGCACACGGGCCGGTGTTTTTCTAAGCTGCCTATGCGGCAGTTCACCAGTAACAGCTTGTACCGCGTCAACGGCCCAGTTTCTAAGCTGCCTATGCGGCAGTTCACCAATCCGCGGAATCCACGATCAGGGTTTTGTATTTCTAAGCTGCCTATGCGGCAGTTCACTATCAGACGTCCGCGCACTCAGGAAGCTTCGATTTCTAAGCTGCCTATGCGGCAGTTCACATGAAATACTCCGAACGCCTCCCCACATCTGATTTCTAAGCTGCCTATGCGGCAGTTCACCGTTGGCGACACGTCTGCCTATGGGTGGGCCGTTTCTAAGCTGCCTATGCGGCAGTTCACAAAATCAATCCGGCCACCTCTTGGGGTATGGTTTTCTAAGCTGCCTATGCGGCAGTTCACGTTAACCAACGCACGGAGGAAGCGAAGTCCAGTTTCTAAGCTGCCTATGCGGCAGTTCACTGCCCGTTGCTGGGGTTCGGCGTCCACGATGATTTCTAAGCTGCCTATGCGGCAGTTCACTTTCTATGGCCATGCCTGGCAGATATCTTTTTTTTCTAAGCTGCCTATGCGGCAGTTCACTCCAAAACATGCTGATAGTGCTTATGGATCATTTTCTAAGCTGCCTATGCGGCAGTTCACATGATTGACGTCTGTTCCGATTGCCACCTCAATTTCTAAGCTGCCTATGCGGCAGTTCACGCAACAGCCTTCATAAAGGAGTAGTCCCCATTTTTCTAAGCTGCCTATGCGGCAGTTCACCTCATAATTTCCTTTTGCCGCCATTTAATATTTTTCTAAGCTGCCTATGCGGCAGTTCACAGCCGGGCCTTCAAAGTAGGCTCTGAGTTTTTTTTCTAAGCTGCCTATGCGGCAGTTCACAAAAGATAGGGTAAGGCGTTGAAATAGTTTAATTTCTAAGCTGCCTATGCGGCAGTTCACTAGATCTTGCTTCTCGTAACAGGCTAAAATACATATGACATCTAGCAATAATGCCACGTTACCCCTTTTTCAGGGCACATCCATAACATACTGAATAAACAACGTTTGTTAACCTTATCAAAAAAGGGTCAAAACCAAGGAACAGATGCCCTGGTGCTGAGGCCATAGAAGCTGAAGCTACCGGAAACCGGCTCCGGGCAAACAGACCCGTGCTCTACAAACAGACGAAACGGATGCCCCGTGCTATGGCTTCGCAGACTCAGATAAGGCAAATGCAGCAATTGAGGAGAAACTTCCGGCATCCGGGCACGGGCCTCCTCAATAGTCATATCATGACGTTTGGCATAGCGGCGGCATACTCTTTCCGGATTACTCTTGCTCTGCACACGACGAACGATTCGGTGCTGGGTGTTTCCAGGCAATACAGACAGAGGGCCGAGCAAAACATGGTCGCGTACGCCTCCCAACCAATTCAAGCGCAGCAACGCGGTCAGCGACGCATCGCACCCATGCAACCGCAGTCGGTCCCCCAAACTGGGCCGTTCCTCGTCCACATGGGGAAAGCTGACACCTATGTCGCTGGATTGCAGATCATACAGTGCCAGATGCAAACGCCCAAAAAGCTCGTTCATCAGCGAATGCTTCGAGAACTCCGGGTCCGGCAAAATCGTGATATCGCAATAGCGGTCCATAGTTTACTCCTTCTCGCTTTCTCCATACACGCCCCCTCGAATCAGGTTGGCGATCACATAGTGCTGCTGCTCCACCGGCGGCTCCTTGTCTTTCAAAATCCAGCCGTCCAGCAGACTATAGAAGTCCAGTTTGCCTTTGGGCTGACGATAGGCCGTACCCAGGGAAGTGACCGAACCGTAGGGTTCCACCGCGATGGGCCCCAGGCCGTTGCTGTCCGGGTACCAGTCGTCAATGGTGCGCAGAGCGTTACCCAGTTTCTGGGAGTGCATACCAGCCACGCCATTTACCTGATACAGCGTCTTGCTCTTGGCGCCGGAACCCGAACGTCTGTCCAGAATCAACTCCTGGGATGGATACACCTCCAGCCCCTTACCCACTCTGGCAAAGGCAACCACTTCCAGCAAGGCCACGGATACCCCTGCCAGACCGTCGCGAATCACGGCGGCGAGAGATTCGATAGCGGTATTCCGTTGCGAAAAGTCACGTAGGGAAAAATCCAGCGAGGCAAAGGTGCCTATGGGTGTTGTCTCGCCCTCCTTGATCCTGCTCACGCGCACCTCCACGAGTTCGGCGCCCAAGCGGTTCCGCCACAAGAACCGCCCGTTGGCGATATTATACGCGTAGCGATAGGCAAGTTCCTCAAAGCCGAACTTTTCCTTGTATTGCCGGACTGTGCAGAGCAGCTTCTCTTTGTAATCCGAATTGTTGCACGCAGAGGGTTCGCCCACGCCCGAGAGCATGCGCAGGGTGAAACGAACGCACATCGTATCCGCTTCCGGCGGCAGCGCTGCCACATCCACCTTTTGCAGATTCGGATTCTGGATGGACGCATCCAGCTTTGCGGGATCCTGGTCCTTTGTCTTCAAACGGTTGGAGATGGTGCCGCGTACGGATTTTTCCCGTACTTCCAGCTTGGGCCAGGCAAGATGGCTGTCACGGTCATTCCAGTCCCCGGAAAAAAACAGCGCATCGGAGGGATCCAGTTTGCGTTCAAAGGCCAGCACGGAAGGGGTTTTTAACGTATCAGCCATTGTCTTCACTCCTCTCATTTTTTTCAAAATTATTGACGCACAGATACAGCCCATTCTCAGGGTCGGCCTGATAACGCCACATCAGGAACAGCGGATTCTCCACCCGGTGCGGGCTGATCCACTCGCCCATGGAATAGGCGGACTCAACAAAGCGAAACGGAGTCTCTCGGTCGCGGGCGTTGCGTACCACCCCCGGCTCATACAGTTCGGAGATGGCGGCATACCCCACAGGAAGAGGAACCAGCCAGCCGGGATACGCACGAGACAACTTCCACTCTGCCTTGCCGCCGGGCGGTTCGGCGCCCTCCGGCCCGGCCACAGGATCCACATGTACACAGCAGAGATCCATAAGCGCATCCAGCTCCGTGACCCCGGAATCATTTTTGCGCAGTTCGGACAAATGCTCCTGCAGCAGCCCATGCCGACTGACGAGACTGAAGCCGGGCAACAAGCGCCGCCGGAGTTTGCTAAAGCTTTTTTTCCTGCCCTCCGGCGATCCGGACAGCTCCAGGTACTCGGGCTCCAGCTTTTTACCGCTGTGAGTGGATGCCCCCCTGGGGATGATACTTCCGCCCGCGAGCCGCATTGTCATGGCCGCGTCGTACAGCTTCCCCGCAAGTTCCCGGCCATCGTCCGGTTCAAAGTCGTCGTCCAGCAATCGTACGCCGATGAGCAGGCTCACCTCCATGTGTGCGCGGCCGCCCTCAATGGAACTCGCGGCCGTGCCATCCTTATTGACCGGGTGGCGGGGCTGATTGAAGCGCAGCCGATAGCCGCTTGCTTTGTCCACCTGCGGGTCGAAGCGGTGGCAGGTAATGGCCACGCTCTCCAGGGCCACCTGGTCTGTTCCGAATTTGCGCTGTAAGGCGTGGGTAAAACCGGTAAAAGCCGAGGGCGCCGGAAAGCCCCAGGTCAACGGGCCGGAGATGGCGTTGACGTTTTCAACCCGGAACCGCGGCAGCAGAATGAGCGCGTCAATCGATCCGGTCATACGCAAGCTCCTTTTCCAGCTGTTTGATCACATCCTTCACGTCTCTGCCCCACTGAAGAAACTCTGCATCGCCCATGGGCAATTCCTTCTTCTTTTTGGACTTTTCCCGAAGCTGCTTGTTCAGCCAGCGCCCAAAACGTTTGGCCACCTCCTCCCGCCATGTTCCGAGGGCTAGGGCCTGCGCGAACTCCGGATCCTGTTGTGCCCGTCCAGGGTCCAGCCACAAGGCCTCTTCCTGATCCAACCTGCAGTCTTCAGCCGCGCTCCACCCCGGTGCCAGCTCTCCCAACTCGGAGGCGTACTGCCACAACTCATCCGTCAAGGAGTCGACAAAACTCGCGCGGCAACAGCGGATGTGCCTGTTGTTGTAATCGGTTGCGACGAGAAAATCGGCCAGCGAACGAAGCAGGAACCGAACGCGCGGGCGTTGCACAAAATCCCGGTCAAAAATGCTCTTTTCTCGAGGAGGCTTCATGGAATGCGTCTTCCAGGTGGGAGGAAAGGAAGGAAGCAGCCAAGCCTGGCCACCACGTTCACTGTTGAGCTGGCTGATGTTCTGCGGTTTTGACCCGCCGAACTGCAGCTCCGCGAGATCCCAAAAATCGCGATATCCTTCCGGATGCGACCGTCCTTCGCGTTGTGCCAGGCGCGCCTCTTTGGCCGTATCACTAAAAAGGCATTCCTTCATTTGATTCTGAACTTCATGTACAAGACTTGTAGGGTACAATGGAGCCAGAAGATGATAGCCGCCATCCATCAAAGGGAAATAAAGTTGAGTCAACAGCGAGTCTGTAGCAGGAGCGCCTTTGATTTGCACAATTTTAGAAAAAGCGTCCATCAACGCTTCAGCTTGCTCTGACGAATCCGAAAAGGCCGCAGCAAGCGCCGGGTCTTGCACCAGCACGCGGTCAAGGATTGTCCGGCCGTCAAGTTCAAGCTGCAAGAACTTGTGGACGTCCAATGCGGCAGCGTTACCAACCACATCCTCTTTCAGAGAACCGGCAATGCAGGATGTTGATAAAAATCCTGGAGTAGAGGCCAAAGGCCTTCGTTTGACATTGAGACTTGTCGCCCGTGCAAAGGGGTTAGAGAATTTTACCGCATGGGTAACAGTTCGAATCTGACTGCCGCCGCGTTGTGCAGCACTTTCGAGCCAGAATCCAACGGAGTAAGATGTGAGCAACGTATTCCTCTTCTGTTCTAGTGCATCCAGTTTTTCAGGATCTTCCTCGCCTGCAAGCTCTTTTTCGATCTTTTCCAACTTGGGCGCGGCGCGCTCGTTCAGGAATGTACTAATCTGCGTCCGCAGTGACTTGGTTACGTCTTTGGCCGGGGGGTCATTCGGCATGTAAACCTCCTATAGTTAAGCATTGTAATATGTTAACATAAAATTATACTTAAATTCAGGTTCACATCTTAAATATTTCAAATGCCTTTAACCAAGTAAATAAGGTTTTTTTATTTTTATATCCATATATCTTTTAAATTTATTATCGCATATTGTTTTATTAAGACTTGTGCTATAAAAAAATAAACTGCCGTGCAGGCAGCTTAGAAAATATAACTTTTAAAATTTTTCCAAACTCAACTGCCGAACAGGCAGCAAAATTCAGATCTTCCTTAACCATTTCGCCACACACCCAACGCGGGGTGGTAGAGCCAATGTCTCGCGCCGGAAAGTTCGGGCAGATCCAATGTTCCGAAACGGCGCGAGCATGCGACCTTGTCCATATCCAGCTGTTCCGCCAATTCCTCCAACTGGCTTTCGTAGCCTTCACTTGCGCCAAAGGGCCAGAAATCGACGCCCTCGGCACATGCGCAGTCTGTTCGCTCAAATAAATTTGTCCCTACAGGGGTAAGCTGCCTGTCCCGTTCAATGCGATGAAAGGCGACGCGTTCTTCATCGTCGTCATAGAGCAGCACAAACGGCTCTGTGGGCGTGGATTTTCTAAATGCAGTTACGCGCTGAAGCTCACCAGCGTAGGGAGCGCTGGTTGTCCACCAGAGGCTCGCAGGAAACTCTCCGCTGTCTTCCGACAGGGTCATGCGGATGCGCTCCTGCTCAAACGCCGCGAAATTTTTCCGAGGATCAGGGCAAGGCGTTTCCACAATGCGGTGCTTCGCGGAAATGATGCATTGATCTGGCGTCAACAACTCCCGGAGATTGACTGAAGCGAGTTTGAAGCCTTTTGACTCAAATCCGGGTTTGACGAATGACAGGCCATCTTTCCCGGTTCGATAGGATCTGAGATTCCTGTCCAGCAGGCGGATGTTCGGTGTCTCGCACGCGCCCGGCCTGTGTCTCCGTACTCTGCCTGCGAGTTGAATGATGGAGCGCATGGAACTTGGCTCCATAACAGCCCAATCATAATCGTGATCACGTCCCACTTCGGCCGCGGGCGTGGCCAGGACAATGAAGAGATGGTCCTCTCCCGGTTTGTTGTCGTCAAGTTTCCTGCGAATGTCCGGCAATCTGAAGACGCGCTCTGGATCATGACGGTTCAACACTGCGTCGAGCTGTCGTTCTATGGCGGAGCGCATGAACAGGGGGTGCTGCGAATGGTAGCAGCAGAGATGTAGCTGATGCCCTGGCGGCGGAGTCAAACCGGCTATGTACCGCGTCACAGCAACGAGCGGATCGATGTTCGCCATGCGGATCAGGCCGAAGCTCACGCGCTTTTTCGTGATTGGGTCAATGGAATGGTAAATCTGGTGCAGTTCCTGCGCGTGTGTTGCAAGAAGACCTGCCAGATTCTCTCTTACGCCGGTGATTGCATCAGCAGAGAGTTCTTTCCCGTCCATGACGTCGACAATTATTGCCCGACGCCGTACCTCGGCAGAATCAATTTTTTTGACGCGCCCCTGTGTCCATTTTTCATGTTGCCCTCGATAGGACGCTTCTGAGGCATGCGTTCCTGATTCGCAGCCGAACTCATCAAACCAAGCGCAGCAGATGGAATCCTCTGTTCCCGCAGCCCCGCGATTTTTTCTATACAAAGCGCGGCCCGCGCTGTAGGCGTTGAATAACCCTGTAGCGAGTGGAGGCGGTATGGTTGCTGACGACAAGAGCACCCTGCTCCCCAACATGCCCGCCCAATGTACGAGACGACTGAGCGCATAAAGATCGCCGAGGTCGAAATCATCCGGCTCGTCCAGAATCAGGTCGCTTGTGAGAAGGCGAAGCATGGGCGGAATCTGCCTGCCGCCGCGCGCATAGCCTCTACAGCCGGCATGAGATGGTCTATGGTGCAGGCGAGGATAGGCGCGTTGACAAGCGCAAGGCCTCCTGGTCTTCCTTGCAGCCATTTGCCCAACAAAGTTTCATCCAGACTACCTTCGTAATGCACATAGTACTCATCGGCAGTCGCATCATCTACCGACTCGCTGCCGACCACGGTCCCAAGTTGATACAATTCCCTGATCCCGCCACCGCCGCACAGCACAGCAAGATCATCGGCGCTCAACCCCAGTCTGCGACGATACTCATTGCCGGTTTGCAGCGTCAGCGTCCTGAGCCCGAGAGCGATGGTGAATCGCGCCCCGAGCTCCGGGTCGGCCAGACCGTAGAGGATACGCCCGTTTCCAAGCGTCTTTCCGCAGCCCGTGGAAGCCAGATTAAGGCCGAAAAAGCCTTGCGTCGCGGCTTGCTCCCTGAGCGTGCAGGCCATGTCAAACGCCTTGTCCTGCCAACGAAAGCGTGGGTCGGAGCTTCTTTTTTTCAAACCTCTATGTTGACCGAGACGGGGTAGAGCCCGCTCAAGACGTGGAAGCAACCGTACGACCGAACTGCACGCTTTTGACACGCCGAGAAGATGTTCATCCAGTTTTTGGTGCGTTTGTGCCCCTGATGAGACATGCAGGGAGTTCGCGTATACGTCATACGCCGCATCACCTCTAATTCGATCCGCCTCCTCCTTCAAGCTCGAGTAATAATGGTCGGCAATTGTGAGGGCCAGCCGTGACACATGCAGGGAAAAGAAGTCGACAGGAAAATCATTGGCTTGGCGCTGATACAGATCGAGCAGATTCTTGGCTGTTTGCCTTACTTTTGCTCGCCACGGGGCGCTTGCAAAAGGCAGCGGCGCATCGAACCTCCAGCAACTTTTCAGCTCTGAGTTCTTGATGTCTGGATTCAGTTCTTTTGCGAGCCAGCCCGCGTCAATGCCATTGGGCAACCGCCTCAGCGCCCGGATGCTCGGGTCGTCGGCATCCTTTGCATATTGTCTTGGAAGTCGATGGTGGGAGACAATGAGCCAGCCAATGCTCCGGGCCAGCGGCATAGCCTTCAATTTTTTAAAAGGCGAGGCAAACCTGGACGCCGGTCCGTCGGCTTCAATCCCCTGAACCCAGGCCATATCCGACTCTTGGTTTATTTCTGCAAGACGTTCGAGCCACTCGTGATCAGAAGCCGCTTCTCCCAAAAAAGCCTCAAAAAGACGCAGAGAAATCCACTCGTGACGATAGGGATCAGATTTGATTTTACCCTGTTTCAGCTTGGCCTGAAAAAAAGCATTGGCTTTGCCCAGATCATGAAAAAGCGCTGCCAGGCACGCAAGAAGCTTTATTGTCTCCAGGCTATGCCAGTCATGTTCATCCTGTTCGCGCAAGATGTCTCTTGCCGTCTGATTGGTGGGAACCGCGCCGCCCTGGTTGAAGCGAGATCGATTGCCAACTATCCACAGCAGTTCGCTTCTGTTCTTCCCCCGTACCCAGTGGCAGCTGATTGCGGTATTTTTCCGGGCAGTTTTTTTGAGTACCTTATGCAGCGTTTCAAGACCTTGAAGTGTTATTGCGGTTTGCCAGGTCCGATCTCCAATACGAATAGCAAACTGATCAAGGATCCGCTGGCTTTCTATTATTGCCTTCTTCGTGCATTGTGAGACAAGGATGATATTCACTTGTTCTCACTCGCAACGTGCTCCGCGACATCTTTCAACGCATCGATGATTACATCCAACGCATCAGAGGCTGCGATTCTATCAATGCACGCCTGCCGAAACTCCTGGGGGGCAAGCCCTTGCATTGCAGACACAAATGCCAGTGGAAGCACGATGGCATCTTTCACCAAATCCGCAGCGTCAAAGACGAGTCCTCCCCTGCGGGTTTTGCCATGCAGCACTGCCAGACCATGAGGTATCCCCAACACCCATAAAGCAACAGCGCCCAGACCATAGGCAAGATAATTGCCGTGATCCAAAAAATTATTGGCGAGATCTACACCTGTTCCCCTTTTAGCGCGAGCAAAATCCCCATACCCTACTGCTTGTGCCGCAAATGCATACAATGCCTTTGTCAAGCGAGCTTCTTCGAGCAGCAACGTTTCCGTATCCAAGATGCTGGCAACGTTTTGTGTATACCCATCCACAAAAAATCTAAGTCGCTGTGCTTCAACTGGGAAGTCATTCCGCTCGAATACTCTCCGGCGTACCCAATGCTCAAGAATGCATGCACTACGAATTCGCTGGAATCGCTTTGCGGCTTCAAGGCGTTTTGCCTCATCAAACCAGAAGCTCACCCATCGCTGCAAATATTCAGTTGGCCGGTATTCGCTTTGTGGGGAAAACCAAATGATATCCGTATCGCGCTCTATTGCGCTGAACAGAGGTAAACCCCCTCCGCCTGCAAATCCGACGAGCACTCCAGCCTTTGCCAATTCGCGCATGGCGGCCTGAGTAATTGAAGTCCCATTCCCCAGAAGTAGGGCTGTAGTATTGGCTATGGGGATATTCCAGTATGAGTTTTTTCTACCTTGTTTGGTAAGGTATTCAACCCTCCCCCCATTGGAGAGATGAGATGCCCAAAAGAAGACGAACACGCCACGTGAGGTCAGGCCGCTTCCTTAATGTTTTTATGGTAGCTTTCCTCAAACGCCTCCGGACTCATGTAGTCCAGAAATGCGTGTCGCCTTTGCCTGTTATAAAATATTTCAAGGTAAATAAAGATATCCTGTTGTGCCTGTGCTCTGCTTTTGTAGTTCTTAAAGCGAATCCACTCGCTCTTAAGTTTACCGAAAAAGCTCTCGACGACGGCATTGTCCCAGCAATTGCCTCGACGACTCAGACTGCATTCCATCCCATTTTTTGCCAATAAATTTAGATAAATATCACTTGTATACTGACTTCCTTGGTCGCTATGGTGAAGTACGCCGATTTGTGGCCTTCTGGTTTCAAGCGCCATCTGCAGGGCACGGCAAGCGAGTCTGCTGTCGACGCGATGCGACATGGCCCAACCTACTATTTTTCTGGAAAATATGTCTAAAATCACAGCTAAATAAAGCCAACCCTCAACCGTTGGGATATATGTTATATCTCCAGCCCACTTTTGATTTGGGGCACTTGCCGTAAAAACGCGCGACAACACATTTGCCGCCACAGGCTCGTGGGCAACCGTTTTGGGATAGCGATGCTTACGTCGAATATTGGATCGAAGTCCCTGTTCCGCCAATACATTACGCACTGTTTCACGGCAGCAAGTCACTCCATTCTCGTTGAGATCCCTATGGACCTTACGATATCCATAAATACCCCTGCTTTTCTCATGAGATGACCGGGCTGCCTGGCTTATTGCTTCATGGCGCTGTTGTTGCCGACTCGGCATACGTACACGCCACTCGTAGTAACCGCTTCGACTCACGGAAAGCATTCGACACAGATCTTTCAATTTGAAAAGTCCCTTATGAGCATCAATCCAGGCGTACCTTACAGGGACTGCTTGGCAAAGTACGCCGCTGCCTTTTTTAATATTTCGTTCTCGATTCGTAACTGTGCGTTTTCATCCCTAAGATTTTTGAGCTCTTGAGCAGAAGAAGCCGTTTCATTGACTGACGGCAACTCACCGCTTTCCCGCATTTTGATGACCCACTGTCTGATGGACCAGGAACTGCAACCTAGTTGGCTCGCGGCCTCCTTGTAGGAGTAGCCAAGATCAGTCACCAGCTTGGCCGCTGAGAGCTTAAATTCCTTCGAGTACGATTTGGTCTTTCCCATGCATTCCTCCTGCATGAGCGAACCTTAACCTCTCAGCGTGTGTCCGTCATCTTTGGGGCATCTCAAGAATACGGCAATGCTCTAGAACAAAAATATTGGCCCTTTTTGAATGGATAATCGTTTTCAGCTCCGAGGGCGCAAGCGTTTTCATATAGCCTACCTCTTTTATCTTCCATTCAAAATTTTTAAAAAATTATGTCATAGGCGTAACTTAATAAGATAAAAAAGTTGAATCAAGTCAAAACAAACAAAAAATAAGTATTATTTTATATTCTTTGTCACTATTTTATCATGTTGACTACCTGTGTGCGAGATACAATATGCACGTGTCCGGAGTCGACCCGGCATCAGAGTTTTTGGATGATATGAAACAGTAGGTTAGACCAGTAAAAGAATGGTATACGATTCTGAAAAAATTGATGAGGCCGAATTTTTCTTCGGAAACTCAGCAACCTATTAGCGAAGATGGTACTTACTGAGTGTGTTAGGTGGAAATAAAAATACCATGTCGGCACTCCCTGGCTTAAGCTGGTATGATACCAGAAAAGGTGAAGCTCAAAGGAGGCCGACATGGCTGAAATCAAGATATCATCATTGCATCGTTTTGTTGAAGCCTTTTCCGGTGGAACAGTTTGGGTAGGCGTAGATGTCCACAAGCGAAGTTTCAGTGTGGCTCTTCTCAGACCCGATGGAATGATCAAAGATTGGACGTGTCCATCCGATATCAAGGCACTTACTCGAGCACTCCGTTCTTTGCCTGTAATAATCGGGGCCGTTTGTTATGAGGCGGGACCTACCGGGTTCGGTTTGGCAAGAAGCCTTGAGTCTGTCGGAATCAAGGTTATCGTTGCCGCTCCGAGCAGAATACCGCGTCCGGTTGCCGCGACGAACAAAACCGATAGCCTGGACTGCCGTAAACTTGCGGAGTTGGCCGCTTCAGGCCTTATTCGTCCCATCGCCATTCCAACTGAACAGGAAGAAGCTTTCCGTAGCCTTCAACGTCGGAGGCACCAACTGACCGATTCATTACGCAAGACAAAGCAACGCATTCGCGCTTTATTGCTCTCATTGAACGTGCCAGAACCGCCCCAAATCGATCACTGGGGAAAGACGGCCGTAAGCACACTCAAAACGTTGTTGCTTCCACCAGGCGCGCACGACACCCTGCAAAGTCTATTAGAAGAACTTGAATATTTTGTAGCAGCCCAGCGGCGGGTAGATCTGCGATTGCGTACCATTTCCCAGGAACAAGACGAAGCAAGACGCATTGCCTCCATGAGGTCCGTTCCTGGAATCGGTGAGGTCGTAGCCACCACTTTTGCTGCGGAGCTATTCAATCCTGGCAGATTTGCTCGAAGTGAAGAGGTTACGGCGTACCTTGGACTGGCTCCGGTAATACGGCAAAGCGGGTTAGCCAAAGGCACCGCCCGACTGCGCCCGGTAGGACAACGACGGTTACGAAGTCTGCTGATCGAAGCTGCGTGGATATGGAAACAACGAGATCCTTGGGCAAAAGAATTTTTCAATCGAATTTTGAGCAGACACGGAATCCCCCAAAAGGCGATTGCCGCACTTGCTCGAAAACTGGCTGCGTTGCTGTGGAAGCTCAGCTTACCACCAGCAGCTGCATAAACTGATCGCGACGGGCTTTTGGTAGCGCAGACTACGGAATTAAAAATGGCGATCTCCAAGCGTACCGAATCGGTACTTGGTGCCACAGAGCACGAATAAGAAAAGGAATACAACTTATTAGCCGACATGGTGAGGATATCACTCGGCCTAAGAAAATAAGAGGAAAGAAATCTGGGAGCTCTTGACATGGGGCCGCATAAGAAAAGCCTGCGTCAAATAGGGGGGAGCTTACCTCGGCAATGCCCTCGCAAGTGTCCGTCCCGCCCGCAGGCTCTTTCTGAGTGTAATGTTTGTGGGGAGAGAAGGCTAGTCCCAAAAAAAGATCGGACGGTTGTATGCAAGACCGGCGTCAACGCGCTCAAGAATCTCTGCGGGGGTCACTTTTGTCCAAACCTTGTCCAAACCCCCATGCCGCGTCGTTGCAGGGTTTTCTGTGGGTGTATCATTTGATACACTTCGCTGCCGCCTGCTGGCCCGGTTGGTGATCAACATCGGATGCACCTTCGTTTCAAAGATCCGCTCAATTTCAGCAGATATTTCTCGTCCAATTTGACGAAGAGATTTTGCATCGTCATCTGGCATGGCAAGATCGTTCTCGGTAAGTATATTATCTTCGCTTTGTGTGGGACGTATCCTGGGCAATTGCAGCCCTAAGGTCCTGTCCCACGTGAGGCTTTTTTTATTTTTTCCAGCCTGCTAGTTAACCACTCCCGAAAAAGAAAAGGGCCAGCAACTGCCAGCCCCCTATCGTGATCGTCCATTCACGGGGCGATTGTGGATCCTCTCTCAATCTGGGATCATGCGCAAGGCTCCGTCTCGCAGGCACACCCGGAATTCATGCTTGAGGGATGCAGCAGCATCAACGGTCTTTCCACTAACGCCGACTGCAGCACCAGCTTGGTCACGAGTTTGACTTTTTTTGTATCCGGTAATTTTTCCGGAAGGTCCGTACGTATCCAAAGGCCATAAGAAAAGCCTGCGTCAAATAGGGAGGCGCTTACCTCGGCAATGCCCTCGCAAGTCCCCTTCCCGCCCGCAGGCTCATTCTGAGTGTAATGTTTGTGGGGAGAGAAGGCTAGTCCCAAAAAAAGATCGGACGGTTGTATGCAAGACCGGCGTCAACGCGCTCAAGAATCTCTGAAGGGAGTCACTTTTGTCACCACCCTGTCTCCACCCTCATGCCGCTTCGTTGCTGGGTTTTGTTGAGGTGGCACATTTGTGCCAGGGGATCTATGAGATGCCCAAAAGAAGACGAACACGCCACGTGAGGTCAGGCCGCTTCCTTAATGTTTTTATGGTAGCTTTCCTCAAACGCCTCCGGACTCATGTAGTCCAGAAATGCGTGTCGCCTTTGCCTGTTATAAAATATTTCAAGGTAAATAAAGATATCCTGTTGTGCCTGTGCTCTGCTTTTGTAGTTCTTAAAGCGAATCCACTCGCTCTTAAGTTTACCGAAAAAGCTCTCGACGACGGCATTGTCCCAGCAATTGCCTCGACGACTCAGACTGCATTCCATCCCATTTTTTGCCAATAAATTTAGATAAATATCACTTGTATACTGACTTCCTTGGTCGCTATGGTGAAGTACGCCGATTTGTGGCCTTCTGGTTTCAAGCGCCATCTGCAGGGCACGGCAAGCGAGTCTGCTGTCGACGCGATGCGACATGGCCCAACCTACTATTTTTCTGGAAAATATGTCTAAAATCACAGCTAAATAAAGCCAACCCTCAACCGTTGGGATATATGTTATATCTCCAGCCCACTTTTGATTTGGGGCACTTGCCGTAAAAACGCGCGACAACACATTTGCCGCCACAGGCTCGTGGGCAACCGTTTTGGGATAGCGATGCTTACGTCGAATATTGGATCGAAGTCCCTGTTCCGCCAATACATTACGCACTGTTTCACGGCAGCAAGTCACTCCATTCTCGTTGAGATCCCTATGGACCTTACGATATCCATAAATACCCCTGCTTTTCTCATGAGATGACCGGGCTGCCTGGCTTATTGCTTCATGGCGCTGTTGTTGCCGACTCGGCATACGTACACGCCACTCGTAGTAACCGCTTCGACTCACGGAAAGCATTCGACACAGATCTTTCAATTTGAAAAGTCCCTTATGAGCATCAATCCAGGCGTACCTTACAGGGACTGCTTGGCAAAGTACGCCGCTGCCTTTTTTAATATTTCGTTCTCGATTCGTAACTGTGCGTTTTCATCCCTAAGATTTTTGAGCTCTTGAGCAGAAGAAGCCGTTTCATTGACTGACGGCAACTCACCGCTTTCCCGCATTTTGATGACCCACTGTCTGATGGACCAGGAACTGCAACCTAGTTGGCTCGCGGCCTCCTTGTAGGAGTAGCCAAGATCAGTCACCAGCTTGGCCGCTGAGAGCTTAAATTCCTTCGAGTACGATTTGGTCTTTCCCATGCATTCCTCCTGCATGAGCGAACCTTAACCTCTCAGCGTGTGTCCGTCATCTTTGGGGCATCTCACTACTCGCTCTTTTTCTGATTGTGTCGGGACTCACCTTCGTTTCAAAGATCCGCTTAGCCACCCCGAAAAAGAAAAAGGGCCAGCAACTGCCAGCCCTTCGTCTTTGATCGTTCTTATCCTTTAAATTGAAGCTATGGCTATATCGAGATTCTGCGCAAGGTTCGAGCCATCAGCCAGATGAGCATAGCCATAGTCAAGACTGTCATTGTCATTAAGTCCCTCCATGTGAAATCGTTTCGCGGTTTCCATCATATAAAGCGCGGTAAAATACCGCGGATTTTTTCGCAGGATATCGCGGCGAATTACGCGGTATCAGGAAGCGCAAGACCATGTTGTCGGTAGAATTATTTGAATATCAAACTAAAATTCAGGGTAAGGCTTGAGCAACCGCCGCACACCTGAAACGTATATCGCGGTGAAAATGAAAGGTTGCCCCGGAGGTGTCAAAATGCTTGCTCGTGGATACATTAATTCGATGCCTGATTCCGGATGCTCTTGCTTACCGCCAGGAGGATGCTGTAGGTCGATTCTTCTACTGGGTTGGCAGAGTAGATGTCAGCTGCCATCTATTTAGAGGTGTGGATGCTTACGCAGGCCGTACAAGCATCTCTATCTGATGCAATACTGCTGGATGATGTCTTCTCCCAGAGCAAACTACCTCGGGAGTCCCAACGATGCAGGTTCCAATGGGGGAGGGGGTTGCCCAGCGCCTCCTTCCCCCCCTTGGTATTAGTGGCTGAGAGTTCGCGCCGCAATTTTTGAGAAAAAGTCCGCGTTACTGGACTGTGCCCGGTGCTGCAGGGTGCGGCAACTGTGCAAAGGTTGGCGGATTCTGCGTTTCGACATGGCGCAGATATTTTTCGAATTCCCAGAATGTGAAGTATGCAGCGTTTTCACGATTTCCACCCCAGACAAAAGGTGTCCTGTACCGGATTTGAAATGTTATCACACTTTGCATTACGGCGTGTGGCTTTGCCTGGCTTCGGTATCGATGCGCCCGTATGTCCGCAACATTTGCTTCGACGATGACGGCGAAATGGTCGAGCTGGTAACCACGCTGCAGTTCCCGTTCGAATCGAGCGCGTCCATGAGTCAGACTGCCCACCAAATCGTCCAGACTTTTGCGCTCCAGGGCAATGCGATCCTCCAGACCGGCAACGCTGTAGTCCCCGGTCCGGAGTGTTCCGCGCTCCACGTCGCAATCGTACGAGCTGAAATCCAGGGGCCGTTGTTCTCGGGTGTCTACGATTATTTTCAAGGTTACTGCCTCCACCAGCACGATCCGTTTGCACGTACACCGGAGTGCTCACTTTCGAATAAGGTTTGAGCTTTCAGCAATTCATCGTAGCGTTGATACTGCAACGGGCTGGCGGTCATCCACAAACGGGTGATGAGTCCAAATTCGAATTGCCCAAGCGCATGAATCGGTGCACCCTGCAGGCCGTCTCCCGAAAACCAGAAGCGCAATCCATCGTAACGGGCAAGATCCAGGAGAACGCTGAACGAGGCCTCCATTGCTTCGAGATCTGTAACGATTTCATTTTTGTGTGCCCTCGCATACGCGAGCGCTCGTTCTGCCCTGTCAGCCGGTAGGGCATCAAACCCTATGAGGTTTACAACGCCGTCGACAAGCGTGGCTACGATCCCAACTGCATGGAAATGATTTAGAATAGGTGTCATAACGTAACCTTGTTCGGAACGCGACCGTGTTCAGAAACATAGCGGTCGACTGCAGCGGCGGGGTGAGACAGTGAGTCAGGGGAGACAGTTTGGCCGTCCTCTATAAAAATATCACACGGATTGTCTATATATGTTTTGCCTGTGGTATTTTCTCGCGTAGCTGTGAATTGACTCATCAGTTTCCCCTGTCTCCCCATTTGTTGCTTTTCTCCTACTTTTTTTACCACCCATTGCGTGGCGTGTTTTTTCTCTCCAAATTTGGAAAGAAAACATCCGTCGACTTGGCGATCTACGTTGAGCTTGAGCCAATTACCCAGATGGTGAGGATTGATATTCCCGCGATCGAGCGCGATTTCTTCAAGAACAGCACATAGCTCATCATTCTCTTTGCTGGCCGCGATCATCTCCGAGACAGTGGCAGGGCGCTCTCCAAATTTATCGTACATAACCTCAAGTAAACTGCGTAATTTTTGTGTTTGAGGATCATCCGCATACGCAGTGTCGACACTCAATATTGGGTCCACGACATCCAGTAGTTTTTGCTCGCCAGTCCAGACAACGGCGCGGCGCACAGAGTCGGACCAATCTTCGAAGCTGGCAGTCCGATCGCTTAACATTTCGCCCCTTCGCATCGCTGCAACTAGGATGGTGATAGCGGCGCTGACAATTTCAAGCCGGTGTTCCCGGCAATATTGTTCCGGGGCCAGCGAAAAGGAACGCTTCCATGGACTTTCTGTTTGCGGGTCGATGCGAGAAGTTAGAATGCGTCTGCAAAGATCGCCTCTAAGGACAAGATTGTTCCCGGTTATAGTCGTCAGAATACGAGTGGGAACTGAGATGTTTTGCGACACCCCTAGCACACGATCCGTGAACATCGGTGTCGTCAGCCAAGCCTCCAAGCTTTTGGAAGAAAATGTCCCGACCAGGTTGTCCAAACAAAATGCAGGGTGGCCTTCTCGGCCCAGTGATAAGAGCCTTTTTCTAATTTCTTCTTCGCTGTCGGAGGCGGGAACGAGAGTGGGCGTTTTTTCGCCAGAGAGGATCGCAAGGCATATAGCCAACAACGTTTTTCCAGAACCCGCGCTCGGTGCGGTGAACAGAAAACCTGGAGCGGTTGGCAACGCAGCACGGCAGGCGGCTGTCAAAATTGCAGCCAACATTACGCTACGATCAATTTGGGTGCAAAACGAAAAAGCTTCGAACGGCTTCCAGAGCTTGGATATCGCCGTCCGGGCCTCTTCCATGGACGGATTTTCTGAAATGGTATCCCAGTTTTCGCCGTCTTCGGCTTGCAGCAATAGGCCCGTATCCGGGTCGAAGCCCTCGGTTTGCAGAATTCTTTTACCTATGGGGTCATAAATTGGCCCAGAAACAACCGACTTCAGCTCCGGAAGGCTCCAGCGTCCGCGTCGTTCCATGATTCCCACGGCGACATGGCGTGGGGCATTAATCGTTTTCATCCGTTTGCTGCTACCGTCGAACCGTGTCCACTCGGCTACTTCATCGAGCAGCAGTTGCACGCCGTCTGTCGTTAGTGGGACAATTTCACCGTGCTCACCAACACGGACAAGTTCGTTGCCACGCTCAAAGACCAAGCCAGAGAGCCGCAGAAGTTCTAACGATCTGTCCACTACGCCAGCACGATCTCCGGGAACGTCCTGAATTTCCTTCCGCGCCCTTACCAAAATGAAACGCTGGCCTCCGTGCGCGTGACTCCAGATGTACGGACGTCCTGCAGCTCGGAGATTTGCGACGGCAACCCTGGGATCATTCCCGTACTCGGGCTCAAGTGGGTCATGGAACCTGATGTTGTGCCACTTGTTCGGGGTGTCCAGGATTTGTCCGACGGTTACCTTTGTGCCTTCCGCAGAAATTAGTTCGAAGTCTCCGAAAAGATGCTTGGTTTCAATGGCCCGGCGATATAAATCGCGTAGCGCTGTCAACCTTTCCGGGCGCTCTGCTGGTGCCGGATTTTCCTTTTTCAGAGCGGCAAGGCATCTGGATTCAATCCAGTCTTCGCGGATCCTTTCGGCTTCTGGTTCCGCCGCCCGTTTTGCCGCTTCGACCAGGCGCGTATATTCGACTTCTTCTTCCGACTTTAGGTTGGGGAGGGCAGTCTCCGTGTTGAGGGCAGGGGCATCGGGGTTGAAAAACAACGGTTCTGGAAAACGTTGCTCCAGTGGTAGCTCACATGCCGCGCCGCCGCAGAAATCGAGTCGTTCGGGCTGCCAGACAGATGCGTCCAGAAGACTGCGTACCAGAAACGTTCCTGCGCTGCTGATCTCAATGTGCCCATGTCCGGCCAACCACAATTTTTTGAAAAGCGTTTCTCCAGCTCTCGGGATATCGGTACCGGATTTTACTGGAATCCAGCAACGCAAGCCCCCTTGTCCCTTGAGTTGTTCTCCGGTTTCCCTGTTGAAAATATAGCTGCTGGCACTGGGACGGATCAACATCGGTGTAGATGTAAGTTCCAGGCAAAGTTCGGTGAGCACTTTCCGCAGATCTTCAGGTGTCAACGGCTGCGTATTGTCGCCTTTAGGCGGATCGTAATCGAGCATCAGGAATGCTCCGTCCTCTGGAAAACAGAAGTGTTCCCGTGTCCGAGCGATGGTTCCGGACTTGTCTTCTGCAGCCAGGGACGCAGTCACGATTTTTGCTAACGCTTCCCTACATATTCCATATCCCAGAGCCTGGGCAGGTGTTAATGTCTTTATAACGTCCGCAAGTTCCATGATGTTTTTTGCACTGACCCGTTCGACGTTGCCGCTGACCATCCGTCCACCAGGAATTCTGAACAAGGTGCCGTCAGGCTCCAGGCGAAAACCCTTACTTAGTTGTGCGGGCTGCCTTGAGGTGAACTTTGAAAATTCAGGCATTTCCCCCCCGTGGTTAAAGCCTATATAAAGGTTTAAGATGAATGTTGCCCCGGTTCTGCAACAACAGTTCCGGGGATTTCCAATGTTCTCAGGCTCTCCGGCATGTTAGGTCAGACGTACCGGCCCCAGTCCTTGTGAATCTAGATTGGCCAACGATCCCCGTGACAGTGGAAGTCCAAATTGTTCGGAAAGTTGTTTGTATCGTGATCGTTGGATGATGCAGGGAAGCTGCTCATTCAGAAATGAAAAATCTGCATGAAATTTCTTCCCCAGCCAGTCAACAAAGTCTTCGCGCCGATAGGATGCTTCGCGCATAATTTCCCCCCAGAAATGTGCGGTTTTTGGAGTAAGATCTCCGGAATAGAAGTTGGAAATACAGGTACTCTTTCCGAGTACGCTTTCGTAATCTTAAGGCTGATGAACCTGATCAGTAGCCATATCTCCCCGTAAAAGTATTTTCCAATGGAAGCGCTGAGTCGCTTTAAGCATCAAGGAAATTGTTTCCCGAACTTTCGAGGAACAGGGATGACTCCCCTTGTTGATTGTTCCATAGAGAATGATCTTTGCGTACCTGACAGTAGCATCACATCCTTTGGACGCAAAAGTCCTCTGGCGGTATACGTCTTCCATTTGGTTGTGATGGATAAAAAGAAGAAGAGTGGCAGCAGGTGTGTTCATCCCCTGTCAGCCGTTGAAATACTATATACTATGTATTCATGGAAAAAGCAAAAAAGCCTTTTATTATGATATTTGTCATCAACAATAGAAGAGTATTACTGAATTCATCGTATTGAGTGGCAGCTTCTGTGCCGACTATTGATTGGTCCGGAATTCAACGACTTTCGCAGCTACATGGCTCAGGTTTTTATCCAGCTGACGGACTGCAGATCGGACACCTTCAGGGGCTAGATGTGCATAGCGTTCGGTCATGGCCAGAGATTTATGTCCCAGAAGTGTTTTTACTGTGTAGAGGTCCGTGCCTTGTTGTACGAGCCATGACGCAAATGTATGGCGCAATGTGTGAAATACGACCTTTTGGCGGCGGTCTTCAATGCCATCGTTAAGGCCTAGTTTTTTGACCGTACGATTGAACGAGTGGGAAACTTCGAACTGAATTTCTCCCAGCCGGTTGGGAAAAACCAGGTGGTTCAGGGTATCCGCTTCCTTTCGTCTTTTAAGCATGGAGGCTGTTGCCTGGGTCAAAAAGGTATTTCTGGTAAGCCCGTTTTTTGTGTCCTTAACAACGATAATGTCATTGTCAAAATCAACATCCTGCCAAGTGAGGCATGCAATCTCACCATAACGCATTCCCGTGTGAAGAGAGAGCAGCGCCTGGTCATGGGTAAATTCACTGACGTTGGAAAGTTCCTTCAAAAGGTTTTCCGCTTCGGTTCGGCTCAGGAATCTGATACGTTTGTTGTCTCTGACTTTTTCTTTCCCTTTCAGTTTGCTCTGTTTCTGCCAGAGGGTGGCCGGGTTGGGGCCTACGTACAATTCACTGCCGATGGCGAAATTGAATACCTGCCTGACGATTTGCAGAGCTGTGTGCTGAGTCCGTTGCGACCTTCCGGCATCGCGAATTTGTTTTCGGATCCGCTCAATGTGGAAAGGGTTAACATCTTTCATGCGTTTGTCGGCAAGGAGCGATTTCATCCATAGGTCGTACATGGATCGTTCTGTCGTGAGGGTGCGTCGCGTCTTGTAGCTTTGGGCATGGGGCCAGTAGTGGCCCTCAAAAACTGCCCCGAATGTAATGGATTCCTTTTCTTTGATTTTTTCCTGGCGTTCCTTTTCCTTGCGTTCTTCCTCTGCCTTTTTTCTTTTTTCGGATAAAGTCCGTTCACCTTCCCCGGTGCGCTGGGCTTCCCTCAGTTCCCCCAACTTCAGAGCTGCCTTTTCTAAAGTCCAGCCCTCTGTCGCCCAGCCAAGTGTTTCCTCATAGCGTTTGCTGTCGAGGAGGAAGCGGATCTGATAGCATACATCCTTTTTCACACTGCCGTTTTTTCGTGTGGGATGTTCGCGGTAGCGAAGTCCCTTGAACTGGGTTTGATACCATTTGAACCCCATAGTGCCTCCCGAAAAATTCCACCAAAATTCCACCAAAATTGGTGGAATGGAACGTGAAAGTTCATGAAATCTGATGAAAGCAATATTTAAAATTCACTGTAATGTCAATATCTTCATGATGAATCGTGAAATGTGCTGATACCTCAAAAACGGCCTTCTAAGCCGTCGGCCGAGGGTTCGAATCCTTCCTGGCGCACCATAAAAATCAGGCAGGCTACGTTTCCATGAGAAGCGTAGCCTGCTTTTTTTTGTCTGAGTCACGCGTCAGTCACGCACTTTTCCCACCGGATTCCATCTCATTAATTAGCAAGCAAAATCCGATAGAGGGTTTTGACTGTCCCGTCGCACTGGGGCAATAATAAATGAGGAGGTGCTCATGCTGACGATCAGACTCCCCAAAGAAGTTGAGAAGCGGTTAGAGGATTTAGCCAAGCGGACAGGTCGTACGAAGTCTTTTTTGGCCCGTGAAGCCATACTCACGCATTTGGAGGATATGGAAGATATATATCTGGCTGAAGTTGCACACGAAGAGTACGTGCGAAGTGGTAAAAAATCCATTTCCCTTGAAGAGGTGGTGAAGAACCTTGGCTTGGAAGATCAAATTAACGGCTAAGGCTCCTGGAGAAAATCGGCAAGCAAAAAGCTCCAACAAGCTGCCACCGAAGTGGGCGACAGGAAAGTTGCCGAAGTGAGAACAGCTGGAGTGGGGGTAAGAAAATAATCTGTTATTTCTGGGGTTACAGCTATTATTAAAATCTCGCTCAAATGGTACGATATGTGCTACTCCTAAGTTAAACAGTTGGAAGATGCAAACAGATTACCCACCAAGGCGAGAGAGGAGATAGATATCATGAAAAACAAACCTTGTTTCATGTTACTGGCCGCGGCTTTGTTTTTGTCGCTCATACTGCCGGGAACGGCTGCCGCATTCGAGTGCTCCAGCAAACTGGACAGCTGCTCCAACAAAAAAGAGATTTGCGACAAGTTCGACTGGGCGAATAAAGTAAGCTCTCAGCAGTGTTTGCGCATGTGGAATAAGTATAAAGGCAGCGGCAATGATACCTGCAACAAAGGAATCAAGGATACCTATTACAGTTGCGTGGATAACTAAAGCTCTTGCTGGCCTGATATGTTTTTCGGGGATGTATTCTGGTTTTTTGTGAACGAGAACAGCCAGGGGACTTGAGCGTTCGAGGGGGTATCACCTTCAAGTCGGGTTCTTTTCAAACAATGGGGTTTTGCTGACGATCGCTCGGGACCAGTTTCATCAGCAATACGGAAAGGCGAAGTGGATCGGGGCGCTCGGACCACATGCAGTTTTTTTAGCAAAGTAATCCACGGAAAATCAAACACCCCCCTTGTGCTGTCATGCCGCAAGGGGGGTGTCTGTTTCGGGGGGGCTGGTTCCTGGCGATACGCAATCAGAGAGCCAGTAATAACTACACAGGGTTATTTGGATTTGGCGATTTTCTTGAAGGCTTCGGTCTGGGCCTGAATGCCTTTTTCCGCGGCGAAACGTTCGATGCTCGATGCGCCGAAAAAGCCGTCGATGTCTTTGATCTTGTCAATGACGTACGCGGCGTCGTCAGGTTCGGCGATGGGACCGCCATGGCAGATGACCATGATGTCCGGATTGACCTTTTTACCGGCCTTGATGATGGCTTTGATTTTTTCAACGCAATCATCCAGGCTGAGGGCTGTCTGGGCGCCGATGGTACCCTTGGTGGTCAGGCCCATGTGGGCGACGAGGATGTCGGCTCCGGCTTCGGCCATGGCAGCGGCCTGTTCGGGATCGAAGACATACGGGGTGGTCAGCATGTCGAGTTCGTGGGCCTTGCGGATCATTTCTACTTCCAGGCCGTATCCCATGCCGGTCTCTTCCAGGTTCTGCCTGAACACGCCGTCGATCAGTCCCACGGTGGGGAAGTTCTGGACGCCGGCAAAGCCCATGGCCTTCAACTGGGCCAGAAACACATCCATGACCCGGAAAGGATCCGTACCGCACACACCTGCGAGTACGGGAGTTTCCTGAACCACGGGGAGAACCTCGGCGGCCATCTCGACAACGATCTGGTTGGCGTCGCCGTAAGAGAGCAGTCCTGCCAGGGAGCCGCGTCCGGCCATTCTGTACCGGCCGGAGTTGTAGATGATCAGCATGTCGGCCTGACCTTTCTCACTGCTCTTGGCTGTAATGCCTGTGCCTGCGCCGACACCCAGCAGAATTTTACCTTCAGCAACCTGCTTGCGGTATTGGGCCATGATTTCGGTTCTTGTCTTCTTGTTCATAGCGATACTCTCCCTAAATTATGGTTAGCTGTTAGCGGACAGCAAATCGATCAATTTCTGCGCGGCGGCTTCGGCAAAGGCCTGGTCGTTGATGTGCAGAGGCAATTCTATGAGCTCCACCGTGTCTTTGTTCAAACCCGTACGGAATTCGTTGAACAAGGCCTCGTCCTCGTCTTTTCCGTAAAAGACCTGGTCCGGCGCATCGATCATGGAGACGCCTTTCAGGGGCAGCATCATGACCGTGGGGCCCTTGGCCATGTTCAGTTTCTCGACAATTTTTTTGCCGATCATCTTGTTTTCCTCCACTGTCGTACGCATCAGCGTAACAGTGGGGTTGTGCTTGTACAGCAGTCTGTCCTTGAACTCCTTGGGGACCGTGTCTATGGCGTCAAAATTAACCATGTCCAGGGCGCCGACGGACACGACCTGAGGTATGCCTTTTTTCCCGGCAGCTTCCAGACGATGCGGACCAGCGGCCAGGACTCCGCCTACAAGTTCGTCGCACCATTCGGTGGTGGTCAGATCCAGGACGCCTTCAATGAAGCCACCCTCGATGAGGGATTCCATGGATTGGCCGCCAACGCCGGTTGCGTGAAAAATCAAGACCTCGAACCCGCGCTCTTCCAGGTAGGCTCTGGCAAAGTTGATGGCCGGGGTGGTAACTCCGAACATGGTCGCGGCCACGAGGGGTTTCTTTTCGATGGGGGGCTGGGTGTTGGTGAATTTCACCATGCCTGCGATGGCGAAGACCGCGTTTGCAAAAATAGTTGTGGAAATGGAATTCAGGCCCGCGACATCCACCACGGAAGGCATCATGACGATGTCGCTGGTGCCCACGTATTGGGCCGTATGTCCGGAGGCCACTGTCGACACCATGAGTTTGGGGACCCCTATGGGCAATGCCCGCATGCCGGGGGTAACAAGAGATGTTCCACCTGTGCCGCCAAAGGAAATGACACCGTCGAACTTACCCTGGCGGTGGAGTTCCGGCAGCATTTTTTTCATTCCCTTGGAGAGAACTTCAGTTGCCAGGGCTCGATCTTTTTTGGCTGCAATTTCATGAATGTCTGCGCCGGCGGCTTTTGCGATCTCTGCATTTGAAACATCCGGCTTGAAAGCCGGTTCAAACACACCTGTGTGGATTGTAAAGGTTTTCAATCCCAGGCTTTGGATTAGATCAATGACATACGTGTACTCTGCGCCTTTCGAGTCGAATGTTCCTGCAATTGCAATTGTTTTCAAAATGTTACCCTCAGCATTAAAATTAACGATTTACTGATGTCGTAAAACATGTTTGCAAACAGCATCACTGGTTACAAAAGCACACTATGAATTGAAGTGTTGAAAGTAAATGTATTCATGTTGCAATTAGTTGTGCTTATGTCTTCTTTGAAAGGTGCTTGGCTTTACTCCTACGTATTTTTTGAACATTTTACTAAATTGACTGTAGTCCCGATATCCGACCAATTCCGACACATCCTGCAGGCTGATGTTCAGATTCTCCTTCATGATGTCCGTGGCTTTTTTCATTCGGAATTTGACCAGGTATTCTGGAAATCCGCAGCCCACCTCCTGCTTGAAAAGACGGCTGAGATGGCTCCTCGAAATGTGAGAAATCTTGGCCAGATCCAGGAAAAAGATGTCGTGCATGTAGTTCTCGGCCACATAGCGTTTTACAAATTCCACGTACTCGAAATGCTTGGTAATGCCATCCAGCATTTTCAGCATCAGTTCGTCTTTGCCCAATTGATCCGATGTCTTGAAGGCCTTTGTAATATTCACAATGGACTTTTCAGAAGGGATCCGTTCGAAGGATGATCCCCCAATGTAGCCCATCACCTTCAGGTTGTCATACATGTACTGAATATCAATGGGGTTTTTAACCGGCCCCCCATAAATCATCTTGATCACATCCGGTCGTATCCGGTCGCATACGGAGAAGATTTCCAGGGCTCTTTCCCTGGCGGCCTCCAGGGAGAGAACTTTTTTGGCGCCCAGAACGCCGCCCACGGTAAAGCCCAGATGGGCGCAGATAACATCGGCTCCGGCGTCGAGCATGTCCTGGGTCTGTTGTTCGTTGAACACGAAAGCGATGGTGAACAGGTCCTTGGCATGCGCCAGTGCAATGGCCCGGACTTCGGTCTGGTAGCAGCAGCCTTCTTCTTCGAGCGCTTCCCGGAATTGTCCGTCAATCAATCCGAGGGTGGGAAAATTGTTGATTCCATCGAATCCGAGAGATTTGATCTGCTCGATATAGGCTTCCAGATCTATGGACGGGTCGGAAGCATTCAGTCCGAAGATGAGGGGAATGCTGGTAATCAGGGTCTGGATTTCCCGTACCGAATACTCCATCACCATTTCATTGCTGTTGTAAAAGGGCAGATAGCCGGCAAGAGAGCTCCTTCCCATCTGCCTGAACCGGCCGGAATTGAGCAAAAGCAGGAAATCGGCACCGCCCATTTGCGCGTACTTTGCCGTTATCCCGGCCCCGGCAGCCACTCCGATGAGATGCTGGTTTCTTTCCAGTTGCCGCTTCAGTTTTTCAAGAATTTGCTGTCTTGAGATCATCTCTGTTCGTTTCTTCCGGCCCGACTCACAATGGGATCGGGCAGTTAGCGTGTCTGTTTTTTTCCTGATGCGGTTCAAACCCGCATCGAGGAAAGCCTGTCCATGGAGTTGCAAAAACGGCTGGCGCCATGCTCGGGAGTGTAAGACAGATAGCATCATCGGCATAGAGGCAAAAACGCGGACTATGGGGCTGTGGAAAAAGGTTTCCTGAGATTGTTGAACCTTTTTACCTGTTCGATTTTTCGACGGATACGGAAGAGCAGAGGGAGAGAGGAGAGAGACAAATCAGCAAAACCCGGAGCCGTTTTATCAAAAACGGCCCCGGATGTTTATGAATGAACTGGAGTGATTAGAACAAAGAACCGATATTGAAAAGCTTAATCAGTTTTACTTCAATGCGGAAATCATCAGAGCCGACTTTGCTGCTCTCGTACCATCTGACAACCGGCATTGTTGCCTCCACTCCGAGGAACGTTTTCCAAGGCATGTATTTGAAGACGAGTTTGGGGCCCACATACCATTCGCTGGAAGCATTATGCTGGTTATTTCCCAAATACTGGGACTGGGCATTCCATTCCCACTGGGATTCGACACCAAGGTCCAAATAATTGTTCAAAGCATAGGCGTAGGCGAAATTAAAACGACCTCTGTCACCCTTTTCATAATTTTTGGCGCCCATGGTGAACGTGGCGTAATTGACTTCGGCGTCGAACCGGTTGGCTCCGTAAAAATAGGTGGCGCCCAGGCCGGTAATAAATCCCCAGGCAGAGTTGCCGGCAGCATCTGCCGAGTGCGCATCCACCGAACCGGTGGGCAGTACGCCGCCCAGGTCAATGGCTACGGAAAACGGATCTCCCTTCAGCTGATTGAGGAGGCGTTTATGCAGCACTACGGCCGTGTCGCCAATGCCGTAAACATCCCTGTTGGGAGTGTACTGATTGGACAGATGGGTATTGTAAAAAGGAGTAGCAGTACGGATATCCAAACCGTCCATGATGCCATAGCGGGTTTTGAAGATCTGGTTGAATTTTGTGGTTTTGGAGCTGTCGTTGGAACTGCGGTTGCCGATACGGACATTATCGCTTTGTCCGTAAACAAGGTTGCCGCCTATGCCCAGAGTGCCGGCGGGTACGCCCATACCACCAGGTCCGAATGTTGCGCCCATGCCACCCCAGGCTACGGGGTACTTTTTTTCCTTGGTGGTCGTTTTGTCCTGATCTCCTGCCTGAGCAAAGCCCGCAGATAATACGACAAGTAAACAGACCAATACGCCCATCCTTAACCAGCTCATGTTTCCCTCAATATTTTTAGTACTAAGCACAGTAGAATCCCGTTGTTTCAAGTTAGAAAGTTAGTTTTTTGCACGAAGCATCCCGAGAAAGTTTAAGAATAAAGGCGCCGTAAAAATTGCTAGCGGAGAGAGTTTTCCCAAATTTTTCGAAAGAAAAAAGTAGTATAGACTACCTTTGTGAAAAAATTCTTTTGAGTGGTGTTTTTGGGGGGGCGAGTAGGTGAAACAGAGACGCCTGAAAGCTTGCTTTCAGGCTTGGAAATCAGCTGTGTTAAGGAGAAAAGAACCCGTTTTTCTCAGGAGGACAGCACGCACTTACAGGAGGGGGGCGCATCCGCAGGTTTGAACGCGGACATCGTTTGATCGTGCCGCAAAGTTTGTTCTTTGCGCTGGCATAGGAAAAAAAGAATATTTCTGCAGTATTGCTTATGTGTACAGCCGTTCTTGTTCAACTGATTGCGTAAGCAACTTTCCGCTCGCCAGTGTTTTTTCAAGACGGAAAAGAATGGCTGCAGTAGATATATTGTAAAAATATTGTTCTCTTTTGAGAATAAAAGAAGTTGGTATCTGGCGTACTTGAATTCTATTTATTCTGTTATGTACGAGCTCTGCAAGCGCACACAATAGCCAGAGCACAAGATGCTTGATTTGTTTCACTACTTCCGCATGTAGTGGCTTGAGTCAGGGATGATGTTTTTAAATTGACCATCCAGATCGGATAATTTATGAAGCGGGCATACTGGCCAGAGGCCAGTTTTTTGAAAGACAGGTGCGGGCTTGTCGCTTTGTTCATGTGGTTGAAAGCTCATATCTAACTTGCAACGTATCACTATCCGGAGAGTACAAGTTATGAAACGAATCATTCAGGGGCTGGTCATGTTGTTGACTCTGGCCGTGGCCACTTCTGCATTGGCCGCTGACACCATAAAAATAGGGGCGATATTTTCCGTAACCGGCCCGGCGTCCTTTCTGGGAGAGCCGGAGAAGAACACCGCATTGATGCTGGCCGAAGAGATCAACAAGAACGGCGGCGTACTGGGCAAACAGATTGAAGTCATCGTGTACGATGATGAAACCAACGTGAACAAATGCGTCATGGCCGCGCAAAAGCTGCTCAAGAAGGACCGGGTCTCCGTGGTCATCGGTCCCACCACTTCGGGCAACACCCTGGCCATCATGAAATTTTTCAAGCAGGCCAAAGTGCCCATGGTCTCCTGCGCAGCGTCCGAGCGCATTGTAAAACCCATCGAGCCCATGGTCTTCAAGACTCCCCAGAGCGACCGCCATGCCGTGCAGGCCATCCTGAAAGACGCCAAGAAGCGCGGCTATAAGAACATCGCCATTCTCACGGTTTCCGACGGCTACGGGCAGTCGGGCAGGGCGGTTTTGCAGGAGCTTATTCCGGCCCAGGGCTTCACCCTGGCCGCGGATGAAGTCTACGGTCCGAAGGACACCGACATGACCGCGCAGCTGACCAAGATCAAGGGAGCAAGTCCGGACGCCATCATCTGCTGGGGCACCAACCCGGGCCCGGCTGTTGTGGCAAGAAACCGCGTACAGCTGGGCATGGAAACGCCTTTGTACATGAGCCACGGAGTGGCTTCCAAAAAGTTCATCGAACTGGCCGGTGACGCTGCCCAGGGCATCATGCTTCCGGCCGGGCATTTGATAGTGGCCGAAAAAGTGGATGATGCGAGTCCGCAAAAGCCCGTGCTCCTGGATTACCTCGCCCGCTACAAGGCCGCCTATTCCGCGCTTCCTTCGCAGTTCGGCGGCTACGCCTACGATGCCTTGTCCATGGTGGTGAAAGCCATTGAAATGGGCCAGTCCGCCAAGCCTGCGGACATTCGCGACAATCTGGAAAAGATTACCAATTACGTGGGCGCATCGGGCGTATTCAACATGTCCGCCGAGGACCACAATGGTCTGGACGAGTCGGCCTTTGAAATGATCGTCATCGACAACGGCGACTGGAAAATTCTGGACTAGCACTGCGACCGGTAAATGAAAGCGCCGGAGAGGCGAACACCTCTCCGGCGCATTTTGCACCATCCCTCCGCAGCGGAGGGAAGACTTCAGCTGCCCAAGGCGATTTCTGGCATTTATGGACATATCGGCACCGCTTCAATATCTGACCTCCGGGCTGACGGTGGGCGCCAGCTACGGACTCACGGCGCTGGGCTTCACCATTATTTTCAACACCACCGGCATCATCAACTTTGCCCAGGGCGAGTTCGTCATGCTGGGCGGCATGTTTTCGGTGTTCATGATCAAATGGTTCGGGCTGCCCCTGTGGCTGGCCATACCCGCGGCTGTTGCCGCGACCGTGATCATCGGCGGCATCATCGAACGCTTCACCATCCGTCCGGTCAAGGATTCGCCGACCATCAACCTGATCATCATCACCATCGGCCTGTCCATTCTGATCCGCGGCCTGGCCATGTGGGTATGGGGCAAGAACACCTTTGCCCTGGAACCGTTTTCCGGCAATGCTCCGCTGACATTCGCCGGGGCTTCCATCATGCCCCAGACACTGTGGGTGCTGGCCATCAGCATGGTGATCCTGGCCGGATTGAAAGCCTTTTTTTCCACCAGCATCATCGGAAAGGGCATGCTGGCCTGTTCGGTGGATTCCAAAGCCGCGTTTCTGGTGGGCATCAGCGTGCCCAAAATGGTCCTGATGTCCTTCATGATTTCCGCCTTCGTGGGCGCCATGGGCGGGGCCATACTGGCGCCCATCACCCTTACCGCCTATGACGTGGGCATCATCCTCGGACTCAAGGGCTTTGCCGCCTGCATCCTGGGCGGCCTGGGCAATCCTTTTGGAGCCGCGGCCGGCGGGCTGATCCTCGGCGTGGTGGAATCCTTTGGCGCGGGCTACCTGTCCTCGGCCTACAAGGACGCCTTTGCCTTCATTATTCTGCTGTTGCTGCTCTTTGTCCGGCCGTCCGGACTGTTCGGGCAAAAAGACGTGAAAAGGGTCTGACATGGGCGCGTACTCCAAGGATATGCTTACGGCCCTGGTGGTGGGCGGGCTCCTGGCGGTGCTGCCCTTCATGCTGGGCAACGACTATTACGTGACCGTGCTGATTCTCTGCGCCATCAACGGGCTGATCGTGGTGGGGCTGAATCTGCTGCTGGGCTACGCGGGGCAGATCTCCCTGGGGCACGCGGCCTTTTTCGGACTGGCGGCCTATACCTCCAGCATCATGACCTCCACCCTGGAAATGCCCATGGGCGTGGGCATTGCGGCCGGAATAGCCTTGCCTGCCCTGGTGGCGCTGCTCATCGGCATCCCCACCCTGAAGCTCACGGGCAATTACCTGGCCATGGCTACCCTGGGCTTCGGGATTATCGTCTATATCTTTTTCAACGAAACCATCTCCCTCACCGGCGGGCCCAGCGGTTTCGAAGGACTCATTCCGCGCTTGTCCCTGTTCGGGTATGAATTCGAGTCCGACCTTTCCTATTATTATCTGGCCACCTGCGTTCTGGTGCTGGGCGTGATGCTGGCTGTGGGGGTTGTCCATTCCAAGACCGGACGCGCCCTGAAGGCCATCCATACGTCCGAAAAGGCGGCCCAGTGCATGGGGGTGGATGTGGCTCGGCACAAGCTGTTCACCTTTGTGCTGTCCGCGATCTATGCGGCGGCGGCCGGCGTATTGTACGCCCATTACCTCACCTTTATCGCTCCCAGTTCCTTTGGGTTCATGTTTTCGGTGGAACTCATCGTCATGGTGGTGCTGGGCGGCATGGGCTCTCTCTGGGGCTCGGTGGCGGGCGCCTACTTTCTGACCATGCTTCCGGAGTTTCTGCGCGCCTTCGAGGACATCGAGATCATCCTGTTCGGCGCCATCCTGGTGGCCTGCATGATGTTCATGCCCCAGGGGTTCGCGGGCGGGCTCAAGGCCCTGGTACGCGTTCTGCGGGCAGCTGGAAAATCACGCCAGGCAGCGGGCACGGCAGAAGAAAAGGTGGCGGAAGATGGCTGATACGATGCTTTCCCTTTCCGGGGTGACCATGCGTTTCGGCGGCGTGCTGGCCCTGGACGACATTTCCTTTGACGCGGACGCCGGACGCATCACGTCCGTCATCGGCCCAAACGGCGCGGGCAAGACCACCTTGCTCAATGCCATCACGGGCATGGTTCCGGCCCAGGGGAGCATCAGGCTGGACAATACGGAGCTTTCCGGATTGCCGCCCCACAGGCGTACGGCTCAGGGAGTGATGCGTACGTTTCAGAACCTGGAGATTTTCACAAACATGAACGTGCTGGAGAACGTGATGACCGGAGCCCATACGCGCGCCGGGTATTCGCCGCTGGACGGGCTGGTGAAAACGCCCCGGTTCTGGAAAAAAGAGCGGGCCATCAAAAAGCGGGCCCTGGACAAGCTGGAATTCGTGGGCCTGGCGCATCTGGCCGGACACGCTGCCAAGGATCTGCCTTTCGGCAGTCAGCGGCTGGTGGAGCTGGCCCGGGCCCTGGCAGCCGAACCCAAGCTGCTGCTTCTGGACGAACCCGCGGCCGGATTGAACATGCGCGAGACCAGGAGCCTGTCCGAGCTCATCGTGAAGATTCGTGACGAGCTGCACATGACCATCGTGCTGGTGGAGCACGACATGGATCTGGTGATGACCATCAGCGACCACGTTACCGTGGTCAGTTTCGGCAAGGTCATTGCCGGAGGTCTGCCCCTGGACATCCAGAAAAACCCCAAGGTCATCGCGGCCTACCTGGGCGGGGAAGAGGACTGACCATGCTCAGAGTGAAGAACCTGGATGTTTTCTACGGCAAGATCCACGCGGTCCGGCGGGTCTCCCTGCACGTCCGCCCCGGCGAGATCGTGGCGCTCATCGGCGGCAACGGCGCAGGCAAGACAACGCTGCTGACCACAATCTCCGGCATACACAGGGCCAAAAACGGCGAGATAGCCTTTGACGGGGACAGCATCAACCGAACAAGCCCGGACAAGGTCGTGAAAATGGGCATTTCGCATGTGCCCGAAGGGCGGCTGGTGTTCGGCCCCATGAGCGTCGCGGACAATCTGCTGCTGGGCAGTTTCGTCCGTTACAAGGGAGCGGCCAAGAAATCCGTTCACAAGGAAATTCAGGAAATTTACGAGATGTTCCCGGTGCTCGGTCAGAGGCGGGACCAGCCTGCCGGAACCCTGTCCGGCGGCGAGCAGCAGATGCTGGCCATAGGCCGGGCGCTCATGGCGCGTCCGCGTTTGCTGCTTCTGGACGAACCCAGCATGGGGCTGGCGCCGAAAATCACCCAGGAAATTTTTCGGCACATCGTGGAGCTGAAAAAGGAATTCGGCCTGACCGTGCTGCTGGTCGAACAGAACGCCCGCAGCGCCCTGAAGATCGCGGACCGGGGCTACGTACTGGAAACCGGACGCATTCTGCTCCAGGGCCCTGCCGAGGAACTGACCGCCAACCACGACGTGCAGCGTGCCTATCTGGGCCGCGATCTGGACTGTGATACGTGTTAGTTTTTATAAAGTTTAGTTGGGGGACTCTGCTCCCAGCCCCGGCGAATTAAAAAGTAAAAAAAATCGACCGTGGTAGGTGTTGTTCGGGGGGAGCCGCCGGAGGCATTATTCAAAAGGGTATTGAAGAGCAAGGGGTATGACCATGTTTTGGCAAAAGGAATACGAGTGCATGGACCGGGAGGATCTGGAGCAGCTCCAGCTGGAGCGCTTGCAGTCCACGGTGAACCGGGTCTCTCGCAACGTACCGTTTTACCGGGAAAAATTTCGCGAACTGGACATGGATTCCTATGACCTGACTTCTCTGGATGACATCAGGTCCTTGCCGCTGACCACCAAGGACGACATCCGGGACAATTATCCCTACGGTCTGTTCGCGGTGCCGCTGCGCGAGGTGGTGCGGCTGCAGACCTCGTCCGGAACCACGGGCAAGCCCACGGTGGTGGGCTACACCAAGAACGACGTGACGCGCTGGTCGGACCTGGTGGCGCGCGTTCTGATGGCCGGGGGCGTGACCAAGGACGACAAGGTCCAGATCGCTTTCGGGTACGGATTGTTCACCGGCGGGTTCGGTTTCCATTACGGTGCCGAACGTTTGGGCGCCTCGGTGATCCCCTCGTCTTCGGGCAATGCCCGGCGTCAGGTGATGATCATGCAGGATTACAAGACCACGACCCTGTGCTGCACGCCCAGCTACGCCCTGCACCTTGCGGACACCATGGACGAAATGGGCGTCAATCCCAACTCCCTGGATCTTCGCTGGGGGCTGTTCGGTGCGGAGTCCTGGTCCGAGGCCATGCGCGAGCAGATCGAAGACCGCCTGAAACTGGCCGCCATGGACAATTACGGCACCAGCGAAATCATGGGCCCGGGCGTGGCTGCGGAGTGCCTCGAACGACAGGGGCTGCATGTGAACGAAGACCACTTCTACATGGAGATCATCGACCCCGAAACCCTGCAGCCGCTGCCGTACGGGGAAGTGGGAGAACTGGTCATCACCACCTTGACCAAGGAAGCCTTTCCCATGATCCGCTTCCGTACGGGCGATCTGACCAGAATCATCACCGAGCCCTGCGCCTGCGGCCGGACATTCCACCGTATCAGCCGTATTCTCGGACGCACGGACGACATGTTCATCATCAAGGGGGTCAACGTCTACCCCAGGCAGGTGGAGCAGGTGCTCATGGACTGCATCGAGAGCATGCCCCATTATCGCATCGTGCTGGAGCGGGAAGGGCACCTGGACCGGGCCATCCTTCAGGTGGAAGCCTCCTGGGACATCGCCACGGACTGCATCCGCGAATACGACCGCCTCATCGAGGAACTGCAGAAACGCTTGCACACCGAACTTGGCGTAAGCTTCGAGGTCAAGGTGGTGGAAGCGGACAGCCTGGCCAGAAACGAAGGCAAGGCCGTGCGGGTGGAGGATCGAAGGGGAGAGTAGGCGGTTCCGTAAATATCAGAGTATCAACGGGTTCAACGGGTTGCGCGACATGGTCCGCAGCCCGTTTTGTATTTTACCAGCGCTCGAGCAGATCGGGCAGCTGGTCCGGGCCGGATTCCGTGAGCAGAAAGGCCAGGATGACCGCCGCGGTCAGGTCCGCGCTGGTGCCCGGATTGTAGTGGCGCTGCGCGTCGCGCAGACGGGTGTCGAAAAGGGCGATTGCCTCCCGGCCCTGTTCGCTCGAAACGCCCCCCAGTTCGAGAATGGCGGCGGCCTGTTGCGAAACGTCACGGGCGGCCGCAATGTCCAGTTTTCTGGCAATGTCCGTATCCGGTACGCGGGCCAGAATGGTCAGGAAGGTCTGGACAATGGCTTTGGAAAAGCGTCCGCCGTCCGCCAGAAAGCCCGTGATGCAGGGCAGGCCGATTTCAAAGACAATCTCGAAATCCGTGGTATACTCGCTGGCCAGGCTGTCCCTGTGCGCGGCCATGGCCATGGCTTCCAGCAGGGTCATGTCGATCTTTTCGTTGGGAGTGGTGCGGATGTCGCCCTGTTCCACCTCGTCCAGGCCCTGGGGCGAGGCCAGCAGAATGGCCTTGAAGGCCAGCCGGGCGTCCTGGACGGTGAGCTCTCGCAGCACCCTGGCCAGCGCGGCGCGCAGTCCGTCCGGATGGCCGGTGGAAGCGGCCCGCAGCAGGGGGGCGAAAAGCAGTACGATGCCCACATTGGTATTCACCCTGGCCAGGCGGTGCGTATCGGTGACGGCGCGCAGAATGGTTTCCCCCACGCCGGCCGTGTGGGAGCCCATGAACGCCGGCCCCACGGCCGCGGCGCTGACCATGAACTGCTCGAACTTCAGCCTGGCGCAGTCCTTGAAACGCGTCACATTGCCGGGTTTTTCGGCAAGTGCTTCAAATATGCAGGCCAGTTGCGCTGCCCAGCCGGTCCACTCTTTGTCCATGAGGTTCATGGCTGGAAAAACTAAAAGAATCACCTCTGCCTTGCAAGAAAAATAGCATGCCCTACAGTAATAGAGCCATGAAATAGTTTTTTTGAAAAAAGCCATGCAAAGAGAAAAAATGAGTTTTCATTCATAGGGGGAGATGGTATCAATACAGAACACCGGATAATGGTTATGGATAGTTTCTGGTATTAAGTTTCCGTTATTCTGTATATTTTTTTGTTTCAACGTGGCCGGATCCGTTATTTTGCCAATGCAACAGATGATGCGGCGGTTTTGAGCTGAAGCAAAAAGAACAATGGAATTTCCAGACTTGTACAACAATATCTCATAAGCATTTTCCTCTCTCGCGATCATTATAACCACCACCGTTCAGAGGAACAGTCGCGAGGGCAGGCATCACCAAATGTTCCGCCAGTGGGGGGAGTCGACACTTCATACAATTTTCCTGACGGATTGGATGAATCGGGATTTTTTCGAGTCAAAACAAATCGAACAGGAGTCAGCCGTGGCATTGTATGATGTAAATGCTCGACACCACCAGGCAGCGAATACTGGCAGCATACGCAGATCATTACCAACAAAGCCATTGGAGTTGCGTCCGGAACCGTTGCGCAGCGCAGTGGATCAGTATTCCGCCCATCGGACCTCCTTCGGGGGGGCCATCCGCATTGCATCTTCCTTTTCGAGCCAATGCCCCAGGCCTGGCCTTTGCCCGGCGCAGCGAGCGTCCGAAGCGCAGAGCAGGGTATCCCTGGTCGCATTTCGCAGACCTGAAAAAATCCGACCATTTGTCAATGCGCGTGACAGCAGGCATTGCACGCGTGGTGCTGTCAGCAAGCTGCTTTTTGCGAACAGCCGCTCCCGGCAGGGACGCCGTTGTCGCCCGTGATAGTAGGCGGCACTGGATAGTGTACGCAGCAGCAATTCCGGGGCTCCCCGTATAGCAGGGCAGCCCGGAGGCATGACAGAACGCAGCAGATTTGAAGGAGTCCATTATGGACAGCATATCTGGGTTGTTGGTTACTGTCCGTACCGCCAGACAGGGTGCAGAAATGGTCTGCAGCAAGCTTGGCGCCAAATATAAAGAGGAAATAACCCTACTGCGCGTCAGTACGGAAGACCTGAACGCACTGGAGCTGAAAAACGGCAGTCTGGCCTGGCTCTCCAGTACGTACGGAGAAATTCGCGTGGTCTGCAAGGAGGCGGAGGTTCCCCAGGGACTTTTCTTTCTGCCCCTGGGCGACGTCGCCAACAAATTGTTCAGCGGATGGAGTACGGAAGAATCAGGCGTGCCAGACTGGAAACGTCTGGAGGTGGTGCTTTCTCCCCACAAAGGACAGGGCGGCGACAAACCGGCCGGGTCCGGCAAGGCTGTGACGGCTGAGACTGTCGCCGGCCCGGGGGAACGCTCATGACCACCCATGACAACGTAGTCTGCGTCTTTTGCGGCTGCCTCTGCGACGACCTGCAGGTGGACGTGCAGGACAACGCCATCCTGGCCGTCAAAAAGGCCTGCGCCATAGGCAAGAATAAGTTCCTGCACGCTCTGTCCGATACGCCGACCCCCAGCGTCCGAAGCGCCGAGGTGTCCATTGCGGATGCCGTGGAAGAAGCCGCGAGCATTCTCGGCAAAGCCAGAAATCCGTTCGTCTACGGACTCAGCAGCACCACATCCGAAGCACAGCGGGAACTGGTGGAGATCGCCGAGATGACCAGGGCCAATCTGGACAACTGCTCGTCCTACTGCCACGGCCCGGGCGTTCTGGCCCGCCAGCAGGTGGGGCTCGTATCCTGTACGCTGGGCGAGGCCAAGAACAGGGCGGATCTGGTCATCTACTGGGGCTGCAATCCCATGGAAGCGCACATGCGCCACATGAACCGCTATTCGGCCCAGCCCAAGGGGTTGTACATTCCCGAAGGTCGCAAAGGCCGCAAAATAGTGGCCATAGACATCCGTAAAACCCCCACCACCGGACGCGCCGATCTGTTCCTGCAGGTGGAGCCCGGCCATACCTTTGAAATCGCTTCGACCCTGCGCGCCCTGGTCAACGACACGGAGCTGCGGTTCGCGCCGGGGCAGGAGTCCGTGGCCGGAGTGCCCCTGGAGTCCTGGCGGCAGGTCGCGGAGATGATCGGAAACTGCAAATACGGCGTGCTCTTTTTCGGCCTGGGCGTCACCCAGTGCCGCAGCACGGACATCAATGTCGAACAGGTGGGCAGGCTGGTGCAGGACATCAACAGGCATACGCGCTTTTGCGCCGTGGCCATGCGCGGGCACGGCAACGTCAACGGCGCCAACCAGGTCATGACCTGGCAGACCGGCTACCCCCTGGCCGTGAACTTCAGCCGCGGGTTTCCCCGCCACAATCCCGGAGAATACAGCACGGTGCCCATGCTCATGCGCAAGGAAGTGGACGCGGCCCTGATCGTGGCCACGGATCCGGGCGCCCATCTGCCCCATGATGCCGTGGAGCACCTCAAGAATATTCCCACCGTGTATCTGGATCCGCACCAGACCATGACCACGCCCTGGGCCACGGTGGTCATTCCGGTCGCGCCCGTGGGCGTGGCCGCCACCGGCACGTTTTACCGTATGGACAATGTGCCCTTGCGTCTGAAGAAACTGGTCGAGTCACCCTATCCTTCGGATGAAGAAGTCCTGAAGGCCATCAAGGAGAAGATCGCCCATGCTGCGCATACATGATGGATTTGTCTACGACCCGGCCAACGGACTGCAGGGAGAGCAAGGCGATGTGTTCGTCCATGAAGGCAGGATTGTCTCCGGCGCGGATTTCTCCCCGCAGCAGGTACGGGACATGGAAAGCATCGATGCCGCCGGATGCGCGGTGCTGCCCGGAGGCGTGGAAATTCACAGCCACGTAGCCGGGGCCAAGGTCAATAACGGCCGGATTCTCTGTCCGGACGAGCACCGCAGCCATGTTTCGGCGCGCACCGAGGTGACCCGGGCCGGATGCGGACTGTGCGTACCCACTACATTCCGTACGGGCTATGAATATTCCAGGCTCGGTTATACCACCATTTTCGAGGCTGCCGTGCCGCCCCTGGAGGCCCGCCATACGCACGAGGAACTCGGGGACCTGCCGCTGCTGGACAAGGGCTGCTACACGGTCATGGGCAACAACTACCTGCTGATGAAGGTACTGAGCGACCTGGACCCGGTGGCCAGAAAAGAACGGACCCGGGAACTGGTCTCCTGGCTGCTCAAGGCCACCAGGGGCTATGCCGTGAAGATCGTGAACCCCGGAGGCGTGGAGGACTGGAAGTGGAACATGGGCGCGGCCGATCTGGATACGCCCACCCCGCCTTTCGGCGTCACTCCCAGGCAGATAGTCGAGGCCCTGGCCGACACCGTGGAGGAACTGCGGCTCCCGCATTCCATCCATCTGCATTGCAACCATCTTGGGGAGCCGGGCAATCTGCGGACCACCCTGGCAACCATGCGCACGCTGGAAGGACGGCGTACGCACTATACCCATCTGCAGTTCCATTCGTATTCCCAGACAAAAAAAGGCGGTTTCACGTCCGGGGCCGCGGAAATGGCCGAATACTTCAACCAGCATCCGGAATTCACCTGCGATGTGGGGCAGATCGTCTTCTGCTCCACCCTGACCATGACCTCGGACGCTCCCATGGAATACAAGCTGTTCCAGATGCGCAAGGGCAAATGGACCAGCGGCGACATCGAGATGGAGAGCGGCTCGGGCATCGTTCCCATCACCTACAGTCCCAAGGTGCTGGTCAACGCCATCCAGTGGTGCGTGGGGCTGGAGCTGCTGCTATTGATCAAGAACCCCTGGCAGATCTTTCTGACCACGGACCACCCCAACGCCGGGCCCTTCACGGCCTATCCCGAGATCATCCGTTTGCTCATGGACGCGGATTACCGCCAGTCCTGGCTGGAAAAACTGCATCCCAAGGTCAAACGCCGCACCTGCCTGTTCGATCTGCGGCGCGAGTACAGCCTGGAAGAGATCGCCATCATCACCAGGGCAGGCACGGCCCGTGCATTGGGGCTTTCCAGCAAAGGGCACCTGGGGCCTGGGGCCGATGCGGACGTGGCCGTCTATCGTCTGAATGCGGACAAAAGCGCCATGTTCTCCAGTCCGGAATACGTGCTCAAACAGGGGGCCGTGGTTGTGCGTGCGGGAGAGATCATCCGCAGCGACAACGGCAAGACCTTTTATGTGGATCCGCCCTGCGGCGAAACCTTGCCGGATGACCTGAAAGAGGCTTTTGACGAGTACTATACGGTGCAGCTGGCCAACTACAGGGTGGAGGATGAGTACCTGGAAACGCCGGAGGTGATCCCATGCGGATAAACGATGTAGAGATAGTGGACACCTTTGCGGAGGCCTTCCCCATGTCCGGCGCCCGGGTGACCATAACGGCGAAAAATCAAAAGTGGGCACGGGAGGCGGCTCTGGCCGCCACTGGGTTTGCCACCTCGGTCATCGGCTGCGGCATCGAAGCCGGCATAGAAGGCGACGCTGCCGCCACCCCGGACGGTCGCCCCGGCCTGGACTGCCTGTTTTTCGGCATGTCCCGGGACTCCCTGGAAAAACAGCTCATCAAGCGCATCGGCCAGGCCATCATGACCGCGCCCACATCCGCCTGTTTTGACGGCGGTCTGTCCGAGTGTCCGCAGGATAAATGCCAGGCCCTGAAGATAGGCGCAAAGCTCCGTTACTTCGGGGATGGATTCCAGGCCAGCAAGGTCCTGGAAGGCCAGCGCTACTGGCGGATTCCGGTTATGGAAGGGGATTTCGTGATGCAGGAGAGCTTCAGCGCCGGTCCGGGCGTGGGCGGCGGCAATTTCATGATTCTGGCGGAATCCGCGGACATTGCCCTGGCCGCGGCAGAGGCAGCGGTGGAGGCCATGGGCGCTGTGCGCGGCGTGATCCTTCCGTTTCCCGGAGGCATCGTACGCAGCGGCAGCCAGGTGGGGTCGCGCTATTCGTTCCTGCCCGCGTCCACCAACATCGCCTTTTGTCCCACCATACGCAGCCGTGTTCCCCAAAGCGTGCTGCCGGAAGGCGCCAACGCAGTGCTGGAAATAGTCATCGACGGCCTGAGCTTCGAACAGGTGGCCGAAGCCACCAGGGTGGGCATCATGGCCGCCTGCATTCCCGGCGTGCTGCAGATCACGGCGGGCAATTACGGCGGCAAGCTGGGCAAATACCACTTTCACCTCCGCGAGCTCCTGGGGGCCCACGCAAAACCTATGCAACGGAGCCAGTCATGACACGCGTACAATTGACTCTGTGCAGCAGTCCGGATCTTCCGGTGGAGGCAGAGGGCCTGCTGCCCGAAACCGTCAGCGACAAAACCACGGGAGAAATCGAATCCCTGCCCCTGCTTGTGGGAAACCGTACGGAGAAGGTGGGCGATCATTTCCGGGTGGAGATAAGCGATACGCAGGAAGAATCCGTTTCGGGCGGTGGCCTGAATGACGGCGACCTGGCCGAACTTCATCTGGAAGGCGATCTTACCCGTTTCAAGCACCTCGGAGAGGGCATGTCCGCGGGCAGAATGGTAGTCCACGGTTCCGTGGGCTTTCACGCTGGCGCGTACATAAGCGGCGGATCCCTGACCATCACGGGCAATGCCGGCGACTGGCTGGGCGCGCATATGAACGGCGGGCGGATCACGGTCCGCGGCTCGGCCGGACACTTTGCCGGGGCGGCCTACAGGGGCTTTACCCGGGGCATGTCCGGCGGCAGCATCGTTATCCAGGGCAACGCGGGCAACCTCACCGGAGCACGTATGCGGCGCGGACTCATCGCCGTATGCGGCAATTGCGGCGACCTTGCCGCCTACGGCATGGGAGCGGGCACAGTGGTGGTTGGCGGCAGATCAGGCGTACGGGCTGGCGCCAACATGGTGCGCGGCACCGTGGTTCTGTTGCAGCCTCCCGAGGAGCTGATGCTCACCTTTCGCTACAATTGCACCAGCAGGCCGCTCTTGTGGCCTTTGCTGCGGAATACGCTGGCCGGGATGGATTGCTGTTTTCCCGAAAGCGATTTTCAGGATTTGTTCGAAAGCTACAGCGGAGACTTCAATGAAGGAGGCCGCGGAGAAATTCTGCTGCGGCGTACGGAGTAGAGAACAACTCACCGAGGTGATCGACAATGCACGTATTACCTGTAGTGGATGTACTGGGCGGCCTTGCCGTCCATGCGGTACGGGGCGAACGTTCCAATTACCAGCCCGTACGGAGTGTGCTGACCCAGGGGGCCGATCCTTTGATCCTGGGCCTTGCCCTGCAACGGGCCACAGACAGCCCGGCGGTCTATCTGGCGGACCTGGACGCCATTCTCGACGACAAGGGCAATTGGGACACCCTGCGCAGCCTGGCAAAACATCTGCCCTGCGAACTCTGGGTGGACGCGGGCATTTCCGATGCCCACGGAGCGCTGCAGGTGCTGGAGACCGGAGCGGCCCAGGTTGTGGCCGGTACGGAGAGCCTCAAGAGTCTGGAGTCGTTACGAATCATTGGTGAGGCCGCCGGTTGGAACAGGGTCCTGGTCAGCCTGGACGTGCTGCACGGTACGGTTCTTTCCAAAACACCGGAGCTGAGTGGCAAGCCGCCGTTGGATTGTCTGGAGATTCTGGCCGGAATGGGCTGCGACAGGTTCATTCTGCTGACCCTGGACGGTGTGGGCGCTGCCAAGGGCCCGGACTGGTCGCTTCTGGAACCGGCCCGAAAACGGTTGCCCCAAGCCACGCTCATTGCCGGTGGGGGCGCCCGGGGCATGGAGGACGTCAGGCAGTGCGCGGGCCTCGGACTGCACGGCATCCTGGTGGGAACGGCGCTGCACAACGGCTGGATTACAGCCGGAGATCTGGCCGGAGTCGCCTGAAAATCGGCAAGCGTTGGTTGTCGAAACAATGCGGTTGTCTGAAAACAGGAATGGTCTAACCGGAGTTTTGCGATGAGATTTGTCTGGGCCATCACCGGGGCCGGGGATCTGCTGCCGGAAGTCTTTGAAGTCATGGAAAAGCTCGCCTCGGATCCTGCTCTGGAAATCACCATAGTGCTTTCCAGGGCCGCGGAAACGGTGCTGCAATGGTACAAGCTGACGGACAAGCTGGAGCGTATCGGGGGCAGGGTGCTGCGCGAGAAGGATGCCAACACGCCATTTATTGCCGGGCCCTTGCAGACCGGTCGCTATGATTTCCTGCTGGTGGCGCCGCTCACGGCCAACACCGCGGCCAAGATTGCCTGCGGCATTGCGGACACGCTGGTCAGCAATGCCGTGGCCCAGGTCAACAAAGGGCCGGTGCCGGCCTATCTGCTGCCTGTGGATCAGAAACCGGGAAGCACCACCACCACCTTGCCCGATGGTTCGCCCCTGAGCTTGCGCATCCGGGCCGTGGACATCGAAAATGTGGAAAAAATCAAAAAAATGGACGGAATTTTCGTTCTGGAGACTCCCCGGGAAATCGAAGGGGTAGTGCGGTCGTTCAAAAACAAAAGCGGGATAACAGAAGCACGTTTGCAGAAATTCAACGAGAGGGAGGAGTGCTGACATGCGGGTTACAGTGGAGGCATACGGCAGGCTGCATCTTGGATTTCTGAATTTGAGCAGTGAACTGGGGTGGAATTACGGAAGTCTGGGCATTGGATTGGACACGCCGAAGATCTCTCTTACGGCGACCTCCGACACCGGGCTGATCGTGGAAGGGGAGCATGGCGATCGCATTCTCAGGTTTGCCCGAAAGCTGAGCGAGTATTTCGGCACGGAGTGGCAGGCCCGACTGGAAGTCCGCGAGACCATTCCCGCCCACTCGGGCCTGGGCTCCGGAACGCAGTGGGCCATGGCCGTGGGCACGGCCCTGCTCAGACTCCACAACATGACCTGTCCGCCGCGCGAACTGGCCTGGATTCTGGGCCGGGGCGGGCGTTCGGGCATAGGCATTTCCAGCTTCGAGGCCGGCGGATTCATCCTGGAAACCGGGCACAAATCCGGGGAATCCGGACAGAGCACCTATCCGGCCCAGGTGGTCTTGCGCCGGGAATTTCCCAAAGGCTGGCGTTTCGTGCTGGCTCTGGCCGATGCCTCACCAGGGCTGTCCGGAAAAGAAGAGGCCAACGCCTTTGCCACCCTGGGGGATACGCGCGGGATAACAGACGTCATCTGCCGTATCGTGCTGCTGCGGCTGCTGCCCGCATTGATCGAGGAGGACATCGTGGCCTTTGGCAAGGCCATGAGCGAGATCGACCAGCAGACCGGGCTGTTTTTTTATCAGGCCCAGGGCGGCGTGTACCGGGATGTGGCGGACAGACTCGTGGCCGGGCTGCTTGATGCCGGAGCCTACGGAGTGGGGCAGAGTTCCTGGGGGCCCTGCCTCTACGCCCTGGTGGACGATGCCAACGAGGACGCGGTGGTCCGTGTGGCGCAAAAACAGTTCGAGGAAAAGGGCTGGTCCGGACAGGTGATCGTGGCGGGCGCCAGGAATACCGGCGCGGACGTACGCGTGGAAGAGGAGGTCGCTATCTGACGGACTCGAGCAGTTCGCGGATGGCTGCGGCATAGGAAGAACCGGGCGCCACCTTGTTGATGACCCTGGCGTTTTCCTGCAGCTGCTGCAGGACGAGATCCAAGCCGAGCAGATGACGGCGGGTGGACAGGACCAGACTTTCCAGCAGCAGGCCATGGGCCCGGTTGACCAGCCGGATTGCACCCCGGATGTGGCAGTCGGACAACGTCGCCTCCAGGCTGACCTTGTTGGCGGATTCGCGGGCGGCGGCCAGATGCAGTTCCATCCAGGCGTCGGCATCCTGGAGAAAGGGAATCCGGGAATTGGTCGGAGAAAAGGTGAAATCGAGGTTCTGTCTGTCGTACAGGGAAGCCTGGAGCAGGAGCGCATCGTGGGGCAGGTTCAGGCCGATAATGGAGTTGTTCAGGATATTGTCCAGCGTGGTCGAGCCCTTGTAGAGTTCGGCCCTCAGGTGTACGCCATCGGGAGTCATGATGCCTATGGGGGCTGCATGGGGGGCGTAGTCGCCTTGGGTGCTGGCCACGACTTCGTAAATCCAGCCGTGTCGCATTCCCAGTTCCTCTGGAATTTTCATGATGCCACTCTAGATAAAACGGATTGCAATGACAACGGGCATTCTTTAGGCGAGGAGACGTGATGATACGGTTGCTGGCGAGTGTAACGCGCGAAGATGAAGTGCAGCAGGCTCTGGAAGGCGGTGCGGATATCCTGGATGTGAAAAATCCTGCGGAAGGCTCTTTGGGAGCGCCTGTTCCGCAGTGTGTCAGGCAGATACGCGCGCTGGCTCCCGCCGGGGTGCCTGTGAGCGTGGCCATAGGAGACGCTCCCATGCTGCCGGGAACCATGGCCCTGGCTGCGCTTGGCGCGGCCTCCTGCGGTGTGGAATACGTCAAGGTCGGATTGTGCGGACCCCGTACCGGGGAGCAGGCCGAGGAATTGCTCGCGGCGGTCTGCCAGGCCGTACGGGAGAGCTTTCCGCAAACACTGGTCATGGCGGCGGGTTATGCCGATGCCCGCGAGTTCGGCGGGGTGCCGCCGGAAATTTTGCCCGAGGTGGCGCGTCGGGCAGGTGCTCACGGATGCATGCTGGACACCCTGGGCAAAGGCCCAGGACGTACGCTGTTCGATGTTCTGGACGAAGTGGGCGTGCAGTTTTTTCTCAAACAATGCCGCGAACTCGGGCTCACCAGCGCGCTTGCCGGCAGTCTCGGACTCGGGGACATGTCTTTGCTCTACAGGCTGCAGCCGGACATCGTGGGGGTGCGGTCCGCGATCTGCGACGGCGATCGGGCCGGTGGCAGTGTCAGTGCTGTTGCAGTGAGCCGGCTGAAAAAGGCGCTGACCGGAACCTGCTAGTTCAGGGGGGCGTGGCATGGACGAAGGTCCCTGTGCAGCGCCCCGTATCGAGCAGTTCCGCCAGGCGTTTGGGGTGCTTGCCGTTGAGCACCCAGCAGGGGGTGCCGCTTTTGGAAAGAACGCGCTGCAGATACGGGTCCACCCCCTTGCAGGTTGTCAGCTGCTCGAGAAACAGGCTGGCAAGCAACGGTTCTTCCGGAGACTCTCCAGGATCCGCGGCGTACAGTCCGTCCTGGTTTTTGAGGAGCACATAGCTGGAAGCCCCGGCCTGCCGGGCTATCCAGGCGCCTATGGAATCTGAGGTCACATCCCACGAATGGGGCAGCGGATCGGCCTGGCGCAGAAGTTCGTAGGGCAGCAGCACCGGAACCTTTCCAGCCTCCGCCACCATTGCGGCCCCTTCCAGACTGCATACGGTCCGGGCGTCGGGGATCAGATCCGCGAGCAGCAGCCCGTACTGCTCCATTCCCAGAATTGCCATCCAGTGCGCGGCACTGTCTCCAAGGGAGTAGCGCTTGTAACTCTCGCGCACCGCGTCGGCGAAAATGCCGCCTCCGGGGACCACAAGCATACGGTGCCTGACGGCCATTGCCGCCAGCGCGGTGCCGAGTTTGGGAAGGCAGGCGTCCTTGCCCAGGCTGCCGCCGACCTTGAGAACACAGCTGACCATCAGGGCGTGTCCTCAACCTGATCCGCCAGCAAGGAGGCCGCGGCCAGGGCCGGCAGAACATGCAGCAGCTTCGGGTCGATACGCGGAATTTCCCCTATGGTTTCCAGGCAGAGGCGCCTGTTGAGTTCCTTGACCATGAAAGCGCCGCTGCCTGCTGCGAACACCTTGGGCGAGCCGTAGTCCTCCCTGGCAGAGAGCACCTGGTGCAGGGCCTCGGCAACGCGGTTGAGCTGACATTCGTACAGATAACGGGCAATGCCCAGGATCTGCCGCCGGCTGAGGGTCTCGCAGTCCGCGCAGACCACCCTGGCCAGGCGCTGGGCGGCCTCCTGCAGGGTCTTGCCCCGGCCGTCCGCGGTGGCGCAGGAGTATCCCGCGCTGTTGATGTGCTCCAGGAGCAGGTGGACATCGGCCATGGAGGCGAAGTTTTCAGCCGCAACCCGGCAGGGCAGGCCATTGACCGGAATGCTGGTGGTCAGCGTGTTGGGGTTGCTGCGCAGAACCCCCGTATAGACCAGCTCGCCGTTGGTCAGGCGGTCGGAATCGTCCCGCCCCTGGGCCATAACCATACCTCCCTTGATGGGAATGATATCCGTGGTGGTGCTGCCCATGTCCACGAGCAGGCAATCCGGGTAGTATTTGGCGATGAACAGGGCGGAAGCCAGCCAGTTGTTGGCGGCGAAATCAAGGGGCCTGTTCTTGGCTTCCTTCAGGGGGGACCAGCGGCTGCTGGCCAGATCCAGCGCCAGGATGCGCGCTTTGGGAAAGGCCTTTTTCATGGTGCTGCAAACAAACGCAACTCCCTGGCTTTTGGTCTGGAAAATGTCCGCAAGCTCGGCGGTCATGGTCAGGGCGATATCCTGCGTACAGGACAGCTTGAGCCTGCTGGCCATTTCGCGCAGGGTGGCTTCCAGCTTGTCCGCTTCTTGCCACATGGCGAACGGCAGGGTGACGCTGCGAAAGGATTCGCTACGATCAAGGGGGCGGTCCAGGCGTACCGCCTTGATGTTCGCCCCGCCTATATCCCAGCCCGAGAGGTTGATTGATTTACGCATGCACGATCTCCCTGGGGGTAAAAGCCGTTGATCCGGTAAAATTGATTTCCTGGGGCAATTTGCTGAATATACAGGAATTGTACAGTGCCTGAGCCAGATTGCAGTCCAGAATCCGGCGTACTCCGGAGTAGGCCACGGTGACCCGCGGATTCACTTCCACGAGCAGGCAATGGCTCGTATTGAACACCACGTCCACCCCCACAAAGCCTTGCAGACCGGGGATAGCCCTGACCGCGGCCTTGGCCAGGGCCAGGGCCTCGTTTATGGCCGGATGCTCCAGGAAAGGGCTTTCACCTCCCTGATAGGAAAAGGGGATGCCCGGAACGATATGCTGCCTGTTGACGCATAGGGGCAGGATATCCGTACGGGTGGCCAGCAGCGAAACGCTCGCATGTACGCCGTGATGGTACCGTTGCAGGAGAAGCGGCACGGAGTGGGGCAGGTATTCCAGAGCCTTGTCCAGAGAGTTGCTGTCGGTTGCAAGACAGACGCCCAGGCTGCCCTGGCCGTCAATGGTTTTGAGCACCAGAGGAAAACCGAACTCCAGGGCTGTCTGACGGATTTTTCCGGCAGGGGCGCGTACGGTCAGGGGCAGGGGCAATCCGGCGTGCTGCAGGTAGGTGTGGCAGCGCCATTTGTCTCCGGCCACGCGAATGCCGCAGGGCATGCTCCCCAGCAGGCGGCTGCCCGCATGGAGTACGGTTTCGCTCAACTCCTCCAGGATGCCCTGTTCCTCGGGTGCGATGACCAGGCATGCATCGGCCTTTTGGGCCAGGGCGGCGAATCCGCGGGCGAAATTGTGCGGCGTCAGGGGAATGATTTTGTCGGCAGCAGGCGACCGGCTGTCCAGGCGCTGGTCCCGTGTGGTGATGACCCTGACCTGCCCCCAGGACCGGAAATCCTCGATAACGGCCTGAAGCATGGCGTCGCCCTCTGCGCTGAGGCTGGCCGGGAGGGGAAAATCGGCGAATCCGCCCCCGGTGACATATTCGTGCACAAAAACGGTGGGACGGTTCATGGGAGTTCCTCCGCTGTTGCGTGCTTTCTGTTGCCGGACAGAACATGCTCCACGAGCAGGGCCGCGGCGTCCACTCCGGTGGCCAGCTGCAACCCGCTCCAGGCCGGAATGGCATTGACTTCCAGGATGGAAAATCCGCCGTCCTCATGGGGCAGCACATCCACGCCCAGGTAGTCCGCGTCAAAGGCCTGGGCTGCGCGCAGTCCCAGGTCCAGAACCCTGTCGTCGGCCACGCAGCGCTCCGGCCGGGCTCCCTGGGAAATATTGGTCTTCCAGCCGTTGCCGTTACGACGCATTACGCCAACCACCTTGCCCCCTACCACAAAGACCCGAAAATCCGAACAGCCGTGGGGAATGAACTGCTGCAGGTAAAAAACATAATTGCCCTGTTCCAGGGCCTTGAACGTACGATAGGCCAGGTCTGGGTCGGAGATCCGCAGGATGCCCCGGCCCTCCGAACCGAACAAAGGTTTCACCACCACATCCCCTCCCAGTTCATCAAAAGCGCGCATGGCCAGATCCAGCCGCTCGGTCACAAGCGTCAGCGGCACGGGCAGTCCGCAGCGGGCAAGGTGGCTGAGCGCGTAGAATTTGCAGGCGCAGTGTTCAATGGCCATGGGTGGGTTGACGATGCGTTTTCCGGCTTTTTCCAGACGATGCAGGGCATTGACCCGGAAAATGACCTGTTCCAGGGAACCCCCCGGAACCGCGCGGACAAAGATCACGTCGGCTTCGTCCAGCACATGGGCGGTTTCGTCTCTGGTCACCGAGCTAAACTGCGGATTCTGCCCGACCCGGGCCACCAGGCGGGTGATGGGCCAGCAGGGCGCTTCTATGCCCTGGTCGGCCAGCGCGGCCTGAAGCAGGGTTATGTGGCGGCCGCCTTTTTTACCCAGGATAACGGCCTTCATTGAGCAAAAGTCCTTTGCAGCAGTTCGGGGTTGATTTCACCGGCCGCGTATGTCTTGCCGGTACGCGCGTTGGAAAAGAACACCTGGGCCGGGCTGAACAGCATGGGGTCGATCTTGTAGAAGTCCCCGGAATAACGCATGAACAGCTCGTAGAACAGTACTCCGTAATCCTTGGAGGAACAGGAAGGAATTTTTTCCAGAATCTGTTCCAGGGCAGCGTCGGCGCAGTCCACCGTATACCAGGCGCGCCCGCCGTAGAGTACGGCATCGTTGGTCCGGCCGATGGCGCGCAGGTCGTCCTTGGCCAGCGGGGCCACAGGGCAGGTTCCGAATCCGGACACTACGCAGTTCAGATCAAAGCCCAGTTCATGCAGCTTGTGCATGCCGGTTTCCACCACCCGAGCAGCCACCTGTACCGAGCCCACCAGGCTGGCCGTGGGGGCGATGATCAGACAGAGCTGCTCGGCAGCCATGCCGCAGGCTTCGGCAACCTGGGTCGCCACCAGTTGACCGGGCAGCTGCCGTCCTTCCAGCACCAGTACGGCGCATTCCGGAGGCTCCTTGTGCCGGATGCTGTCGAACAAGGGTTCCTTGCGTGCGAGCACTCTGGCCGGACCGGAGCCCATGGCAAAGAACGGACCTTCGGGCTCGTCCTTGGCCCGGGTGATGCCCCAGCCCGCGTATTGGGACGCCATGCAGGCCAGGAGCGGTCTGGCCACGCTGACCTGAATCCCCTGCAGGTTCATTTCTCCCTGGGAAAGTTCGCAGAACTGCACCTGTCCGAGTCCGCCCAGGCAGATTTCGGCAACTAGCCTGCCCGCCTCCAGAGAGCCGGGCACTTCGACGCCCGCATCGATGAGCGTGGCGCCTCCGGTCAAGGAGTGCACGGCAATGTCCAGCCCCGACGCATCGGCGGCAAGACGCCTGGCCAAAGTCATGGAACGCTGGTTGAGGTGGATGGCTGACAAGATCTTTCTCTCTTTGTGTTAAAGGTATCCGCTCGGGCCGTCTGCTGCGTCAAAAAGCGTCAATCGTCTTCATTCTGTCCGGAGTCATGTCTTTCCTGTTCCCCGTACGGTACGCTGGAAATATAGCCGAAGTTCAGCGGCGATTCCTGAATGTACCGCTTGCCCAGTGTCAGGGCCAAGGAAGCCCGTTCGAGTTCGCGCCCCAGATAGAACGCGTGTCCGGGATCCGAGACCTGGAGTTGGGCGAACAGCTTTCTCGGACATGTTCCCTGGATGAAAACAGCGCGGTTGAATACGCTGATCTGACCATTGCCGGTAAAAATGCGGAAGTTATCGTCGCGTACCCGAGCCTGGAGTTCGAGCAGTTCCTGTTGCGAATAGACCTGATAGGGCGGATCCTTGACCGTGAGCAGGGAGCTGTCTATGCCCTTGGGCAGGACATGCTGCTCGCAGGCGTAGTGCATGAGCCTGCGCGCATGGTCCAGCTCGCGGACCGCTCCCCGTGCCCAGGAGATGACTTCGGTGGTCAGGGCGTAATCCACCCGCAGTTCGGCCATGACGCCGGCCAGCAGGGCGGTTATGCCGGTGCTGTCCGCTTCCGTAAGCTCCGTGACGTTGCCCAGGCCCATGAGCAGTTCCGCCTCGGGGTGGCGGTTGCGGACCTCGCGAAAGCGCCACAGGGATTCGCTCAACCCGAAGCCGATGGGATCCAGGATGGGGTCCAGTACGTACCGTACGCCCCAGTCGCGGAGTTGCTCGGCATTTCGCTCCAGGGATTCCAGGCCGCACCCGAAATCCGGAATGACCACTGCCTTGGCGCGGAGCCCCTGTGCCACGTCGAGATTGCTGGAGTTCACGGACAGAATCAGGTCCACCCCGGCTTTGTCGGCCTTGCGAATGGTTTCCGGATCAAAACAGTCCAGACTCAGTGTGAAATCCTCGGCCTTGAGCGCGGCCACAATGGTCTCGATGCGCGGCAGCCCGCCCGAGGGGGGGCCGCCCAGGTCGATGATATCGGCGCCGTTGTCACGGTAGTAGCGCGCGCGTACGAGGATTTCTTCCAGAGAGAGCTCGTACACGTCATGGATTTCCGCCAGGATTCTGGTGCGGAAAGCGCCGTAGCCCTGTTTGTTCCGTTTGCCGCCAAAATAGACCGGCAGGTCCTTGAGGTCCGCTGGTCCCTTGACCACGGGAACCCCCAGCCGGTCTTCAAGGATACGCAGGTCTCCACGGCAAAGCCCGGGCAGCATCACCGAAGCGCAGCCCTGCGTATTGTGCAGCTGCCGTGAAATCCAGCGGACGTCCATGAGCGCGGCCACTGTGGCGTTGAGCACGGCGATTTCGTAGTCGAAATCCGGCTGCATGGATTCCAGTGTGGCGGTCAGGGCCGGAGCGGCGAGTTTGCCGGTTATGAACAGAAACTCTGGCATGGGCGTTCCTGATCCGTTCAGTCCAGGGGCCGTTTGAAGTAGGCGGTCTGCCCTGGCGCTTCCTCCACTCCCACTTCGATCTGTTTGATATTGCCGCAGGAAGCGAGCAGGACGGCCAGTTCGCCTGCAAGGTACTGGGCCAGCCGTTCGGCCGTGATGTTGTCCAAAGGCAGCTTGAGCACATCCCGCTCGGGGAACACGTAGCGGCGGTCGCCGAAACGAATCTCCACCTCGTTGTTTTCTTCCCGTGTCTGCAGACAGCCGCTTTGTTCGGGCAACAAGAAACGATGGTCCAGGCGCTCGCAAAGCTCCCGCGTCATCTTTTTCAGGGCCACGAAATCATACACGTATCTGTCTTCGGTCAGATCTCCTTCCAGGGTCACGGACACGGCGTAATTATGGCCGTGTAGCCTTTCGCATTTGCCCATGAAGGAAATGAAATGGGCGGCGCTGAAGCGGAGGTTGCCCTGGCCTATGGTAATGCGGTTCATTGCCGTCCCCCGTTGTGTATAGAATCATTTAATTTCCCTGGTTGTGGAACGTGCTTCCGCAGGGATGTAACTGCCTCTAAAAAATATTGTTTCCAGTTAAAAAGCTTCTTAAGCCGCCGGAGGCTTAACCAAAACACCAGTACAATCTCCTAGCTTTTGAGCCACTGGTCCAGGCTGGTATGCGCCCAGCCTCCGGATTGCTGCTGGTCCTGCCCGAGGATTTCCCGGCGGATCTGCCCCAATGTACCGGAGCGTTCGGCAAAGGCATTGTGCTTGTGGATACTTTCCAGGTTTTCCTGCTTGGCCAGCACAAAACTGTCGTCCGGGAGTTCGGGAAAGGTATCCAGCATGATCTGCAGCATTTCCCGGACCACATCTTCCACAAAACGCGGATTGCGATGGGCCTTGTTGACCACGAACAGCTCATCGGGCCGCTTGAGGATGGCATAGGTCTCGGAACTCATGGCGGTTTCCACGATATGCACCAGGTTTTCCGCCCGTACGCGCATTTCCGAACCCACCAGCAGGGTTCCGCGTCCGCGCTGGTTGTGCGAGGCAATGGGAATGGTCTGCAGAATGTGCTGCACCTGGTCGGGTGTGAATCCTTCATCCAGGAGCAGATCGCGCGAATAGTCACGGACCATGTCCTGGGCGCAGGGGCAGACGGTCATGCCCTCGGTTTCGATGCCCACAAGGTAGCGCGTACGTTCTTCGGTGGTGGAGGCGATGCCGATGAGCGTATACAGGTCCTCAGTGATTTTTCCGGACACCGGCGTGGTCTTGATCATGGGCGAGCGCGCCCTGATATGCACCTCCGAACGCAGGGCTCCCTGGCCCGCGATGACCTGCCGGGAAAGACGTCCGGCCAGGGACTCCACATCCGGAGTGGGGTCCAGGGTCATCTGCTGAACCAGAGCCTCCACGGCATCGCTGAAACGCGACATGTGCACTCCGGCCCTGTCCGGAGTGAGGTCCGCGAACAGGTCTATTTCCGCATGAAAGAGCATGGGCTTGCCGCCGTTGGTGATCAAGATGTTGCGCCGCAGGTTGGTGATGCCCACCCGTGAAAGGGCCAGGGGCACGGAGGGTTTTTCCTGCTGCACATCCAGGCCGAGCCGGGGCTTCAGGCTCAGCCGGAACACCCCCCAGTTGCGCAGTTGCGCCAGCAGGGTTTCCAGCGGCTTGCCGAGCACCGGATGCACGAGCCCTGGAGCTATTTCGGTGAGCGGGACCAGGGCAAAGGGGCGTTCATGCAACCTGGGATGGGGAATGGACGTGTCTTTGGTCTGCAAAATGAGCTCGTCGTAGAGCAGAATGTCGATGTCTATGGGCCTGGGGGCATTGCGTACGGCTTGCTGACGGCCCATGCGCTTTTCGATGCGTTCGAGCAGGCGCAGCAGGGCTTCGGGGTCGAGCTCGGTTCTGATGCGGCAGGCCACATTGTAGAAATTGGGCTGTTTTTCGCTGTCGTGGGGCGTTGTTTCATAATACGACGATACCAGGTCTATTTCCGCCCTGGCCCTGATGTACTGAAGGGCTTGTAGAATGTTTGCCTGACGGTTTCCGAGGTTGCTGCCGAGGCCAAGATAGGCGGTGTGCATGGTGGTCATGGACAAGGCTCCCGAATCTGACATTTGATGGTCCGTGCCGTTGTCATGCGTACGGTCCGCATTGACTGCGGCAGTGGTATGCGTATGCGAAGTTGTGTCTTTGGGCGTTGTCATGGCGTTTCGTGCATCCCGGTTTGCAGGTGAACAGGTGGTGTGTCGGTGAGAGGACCCGTTTCCTCGATACGCAGTTTCTGCTCCAGGGAGCTGGCGGCTGTGAAAAGTTTTTTCAGCGCAGTGGTCCGGTCCGCGCCCTCCACCAGCAGCGAACAGATGGGCCTGCCGGGCTGGACCATGTCGCCGGGCTGTCCCACATCGCACAAGCGTGCGCCCACGTCCGGCAGATGTTCGGGTATGGCCGAAAGTCCGCGCGCGAAGAGAATGCCCTTTGCCCGGTAAGGGCCGCTGCCCGTTCCCAGGGCGCCGGCAGGGTCAAAGGAAGGCAGTTCGCCCGCAACGGCGCGGATGTGGTGGTCGAAGATGTTGATGCGGCCGGTCATTTCGAGCAGTTCCGCCGAGGAGGACGGTCTCGGGTTGATTTCCAGCAATACGGGAACAATACAGCCGTGTTGGTCCCTGGAGATGATGAAATCCGCTCCGCAGATGCCCCGCAGTCCGAACCGGCGGGTCAGCCGGTTCAGCATGTCCTGCACGGTCTGGAGCAGGTCTGGGGTGGCCCCGAGTGCGGGGGCCAGGGGCATGATGTTGCCGCAATGGCGAAATCCCCTGGCGCCAAGGGCGGCCTTGCCGATGAGCTGTTCGCTGAGGGCCAGCACCACGCCCTGTCTGCCGTCGGCGGCAAAGACCGCGGATGCGCTGACTCCGGGCACCAGCACCTGGATGTAACCGGTCCGGTTCAGAGCTGAGCCGTCCCAAAGGCGGATGCCGTGTCCGCCGCCGCTCAGGGCGGGTTTGCGCAGCCAGGGAATGCTCCGGTCTGCCTGGTTTTCTTCTCCTGCAAACAGCGTCAGGGGCATGGCAATGCCCTCCCGGCGGCAGAAAACGCCGCAGCGTGGGCCAGTGGCGCACTTCCCGGAGTACGTCCGGCGGATTGCCGAAGATCGGCCTTTTTCCTGCCAGACTGCGGACGACATCCGGATGATTTTCCAGATTCGCCACATAGGCCAGGGCATCGTAATGCAGGCCCTGGGCCAGATGCGGCAGGGATGCCGCGCTGTAGGACGTGTGCATAGAGCGGGCTATGGATCGGCCGGGAAGCAGTTCGCGGAGGTCCCTGTCTCCGAAAAAATCAACGGAAACGGCCTGGTAACCTCCCCGGACAGCGGATTGGGCCAGGGCCCTGGCGGAAACACCGGCCAGCAGAAACTTCATGACGAAACGATTTCCTTGGCCACGGCGTACACGGCCTCGGCATCGAAAATCTGGTCGTTGCTTTCGAACATGCGGGCGATGCAGGCGCGGTGGACTTTCATTTTCAGTCCGCCGATTCCCAGAGCTCCGTAAAGGAGCTTGCCGTGCTGCTGCTTGCCGTTGCATTGGGCGTCCACGCCTTCCGCGCCCACAGGGGGAACGGCATTGATGTCCGCAACCACGGCCAGGTCCGGATTTTCGCTCCAGACCGCTTCCGGAATCAGCTGCACGCCCGCTGCTCCGCAGCACAAGACGGCATGGGCTCCGGCAAGGGCCTGCCTTGTGGTTTCCTGGTCCGCCACTTCCACAGGGCTCACTTTGACGCCGAACCGTTTTTCAATCTGAACGGAGGTGGACTGGACCCTGTCCAGACGTCTGGAAGTGATGACGACCTGGGCGCCGTCCTTGGCCAGAAGTCCGGCGGCGCGCTGACCCACCGGGCCTGTGGCGGCCATGACCACCACCTTTTTACCCTGCAGGTCCAGGGCTCCGCCTATTTTGGCCACGGCCGCGGCTGCGGTGGTGTTGCAGCCGTTGGAATCCAGCATGGCGGATACCTGGAACGGACCGAAAAAACTCTCCCGTACGGCTTTGAACAGCCGCTCGCCCGCATCCACGCGCGATCCGCCCACAAAGGCCGCGGAGTATTTGAGGTCGCTGCCGCCCCTGGTGAAGAGCAGTCCAGTAAATCTGGTTGCGTACCTCCTCGGGAGTCACTCCTCCCTGGGGCAGCAGGATGTCCACTCCCGCGTCGCAGGCCGTAACCGCGTCAAAACTGCTGGGAATGCGGTCACTATCCAGTTGAAGCAGTATCTTCCTTTTCATGCGGTTTTCTCCCGATGGATACAGGGCCGGGTATCCGCGGGATGTTGCTTCCCGCGGATGCCGGCTGGTTAGGCGTGAAAGGGCCATTCAAGGCTGCATTAGTCCCTTTGCCCCGTGCGGCATGGGGCAAAGGGAGGGGGAAGACGGATGGTCCGTCTTCCCCATGAGGTCGGATCAGACAGCGCAATCCCAGTTGCAGTAACCCTTGGCACCTTTGAGTTCGCCGGTGACAAAAGGCACGTTGCGTTTGATCAGCGAGGTGGCCGCGCAGTTCTTGCAGCCTCTGACCGGCGATCCGGGGGAGGCCGGCGACAGGGCGATGCAATTGGTCATGAGGGTTGCGGTCGTACACTCGGGGGTCAGGTAGCAGGGAAAGTCCGCCAGGCTCATCAGGGCCGCGAAACGCTGGGTGATGGCGCAGGCAGGATAGGTGTAGCGCTGCGGATTGGAGACGACTTCATGGCTGTCGATGGGGCTCAGGTCCACTTCGACACCCTTGATTTTTCCGCCGCCGCCGATGGGAGCGATGTCCAGAATGTTTTCGCCACGGGTGAGGATGTCGATGAAGTCGGCGTTATGCAGTTCGTCGGCTTCGCCCCGTTTTGGGTTCATGGCCACGTAGTTGTGGAAACGTTTGCTCAGCAGGTCCACTACCATGGGCACGGTGAAGCTGTCCTTCCAGAGGATGTAGGCACTGGCGCAGGCAGGCGAGCCGGTGGCCACGGACAGGACATCGTAGGGATTCTTGAAGGCGTCGGCTTCGAGCCCGCGGTACATGGTGCTTTTGAACACGCCCATGACGGATTCGTAAATGCCGAAAGCCATGTCGTCCTTGAACATGTTGTAGGCGGACTGGGCGATGTGGTGGCCGATGTCGCCGACGCAGTAGGCCGGGACCGTGACAACGTTTGCCGGGTGTACGCCGGCTTTGAGCGCCGCCAGTACGTAAGGTTTCATTCTTTCCTTGTACTGGGCCATGTATTTGCGGGTGTCGAAAGAGGTATGCGGGCCGTGGCCGCCCAGGTTGTGCGTATCCATGAGTTTTGCCTGGGATTCGCAGGGCTCACGGTAGATGGCCTGCAGCTGGGCCACTTCTGCGGCTTCGGCTGCTGCAGCGGTTTTTCCGGACTCCATGGCAGCTCTGAACGCGCCGCCCAGTCCGTACGAGGTGTTCATGCCCCAGGATTTGGAGGACAGAATGGTCCTTTTATGGTCCTTGGGAATGGAGAGGGGTTGCAGGATACGATTGACAAGGTTGGGTACGGAGCCGGCTGAAAAGGCGAAGTCCACCACGCAGGTCATGCCGTACATGCCGCCGTAGCGACGTACGCTTTCGAGGCCGACCATGGCCTGGTTTTCAGCGATGGCATTGATGAAAGTATCCATGGATGCCTTGAAAGCGGCGTCTTCGTCGTAGAGGATCTCCAGAATGGGCGGGGTCTGATAGTGCTCGACAAAGGGGTCGTCCTCAGGACGAATGGTGTCGGTGAGGCTGCAGAGGATGTCGTAGTGCGCGTTCACGGACTGAACATGCAGGTCGATGACTTCTTTGGACTGTCCTTCTCCAGGAGTCATGGCATTGACAGCGTCTACATAGGGTTTGCAGTCGGTAAGCTTGAACGCGCCGCCTCTTTTTTCCTTGATAACACCATAAACCGCCAGTGTTGCTCCGATAGCCTCGTCGATCATCTTCTTATACAACGACATGATATTCTCCTTATGCTTGGTTTTATAGTGCAATAAAACACAATACCGGTAGTTGCCTCAGGAGCATTGTATTGAAGCTGTCGACTCCCTCCACTGACGGGGCATGTTGTGATCCCTTTCCTCGTAACTGCCCCTCTTAACGGTGGTGTTTATAATGATTACGAGGAAGGATTGAACTGCAATACGACCATTTTTTAGTCTTTTTTTTGTCCTCCTTTGAAAGTTTTAGTATTTATACTATAATAAAATTATACTCATGTGTTCAATATGATTATGATGATTGGGTTATATTATAATTATAAATTTAGAATATATGATTTATATTATCAAAAATTGTCTATAATAGAGATAATGTGCATTTAAAAAATAAATTTTAATTATGTAATTTGAGAGTACTGTAAAATAATTTCTTGATCAAGAGGTTTATTGTAAAAATATATATTCGTTTTGAAATTTTATAGAGTTGCAACGAATAGTATTATGCCTAAAAAAACATAATATATTCAGTTAAATAGTTTAAAAAATATTTGTATCGCAAAACTATACTTACAAAAAAGTTATAAATTTTCTTCCGTATCGGCAGTTCAAGCGCCAACTACGTCCGGATTGATTGGAAGAATAGTCTATAAAATATGCATCGGGCCCGGCCGTTTGTTTTACCCGGAAAGATTTCCGGCACAAGCAACCGTTAGTGACTTGAGATCGCCCCGCCTTTCAGGCGAGGCTTACGCGGGATGAAGAGCGGCAACGTGCTGATGATACAAAGACCTTTCTAAGAAAGGCAAACCCTCTATGACAGGTGAAGGAATATCCGCAGTACGAGGGTCTTGTATCGAGTCGGGCATCTTCATGCATGATCTCAAGACGGTATGCCGCCCTGATACTTTCCTGGCCAAAGAAACATGTTGCATCTCAAAACTCAGGATATTGTATGAAGTATGTCGACTCCCCCCACTGACGGAACAATTGGTGATGCCTGCCTTTGCGACTGTTCCTCTTGACGGTGGTGGTTATAATTATCGCAAAGGTGGAACGTGCAGGATAATTTTGAATAATCAGCCATATGGATAAAAACTATCAGGATACATTGGAATTACAGCCAATTGGAACAAGAAATCCTGATAAAATATCCTTGGCGGAGATATTTCAAAATCTTTTTTTGTTTTTTATATATCCAATTATTTAATAATGCAAGGGTAAGACTAAGTTTAATTTGTAAAAATATACAGATACTTATTAAAAATGCAGATGAAAAGTGCAAATCAATTTCACCAGAAACAGCCGAAAATTGCAGCTTGCTTTTGTGTGAGGAAAGCCGTTCAACAGGAACCGTTGATCGTAGGCCCATCCATGGAGAAGAATGCCTGTTGCTCCAGAAAGTAATGTAGGGTGAACCTGTCAATAGAATGGTGAAATAGCACATATGTTGCGTATAGAAAAATGGCGAAGGAAAAAGAGCCATGATTTTGGTCTAATTCGCTGTATTTATGACTATTTTAGTCTGAATAAAGGGGTGTTTTTGCCTATCAGATGTATGAAACCTAAATGTGAAGCAAATAGAAAATTATTTCATCATATTAGTGGCATTGATATTAGTAAGCATGTTTTAAGCTCCATAGGATCCCATGACGAGTGTATTATTTGTTCTTAACTGTCACGAAAAAGAAGCTTTCAGTAACAGATTAATTAGATATAATACGCCTGAATTTGGGCATATGCCTTAACAATAGAGCCTTTGGGCAAAAAAGGAGTACTTATTATGAAATGCAGCGCACGTAATATGATCCCCGGAACCGTGAAATCCGTTACTCTTGGACAGGTTGCCGCCGAGGTCGTTATAGAAGTCGCCCCTGGTGTTGAAGTAACTTCCGTAATCACAAAAGAATCCGCTGAAAAAATGGGACTCAAGGCCGGCAGCAAAGCCAGCGCCCTGGTCAAAGCCACCAGCGTCATGATTGTGACCGACTAATTCAGATTCCTTGTTTCTGGATTGGACTGAAAAGGCCCTGGCTGAACAGCCAGGGCCTTTTGTGTCTGTAACGGAGGAAGGGATCAGCAGACAGTATCCCGGAGCCCTTTGTTCAGGCTGATTTCCTGTTTGAGAAAAACAATGAACTGTTCGAAATAGGCCGGCAGTTCGCGTGCCTTGAGGGTGGCGATGAAGTTGTCCCGTTGCAGTCCGTTAGGCCCGAGGCGGACCTTGCACAGGCCGCCGCCTTGCATATAGGGCTCCAGGGCCCAGTTGGCCATGACGAAAATCCCCATTTCCGCGCGGACCAT
>CAXXHY010000063.1:0-159644 GCA_963667575.2 Desulfovibrionaceae bacterium | reverse complement strand
GCAGTCCGCGATGCTTCCGGAGATATAATTCTTTATGAAGGGCGGGTCATCGATATCACGGAGAGGATCCTCGCCCAGGAAGCCCTGCGTATCAAGGATGCCCATTTCCGGCAGTTGTTCGAAAGTTCGCCCCTGGCCATTGTCCGCATAGACATGAGCTGCGACATTGTCGAGGCCAACCAGGGCTATGAATCCCTGTTCGGATACAGCATTGATGAAATTGTGGGCAAAAAGAACCGCCGGTTTATCGTTCCCAAGGATTTGATGAATGAGGCGGTTACCATCAACAAGACCATCATCGGTGGCAGATCCATCACCAAGGAAACCACGCGTCAGCGCAAGGATCAAACCCTGGTCCCGGTTTTTCTGGTGGGATCGCCCATTGTATATGATGGGAAAGTGGAAGGCATCTACTACATTTACCAGGATATTTCACAACAGAAAGCCTACGAACAGGAACTTTCGCATCGTGCGTTCCACGACGCTCTGACCGGGCTCCCCAACCGCATCCTGTTTACCGAGCGCCTGAACCGGGCCATAGCCCGTTCGGAACGCCGCGAAAACTATACCTTTGCGGCCATGCTCCTGGATCTGGACCGGTTCAAATGGATCAACGACAGCCTGGGACACCCTGCCGGTGATTTGTTCCTCAAGGAAGTTTCCCGGCGTATGGAAAGCTGCATCCGCTCCATGGATACCCTCGCTCGGCTGGGTGGCGACGAATTCGGCGTATTGCTGGAAGAATTCGCCTCTTCCCGCGAGGTCATCAAGGTTGCACGCCGGATCATGGCTGTGCTTCGCGAGCCCTTTGATCTGGAAGGCTATGAGGTCAGCAGCAGCGCCAGTGTCGGCATTGTGCTGAAAACAGCCTACTACGACACGCCCGAAAAAATCATCAGGGACGCCGACATCGCGATGTACCGGGCCAAGGATCAGGGCAAAGACTGCCTGCGGGTCTTCAACAAGCGTATGCACAGCCAGGTAAGCGAAGAAATGCAGCTGGAGACCGAACTCCGAAAGGGACTCATCAATAATGAATTCGAACTCTTCTATCAGCCCATCATCTCATTGGAAGGCCGCAGCATCAAAGGTTTCGAAGCCCTGATACGCTGGAACAGCCCTTCGCGCGGATTCGTCAATCCCGGAGAATTCATCCCTCTGGCCGAAGAGACCGGCCTGATCATCCAGATGGGCAAATGGGTGCTGCAGGAAGCATGCAATCAACTGGCACAATGGCAAAATGACATTCCGGGACTGGAGCACACCTACATGAGTGTGAATATTTCCGGCAAACAGTTCATGCAGCCCGACCTGGTCGATTTCATTACCCGGACCATTCAAGACAGCGGCATAAACCCACGCAACCTGCGTCTGGAAATCACAGAAAGCGCTGTAATGAAAGACGCACGGGCGTCACAGCAGATTCTGGAAAAGCTCAAAATACTTGGCGTCCTCATGGCCATCGACGACTTTGGAACAGGATACTCATCTCTGAGCTATCTGCAGCAATTCCCGATAGATGTGCTCAAATCGACCGTTCATTCATCAGCGGCAATGAAAACACACCCCACAATCCGGAAATTGTCCGTACCATTGTGGACCTTGGAAAAAGTCTGGGCATAGAGGTTGTTGCCGAAGGCATAGAAAAGGAAGAACACGTCAACCAGTTACGTTCGGTGAGTTGCAATAATGGCCAGGGATTTTTATTTTCCAAACCCGTCAATGCGCTCATGGCCAAGGAACTGCTGCACGAATTCGTTCCCAGCAACTAGCTGGTTCGGGGGGCTGCTCTAAAAGGGGGGGAATCAGGCGCCGGTTTTGATATGCAAGCGTACGTACAAATCGCCAATCCAGGGGCCGAATTTTCGTCCCAGCCCCTTCAGGCGGATGGGGCGTCCCACGACATAGTCGGGGGGAAGGCTGACGTCCACGGCCATGGCCTTGCCGGACCAGCCCTGGCTCACCTTCAGGCGAATCTTGCTGCCCGGACGTAAAATCCCGGACGGCAGATACACGTCCTGTTCGTCATCCATCCAGCTGCGAAACCAGTTTTTGGTACCGCTCCACAAGCCGTCCGTCAGGTCCATGTCGACCTTGTGCTCTCCCCATTCGAACTGGAGCTTTTTTTTGGCCTTGGGCTTTACGGGCCGGATGACGTCCTTGGCTCGTTTTCCGGTGCGGATCTGGCTGTAAATATCTTCAAACACCTGCCGCGCGAATGGATCCTTGAGAATATCCTGCAACACGTCCTGTTCGTTGGGATGCGCTTTGTAGGCGGCAGAAGCAGCGCGGCGGGTCCGCTCCTGCTGTTTCTGTTTCTCGGCGTCTTGTCTGGCTTTTTTCTGGGCGCGACGTTGTTGTTCGAAGCCATCTCTGGCCCGTTTGTCGAATTCGCTTTTGCCTGCAGAGGATTCTGTCCTGCGGCTGCCGTTGCCGCCGCTTTCTTCCAGATGCCGTTTGAGGATTACATAGGCCTCATTGACCTGCTGAAAACGTTTGGCTGCCTGCGGATCACCTGGATTCAGATCGGGGTGCAACTGAAAAGCCAGTGCACGGTAGGACTTTTTTACATCTTCAAGTCCGGCGCCTTCCTTAACCTTCAGGAGGCGGTAGCAATCTTTGAGTTGCATGCGCCGGCCTCTTTATCAATCAAGATTCAAGGTCCAGACCAAGAGCACGGGCGATGGCATCCTTTTCAGGCTCAAGCAAGCCATTCCCGCGCAACCAGGCCAGACCTTCGGCTGCGAATGCCTTATGTCCGGCCGCCAGTACGATTCCTGGACAGTAGCCGGAAGCCATTTCCCAGCTGGTCTCGTCAATCAGATTACCTCGGAAGAATGGCCAGGCTCTGCAAACATCCGGCTTGGCCGTGTGGACGGAGCACCCCTTCCCCTGCTCGAAAAAAATGCAGAAGTCGTCATCACCCACGATAATAAGCGGTTTTCCATGAGGGTTTTCCGTATATTTTTGCAGAAAGGCATCGGCATCCATTTGTAAATGAGCGGCCAAACGTTCCACATCTGTTTCCCGCAGAACTATGCCCCCTTTCCCCTGGCAGCAATGTCCGCACCGCTTGCATTCGAAAGCCACGGCATTATCGGTATTGGGGCCATGGCCCCCTTGTTGCGATTGCATTATTTTTCCCTACACTAATTCCTAAGACTTGTAAAAATTTAGTGAACAACGCGGGAAGATATCATTAGCCGGCCTGCTCAGCAAGAGACCCAGGCGGTACATTCCGCGGCCCGCAAAAGATCTTCCAGCACCTTCATGTTGTTCACGGCATCCGTCAAAGGAACAGGTACGCGCGTATTGTCCAGAATGGACTTTGCGAACAGATCACCCTGAATCGTATATTGATCGCAAATTTCAAAATGTTGTGTCCATGTGCCGCCGGGCTGCTGATGATCCATCAAACAGGGCAGATCATTGGGCGCATTGAAAGGAATCCGCAATTCAAGCCGTCCTTTTGTTCCAAGAATATTTACGCGTTGATACGGAGAGAGCTGGGTGGAACAGGTAAAACTGGCTATCCTGCCTCCGAAATCCATGAGTCCACTAAACAGCCTGTCGGTATCGAAATTCGAATCCTTGTTCATGAATGCGCAGCAACTCTGCGGTTCGGCTTCAAATATGAATCGGGACAAGGAAATGCAATAGCACCCGATATCCATCAATCCGCCTCCGCCGGCCGAGGCAATGTTGCGGATATTTTCACTGTCCGCATTATAGTAGGAAAAAAAGGACTGAATTGTCAGGAGTTCCCCCACGCCGCCGTTTTGCACGATACGCAGCGCTTCCTGCCATTGCGGGTGATGCCGGTACATGAAGGCCTCCATGACCTTCAGCTCTGGATACCTGGCCGCGGCGTCCGCCAATTCCTGCGCCTGATCCGAGGAAAGCGCCAGAGGTTTTTCACAAAGCACATGTTTACCCGCTTCCAACGCCTTCAGTGCCCAGGGAACATGCAGATGGTTTGGAAGCGGGATATAGACTGCATCTATATCCTCATCTTCAAGCACTGCTTCATAGCTATCGTATGCTTTGGGAATGCCCAGCAACGCAGCTGCATGCCTGGCCTTCTCTTCGGAACGCGAACCAATGGCCTCAACTGAACAAAAAGTGCCCTTTTGCATGGCCGGGATGACAATCGTACGTGCTATTTTTGCCGTTCCCAGCACTCCCCAGCGTACTTTGCGCATGCTTTTCTCCTTGCTATAATTTTAGTGTCAATATACAGCAGAAGATACATAAAAGCCATGAGAAAACATTCAAGGCCATATTTGCACGCCTCAATGAAGAATCCCTGGAACATGCCATTGAAAACTGCCGGGATTTAGCTTAGGTTCGCTTTGCTCTGTCTCATTTTATTTTGATGGAGAATTCAAAGAGCTGTCCAAGGCTGTTCCAATTTAAGGAGGACCTGAATGAAATCCTTGCTCAAGTATCTGACTCTACCCTGCTTGGCCATTCTGGCTTTTGCAACGGCTGTTTCCGCCGCACAAGGGACCCTGACTCCTGGAGAAAAAGACAAATTTGCTGAAAACCTGCTTCTGCCATCTCCCTCTGAAATTTTTGTCGCGCTGGACAAAATGGGCGAGACAAAATGGAATGACACTGCATCCTTCAGCAACAAATATGATTACGACAACGACTACCTGCGCGCATTGAACCTAGGCGTACGCTCTGCCGACGGTTTTCTGGCCATTCAGGCCAAAGACAAGGAAAAACTCGGCGACATGATCGTCGTCATCCTCACCCTGGCCGAAGAACTTCTGGTAAAAGAAGCCATTCTGCGCAAGGGCGACACCTTTAAGGATCTCTCAAAACGCGGCGAATGGGACAAATTGCACCGTGAGCTGGATTCCCTGCGGGAAGATGTGGTGCAGGAAATGAACCGCATGGGAGACAAAGACATCGCCCTGCTTGTCAGTGCCGGCGGCTGGTTGGAAGGACTACGAGCAACCACCAAGATCCTGAAACAAAAATATTCCGAGCGAGCCTCGTCCATCCTGTATCAACCAAGACTTGTCCAATACTTTTCAGATCGTCTGGCCAAGATCGAGCCCAAGGCACAGGATACCCCTGCTGTGAAACTGTTGATGGACAAACTTCCTGAAATCGACAAGCTGGTAAACGTTGGCTACAAACAGCCTATCCCTCCGGAAAATGTCAACAAATTGTATGAAATCAGTTCCGAGCTGATTGAGACCATAGAAAAGGGGTAATGCTCATGCATCGAGGAGTCATTCGCACGCTGCCGCTCTTGGCAATTCTCCTGCTAGTCTCGTTTGTTTCCGTTGCCGAGGCCGGTCGGGTCGAGGTTAAGGAACTGGCATACGAGGCCATGGACGTGTACAGCAAGGACGGCTTCAAAATCAGGGACGAGCTCCAGGTTGGGAAACTGATGCAGGGCGAGTCCTATTATTTCGACACGCAACTATCTGTCGGCAATGAATATTTTTTCTACACCGCCGGTGACGACAGCGTATTCGCCATGGAAGTCTGGGTTTATGACGAAAACTGGCAACTCGTTGCCGCAAACAACGAACGGGGCCCCCAGGCCGAAGTGTTGTACGAACCCGAATGGAGCGGTATTTTCCACGTCAAGGTGACCATGTATGAAGCGGCCCCCGACGGTGGATACTGGTTCATTATTTCAGGATACAAATAATCCTGATCTGTCCCGTTCTTAATGCGTACTGATAATCCCGAATCGGGCCGGACTTTTCCCGGCCCGATTTCATCTTGCCGTAACCAGTTGATCCGCGCCCGGCGAAGCAACTCAACAAAACGCCAATAAAATCAGATGAGTTCCCCAACCATAGGCAGCTCTCCGGAACCTCTCCAGAATCAGGAAACGCTGGACAACAGTCTGGCCATGCAGCTTGCTGTGATGTTCGCCGCAGTGGTCGGTGACGAAAACAACCTGACGCAAATCAAACGCAATTTTGTCGTCGACTTTTACGAAAACCTCTACCCTGAGGATATCGCCTCTTTCTTTTTCAAGAGTTTCGAACGACTGACGGGCGTGGAGATCGATCTGGGAGCCTTTGCCCGCAAGATCAACCAGGCGCTTTCCTACCAGCGCAAAATTTTCTGTCTGCTGAGCATCTATGAATTTCTTCAGGCGGACGACATCAAGGAAAACGAGCTGCACACGGCCAGGCGACTTGCCGACCTGATGCGTATCGATGATAATGATCTGGCTTTTGTCGAAGCCAATTTCAGCATCAGCGAAGCATCATCGGAACAACTCGCCGCCTCCAACATTCTCGCTTTGCATGTCACCGGCGACATCCAGACCGCTGACGTTTTTCTGCCCTTTCCCGGCCTGGATCTGATCATCTACAAGGTGCACAATCTCTACTGCATTACCAAAAGAAACGATTTGTACAAGGTCGTTTCCGACGGGCTTGTGCTGCGCAAGAATTTTTCCTCGCAAATCTCGCAGCATTTCAGCATCCTGATAAACGACTACAGCCTGCGCTATCAGGATCTGATCATCTATTTCCGCAACAAGATCAACCAGCTCAAGGCAAAACTCTACGTCGCCCAGAAAGACCTCATTCTCTGTTACGATCACGAGCGGACCATCGAGAGTCTGCTGCGGGTCGAAATCAACGGCTCGCACATGACTCTGCAGGTGCTCAAGTCGGACAGCATCGTGGCGCATAACGGCGAGAAGGTCGACGGCAGCATCTACGTCAACCTGGACGACCTGGTCTATGTCAACGGGTTTCGTCTGGATCTGCGCGAGGTCTTTTATTACCTGTCCTCCATACGGGAAATAGGACTGGAAGAAGACAAAACAACCTATGAGCTCAGCAACGACATCAAAAGCGACCTGTTCGTCCAGGATGCCCTGCCCGAAAAATGGAGCGCGTATGTGGAGTTGCAGAAAACCTCCGGCAAACAGCGCTTCTTTTTCGACCCCGGAAACTGCCCCTACAATATCCATCTCAATGGCCGGCATATCCAGAAACCCATGGAGCTGCATCACCGCGACCGGTTGTTCCTGCATGACAACTTCATCGAACTGGACGTAAAGAACAACGTCTTTCGCAAGTCCAGCTTCAGCTTCCGCAAACTGGTGGCCGAAAACATCAGCTACCGTTTCGAGGACGGTTCTCTTGGGCTGGACGACATCTCCTTTGAAATCGAATACGGGGAACTGGCCTGCATCATGGGTCCCAGCGGATGCGGCAAATCCACAATGCTTTCCGTCATCAGCGGACTGCTCAAGCCCGAACAGGGCCGCGTGCTGGTGGACCACTACAACCTGCACCGTGAATACAGCGTCCTCAAGGATTACTTCGGATTCGTCCCCCAGGACGATCTGCTCCTCCCCAACCTGACGGTGTACGAGAACCTCTACTACCATGCGCGCCTGCGTTTTCCCGACAAAAAGCATGAGGAACTCCGCGCGCGTATCGACAGCGTGTTGGAAAACATCCGCCTTAGTGAAAAGCGCGACACAAAGGTCGGGCAGGCGGTGGACAAAAGCCTGAGCGGTGGCGAACGCAAACGGCTGAACATTGGCCTGGAGCTCATTTCCGACGCTGAAATCTATTTTCTGGACGAGCCCACTTCCGGATTGTCTTCCAAAGACTCTGAAAAAATCATGGAGCTGCTCTCCAACATCGCCCTTTCCGGCAAAATCGTCGTGGTGGTCATCCACCAGCCCGGACCAAAACTTTATAAAATGTTCAACAAGGTCATCCTGTTGGACAATGGCGGCAAACTCGCCTATTTCGGCACATCCTATTCGGCCCTGGAATACTTCAAGCGCCATCTGGAAGCCAACGTGGCCAACGACGAGGTCACCGTGGAGTGCCCCTGTTGCCGTACAGTGCAACCGGATATTCTTCTGGACAGCCTGGAGGACTCCCTGCGTGATGTGGACGGCCTGGTTCTGGGCGAACGCAAATATTCTCCGGAATACTGGAAAAACGAGTACCGTCGCCGGGTCATTTCCTCCTGGTTTTCCAATGTGAAACTCCCCACCAGGGATGTTCTGCCGCCATCCAAGCCTATCAGCTTCAGCAACCGGTTCAGCCAGTTTCTCACCCTGTTCGCGCGCAATTACGCCAACAAGGTTCGTGACCGGTCCAACCTGATCATCACGTTTCTGGAAGCACCATTTCTCGGGGCCGCAGTTGGTTTCATTCTCAAATACGCGCCCAGCAGCGACAATTACACGCTCTACACCAACGAACTGTTCAAGACTTTTCTGTTCATTTCGGTCATTGTCTCCTTTTTTCTGAGCATGACCAACAGTGTGGATGAAATCATCGGCGATACTGCTCTGTTTATGCGCGAACGCATGCTCAATACCACCCACCGGGCCTACATTGCCGCCAAACTCGTGGTGCTGATGCTTTTTGCCATCGTGCAAAACGCGCTGTTCGTCGCCATGGGCTTTTTATTCCTGGAGGTCAAAGAGCTCTATTTCTCCTACGTCATTTTTCTTTCCATTCTATCTTTTACGGGCGTGTCCATTGGTCTGTTCATTTCTTCGTTGCCCCGGCTGTCCTCCAAGGCGGCCCTGAACATTGTCCCGCTTGTACTCATTCCGCAGATCATCCTGGGCGGCGCTTTGATCGAATACGAAAAAATGAATGTAAAACTGAAGTTTTACGAAAACAGTCCGGTGCCGGAGATCTGCCAGGTCATGCCTTCCCGCTGGGCCTACGAAGGACTCATGGTACTTCAGGAAACCGGCAACAGTTACGATACGGAGCACAACCGGCTGCTCTCTGAATTGCGGGATCTGAAATACCGTCACAGCGAGTTGACCGAACTCTACGGGCAATCCCGGTATCAGGCCATGGAAGAACGACTCCAGAACGAACTGGAAGTTTTCCGCAAGGGCTACAAGCACGCCTACGGCAATAAAAACATTCATGATGCCATCAGCGTCGGCGAACAGCGTTTCAATGAATTACTGACCGACAACGGCCTGACGCGTGACAAGGTCGCGGATGTCAAACCTCCTTTTCCTTATCCCATGTTTGTCCGGGAAAAAGTGCTGCCGCTGCTGCACATCAAGACAAGCACCACGACATTCAATGCGCTGGTTCTTCTGCTCACCGCGTTATTCGTGAATCTGCTGACCCTGGTTATGCTGAAATACCGCGAGCGTATCCTCTGGATAGGACGCAAGAGCACGATCTACTTCATTAAAAGCTTCAAGCGCTTGATTTAACGAACAACTCCAGATCAAGGAGCACTTCATGACATTTACTGCAGTCGAACGAATGGATCGTAGCGAACTCGACTTACGATACGAACGTTACCGCCGGTTGCTTTCCGCGCACCTGCCCCAGGCCGCGGGACTGCTGATACTGAATCCGGTAACCATCTATTACTTCACGGGGACCCTTGGCACGGGCGTACTGTGGCTTCCGGCAGAAGGCGAGCCCGTTCTCATGGTGCGCCATGGTCTGGAACGCGCCCGGATGGAATCGCCGCTGGAGACCATGTTTGCCTTCAAATCCTTTTCCAAAGTGCCGGAACTTGCCGCGTTCGCCGGCAGCCCCATTCCGGAAAGGCCGGCCATCATCGGTGTTGATATGGCAGGCGCAAGCTGGTCCATAGGCAATCTCATCATGTCGCGCCTGTCCGGCCACGAATTCGTTTCCGCCGATGCGCTCCTGGACAAAATCATGTGCGTCAAAACCGAATGGGAATTGAAAAAGATGCGCCTTTGCGGAGCCCGGCATCATCATGCGCTCTATAACCTTCTGCCCCAGCGTATTTACGCGGGCATGAACGAACGGGAGATCGCGCACAAATCCTGGGAAGTGTTTTTCGAACTCGGACATTCGGGCATGATGCGCATGAGCAATGTCAACGAGGACTTTTTTCTCGGTCATATCTCCGCAGGGGACAGCGCCAATTATCCCAGCCGGTACAACGGTCCGGTGGGGCTTCGCGGCGAACATCCCGCCGTTCCTTTCATGGGCTATCCCGGCCGTATCTGGCATACGAACGAACCCCTCACCTGCGATATCGGCTTCAGCCTCGAAGGATATCAGACCGACAAGACCCAGGTGTACTGGACCGGCGGGCCAATCCCCGCCCAGGTGCTCGAAGCCCACGAGTTCTGCATTCAGGTCCAGGAATGGCTGCGCTCGCAGCTCAAGCCCGGAGCCATCCCCAGCGAATTATACGCCCATTGCATGTCCATGATGGAAAAGCAGGGCTTTGGCGATGGTTTCATGGCTCTGGACAGCAACAAAGTTCCCTTCCTCGGCCATGGCATCGGGCTGCATGTGGATGAATACCCTGTCATAGCCAAAGGATTCGACGAGCCCCTTGAAGCCGGAATGGTCATGGCGATGGAACCCAAAATGGGTATCCGCGACCTGGGCATGGTCGGAGTGGAAAACACCTTTGAAATCACCGAATCCGGCGGTGTCAGCATCAGCGGCGAAGAATTCGAGATTGTTCAGGTCGACTAGCCTCTTAAGTAAACATCTCTGGAAAAGCTCCCTGTGTTTCATACGAGGAGCTTTTCCAGATGCCCCAGTTGCATCTGTAAAAAAACAGTAACTTTCCTGCCTCAGTCCCTTCACATAATTCTCCTAACATAACCATTGTGGGTAGGTTCCGCTCAACAGGACCATATTCCTAGCCCCGCGTACGGTTGCTCTCGGTGTTTATCGCTGCTATACAACTGATGTTTCACACAGTTGCAGGGTGCCGTACTCGTATTCCAACACTTGCTTTCTTCCGCGCCAGGTAGCAATAATGACCCAAATACCGAGGGTTGCCGCGTCAACAGAGCAGGCGCCCCTTGATGCCTTCCTTGACATACCTGTCCATGTCCTGGTCTATCCCGCAATGCTGCGTGATCAGCTCAAACTTATTCTATCCACGCTGAAATTCCGGCGTGTCATTTTTCATGCCTGCAGCAACAGATTCATGAAATGCGCTCAGGACCTGTCCTTGATCCTGCGGAATCTGCAGGACGGGCTTGTCCTGGTTGGCCCTCCCATGGGTGTGGTAAGTACGGGGATCAACTCACCCCGCCCCAAGGATATCAGTGAATTTTTCGCCATTGTCAGCACGCTCCTGTCCAGGTCCAAACGGGACCCGCTCAAATGTCTGCCCCTTTCAGTCCCCATTTTTGAAGAGATCGAATTCATTCACAAGCGTGAAGGCATTCTGGTCAAACTGGCGGAATTCGGCATCAGCGGCGCGTTCATTCTGCAGAAACAGGATTCCTTGAATGGCCTGCATCCCAAACGCAAGCATCTGCTCCTCAAGGAACAAATGCTCCAGCGCTATACGGAAATCCGTGAATATCTCTCCGAATATCTGCCCCACCGCCACGAAGATCTGGCAACACTGATGGGAAAAAAGGAGGAGCGGCAACTCAGCCAACGCAAGGCCGAGGCGGAAAACTGGCTGAAGGAAGCCGAAAAAGCCAAGGAAAGCGGCAACTACGAGCACTCCATCGTCTGCTATAAAAAAGCCATCGAGCTGTTCCCGTCCGATCCCAAAGCCTATTTGCACAGCGGACAGATTTACGTCCGACTGCATAAATATCCCAATGCGCTGCAGCGCTTTCGCCAGGCTGAGGAAGTTGCCGAAAGCCTTCCCGAACCCAACAAGGAGATCGGCCAGATACGTGTTTTGCAGGTTCGCGAACGCATTTCCAATGGTGAAGCTGCGGACAGCGAGGAAATTGCTGCTCTGATGCAGGAAGCGGTGGATAATTTCGGCAAGGCCTTGTCAAAAGCCGAAGAAGTAAGTGCCTCGAGCAAACATGGGGACAAGGATAAAAATGTCAATGCTGCGATGCGGATTGCGGGTGAAATCATCAAGATGGATGTCGCCAGCACGCTGGGACAAGACCATCCGGCCGTGCAACAACTCAGCGGTCTGGCGCGCGATACGCTGATGCTTCTCAAAGGCAAGAATTTGAAAGAGCTCCCTCCCAAACAACTCATTTTTTTGGGACAAAGCGCTCTGGACTCCGGGGATTTCAGTGCTGCGGAAAAACATTTCTACCATGCGGCAGAAGACAAGGCGTTTCACCACGAGTCGCTCAAGGAAATCATTTTCCTCGGACACTACGTACGCAGACGAAAAGGACCCGAAGCAGCCATCGGCATTTATCAACGCCTGCTGGAGCACAACCCTTCGGACAGAGGAGCTGTCTATTTCAACCTGGCAGTGGCGTACTCGGATGCCAACCACCCTACAGAGGCCGCCCGTTCCATTGTCCGCGGGATTTATATCCAGCCGGACGTGGCCAATGATCCGCAGTTTTACAAAAGCCCGTCGCTGCATCCACCCCTGCGGTTTGTTCTGGATTTCTACGCACAGCTGGCTTTTTTTGAACAGGAAAACGCCAGAAAAGTCGAAATATACGCGGCCTTATTGCATGAACGGCTTCTGGTAGCCATTCTGAAGCGAAACGTCTCCCTGGCTGTCCAGGCCCTTCTGCTTGCCGCCCAGAAAATGCCCGAACTTTTCAAAAAAGAAGAGTTCATGGCAGACGCCACCTTGATGGCGGGATTGCAATGGCTCCTGCAAGGGCTTCGCAAGTCGCAGAAGCCAGTCCCCCCCAAGCTGCTGCGGCTGATCCGGACAATACTGACGATTCACGCCAGAACCAGTCCTTCGGACGAACTTTTGGCTTTTCGTTCCGAGCTGGGAAGTATTTATAAGCTGTTGCTGGAGAAAAACGAACTGGACCTCGCGGCCGCCTTGCTGGCTACCGCGGCCATGAATCATCCGCTGGCCGTGGACACGACGCATTTTCGCGCCAGTTCAATGCTGCGTAATTTTGCTCAGGATGTCTGCACGAAACTGGAGTCCGTGGATGAGAGCAGATTAAGCTGACAAGGGCTGACGCTGGAAGGAACTACAAGCAAAAGAAGCCCGCTGGCCGAAACCAGCGGGCACATAGAAAAAGCTAAAAAAGACAGGCTTACGCCATGCCGTTGACAGCAATGTTCAGTCGAGAAATACGACGGGCAGCATTGCGCCAGTGGATGACTTTTTTGGTAGCAGCCTTGTCCAAAGTACTGGTAGCCTGCTTCAATGCCAACTCAGCGGCGTCTTTGTTCTTTTGGTCAACAGCCTCGCGAACAGCCTTGATGGAGTTCTTGATTTTGGTTTTCATGACGCGGTTGCGAGCGCGCAACTTCAGGCTCTGTCTGTGCCGTTTCAGAGCGGATTTATGATTTGCCACTGAATTTCCTCCTGGGCGATCCTGTGTCTATAAAGTTCATCTCAACGAAAAAGAGTTATTACCCTCAAAATAAGACAACTGTCAAGGGTAAAAACATGTTTTCTTATTTGGAGCGCAAAAAACATCCCACAACCTGAGACGCATTGACTCCCAGCCACCGTACTATATCTGCAACGCGTTGAAATCTGCAACCTTGCCCAGTCTGCCCACCAGAGCCTTGAGCAAATTCAAACGATTCAGCCGCAGATCGGCTTCATCGCACATGACCATGACATTGTCAAAGAAATCATCCACAAAGGGACGCAATTCGCGAAGCAGTCCGAGCAATTCCGGATATGCGTCCTGGCTCAGCAACTCGTTGAAGCGCTGTTCCAGACTTTCCAGCTTTTCACCCAGGGATTTTTCCTGGGCCTCCTGAAACAAGGTTGCGGAATATTTCCCGTCAAGCGCCTGTCCGGCCTCATCACCCTGCTTGCGGATGATGTTTCCGGCTCGTTTGAAGGTCAAAACAGCCTGTTCGAAGTCGGCCTCTTTGCTGAATGCATTCAGAGCCTCGATACGCTTGGAAAGCGCCCAGACATCATTGATGCCGGCGCCGATTCCAGCCTCTGCCACCAGGGTGGGCACGGACTGGGAGGTGAAATAATTTTTCAAGCGTTGCCCCATGAAATCCAGCAACTTTTCCTTCAGCACATCTTTGGAAAGCTTCCATTCGATGCTGCCGTAGGCTTCCAGAGCCTTGTCCACGAGTTCGGCGAGATCCAGACGCAGTTCCTTGTCCATGATGATGCGGCTAACGCCCAGGCATTGACGACGCAACGCATAGGGATCATTGGCACCGGTAGGAATCATGTTCAGGCCGAAGCAGCCCACCAGAGAGTCGATCTTATCGGCTATGGACAACAACGCGCCGGGCAACGTTCCGGGGACAGGACTTTCTGGTCCGGCCGGCAGATACTGCTCGTACAGGGCCTGAGCCACGATTTCGGACTCCCCTTTCTTGCGCGCATAGATGCCGCCCATGATTCCCTGCAGATCGTCGAACTCGCCGACCATTTCGGAAACCAGGTCGGCTTTGGCCAGACGTCCGGCACGGGCAAGATCCGTTGCCATTTCCGGCGCAACTTTCTCCGCAAGATAGGCGCACAGTTTTTCAAGGCGTCTGGACTTGTCCCCCATGCTGCCGAGGGGACCAAGGAAAATGACATTTTCCAGCATTGCCAGCCAGTCATCCAGATTCTTGGCCAGATCGGTTTTCCAGAAGAAACGGCCATCCTCGAGGCGCGCCTTGAGTACGCGTTCCCAGCCCTTGCGGACGATTTCGAGATCTTCGGGCTCCAGATTGATGGTGCAAAGGAAATGAGGCAAAAGGCTGCCGTCCGCCTTTTCCACACCAAAACTTTTCTGGTGGCTCTCCATGCTGGTCAGCAGGGCCTCGCGCGGAAGTTCCAGAAAGGAAGGATCAAAATTGCCCAGAACGACTTTGGGATATTCCACCAGGCCGGAAACTTCTCCCAGCAGCTTCTGATTGATGACGGCTTCGCCACCGGCAGCGCGGGCGAGTTCCTGTGCCTGGCTGACGATTTCCTGCGAACGAACGTCCGGATCCAGAACGACGCTGGTCTTTTCGGCGATTACGGATTCGTAGGAATCGGCCTCGGAGACTTCCCAGGGACCAAGTCCCATGACGCGATGGCCGCAGGTGGTGTTGGAAGAATCTATGCCGGCAATGGAAAAAGAAACTGTCTCGCCGCCAAACAGGGCGAGTATCCAGCGGATCGGCCGTCCAAATGTGAACTCACCGGACCCCCAGTGCATGCTCTTGGGAAACTGCAATCCGGAAATAAGCTGTACGCAAAGTTCCGGCAGCAAATCCAGAGCCTTCTGCCCGCCAACGGTTTTCTTGGCGGCCAGGTATTCGCCTTTGGGGGTTTCGATGGTGTAGATCTGATCCAGTTCGATGCCGTGCGTCTTGGCGAACCCTGCCGCTGCCTTGGTGGGGTTGCCCTGCGCATCAAAGGCCACTTTTTTAGGCGGCCCCGTGACTTCCTCTACGTTGGTCTGCTGCATTTCAGCCAGGCCATCGACAATGAGCGCCAGTCTGCGCGGCGTGGCCAAAACGCGAATGGCGCCATGTTCGAGCAGATTGTTTTCAAGGGATGCGGTCATGGCATCGGAGAATTCTTTCTGCAGGAGCGGCAGAAAACGTGCGGGCATTTCCTCGGTACCGATTTCCAAAACAAACTTGGGCATGGTTAGCGCACCTCCTGGGATGTTGCGAGCAATGGGTAGCCCATTTCTTCGCGTTGCTGCGCATAAAGCGCCGCAACCTTGGAGGCCAGCGCGCGTACGCGGGCAATATATCCGGTACGCTCGGTGATGGAGATGGCTCCGCGGGCCTGCAGCAAGTTGAACGTATGCGAACATTTCATGCAGTAATCATAGGCAGGCCAGGGTAATCCGGCTTCTACAAGCTGCATGCCCTCCTGTTCGTAGGCATTGAACGCGTGCAGCAACATTTCCGCATTGCTGTGCTCGAAATTATAACGCGAATTTTCAACTTCGCTCTGATGGAAAACCTGCCCGTAGGTAACGTTGTCGTTCCACATCAGATCATAAACAGACTCTTTGTCCTGCAAATACATGGCGAAGCGCTCAAGTCCGTAGGTAAGTTCGACGCTGACGGGATGCAGACCGATTCCGCCTACCTGCTGAAAATAGGTGAACTGGGTGATTTCCATGCCGTTGAGCCAGACTTCCCAGCCCAGGCCCCAGGCTCCAAGCGTGGGAGATTCCCAGTCGTCTTCCACAAACCGAATGTCGTAAGCCGCGGGATCGACCCCCAAAGCGCGCATGCTTTCAAGATACAATTCCTGAACATTGGGAGGCGACGGCTTCAAAATGACCTGAAATTGATAGTAATGCTGCAGCCGGTTGGGGTTTTCACCGTAACGTCCGTCAGTGGGCCTTCTGGAAGGCTGCACGTAGCAGGTTTTCCAGGGCTCCGGACCAAGTACGCGCAAAAAAGTGGCCGGATGAAACGTACCGGCGCCGACTTCCATATCATACGGCTGCTGCAGGACGCAGCCTTGTTTTGCCCAAAACGTCTGCAGGGTAAAGATAATGTCCTGAAAGCGCATTGTAACTCCTTGTCTTCCTTCTGAAAAAGCGCTTGTTTGCTAAAAAGCTGTTACAGTTGTCGGAACGACCCGCGTTCCCAGGCCAGTCCCAAATGATACCGGATAAAATGGTCTATGATCACGGCTGCTTCCGCACGAACTTCGGGTGAGAGTTCAAGACTTACCCACTCTTTGGGCGATGTTCGCTGGATGCGTTCCAACAGCTCTGCGGTTTCCGGTCTGAGCGGCAGCACCTTCTGTTTTTCCTGGGAGTCGCAGTGGTCACAGGCAATGGCTCCGCAGGCTACCTGAAATGAAAACATATGTTTTGCATCACTGGAACCGGATAAGGGCCTGCCGCAGATCGAGCAGGTGTCCAACCGCGGTCCAAACCCCATGGAAGCTGCCAGACGCGCCCGAAAAAAAAGAGGAAACAAAGGGGTGGCAGACTGTCCGGACTCCAGCGCATCCAACGCATCGAGTGCGTCCACGCTCAATTCATAAGCCTCTTCGGATGTTTCATTCTCCCGTATTACGGCTTCCACGAACTTGATGCAGTTGGCGGCCAGACCAATCTTGCTGCAATCCTTGCGCAAACGGGTCGGCGTGGAGAGCAGAACGCCCTCTTCGAGGCTCAGATACCCGTCATGTCTGCTTTGACGTACGCGGAACAGAACCTGATTCATGGGATCCAGGCAACCGCTGAAACGCCGACGGCTCACGAGCCCCCCAAAGGCAAAAGCGGAAAAAATCCCCCGAGAGGGAGCTAGGCAGCGGATCCAGAGATCACGTTCCCGAAAGCGGCCCACATGCAGAACCAGGACCTTCTCGGTAAACTCCATGTTCCGATTCGCACCTCACGAACTCGCTGGAGGAAAAACCAGAGTTTTTACACCGTTTGCAGGAACCGAAAAAGGATACGGCTTGCCATTGTACCGCAAAGTGATTTCGCCAATATTGCCGAACTTTACAGCAAGATTTTCCTGAAATTTGATATCGACACGTTCGCCTTTGCGCACATAGAAATCTGTAGTCAATTCAGCATCGACTTTCGCCTCGATCCAGCACTGCCCTTTTGCAATGACCTGAAGCACCTTGATCTTGCTGCTTGGAGCCTGGCGGGCGGTTTCAGGAATAATCACAATATTCGGAGAAGCCGGACCACCTGCAGCGGCCGTCGTGTCCGCAGGAGTGTTCGTATCCTGGGCTGATTCCGGCACTTCCGATACCGCGCTTTCCTCCTGGACCGTCTCGGAAGTTTGCTGTGGTTCTTCGGTCTGCACATCGGCACCGGCAGGCGTGCTTTCCTCAGAATCAGCTACCGGACTCCCCTGAGCAGCTGTATCCAGGCTGTTTTGTTCTTCAACAACCTGCGCGTCAGGCGCCGGTGTGACAGCAGGAGCCATTGGTTCTTCTGCTACGGTGATATTCTCTTCCGTCACCGTAGCGGTCCCCTCGGCAACAGCAGATTGTCCGGAAGGAGTGTTGCTCCCCGACTCCATTGCTGCGGGAACTTCGGGAGTCTCCCCCTTGTCCCCCCAGAAATATTGATAACCGTAATATCCGCCGCCGCCCAGCAGACACAGTACAAACAAAATCAGAAGGATGCGGGAAAAACTTCCGGATCGTTGTTGCGGGCTGAGCGAAATGTTTTCACTTGGCCGGGCATGAGGTTCGTTTTCCGCCATATCCAGACCAAGACTGGCGTATGCGTCATCCACTGCAGGCAATAGTTTTTTGTATTCCAGCCCCAGGAGTTCGGCATATACTTTCAAAAAACCTTTCACATATACCGAGTGGGGAAGATCCATAATATTGCCATCTTCCAGAGCCTCGATATGACGTCGACTCACCTTTGTGCGAGACATGACGTCGTCAACGGTCAATCCTTGCCGTTTGCGCTCTTCACGCAGCATTTCCCCAACTGCTTTCATTGACTATCCTGTTTTTCTGAAAATATCGAAATCTCTTCGGATGCATTATTCAGTAATGAGCAGAACTTTCCAGGTTGCGCGTATTCACTGCCTAAACACAATCTGCATACGGAAGCGAGTGTGCGCTGCTCATAAGAGCACCCTGAAATTCCGCACCAATCCTGCCTTGCTGTCATAAACGAATATCTACTACAGCCTGTTCACGGAGTCGTTTGGTATAATCCTCATAGAGCTTGTCCATTTTCTGTTCCGCCAACAAAGCTCTAATTTTCTCTTTGGCCTGCTGGAATTCCGGATCATCTGGTTCAGAAGCGTCTTTTCCAGCGTCTGTCTCCTGATCCGTATCGCCTTTTACAAAAATCAAGGCCGGCTTTCCATCAATAAGGAACGGCTGGCTCAATCCACCTCCGGAAACCTTACTGGCGGCTTCACGCAATTCCGGAGCAAGGTCCGCCAGGCTCAACATCCCCAGGTGACCACCGGACTCAGCAGCCGGGCCAACGGATTTTTGTATGGCGGCCTGCTCAAATGTAATTTTTCCGGAAGCGATATTCTTGCGCAATTCATGCGGATCTTCGTCCGGAGCAAGCACGATCAGGGAAATATCTAAAGCGTTGCCGGAAGGCATGGACATCAGATCGGAATCGAAATTGAGATTCCCTTTGTGCTGATTATAATAATCGCGCACTTCCTGATCCGTAATAACCGCTTTCCGTTGCACCATGACGCCTATCAGACGACCACGAAGAATATTTTCCTTGACCATCTGTTCGTAGTCTTTTCTTGTCTTGTTCTGCAGATGAAGCTGTCTCTTGAATTCCTCTTCACTGATGTTGTTTCGTTTCTTGAAATCTTCAATAAAATTCTGAACATCGGAGACAGAGACTTCGATCTTGAGGCTTTTGGCCTTGTCTTCAATGAGCATGTTGTTGATCATGTTGTCCAGGACGGTTTTCCGCAACTGATCCCGGTCCTGAGGCATACCCATGTTCTGACTCATTTGCGCCTGCATCAGCACATCGATGTTTGAGTCAAGCTCGGAAAGAGTTATTATCCTGCCGTTCACCACAGCAACAATTCGATCCACCAATTGTACAGCCTGAACCGAGTTTGCCACAACCAAAAACAATAACGCACAAATGAAAATACAAACTCTGTTATGCAACCTCACATCCTCCCGAGCGCGACAATTGATCAAGAATATTAACTTTAAATTGAAATAAGTGGAGAATCCTAATCCGATCAAAGATAAATTGCAACAACCGCCCTCTCCACCTTTACCCACCGAAAAAATTGACTTTTCATTCACTTCACGGATTTGTTCACAAGTTGACCGTCATTCTTGCGATGCCTCTCCTGGGCCCGTGATACAACTTTTTCCGAATCCAACAAATATTCGCTGATGGAAATTTTCGAACTGGCAAGTTCGTTTTCCAGCCAGGACACATAAGCCTGCTGCAGTTTTTCTTCCATGGCCAGACGAGCCACCTCTTTTTTTACAGCAGAGAGTTGCTGCTGGCTTTCCGGCAAACGTTTTTGCAACATGACACCTTCAAAACCAACATCTGCGGCGTTGACCGAAGAACATTGGCCGGGCTTGAGCTTCTGCAACAAGCGGCTCATGCTTTCCGGCAACTGCTTGACCGGAATTTCCTGGTTCTGCACTTCCACGGAAGGAAACTGCTTGTGCAGCTGCCCCTGGTCCACACCCTTGGCCACGAGTTTCAAAACATGTTTCACATTATCGAGTTCCGGTCCCTTGACCAGGACAAATGCAATACGCTCCGGCAGTCCGAAACTGGAAACATGTTTCTGGTAGTAGGCTTTTATATCCGCTTCCGTAAGCTGTATTTTGGGTTTGAGAATTTTCTTGAGAAATTTTTCATAGGAGAGATAGGAAAGAAGTTGCTGGCGCCAAGTTTCAAGATCAATGTATTCCTCTATAAGAACCTGTTCGAATCCGCCTTTGGGATAGTCCATACGTACCCTGGCTTCAGCAGCGTTCAGCTCTTCTTCGGAAACCGGAATCCCTTTTTCCTGCAGCACCTGCAGGACAAGCTGCTGGGCAATGAGATCCTTGAGAATGCTCATGTATTCGCGCTTGAGACTCTCCGGGGATGGAGGCGCAACAGGAGCAGAGTCAATATGGGAAAGGTCGTATTTGGCTTCCAGATCCGTCAGATAAATGGGATGTCCGTTTACACGGGCGACCACGCCCACCTCATCCGATTCCGAAGTGCATCCTGCCAATAAAACCAGCAAAAGCGCTGCCAGACCCAAAAATATGAATTGATCGTACCACAAGGTGTTCCGTTACTTGTCTGTATGAGAATCGTTGTTTTCCAGCAATCCGGACAGCGTATCCACAGCCTCATCGAGATTTTCCGCAAGTTCCTTTTCAGGCACATAGGAATACTCAAGGGTCGAAGGCGGCAACAGACGCGCCCGTTGCGAATGGGCGGCCACCCACCCCACCAGGGCCTCGGGAGACACGGCCTCGGTCTGATCATCCCAGCGAAGTTTCACCCCAGTGCTGTGCAGATCGGCTCTGACCACTTGCAGGCGTGCGAGCAATCGCTTCAGGCCAAGCACTTTCAAAAACAATGCAAACGCATCCGGCAACTGGCCGTAACGGTCGACAATCTCGCTCACCAGCTCATTACGATCCGCATCATCTTTCTGACGGGTCAACGCCCTGTAATAATGCAGGCGATCCTGAGCATCCGGAATGTAGGACTCCGGAATGTGCGCGGTAAACCCTATATGCAGTTCGGGCTCGGTCTCCTCCCGCAGGGGTTCTCCCTTCAAGCGCCGGACTTCATCTTCCAGCATTTCCAGAAACAAATCCAGGCCAATCTTCGCAATATGGCCTGTCTGCGATTCGCCCAGAATATTGCCAGCGCCGCGAAGTCGCAGATCTTCCATGGCAACCTGAAAACCAGCCCCTAGATAATCCATCTCCATGATGACTTTCAAGCGTTTACGCGCGTTTTCGGGGAGATCTTCGATTTTTCTGGTCACAAAATAGGCATAGGCCTGCCGGTCAGAGCGGCCGACACGTCCGCGCAGCTGGTAAAGCTGCCCCAGGCCGAACATCTGCGCCTGATCAACCACCAGGGTATTGGCTCGGGGAAAATCCAGCCCGGATTCGATGATGGCCGTACATACCAGTACGTCCATTTCACCATGCCAGAAACTGTGCATGGCTTCTTCAAGCTGGCGTTCGGCCATTTGACCATGCGCCATGCCAACGCGCGCGCCGGGGACAAGTTTACGTACAAATTCAACCACCCGTTCCAGACCGTGCACACGGTTATGCACCCAGAAAACCTGGCCGTCGCGATCGAGTTCGCGTTGCAAAACCTGCCGCAGCACCCCTTCGTCCCGCTCAATCACGGAGGTCTCCACCGGCTTGCGATCCGTGGGAGGCGTTTCAATGACAGAAAGCCCGCGGATACCGGCAAGGGAAAGCTGCAGGGTACGGGGAATAGGCGTGGCCGTCAGTGTGAGAACATCGATGTTCTTGCGTAATTTCTTCAGCCGTTCCTTGTGCTTGACTCCAAAACGCTGCTCCTCGTCCAGAATAAGCAGGCCGGCTTCCGGCAACACCACGTCCTGGGAAAGCAGACGGTGCGTACCGATGAGAATATCCACCTGCCCGCGTTTGGCCGCCTCGATGATTTTGGCCTGTTTTTTGGCCGGAACAAAACGGCTGAGCATGGAGATATTCAGCGGAAACCCTTTGAAGCGTGAGCGGAAATTCTGATAATGCTGCTCGGCAAGCACTGTGGTCGGACACAGCAGTACGACCTGCCTTCCCTCGTAGGCGGCACGAAAAGCGGCGCGCATGGCAACTTCGGTTTTTCCGAATCCCACATCGCCGCAGACAAGCCGGTCCATGGGTTCGGGACGTTCCATATCCTGCAGCACATCCTGAATCGCACGTTCCTGGTCCGGGGTTTCCTCAAACCCAAAAGAGACCTCGAACTCACGGTACATCTCACCAATGGGTTCGTAGCTGTAGCCTTTGGCAATCTTGCGGTAGGCGTACATCTCCACCAGATCATGCGCAATCTTTTCGATAGCCTTGCGTGCGCGTTCGCGGGCCTTGCTCCAGCTTACACCGCCGAGTTTATCCAGAACCGGCGTTGCGTCTTCCGGTCCTTTGTAGCGCTGTATGCTGCTCAGACGATCCACCGGCAGATACAGCTTGCCATCGCCCGAGTAGGTAATCAGGAGAAAATCATTGCCCGTTCCTTCAATGTCGACCCGCTCCAAGCCAATGAATTTGCCCAAACCGTATTCCCGGTGCACCAGGAGGTCACCGGGCTGCAAATCATCAAAGCGCGTGAGGCCTTTGAAATCCTTGGAAGGTGTCGGAGGCCGGCGCCTGCCCCCGGGTTCCAGGACATCTTCTCCCAGAATCAGGGTTTGCCGCCAGCGGACATTCAGTCCCTTTCCGAACGAAGAGACCAGGGCGAACAGCCCCCGGATGTTGGAAATATATTCGGTCCGCGGCTTGATGCCCTCTTGTTCGGCCAGCTTCAGAAATTTTTTCCTGGCCATCTCCGAAGGAAAATTCAGAATGGTCTGTCGATTCCTTCGATTCCAGTATTCCAGCAAGCGCACCAGCGAATGCCAGGGCCGCTCGCGCGAAAGTTCAAGCTCAGGATCGTCATGCAGAGCCAGCAGGGCTTCAAAGGACAGAATTCCGCTTTCCGGCAGATCCATGCCGACCTTTTCCATGCCCATGACCAGCTCGGCAAAATGCAATATCCGCTCAGAGGCAAAAGACTTCTCCAGAGCCTCCTGATCCACGAGGCAATGCTCGGACAACACGGACAAGGCGGCATCCTTGTCAGCACCTGTGCCATGTTCCTGCAGCCATTCCCCCAGGTAGCGCTCCCAATCCCAACGGGATTCCTCCAGCAGTTTGCTGATACCGCTGGCTGCGTCCGGTGCGTCCTGAGAAGCGAAAAGCCAGACGGTCTGTTTTGTTATCCAATCGCTGACACTGGTGGATTTATCATAATATATGCCGGGGAACAGGCAGGTGTCCGCCGCATCCAGACGGCGCATGAGCAAGGACTGGAGATCCGGAGCGAATTTCTTCTTCCAGCGTTTGACAGCCTGCTGCTGCCGCTCGTTGTCCAGTACGGCCGGAGCGGCCGGTATCAGCAAAACCGAGTCGAGACTGGCCTTGGAGCGTTGCGAAACAGGGTCGAAAAGACGAATGTCTTCGAGAGTTTCTCCGAAAAACTCAAACCGCAGCGGCCACTCGTACCCGGGAGCGAAAAGGTCCAGGATATCACCGCGCCGGGCGATTTCTCCCGGCCTGGTCACGAGCAATACGCGTTCGTAGCCCCAGCCCGTGGCCAGTTCCACGATCATTTCCGGCGCCAGCTCTTCGCCTTTTTTCAGTTCGAGATGCTGAAAATTGAACAGCTCGCGCGCAGGCCAGCGAACGAGCAAACTATCCGGCGTGAGCAACAGTCCGCGGGGACGCGAATCATAGCCCAGGGCAAAAAACACGGCCATGCGCCGCGCCCAGGAATGTTTGTCCACTCCATGGCGGGAACGCGTAAAAAAAGGTGGAAGCGCCAACCAGGAGTTGTCCCACAAGGCATGGCCTTCGTTGGGAGCCAACATGGTCAACAAACTGGACATCTCGGCGAGATCGTTATGATCTTTCGCCAGATAGACCGGACACTCCCCTTTGACAAGCAGGGAGTGAAACAGCAAAGCGCGTGTTCCCACGCCGCTTTTGAATATACGTTCCTCACCGCTGGTGCGGCTGAGGATATTCTTTAGTGGATCTTCAGGTGAGAATTTCAAAGCCGTGTAAAACAAGTAAAAGAGCCGTGCGGACAAATCGCACACGGCTCAAGGGTTGACGTAAAAAAATAGCTAACCTTTCGCCTGCCCTGCGGGCAAGATTTCGGACTGCTACCTTCCGGATTAAAATCCGTCAAGCATCTGCTGTTCTTCGCTGGAGAGAAGCCTGTCCAGATCCAGTAAAATCAGTAACCGGTCTTCAAGCTTTCCTACACCGCTGATGTACTCGGATTCGAGTCCTGCAACCACAGGTGGTGGCGGCTCAACCGTGTTGGCCGGAATCCTGAGAACCTCGGAAACCGAATCCACAACAAATCCGACAATCATATTGTTGATTTCAATGACGATAATTCGCGTATGCTTATCATGGGGACGCGATTCAAGTCCGAAACGTCTGCGGAGGTCGATGATGGGTATGACCTTGCCCCGCAGATTGATTACCCCCTCCACAAAATCTGGAGCTCTTGGGACTCTGGTTATTTCCATCGTTCGGATGATTTCTTGCACCTTGAGGATATCAACGCCGAACTCCTCCTCCCCAATGCTAAATGTAACCAGTTGCAACAATTCAGCATCTTGTTTTTTTTGGAATTCACTCATAGCTCGCTCCCAGCATTCTGCTAATCAAATGGATATATCTTCAGTGCAGCAGCAATAATCGGCATATTATATCATACATGAAACAAATTTGGAAACTATCAATAACTTCCTTTGATTTCAATGAAAAATCAGCAAATAAATTCATGAAGAATTTTGGTTGTCAAAAAAAAGAACCTATCTTACAACAACTCAAAGCATTTCGGGACATCAAACTATTTGAATGTCCAGCCCTCAAGAAACGAGAGGTGTACATTATGGGGCGTTTTTTTCTACAGACCGATGATTTTCCCCTCGCCGAACAACTCAAGGCACTCGCTGACGACGAGCTGCTCGACTTCTGGGAAGAAGCCCAGTATCTTGGCAAGTTTTTGGAAGAAGAGTTCCATCCTGGCGGTGAGTATAACGTTGAATACGAGCGCATTATCCTACAGGAATTGCAACTCCGCTGCTGTATGCGCTGTCTTCCCTGATTTCCTCAAATAAAAAAAGGGCGGGTAAAACCCGCCCTCTCCATAAACTATTCGCATACCCACATTCCGTGGGCATTTCTTTTTGTTGTCTCAATCAACCTATTTGCTGGCTCTGCCGATGCTGTAGTAGGAAAATCCCAGGTCAGCCATCAACTGCGGTGCATACAGATTGCGTCCGTCAAAAATTGCCGGTTCTTTCAACAATTTTTTGATGCGGTCAAAATCCGGGCTCCGGAACTGGTTCCACTCTGTAACCACGGCCAGGCAGTCCGCGCCTTCCAGTGCTTCGTACTGTTCATTGACAACCTGGAACTTGTCGGTCTTATCCAGCCAGTCATAAATCTTTTCTCCGGCAACCGGGTCAAAGGCTTTGATGGTCATGCCTTCATTGACGAGATCACGAATAATGGAAAGCGAGGCAGCCTCGCGGGTATCATCCGTGTTGGCTTTGAAGGACAAGCCCCAAAGAGCGAGAGTCTTACCGGCCACACCGCCGCGAGCGGCAAAGTAGTTCTTGATCTTGGTGGCAAGAACCTTTTTCTGACGATTGTTGACTTCGTCCACGGCCTTGATGAGCTGCGGCTCGAAACCATTGCTCTCCGCCGTACGAATCAGGGCTTTCACATCCTTGGGGAAACAGGATCCACCGTATCCGGCGCCCGGATAAATGAAGCTGTAGCCAATGCGGTGATCGGAACCAATGCCGATACGCACGTCACGGACATCAGCACCGACTTTTTCACAAATATTGGCCACTTCGTTTATGAAGGAAATCTTGGTTGCCAGCAGGCAATTGGCCGCATACTTGGTCATCTCGGCGCTGCGTACGCTCATGACGATCATTTTTTCCCTGCTTCTGGCAAAGGGCGCGTACAGGGCCTTCAAAATTTCGGCAGTGCGGACATTGTCCGTACCCACGACAACGCGATCAGGCTTCATGAAATCGGAAACGGCATCACCCTCTTTCAAAAATTCGGGGTTGGAAACCACATCGAATTCAAAATGCTGTCCGCGCTTTTCCAGTTCTTCGGCAATGATGGCCTTGACTTCGTCAGCGGTGCCTACGGGAACAGTGGATTTGTCCACAATGATCTTGTAGCCGTTCATGTTCTGGCCGACTTCCCTGGCCACTCCGTACACATAGCTCAGGTCGCAGGAGCCATCATCACCACTGGGGGTTCCCACGGTGATGTAAACGAGCAAGGCGTCTTCCAATCCTTCAGCAAGGCTTGTGGTAAACTTCAAACGCCCCTGCTCGAAATTGCGTTTTACAATATCTTCCAGTCCGGGCTCGTAAATGTGCACTTTGCCGGACTTCAGCAGGTCGACAACTTTAGGGTTAACGTCAACACACGTTACCGTATTGCCTGTTTCGGCAAAGCAGGCAGCGCTGACCAATCCAACATAACCAGTACCCACAATACATAAATTCATTCTAAGACCCTTACATCGTTTATTTTGAAGGCAAGTCCGTTCAAATGACTAGCGATTATTACTCCTAAAAGTGGAATCCTTTAATCATTTGCGGAAAACACGTCAAACAAAAAACTCACCTACCAGTATTGCATTATTGCAGAAATTGAAACACAAGCCTGCTATCATAATATATGCCACAATGTGAAACCACTACTCTCACCTCATATCCATGCATCGCAATTTCTTGACTTTTTCCGGAGAGACGAGGATAGTTCCTGAAAACTATTGCATGGTGCATTCTCCATAGCGAAAAAAATCCGGTAAAACAAGATAAGGAATTTTGTGATTATTGGTCTCGGCATAGATGTTACGGAATTGGACCGTATTTCAAAATCCTGGTCGCGGTTCGGTTGAAAAGTTCGCCACCAAGATTCTCACCCCAGGCGAACTTGTTCTGTTACCCAGAAGATCCGAAATTGCAACCGTCAACTATCTTGCCGCGCGCTTTGCCGCCAAGGAAGCCGCTGTAAAAGCCCTGGGAACCGGATTCAGCAACGGGGTGACTTTCAAGGATATCGAAGTGCTCAACCATTCTTCCGGGAAACCCTTCCTCACCCTTTACGGAGTGGCGCTGGAACTCAGTCGTGCGCTTGGTGTCGATCAAACGCATGTCAGTCTCACGCACGGGCGTGATGTGGCCGCGGCAGTTGTCGTCCTGGAAGGAACCAATACGATTTCAGGAGTGATCAACAATGACAGAAATGTCTCCCCTGCTTACGAGCATGGCCGATTCCGGCATGTTCGCTCCGCTCCCCACCCCGGATGAAATGGGGGCGCTGGGACGAACGGAAGCACCAACGAATTCGGCATAAAAATCGAAATGCTGATGGAAAACGCCAGCAGGGAGGCACTGGCTGTTCTGGCACTCGAGGCAGGCCCCCTTCAGGGAAAGAACATCCTTATATTCGCCGGCCCCGGCAACAACGGCGGCGATGCCATTGCCCTCGCACGCCACCTGCTGGACCAGGGGGCGCATCCCCTTGTCTATCATACGGTGCCTAAAAGACGCTACAAGGGTGTCAGCCGCTATCATCTGCGCCTGGCGGACAGAACCGGCGTCCCCATGAAGCTGCTTCGTTCAAATTTTCATTTCCAGCTTCCCGATGGCAAAACTCCTGATATTATTGTTGATGGTTTGCTCGGCACCGGATTTCATGGTGAACTACGTCCTGCTTATCTGAAACTTATTGAGCAGATAAACACTCTCGGCAAGGAATTGTTTCGTTCTGGCCATTGATATCCCTTCCGGGACCAACGGTCTGACCGGCGCTCCGGGCCCCATAGCCGTCCGGGCGGATGCCACGGTCACCTTCGAGGCCGCCAAAGTCGGCCTGCTCATGCCCGCAGCCCGCCCCTGCGTCGGCAGGCTGCATGTCCGGGCCATCGGCATTCCCAGGCTGGTCCGGACCCGATATCAGTCAGCCACCTGGCTGATAACCGAACGCATCATGAACGCTCTGCCCGAATGCCGGCCGGATATGCACAAGGGCGACGCCGGGCGTGTATTGATCGTCGGAGGGTCTCAAGGGCTGACCGGCGCGCCTCTGCTTTCGTCTCTGGCAGCCCTGCGTTCCGGCTCCGGCCTGGTCTCTTTGGCCTGTCCGAACGGTATCGCCTTTGAAGCCAAGGCCGGCTTTCCTGACATCATGACCATACCATTGGGCGGAACTTCCGAGGACAGGCTCTGGTCTCCGGATTTTCTGGAACAGCTCGCTCCCCATCTGGCCGCCAGCAATGCGTTGGTTCTGGGCCCCGGAATGGGCAGGGACGAATCCGCCCTGTCCTTTCTCTCAGCCCTTTTGCCCATGCAGCGTCCGCCCAGCATTATCGACGCCGATGCGCTCTACTGGATAGCCAAGCACCCCGAACTGGTCGCGCACTTGCGGGATACGGACATTCTTACGCCCCACCCCCGGTGAAATGGCGGCCCTTGCTGGCACCAACACCCGTACGGTACAATCCGACAGAATCGGGACCGCCCAGGCCCTGGCCCAGAAAACCGGTGCAATTGTGGTATTGAAAGGTGCGGCCACGGTACTTGTCGAACCGCAGGGAAGAACCTATCTTTCTCCGTACAGTATGCCTACTCTTGCAGTGGGAGGATCCGGAGATGTGCTGGCCGGATGCGTTGCTTCTTTGCTCGGGCAAGGCTGTTCCCCCTTGCCAGCTGCCTGCATTGGGGTATATTGGCATGGCCTGAGCGGAGCTTATCTGAAACGAACGCACCCCCACAGGGGAAACACTGCCAGGGAAATAGCCGACGCACTTCCACTGGCTTTGCAGGAGAATTATAATGCTTCAAGCCCATGATCTCATGACTGTCGATGTTGTCACCGTTACTCGTGAAACCGAAATTACAGAAGCGGCTCGTCTAATGCTGGAACATCGCTTCAATGGGCTGCCTGTGGTGGATGGGGATAAACAGCTGGTCGGCATTATTTGCCAGAGCGATCTGATTACGCAGCAGAAAAAGCTTCAGCTTCCTTCGCTTTTTACATTGCTGGACGGAATTTTTCCTCTGACCGCCAATGAAAGCATGGAAAAGGAAATGCGCAAAATCACTGCCGCCACGGTGGAAGAAGCCATGACTCCGGATCCAACCTCGGTTTCTCCGGATACTCCGTTGGATGAAATTGCCACTTTAATGGTGGACGGGAAATTCCACACTCTTCCGGTTGTCAAAGATGGGATTCTGGTCGGCGTGGTAGGCAAAGAAGACATATTGCGTACGTTACTGTCCTTCGTCTGAAAGTACGGATTCTTAGGGATGAGCTGTTGTTTCCATCTGGCCAATGCGGAGCAGACCCTGGCCCTGGGCCGGGCACTGGCTACCGCTCTTCCCGCCGATGCGCCGTTTCAATGGATCCTGATGGAAGGCGAACTTGGCGCAGGGAAAAACAACCCTGGTACGTGGGCTGGTTGAAGCTTTGCCCGGCGGATCTGACGCCGAAGTGGCAAGCCCGAGCTTCAACTTGGTCAACATCTATCCCACGGAGCCTGAAACCGCCCATGTGGATCTGTATCGATGCGAAGGAGCTCCCCTGGACGATTCGTTGCTCGAACTGCTCACCGAAGGGAACCGCCTGATCCTCATCGAATGGTGCCAGTTTCTCCAAAAAGCTTTTCAACCAGAAGATGCCGTAATTCTGAAAATTACTTACGCAGGTTCCGGAAGAGACGTCTGCCTTACCGCCACGGGTGAACACGCAAATTCGTATATTGCAGCAATCTCCCATATTGCGCAGTCTTTTATTACCGCAGCCTGAACAAAACGCTTAACAGCGCCAAAACATCAATACTGAAAGGGATGCTATTATGCGCGTGCTTGTACAAAAGTTCGGTGGGACCTCCGTACGCAACCTGGAGTGCATGCAACAGGTTCAAGAAAAGGTCCAACGAGCCCTGGACGAAGGGTTCAAAGTTATAGTCGTACTTTCGGCCATGTCCGGGGAAACGCAACCGCCTGATTTCCCTAGGCAAGGAATGGTCTTCGCACCCCGAACCGTCGGAAATGGACGTGCTCATTTCCACCGGCGAACAGGTTTCCGTGGCCTTGTTCGCCATGCTGTTGAAAGACGCCGGCATCAAAGCCCGCTCTTTGCTGGGATTTCAGATTCCCATGTTGACCAACTGCGCCCATTGCAGCGCACGTATTCTGAGCATTGACGACAAGAAACTCTCGAGCATGCTCGAAGACTACGATGTGCTCGTAGCTGCTGGTTTTCAGGGCTGCGATGAAGACCACCGGGTGACGACGCTCGGACGCGGCGGTTCGGACACCTCCGCGGTTGCCATTGCCGCTGCTCTGAAAGCAGAACGATGCGACATTTTTACCGATGTGGAAGGCGTCTACACTACAGACCCCAATATCTGTACGCAGGCCCGGAAAATCGACCGCATCGCCTATGACGAAATGCTCGAAATGGCCAGTATGGGGGCCAAGGTGCTCCAGATTCGTTCTGTAGAATTCGCAAAAAAAATACAATGTCCCTGTGCACGTACGCTCCACCTTCAGCGACGCGCCTGGTACAATAGTCTGCATGGAGGATCCCAATATGATGGAAGCGGTTATGGTATCAGGTATTGCCTATGACAAAGATCAGTGCCGAGTCACCCTCCGCAGCGTTGCGGACCGTCCCGGCATTGCCGCCTCAATTTTCAGCCCCATGGCCCGTGCCGGAATTCTGGTGGACATGATCATTCAGAACACCAGCATCGACCATGTCACGGACATGACCTTCACCATCAGCCGTGTCGATCTTGAGCCCACCCTTGAAATTCTCAAGGAAGTCCGCAAGGAAATCGGTGCGCTGGAACTGCAGTACGACACCAATGTCTCCAAGGTTTCCGTCATCGGTGTCGGCATGCGCAACCATTCCGGTGTTGCTTCCAAGGCTTTCCAGGCTCTGCGCGACGAAAACATTAACATCCTGATGATCAGCACGTCCGAAATTAAAATTACTTGCCTGATTGATGATAAATATACGGAACTGGCTGTAAGAACGTTGCACGACGCCTTTGAACTTGGAAAAAATAAAACTCAGGAATGTACCCCATGACGCAAGTTAAGCTGTACGATACCACCCTCCGGGATGGGACCCAGGCAGAAGAAATAAATCTGCATATCGACGACAAGATCAAAATCGCCCTCAAACTGGATGCCCTGGGCATCCAGTACATTGAGGGGGGCTGGCCTGGATCCAATCCGACCGACAAGGCCTTTTTCACGGAGATTGGCAGTTATCAACTGCAGCATGCCACCATCTGCGCATTTGGCAGCACCCATCATCCCAGCAACAGCCCGGAATCCGACGGAAACTGCAAAACCCTGATCGAATCCAAGGCTCCCGTGCTCACCATCGTGGGCAAGACCTGGGATATTCACGCGCAACAGGCGCTTCGGGTTAGCCTGGACCGGAACCTCGAACTCATCCGGGACACGGTTGCCTACCTCAAGCCCAAATGCAAAGAAGTGTTTTTCGATGCCGAGCACCTTTTTGACGGTTTCAAAGCCAACCCCGAATACACTCTGGCAACGTTGAAAACCGCCCATGAGGCCGGTGCGGATGCCCTGGTGCTCTGTGACACCAACGGCGGCAATCTCCCTCACGAAATCACGGCAATCATCGACGCCATAAAAAAGGAACTGCCCGAGGCGGAACTCGGCATCCATGTCCATAACGACTGCGAACTGGCTGTGGGCAATACCATAGAAGCCGTCCGCCACGGTGTCAGCCACGTACAGGGCACCATCAACGGATACGGCGAACGCTGCGGGAATGCCAATCTCTGCTCGATCATCCCCATCATCGAGTTGAAGACCGACAAGACCTGTCTGCCCCCCGGCAAGCTCCCGCTGTTGACTTCGACGGCATCCTACGTCGCGGAAGTCGCCAATGTCCCGCTCTTCAATCGCCAACCCATTGTCGGGCGTTCGGCCTTTGCTCACAAGGGCGGCATTCATGTCAGCGCCATCAACCGCAACAGCCAGCTCTACGAGCACATTGAACCCAAATCCGTGGGCAACAGACAACGCGTCCTGCTTTCGGAACTGGCCGGCCGCGCCAATATTGTCAGCATGGCCCAGCGTTACGGCTTCTACATGGAAAAAGACGAGCCCGTGGTCAAAGGCTTGCTGGCCGAACTCAAGAAAAAGTCGGCCCTGGGCTATGATTACTCGGCGGCTGAAGCCTCTGTGGAATTGCTTTTACTGCGTAAGCTGGCGCGACGCGGCGTCCGGGATTTTTTCAAACTCGTACGCTTGACTATCAATGATTCCAAACTGGGCAAAGGCGAGCCAATTACCGAAGCATCTGTGATCGTGGAAGTCGAAGGCGTGGAAGAACACACGGCCGCCATCGGCAATGGACCGGTCAACGCCCTGGACAATGCCTTGCGCAAGGCGTTACGCCCATTTTATCCCAGGTTGCATGAAGTGCGCCTGTTGGACTTCAAGGTACGTGTTTTGAACACAACGGATGAATTCAGTGGTACGGGCAGTGTTGTACGGGTTCTGATCGAATCCGGGGATTCACAATCCCGCTGGGTAACGGTGGGAGTTTCTCCTGATGTCATCGAAGCCAGCTGGCAGGCCCTTTCTGATTCCATCATCTATAAACTCTACAAAGACGAACAGGAAAAACGTACGCACAACGACAAAAAGCTGCAAAACGATTAGCGCGTATGTTTCAAACAATTTGAGGCGGGTTGATTCCCGGCATCACTTCGCCGGATTCGGCCCGCCTTCTACTTCCTTTGATGTGGTCAGGTGTCCGTAAACTGCCAGCGCATCTTCAATTGCCAGCCCAAGATTTCCCATCACCAGATTTCTTCCAGCAGCCTTGGCCTTATACAAGGCCTTGTCTGCCACTTCAATGAGATTTTCAGCAAACGCACCTTTCCATTTGTTGTCGATCTGGGCAACGCCTATACTCATGGTAATATGGATGCCGCGCTTGATCACGTCGCCATCCGCCCCGCGGATCAGAAAATTATAGCGCATGACGCGCCGGCGAATTTCCTCGGCTATGCACATGGCCATGGTTTCCGTGGCACCGCGCAGCACTACGGAAAATTCTTCGCCGCCATACCGGGCGGGGAAAAAATGCAGATGTATGTCTTCCCGTTCGTTGAGCTCTTCTCCCAGACCGCGCAAAATCTTCGCGACCGTGGCCAGAGCCTGATCCCCGATACGGTGTCCGTAGCTGTCGTTGAATTTTTTGAAATGATCGATGTCCATCATCAACAGCGAAAGATTGCCGTCACGCTCTTTCCATTGCTCGATGGTCTCTTCCAGATGTTCATCAAAGGCGCGTCGGTTGTTCAAGCCTGTCAACGCGTCCGTCTTGCTCAATTGCGTCAATGTCTCGGTGTTGTGCTGCATCATTTGCACAACATCCGCGAACGCTTCCTTGATCTGCGAAATAAGCGCATCCGGATCGCCGCCTTTTTCAATGACGGTGACGGTCTTGTTGCCCAGACGTTCGACGTCTCCGGTATGGCTCTTCATCATCAGCTTGAATTCAGAGACCATGGCCGCGGTTTCCGCCAAAGCGGCCTCCAGCTTGCGATTGCAGGGCGCATCAAGAATTTCTTTTTCGCTGGAAAGCAACTCACTGTATTTTTCGTCAGAAAAGTCCTTTTCTTTCAGAATCTTGACAACAAGAGCCTGAATACGGACCTTTTGTTGCTCGGTCAAAAACTCATTATGCTGCAAACCACGCATATACAGAATGAGAGTCCGCCATTTGGGATCCGGCGGCACTCCCGCCCGGTCGAGCATCTGACAAAGCGGCTCACTGTCAGCAAAAATACAAGTCATGTTCTTGTTCATTCTGTTAACCACTCCAAGCGTACCGCTGTCGCGTTTATTCGGACAATAGGAAAGCTTATTTGCAACTTCAACATACGTTTTCTACCGATAAAAGAAAAGCGTTCTCAAACAGGATCATCAATTATGGGCAAAGTGGCCAGAGATTCCTGAATTTCTTCGTCCGAAAAGGCATAATTGGTCAATTTTCCTTGTAAAAACGCTTCATAAGAGGCCAGATCGAGCAGGCCATGGCCAGAATACAAAAAGCAGATTACCTCGCCCGGATCCGCCTTTCTGGCAATGTCTATGGTAGCCTTGATGGCATGGGCTGTTTCCGGAGCCGGCAGAAACCCTTCACTGAACATAAACAATCGGGCCGCCTCAAAAACATCTTTCTGATAGTAGGCCTTGGCTTCCACCAGGCCTTCCTTGACCATATTGCAGACGATGGGAGCATCCCCATGATAGCGCAGGCCCCCCGCGTGAATGGGAGCGGGCTTGAAGCCATGGCCCAGAGTGTGCATTTTCATCAAAGGAGTCAGGCAGGCCACGTCGCCGTAATCATAACGAAACTCTCCACGAGTCAAAGTCGGGCAGGCGCGGGGTTCGGCTCCTATAAAACGTATTTTCTCGCCGCTCAGTTTTTCAGGTAAAAACGGTGTCACAAATCCGCCAAAGTTGCTGCCGCCCCCCACGCAACCGATCAGCACATCGGGCTTTTCTCCTATGGATTCGAGCTGTTTTTTGGTTTCCAATCCGGTAATCGTCTGGTGCAGAATGACATGATTCAACACACTGCCCAGGGCATAATTGGTGTCCGGATGACTGGCGGCGTCTTCCACGGCTTCCGAGATGGCCAGTCCGAGACTTCCCATGTTGTCGGGGTCTTCCGCCAAAGCAGCCCGCCCGGATGCGGTTTGTTTGGAAGGAGAGGCAAAGATTTCGCCGCCGAACGAACGAATCAGGATACCGCGATAGGGTTTCTGCTCATAACTGATTCGGACCATATACACCGTACAGGACAGCCCGAACATTTTGGTCGCAAAGGACAAGGCAGTTCCCCATTGTCCGGCGCCTGTTTCGGTGGCCAGACGGGTAATGCCGGCCTGCTGGTTGTAATAGACCTGAGGCACGGCCGTATTGGGCTTATGCGACCCTGCAGGGGAAACAGATTCGTTCTTGTAATAAATCTTGGCTTTGGTGCCTATGGCCTGCTCGAAACGATAGGCGCGTACCAGGGGGGTGGGACGCCATAGGCGGTAGATATCCAGTACGGGTTCCGGAATGGGAATCCAGCGCTGCGGGGACATCTCCTGGTCTATCAGGGTTCGGGGAAATATGGCCTCGAGCATCTCCGGGGACAGCGGCTTCCGTGTCTCCGGATTCAATGGAGGAGCCAGTGGTGTGGGCAGATCAGGGAGCGGATTGTACCATTTTTGAGGGATATCCTTTTCCGACAGATTGATCCGGTATTCCATACCGCTCTCCTTACAAAACAGTGTTGCCTTTCAAGGCAGCTCAATCCGAACGGGACTGCAGCTGCCATACTCCAAAAAGCCATGCAGCTATTTTATAAAGAAAGCATCAGAAAAACTCAAGGTTTGGAAAACAAACCACCGGCCAATATTCTTTCCATGGAACCACTCTTTCCTCACAAAAACCAATAAGGACAGGGTCAACAGGAAATCGAGGAATCTTTTTTTGCAACTGCCGGGACCTCGGCCTCAACAGCTGAGGCCGTATAATGCAGGATATCGGCAGGCAATTCGAAACGTTCCCACTTGCCGCCGTCAAAAGAAACAATCTGTTCCAGCAACCGGTAGGCGCGCTCGAACATGGTGTCGGCAAAGTTTTTTTTCAATTCAAAGCGGGTCGAGGTGATCAGGGAACGCGCAATGGCCAGCGCAAGCCTTGGCTGTATGGTACAATCCTGATTTTGCTCCGCAAAATCATACGCGAAATCCAGCAGCTGAGAAATATTACCGTGGATGCTGCGACGGACTTCCTGATCGAAAATTGGAATACGGAAATTGGAAACAAGAAACACGGACACATCCTGCACATAATCAGCCTGGCGCGAACGATACAGATCCACATAGTGTATCTCGTCGGAATGAATATCGTAGAAAATATTGTTCAGATTGAAGTCGCCATGAATAAACACGGTGAAAGGGACCTGGAACTGTTTCTTTTCAATTTTACGACATTTTTCCAGCAGTTTGAGGGCATGCTTGGCCTTGCCGTCCTTCCAGCCCAGATCCTTGTGAAACTGGCGGACTTTTTTGAGCCGGGAAAACACCTGGTACATATAATCGGACTTTTCGGGCCTGTCCTGCTTGGAACGTGTCCATACGGAGCGCACAGTCTCCATCAAACGCTCCATGGCAGCCACCCGGACATCATCTTTTTCCGTGAGCATGAGTTCGTCCAGAGGAGTACCGGACATGAACTGGGCAAGCAGAGAGGCCTGGCTGCCCTCTTCCGTATAGTTGTAGACTTCAGGGGCCAGACCGGGCATGAGTTTCCGCCACAACTGCAGGTGCTCCATTTCCGGCTTGATTTTGTTGATGTCGCCTTCCTTGAAAATACTGACGGTATTTTCACTTTTCACGCGCCCGACCACGCACCCCGAACGCGATCCCCAGATCGCCTTGTAGCTTACCATGTCGGGAATATTGCTCAGCCCCAGAGATTTGAGATTGCGCTGCAGCTGACGATATTCATGTATCCGGATACGCTCGCCGATCAGGATGGACAACAGCCCTTCGCCTATCAGCTGCATCTCGTCTCCGATGCGCTCGAGATATCGGATTATCAAAACAGCAGTGAGCCCGTCATTGAAAGTGCCTTCCCCATTGTCCACGGTGTCGGCTATTATTTTGAGGCGCTCGCCGTACAATTCGTCCAGAGTCGGTTCCATTCTGCATAGATTCAGTGCGCTGCTTTCCGTCACAGCGTTCATGTCCGAAGGAATCAACCCCAGCCCTTCAACCACTTTTTCGAAAGGTGTCTGATAGTCAAAGCGATGAATATAATCGGGCGCGGAAAAATGCCGCATTTGCTTGGCCATGTTGATGCAATTATGTGAAATACGGTGAAAGCTGGAAGCGATCTGACGAATGGATCGATACGTGTGAAATTCCTTGGTACTGATTTTGTCGGGCGAGCTTCCGGTCAGCTGTTTAAAACATCTGGATTCGATGGAATTTCGCAAATTCCGGATATAATCGTCACGCGAACTGATGCTTTCGTAAATTTTTTTCTCCGGATTGTTGATAAAATTCCAGGTAGCCTCCACCTGCGCGGTGGTCTCGGCAATGATAAAATCCAGATTTTCCTGCAATGTTTCAAAGGTCAGCATGCTCATCCTACTCTTTTAAAGACAATTTATTTTCTCAGGCCCGGCAGTCGCCGGTGGCACTGATTAAAATAGCAAAGGAAGTCCATTGGCTATAAAAAACAATGGAACCAGACAAGTACGACTAGAAATCCGGCTTGCAAACAACGGGATCAGAAGTACGCCATGGGTATGTTTTCTAAAAGCCTACAGCACGTATGTTAAACTTTGACGACAAAATCGTGTAGCGAATTTTATTGTTCAGAAGCCGTCTGTATGGGATTTTCCATCATGACCAGACGAAATCCAACGGAGTTCAACCTGCTCATGGGACTCAGGGGAAGATGTGCGGCGCTGCGCAGAGTGGTGGGCGGGCTGGTCCAACTACCGCCACGAATGGCGCGCGCAGAACCATATCCCTCGTCGTTCAGAGGATTTTCCGCTTTTTGCATCACATGAAAATAATCACCATATTTATCCAGCGTCCATTCCCAGGCGTTTCCCAGCATGTCGTACAACCCCCAGGGATTGGGCGGAAAAGACCCCACAGGAGCCGTGACTGCAAAACCATCGTCGCAGGGATGAATGATATCCTTGGTACGGGTGGTATTCAAAAACTGTTTGTCCGCGGCATTGGCGTGCGCGCAGGTATTCTTCGACTCATTTCCCCAATAGCGAATGGTCCTGGTCCCTGCGCGGCAGGCATATTCCCACTCCGCTTCCGTGGGGAGCCGGAAAACAGGCGCCTGCAAAGGCGCGTCGGCAAGCTTCTGGTCCTGCTTGGCCAGCCAGTTGCCAAAGCCTACGGCCTCGGTGAAAGTCAGAGCTACTGCGGGCTGCGTATCGCCGTTGAGAGAAAAACCATCCTGGACGCCGCTGTCATGGACAGGCTGATACATCCGGAACTGTTTGTTGGTAATTTCATGAGCACTGATCCAGAATCCATCCACACAGGATTGATGACGCGGCAACTCGGTGGCGAACTTGCTTTTGTACGTTTTCTCGCCCACAAAATTGATCAGTTCGTTGGTGCCCGCTTCAGTCTGCCCGCGCGTATAACATCCGCCTGGAATCCAGACAAATGTGAGACCTGTGACCGGTTCGGTCCAGGTGTCACCCAGCTTGGGTCCGGTTGCGGCCGGAGATTCGGGCGACGCAGCTGCATCTGCGGGACTGTTGCGGATCATCCCCACTGGCTCCGCTTCCCTGCTCCGGCGCAGTGGTCCCCTGGCCGGGCTGCTTGTCCTGATGTGCACCAGCTTCCTCAGGAGTGCCGGGTGCGGGCTTTTCCGTCTCTGCCGTAGGCTTGTTGTTTTGCGCGGCTTGTTTCGCCCTGGCTTCCTCTTCCGCCGGCCCGGCCAGTAATTCGCCCGGATCATCGAGCTCCTTACGGCGCTTGAACACGTCACTTTCCATGGGTTGGGGCAGAAACCCCGTGAATACGCGCAGCGAATTCTTGTCGAAAAAACCGAGTTTGAACGACTGGTGGTCGGACTCCCAGATGATGACCCTTCCTGCGGTCTGATGCTGAAAAATAACGTTGCTCGGGCTGTCTCCGGGCAACAGCTGCGCCTTGGGATAGTAATCGATCATCTTGATCAGCAGGTCATTGATGGCATTTTCCGAAGCCTTGTCATGTACGAGCACCCCGAAAAGCCGGTTATCCAAAAACAGCAGGTCTGTGCCGCCAACTCCGGAACGCACCCATTGCAAACGATTTTTGTCCCGCTCGTCGAACTGATGCACAAGCGGCCGTTGCTGTTCGTCGAATCCGTACCAAAAGGAACTCAGTCCCATGGGGGTCCCGTCATACCTGGAGCCATGCTTTTGCATGGCCTCCCCGACCTGCGCCGGTGTCATGCCCCAAAAAAGATATTTCCAGCCCGACTCATTGAGTTGCGAAGCATTTGCAGCCGCCGCAAACACGCCACTAAAAGTACCCAAGACGAGCAACATGGAGAAAAAAAACAGCATACCGTGAAAAAGCAACCACGATACGCCCCCCCTGAATAATAAAATAATTCTATCTTGCAACATGGTAGCCCGTCCCGACCGCCTTCTTCAATGTTCATGCAAAGCTGGAAGAATGATAACACAGAGCCTGCCAAGAATCTAGAAAGAATCTAAACTCCTGGCAGACCACTTTTTTTCTCCAATTTCAAAAATTGTAATCTTTTTGATACAATGGAGGTCTAAGATGGATAGTCGGCAGGGTTTTCAGACGATCAATCTCAATTTCTACAGGAAAAGCAATGTTCCAGTTGATAATTTCCATCGCGGGCGGCATGGGCATACTGCTGCTGGGTATGAAACTGATGACCGACGGTTTGAAACTTGCTGGCGGGCCAATGTTACGCGATACATTGTCCCAGGGAACCAGAACTCCGTTTCGTGGCATCTTCGCCGGATTTTCCATAACCGCCATCATTCAGTCCTCTGGAGCAGTCACTGTTGCGGCCATCGGTTTCGTCAACGCGGGCATGATGATTCTGGACCAGGCCGTGTGGGTCATTTACGGCTCCAATGTCGGCACCACCATCACAGCCTGGATCGTCGCCATGCTGGGGCTGAAAATAAAAATCAAGCTCCTGGCCCTGCCCATGATCGCCATAGGCACCGGCCTGTGGCTGAGTGGAAGCGTCAGCCGCCGCAGCGCCCTGGGCGAGGCCATTGCCGGATTCGGGCTGTTCTTTGTCGGCATAGAATACCTGCAGGGCAGCATGCAGAGCCTGCAGACGCTCTTCCCTCTCGACCTCTATGCGTCGGCAGGACTGCAAGGCCAGTTCATCATGCTCGGCATCGGATTCCTGCTCACATGCATCATGCAGTCCTCCAGTGCGTCCATGATCCTGATTCTCACTGCGGCATCAGCGGGCATTCTGCCGCTCAATATCGCGGGTGCGGCTGTTATCGGCGCCAACGTGGGGTCCACCAGCACCGCGGCCATTTCTGTCCTCGGCGCCACACCAAACGCCAAGCGTCTGGCCGCAATCCATGTAATTTTCAACCTGATAACCGGGGCAGTGGCCTTCATCATCCTGCCGGTTATGCTCGCAGTCATCGTAACCGTACGCTCCTGGCTGGGCCTTGGAGCTGATCCGGCCGTGGTTCTGGCGTTGTTTCACACCATCTTCAACATCCTGGGCATCCTTCTGCTCTGGCCATTGACCAAACCTCTGGTCAAGCAGGTCAAAAAATGGTTCCGTACTCTGGAGGAGCAACTCGGACGTCCGCGCTATCTGGATGCCACGGTAATACGTACGCCTTCCCTGGCCATACCGGCCATGATCATGGAAGCCGGCCGCATCGGAGAAGTCTGCCGCAACATGATCATGACAGCCGCACGCTGCGCAGATACGAAATGCCCCCAATTACATGCCGACAAGGCCATTATGGACCGGCTGCAACAAGCCATTGGCAAATTTTCCATCAAAATGAGCCAGGAGGGATTACCAGAAGGCATTTCTCACACACTGCCCCAGATCCTCCGCGTAACCCAGTATTTTTATACCGCCAGTGAAACTGCCCTGGAAGCTCAGAAAATAAAGGAAAACCTCCAGCGGCTGCCCAAAGCGGAATTACGCTATCTTGTGGAGGAACTGACCGAGGATACGGGCAGAATTCTGGCAGTGGCAGAGCCTGAAGACAATGAATTTTCTGTCGGAGCGCTGGAAATTGCGCTGGATGTGTTCGAAAGCGACTACCAGAAAGTGAAGGAAAAAATCCTGCAGGCAAGCAGTGCGGGACAGATACCACCCGAACAGATGGTCTGCTGGCTGGACTATCTCAGCAATCTACACCGCATGACAGGACAACTCTGCAAAGCCGCACTGCTCATTGGTGCGCTGCGGGCCGAATACGATATCCATGAACTATCCGACCCGGCAGAGCAAAATTGACTAGAACAGTTCCAGGATATGAAAATAGACAAAACCAAACGCCATTACAACCAGAGACGGGGCCACAAGCCTGCGCCATGCCGCTGATACGGGCACCTGGAAATACTGGCAGGTCAGGATAAAACATACGTGTATGGGCGAAATCATGACACCGGCAAAGCCCGAAGCCAACCCGAGCATCACCCAGGGCAGCACGTTGGTCACTCCTGCTCCGGCAAGCATGGCCAGCAGCAGCGGAAACGTGGGTCCGACAAAGCCGATGGTGATGCCGGAGATAACTCCCACTAGAAAGGGCAACAGCATGGCCGCAGCATACAAGGCGAGCGACCCCGTGGCCACGGAGGACATCTGCTTCACCACGCCGGCCGTATCCAGACATTCCTTGAATATGAAAATCGCCAGAATGAGCAGCAGCATCTGGACCATGTGCTTACCGCACAGAGTCCCCAGCACCACCCGCAGTTTCACCTTGTTCTGCCAGGCAGCACAGGCTACGGCCAGAACCAGGGCAATAATGACACCCCACTCGTAGGGAATGGGCGAATCGATCCAGGAAAGCCCGCCTTCCAGTCCCAAAGCGCCAACAATGGCGATGATCAGCGGCATGCCTTCGCGCACAACCAGTCCCCAGGGAGCCTTGACGGCTTTGGAGCTGGCATCGCTGACCTTTCCCAGAGGGAAACGCATGATGAAAAACCAGCCCGAAATGAATACCACAATACAGGTGGGCACACCGTACAGCGCAAGCTTTACAACAGGAACATCAGCCAGCGAAGATGCCAGAATAATGCCTGGATACAGGGGCCAGCCCGGTTCCCAGATGTGCCGGAACCAGTAGTTGATATTGACAAGACGCTCTCCGCTGGGAGGAATCATTTCAGGATTGGAGCGCTGCAGCCGGTCGGACACGCTTTTGAGCATGGGGGCGGAAAAAACAGCTCCTCCGGGCATGGGCAGCAGACCGATCAAAGCAGGAAAAAACGTCAGCGCCAGGCTCGGGCGGTGAAAACGTTCTCCCAGGGCATCCATAAGACGTTCGGCCTGGCCTGTAATCTCGAGCAGTTTGCTCAAAGCCAGAATGGTCATCACAATGGCGACCAGAAACAGTGTTTTTTCACTGATCAGGGCATGGCCGGTAGCCACGAACCAGCTGCCCATCCCGGCGTCGAACAGAGGCATGAGCAAAATGCTGCCCAGCAGCACCGACAGGCCCAGCCCGAGTTTAAAACGCATTCCGGCCAGCATGCAGCCGAAAACGATGATAAGTTTTACAAAGGGTATTATCGAAGGAGGCATTGTATTGTTCCTATTCCAGGTAATATGTTCATTTCAATAAAAACGTGCGAATTCACTGGTGCGCGCCGAAAAGCGATGTGGCACATTTCTTCGAATAGGTACGAGCTTGAAAGATAAGCACCAGGCGGAAAAAAGCACGTATGCTATGCCGAAAGCCTTAGAAGAAAGGAGTGTCATACAGGCTTCCGATCCAGAAGGCCCAAACATCCCAAAAGATGAAAGTACAATGCCGGTCGTTAATGACTTGTAAAGACGAGGAGTTACGAGCTGGTTAGCGGCAAGTCCCGCTTGCAGCAGCATCAAGGCATGAAAGCAAGTGAGTACTCCATCCGGGGCTTCAAAGAATTATAGCAAAGTGTTTCAGAGGGCAATGGTCGCAATACGATTTTTTATGCATAGGGTATTTACAGCACCTGCTTCAATCCGCTACCACCAACCGGAAGCAGAACACGAGAATAAAGGAGCAAGCATGGCATCGACTATCGACGAACTGACCATTAATTATGAAGAAGACGGCATCCTGATTGTCAAGGAACTGGACAAGGTAGTCCTGACCAAGGGCGCCTGGTCCACCATTATCTTCAAATACCAGGAATGGGACCGCAAAAAAGAAGCCTACAGTGCTTCCAAATTCACCATCCGGCGCTACCGGAAAATGCACGACGAATACCGGCAGCAATCCAAATTCACCATCTCGAGCCTTGACCAGGCCCAAAAAATCATCGACGCGCTCACCACCTGGATTGCGGAAGACGAACAGGCCGAATAGCCCATTTTTCAGAAACACCTCCCAGGCAGGCATGAGTCCGCTCGGGAGGTGTTTTCATTGCATTACCTACTGTCATCCGGACTGTTATGATGCGGGCTTTGCACATTGCGGCAGCAGCCTGCAGGGCAAGGCGCCGAGCCTTTCGCTCCCCAGTGACGGTACTGCACGGAGAGCACGAAAACCTGCCTTTTTCCATAAGTTGCATATCTTATGTAGTCCTTGTCCTATTTGCCGAAATGACGCAGCAAATCTCTCGCTCCCTGATGTTCAGGGTCTGTTTCGAGCAATTTTTCAGCCATATCCAGAGCCTTGTCCGGCCGCCTGGTGCGAAAATAGAGCTGGGTAAGAGCCAGGAACACATCCTGGTCCTGCGGGCTAAGGGTCTGAGCTTTGAGCAACGCTTCCTCGGCATGGTTTGTCCGCCCAAGGTGCAGGAGGATCTGCCCGAAGTTGTAATAAGCTCGGCTGTATTGCATGCCGGTAGCGGCCTTGCCCAGATATTCCGCAGCGTCCTCATAGCGGCCCATCTCTGCAAGCAGCAGCCCGAGCGAATAGGCGACTTCGTACTGTTCCGGTTCCTGCTCCACCACCTGGCGCAGCAGTTGTTCTGCTTTGTCGTTTTTTCCCTGCCGGTTCAGGAGCATGGCCAGATTTACCTTGGCAGGATAAAACTCGTGGTCAATGGCAATGGCCTTTTCATACGCGGCCAGGGCTTCAGTTTCCTGCCCCAGATTAAATGCGAGATTTCCAAGGTTGTAACGCTGAGGGGCCAGGTCTGCGTTGTACCTCATGACATCGCGATATTCGGCCAAGGCACTTTCAAAAGCTTGTCTGTCGTCTTTTCTCATTTGTTCTTCAGGAAGCATGGAAAGCATCAATGCCGCCTGCATACGTACGGCCTTGACCGGATCGTACAATTTCGGCGCTATCCGTTTGAGTCTGGTCTCGGCATCGAAAAATTCCAGGCTCCCGATGGCTGTGTAACGAATCAAGGCATCGGGATCCTCCAGAGCCCCGGACAGGCAAGCCCGGCTGTCCGCAGTGGGATAGGAGCGCAGCAGGCTGAGGGCCGTGGCCCGGACTATGGCAGGCAGCAGGCCGTCTTCGGCCGTGGCAATCAATTCAGCCTCCCCGCCCTGCGTATGCGCGCGTCCCGCGGCAATGACACTCCCGTAATGGGGCTTACGAGTCTCGCCGTACCACTTTTGGCAATACTCTCTGTTCCAGGCCAGTGATTTGTCCGCGTGGCAGCCCTGGGCGGAACAGGCGTTGGGAGTTCCTAGTTCGGCGCTTAAATCCGGACGGGGCACTCGCAGGCTATGGTCGGGACGGTAATCGATCCCCATGTAATACCGCCCTGGCATGTGGCATTTCACGCAGAGGTGCCCTTGGCTGGGCTTACCTTCATGGAAATCCTTATGGAAATGATGCGCTTTGGTGTCATAGACCTCGGCCCGGTGGCACTGGCAGCACAACGCGTTGTCCTTTTTATGGAGTTTCAGACTGTGGACGTCATGGCAATCGCTGCAGCGAACACCCCGCTGATACATTTTGCTTTGCGTGAACGAACCGTACACATAGACTTCATCCTGAATCTGACCGTCCGGATAATAAAGCCCTTCGGTCAAAAGCTGCGGCACCATGATATCCAGCAGTTCGGCGTTGGCATGCGTATTATCCCCAAGCTGAAAACGTCTGGTATGACACGGAGCGCAGATTTTGATCTGCTGATCGTTTGAGAGATCACGGGTAACAACGACCAGACCATAATTGGCTATCTTGCGCCGGGCCAGAGGAGGCTTTTCCGCCCACTGGAGATGCGCTTCTCCCGGGCCGTGACAGGCTTCGCACCCGACATCAATTTCAAACCAGCTTGTCCGGAAGGTTTCAGCATCCGGATCATATCCCTTGCGCAAGCGGGTGGAATGACATTCGGCGCACATAGTATTCCAGGTTTGCCCTCTGCCGGTCCAGTGCAGCCAGTCCCCAGGGGAAATGGCTCTGTCGGGCGGCAAACGGTACCATCGTTTGTTTAGCACATCCCAGGCGATATTCAGGCATTGCAATCGACCATCTGGGAACGGTACGAGGTATTGCTGCAGGGGGGTGGCGCCGAACGTGTGGGTGATTTCGAATTCCCCCATCCGGCCGTCCGGGCCTTCCGTTAAGACAAAATAGCGTTTTCCTTTGCGTAAAAAGCGGGTCGTGACGTTGTTGTAGGGATCCGTATAGCTGGCGTTGTTGAAATCCCCAAGCACGGTTTCCGGGGTGGCCACATCCATGGCGCGATCATGATCGGACCCGCACCATTTCTTATAGACGGTCTCATGGCAGTCCTTGCATTTTTCACTGCCCACGAAACGAACTTCTGTTCCGTTCGATCGCGATTTTTCCGGACTATGAAAAAACAGATACAGCAGGGGCGAAAGGAGAATGATCACAGCTGCGGCCAATGCGGCTTTTTCCCAACCGCCTTTTTCCCAACGACGCGTATCGGATAATTCACCAATCATGGCGTACGAATCCTGAGCGCGGCCTTCATATACGGGTCGCCTGATCCGGTTCGAAGTGTTCCCGACGGACCGCAACGGACACCTCTACTTTCACGATACCGTTTTCAATACGTACGGGATAGCAATCCAATGGCCGCGGGGCAGGAGAGGTAAGCACCTCCCCCTGAAGGTTGAAACTCGATCCATGGCAAGGGCAGACAAATTTGCCTTCCGCCTCGTTCCAGGTGACCGAACATCCCAAGTGTGTGCACGTACGGGAAAGTGCCAGAAAGCCTCCATCCTCTAAACGGGAAAGGAAAAATCCCCCTTGCGGAATGGCGGTTACCGATGCCGGCGCGAACTGCTCCACTCCCCCAGCCGTGACCACAGTTTTTTCAGCTCGCGCACTCGCACGCTTCCGGCGGGAGAGCAAAAACGCCCCGCACACCCAGCAAAACTCCGCAGCCGCAGCCACTCCCGCCAAAATCCAGAGACGATTCAAAAACTTTCTGCGCCCGGTATCCCTGCCGGTATCCGCCCCGGCATCCACCGAGGTCTGATCCCGACCATCTGCAGCGAGCCTATTTTCCCGGTTCATTCAAACGCCTCCTTGCAGCCAGGGCCAGATCAGACGCATTTCCGGACCACGAAACCAGATTCCCGTGACTGTCAGCACTGTCAGCATGCCCAGGCTAAAGACCATACAGGCCATCAGCGCTTCCGCCCGCGTACGCCGCATCGTACGGACCAGTAACAAATACCCGCAACTCAGCAGCAAGCTCAGACAGGCAGTGGGAAGTAGGCCGCGATACAGCCACTCGCTGGCGTCGGCGCTACCAGAGCCGGCAAACAGCATGTCCCCAAGAATCCATGCAGCTGTGAGCACCATGCCCGCTACAACGGATCCCACTGCGAGTCCGCGACCGTATCTGCTCCCAAACCAGAGTCCAGGAGGCAAGGCGCTCTCCTTCCAGAAAGGCACGGCCAGCGCCAGCGCCGTTGCCGCCAGGGGCCAGAGAGTCACGGCAAATAAAGGATGCAGATGCAGCAACAACTCCTGAAACCCTTGGAAATACCAGGGTGCCTTGGCCGGATTCGGGCTCATGCCGGGATTGGCTTGCTCCAGCAAAGGCGCATTGAAAAAAATGGCAACAAGCAACGTGCAGGCCGCAACTCCAAGCCCTACAGCCGCCTCACGAGCGAGCAGATGCGGAACCGTGGCAACACGGACCGCTTTCTGGTCCTTCTCTTTGATCAGCCCCCCTGCCCGCCGCACAAGCCAAAAATGCCAGGCCATGAGGAATAGCAGAGCGGCCGGGATGACCGCCACATGCAGGACAAAAAAATTGCTCAGCGTGCCAGGACCGATTGCAGCGCTCCCGCGTATGAGTTCTTTGAGCCAATCTCCGCAAAGCGGAATGTAGGCGAGCATACTGGTGCAGATGGTCACCGCCCAGTAAGAAAGCTGGTCCCAGGGAAGCAGGTAGCCGGTGAAATTGGCCGCCAGAACCAGAAACAGCAGACCAAGCCCGACAACCCAGTTGAGATGGCGTCCCAGGCCGAAGCCTCCTGTCAGGACCACGCGCAGCAGGTGCAACAGGGAGGCTGCAATCAAAAAATTCGCGCTCCAGTAGTGGATGTTACGTACCCAGCCCCCAAAAGGTACTTCCTTTGTCAGCACCAGCACAGATTCGTAGGCTAGTTCCGTGGAGGATTGATAGACCAGCAGCAGCAGTGGACCTGTCGCGAAAAGCATCCCGACCAGTACCGCAGCCATGCCGCCCAACCCCCAGCTCAGGGTGAAGCGCAGCGTATCCGCTGAAACCTGTGGCGGATGCAGATGAAGAATGAGATCCGTGACGGATCTTCTGGGCGGGCGCATGGAACACTCCTCACCGGCTGCGACCAGGCAGCAATACCCGGGTCGGGAACTCAGGCAGAAAAGAACAGAAGAACAGCCCTGTTTTTCTGCAACAGAGCGTGATTGTTATTTCTCAGATGGATAGATTGTCTTCCAGTCCTGCTTCATATCCACGATGATCCAGCCTTTTTCCTTGGCCTCTTTGAGTGCGTCATCCGCGCCCCTGTCATAGGCCCATTCCCGCTCGGCGTCCGTATGATGGACAAGGAGTCCCAGGCGTGCGCCCGGTCCGGAGGTGGTCCATTGCAGCATTTGCAGATCTCCGTTGGAGTTGCCGAAAACAGCCACCGGGCGACGGCCGATGTGCTCGTTGATGCCCACGGGCTTGGCGGCCTTATTGTTAACGAAGCCTTCTTCCGGCAACCGCAGCAACACAGGCTTGCCGTCCTGGATGACAAATTTTGTCTTCACACTGCTGCCCACCACCTGCTCAGGAGGGATACCATAAACATCTTCGGTCCAGGGACGCATAAACTCCATGCTGCCTCCTGATACAACATAGGTCTTGAAACCATTGCTGCGCAGATAGGCAAGCAATTCGAGCATGGGCTGATAGACCATCTCCGTGAGCAGACGGCCGGTTTTGGGATGTCTGGCCGTGGCGATCCAGTCCTTGACCAGCTTCTCGAACGTTGTGGTGGTCATGCCCGCGTGAGTGACTCTGACGATTTCAAGCAAGGCCTTTTTACTCCCCCGTAGTGCGCCTTTCAGATCGCCCTTGAGCACCGAGGCATAGGGTTCCTTGCCAGCCCACTCCGGATGGTCCGGCGCAAGCTGCCGAATACGGTCGAACGCGAAAAACATCTGAAAATAAATGGGTTTTTCCGTCCAGAGTGTCCCGTCATTATCAAAGGTGGCTATGCGCTCCGGTTCAGGAATGAAGTCGGGAGAGCCTTCTCGGGTGGTTTTTTCCACAAAATCAACAAGGGCCTGTTTGGCTTCGCCCTCATTCCAGGATGGAAGCGGATCGGAAGTCCGGCCCAGGGATATCTGAGCGCAGACCACAAGCAGCAGAACGATGAACACAATCCGAAAATATTTGCGTATAGACATAAAAAACTCGTACGTTATGGTTGTTGTATACGCAAGAGCTTATCCATCTCTGCACTACCCTTACGAAGAACTGCGCCTGCCACGAAGCATGCAGCCACGGGGCGCGCGCCTGGTTGTCGTCTCCGCACAGATTGAATACGGCCTTGTAATTGCCCACGCGCTCAGCGCCGGACCCAGCTCGTCTTCGGTGAAGTAGCACCCTCGCCCCCGCCGTACACGCCAATGTCACCGTATCCGTGGTCATCTGCCACGATTAATAAAATGTTGGGTTTGTCCGCAGCAATGGTCCCCCTCCAATGCAAACGAATGCCTAGAGAAACATAAAGCGATACAGTATTTACTAATGGTCATATAAAAAAAGGGTTTCAGCTCCTGGCTGAAACCCCGAATATTCATTGATTCCGCGAAAATCAAACATCAATGGTCAATAACTACCCCCCTCACTGAGGGAGTACACCTGTCCGTTACATCACCCAATACCGTCCGTTTTTTTGGACAACACGCTTCAAGAATGATCGCTCTATACATTCAGCGTGATTTCCTAAAACCCGAACTGCCTGTATTCCTTGTCCTTGCGGTTGATGAGCTGCACGATACGGTAGTTGCCCTTGACCTGGGCTTCTTCCGCCATGCGCAGGCCGAGGTCGTGGCAGCGGCCGCAGGCGTTCATGGGGATTTCAATGCAGCAGCTCAAGGGGTTGATGGATGACCAGGTTTCGATCTTGGTCACGCCCGAGCAGTCGCCGCAAAGAACCACGCTTTCCACCTGGCTTTCGCTGATGCCGTCCGTATCGTAGTAGATATCCTTCATTCGCGAGTACACGTCGCCATGGATCTCGCCCTTGGCCGGCGTACTGGGCGGATTGAAATAACGCTGCAGCACCTCGTCGGAAACGGCCTTGACGTATTCGGTTATCTTCTTGCTCTGACGGATGGCGTTGGGATCGTAATCCGGTTCGCGCACCTGCGAATAGTCCACGCCCGCCATGGCCAGTGCAATGCCGAGGTTCACATAAGGCAATGCGCCCTGAATGGCGTATCCGCCTTCGAGAACAGCGATATCGGGCTTGAGCATCTCGTTCAGTTGAGCGTACCCTTGTGCGGAAAAGGCCATGTTGGTGATGGGGTCGGAGAAATGATTGTCCTGCCCTGCCGAATTGATAATCAAGTCGGGTTTGAAGTCCCCGAGAATGGGCAGCACAACATTTTCAATGACGTACAAAAAACCTTCATCAGACGTATGAGGGGGCAACGGGATATTCAGCGTCTTGCCCAGGGCGTTGGGTCCGCCCAGGTCATCGAGAAACCCGGTGCCGGGATACAGCGTCCGGCCATCCTGGTGCAGGGATATGAACAGGGTGTCGCGGTCGTTCCAGTAAATGTCCTCGGTGCCGTCGCCGTGGTGGCAGTCGGTGTCAACAATGGCAACCCGTTTGGGGCCATAGTGCTCGCGGATATGCTCGATCATGACCGCTTCGATATTCACATTGCAGAATCCGCGGTTGCCGTGCACGACCTTTTTGGCGTGGTGTCCGGGAGGGCGCACCAGGGCAAAAGCCCGTTCTTCCTCGTGCTCCATTACCAGACGCGCGGCCTTGATGGCTCCGCCTGCGGATATGAGATGGGATTTAGTGGTGACCGCCTCCACCGAGGGAATGCAGAAATGCGTACGCTCTATATCTTCGTGAGTCGCCACTTCGGGCTTGTATTCGGTAATTCCGGGGATATCGAAAACACCTTCCTCGCGGAGCTGGTCCTGCGTATAGAGCAGACGCTCTTCGCGCTCCGGGTGGGTTTCGGATATGGCCCAGTCGAATGCCGGGAAAAAAATCAATCCCAGTCTGTTTTTAGCTTCAAGCATGCGTATGCCTCCAAGGGCTTGCGAACCTCAGGGAGCGGATCAAAGGACTGCGGCTGTGCCGTTCCCGACCGATTCCTGCAGGTTCCAGAAAGTCTCCAATCGTATTGCGATGAAAAGTATATCTGGCACAAGGGAGCAATCCCCTTGCGCCTAATCGTCGATTCCTGGTTGCAGCTGACATTTGACGCGGATGTTGCGCCCGGTTCCGCGATAGTAATCCACCATATTGAAGGAAGACCCTTCTATCAGGTCCAGCTGGTCGAGATCATAATCGCCGGCCTGAACTTCGGCCAGATAGTCCTTCAGGCGGGTTCGCACTTCGAGCTCGGCCTGTTCCAGAGTATAGCTTTTGGGTATTTCCTGCTCCACACCGAGCTGGGGAATAAGCATCCTGCGCTTGAATGTATCGGCAAAGAGTTCGAGTTCCATGGTGGTACGCGTCAGGGCTGCCCCCACTGCGTTGGCCACGGCGAAATTCTCGGGCACTTCCACATCGAGTTCGAAGGCCCTGGCCAGAAAACTCTGCAATGTCTTGGCCGGTCCGCCCATGCAGTAGACACGGGTGGGCTTGAGCACATGCCCGGCCAGAAGCTCGTGGATCGTATACACGGGGCGCGCGTTGAGTTCCCAGATCAGGTCGTCCACGGCCTTTTTAATGGTCTGAATCGCGTACTCGAGGGCGTCCGCTGCCAGTTTGTCCGCCGCAATGTCCCAAAGGGATGCCAATTGCTCCATACCCTGCCTGGAGGCCTGGACGTCGCCGATCTCCGAATGGCCGAGATAATTGCATACGTCGATGAGCGTGGCCCGCTGACCGCCCAGTGCCATGGCCGGACCTTCCCGTTCGGGGCCCACATAGACGCGGCCTTCCACCACATGCAGTCGGGAGTCCCCGCCGATGCCGATGGAACGGGTCTTGAGCGCACGGACCAGAGTCGGATAGGAACCAACCTCTATGCCCCTGTTTTCGATCAAGGGAGATCCTGAGGCAAAAATGGCGATGTCCGTGGTGGTGCCGCCTATATCCAGAATCACGGCATCCTGCGAAACATCGCAAAGGGCGATGACGCCCATGACGCTGGCAGCCGGACCGGAAAGAATGGATTCCACCGGGACCTGGCGGGACAGCTCCAGCGGCATGGTGCCGCCGTCCGCCTTGAGCACGTTGACGGAAGGTATGGACGCCAGTCCGTAATCTTTCAGGCTTTGCTCGACCGCGTCGGCAAAGGCATTATACGTACGCCATACCGCGGCATTGTAATAGGCGGTGCTGATGCGGCGAGGAAAATTCAGCAATCCGGACATGCGGTGGCCCAGAGTGACGAAATCAGCATCATTGCCTATGGCCTGCTTCATGGCCAGTTCATGGGCGGGATTCCGGGTGGAAAATTTGCTCACTGCCGCGAAAACGCGCACACCCTGTTCTTTGCATTCCGCCAGCGCATCCTGCAACGCATCGCTGCCCAAAGGACTGACTTCTTCACCTCTATGATCGATGGAACCGGGCAGCATATAATAGTTGCGACCGATTCGAAAATATTCGGGATCTATGCCCGGTCCGGAAGACACCAGCACTCCGACGCTTTCCGTCTTGCCTTCCACAATGGCGTTCGTGGACAGCGTGGTGCTCAGGTTCAACCGTTTGATGGACTTCCCGTCAATGTCCGCCAGCACTTTTTCCAAAGCGCCGCGGATGGAAACAAGCAGATCATCGTGGTCCGTTGGAACCTTGCACGAACATACGACCTTCCCGCCCTCGAGGGCGACGGCATCCGTATGTGTGCCTCCAACGTCAATTCCAAGATACATTTACATTCCCCTTTGGCGCGCGCGGATCAGCCAGCGTGCCAATTCCAGAGCCATCTCCAGGCTCCCGGTGTCTGCCGTACCCTTTCCTGCGAGCTCGTAGGCGGTTCCGTGGTCCACGGACGTACGCACAAAGGGCAGACCCAGCGTTACGTTTACAGATTGATTGAAATGTACGAGTTTCAGAGGTCCCAGGCCCTGGTCATGATACATGGCCAGCACCGCGTCGAACTCACCCGCGTAGGCACGGGCGAAAACCGTATCCGCGGGGAGCGGACCATGGACGGTGATGCCCGACGCACGGGCCTTTTCCAGCGCCGGTTCGATTATTTCAATCTCTTCACGGCCTATTTTTCCCATTTCCCCGGCATGCGGATTCAATCCGCATACTGCGATGGAAGGGGTATCAAATCCTATATCTTCCAAAAAACGATGCGTCAGTTCCAGGCAATGAATAAGACGCTCGCCTGTAATCAAATCCGGAACCAGACGCAGAGGCGGATGAGTGGTTACAAGGCTCACCCGCAACCGTTCTCCACAAAGATGCATGCACACATCCTTGGGATCCATACCGGCCTTGGCAGCAAACAGTTCCGTATGACCCGGAAAATTGAAACCCGCGGCCTGAAGCATGGCTTTATTGAGAGGCAGGGTTACCACTCCGCCCGCACAGCCTTTTTCCAACAGCGAGCAGGCCAGATTGAGCGTATGTCCGGCAGCATTGCCGCCCGCTGTGGTGGGCTTTCCCATATCCAGAGAAAAGGAGTCCAGCTCCGGCAATCCGTAGCAATAGACGCCCGGAGCCTGATCGGCGATATCTTCCGGATTGTTCAGCCTGGTCCAAAAAGGCTGAATGGAAAACAGCCGGCAATACTCCTCCAGCACACTTTCCGATCCGAGCAACAAAACCGGGCCCTGCTCTGAAACCTGCTCAGTTCCAGCATGAAACAAACGGACCGCCAGGTCCGGACCTACACCATTGGGATCACCCAAAGTCACTAATAAAGCTTTTGCGATACTATTCACGGCCTCACCATTAGCCATTCACGCTCAAAAGTCAAAGCGCTCCCGCTGTCTGCAGGATTTTTTTGAACACTGGCTCGTTTATGGTTTCAGACTAATCATCGTTTATTTGATATTTTCTGATAATTTCCTCAAAAAGAGGTTCCCCATTATCCTCCGGATTCAGCGCCGACCTCTCCTGCTGCAGGCAAAATCCCTTTTCCGGTATGCTTGCCCCTGTGTAGCCCTGAAACGAATCTGCCGGAAACGCATTGAACCATCCATCCCCTGCACTCGGGCCCATGCCGAGCCACTCCGGGACCATTCGAAATGGCACTCCTCATGAATGAAAGCGTCGGGATGCAGTTCTCAGCAAATGAAATATGCGCACGCGGATGTATCCGTACTTTTTTGTTAATAACACACGTTTCACCGGCTTGGAAATGGGGGATAGGTCTGTCAAAAACGCAAAAAACACCTTTTTACCGCTTTCTCCTGCATCTCAGTTCCGTCAAACGATCAACCTCCGCTCCCAAAACAAATTGACGAAGTCCGCTGCCGCATCCTGCGGTCATCCAAACTTCCCCACATACCCCGTGGCTCACTGTCACCGGATTACCTGCCGCATTTTTTTGTCGACACTACAATTCAGATTTTTTAAAAATTTTCAAAACAAAGTGAAAAAATGTTTGACACCCCCCATCAAAATACTTAAGTTCTCTTCTTCACCGGCTGCATACCAGCGGCTTACTTATAAAGAGCGTCCCCATCGTCTAGCCTGGTCCAGGACACCGGCCTCTCACGCCGGCGACAGGGGTTCAAATCCCCTTGGGGACGCCAAAATTAAAAAAGGGATTAGGACACTAATCCTGCCCTTTTTTTATTGTTAGCTCAGACAAGACACAAGGTGGTTGTGACGCCTGACTAACGCGTTCTTTTTTCAAGGAGTTTTTTTAGCAATGGCCATTAGTATTTACGTTGGCAATTTGCCCTGGAGCGCTTCCGAAGAGGAAATAAGCGACCTGTTTTCACAGCACGGGCCCGTTCTTTCCGCCAAAATCATTACGGATCGTGAGACCGGTCGTTCCAGAGGTTTTGCCTTCGTCGAGATGGAAAGAGAGCACGCCGAAGAAGCCATTCGTGCCATTAACGGCACCATGCTCGGTGGACGGAGTCTCAAAGTAAACGAGGCTCAACCCCGTCCGCAACGTCAACAAAAACGCTGGTAAGCCGTTCCCACTACCGGACCAAACAAAGCCTGCCCTCCTAGTGGGGTGGGCTTTTTTTCGCGCTAAAAACCCCAAAACACAAGGAGGCTAAATGGCCAAAGAAGAAGGAATACAAGTCACTGGAACTGTAGAGGAAGCTCTTCCCAATGCTATGTTTCGCTGCATGCTCACCAACGAACACGAAGTTCTCGCCCACATTTCCGGCAAAATGCGGAAACACCACATCCGTGTCATGCCCGGCGACACCGTCACCATCGAACTCAGCCCCTACGATCTGACACGCGGCCGTATTACGTTCCGCCCCCGCTAACACGGCTTTTGCCGCATCACTGCTTTTCCAATACGTTTAATTGCCCTGTGCTGTTCATGGCTTGGCGACAAGGCTGCTCGCCAAGCCGGATGCCAGGGGTCACATGCCCTTTCCCGCCGGTGATCTTCCGTTTTCAATGATTTTCACTGGTTCCTTTCCTGCTGACAGGTCCTGCCGCCAAAGGTCGATGGTGGATTTGTCGTCTCCAGCTTCAGACCAGCGCTCGAATACTATCGCCTTGCCTCCTTCCACAAGGGTGGGGTTTGCCCCTTTGGTCAGGTTGCGACCGGCACCACTGGCCATATCAACCTCGTAAATATAATTGCTTCCCCCCCCGGATGCGTCGGGAGACCAGCAAAGCAGACGCGTTGCGCTCATGAATTGCGGTTTCCAATAAGGCGGATAATCCGACCCTCCAAGCGGATAGCGAAATTTCTCCTGCCCCTGCAGGTCAACCACAACAAACCCGCCGGACACATCACTGCCGCTTTCCTGATAAGCTATATGCGTACCGTCGGGAGAAAAAGAAGGATTGGAGTAGAGGTACCCGGCATCCAGCACCACGCCGGCCTGGGATAGAATTGTCTTTTGCCCGCCGCTTCCGAGGCTTATGACAGTTACAGACATGGTCGAGGTAGTGACAGACCAGGTGTCGGATGAGGTCCGGCAATCAGACGCGGCAACCAGCACCACGGCATCTCCGGAGGGAGAAAAACTCGGATCACAGGCGGCTCGCAGTTTTCCCAAGGCCAGAGGGACCACGACAAAATCCTGCAGCCGCAGGGTTAAGATGTGCGAAAGGCCTGTCAGAGAATCTCTGCCACAGGCAACAACCGCCCATTGCCCGTTTGGAGACAACGCTGCGGATTCAATCGTTTTTCCCCCAAAAAAATCCAGCTCCTGCTGTTGTTCCCCCTGCGTATCGGAAAGCCAGAGATTATCATCCCTGATGAACAGCAGTTTTTCCGCCGCCGCGCTGCCGACAAACAACAGGAGAAAGAGCATTGAGCAGATACCTGCCCGGAAGGGGCGGTTCAACCGTACAAGAAAATACATTGGCGCACCTCCGGTTTTTTCCAGAATCCCTGCCTATATTCTGCCATAAAATGGGGTCAAAAACCAGGAAAAGGACATTTCCGCAAGGTACGCCAAAAGTGCGCACACTTACTCGGAGGATAATGTCATGCCCACGGCAGTGTTGCCATCTTCCACTGCAACGTTCAGCATGAACTTCTTATTTCCTTTGTCAGCAGCGAAAAGCATTACTTCCTGTTGTTTGGATTCCATCTGCACATTCCAACCGTTGCTTTTGGCCTTGGACAAATAAAAATCATACACGGTTTCCATATTTGCGGTGCCGCAATTCATCATAACAATAATAGCGCCGCCCATATTGGTCACTTGCAGCAATTGCGAGTCCGCATACTGAGGAAATTCCTCTTTGAGCTCGGACGGCATTTCCAGTCCGGCTTTTGCAACCCCTGCCAGAAGAACCAACAAACAACATGTCGTCAAGATTGTGCAAATACGCATAGTAAACAACTCCATATTTTTTTACACAACCTTAAAGTATTATTTACACTTAGGCAAGAAAGGCAATAATAATTCGCGGCAGATAAGAGAAAATTCTCTGGGAACGATAAGGAGAAAGAGGAGATAAGAAGAAATATATATGGAAAGGGTCAGTTCCTGCAGAAAACACAGGAATTGCCTGAACTGCAAACAAGGCTGCCAACCACTGAATGACGGCGTCACATCATGGTCTGGTCCACGTAGCCCTGTTCGTTGAGATATTCGAAAACGTACTCCCTCAGAGCCTGAATCCAGGGACGCGGACTAATACCGGTACGCGCCGTGAATTTATCCGTATTCAATACGGAAAACCCCGGTCGCACCGCCTTCAGGGGAAATTCACTGGTGGGAATAGCAAGAATATTGCAATTCATGCCAGCCATGTTCACGGCTTCGGCAGCAAGTTCGCACCAGCTGGCCTGGCCGCTGTTCACGATATGATAAATGCCGTGAACACCCTTTTCAATCAAAGCACAGCTGTATTTGGCGAGATCCGGCGTATAGGTCGGAGAGCCAATTTGGTCATGGATCACTTTCAGCTGGTTGCGTTCGCGTGCGAGATTCAAAATGGTCTGCACAAAATTTTTCTTTCCAGGCCCAAAGAGCCAGGCGGTACGGATAATGTAGACGCCTTCGGCCCCCGCACGCAGCAGTGCGTTCTCTCCGGCCAGTTTGCTCGCCCCGTAGACCGATAGCGGATTGGGTTCGTCGGACAGCGTATAGGGTTCGGTTCCCCGTCCGTCAAAGACAAAATCCGTGCTGTAATGGACAAGCTTGAAGCCCAGCTTGACGGACATTTTACCCAGTGCACAGGGCAGATCCTTGTTCAGACGATAGGCGTTTTCCTTGTCGTCCTCAGCGTTGTCCACAGCCGTATAAGCTATGGTGTTGAAAACGACGTCGGGATTCTGCTGGGCCAGATAGTCTTCCAAAGCGCTGAAATTCAGGACATCCGCATCTTCCCTGCCGTGAACAGCGACCTCGCCTTCTTTTGCCTGGAGCACTCTGACCAACGATTGCCCCAAAAGGCCGTGCCGTCCGCCCAGCACCAGACATTTCAGCGATTTCAAATTGGATTCGCTCATTATCGCTCCTTATACCAGGTACGCATAAATTCACGGTAAGCGCCGCTTTGTACCGACTCCAACCAAGACGTGTTGTTTTGATACCAAGTTACGGTTTCACTCAAACCACGCTTGAAATCATATTCGGGTTCGAAACCGAGCTCCCTGCCGGCAAGTGAATAATCCATTGCATAGCGCTTGTCATGTCCGGGCCGATCCTTGACGTACCTGATAAGCGTCTCCGGCTGGCCAAGCAGTCCGAGCATGGTCCGCACCACTTCGAGATTCTGTTTTTCCGCGTTGCCGCCAAAATTATAGACGCTACCGGGCGTCCCTTTTCTAAGGGCCAGATCCACGCCTCTGCAATGATCACGAACGTAAATCCAATCCCGGACATTGAGGCCGTCGCCATATACAGGCAAAGCCTCGCCTGCGGATGCCTTGAGATACATCAAGGGAATCAATATTTTCCGGGAACTGGTACGGCCCGTAATTGTTGGAGCAACGAGTGATAATGACTGGAAATTCGAACGTTTTCCAATACGAGCGTACGAGCAGGTCAGCTCCTGCCTTGGATGCGGAATACGGACTGTTGGGGGCCAGAGGAGTCTGTTCGGTAAAGGCGGAATCTTCGGGACGCAGCGAACCATAGACTTCATCTGTGGAAACATGCACGAAACGTTTGATTCCCATACTGCGAGCGCAGTCAAGCATGACCTGGGTTCCAAGCACATTGGTGCGTACGAAGGCTTCCGGATCGGTGATGGAGCGGTCCACATGGCTTTCCGCAGCAAAATTGACCACTGCGTCAAGAGCGTATTTTTCGATGAGCCAGCTCACAAGCTCGGCATTGCCGATATCACCTTTGACGAAAACATACTTGGAATCGCCAAAGCGTTTCTGTACGCTCTCCAGATTCATGGGATTCCCGGCGTAGGTCAGCTTGTCGAGGTTCACGACAAAATCTTCAGGATCTTTTTCAAAAAGATAGTGAATGTAATTGGAGCCGATAAAACCACAACCGCCAGTGACCAGTAATCGCATCCCGTACACCTCGCTAATTTTTATATCTCATATCCCGTCGCCCTGGACGAGGTCAAATCCGATTCAGTCGATTCACGCAAACCCATGGGAAATGCACAACAAAGTTATCTAACGTATTCTTTCCTCAGTATCCAGTACCATCACCATAAATTCGTAATACCACTATCTCATACTCGTATCAATTCAAAAGACCTGTTTAAGAACAGTACACGAATCCTTTTCTCAAATAACACCTTAAAATTTCAGATTTTTTTACAACAAACAGGATCGGCTTCCTGTCAAAAAAATGCCCTTTCCCCTGGCAGACTATCCGGAGCGCACGGTGTTTCCATCTACTCCTGTTTTCCCATCCAGTATCAGTCAGACTTGCTTTAATAAATCAATGTTTCTCTCAGGCAAAAAGAAACATCACTCTTCCGAAAATACATATGAAACCCTTCGATATTTCCTACATAATCCTTAGACTTCAATCCGACTTACATTTTCCTTATATAAATTGGAAAGAAAATCATAAGCGGATATCTTTACTAAGCGAACTGATCCCTACAGTATCATCAGAATAAGCCACAAAAAATATTTAAAAAATCTATTGCAAAGCTTGCGACAGATTACAATGCAAGCATTAAAAACAAGTGATATCGAAAATTACAAGATAATTTCAAAACAAGTCAGAAGAAATTTCACTGAAAGAGTACTGCTGACAATATCCTGGTTGCCGGTATGAAGTACGAACCTTGATAATAAACGAACTCAACTTCGTACAAAAACAAGCGCCCGTTGAACCAGAAAACTGAAAACGAACAGCAGGGTTTCAGACAATACTTTGGCGATCACCGCATTGATGCCGAGATAATCGTGCATGCTGCTGACCATGATGTAAGACAATGTAAAAATGACCACCACCAGCGCGTAGTATTTGAGGAGACAGGAGAGGTATTCGCTCTTCTTGAGAAAAACATAGTTTTTGTTAAGCATGAAATTTATGTAAGACGACAGCGCACGCGCTATAAGAAGGCTCAGGCCGATCCCTGCGCCCCAAAAAATAAAAACCGTGTATACGGCAAGATCAATCAGGCTGGAAATCAACGAGGATGAAATAAACCGGATAAAAACAAAATAAATTTTCAGGGAATCGAAAAAGGGATTGAAGTGGGACGACTGGTTGTCCTGTATATAAATCGTCCGAATCGGCACGGTGACTATTCTCAGACTCATGGTACGCGAGTGAACCAGCATGTTCATCTCGTAATCATAGGCCTCACCAGGAGACGTATCAATTCCGGCAAAGACTCCATACGCAGTCCGCGCAAACCCGACTGCGTATCCAGAAGAAAGCGACCTGCCAGAAAGTAAAACACGTATCGGGTAAGGACATTGCCGACCTTGCTGCGCAGGGGAACATCTTTTTCGAAGGCGCGCTGTCCGATAACCAGACATTCTTCGTCTGATTCACGCAGCTTGGCGGCCACTTCCAGGACGTCGTCAGGGTGGTGCTGCCCATCGGCGTCTACGGTGACCACTCCAAGCAAGTCCGGATGATGCATGGCAATATGGTTGAAACCGGTTTTGAGCGCCCTTCCCTTGCCCAGGTTGACGACGTGCTCCAGAATTTCGCAATGGCCAGCCAGGCGCTGAAAAATTTCCCGATGTTCCGGTCCACTGCCGTCGTTGACAACAATAATCGTGGTAAATCCCCGCTGTTTCAAATCCTGAACCACTTTTTCCAAAGAGGCTTCCGGATTGTAAGCGGGAATGAGAATGGCAATATCTTTCATATTATAGGATGCAATTATTCAGAAGGGGACGCCGTGTCGCGGCAAATTTCAAGCAAATCCTGTTTCAACGCCATAAGACTACAGCCCTGGCCTCTTCGGTAACAAGGCCTTGGTTTCTGACAGAATGGCGGCCAGGTCGGAAGCTGCGCATTCCTTTCTGGCCTTGAACAACATGAAGCGAATGATCTCCGCATCAAGCAGATGCCCCAGGTCGTCATAATATACGGGCTCGTCCTGTTTGCGATAAATGGCCTGCCCGCTGGCACTCCAGCGTACGCGTATTGCTTCGAAAACTGGCGGGTGGGATAGGAAGCAAAAATCCGCGCATAATCCGGAGTAAGCGGATGCACTGCGCCTCGAATGCTTTCTTCCTTTACAGGGTGAAGCCAGAGTTCTTCCCACAATTCGCAATAGCGTTCGATAACGCTCTGCCAGGAGAACTTTTCACAGACAAGCTCTCGTGCTTCGCGCCCCATGGTCTGACGCAATTGCGGATTCTGATGCAATTCCAGCAGAGACCGGGCCAGTATAGGGACATCCACCACCAGTTGCTGCGCCATGGCCAGATGCAATTGGTTGTCGTACAGGACGCCGGCCTGCGCATCGAGCAAGGTGCTTTGTTTCGGCCCCAGAGTCGGGACAAGAAAGCCCGTACGTCCGTGTTCAACCAGATCCCGGTAACCGTCGAAATCAGAAGCCACCACCGGCAGACCGCAGGCGCCCGCTTCGAGCAAGGTCAATCCGAAGGTTTCCTGCAAGTTGTCTGAAGGCGACAGAAATACGTCGGCAGCAGCTAGCAAAGCATGCTTCTGCGTATCGGATGGATTTTTGACGATACGCATTTCCAGTCCGAGGTTGGCAGCCAGATTCTTATAGGTATCAACCACGGCGAGATTTTCGGGCGTATCTTCCACTGCCCCGGCCATGATCAGACAAAAAGAAGACAGATCCTCCCCTGCGGAGCGTATACGCTGCATGGCCCGCAAAACCGGCACCACATCCAGTTTGGAAAGATGCGACAGCCGCCCCAGCACCAGAATAAGCGTCTGTCCGGAAGTCACCCCAAGCTGCTGCCGGGATTCCAGGCAATACGATTCTTCGGCCGGAGCGTAGGCATCCGTATCAACGCCAAGGGGGATGAGGGGAATTTCCGGTGAAGAAAAACGCAACGGATCCATGCCATAGCCGCGACGCAGATATTCAAAATACGCGCTTACCACCTGTTGCGCCGAGTGCGACGTTGCAACAATGGCATCCCGTGCAGTTTTGCCCTCCCAGAGTTGCGCCATGAAATCCTTGGCAAAACGCGCGTAGGAAAGCGAGTGGGTGACACTGGTGATGGGGAAAATCTCAGGACTCAGAAGATTGCGCAGCCTTGCCAGCTGGGCGGGATAATTGATGCAGTCGGACAGATGGAAACAATGATAGCCCCCTGTCCGCAAACTCTCTACCAGCATGGTTCGGGGTAATATGCGAATGCGCTCCTCATGCAGCAGCTCCGGGAAATGCTTCCTGACATAGGCAACGAGCACTTCGCTCTGCTCTGCCGAACCAAGAAAAAAATGATAGGCCGCAAACGCATCCTGAGCCAGCAACTGCTTGAGAAAATTGCAATTGGCCACATTGCGGCCCACAAGACGCCCGTCTGCACCACCTTCAAGGGATCCTTCAATAAACGGATCAAGCGTTCCCCAGATTCGTGACCTGTCCATTACTAAGAAATGCTCATAATCTCCAAGCATTGTCAATTACCTATTTGATTGAAGCTACCATTTTAGTGGAGGAGTCAAGAAACTGTCGCTCTCGCCAGCAAATACGCACAACACACTTGAATCATGTACTAATATTTTTTGGACTTGTTTTTGCAATGTTCCGGGCGATAGGCAATTTATTCCGTAAAGCCCAAAGGAGCACTACTTTGATTCCAATGAAAACCTCGAATATTATGTGGGGCCTCGGCTTGGATGACCAAGAGCGCAGCCGCATCGAGGAAGCCGCAGGCCGCAAGTTTGAACTGAAAAATTGGCCTGAAACAAAGCTCCCTTCCGTCACGCGCCTTGAGGAAGAGTCCCCATTTTTGGTGTGGATCCCATGGAGAACCTGGGAGCAGCTGGACCAGAAACGCAAAAAGGTCCTGCTTGCCACCAGTCTGCTGCACACTGTGCTCATACTCAACGAAGCCCACGAGCTTCAGGAGCTCGAGCAAGCCATAACCAGCGGCGTAACTGATGTCGTCAAACACCCGCTGGCAAAAGAGCAGGTCATCTCCGTGGTGGATCGTGCGGACGAATCCCGGAACCTCTATTCCGATATTTACCGTATGACCCAGGAAATATACCTGGAACGCGAACTGCTGGCCCGCAAAAACGAACAACTCGCGTTTATCAACAAATTTTTGACGCGTGCGTCCGAATCTCTCGATCCCACGGAGATTCTGGAAAAATCCCTGGAGGATCTGAACCTGCTCATTCCCTTGCGCCTGCTGCATGCGGCCATGTGGCGTACGGAGTCGGAGCACGAAGAAATCCAGGCGGAAATTTTTGTTTCCCAAACCATGGACGACGAAATCAAGAACGAATGGATCAATTTTCTGTTGGAAAAAGCCGCCACCATCGCGGAAAGTCCCATAACAGACTACACGGTCCGCTTGCTCGAGATGGAAGAATCCCAGCTCGTACCGCCCTCTGCTCCGGCACAGGGGCGTGTTATCGTCATGCCTATGAGTACGGGTGGCGTCAGTTTCGGTTGCGTGGTCATGCTCACGGCAAAACCCGTCATGCTCGGCCGGGATCAGGTGGAAATTCTCCACGCCGTGGTCAAACATCTCGGTCTGGCTCTGAAGAATGCGCTTGCGTTCAATGAAATCAAGGACCAGGCGGAATTCGACGGGCTGACCAGACTCCATAACCGCAAGCATTTTGACATGAAGCTCATTGAAGAATTGAAGCGCCATCAGCGCTACAATCACAACATGAGCCTCCTGCTGATGGACATAGACCATTTCAAGCGTATCAATGATACGCTTGGACATCAGGCCGGAGATACTGTTCTGAAGGAACTGGGATCGCTCCTGCTGAAGACCCTGCGCGGGACGGACTATGCGGCACGGTACGGAGGCGAGGAATTCATCATTATCCTGCCGCAGACCGACGAGTCCAAAGCCTGGGCACTGGCCGAGCGTTTGCGTCTGAAAATATCCCGCACCAAGTTTGGCGGCAAGGACGCTCCCATCAAGGTTACGGCGAGCATGGGAATATCCTCGCTGCGGCCTGGCTCCCTCAAGCCAACCTCGGACCTGGTACGGGATGCGGACAAAGCCTTGTATACGGCCAAAGCCAGTGGAAGAAACATGGTCGTTCTCTCCGGTTCGGATTTCGAATCAAAGGCGCTGGCCCAATAGATCCCCTCTGGTAAAGTAAGCAACGCGCCGGACAAAACAGCCTTATGGTCTATTTTGTCCGGCTTTTTTACAACCAAAACGCAGAAACCTGAAAACACTGGAAGCAACACCGGATGACCGCAGGCAATCCCGTACGTTATAGCGTGATCACTCCAAGCCGTGGAGATCGCCCCAAGGCATTGCTACAGGCGGTGGAAAGCGTGGAGCAAGCGCGAATCACCGCCGGACTGGGTGTCGAAGAGGTCGAACTGCTGGTCGGATACGACGGCCCAGGTGCCGTCCATGTTCCACTTCCTTCCTACGGTCGCTGCTATGATTTTCCCCATGACGGCAATTATGGAAACGCCTTGCGCAACGCCATGCTGAAAGCCTCCAAAGGACACTTCGTCCTGTTTGTCGACGATGACAATATGCTCACACCCGAGGCTTTTCGCATATACGGGGCATTTCCTGACGCCGAACTGATCATCGCCCGTATCGATACCAGCCGTACGCTGGATATTCCTTTCCTGCCCCGCCTGGATCCTGGAAAGGAAATTGTACGGCAAACCAACATAGATCCGCTCTGCATTTGCGCCACAAGGGATCTGGTGGTGGTTCGCTGCGGCGGCTGGAGATCCGAAGGCGCCTACGAATCCGACTACCTCAACCTTTTGCGTTATGCGCGTCGAGCAAAACCCATCGCCGTCACCCCCGAGGTTGCAGGTATTTATGACGCCGGCATCGATCTTGACGACCGGAAGCTTTCCCCTCACCAGCAAAAGCGTCTTTCCAAGTTTCTCAAATAGCTCAGCCTCCCGAACGCCTCATTTTTTTCACGATACAATGGCCAAACATTCTGGGCCTATTGCCTCCGAATGCCCAAAGCACTTGGTTTTCTGACCTTGTCATCAGAAAACCTTTGATTTTTTCATAGGCATTATTCCCAAAAAAAGATTATATTCTTCCCGGACTGTAACCCCGTTTATAAATGAAGCGTCTAATTAGCAGTTGGCAGGGGAAAAAGGTCTCTTATGGGGAGGGGCGAACTTCTCTGAGTTTGCCTTTCATATAAAACGCCAGCAGACAAGACGGACATCAATACAAATTATTGGAGACCCCCCAGCCAACAAGATTTTTTCGCCGCATTTTTACGAGCATCGCGGCAGAGGGCTACTTTGAAAGCTTGGTTTCCGGGTTTTCTGGAGAAATGGTTCTCATTTCTTGGGGAGATGAACGAAGGCGTGCAATTCAAGCCGGCGGTAGCGCAGGAAACGGAATCCTGGAAAACACGAAACAGGTCCGTTTTTGATGGCAGCAGGTCAGAGTGAGATCCTTATAGTCGATTGCACTTGGACTGGATCGAAGTGGTCGTAATACACGCACTTAAATACGTTGGCCTGCAGACACTCCACCAAAACGAACGGATTTTTGGTTAATGAAGGATACGCTGCCGAGCGATATTGAAATCGTTCAAAGTGTGTTGGCTGGCGATATAGAACAATTCGCCCTGCTGATCGCACGCTACAAATCGGATGTTTTTGCTGTCATCCACGGACATGTTCCCTATGATGCAGTTGAAGAACTTGCGCAGGAGACATTTGTACGTTCTTTTGAAAAACTATACACGTACAAACAAGTCAAACCATTCAAAAACTGGCTGATTACCATAGCGGTCAGCAAATGTATGGATTTCTGGCGCAAATCGGCAAGATCGCAAGAAATTTCTGCCAGCGTGTTGGGGAGCGAAGATCCTGAATGGTATGATAGCGTCACACCCGTGTCGGATATAAATCCTTTTGAGGTACACATGGAAGACCGGGAAAAACGCAAACTTATAGCGGACGCTCTTGAAAATCTTTCACCTGAAGATAAAATTTTAATAGGTCTGATTTACAAAGATGAAATGACCCATGCGGAAATAGCTCAAATTCTCGGTTGGAGCATTCCGCGAGTCAAGGTACGCGCTCACAGGGCGCGGAACAAGCTTCGGCGCATACTTGTCGAAAGCAGCATTGTCCAGGAGGGGAACTATGTTCAGGGAGACTAAAGATGGAGTTCTGGAAACGGAGTTACGGAACTTTTTCAAAGCAAGCCGGATGCCTCAGCCTTCTGCTGGGTTCGAGGTCGGCACCATGGCCATCATTCGGGCATTCGGAGTACGGCAGGACGAGACCTATTTCTTGAATAATGTATTCACCAAGCTTTGTGTGGCCAGTTGCGCGGCGGCCGCTGTTCTTTTTTGCCTGCTCATGTATGGCCAGAATCTCGATCTCAATAGTATTTATGCATATCTCAGTCTTGAGAGCACATATAATTCCATTTATGGATTGATGTAACAGGAAACAACTATGGCTCTCAATTTTCGATCTAAACAATGGCTTGCTGGTATTGGTCTGTTGGTATGCGGTTTTGTGCTCGGGGTACTCACTGCACCTTTTGTCATGAAAGATGTTTTTCACAAACATGATTTTCCTCCGCCTCCGCCCCATGAAATTGCTCAGATAATCCTGGACAGACTTTCCGATGATTTGAATCTCTCTGAAGAACAGGTCCAAAAGATCCGCCCCACGGTCGTCCAGGCTGCAAACAAGGTTGAGACACTGCGCCAGAGCATTGAGCCCCAGATTCGCAGCATTTTCGACAATCAGACGAAAGAGGTTGACCAATTCCTGACCCCGGAACAACAAAAACTCTTCCATAAACGGGTCAAGGAGTTTCACGAACGCCACGAGGAAATGGAAAAGAGGCGTATGTCGCCGCCTCAATAAATTTCAGACATAAACAAGCAGCACGCTTCATGTGCTCGCAAAAATAGTTCTCACGCTCAACCGCCCCCGGCTCTCCCCCCCGCTCACTCCCCACCGGGGGCGGTCAAATTTCTTCAGTTTTTCCTGGTCTCATTTCCAGCTTTTTCCCATTACCATCTTCGGTTGCAATACCTTCCCACTCTCAGCTGTCTTGTTCCTATCTGATACAAGTGCAGCAACGTCTTGTTATTGCTATCTTTCATTATTTACTTTTTTCTCATTTTTGTTACTTTTCTCATTATAGCAAAGTAACACTTTGGTATACTGGACAATATCTAGAACAATACATATTCCAATCAATGTATAAAAATCATACTACAATACGTTGTTTCCCAAAAATTGAATCTTTACATGTTCAGAATTTCTTACTGCATATCATTCATACAAAAAGACAATTTTTTTTGATAATCCATCTTTGATTTCCCTTTACTAAATATGAAACATCAGTTATCAATAAAACATGGTGACAAAACTACATACCAGCATCCGCAAAGAGCAGATCATCGAAGCGTCCTTAAGCATCATCATAAAACAGGGGGTAAATGCTCTTACCGTTCGCAATGTGGCTGCAGAAGTTGGAGTCACTGCGTCGTCTCTGTACAGGCATTACAAAAATAAAGCCGCCATCATGTCCGCGCTTCTGGACCTTTTGTTCGAAATACGGACGGACATCATCAATCAGGCTCGGAATAACAATTGTAATGCCCTGGATACGCTGGAAGAAATCTACCACTCCTATATCCGGCTGCTGGAGCAGTACAAAGGACTCGGGCTGATTTATTTCTCAGACTTCGTCAACTTCGAATATCCTGAACTGGGCCAGCGTATGCGCAACGATATTTCGAGAGGGCGTAAGGAACTCGAACAAATTATCGAGTCCGGCAAGCAGCAGGGAGAGATCGCTCCCAAGACAAATGCAGAGCAGGCAGTCATCTCTTTCATTTGCCTCTACATCATGCCCAGCATGCTTAAAAGCCGCAATTTGCATCACTTTGACCTGTCAGAACAAACCGAGGCAAACTGGAAAATTTTTCGAGACTCCCTGTCCGCACAATAAAAAATTTACCCGACTAAAAAACATGTGTTCACAACATATCCATATAGTCAAAAAAAATACGGGTGAAGCATCTGAAAACAACCATATATAACCGCAGCTCATTTTATAAAATATCAATGGACTGACCAACTCCTGCTTCATTGAGTACGGTTTTCATTTTTTTCAAAAGTTCTTCAACTGCCATTGAAGACTATTTTAAACCCAGCAACCACAAGGAGGCCAGCAACCACCATCACAGTATCCATCGCGTATTGTCCTGACCCAGATAGCTTCTGCAAAAACATGCAACTCAAACCTGAATGGAGAGTGTTATGAGCAATTGGGAAGGTAAACTCAACATCAATAACGTTTTCGTCCTGCAACCTACCCGCCCTATTACGTACTTCGGGGTCGGAGCAATTCAAAAGGTCAACGAAATCATCGAAGGCTTGACCAGTAAAGGACAGGGAAAAATTCTTGTTGTAACAGACAATATCGCATACAAAGCCAGCGGCGCATGGGATACTGTTGAACCTGCTTTGAACAAGTATGCAACCTCCTGGAAGCACTACGACAAAGTACGCCCCAACCCCACCTACGACAATTGCGAAGAAGCGGCTGCGGCAGGTATCGAAATGGACGCGGATTGCATCCTGGCTATCGGTGGCGGCAGCTCCATGGACACGGCGAAAACAGCTGCCGTGCTTATGAAACATCCCGGAAAAAAAGCGGTTGAATTCTATGAGAAAGGCGAACCCATCACCGGCGCAACGCCGCTCATTCTGATCAACACCTCGCACGGCACCGGATCCGAATGCGATGCTTTCGCTGTTGCCCAGTCTGATGGCGAAGACAAACCCGCCATCAATTCACCGCACATCTACGCCACGTACACCATCGAAGATCCGGCGCTCACCACCACCATGCCGGTCAAGCAGACCATTTCCACCTCCATCGACAGTTTGAACCACTCGCTCGAGGCGGCAACCACCATCTGCACCAATCCTTACTCCTACGGCCTGGCTAAACAGGCTATCAAACTGGTGGCGACCTATCTGCCAAAAGCCATTGTCGAACCCAACAACCTGACGGCCAGGTACTTCCTGATGTACGCTTCGGCCATTGCTGGCATCAGCTTTGATCTGGGATTATTGCACATCACGCACTCCATGGAACACGCCATGAGTACGTTGAACGCCAAGGTCACCCACGGCGACGGACTGGGAATCCTTATGCCCGCAATGGTCAAGGAAATTTACCCGGCCGTTCCCGAAGCCCTTGCCGACGTTCTCGAACCCATTGTTCCCGGCCTCAAAGGCATCCCCGGCGAAGGCCAGATATGTGTCGACGGCCTCAAAGACTGGTGTGCCAGTGTTGGCCAGAAAACCGACATGTCCGACTACTTTACGGAAGCCGATGTTCCCGAACTGGTCAAACTGACCATGGGATCCTCTCTCACCAATATCCTGCTGCCTCTGGCCCCCATCCCGGTCAACGAGCAGGTTGTCGAGCGTATTTTCCGCAATTCGCTCTAATTGATCCGCTGTTATTCGACTAAAACGTCGCAGGGCTCACACCCCTGCGGCGTTTCTACGTTCAAGGCCGGAGGACCAGGATGAAGCCCCCCTGAAACCGGGAAAGCTTTTTCTGGACTTTTAGTGGCATTCTTGTCATATATGTTCAAGACAATGAACTTGGTTTTCAAAATACCGGACAGAGTTCATAATAACGAACTCATATTCCTCCCTTTTCAATTCGAAAACAATTTGACTGCGGCTTTGAATGCCTACACACATGCAGCTGGATAACCCACTGGATTAAAAGATAAAAATGATATCAAGACCGTACAATGCGAATAATAAATATCTTTTCAAAGATAAAATGATGCAGCATTGTAAAAATGCAATAAATTGCTCCAGTAAATTGTAATATTTTCACAGAATCGATATATATTCGATGTATTACTGTAAATTACTATTTTCATAACTATGTTTTATGAGCATAATTCTAGTAAATTCAAGTTTATTATGCTTTTCTTTTTTGCAAATGCAGTATGCAAATATTTTTCTACTAGAATTTACATTGTCAATAAGAACATAATTCAGAATTCATAACTCAACAACGAATTAGTTCGACAGAAAGAACCAACTTATAATTAATAAAAAATTAATCTTTTAAGTATGTTAACCAAGAAACAGCCATTCTTTTTTGCCACAACTGGTGCAAAGGCTTGTATACTACGCGCTATTTTTTGTGGTTTATTTCGACGCAATATCAAGTAATTAATAGATAAATTAAGTAATATATCACTCAAATCTTTTTCTGCTTGACACCCGGCCAACTCTTCTCTACCTTCCCATTAGTTCATCCACAAGAACCTTGTTCTAAATAATGAACTTAACCATTGATCCAAAAACTCATTTTACCCAAGGTACTTTATTATGCAGCGCAAAAAATCCCATCCCATCTCAAATAAAGCGGGTTTGGGCTCTTGTCTGCTATTTTTTTGTTCTGTATTTTGAACTAAATTCATTATTCAGAACCAAGGAGTTTCTTATGACTGATACTAAAAAGACCGACCAGGTACCTGCGATTTCCCGGGCCGTTGCTGTCCTGGATTTCGTCGGCCACAAGCCAGGGTCCAGTTTCACCACTATCCATAAGGAACTCGGACTGCCCAAAAGTACGGCCTATATGCTGATCAAGTCCTTGGTTGGACATGGTCTTCTGCGAATATCCTCCAGCGGCGGGTACACCCTTGGCCTGCGACTTTTCGAACTTGGCGGTTTGTCCGTGCGGCATCTCGATGTCCGCAACGAGGCTTTGCCCCTCATGCGCAAATTGACCAACGACGTTCAGCTGACCAGCCATCTGGGTATACTCGAAGGTTTGGAAGGCGTGTATCTGGCCAAGGTCGAAAGCGACCAGACCATCATCGTCAAGTCCTGGGAAGGCAAACGTGTTTCTCTGACCTCATCGGCTTTGGGCAAAAGTCTCCTGCTCGCGGCCAATTCCGAATTATTCACCGAACTGCTCAAGACCATTCCTTTTGACAAAGCACCTTCCAACCTTATCAGCACGCGGGAAGAATTCTTGAAGCATCTCGAAGAGGCCAGACGCAAAGGATGGACCATAGACGACGAAGAGGCCGAACCGGATACGCGCTGTGTCGGCACACCTGTTTTCGGACTGGAAGGACCTCCCATATCCCTGAGCGTTGCCGGGCCCTCGTATCAAATGCCCTACCATCGCATGGAAGAACTGGCCCAAAAGCTCATGGAAGTATCCAAACAACTTTCGCACAGTTTAGGTGTTCGTTCCGCTTCGCGCTGATTGTGCGGAGCATCTGTAATGCAACCTTTTAAAAGGAATTCTGCGATGTTTGCTCTGGAAGGAATCTACCCGGCCATGCTCACCCCCTTTACTGATGAAGGGCGTATCAATGAACCCGTTCTGCGTGAGATGGTGGAATTTATGATCACCAAAGGCCTGAACGGACTGTTCCCCGTGAGTTCCTGCGGTGAGGCGATTCATATGAACCATGACGAAAAATGCCATTTGATGGACATCGTCATGGACCAGGCCAAGGGACGCGTCCCCGTAACTCCCGGCGTGCCGGCAACGACCGCCGACGAATCCATCAGCCTGGCGAAATATGCCAAAAAAATCGGCTGTGACGCTGTGGTGGCATCCGCGCCCTACTACTACAAAGCCACTGTTCCCATGATGGAACAATTTTTCACCCGCGTGGCCAAAGAAGGCGGAATGCCGGTAATCCTTTACAATATCCCCTTGTTCTCGCAGCCCATGCCCTATGATGTCGTTGCGCGCCTGTCCTGCCTCCCCAATGTTATTGGCATGAAGGATTCCAGCGGCAGCATCGTCGACTTTCTCCACTTCAAGGACAGCGCACGGGAAGCCGGAGGAGAAATCGCCATGATGACCGGACGGGAAGAAGGGCTGCTCGCCTGTCTGCTCATGGGAGGCAAAGGCTGCTTGACGGCCACTTCCGCCATTCTGCCAGAAATCATGACAGGTATTTACGCGGCATTCCAGGCTGGCGAATACGACAAGGCCAGAAGCCTCCAGGAGAGTGTGCTCCCGGCCATCCGAGGCATGATGTTCGGTTCGGCTTTCCCCATCGGATTCAAGATCGGACTTGAGGTCCGTGGATTCAAAATGGGGCCGCCCAGGGTCGACCTTAGTGAACAGGAAACCGCAGCGGCCGGCAAATTGAAGGAACGGCTCACAGCTCTTATGTCGCCGCTGGTAGAAATATAGTAGTCACTTGGCCAAGCTCGTAACGCAGCATCCGCGAGCCCGCAATGCCCAACATTCCTTTAAGGAGAACCTGATGAAAGCGACAAAAATAGTATCACTTCTGGTATGCGCCCTGTTTCTTGCCGTAACCGTACATACGGCCAGGGCTGAAAAAGTCATCAAAGTCGGTCATGCCACACCTACTACGGACGCTATGCATCTTGCCTGGAGCTTTTTCAAAGAAAAAGTCGAAGCACGCTCCAACGGAAGTCTGAAAGTTGAAATCTACCCCAATGCCGCCCTTGGCAATGACCGTGAATTGTTCGAAGCGGTCATGATGGGAGATCTTACCTGCTGCTCAGGATCAAGTTCGCCTCTGGCGGCTTTTGTCCCCGACCTGTTCATTCTTGATGTTCCCTTTACTTTCGGGACCCGTGCAGATGTTTGGACAGCCCTTGACGGCCCGCTCGGGCAGGCTCTGGACAACAAAATGGCGGCAAAGGGCATTGTGAATCTTGGATACTGGGAAAACGGTTTCCGCAATATCACCAACAACAAACGCGCTATCCATACTGCCAAAGACCTTGAAGGCATCAAACTGCGCACCATGGAAAATCCCATTCACATGGCAGCCTGGAAGGCTCTCGGCGCCAACCCCACTCCCATGTCCTTCGGCGAGCTGTTCACCGCTCTGCAGCAGGGCACCGTAGACGGCCAGGAAAACCCCTACGCCCTGATCTACAACAGCAAGTTCTTTGAGGTTCAGAAGTACATCTCCGATACGCACCACATCTTCACGGCCTACATTCCGGTCATGAACAAGGAATTCCTGGACGACCTGACCGACGAGGAAAAGGAAATCGTTCTGACCGCCGCCAAGGAAATGCGCGACTACCAGCGTAAGATCGCCACCGAACTGGATGAAAAGAGCAAGGAAAAAATCCTGGCCAGTGGCATCGAAATGACGGAGATCACCCCCGAAGAACGCGCTTCCTTCCGTATCGCTATCGAACCCGCTTTGAAAATGGCCGAAGAACGCGTCTCACCCGAAGTGGTCGATATCTTCAAAAAGACCGTAATGAACAAATAGTAAGTCACCATCAATTATTTGCATTTATGTTGGGGACTGTCACCTGAGAGTTCGTCAACCGTCTCCGTGCCGGAGCAAAAGCTCCGGCACGGCTGGAGGAAGTCATGCGTTTCTTGAAGTTACTTGATCAATATTTTGAAGAAGTCATTGTTATTATCCTTCTAGGTACCATGACATTTCTTGTAGGATTACAAGTAATCATGCGTTACGTTATGCAGGATTCACTTTCTTGGTCCGAAGAGTTGGCAAGATATGTCTTTATTTGGATGGTAAACATTGGAATAAGTTATGGTGTAAAGAAAAATAGACATATTAGCATTGACTTTTTAAATACAATTCTCCCAGAAAAAAAAGCAGCAATTTTATCAATCGTTGCAGACATTCTATTTATAGTATTCTCTTGCTACATGATATTCTACGGTGGAGAAGTAGTTAGACGTATTGGTATCACAGGACAATCAACTCCTGCGTTAGAAATACCAATGAAATACGTATATTGTGCCCTTCCTGTTGGATTCTTTCTTGTCAGCATTCGATTGATACAGTCAATAGTTGGAAAAATTAGCCTGATGACCCAGGGCAAATTTGGCGAAGTACAATAAGTTAGTTAAGTAGAAATCGGAGTCTTTATGACAACTTTAGTTCTTTTTCTAGCGCTCATTGTCTGTTTGCTGCTGCGTGTGCCCATCGGTATTTCCTTGGGACTTTCCGCCATGGCAGCCATCATGCAGTCTGATGTTGTTAGTTTACGATATCTCGCACAAAGTATGACCACGGGCTTGGATTCCTTTCCCCTTATGGCTGTTCCTTTTTTCATCCTTGCGGGTGAACTTATGGGGACAGGCGGTATTTCTCGGAGATTGCTCGGCACCGCCAATGCCTTTGTCGGTTCGCTGACCGGCGGCATGGCATTGGTTACCATCCTGGGCTGCATGTTCTTTGCCGCCATTTCCGGCTCCGGACCGGCCACGGTTGCTGCCATCGGCGGCATCATGGTTCCGGAAATGCTCCGCCAGGGCTATGACAAACGCTTCGTATGCGGCCTTATCGCAACCGCCGGCGCCATCGGAGTCATCATTCCTCCCAGCATTCCCATGGTCATCTACGCCGTAGCGGTTAACCGCTCCATTTCCGACATGTTCATCGGCGGTATCCTTCCCGGCGTGCTCATCGGTACGCTGCTCATGGGCTGGGCCTGGTTCTATTCAAAGAGAAAAGGATATCGCAACGTCGACCATGTTGTGCCCTGGTCCGAGCGCTTCTCCATCCTTTGGGACGCCAAATGGGCATTGCTGGTTCCCGTCGTCATTCTCGGCGGCATTTATTCCGGCGTATTTACCCCTACGGAAGCTGCTGCAATCGCGGTCATATACGGACTTGTCGTGGGTATGTTCGTGTACAAGGATCTGCACTGGAAAGACATCCCTTCGATTTTCTCCCGCAGTGCGCTTACCACGGCGACCATCCTGATCATCATCGGAACGGCCACAGCCTTCGGACGCATTCTCACCATCAACCGCGTACCTGATCTGCTGGCTCAAAGCATCGCCCACTTCTCCAGCACGCCTTTGGTGGTCATGCTGCTCATCATGCTGCTGCTGCTCTTTGTGGGATGCATCATGGAAACTCTGGCGGCCATCATTATTCTGGCCCCCATTCTGCTGCCCGTCGTACTGGGTGTCGACGTCAACGCCATCCATTTCGGTATCATGATGGTTGCCAACCTGGCCATCGGGTTCATCACCCCCCCGTTGGGTGTCAACCTCTTTGTCACATGCGGTATTGCCGACATCTCGCTGGATGAAATGTCCAAAGCCATCCTGCCGTGGATCGCGGTCATGCTGGTGGCATTGGGATTGATTGTCTTGTTCCCGGATATCTCATTGGTTTTGGTAAATCTGCTTAATGCCCGGTAATTAAAAAAGAAGGATTCTCGATATGAAAAAACTAGTTGTTCTCGACGGCCATCATTATCCCGCAGGCGCATACGACGAAGTTGCCAAACTTTGCGAAGCCAAGGGAATCGCCTTCGACGTGCTGGATTGCAGTTCTCCCGAAGAAGTCGTGACCAAGGCCCAGGATGCGGATGCCTGCATGTGCATCTACGTCAAACTGGACGATACGGTGCTCTCCAAACTGCCCAAGATGCGTATGGTGGTTCGCTGCGGAATCGGCGTGGACAACCTCAATCTTGAAGACCACACCAAGAACGGCATCTACGCATGCAACGTCCCCGACTACGGCGTGGAAGAAGTGGCTCTTCACGCTCTGGGAAGCATTCTGGCCCTGGAACGCAAAATTCCCTTCTACAACAAACGCATCCATGAAGGCGTCTGGAACGAGGACGAAGGCTACACCATGCGCCGCATTTCCCTGCGCAAGCTCGGACTGCTGGGTTTCGGCCGTATCGCCAGAAAACTCGGAGGCTACGCCAAAAGCCTGGGATATTCGCTGCTGGCCTACGATCCGTTCCTTCCGGACAATATGTTCGCCGAGACCGGAGCGCAAAAAGTGGACCTCGACACCCTTTTCAAGGAATCGGATGTCATTGCCGTCATGGCACCCGCCACGCCCGAGACCATTCATGTGGTCAACGACGCCAACCTGGCCAAGGCCAAGGATGGTCTTTTCGTGGTCAATACCGCACGCGGCGTGCTGGTGGACACCGAAGCCGTCATCCGCGCTCTGGAAAGCGGCAAACTGGCCGGAGTCGCCCTGGATGTTCTGGAAGAAGAACCGCCCAAAGAAATTTGCAGCAAACTTTTCGGACGGGAAAACGTCATTCTCACCCCCCACATCGCCTATCGCTCCTACGAGTCCTTCGAGGCCCTGAAGCGGATGGCCGGAGAAACCGCCATCAATTTCCTGAGCGGCGGCGCCCCCTATAATGTGGTCAACAAGGATGTAATTGGCAAGGCTAAGGCTTAGAGCGTCGTATCCGCGCCCAACGGTATGGACCTTGGGCGCGGGATACAAACCCGGCCGGGCTCGTTAACATAAAACAAAGGACGTATCCTGATGAAAAACATATTGAAAGAAAAACTTCAGAAAGGACCAGTGTTCGGTAGTTTCATCAATATACCGGCCGCCTGCATTCCCGAAATACTCGCCAACGCCGGCATGGACTTCGGTATTATCGATCTCGAGCATGCGGGTTTCAGCGATGAGCTTGTCGAGGCAATGCTTCGCGCAGGGGATGCCCACAACTTTCCGCTCATCACCAGACCCAGAATGCTCAACCGCGCCCTCGTACTGCGTGCGCTGGATCAGGGTTCCTGCGGAGTGGAAATCCCCCAGATCGACACGGTGAAAGAAGTGGAAGAATCCGTCAGCTACTGCTGCTTTCCCCCCAAGGGCGTCCGCGGCGTAGCCGGAACACGGGCAACGGGATACGGCAAGAATTTCGCCGATTACCTGGCAACTGCCAATGATGAAATTCTCACCATCGTCCATTGCGAAACAAAAGCATTCCTGGATATCCTGCCCGAGGCAATCAAGGTTCCCGGACTGGATTGCGTTTTCCTCGGCCCCTTTGATCTGTCGGTCTCCCTGGGATACCCCGGACAGCTTGATCACCCTGTAGTCAAAGAAGCAATCGCTCATTTCGCGGATGTCTGCAACAAGGCAGGCATGTGCACGGGCATTTACGTACGCGATGTCGAAGACGCCAAGTTACGTATATCACAGGGCTTCAAATACATTGCATATTCCGTGGATCTCACGGTTCTCAGTGAAAAGTTCACCGCCTTCATGGCTGCCATGGCTTAAACCTGGCCTCCACACATATCCTGCAAGGGGGACTGTCCCGGTCTTCCTTGCGGGAATGACATCACAAAGCCGTACGACACCCTCCCGAAACACAGATCCTACAAGCTCGCAACCTTCCTCAGCCCTTCAAGACACCTTGGCCACTGCGCACCGTTGAAACAAATGCGCGAAAACTGCTTGCAAATCGCGAAGAGAAAAATACTCGTTTCCAAACACGCAAATAAGACCGATCCGTGCCTCCCGGCATTGACATGCCCCCTGCCAAACCTTAGTTTTGCTTGAAGATAGAGATAATTGCGTGCAAATTGCGGCGTCGGATGTATAATCGATTGAACCCGATCAAACGTACGGACTTCATTGGATCGATTTGTCGTGATCACAGCACAGAGTAATGCCGTCAATTGAAGAAGGAGTTTTTTTCATGTCCAACCCCGGTGACAACCGACACAAGAGCTTTTCCGAAGAAGAATGGGATGACTTTCGCGCCTACCAAAAATCCAAAAAAAGAAAGAGCCAGCTGATCCTGCTCGGAGTCGCCGCGCTGCTGCTGCTTGTGATCTTTTCACAAGTGAAGCTGAAAACACTGATGTTCTGGTCCGACGCAGCCAACAGGGATGGAGAACTGGTTCACGAGTTGATGGGAACCAAGACTTCCGAATTCGGTGCAACCAGCCAGGGGCAGGCACTCTACGACATGATCCTCAAAAACCCGGGAAAAGAAGTATACGTCATAAAATTCGCCACAAAAAACGAATTCATCACGCTCAGTGCGGATTTCGCAAAAGACATCATATCCCGCAAGCGCGTACGCGCTGGTGGCAATGGCACCATCGAACGCTGGGACGGCTACATTCTGGACAGACTCAAGGCCGCCATTGCCGGGGGCAGCTTCAACGATACCCCCGAGGGCAAGATCTTCGGCGATATGGAAAAACTCTAACGCCCGGCCTGCAGAATCCCGGTCAGGATTGCAGCAATTCCAGAATGCTGCGCTTGATTCCGTTCTGGTCAAGGCCGACCTGTTCGCGCAGCAGTTTTTGCGCCCCATGTTCCACAAAGGCGTCCGGAATCCCAATCCGTTTGATCTTTTTTGGGCCCCCTACGTCCAGCAAATCGTTGTCGCAAAGGCCCTCCAGCACGGCGGAAGAAAATCCTCCGGCCAGGGCGTTCTCTTCCACCAGCATCAAACGTTGGGCGCGGGAAGCCAGTTCGAGCATCTCCATGGGCAGCGGTTTGACACAGCGCGCATTGTAAACGCCGACCGAAGCGCCATTTTCCTTTTCAATTTCCTCGGCGGCTTCCAGACAGGGGTGCACCCTGCTGCCAATGGCCAGAATCAAAGCATCGGAGCCCTCACGCAACAATTCGCCCGTGCCGACTTCCACGGCCTCGGGTGGATCGTACAAGGGAGCGCCAACACCCACACCACGCGGATAACGAATGGCCAGAGGGCCGTCATGTTCCATGGCCGTCATCAGCAGACGTTGCAGTTCGGCTTCATCTTTGGGGGCCATCACCGTGATGTTCGGGATATGGCGCAGATAGGAAAAATCAAAGACACCATGGTGCGTGGCGCCGTCCTCTCCCACCAGACCGCCGCGATCCAGGCAGAAAGTCACATTCAGATTCTGTAAACAGACATCATGCAGAATCTGGTCGTACGAGCGCTGCAGAAAAGTCGAATAAATGGCCACAACGGGCTTGAAGCCCTTGACGGCAAGGCCCGCCGCAAAAGTCACGGCATGCTGTTCGCAAATGCCCACGTCCACGAACCTGTCGGGAAATTTTTCAGCGAACTTGGCCAGACCTGTTCCCTCGGGCATGGCGGCAGTGATGGCCACGATGCGGGGATCCTTTTCCGCCATGTGCAGCAGTGTCTTGCCAAACACTTCCGTATAACTGGGCAGAGCAACCTGCCCGGCGCTCACATACTTCTTGGCCTTGCCCGTTTCCGGTTCGAATGATCCAACTCCGTGAAAATACGTGGGATTCTGTTCCGCAGGCGCGTATCCTTTGCCCTTCTTGGTCATCACATGCACCAGAACAGGGCCTTCGAGATCGCGAACCATGCCGAAAACCTGCAGCAACTGCTCCAGATCATGCCCGTCAATGGGCCCGATGTAATTGAAACGCAGGGCTTCAAACAGCATGCCCGGAGTAAACAACCCTTTGAGCGAGCCTTCACTCTTGCGCAGATATTCCACTATATCCGGACCATAGGTGGGAATCTGGCGGACCCAGTTTTCGGTCTCTTTTTTGATCCGCAGCAGCCAGCGTTTGGAAAGGTTGCGCGACAAAAACGAGGACAAAGCGCCGACATTGGGGGAAATGGACATTTCATTGTCATTAAGCACCACAATGCAGTCGCGCCCCATATGCCCGGCCTGATTCAGTCCTTCAAAAGCGAGCCCGGCAGTCATGGAACCGTCGCCGATGATGGCAACGACCTTTTCGCCGGTCTTGGCCAGATCGCGGCCCATGGCCATGCCCAGGGCGGCCGAAATGGATGTGGACGAATGGCCCACTCCGAACTGGTCGTACGGGCTCTCGGCTCTGCGGGGAAATCCGCTGATGCCGCCAAGCGTACGCAGGGTATGAAAAGTGTCTCTGCGGCCGGTCAAAATCTTGTAGGCATAGGCCTGGTGACCGACATCCCAAATGATCTTGTCCTTGGAAAGATCGAATTTGCTGAGCAAAGCCAGGGTCAGCTCCACCACGCCCAATGAAGGCGCCAGGTGACCGCCGTTGACGGAGACCGTGGTGATGATCATTTTGCGCAGCTCTTCTGCCAGACGCTGCAGCTCCTCCAATTCGCATTTGGAGACAGCGGAGGGACAATCCATTTTGGAAAGCACTGAACAAGTTGCGGCCGTTTCTTGAGTCATCTCATATCCCGCGTTCGTATTTCTATGGTTGAATTAGCAGTCTATTGCGCGCGCTGAACAATATACTTCGCAAGACTGCCCAGAAAAGCAGCCGCATTTCCTTGATATGGTTGCAACATCTGCAATGCTTCGACAACGCATTCGTCAGCCAGCTCGCGGCTTTTTTCAAGTCCGAGCAACGACGGATAGGTCACCTTGCCCTGCTCGCGGTCACTGCCCACAGGTTTTCCAAGGGTCTTCTCGTCGCCCACTTCATCCAGAATATCATCCACTATCTGAAAAGCAACGCCAATGGCCTTGCCGTAGACTTCCATGCGTTCGAGATCCTCTTCAGTAGCTCCGGCGAGCATTGCTCCGCTCAGGCAGGACCCGAGAATCAGCGCCCCGGTCTTGCGCGCGTGCATGTTGCGCAACTCGTCGATATTCACATCGTTGCGCCCCGTATAGGACATGTCCAGAGCCTGCCCCCCGACCATGCCGGACGAGCCCGCCTTTTGGGCAATCACTCCCATGGCGGCAAGTACGCGTTCGGCCGGAACCGTAGCGACCACTTCGCTCATCAAGACGAAAGATTCGGTCAGAAGCCCGTCTCCGGCGAGAATGGCCATGGCTTCGCCGAACATCTTGTGATTGGATGGCTTGCCCCGGCGCAGATCGTCATCATCCATGGCCGGAAGATCGTCGTGAATCAGCGAATAGGTATGAATGCACTCGATGGCGCAGGCAAAAGGCATAATCTTCTTCGAATCGAGTCCGAAAAGCTCCGCACAGGTCAGGCAAAGTACCGGCCTGAGTCGTTTGCCTCCGGCATCCAGACTGTACTGCATGGCTTTGAGCAGTTCCTCCGGAATGTCACGATTCTGCAGGCAGGAGGACAGAAACGCCTCCACCTCTTCCGCATGCTGCCGCAATACGGCCTTTACCAGTGCTGCTTCATCCCCGGTCTTATTCGCTGTCATCGGCTTCCTCCGTTATATTCGGGTCTGGTTCCTGTGCATATTCCTGAAAAACACCTTCGCTATACACAGTGATTTCATGCTTGGCCTCCCGCAATTCCTTACGGCACGTACGGACCAGCTCCAGCCCTTCCTTGTAAAGTTTCATGCCCTTTTCCAACGAGCTGTCACCCTGCTCCAATGATTCAACAATAGTCTGCAGGCGTTCCAGCCGCCCCTCGAAATCACGCACAGGAGCATCCTCAAGAAGTGTCTTCTGTTCTTGTTTAGTCATCTGCTACAACCTTATGTCCGTCTTTGGCTGTCCCGGAGACAATCCCCCCAGCCACTGGCCTATCACTCTGGGGCCAAAATGCAAGCGTAGCCCGCAAAGCGGGCTTCGTTTTTTCCAACCGTCATATTAACATTCGTGCTGCCGGCCGGTCCGATAAATTTTTTGCAGCGTCCCTGCCTGTTCGCTGGTTCGGCTATTTTCCTGTTTCCGCCTTGTCTGGATAGCTGGCCGTAACCTCGGCCTCGGCACTGCCACGGGCCAGCCGGATTTCCAGCTTGTCGCCTGCGGCCAGCTGGGCGGCATCCCTGACTATGGCGCCGTCCTGTCCGCGGACCAGGCTGTACCCGCGAGCCAGTGGCATCATGGGGTCCAGTGATTCCAGCTTCAGGGCCTTGTGCTCGAGCAGCTGCGTCCGTTGCGTGAGCATATTCTCCCCGGCATGGCGCAATCTGCCGGACAGCAGCTCCAGCTGCATGGAACGATCCTGAACGACTTCCGGACCAAAACTATGCTGCAGCCGTTCCGCCAGACGTTCGACAAGCAATGTCCGGCTGGAAAAATAGGCGTCAACCGCGCGTCGCAGCCGTGGAGCAAGATCTTCCGTACGCTCCATGGCACGATCCAGGCGACCTTTGGGCGAAAGCAGAGACAGGGACTTCTGCAGGCCGTCCAGTTCGCGTTCAATGCCACGCAACCAACGGGTCCAGGCCGTACGCAGCCCCATTTCCGCCGTGTCCACATCCTGCACCAGACGATTCCGTTCCGGCCAGAGCAGCTGTGCGGCATGGCTTGGTGTTGCCGCGCGCACGTCCGCAACCATGTCCGCGATGCTGACGTCGACTTCGTGCCCGATTCCGGCCACCACGGGGATGGAGGATTCGTACACGGCCTTGGCCACGGGCTCCGTATTGAATGCCCACAAATCTTCCAGGGATCCGCCGCCGCGGATCAGCACCAGCACATCTGCCCAGTTGTGCCGTAAAGCCGTTTGCATGGCACGGGCAATGGATTCGGGCGCCTCGTTCCCCTGCACCAGTGACGGATACAGTCTGATCTCACTGCGCAAACCGCGATTCCGGGCGATCTTGATAAAATCGTGAATGGCCGCGCCGGTGGCCGCCGTGACCACCGCCACCCTCCGGACCTGCCGAGGAAGCGGACGCTTGCGCTGCGCGTCGAAATAACCTTTTTCCGTGAGTTCTTTTTTGAGGGCTTCAAATTCCAGATACAACCGACCCAGGCCGACATCCTGGACGAGTTGGGCAATCAGCTGATAGCTGCCGCGCGGCGGGTACACCGTAAGACTGCCGCCGCACAAAATCTCCTGACCGTTTTCCAGAATCCTGGCCAGACGTTGCGAGCCGCTTTCCAGGCCGCTGTCAAAGACTTCCCCGGTCAGAGGATCATGCCCGACCTTGCCCCCTCGCTGGCTGCCCTTGAACCAGACAATGTTCAGACAGGCATCCTCGTCCTTGAGGGTAAAATAGATATGCCCGGAGGACGGACGCGCCAGATTGGAAACCTGGCCGCGCACCCAGACAAAAGGAAAACTTTCCTCAAATCGGGATTTGATCAATGCGGTCAGTTCGCCAACAGAATAAATATCCGGCATCTTTTCTCTTTAAGAAACAAACAACTGATGATCCGCCCCGTCCCCTGACTGAGACAGGGGACGGGACCAATCCAAATTACAATCCCCAGCCGTGGCGAACCTGTTCGCGCCAGGCCATAAAAGCGGATTCAAAGCCATCCACAGGCAACTCCGTACGTTCGCCCGTACGGCGGTCCTTGGCTTCCACAACCCCTTTGGCCAGCGCTTTGCCGCCCACAACCAGCTGAATGGGCATGCCCACCAGATCGGCATCCTTGAATTTGACGCCCGGACGTTCGTTGCGGTCGTCGAGCAGCACTTCGATGCCTTGTGCGTTGAGCCAGGCATAGATCTCATCGGCCTTGGCATTGCAGGCGTCCTCTTTGATGCCCAGGTTGCTCAACACCACCTCGTAGGGAGCCAGGGGCGGCGGGAACACAATGCCCGCTTCGTCGTTGTTCTGTTCGATGCAGGCAGCAACGATGCGCGATACGCCAATGCCGTAACAGCCCATGACCATGAACTGGTCTTTTCCGTTTTCATCCAGAAAAGTGGCGTTCATGGCTTTGGAGTATTTCAGACCGAGCTTGAAAACGTGCCCCACCTCAATGCCTTTGGTCAATTCCAGCTTGCCGGAACAATGGGGGCAGGGATCGCTTGCCGTCACGGTGCGCAGGTCCGCGTACGCGGTAATGGCGGCGTCGCGCTTGAGATCCACATGCACATGGTGCGCGTCGCCCTTGTTGGCGCCTGTTACCCAGTCCGTGGCCAGCTGCAGCTCATTGTCCGCCACAATACGCTCGACCTGCAGTCCGACCGGTCCGGCAAAGCCCACCGGGGCCTTGCTCCAGGCAACCACCTGCTCGGGAGATGCCAGGTTCAGGTTGGTGGCGTTGAGATGGTTCTTCAATTTGATTTCATTCAGTTCGCGGTCTCCGCGTACCAAAGCGGCAACCGGTTCGCCATCCACATCGAACAGCAGGGTCTTGACGACCTGTTCCGGAGCCACCTTCAGAAAACCGGCCACTTCTTCCACGGTATGGGTACCGGGAGTGGCTACGGTTTCCAGAGCCGGACATTCGGGGAGTTCGGCGGGCGCGCCGGGGAACATCACTTCGGCCTTTTCCAGGTTGGCCGCGTAATCGCAGGCGGTGCAGGCAGCGATGGTATCTTCACCGGTTTCCGCCAGAACCATGAATTCATGGGAAAAACTACCGCCAATGGCGCCTGAATCGGCCTCGACCGCCCGGAAACGCAGCCCCATCCGCTGAAAAGCGCGCGTATAGGCGTCGAACATGGTCTTGTAGCTCAGGTTGGCGCCTTCTTCGTCCTTGTCAAAGGAGTAGCCGTCCTTCATGACGAACTCGCGGCCGCGCATCAGGCCGAAACGGGGGCGCACCTCATCGCGAAATTTGGTCTGAATCTGATACAGATTCAGGGGCAGCTGGCGGTAGGAACGCACCTCACCGCGCAGGAGGTCGGTAATGACTTCCTCATGGGTGGGTCCCAGGCACCCTTCACGGTCATGGCGATCCTTGAGGCGCAGCAATTCCTTGCCGTAATACTCCCAGCGTCCGGACTCCTTCCAGAGATCCGCGGGCTGGATCATGGGCATATGCACTTCCAAAGCGCCGGAATTGTCCATTTCCTCGCGCAGAATCGCCGCGACCTTGTTCAGGGCGCGATAGCCAAGGGGCAGATAGGTGTATACCCCTGACGTCAGACGCCGGATCATACCGGCGCGAATCAGCAGCTTGTGGCTGACGACTTCCGCGTCAGCCGGAGCTTCCTTGAGAGTGGGTACGTAGTAGCGACTCCAACGCATCAGCCTTTTCTCCTTTGTTCCAGAAAGGACTCGATTTCTTCCATAAAGACGGGCAGCAGATTCTCCCGGCCTTTGACTTTCTTAACCACTTCACCCTTGCGAAAAATTATTCCGAGATCGCGTCCGCCGGCTATGCCGATATCGGCTTCGCGCGCTTCGCCCGGACCATTGACCACGCAGCCCATCACGGCCACGGTGAAGACTTCCTCGACATTGCGCAAACGCGCTTCCACTTGCTCGGCCAGGGGAATCAGATCTATTTCGGTTCTGCCGCATGTGGGACAGGAAACAATCTCCGGACCGCGCGCTCCCAGTCCGAGAGAGCGCAGAATCTCCCAGGCAACGCCCGGTTCGGCCACGGGATCATGAGTGAGAGAAACCCGTAACGTATCACCTATGCCTTCGTAAAGCAGCACGCCCAGCCCCACCGCGGACTTGATGGATCCGCGCACCAGGGTCCCGGCTTCGGTCACACCGATGTGCAAGGGGTAGTCGCAGCGGCTTGCCAGCAATTTGTAGGCAGCGATGGTATCCAATACGGACGAGGATTTCAGGGAAATTTTGGTCTCGTAAAAACCGCGTTTCTCCAGCATGGCCACATGCGCCAGAGCGCTTTCAACCATGGCTTCGGGAGTGGGTCCGCCGAATTGCTGCAGCAGCTTTTTTTCCACAGAGCCCGAATTGACGCCCACGCGCACGGCTGCGCCATGGGCTTTGGCAGCGTCCACCACAATGTCCACAGGCCCTTCGCCGCCGATATTGCCCGGATTGATACGCAGTCCTTCAAAGCCTGCTTCCAGAGCCTTGATTGCCAGCCTGTGGTCAAAATGAATATCGGCTATCAACGGCACCGGAGAAGCATCCCGAATGGCGCGCAGTGCGGCCGCAGCTTCTTCATTGAGCACCGCCAGTCGTACGAGCGAACAGCCGGCAGCGGCAAGCGCCTGAATCTGACGCGTTGTGGCATCGACGTCGCGCGTGTCCGTGTTGGTCATGCTCTGCACCACAACGGGCGCATCCCCGCCGATACGGACGTTTCCGACTCGGATCTGGCGGGTTTTTCTTCGAAGGGGTCTTTCTATGTTCACAATTTCCTCGTTCTCATTTCAAACACGAATGTTTTCCATTACGCCAAAAGCCCTGCAAAGCCAACAAACAGCTTGCCTGCACCCGCAATGAAAAATACACGGACAGGTTCCAGGAAGCTACCGGGCCCTGACGGCAAAGCAGAGTGGCATGCCGTCCATGGCCACCACATGAACATGTTCCGTGTCCGCAAGAAACTGTTTGACCACGCCGGAATACAGATATCGATTCAGAGTCAGCACGTAATCAAGTTCGGGGTCGCTGCTAGATTCGGAAAAAAGCATGTTGGGAAAACGCCGGATATATTCTCTGACAATCTGGCCGCCAAAGCCCTGCTCCGGCGAAAAAACCCGGATGGCTTCATCAGGACCATGCTGCGTGCGGATCCAATCCACTGCTTCCTTGTAACTCAGCCCCCAATAATCATTGTCGTAGATGGCCAGGGCTGTAGATAGTTTCCCGGCAAAGGGGTTGTAATAAAGAGCCTCGTACGGATGGTGCTTCCAGCAGAACCAGGCTCCCTGGCTCAAGGCAGCCGCCAACAAAACCACCGGGATACTCTTGCTCCAGTTGCCGGGCATTTTCTGGAAAAAACGCTCCCACCCTCCGGCGGCCAGAGCCGTCAGAGCGGGATAAATAAACAGCGTATGCCGTATGCCTCCATAAAGTACGGAGGCTTTGAATGCTATGTAGGCCAGCGGGAACAATCCGGCAAACAACAAACAACAACATTTTCGCCAGTCCTTGCGATTCGTCAGAAAGAGCAAAGCCAGAAGCACCCCGCCAAGCAAAGCAAGGGGCATGGTCAGGGAATGCATCTGCAGGGCGTAGCGGGCAGGCAGAGCCGTGCCGTTGTAAAGCACTCCATCAAACATCACTTTGCCCGTCCAGGGATATTGGCTGATGGTCCGGAGCGCTTCCAGCGGATACACCAGCGGATTGCGCAACGCCCAGGGCCAGAACAGGGTCCCCAGCACCAGAGCTGCCAGAACTGCGGCTCCCAGGGAGCATACGAACAGCGCAAGCTTCCGCGGCTTTGTCCACAAGCTGTCCCGCAGGGCCAGTACGCCGAAAAATACCCCCCCGTAGGCGATCAGCAGCAGCCCCCCGGCCCGGATATTCAGACAACTGGCCACGGCAACAATGATCAGCAGAGCTGCACGCCGCGAAACATACGGGTACTCCGGACGAGCCAGAGAAAAGGCGTACAGGGAAAAAGCCACGGTGGCCGCAAACGGAATATCCTTGGGGTTGTTCATGCTGTGGCCCAGGTAGCGAGGAGCAAGTGCCAGAATAAGCACAGCCCAGACACCGGCCCAACCGCCGAACAGCCGCCGCGCCAGCAGGCCCGTAAACAGCAGTCCGGACCAGCCCCAGACACTGTTCATCAGATGGCGCGCATCGTAGGGGTTCAGAAACGGGGTGATTTTTTGAAAAAGCGCGCACACCAGATCAAACAAACCGCCATTGAGATAATTCAGCAACAGGTGGTAGCTGTCCGTATTCCGGCCGCCCGAGGTAAAAAATTCGAGCACCATGCGGCCATAGATCTGGTGGTCAGGCTCATCCCAGGTTATGCCGTAATCAAAGGAAAGCAATGCCATTGCCGGCAGCAACAGCGCCAGCAACAGAACAAGAGCCCTATCCGGCGTCAGCCTGGGCGAAGAGAATATGTTCGAGGCTCTATCTGCCTGTTTCATCTGCTATGCGAAACGGAATGCTATGACTTGAATAAAAGATTTAACGGCATTTTTGAACAATTTGAATCCGAACAGCGACGGCTTGCCGGTTTTTCGACTTTCAAAAGGGACAGCAATCTCACAAACACGCAACCGTTTCTTCAGGGCCATGCCGGAAACAATCACATTGGGAGCAAAGGTATCCGCAGGAATTGTAGCGAACAGCGAATTGAACATTGAAGTACGCATCAGACGATACGGCGCGTTGGCGTCCGAAATGCCCGCCCCGTAAAAAGCACGCACTACCAGGCGGGAAACCAGACTAATGCCCTGTCGGCTCAGGCTCCCGGTACGGTTCTCCCTGCTGCCTATCATAAAATCGTATTCCTGCCTCCGACTCCAGAATTTGGGAAACTGCTTGCAGCTGATCTCGTTGTCGGCATCCATCTGGAAAATCCACTCGGCGTCCCCGCTTTCCCTGTACCCCCGCAAAATGGTGGGGCCATGGCCGCTGTTTGGCTTGTCAATGGCGGTTATGCGGTCATGCACCCCTGCAGCGGCGCGAATTTCATCCAGAGAACCATCCCGCGAACCGTCGTTATAGACGCGGATGACATAGGAGATGTCAAGGGAATCCAGCATACTCGTCCACGTATTCAGCACCGTACGGATTATTTCCGCTTCATTGTATACGGGAACGATGACGGCCAGGTCGTAGGTATAGTGCATAGGTTGTCCGAAATTTGGGAGTACACGCTGAAAAGAGGTTTTCTTTAGCTTCTGCGGAATCAAAAAGCAAATAATACCCCATGCTACAGGCCATCCAAAAAGGACCGGGCCTGCTCGAACATTTTCTCCGGAAGAAGCGGATCATCATGAGGAAACCAGGAAACGTCGGGAGTCTTTCGGAACCAGGTCAGCTGCCGTTTGGCATACGCCCGGGTATTGCGAAACCATAAGGCCTTTGCCTCCTCCAGGGACAAACGCCCCTGCAAAAAAGCAAGCAGCTCCGCACATCCTATGCCTGTCCAACCGGGCGCATCAGGATCCTGACAACGCGCATAAGCCGTACGGGCTTCTTCCAGGGCCCCGGCTTCGAGCATGAGCTCGATCCTTTTGGCAAGCAGAGGCTCCAGTGCGGGCAAGGCGGCCTGCACCCCCAGCAAGAGCGCATGGTAGTCCGAATGAATCTCCTGTTTGCCATGAAACCATGAAAGCGGTTTGCCCGTGGCTTCATAGACTTCCAGTCCACGCAGGGTACGCTGCTTGTCGTTGGGATGAATGCGGGCGGCCAGTTCCGGGTCCGCCTGTTGCAGGCGCTCGTGCATGGCTGCGAGACCGACCCGTTGCAGATCCTGTTCCAGGCGCAGAGTCACTTCCTGCGGGACAGGCGGAACTTCCGCCAGTCCCTGGAGCAATGCCTTGAGATAAAGGCCCGTGCCGCCGACCAGTATGGGCGTTTTGCCTCTGGCCTGAATAGCGCTGATGACAGGATGACATTTGCGTACGTGGCCCCCGGCGGTTAATTTTTCCTCTGTGTCCAGAAAGCCGTACAGCCAGTGCGGACAGACGGCACGCTCCTCGGGAGTCGGCTGGGCCGTGATCAGAGGAAAATCCCTGTACACCTGGCGCGAATCAAAATTGACCACCTCGCCGGGCAGATTGCGGGCAAGATGCAACGCGGCTCTGGTCTTGCCCGCTCCTGTGGGACCGAGCAGCACAATGCACGGAATCTTCCGGCTCACGCCCTGATGTCCTTGAATCCCTTGCCGTTGCCGTCCATGTCCAGGCCGTATTTCTCCATCATCCTGAAGTAGACCACATCCGGCACAACACCGCGGATGTCACCTCCGAATCTGGCGGCTTCCTTGACGATAGTGGAGCTGATGTACAACCAGCGGTAGTCGGTCATCAAAAACACGGTCTGGATGCCGTGGTTCAACCGGCGGTTCATCAAGGCCATCTGGAATTCGTATTCAAAATCTGAAACAGCGCGCAAACCACGCAAAATGGCATTGCAGCCCCTGTCTGCCACGTATTTGACCAGCAGCCCGTAAAAAGGCTCCACGGTGACCCGGGGCTCGTCCTGAAAAATTTCCTGGGCCAGAGCCACCCGCTCATCTATGGTAAAAAGAGGATTTTTGGCGCTGTTGCGGGCCACAGCGACGATGATGTGATCAAAAAGGTCCAATCCGCGTTTGATCAGACTCATATGGCCAAAGGTCATGGGATCGAATGTTCCCGGGTAAATTGCTGTGTGATTATTTATTTCCATATCGCTAGTGTGGTTTGGCCGTAGGAGCGCTGTACGACCAGCTCCAGTCCGGCACCCAGATCCCGGCTCGAAGGGTCGATACTCGCTTCCACTTCGGCCAGAAGAAATCCATCCGGCTTCAGCCAACCCGCGGAAACAAGCCGCTCCAGGCTGGGCCAAAGCAATCCTTTACCATAAGGGGGATCAACAAAAATCACTTCAAAAGCGCGCTCCGGTCTTTTGCGCAGTACTTCCAGAGCGTCCGCGGTCAAAATCTCGGACCGGCCGTCGTCGACCCCCAGCAATTTCGCATTTTCCCGAATCAAGGCGGCTGCGGTCTTGCTTTTTTCTATCAACACGGCCTTGGCCGCGCCTCGCGATAGAGATTCGAAAGCCAGACTGCCACTGCCCGCGAAACAGTCAAGCACATGGGCGCCTTCCCAGTCCAGGCCTCGAGCCTCAAGCATGGAAAAAAGCGCCTGTCTGATCTTGGAAGTGGCCGGCCTGTAACCGGGCCCAGTGCCTGTTTTCAGTTCGCGACCTCTGAAAATTCCACCTGTTATACGCATATTAGAGCTCTGAAATCAATTCGCTGAACTCCTTGTTGATCTCCAGAATCCGCAGTCGGACATCGCTCTGGAGTGCATAGGAGCGTTGAGAAATATTGGGAATTCTTTTGCGCAACTCGGCCAGTTTTCCCTCGGCTTCCGCCAGCACGAACTCCCAGTCGATCTGCGGACGCGCCAGAGATTCGTCTTCCCGAACTTCCGGTTCCTTACCAGGTTCGAGGATGCATTCTTCATGCATGGAGGGAATATGGGTCTTGAAACCGTATTGCTTCTCGATCAAACCGGCCAGGGTCTTCTGTGCCTTGAGTTCGCCGTGCACGAGAAAAACGCGCACGCCGTTTCTTTCGAATGCGCCGAGCCATTGGAGAATCTGGCTCTGCCCGGCATGGGCGGAAAACCCGTTGATGGTGAAAATTTTGGCGTTCACGGCCACGGTTTCGCCAAGAATGCGGATTTTATCCACACCATCCACCAGCCGGCGTCCCGGGGTTCCCTGGGCCTGGTAGCCCACGAAAACCACGCTGGCCCCTTCCCGCCAGAGATTGTGACGCAAATGGTGCTTGATCCGGCCCGCATTGCACATGCCGCTGGCGGAGATGACCACGGCCGGCCCAGCTGTTGTGTTGATGGCCTGAGACTGCTCGGTACGCAGGGTGAACCTCAGGTTCGGCAACTGGAGCGGATCCTCGCCCGACTGCAGCAGCGTCTGCGTTGCCTTGTCGAAATATTTCGGGTGTTTTCTGAAGATTTCCGTAGCCCGGATGGCCAGCGGGCTGTCCAGATACACAGGCATGTCTTTGGGAAGTTTGCCTTCCTTTTGCAGCAAATAAAGCGAATAGATCACTTCCTGCGTACGCTCCACCGCAAAGGCGGGAATGATGACCTTTTCACCGTTCTTATAGCTGTAGGCTATGGCCTCGGCCAGTTCCTCGCGGCTGTTCTGCTCGTCCTTGTGATTCCGGTCGCCGTAGGTGGATTCCAGAAAAAGATAGTCCACAGGCCCCATGGAAACACTCGGATCATTCAGTAACAACTGGTCCGGACGTCCGAGATCTCCGGAAAAGAGCAGCCTGTAGGTTTTGCTCCCTTCGGTGATCAACAGTTCGATGAAGGCCGAGCCCAGAATATGTCCGGCGTCCCTGTAGGTGACCTGAATACCGGGTGCGGGTTCAAACGGTTCCCTGTACTCGACACTGCGAAACAGAGGCAGGGTGTTCTGCGCGTCGGATTCATCATAAATCGGTTCGACAAGCTCTCCGCCGTGGCGTCTGGACTTCTTGTTGTCCCAGGCCGCTTCCATCACCTGAATGTGCGCGCTGTCCAGCAGCATGATTTCAAGAAGGTCACGGGTGGGCGGTGTAACGTAAATATTGCCTTTGAAGCCAAACTTCACCATGCGTGGAAGCAGGCCCGAATGGTCGATGTGCGCATGGGTGACGAGCACAAAATCAATGTGCTGCGGATCGTAGACACTGATGTCCTGATTGCGCTCTTCAATCTCCTTGTTTCCCTGATGCATGCCGCAATCCACGGCAAAGCGCGTACCATTGGCCTCCAGCACGAAACAGGAACCTGTGACGGTTTGTGCAGCTCCAAGAAATTTGATCTTCATGCAATTGTGCTCCTGGCATATTCACCGGTTAGCTTTCTTGCCACATTGCCTTGAGGAACCGGGTAAAGTATGTAACATATAACGCAACATCCATGGGATTCCAAGCATATCAAAACTTCAGAATTTGCGCCCATGCGTAACCACTGCATTTGAGGAAAACCTATGTCCCGCAACAAACAATTCATGATCGACGAATTATCCATGAGCGAGTCCTGGCGACTCTTCAAAATCATGGCGGAATTCGTGGAAGGATTCGACAGATTGAGCGACCTTCCCCCTGCGGTTTCCGTTTTCGGCTCCGCCAGGGTAAAACCCGAAGATCCGATTTATCGGGAGTCTGAAGAACTGTCCAGACTGCTGGCTCTGGAAGGATACGCGGTCATTTCCGGCGGCGGACCCGGCGTCATGGAAGCCGTGAACAAGGGCGCTTTCGAGGCCGGGGGAGAATCCGTGGGACTGCACATCCAGCTGCCACTCGAGCAAGGGACTAACCGTTACCAGACCATCCCCATACAATTCAAATACTTTTTTGTCCGAAAAGTGATGTTTATCAAGTATGCCCAGGCGTACGTGGTTATGCCCGGCGGCACCGGCACCCTGGACGAACTCTTTGAGTCCTTTGTACTTATCCAGACCAAACGCATCAAACGCTTTCCCATTGTTCTCTACAAAAAGGACTACTGGTCCGGACTGTTGGACTGGATCAAAAGCACCATGGTCTCACAGGGCTATATAAAAGAAGAAGAACTCGGACTGGTGACGCTTCTGGATACTCCTCAGGAAGTGGTCACCTTTATCAAACGTCATGTAGTTTTATAATGATTTTCGGCACAACGGAACAATCATCACCATGTTGCCTCCCATGAAAGAAATGACCACCAAAATCCTGGCAGTGGTGGTAGCCAGCCTGGTGGTTTTCACCACCGGCCTTTGCATTTATTACGCGGTGGTGCCGCGCTCGCTGGTCGCGCTGATCTGCACCGGAGTTGCAACCATTCTCATCGCGTTGGGGATCGCGTTGTACATGATCCGTCAGTTCGTCATACTGCCCCTGACACAACTCAAGGAATACGGCCTGACCCTCATGGTACGGGGCCCGCAACCGCCTCCGAAAGATTCTGATGGCGAAAATCTTTTCGGTCCGGATCTGGGCGAACTGGCACAGACATCATGGGATCTGGCCGCGCAGTACGACGCCCGGCTCTCCGTGGCCACTGAAATTCTCGATGCCCTGCCCCATCCGTGCTTTGCACTGGATTCAAACGACCACGTCATTTTCTGTAACAATTCCGTACTCGAACTATTCGATCTTCCCGGCACTCCGCAGCAATTGCTCGGACAATCCTTCCAGGATTCGCCACTGTCTGTTTCAGGGCTGGATGCGGATCTGAGGCAATGCCGGAGCGAACATCGCACCATAACAAGCAACGAGCGCGATGGTTCCAGAATGGCCCGGCTGCTTCCCCTGACCTCGAACACCCAAGCCCACCCTGGTGTCCTGGTCCTGTTCGAGATCCAGCCAATGACTGCCCCCCAGCCGGAAGCCCCAGGAAAAGCACACGCGCAACAGGAATGGCTGGCTGACGCGCATGCGATCTGCCAGGAAATGAAGGATAAAGCCGATGCGCTCGGCAAACACCTCGCCTCCGATGACACGCCTCCTCCGAATTCCGGCCAGACCGATGCCATCGAAATCGCGGTGGAGAATATTGCGGCAACCGTGGAGCAAAGCCTGACGCTTGCCCAGAACAACACGCAACGCGCCCGCCAGTGCGTAGCACTTCTTTCGGAGGCCACAGAAGGGCTGCAGCAACTGCGCGGCCTGCTGGACGAACTCAACAGCGGCACACGCAGCCTGGACGAACAGGCCCAGGGCGTGGACAGAATCATTGCCGTTATCAATGAAATAGCCGAACAGACGAACCTGCTGGCTCTGAACGCCGCCATCGAAGCCGCGCGCGCCGGAGAAGCCGGCAAAGGGTTTGCCGTGGTTGCGGACGAAGTCCGCAAACTGGCTGAAAAAACCACCCAGGCCACCAAGGAAGTGGATGCCGTTATCGGCAGCATAAGTGAGCATTCCACAAATAACATGGACCGTGCCGATACCGCCGCACAGGCCATGGAAAAGGTTTCCGGACTCGCCGGAGAATCCGGGAGCGTCCTGAGCGAGCTGGTGCCGGAACTCGAAAAAGCCGAAGCACAAATGGGAGAAATCGCCGCTGCCAGCGAAAAACTGCCGGAGATCACCGCGGACCTGGCAACAATGGCGGATGCCTGCGTACGGACTGCCCAGGACAGAGCTTCCATGCTGGACGAGCTGCACCAGGCTGCGTCCGCCATATCCACGGATGCGGCCCGTCTTGCGCACCTTCTGCCCGCACCGGACGTTGGGGATTGATGCGTCACGACTTGCATCGCCCCCAAACAAAGCTCTTTCCAATCTTGCAACGATAAGGTATGTTCGCTGCCCTTGAACGACTGGCCATATTTTCCGCCAGATGATCAAACGACGTAATGCAGTCTGAAATCCGGGGAGCACTCTTGATTCAAAAAATTGTCACTCTGCTCATAAGCTTTCTTGAATTCCTCAAAGACATCTACCGCAACCGGGCTTTGATCAAGACTCTCACGCAACGCGATATCAAATCGCGCTATCTGGGGTCCGCGCTCGGACTGATCTGGGCTTTCGTACACCCCACGGTGACCATTTTCGTCATGTGGTTCGTGTTTCAGTTCGGTCTGAAATCCCCGCCGGTCATCGACTTTCCGTTCAGCCTGTGGCTGATCACCGGGATGATACCCTGGTTCTTTTTTTCCGAAGCGCTCGGCAGTGCGACATACGCGGTTCTCGAATACAGCTTTCTGGTAAAGAACGTATCCGTGCGTTTGAGCATATTGCCCATCGTCAAAATTCTTTCGGCTTTCATCGTCCACGTATTCCTGGTGGTGATGGTACTTGTTGTTTATCTTTGTTATGGAATAATACCAGATATTTACAGCCTGCAGTTATTGTATTATATTTTTGCGACCATTGTCCTTCTGCTCGGACTGAGCTGGATTTCGGCCTCCTTGATCCTGTTTGTCAGAGACGTGGGCCAGGCTGTGACCATCATCCTGCAACTGGGATTCTGGTTCACGCCGATCATCTGGAATATAAACCTGGTTCCTCCGAGCTACCGCTGGATAATCAAGTTCAATCCGGTGCTGTACCTCATCGAGGGATTCCGTGATTCGATGATCTACAAAATCCCGTTTTGGGATCACGCGTACATGACCGTATATTTCTGGTTTGTAACCTTGCTTATCTTCGGTTTCGGCGCGGTCCTCTTCAAACGACTGCGTCCCCATTTCGCGGACGTTTTGTAAGGATTTCCATAATGACGACAAAGCGCGTGCTGATTACCGGGGGCGCCGGTTATATTGGCTCCCACGTAAACAAGGAACTGCATAAACGCGGTTTTCATGGTGTGGTTTTCGACAATTTGTGCCTGGGGCATCGTGATTTCGTAAAGTGGGGAGAATTCCGCCTGGGAGATCTGAGCGAACCCGAGCATTTGCGCAGAATTTTCAGCGACTACGCCATCGACGCGGTGATGCACTTCGCCGCTTTCAGCAGTGTGGGCGAATCCGTTGTGGAACCGGAAAAATACTATATCAACAACGTGGCCAACACCTGCAATTTGCTGCAAGTCATGCGGGAGTTCGGAGTGAAACGGTTGATATTTTCCTCCACAAGCGCCGTGTTCGGCAATCCGCAAAAAATTCCTCTTGATGAATCACACCCGAAAAATCCGCTCACGGCCTATGGACGCAGCAAGCTCATGGTTGAGCAAATCATAGAGGACTATTGCCGTGCCTACGGCCTGCAGTACGTCACCCTGCGGTATTTCAACGCTGCCGGGGCGGATCCGGACGGCGAACTGGGCGAAGATCACAGTCCTGAAAGCCACCTTATTCCCCTGGCCTGTTACACAGGGCTCGGACTACGGAACAAGCTGAGCATTTACGGAACAGACTACGATACGCCGGACGGCACCTGCATCCGGGATTATATCCATGTGACGGATCTGGCGGATGCCCATGTGCGGGCACTGGAATACCTGCATGAGGGAGGCACCAGCCAGACATTCAATCTGGGGACTGGTAGTGGATTCTCAGTGCGTGAAATAGTCCAGGCCACGGAGCGGGCCCGAGGAGGATCGATTCATGTGGAGGAAGCTCCCCGCCGTACGGGAGATCCCGATATTCTGGTGAGCAATGGAGCCAGGGCTCAGGAAATATTGGGATGGAGTCCCCGGATCACCGACATCGACAGGATAATTGGATCAGCCTGGGCCTGGCATTTGAAACGGCACGGGCATTGATATTCAGGAGCTCGACGCCGGACGAACAATCCCACCCGACGTCGAGTCAAAAGTTCTACTGCTTTTTGCTGTCTTTTTTCGTGTCTTCCGCCTGGGCAGGAGCCGGCTGGGCAGGTTTGTTCTGATCCACTCCATAGCCCTGATCATAACCTTTCTTGAATTCATCAGCACTTTCGGCAACGCCGCGTACCGCAGATCCAGTGGTTCTTCCCATCCAGGTACAACCGCTGAGCCCCGCACATAAGAGGCATGCGACCAGACCAGCAGCAACAAGTATCTTCAACATGACGCACCTCCCGAAAAGCATCAGTTCTTTTTCAGTTCACGGGCTTTGGCAAAATCATTGATGGCCTCGGCCTTTTTGTTTTTCTTGCTCCAGGCCTCACCCCTGTGCTGGTAGGCCTCGGCAAACTCAGGATCCAATTGAATGGCCTTGCTGTAATCCGCAATGGCCTTGTCTTCATCGCCGTAATTCATGTAGGCAATGCCACGGTTATAATAAATTTTGGGATCATTGGGCAAATATTTGAGAGCCATGGTATAGTCATCAGCGGCCTGCCGAAATTTGAGCTGGATGCGGTGCACCGTTCCAAGGCCCGCGTATGCTTTACCATAGTCGGGTTTCAACTGTATTGCCCTGTTGAAATCCGACAATGCCTTTGAATATTCAGATTTTTCAATCCATACCAGGCCGCGGTTGAGGTAGCTCTGTTCCAGGTTCGGATTCAGATTCAAAGCCTGCGTATAATCCATCAGAGCTTTGTCGTACTCCTTCCACTGTGCCCAGATCATCCCCCGGTTGTGGTACACGAAAGCCACGGTGGGATCCTGCGGATTCCACATGCCGGACTTCAGAAAAAAGGTATAATTTTTCATCGCCGCATCAAGGTCGCCGTTACTCTGGGCAGTAACCCCCTTGTTGGCATAATCATACAACTCCATTTGCTGCGCATCGGCCTGATCGGCGTTCTGTTGCTCGTCAGCAGTCTGAGCCATGACTGTCTGGGTGGAAACAATGCAGCCCACCAGAAAACAAGCAGATGCGAAAAGAGACATACGAGAGAGAAAAGTCATTTTCAGGCCTCCAAGCTTTAGCGCTGACAACGCAAACATTTTTACGTCTTGTATGCGGATTCGACAAAAGATACAAGTAGCGGGCTTCCGCAGAGCCCCGCGCGGAACCATTCCAGACAAACTATCCAAACAGCTTGCAACCTTCTTCTCAAATGCCTATAAAATAAAAGGCGAAAGTCCTCCATGCGTCATGGAGCGCTAAGATCGCGTAACTCGTTTTGTTTTTTTGGAGTATGCCATGAAAATACTGATCCCCTTTTATTCCCTGTACGGACATGTCCTGACAATGGCCAAAGCCGTGGCCGAAGGTGTGAAGGAGCAAGGTGCAGAACCTGTTCTCAGGCGGGTTCCCGAAACCCTGTCTGATGAAATTCTGGGAAAAATGGGAGCGCTGGAAGCTCAAAAATCCATGGCCGATATACCAGTCTGCACTGTGGACGAACTCTCCGATGCGGCGGGCATCATTTTTGGTACCCCCACCAGATTTGGCAATATGTGCGGACAAATGCGCCAGTTTCTCGACGCCACCGGGCAATTGTGGGCCAAAGGGGCGCTCATTGGAAAACCCGGCAGCGTGTTTGCTTCGACCAACACCCAGCACGGCGGCCAGGAATCAACCCTTCTGTCGTTCCAGATAACCCTGCTGCACCATGGCATGGTCGTGGTCGGCCTGCCCTACTCGTTTGCCGGCCAATCCACCATGGACGAAATAACCGGCGGCAGCCCGTACGGAGCAACGACTATTGCAGGAGGAGACGGCAGCCGTCTGCCAAGTGAAAATGAATTGAATGCGGCCAGATTCCAGGGCCGTCATGTGGCGGAAATTGCGGCCAAAATCAACCGCTAGCACCTTTCTGACGGGCAAGGGGCGTTCAGATAATCGGGCACGCCTCTTGTCCTCTTGATGCCTGCCCATTCTTTGGCGAGAATGGAAAGCTGTTCCAGTTCTATGGGCTTGGCCACGTAATAGTCCATTCCTGCGCTCAGAAAATACTCTCTGTCTTTCTTCATGGTGTGCGCGGTCATGGCGATGATGGGAATGTCGGGAGAAAATTTTCCGGAGGTGTCTCGACGAATTTTTCTGGTGGTTTCAACCCCGTCCAGGCCGGGCATCTGAATGTCCATGAAAACCACGTCGAATTCATTTTTCGACAGAAAATCCATGGCCTCGAATCCATTGCAGGCCTCTTCGACCAAATACCCCTTCCGTCTCAGGTATAAAGCCAAAAAAGTCCGATTGGTCGCATTATCTTCTACAAGCAAAATGCGTATCATGGATTCAGTCATAATTCCCCGCCCTTCAACCGTATCTGCTTTTAGGCGCATAGTTCATGCGCCAGTCAGGTCTGCTGGGAGGAACGTTACGAAAATCCCGTTGTGAACGCAACTATTAATGAGACTTCTATTTCCCTTAAAAAAAGTCTATATTCCCCAGATCTATCGAGCCCGCTCAAAAAGAAATACCGACACTGTTTTCAAAGGCTTGTACGCCGCCTGCCAAGGGAGCAGGATCACAACAACTAAGAGCATCCAGCTGTTCTGCTCTGAGTGACAACAAAGGAGATCAAAAATGCCCTTCAAGGAAGCCATCAACACTTTGCGCGGCATCAAAACTGCTCAGAGCCTGTTTGTCTGTTCAGCTTTTTTTGTGTTACTGTTCACACTGACTGCCTGTTGTCCGCCCTACTGCGGCGAACGCTACGGCTCTGACTATTACACCCCGCTGGAAATAACCACCGTCCCGAGCGGAAACGGCTATGTAGCTCAAATTAACGGAGAAGAGCTCAACAACATCGAACTGGACGTCATCGCTTCGGAATTTACCAATACCTGCACGGGTACGATTGAAGTAACCAAAAACTTTGCAAAACTGATCAAAAACAATCCCAAGAACTTCAAGTTGATGATGCGCAAAAACTGCTCCATGGCTATTGTCCAGTCCAAATAGACGCTCTGCGGCAACGGTTGCAGAGGATACGACCAGCCTCGAGCTCAGTGAAAGCAGTTTTTGCCAGGCTGACGTTCGCCGATATCCAGGCGAGCGCTTCTGATCCGGTTTCAGACGGTCTTGACACCCAGGCGTCAGGCCCCAGGCCGCATAACAGGGGAAGCAATGAACATTCTCTGTCTCAGCCGCTCATCCGCAGCTTTCAAGGAACTGCAAACCTATGCCATCAATCTGATCATCGTCGACAGCATAGCCGCACTGATGGATACGCTGACGCAAGTCAAATGCAGCGGAATCATTCTGGACATCAAAAGCCTGATGCGTACGCAGGAACATCACAAGTGCCTGCTCTACGAATTCATCGACGCCTTTCCCACATTACGGGTCAATTCCTCCAGAGACGGCGACAGCTTTGTCCCTCTGGGGGATCCGGATGAATTCATCACCCGGAACTGCGCAACATTCAGCCCCCGCCGGGTGCGCAAAGACAAACGCTTGCGCCTGCAACTCCAACTGCTGCTGGCACGGGGGAATGACCCGGAGATGCGCGCCGCCGTCAAAACCTGTTCCATTGATGTGTCTGGAAGCGGCATGTTCGTTTTTACCTCGGATGACTGGCATCCGGAGGAGCAGGCCTGGATACGGATCACGGAGCTTGCGGACCCCACGCCCATCCGAGTCACGGTCCGCTGGGTGCAGCCCTGGGGTACGCCCATGAGTTTTCCCGGTATCGGGGCAACCTTTGACGAAATCACGCCGGATCAACATGAAGAACTCAGCAATGAATACCTGCTGCGCTCGACTAATGCCCAACGAATGTTTATCTCTCAAATCTCCTGTCTGGACAGCTTTATCGAACAGGAATGGTCTGAAACGTACTCGCAGTCTGCAGAAAACGACAAACAGGGATTTATCCCGACAAGAAAGGAGAACAAAATGAAAACCATCACTGTAAAAGGTATGCATTGCGCAAAATGCCAGAGCGCTGTGACGGAAGCCATGAATAAACTGGACGGTGTCAGCGATGTGGACGTGAATCTGGAAACCGGACTGGTCACCTTTTCCGAAAAACAACCCGTTTCGGATGAGGCAATCAAAGACGCCATTGAAAGCATAGGTTTTGACGTAGCCTGAGTCTCAACAACCCCGGGTGTTGCCGCCAGGCGGCAACGCCCGTCAGCTCCAGATACCCGGTATTTTTCTCCCGCATTTACAACACGCCCCGTTTTCAAGACACAATACGCTGGTTTCATAGCCCACCCGTTCGATCAATTTCGTGCCGCAGGCCGGGCAATAGGTGTGCGCTCCCTCATGGCCGGGAACATTGCCTATATAGACGAAGTGCAGCCCCTCCCCCATGGCTGCCTGACGAGAACGCTCCAGCGTACTGATAGGCGTGGGTGCGAGGCTCTTCAGCTTATAGCGTGGATAAAAACGGGTGAAATGCAGTGGTGTTTCCGCACCAAGATGATCCCGTACCCAACGTGCCAGGGATCTGATCTCCTGCTCCGAATCGTTTTTTCCCGGCAACAGCAGCGTCACCAGTTCGATATGCTTGTTGCTCCTGCGCAGGCTTTCCAGCGTACGCAGTACCGGCGCCAGTTCCCCTTCGGTTATGGTCCGGTAATAGTCCTCGCTGAAAGATTTCAAGTCAATGCAGGCCGCATCCAGATGTACGCACAAATCCTCCAGCGGACGCTGATTCACAAATCCGTTGGAGTGCATCACGTTCAGAATGCCCTGCTCCCTGACGTGCTGGCCAATGGTCCGCATATATTCCAGAAAAATCGTCGGCTCCACATAGGTAGAAGCCACCGAGCGACAGCCGTTGGACCGGGCAATGGGCCCCAGTTGATCGGGCAGGAGTTCGCAGTTCATGGTATCTTCGGGAGACGCCTGGGAAATCTCCCAGTTCTGGCAGAACTTGCAGTCAAAATTGCACCCTGCCGTGGCCAGGGAAAAAGAGTAGGTAGTCGGCAATACGTGAAAAAAAGGCTTCTTTTCGATGGGATCCACATTTACCGCGCAGGGATTGCCGTAGGCCAGACTGTAGAGCGTACCGCCGTTGTTTTCCCGCACCCTGCAATAGCCGCGCTCGCCTTCAGCCAGTTCGCAGCCGCGCGGACAAAGCGTACAGCGGACAGCCTTGTCCGGCAGCGCTTCAAAATACGGGGAGGAATGGCGATGCAGCAGTCCCCGCTCCCAACGGGCCCCCTGAGCCCAGGCCATTCGGGCTGACATACCGGGAAAAATTCCGGGGGTAAGAGACGCGGACGCGCAAGCCAGGGCGCAGAAACCGCACTGTTTCAGAAACTCCCTTCTCTCCATGGGGTAACCTCCCGTATCCGCTATCGGCTGCTAAAACACCTCTGCGCTGAATATGTAGATCTCAGTGGACTTGTCCTGCCAGCAGTCAGCCGGCATCCCGGCCTTGCGGCAGGTATTCTGCAGGAATGTTTCACGATCCCAGCCGTATTCCACCGGCACCTGCGGCAGCAGCAAACCCGAATGCCCGCCCCGGCGCATCAGAACTCCATGAACTCCAACGTGCACGTCTTCTGGATTCTGAATTTTTTTCAGGGGCGTGAGCACGGAAATCTCGTAGCTCAAGCCGGCCAGCTCTTCCTTTTTCAAAGGGGGAAAACGCGGATCTTCAAAAGCCGCGGCCTTCGCCATTTCCGAAACCGTCCGCGCCAGAGGTTCCCTGGCGATGATGTGGCCAATGCAGCCACGCAGGCGCCCGTCTTTCTTTAAAGTAACGAATGCGGCTCCATGCGCCAGAAGCAATGGACTAAGTTTTTCAGGCAAAACGTACGGCTTGCCATCCATCCGGGCCTCAATGGACTTTCTGGCAATGGTGTGCAGCAATGTGCGCTCAGCCGGACTCACCCTCCGTGGCTCTGGGGCAACAGCGTGATTCCGGCTTTTGGTGCCAAAAACAGCTGCGGCAAGGTAGCCCACCACCCGTTGCTTGTCCCCGGTAATATCACCGGAATCTCCGTACTTCAGGACCAGTCCCTTGTCCGCTCCCAACAGCATGGAAGCCTTCATCACGGCAAGAACAGGTCCTCCACCGCAGGCTTCACAACTGCGGTTTGCCAGGCAGGCCTGCAAATTGTCGGGATTCAATGTGTTCAAAGCGCTGATGATCCGTCTGTCCTTTTCCGTGGCGGTTTCCGAATCATAATAATGGGACAAATCGGATGAAGCGACGAGCAGCACCCGTTTTTTTCCGGCAAATTCTTCAATGGTCTTTGCCAGTGCTTTTGCCAGAGACTCGCATGTTGCCCTGTCCTGCGACCCCATGATCAAAGGAACGATTCTGCAACCGGGCTGTACCACCTGCAGAAATGGCAGCTGAATTTCTATCGAATGTTCTTCCTTGTGAGCCTTGGGTACGTAGCGCACCCCTGAATCATTGCGCTTGAGCGCATTGATGAATTCCGTATCCAGAGAAACAAGTCCCAGCGGAGTTCTGTATCCGCCCTGATCGTACACGGAGACTTTGTCGAAGGCAGCCCTGTGGCTGGGGCCGATGATCACGACCGTGTCGTATTTTTGCCGCTCGAGAAGTTTGTAGGCATAAGCCGCCACGGGTCCGGAATAGACATACCCCGCATGCGGCACAACCAGAGCCCTGAGTCCTTCGCGGCCCTGGCCTGCAATGGAAACATCGGCCTGCTGCAAAAAGGAATTGAGCACGGCTCTGAGTTCATTCGGATCACCAGGATACCAGGCGCCTGCCACGACGGATTTACGTTCCATCGCATCAGCCTCGGCAAGGGGGCCCGCTGCCATACAAAACATCAGGAGCACCATCAAAGAGCCGACGAAATGTTTGATTGAGTATATCTGTGGCATATTATATCCTTTCATACGCTTGCTGGGTTACGGTCAGTACGTTAGAAATACGCTGCAGCCGTATCCATGACAAGCAGGGAGTATTCATGCCGGACAAAACTTTTTTGATTTTCGTTTATGGAACGTTGCGTAAAGGCTGCTCAAATCATGGGCTCATGCGTACGACTCGATTTCTGGGCAACGGCAAAACCACCGTACCATTCGCGCTCTATCTCGGCGAATACCCGTACGTGTATAAAGCAGAAGCCCATTGCCCGATCATCGGCGAGGTCTATGCCGTGGATACGCCCACACTGCACCTGCTGGACGAACTGGAAGAGCATCCTGCCGTGTATTACCGCGAACAGACGGAAATCGAACTGGAGTCAGGCAACCGTCTGACATGCTGGCTGTATTTTTATCCCCGGCAGGAAGGCTATCGCTGCTCGTCCGGAGATTTTTTCAGCGCAAGCCCGTGCCATTGAAACAACGCTGTTGCTCATACCCCGAATCAAACGGGAAACAGGGTCGATACGCCATGACAACCATACCTCAGGACCTGTACGCCATTCTGGATTTTTTGAGACGCTCCGAAAATCTGAAAAGCACACTGCGTACCGCCTGGACGCAGGCAGGAAGACAGGAAAGCACAGCTGAACACAGCTGGCGTCTGAGCTTGTTCACCATGTTGATCTGCCGTTTCTTCCCGCAACTCGATGCCACAAAAATGCTCAGGATGAGCATTGTCCATGACCTGGGCGAGGCCATCAACGGCGACATCCCCGCTCCTGCCCAGACTGCCGGCAAAGCAGATCAGGAACGGGAGGATCTGCTTGATCTTCTGCGCCCGCTCCCCCAGGACATGCGCCGGGAACTCTTCGAACTCTGGGAAGAGTACGAAAACGCCCAAAGCGCTGAAGCACGGGTCGTCAAGGCCCTGGACAAGTTCGAGACGCTTCTCCAGCACGCGCAGGGCGCCACCAGTTCACAGATAGATTATGGCTTTGACCTTGATTACGGGAAAAAATACACTGGCGGCAACGACATTTTCGACACTATCCGCGATATCCTGGACAATGAAATCGCCTGCCGCCTTCTGCCCACCAAAGGCACTCCATAAACAGTGACGCCCCAGAACATCACTCCAACTGCGCCGCAAGCTCCCTGGCCATGCCGAGCAGTTCCTGCCCTTCTTCCAGACCGTCTATGAACCGCTGAGGAATACCATCCAGGCCGGTCTGCGCGCCGGTCAGCGCGCCGGTCAGAATGCTGCGGACCTGATTCTGCCCGCCGCCGTTGAGCGCATGGAGTACGGCAGATTCAAAATCATCGGCGAATCGGGCGGACAAATAATAAGCAGCCGGCAGCATATGATAAATGGCGCAGGGCATGCCGTAGACCAGCGAGGCTTTCCAGGCAGGCTCTATGCGAATGTCCGGATCATGTGCGGCCCTGGCCATGTACGAAGGCGAAAGCAAGGCGTCCGGAGAGGCGAAACGCCCTTCGCGCGGCGGATCGGGCTCGCCCGGACGGGGCGGCTGCAGGTCGTCCGTGGTCACCGCATGAAAGGGAAGCTCGCCCGTCTTCACCAGGTGCATCAAACGACCAGAGAGCTTTGCATCCAGCGGATATCCCTGCACGAGCATGGCCAGTACGGCACCATAAGCCACCGTCAGTGATACAACGACATCGTCGTTCTGGGTCAGCACGGCATTGGAACTGACCGCAGCTGCCAGACGGGTGGGCTGCAACGCGTACCGGATGGCAATGGCCAGGGTCCGCTCGATGGCTTCGGTGGTGTCCGCATGGCCTCCCACCTGTCCCCAGGGCAGTCCCTGCTGTACGCGTTTGCGCCAGGCATCGCGTATGGACTGGCTGGTGTACCCCCCAGGTCCGCTGGCGGGCGTACCGTCCAGCAATGGGAACAAGTCTTTGTCCAGGCGCTTGCAGAAATCCTGCTGATCATATCCTTTGTTGTCTATCAGCGAGCGTACCGTGAGCTTGAGAATATAGCCGGCCTGGGATAGCTGCCCGGCCCGCATGCCTTCATGATAGCGTCCGGGTTTGGGATCCGTATATCCGTCGATCCAGGGGCCGTAGTCGCGCCGCATGGCGTCCAGATCGTAATACCAATGGGGGCCGAGCCCGAGAGCGTCGCCTATCCACGCACCCATGAGAGCCCCAGCCGCCCGGTTTTGCAATGCGTTATCCGTCATGATTTTCCTCCTTCCGCGTAGCGCGCCAGCGCGCGTACGGATGTACGCCAAGATTGGAGTTGTAGTATCTGGGATCTCCGGTTACTTCCTCTCCGATCCAGTCTGGTTGGGCAAAAATCTGCCCTTCATCTTCAAGCTCAATTTCCGCAACCACCAGGCCTGTATTTTCACCGAAAAAAACATCAATCTCCCAGGTGAAGCCTTCATATTCAACCTGGTAGCGGTCTTTTTCAAGCACGGGCGGTTCGCACAAACCGTCGATCATGGCGTCAGCCTCGGCCCATGGAATTTCATATTCGTATTCCAGCCGCCTTGCTACGGTTGTCAGCCCTTTGAACCGTCAAAAAACCGCGATCACGTACGGTTCTGACCCGTACGGTTCGCTCCGGCGTCCGGGACAGGTAGGCCTGTCTGTAACGAACGCCCTGGGCGTTCTGCTTCCAGCTGTCGTTTCTGACAAGAAATTTCCGTTCTATTTCAAATGCCACGAGTTCTTTCCTTGGGAGTGATCCTGAAACCACCTCATGGGCAGATTCAAATGTTCCGTATGGTATGCCAACTCAGAATGAAATGCACCTTCCCGAACCAGAAATACAGAGCCTCCAGGCGAAAAATCGGGTCAACGACGCCAGTTCGGATCCTGCAAAAAAAATCCCCTGCGGTTGGCTGCAAACCGCAGGGGAGACACATCAATGAAATGCTGCCGCCTGTTTACAAGTCGGGCAACCGTGCAAAACGCACATAAAAAATCATTGGGCGGCCATGTGCGAGTCCACCTCGTTGCGAATAGAGTCCGCCTGGCCGCTTTGCAGCTTGGGCTCCACGCGCGCCACTGCCTTTGGTCCGTAGTCGTTGCACAGGGTGCTCTGAGCCAGAACGCCCAAGGCCGTGGAATTGGTGTTGCTGGATTTGTCGGTATTCATGATTTTGCAGCTCAGCTGTTGCGCCGTATAAAAATCCCTGTAGGCATTGGCAAAATCACCCGTACGTTCGTAACACTCGCCACGGTAAAAATAGGCGGCGGCCACAAGAGAATTTCCCTTTTTATCCGCAATGGCCTGCGTATAACTTGTAATGGCTTCAGTGTATTGTTGCTGCCCCTGGAGTTCTTTTCCAGCCTGAAAAGCAGAAGGTGACTTGTGCGCGCAGGATACGGCACTCAGAACAAACAGAAGCAGTAGGATTCCGGTAAGCTGTTTGAATAACATGCACTCTCCTCCTTTAACCGAGAGCTTGGGCGTTAAGGCCAGAAGGCCGCTTGTGAAGATTCAGGTATAGAGAGAGGAGACGCAAGCGTCAACAGTTTCCCCTGCCACCGGCCAGAAAGCTCTTTCCTGTGATCACTGCGCCAGACGGCTGACGGCCGTATACAAATCTTCCAGATTGACGGGTTTTGTCATGTAGTCGTCCATGCCGATTTCCAGGTACAGATTCTTGTCCTCCTCAAGGGCGAATGCGGTCAGGGCAATGATCGGCGTCCTGGCCCGCCTGCTGTATTTGGGAGACGTACGGATCATTCTCGTAGCCTCGACTCCATTCATCACCGGCATCTGAATGTCCATGATGATGCAATCGAACTTTTCCTGGCTCACTTTGGTCAGAGCTTCCTGTCCGTTGTGCGCGGTACTGATGCGGACCATCTTCTTTTCCAGAAAACGCGAAATGGCCAGCATGTTTGCAGGATCGTCCTCCACGATCAATATATGCATCGCAGGGGACTCGTTGACAATTTTCTGCGGCCTTTCCACCTGTTCATGCGCATTGGGAGAACGATGCAGGTTAAAGGTCATGAATATCGTGGTTCCTTCCCCAGGCATAGAATCCACAAACATGTTGCCGTCCATGAGCTCCACAATGCGTTTTACCACGCCGAGGCCAAGCCCCAGGCCGCCGTACCTGCGCGTATAACTCATGTCCACCTGTGTAAAAGGAGTGAAAATCTGAGTCACCTTTTCCGGCTCTATGCCAATGCCCGTATCGCAAATTTCACAGCCTATCAGCAAGGAATCCTCATCCCTGCGATGAGGCAAAAGATAAAAATGCACCTCAATGCGGCCCTTATCCGTGAACTTGACGGCATTGCCAACCACATTCACCAGCACTTGCCGCATCCGGCGTTCGTCTCCCATAAGCTCCTGCGGGATGGCCTCGTCAACGGAAATTGCCAGCTCCAGTCCTTTTTCAAGCACATTCAAGGCAAAGGTTCCCCGCACAATTTCCGAAGTATTCCTGATGTCGAAAGGATCCTTGAGGAGTTTATACTCCCCGGTTTCCAGCTTGGTGAAGCTCAGAATATCATTCAGGATAGTCAACAGGTTCCTGCCTGTGGTCATGGCCGCCATAACATATTCTTTCTGTTCTTCGCTGAGACTTGTCTCTTCGAGAAGCTGCAGCATGCCGAACAGGCCGTTCAAGGGCGTACGGATCTCGTGGCTGATATTGGCCAGAAAATGACTTTTGGCCTGGTTGGCCACTTCCGCCTGCTCCTTGGCAAGCAACAGACTTTCTTCGAAGATTCTGCGTTCTGTTATATCCTGTACGTTGTTCACCCAATATATGATGGAGCCGTGTTCGTCCCTCACCGCGGTCATATCCACGGAACAGGGAAATATGCTGCCATCTTTCCGGACATGGTCCAATTCAAAAGCATGATGCCCCTGCTCTTCCGCAACTCGAATCAACTCGGGAAGGTTCTCCAAAGCATGAGAAGCAAGAAAGCGTTCCACGGAACTGGAATTCAATTCGTTATCCTCATAGCCATGCATTCGGAGAAATTCAGGATTCATCAAATCGTAGGTAGTGACCCTCGGATCGCAAACCGCGATTCCCCAACCCGTATGTTTGAATATTTGCCCCCATTTCTGCAGCTCGGCTTCGTGCCCGATCAAGGCCTGATCCCGCTGTTTAAGCTCCGAAATATCACTGTTGCATCCGCGCCTTCCAATATATTTTCCTGAATCGTCGTAAAGCGGATAACAGATGTGAGAAATCCAGCGCTCGGTACCGTCCGTGTCTATGATCCGGTACACCATTGATTGCGTTTCGTCTTTCAAATCGGGATCTTTGTAATGGGCACGAACCATTTCCTGGTCTTCAGAATGGACGATGGAAAAAAACAGATCAGGGTCTGTCAAAAAATCTCCGGGTGGATGTCCTGTCAAACGCTCGCAGGATGGTGAAACATACAAGGGGTTGCCAGCAACTCCCAAAAGGTATTCCCAGCAATACGAAGACTCGGCAACTACCTGAAACAACTTGCTTTCAGACGCATCATGAGGCAAAGAATCCTGAAATTCCCGGTGTTTGCCCACAAAAAAACCAATAACGAACCCAACGCCAAGAGCAACCACAAAAATACCGAGACCGATTATCAGCATGAACCATCACCATCCGGCTGTTACCATCGAATATAATTTACTATTTTATACACAAAATACATATTTGATTCGATAAACTGAGTAGCACATTGAATTATAACCTCAAAAATTATCAAAAGTCGAGTATTTAGGTTTTTTTGAATTATGAGACAAAACGCTTTCCGCGCAATCATCAACCAGTTCCCGAATACTGAATCAGACCAAAACTCGAAAATCATAGTGTCGCATAACCGCTGAAGCAGTCTGGGCCATACGGCAGGCCAACAGGGGTGCTGTTTGTCTGTTGTCCTGTGCAATTTATGGCTGGGCTAATAGTGGCCGGATTTCGAGGTGGGGAAAAATAAAGAGTGCAACCGGATACAGCCGTAACGCATGATGCTGCGGCCAGCAGTCGCCCCTTTGGATGAGTGGTGTGACGCCCCGATACGCAGCCCGACGATCACCAGCAGATTCTGATTCCAGTTTTCGAACAGGAATACATCAAGCACGCGGGGCGGCTGCCTCGGAAAAATCTTTTGCCCAATGGACGCAAAATGGTCCTCTGGCAGTTACGCAGGCTGACTCCGGATAAATGGCGTACGGAGTGGCCTATACGTTGATCTGTTGTCTCAATGTCGTTCTCAGAGTGCGAAAGCAGCCAGTCGGGCCAGTTTTTCCCCGACTGCGGGGGCTATATTGATGAATTTGCATCCTATGTAGGAATCATTCACCCGTACCACGCGGGCTCTGGCATTCTTGATGACAAAACGGTCTCGATAGATAATGTCAAAAATAAGGCGATCGCCGGGCGTGAACCGCCAGCCATTATGGCTGATACGGAGCCCGCTCATGCTCAGGTCGACAACATCGAGCTCGCGGAAATTATCCGTTTCCAGAATATGCAGAACCGATACAGAAATACGTGGCGCGCGCCGCCTGTCCGCCACAATCTGCATTTGCCAGTCATCATTTTCCAATTCCATTATGTGACTGTCTTCTGCATCAAAAACAAACGCTTCACTCTGAATACTTTGCTGATAACTTTGCATGATCTGCTCCTTGAATCATCCCCTTCCTGGGTATGGAAAAAAATTCCTTTCATAATTCAACAAGCAATTATTAGTCCAAAAAGGTTGGATACTCTGGAGCAAAGTTTTTTTCAGGTTGCCGTTTTTGAAAAAGTGTCGGCGTGCGCCTTAAAGACCTGCAGACCGGCGCATACGACAGGAAGCGGAAGGTCTCTGTACGGAAAAAAACTCAAACAGGCAGCCGTTAACATATGTCCGAAAAGCTCTCCTTCATTTCTCAAGCAAACTCAAAAAAGGTAAAGCGTTATCAAATAACTGCTTGCACAATTCATGACTGCTGACTACTGTTGATGAACTTCAACAAGAACCAACAAGGAGCCCCGTATGCAGGACAACAGCGTCCTTCCCAGGCTTGATCAGATGCTCTCGTACTTGAAGAGCAATGGGTGGAAAAAGCAGACTGCGGGAAATTGTTGCAAGGTGGCCATTTACAGCAACGGGCAGGATGTATCTCTGACACTTCCCATCAGTGATAAATTCATTGATTATCAATTCAAAATGCGCACCGCTCTGGAAGCCTTGTCAGCTGCCGAAGGAGTCCCCCAAAGCGCCCTGCTGGATGCCATACTGGAACACAAGCAGCCATAACTCGTCGGCTCCACGTCAGATTCCACCCAGTACGCTGTTTTTCTCCATGCAGGCGTTTTTTTCTTTGCTGCCGCGTCAGCAATTTTTCCTGTTTCAGAATATGGAACTCCCGTCCTGGATACTTTTAGTATGGTTCTAACTGCGTCAGGTGTTGATTTCAGATACTTATGCCCTGTTCCACTCCCACGATAAAAAGCCGCATCCATTCTTAGACTATTCTCATTTCAGTTTACGAAGTCACCTGTTTCCACTGATGAGATCAACGTGCTGGGCGTATTTTTTTTGCCCATCCAAAGCGTCTGTTTCGAGCCTCATAGGTTCCTGACAAAGTCTCCCATTTTCCTTTCTTTGGAGTACCAAACTCCATTGGTATGATTTTATTTACATATAACACACTGAAAAATAAGAACTTTAAATTTTCCCAATAATATCTATTAATAGCATAGATATTTATTATATAGGTTAATAATAAAATTTATTGAAATACACGTTTATCCTAACACATTTAAAACTTCGATACTATCAATAGAGGACCATTTGGCACGCCTATTTTTATTTCAAGAAATAACAAAATTGGCATATATAGTTCATAAAATGCCTGTCACCTTTTGCTATAATTTTGCTAGAAAAAACATATGCTAAAAATAATAGATCTAACTGTTTATAATAACACGAAAAAAATATTGATGAGAACAATATCTATGGCATCATCCAGCAAACACAAGACATACTGTGTATGTGGTTGATCCATTATTTTTTAATAGCCTTACACTTATCAGGAGGCTTGTATGGAATGTTCTCGTCGCGGATTTCTGAAGCTGACCGGTGCGGGTATCGTCGGTTTGACGCTCGGACAGCTCGGATTGGACATGAAAATTGCTTCGGCATACGCCGCGGGATTGAAAATCGAAGGGGCCAAAGAGTCCATCTCGGTTTGTCCGTTCTGTTCGTGCGGTTGTAATTTTCTGGTGCATAGCATCAACGACAAAATCGTTTCCACGGAAGGCGACCCGGACTACCCGGTCAGCGAGGGAGCCCTGTGCGCCAAGGGTGCGGCCATGCTCAGCATGCACGTTGGCGAGCACCGCATTGAAAAACCCATGTATCGCGCCCCGTTCAGCGACAAATGGGAAGAAAAAGACTGGGATTGGATGCTGGACAAGATCGCACGGAAAATCAAAGACACCCGCGACGCGAACTTTACTGAAAAGAACGCCAAAGGACAGGTGGTCAACCGTTGCGAAGCCATGTTCCAGGCCGGTACCTCGCAGATGGACAACGAGGAGTGCGGTGTGCATCACCACATGCTGCGCGCACTGGGCATCGTGAACATGGACCACCAGGCGCGTATCTGCCATAGCGCCACGGTTCCCGCTCTGGCCGAATCTTTCGGTCGCGGCGCCATGACCAACCACTGGATCGACATCAAAAACGCCGATTCCATCCTGATCATGGGCGGCAAGGCAGCGGAAAACCACCCCATCTCCTTCAAGTGGGTTCTCAAGGCCAAAGCCAAGGGCGCCACGGTCATGCACGTTGACCCCGTTTTCAACAGGACGTCCGCACGGGCCAATTTCCATGTGCCCCTCCGCTCCGGCACGGACATCGCCTTCCTGGGTGGCATGATCAACTACATCATCAACAGCGACAAGTATTTCAAGGAATACGTCGTCAATTACACCAACGCGCCCCTGCTGGTGAATCCGAAGTTCGGTTTTACCGACGGTCTGTTCACCGGATATGATCCCAAAACCAGGACCTACGATAAGGCGACCTGGACCTTCCAGATGGACGACAAGGGCATTCCCAAGCGTGATGAAACGCTTCAGGATCCCAACTGCGTTTTCCAGCTGCTGAAAAAACACTACTCCCGTTATTCGCTGGACAAGGTCTCGGACATCACCGGCGTTCCCAAAGACAAAATCATGAAGGTCTACGAGACCTACGCGGCAACAGGCGTACCCGACAAGGCCGGTACCGTCATGTACGCGCTGGGTTGGACACAGCACACCATCGGCGTGCAGATCATCCGTACGAGCGCCATGGTCCAGCTGCTTCTGGGTAACATCGGCGTGGCCGGCGGCGGCATCAACGCCCTGCGCGGCGAACCCAACGTACAGGGTTCCACGGATATGGCCATTCTCTGGCACATCCTTCCCGGTTACCATCCCGTGCCCAAGGCCGGACAGGATAGCCTGACGGATTACCTCAAGGCCTGTACGCCCGTTTCCAATGATCCCAAAAGCGCCAACTGGTGGCAGCACCGTCCCAAGTACGTTGTCAGCATGCTGAAAAGCTGGTTCGGCGACGCCGCGACCAAAGAAAACGACTTCGGCTACCAATGGCTTCCCAAATGCGATCCGGGCGAGGATTACTCCTACCTGTTCTTCTACGACAGAATGTACAAGAACAAAATCAAGGGCGGCTTCGTCTTCGCGCACAACCCCTGTCAGTCCGTGCCCAATACGCACAAGGTCCGTAAAGCCACGGACAATCTGGACTGGCTGGTCGTCGGTGAAATCCACCACACCGAAACCTCGGACAACTGGCACCGTCCGGGCGCTGATCCTTCCAAGATCAAGACCGAAGTCTTCCTGCTGCCTTCGTCCCAGCGCGCAGAAAAAGACGGCTCCGTCACCAACTCCGGACGCTGGATGCTCTGGCACTACAAAGCAGCCTCCCCCATCGGCGAATGCCGCGACATGGGCGCCATGCTCGTGGATATCATGGGGCGCGTCAAAAAGCTGTACCAAAAGGAAGGCGGCACCTTCCCCGAGCCCATCGTGAACATGCAGTGGCCCGAAAAATACGACGCCGACGCCATCGCCAAGATCAACAACGGTTACTTTACCAAAGACACCAAGATCGGCGACAAGCTCTACAAGAAAGGCCAGCAGGTGCCCACCTTTGTGGCTCTCAAAGACGACGGTTCGACCGCCTGTTACAACTGGCTGTTCAGCGGTTGCTACACCGAAGAAGACGGCAACAAGGCCAAACGCCGCGACCTGGGTCAGGACGAACATGCGGCCCAGCTCGGCCTGTTCCCCAACTTCTCCTTTGCCTGGCCGGTCAACCGCCGGATTCTTTACAACCGCGCATCCGTGGATCCGGAAGGCAACCCCTGGCGCAAGGACCTCTGGGTCATCCGCTGGGACGGCGCCAAATGGCAGGGCGATATCCCGGATGGCGGATGGAAGCCCATGGCCCAGAAGGACGGCAAATACCCCTTCATCATGCATACGCACGGTTACGGTCAGCTGTTCGGTCCGGGCCGGGTGGAAGGCCCCTTCCCCGAGCATTACGAGCCCGTGGAAACTCCGGTCAAACAGCATCCGTTCTCCAAGCAGCTCAACAGCCCGTGCTACAAGTTCGTCAAGAGCGACATGGACGTACTCGCTCCGCCCGCGGATCCCAAGTTCCCCATCGTGTTGACCACCTACGCGGTCACCGAGCACTGGTGCGGCGGCGCGGAAACCCGCAACACGCCTAACCTGCTGGAAGCCGAACCCCAGTCCTACGTGGAAATGAGCCACGAACTGGCCAAGGAAAAAGGCATTAAGAACGGCGACGTCGTTGTCGTTGAAAGCGCCCGCGGCGAAGTCCAGGCAGTGGCCATGGTCACGGTACGCCTGACTCCGTTCACCATCCAGGGCCGTACGGTGCATGAAATCGGCATGCCCTACAGCTTCGGCTGGACCACTCCTGGCTGCGGAGACGCCACCAACAGGCTGACGCCTTCGGTGGGTGACTCCAACACCGGTATTCCCGAATACAAGTGCAGCCTGGTCAACATCCGCAAGGCCGACAAGGTCACCGAGCTGGCCCGCTAGAGGTTTTCCTCCGGCGTTCCAGGCGAGGAAAAAGGTGCGTTGCAACTAAAGCGATAAACCCCGTTTTCCTGTCCGCAGGTCCAGGGGGACGTTTCCCCCTGGCGGGGTTTGGGGCAGAGCCCCAAAGGCACTTGCCACACATACGGTCAGAATGGAGGAACATATGCCAAAGGCATTTTTTATCGATACGTCACGGTGCACGGCCTGCAGAGGCTGCCAGATAGCCTGTAAGGAATGGCACGAGCTCAAGGCCAACAAAACCCTGCAACAGGGTACGCACCAGAATCCGCCGGATCTGAATCCTTTCAACTGGAAACTCGTCCGGTTCAGTGAATTCAAAGACGACAAAGGCGTTGTGCACTGGAACTTTTTTCCGGATCAGTGCCGCCATTGCGTCGAGCCTCCTTGCAAAGCCGCTGCCGACAACTATATCGAAGGCGCGGTCATGCAGGATGGCGATACGGGCGCCGTCTACTACACCGAACTGACCAAAAAGCTTCCCAAGGAAGCCTACGACGACATGCGTTCGGACTGCCCGTACGACATCCCCAGAAAAAACGATGCGGACGGCTCCATCGTGAAATGCGACATGTGCATCGACAGGGTCAAAAACGACATGCTCCCCATGTGCGTCAAAACCTGCTGCACCGGCACCATGAACTTCGGTGAACGCGAAGACATGATCAAAATGGCCAAGGAACGGCTGGCCGAAGTGAAAAAGGAATTCCCGGAAGCACAACTGGGCGACCTGGAATACGATTCGGTCATCTACCTGCTGACCTTCAAGCCCGAGCGCTACTGGAAGTATGCCGTGGCCCAGGCGCCCGGTCCCATGAACAGGCAGCAGCTTTTCGCCATGATGACCTCGCCCCTGCGTACGTTGCTGCGCGGATAAACGAGGCCTCTGTCGAAAACAGCATCCGAACCGAACCTTCTGTCCAACAAGACACCCTGCCCGCGGGAGCTTCCGGCTCCCGCGGGCCAAAAAATAACGGAGAAACCCCATGGCAGCCCAGGAACAAAGCGTTCAATCGGCACAGAAACAACTTTCAGCAATCGTCGCGGCCAAACCCGAACTCGAACCATTGCTCCAGGCTTTTGGCAAGTTCCTGACAGCTGTCGCGGAATGTCGCTCCCTGCTGCCCGATCCGGATCTGGAAAACCTGGCTATTGACAGGAGCCTGATGCAGAAAGGTATTCCGCTGCTCGAGCATCCGGACGCCCCCCAGGTAAGCTATCAACTGGACAAGGTCGCTCCTGTGCTGCTTCCGGTCATGGCAGAAGCATTTCCCGCACTTGCCGATATCTGCGAAGCGCTCAAAGCGGCCCTGGAGCATGAGTCGGTACGTAATCAGGTAGAATCAAGCATGTCCGATGGTACACGCGGACAGCTGAACGACCTGGCGCAACGTTTTGATATGCCGCTCGAACAGCTTGGATTTATTCTGCATTGTCTGAGCAAGCCAGGGGTGGAAAAGCTTGCCGAAGCTCTGGAACCGGCCATGCGAAAAATTCCCTGGACATTCTGGCTCAAGGGACAATGCCCCATATGCGGAAGCGCTCCATCCATGTCGCTGCTGCAACAAGGACCACAGGAGCCAACTGAATTTCTGAAGAACGTCTCCGCACAGCGCTGGCTGTGCTGTTCGCACTGCGCCCACACCTGGCGTATCGGCCGTACCGTCTGTCCGTCCTGCAGCCATGACGAAAAAGAAGATCGTCGCTATTTTTACGTGGAGAACAACAATCTCGAACGCGTCGAACTCTGCAATAAGTGCAAGCACTACCTGCTGACCATGGACATCCGCGACCGGATAACCCCGCCGGACCATCGCCTGGCCCCGCTGGGACTCATTCCCCTGGATATACTCGCCCGCCAGAAAGGCTACTCGCCCCTGGTGGAGCTGCCGTGGAACATGGGCGAACAAGGATAGACATGGATACGCTGTAAGCCTGTTTCATTGAAATCAAGCAAAGACACCTTCCTTGATTGTTGCGTCTGTTGCGGACGCCGGCCCGGGTATTTCGGCAAGTGCCCGGGCTTTTTATTTTTGTTGAACCACATCAAACAAACACTCAATAACCTGTTTATATTAAATATTTTTTCAGTTGATCACAACTTAAGATGATGAACCCGGAAGAATCATTGACATGCGCAAATCGATCTTATACTTACGGTACAATAACATTTTTCAAATAAAGGTATAATCTATACCTGGATACATGCTCAGCATTTTTGAGGGGGGGGATAACATGGCTAATTCTTGGATCTATTGCCTTAAAAAATTTCTTTTTTTACTGGTCATATCCGTACTGTACGCTTCAATGGGGTCCGTACAATGTGCTCATTGCATGTCCCTGGTCAAATATTTGGCAACTAATCAAGACAAAAACATAAGCGTTAAAAAGCAATCCATGTCTTTTTACGGCGCCAAGTTGTCGGAAATAAAAGATACAACCGTTCCTTTTCCTGCATACAATTTACAAATTTCATACAAGGGAAAAAAACTTATAAAACCAGATCCTGAAAACATGATCTATTATTATGGTTCAGTTGATCCTGAAGAAATGAGCATCGCAAAAGATTTTCCAAAACCCAATATGGTGACTCTTGTGGCACGAACCAGTGCGGGAGGCCATGGATCATATTCCATGATAATCCTTACCGCTTTCGATAATACTGTTTCCGTTTCAGAAGTGGGATACAAGGCCCCGGCAGAGCATGTGTATCCAGACGAAAAAGAGCATGATATCTTCATTAAACCTTCAGGACTGATAAAAGCTCTGGATGGATTGTGGAATATTCAAACTCCAGGTGAAAACTGTCCGCACATGTCCTTTGGTTGCCCTGGTTGTTCGGCTTCAGCACCATATTTTTTGTGTTTCAAAGCCTCCAAATGGGTGCCAACAAAATCTGGTGAGTATAAAAATGATTATTTAAATCTCGCTCAAGGCATTCGAAATAGTCTCGATAAATACATATTGCAAAAAAAAATGACGGCAAAACAGTTTATACAGGATTATGACGCAAATTATGGAATACTCCTGGCCAGATTGAGCAACTGTTATTTTCTGGCTGGACTGCCGGCAGAAGAAAACATCAAACGTTTACAGCCATATATGCCGCAAAAATGTGCCAGAGAATTATTGAAGCAACTCTCTGGAGAAACAACTTATTGAAATAGTACACTTGAAGACTACCCACTATCTAGGCAACGACCAGTGATTCAGGATCGGCTGTTTGATAGTTTCCGCTCTTGGCAGTATTCCGTCCGAGGTCTGTTGAACTTCGCGAAATAGACCACCGCAATCAAATTTAGCTTATTGATGGATTACTTTCATGGCCCCCCATTCCACGCGCCTGATCATGCCTGCCCAAACTCCCAGTGGGGTCATTGAACTTCATCCAAATCACCGCTCTGTCTTTTCTTTAAATGTTCCTAAAGTATTATTGAAGGTCGTACGGGATAGCAACTCCCTGTCTGCCTAAATTGTTGGATATTCCAACCGTTGAGTCGACAAAAAAGATTTTCGGCGTTCTAAAAACGCTTCGGACCTTTTTTTCAAATACTTTTTAAGCTACATTAATGATAGCTTCAGGAATTTCTTATTCAGGTGGATTGCCTCATAAATTGATCTCTCACCGTACAATCCCCCCCTACGCGCTATCATCAAAAGGGCTTTGAGTCTGACTATCTCCCCTTTGCCGTACTCTCTTGAAGCAATATTCCCGAAGGACAACCTAAAGACGCTCTTTTTCTTGCGTTCACGTTTCCGTCTTTTTTAATAGGATATATTTTTTCTTTTTTGGAAAAAAGTACAGGTAGTTAATGAAAAATATTTTGCACAATTAACGATATTGTCAAAAAAGAGTCTTGACCTCTATTTTTGCGTGGTATACCACGTCTGGTATACCACGTTGAGGCGAAAACGACTCAACAAGAAAAAGGACCAATACAGAATGGCAGCAACGACCAACAACATTATGGAAGCACAGGGAGTGGCCAAGCATTTCGGCGGCATCGTCGCTTTGTCCGAATACTCCCTGACCATACGCAAAGGGGAACTGATTGGCTTGATCGGGCCCAACGGAGCCGGGAAGACAACGGTTTTCAACATACTGTCCGGCGTACTCGCTCCTACAAACGGGTCCATTCTTTTTGACAACAAGGAAATAGCAGGGCTCGGACCGGTAAAAACCGCACGGGCCGGCATTGCCAGGACCTTTCAAAATATCCGCCTGTTTGATTCGATGACCGTACTGGACAACATTCGTACGGGTTTTCACTGCAGCATGGGACGCGGACTTTTTTCAACCATTCTCCAACTGCCGCGCCAGCGACGGTCCGAACATTCCATGACCAGACGCGCGCAACAGCTCGCCGAACTCATCGGCATTGCGCATCTGCTGGACAAACGTTCGGGAGACCTGCCCTATGGAGACCAGCGTCGCCTGGAGATAGCCAGAGCCCTGGCGCTGAGCCCGAAACTGCTTCTGCTGGACGAGCCCGCCGCAGGCATGAACCCCGGAGAAACCGAGGACCTGGTCCGGACCATCAGACATATCCACAAGGAATTCCATCTTGCCATACTGCTCATCGAGCACGACATGCATCTGGTCATGAACCTTTGTGAACGACTGCAGGTTCTGAATTACGGGTGTCTGCTGGCCGAAGGAACCCCTTCTGAGATCCAGAACAACCCGCAAGTGGCCGAAGCCTATCTTGGAACAGGAAATCGGAAAAAGGAGGCCAGAGCATGAGCACGGACTCCATGCTGGACATACAGGACCTGAATGTTTTCCGCGGCAACACCCATGTGCTGCACGGCGTGTCCCTGCAAGTACGGGCGGGTGAAATCGTCGCACTGATCGGGGCCAATGGTGCGGGCAAAACCACAACGCTGCGAGCCATTTCCGGCCTGCTGCCGGTCCGCGGCGGACAGATCATCTACCGTCCCAAGGAGGACTCCGCTCCCCTGCAACTGCACTCCATGCAGGCCGAATCCATTGTGGCCGCTGGCCTGTGCCACTGTCCCGAGGGTCGTGGGATCTTCGGCAGGTTGAGCGTAGTCGACAACCTTAAAATGGGCGCTTACCTGCGCAACGACAAACAAGGCATTCAGGAAGATCTGGAAAATGTATATGAAATGTTCCCCATACTGGGAGACAGAACCCGCCAGACAGCAGGCACCCTGTCCGGAGGCGAACAGATGATGCTCGCACTGGGGCGCGCCCTCATGAGCCGTCCCAAACTGCTCATGCTGGACGAACCATCGCTGGGGCTGGCCCCGCTGATTGTGGAAGCCATTTTCGAGCTTCTGGAAAAAATCAACAGCCAGGGGGTCACGGTTCTGCTTGTCGAACAAAATGCCGTCATGGCCCTTGAGTTGGCGCATCGGGCCTACGTTATCGAAAACGGCAGCGTCACCCTCTCCGGCACCGGAGACGAACTGATCAACGACGACAACGTCCGCAAGGCCTATCTGGGAGGCTAAAAGTGACATCCGCATATTTGGCACAACAACTACTTAACGGAATTATTCTCGGCTCCATGTACGCCCTGGTAGCCGTTGGATTTTCCATGATCTACGGGATCATCAACCTTATAAACTTCGCCCATGGCGACATCGTGATGATCGGCGCCTTCAGCACCCTCGGACTGCTGGGCATCCTGGGGCTGCCCCTTTGGATTGTAGCACCTGGCGTTATCGCGGTGGGAGCCATGAGCGGGCTGATCGTGGAACGCTTCGCTTTCCGCCCCATGCGAGGCGCGCCGCAGGTCACGGGGTTCATCGCCTCGCTCGGCGTGTCCATCATGATACAGAATCTCGGTATCCTGATCTTGACCGCCCAGCCGCGCAACTTCTCCTTTCCCGAATTCATGCAGACCTCCGTATCCTTCTGGGAACTGCAGGTACGGGTCGTGGACATTTCCATCATTCTCGCGGCTCCCATTCTCGTGGCAGTGCTGCTGCTCATCGTCTACCGGACACGGGTGGGAACGGCCATGCGCGCCACGGCCGAAAATCTCGATGTGGCGAGACTGATGGGAGTGAACATCAACCGTACCATTGCCGTCACCTTTGCGCTCGGCTCGGCTCTGGCCGGCATTTCCGGCCTGATGTGGGGCGGAAAATTCGGGCAGATAGATCCACTCATGGGATTCCTGCCGGGGCTCAAGTCCTTTGTGGCAGCGGTCATCGGCGGTGTGGGATCCATCCCCGGAGCCATTCTGGGCGGCTACCTGCTGGGCATGTCCGAGGTAATGTTCGTGGGACTGCTGCCTCCCATCTATTCCTCGTATCGTGATGCATTCGTGTTCGGGACCCTCATCCTTATCCTGCTCGTGCTGCCCAACGGCATCCTGGGCAAGAGCCAGGAGGAGAGAGCCTGATGAAACGCATAGTTATCTTTGCAGCAGCTCTTATCTGCCTGGCCGGCTTGCTGGCCCTGGCGCAGAATTTCTTCAATGACTATCTGCTCTCGCTCGTTTGCTTTGCGGGAATATTCGCCATGCTGGCCGTCAGTCTGAACCTGACCAACGGGTTCACCGGATTGTTCTCCCTCGGTCATCCCGCCTTCATGGCCATCGGAGGCTACACAGCTGCGCTTCTGACTTTTCCCATGGCTAAAAAGCCGCTGTTCCTTCCCGACCTGCCCCATTGGCTCGCCGCCCTGCATATGCCTTTTCTCCCCGCCATGCTCATCGGCGGCATTGCAGCGGCACTGGCCGCGTTGATCATCGGCATTCCCGTTCTCAGGCTGCGCGGCCATTACCTGGCCGTGGCCACCATGGGCTTTCTGATCATAGTCCAGGTGCTGATCATCAACATGGACAGCATTACGCGCGGACCGCTCGGACTTAATGGACTGGATGAACTCACCAATGTCTGGTGGGTCTTCGGATGGCTGGTGGTTACCGTATACGTCTGCTGGAAAATAAAATTTTCGTCCTACGGACGGCAATTCATCGCCATCCGCGAAAACGAAATGGCGGCACGCTGTCTCGGAATCAACGTCTTCGCGGTCAAATTGCAGGCCCTGGTCATCGGCGCCTTTTTTGCCGGTGTGGCCGGAGGCCTCTGGGGGCATCTTATCACTGCCCTGACCCCCAATTCGTTTTCCCTGCTGCTGGCTTTCATGCTGGTCGTCATGGTGGTGGTCGGCGGCGCCGGCTCCATCTCAGGTTCCCTGGTGGGCGCCGTGCTGTTCACGGTAATAACGGAATTGTTTCGCCCCCTGGAGGAAAATTTCTCCATCTACGGAGTCGGCGAAATATTCATGGCTCTCGTACTGATAGCCATCCTTATATTCCGGCCCCAGGGCTTGTTCAGTTGCTACGAACCTAGGGGAATCGCTCCTCGAGAAAAAAACAACATCAACGTTTAAGGAGATCAACAACATGAAAAATCTATTCAAGCTCTTCGCCGTGTTGGGTCTGGTACTGGGCATGTCCATGCCTTCCCAGGCCGCTGATTCGATCAAGATTGGCGCCCTGTACAACCTGACCGGTGGCATGAGCTCCATCGACGCCCCCTCGCTCAACGGAGCGAAGCTCAAGGCGGAAATGATCAACAAGGCCGGCGGCGTACTCGGACGCAAGTTGGAAATCATCGGTGTGGATACCAAGACCGACCAGAAAGCGGCCGCCATCGGCGCCAAGAAAGTGCTGGGTGAAGGCATTGTTGCCGGCATCGGCTACTCGGATCCTTCCTTCGTACTGCCTTCGGCTCCCCTGTTCCAGAAAAAGGGCATTCCCTTCGTGACTTCCGGCGCCACCCTGCCCACCCTGCCCGCCATGGTCGGTGACTGCATGTTCCTGGCCCCCTATGGAGACAATGTGCAGGCCTACGCCATTGCCGATTACGCGGTCAAAGACCTCGGCCTGAAAAAGATCGCTGTCTGGACCGACAACTCCATGGATTTCACCAAGACCCTGGCCAAGTTTTTCAAGGAACGCGCTACCAAAGACGGCGCCACCATCCCCCTGGAAGACTTTTTCATGAGCGGCGACAAGGACTTCTCCGCCCAGATCGCCCGCCTGAAATCCGCTGGCGTGGACGCTGTATTCGTGTCCGCAGTGCCCAACGAAGCAGGCCTTTCCGTAAAGCAGATTCGTGAAGCCGGTCTGGAGCTGCCCATTCTCTCCGGTGATGGTTTTGATACCGAGCTGGTTGCCAGCGTGCCCGGCAAGAAGCTTGCCCACGGCGTCTACTTCACCACCCACACTTTCCGCGGCGAAACCCGCCCCGAAGTGCTCGAATTCATCAAAGCCTACAAGGCCCAATACGGTGTCGAACCTGAAAACGCCTTTGCCGCACTGGGATATGACGCTGTAGGTCTGATCGCCGACGCCATCAAACGCGCCGGTTCGGACAAGCCCGCCGACATTCGCAAGGCCCTGTCCGAAACCAAGAACTACCCGGCTGTGACCGGCGGCATCACCTTTGCCGGAAACGGCGGCGTTCCGCTGAAAAGCGTTTCCATCATCAACGTCACAGACGGCAACTACGACGTGAAATACGTCTGGAACCCCAACGCCAAATAGTTTCATTTCATCATACGTCAACGCGGCCGCGCCTTGTGCGCGGCCGCAATTCCAATGAGGTGCACCATGCGAAACATCCGCCTGGAACAAAACACGCAATTCAGTTTCATAGACAGCAAGTTCGACAAGCTGTTTCTGGCCATCGGCTCCTGCGAAAGCCATGGCGAACATCTGCCGTACGGCTGTGACTCACTGGTGAGCCACCAGATAGCCCTTGATCTGGCAGAACGTTTTGAAGACGCTGTGGTGGCGCCGCCCCTCTGGTTCGGCATGAGCCAGCATTACCGCCACAAACCCATGTGCCTCTCGCTCTCGGACGACACGGTCATTCGCGTGGTTCGCGAACTGCTGGAATCCGCCGCGTATTGGGGCATCAACAAGGTCCTCATCGTCAACGGACATGACGGCAACATAGCCCCCATCGAAATTGCGGCCCGGGATTTCAAGGTCAAACATCCGGACTTTGGTCTGGCGGTTCTGGACGCCTGGTGGGTAACCGCGGGCAATCTTCTGCCCAAGGACACCTTCGAGGTCTGGGACGGTCTGGGACATGGCGGCGAAGGCGAAACATCCATTGGCTTGTCCATGTTTCCCGAACTCTGCGATATGAGCCGGGCCCAGGGACAGGTTCCCGAAATGGATTCCAACGTCAAACTCATCTGGAATTTCGCCGAACTGACCAAATTCGGCGCCAGTGGCGATCCGACCAAGGCAACCAAGGAAAAAGGCGATGCCATGCGCTCTGTCCTTGTGGATTATCTCGAAAACTTCATCAAGCGTATGGACGCTCAGAACTGGCGCTATGCCATCAAAAAATAACAACGAAATCGTCGTCTTCTTCACCGGGGGGACCATTGAAATGTCTCCCCGGGAAAATACGCCCGGCGTGGTTCCCGGAGATCAGTCCGAAGCTCTGCTCAATGGTCTGCCCGCACTGCCTGGAGTAAGTCTGCGACCGGTCAAATGGTCCAGCCTGCCCAGCGGTCACATGACCCCGGAGCACATGCTGCAACTGGCCCGGGACATTGACAAGGTCCTGGCCGAGGAAACCGTCCTCGGCTGTGTGGTGCTGCACGGTACGGATCTGCTCGTGGAAAGCTCCTTTGTCCTGAACATGGCGCTCCATTCCTCCAAGCCGGTGGTGACGTCCGGAGCCATGCGCCACAGTGGTGAAATCGGCTATGACGGCGTACGCAATCTGTACGACAGCCTGCTCTGCTGTCTGGCCATGCCGGAGGAAAGCGAAGTCCTCATCCAGATGGGCTCCAAATTGTTCAGCCCCATTGATGCGGTCAAGGAAGATTCCATTTCCGTGACCCCGCTGGTGGGAGAAATCCAGGGCAGCATAGGCGAAATAGTGGGCCCCCGGATCCATTTTCACAAGGGCGGTCCTGGCAAAAGGTTGCGGTTACCCTTTGACGTATCGGACATGTCCGCTTCCGTACCCTTGATTGCCTGCTGGCCCGGCATAGATGGACTTCTCATTCGTGCCGCTTTGGAGTCCGGGGCAAAGGCGCTGGTCATCGAAGGATTCGGTGCGGGCAATGTTCCCCCAAAAGCGGCTGAAGCCCTGCTCGAAGCCCTGGACAAAGGCGTACCGGTATTTTTATGTTCCCGCTGTCTGCGGGGTGGTGTCTGGCCCCTGTACGGCTATTTCGGCGGGGCGGCGCATTTGATGAAGGCCGGTGCATTTTCCGCCGGGCAACTGGCCGCCACCAAAACATTGCTGATGGTCAAGGCAGCCCTGGGAAGCCATTATCCTTGCGATCAACTTGTTCAATTCATGTAGCGGGAACCTATGAACGATCGCTTTTCTGACAGACCCACGGTTTTTTTCCAAAACGATAACAGCAAGGCTGTCATTTACACCTGTCTGCGCGACTGGATTCTGTATACCACTCTCAAGCCGGGGCAAAAGCTCAACGAGCGTGATCTTGCGGAAAGATTCGGCGTATCCAGAACCCCTCTCAGAGAGGTTTTGCAATTGTTGTCGATACAGGGCTTGCTGAACATCCGGCCGCGCCAGGGAATATTCGTGGCTCCCATCAAAACCTCACAAATTCGCCAGGTTTTCGAAGTCCGTCTGCCCCTGGAAAAAACCGTGGCGCAGCTTGCCGCGGAACGGGCAACCAATACGGATATTCAGGAGCTGGAAGAATTGTCAGGTCTGTCAGAAGAAGCCTTGCAGGCCGGGGAATTCGAACAGGGGATTCGCCTGGACGCAGCCTTTCACGATGCGCTGTCCAAAGCCTCCAACAACCTGGTGCTGCGCCAGACTCGTGAAGGATTGCATAACATCTGCCTGCGCTACTGGTATCTCATCCGCGAGCACTACAAACCTGATGAAGTGGAAATCGGGGCGCATGTGAAACTTGTGAAAGCCGTCAAGGCGCACGATCCCCACCAGGCCGCAGCACTTCATGAAGCGCATGTAGGCCATTTTCTGCAAATCTTACGCTAAGAAAAGGGAATTCCCCGCCCCGGCTTTCCCTGCTCTCCCACTATCCCATATTCCCAAAGATCAGAAAGAATTGCCGCCCGTTTCCACTGAGGAATATCAATAGATTCAACAAGTGCTGGGACGGCCCCGTCTTTACTTAAAAAGGTCAAGACGTCAGACAGTCTCCCAGACATGATACAGATCCGCAGCGGCTCGTAACAAAAAAGGGTTCCAGCGTTAGCTGAAACCCTTAAATATATGGTGCCGAGGGGGGGACTCGAACCCCCACGGGCGTTGGCCCACTACCCCCTCAAGATAGCGTGTCTACCAGTTCCACCACCTCGGCACGCTTAAGGCATTGAATCTGCCTTATTCGCTCGTATATCTCCGCAGTTGTGCTTTTCGGCGTTGTTGCCCGGTTCGCAGCAGCTGCGTTTTTATGTTTGGGTTGTTGCTAAAGCAATCTGTTGATTGACTGCTTTTATTTTTACTTTGATGAAAAAAGGGTTCCAACGGTGAGCTGAAACCCTTAAATCTGTATGGTGCCGAGGGGGGGACTCGAACCCCCACGGGCGTTGGCCCACTACCCCCTCAAGATAGCGTGTCTACCAGTTCCACCACCTCGGCACGCTTAAGGCATTGAATCTGCCTTATTCGCTTTTAGTCTCCGCAGTTGCGTCTTTGGCCGGCGCTGTTGCCGGGGCCGAGGCATCTGAGGTCTTGTCTTGGCTCGCTGCAGGGGCAGCCTTTTCAGTATCTGCCTTGCCGTCGTCTACGACAATTCCCTGCGGGGCTTGAGCCTTTTCGTCAATCTGCTTTTCAATGGCCGAATCCATCAAGGTGTCTTCCGCCGTTGTCCGGTTGCTGGTCATAGCAGTATACGAAAGTGATGTCACTAAAAATATTACAGCGACTACTCCAGTAATTTTAGCCAGCAATCCCCCGGCGCCAGAGCCACCGAACAAAGAGCTGCTACCGCCACCAAAGATGACGCCCATGCCCTCTTTGCCTGATTGCAAAAGGACGATCACTACCAGAACCACACAAATGACTACGTGCAGAGTAAGAACCAAATGTTGCACTGAACGTTTTCCTTTACGGTCATTATCCGACAGACCAGACGTTTTATTTTGCAGCAGCTAGGCCTTGGCAATGTCCTTGAAACTTTCGCCCTGCAAAGAAGCACCTCCTACCAGTACTCCGTTCACATTGTCAAGCGAAATAATTTCTTTTGCATTCTTCGGCTTCACGCTGCCGCCGTAAAGAATACGGATTTCTTCGCCATTGTCCAGCATTTCTTTAAGCATTTTACGCACAAAGGCATGGGCCTCCAGAATATCCGCGGGTTCGGCGACTTTTCCGGTGCCGATTGCCCATACAGGCTCATAGGCAATGGACAGACGGTCGGCAGTGATGTCTTTGGCTACTCCGGCCAGTCCTTCCTTGAGCTGCAGTTCCAGAACCTTTTCCAGTTCGCCTGCTTCGCGCTGTTCGATCTTTTCACCGATGCAGAGCACCACATTCAGGCCCTGCTCAAGGGCATAGGCGGTTTTCTTGCCTACCACCTCATCGGTTTCACCGAGTACGTGGCGCCGCTCGGAATGCCCTGTCAGCGCGTATTCACAGCCAATGTCCTTGAGCATCATGGGAGAAATTTCTCCGGTAAAGGCGCCTTCTTCAGCGGGGTAGAAATTCTGTCCGCCAACGAAATAATCTTTCATGGGGCCAAAGGCCTGCACCACAGGGGCTATGCCGAGAAAGTTCGGGAACACAAGCAGTTCCCTGTCATCGGGTAAAGCGCCAATAAGCTGAACAAAATCCTTGGCCGTGGCTTCGGCCTGCTGCGCTGTCTTGAACATTTTCCAATTGGCTGCCATTAATTTTTTCATAAGGTAACTCCTTTAAAAAAAGACACTTTTGTGTCCGTAACAAGTTCAATGATTGATGGAAGACTCCTGAGCCTGCTGCCGACTGGATGCGAACCGCAACGCCAGAACAAGGGCGTCCTCACGGTTGTCCGGATAGTAGGCCTTGCGGATTCCAACCTGCTCGAACCCGAAAGAGGCGTACAATTCTTTGGCAGCGACATTACTGCACCTGACTTCCAGCACTACGCGTTCTATGCCCATTTTACGGCCAATTTGCAACACGAGCCCCAAAAGGCGTTTTCCAATACCACAACGACGAACTTCGGGTGATACGGCAAAATTGAGGATTTCCATTTCATCCGGCGAATGATAAAAAGACAAATAGGCCAGGAGGCTCTCTCCATTTTTCAAGCCGAACACGTTGAACAGATCCTGCTCAAAAGCCAGATTGAATTGACGCTCGTCCCAGGGATGGCTGAAACAAAGCCGCTCCAAAGACAGCAGTTGCTGCGCATCGGCTTTGTCCAACCGGGAAAATGTCAGCTGGTTCGGCACAATTTGCATGTTTTCTCCATTACGTACGGATGAAATTTCAATGACACGAAAAACTACACCCCAGGATTGCAGCGCAGACGAGGCAGACGAACTCATCGAGGTGGTCGACAAATACGACAAACCTCTGGCTATTATGCCCCGTGGCGAGGTGCACAGGCAATGCCTGATGCACCGATCCGTACTCGTTCTTGTCTATGACATGAAAAGCAAGCTGTATCTGCAAAAACGAGGAAAAAACAAATCACTTTACCCCGGAAGGCTGGATATATCCGCATCCGGACATGTCAAACAGGGGGAATCCCGTGAAGATGCGGCCATCCGCGAGCTCTACGAAGAGCTAGGCCTGCGTACGGACCGTCTGACCCGGCTTCATGACATTCCCGCCAGCAACGACACCCATTTTGAATTTGTCACGCTTTTTACAGCTGGTAAATTCTCGCAACCACCCACGCCCAATCCGGACGAACTCGACGGGGGGCATTTTGTGGATCCGGATGAACTGGATTTTCTCGTCAATGAGTATCGCGATACACTGACGCCAGGGCTGGTGTACTGCTATGAAAAAAAACTCCTGCGCTTTCCCAACACCTGATCAACCGTCCAGCAACGCGGCCAGCTGCGTATGCACCAGACCATTGCTGGCCAGAACTGTTGGAGAGAAAAGATCAAAGCTTGCCGCCTGTTCCGGATCATAGCTCGTCACGCGGCCTCCGGCCTCCTCCACCAGCAGCCACCCTGCGGACATGTCCCACGGACGCAGGGTCGCCTCATAATAGGCGTCATAACGGCCGCAAGCCACATAAGCCAGGTCCAGTGCAGCGGCACCGCAGCGTCTGACCCCCTGCGTGCTGGGCAAAACCTTGTCCAGCCAGCCTATGATCCTGTCCTTGTGTTCCAGGATGGCGTACGGGAATCCAGTGGCCACCAGGGATTGCTCCAGATCATCGGTGGTCGACACCGCGATCCTGTTGTCGTTCAAATGAGCTCCCCTGCCCTTTTGCGCCCAGAAAAATTCTTCCAGAATCGGATTGTAGACAATGCCGCACAGCATACCTTCCTTGCTCCACAAGCCCACGGATATGGCCACAAAAGGAATGCGGTGAACAAAATTGGTGGTTCCGTCCACAGGATCCACAACCCACGCCAGATCAGGCAATGACATGCCTTCGGAGCTTTCCTCCGCATAATATCCGATGTCGGAAGACAACTTTCCGAGGGACTCGCGCAAGGTGGCTTCCACGGCCAGGTCCGTTTCAGTGACCAGATCGATCCTGCCTTTGTGCGTAACATGGCGCGGTTGATTCCAATGCGTCCGAACGATGGAGCCCGCAGCATGCACTGCCGCACGGGCCTCCCGACATAATTCAGTCAGTTGGTTTGTATCCATTATTCCTCCCCGGAAAAAACGACATCCGGAAAATGACTGTTATTCTGATGGTAAAAAATTATTCTTTGGGCTGGCTGCGTTCCAGTGAAGCAACGCGACTTTTCAGAAAAAGATTCTCAAGAAACAACTCCAGGTAGGCAGCAGCCATCTCGCTGAAACTTTTCAGAGAGTCATCAATACGCGTGGCATGCTCGTGGGCGAATCCAAGGACACCGATGGTGCTTTTTTGATAGCTCAGAGGGAGGCAGATGATACTCTTGAAATCCGGGGTCTTGAAATTTTTTCCAAACAAGGGCGAAGGCGAACCTGATTCCCGGTTATCCAGAAAAATGGGCTGGTTGTTATTGTAAACCCACCCTAGAAGTCCATTGCCTACGCCAAAGCGAATGTCCGCATTTCCGCGAAAAAACGGCCGGTTTACTCCTTCCAGATAATACTGGGATCCTCTTTCATCCATGACCGAGAGAAAGCAGTAATCAAATCCGGTGGCTTCGGAAAGAATCATCAGCAGATTTTCAAGAAAGCCATCCCATTTGCTCATGCGCCGGCGCAAATTCTGGATGAGCTGCAGACAATGATAATAGCGGGAATCGGCCATGGCTTCTGCGGCCTGCAGATGGCCCTTGTGACGCGAATAGATCAGATCCGCGAACAGATGCAGAATTTTCTGATCTTTTTCGGTAAAGGCAAAGGTCCGTTTGCTGTCCAGACAGAGAATGCCGCTTTGATTCGGGAGCAGGCAGCCCATGAACGCCTTGACGTTCGGGTCGTTGTGCAAATCGTAATATTCCAGCCTGCTGCTTTTTCGTTCGAAATTGCTGATAAGCAAAGGTTGGTTGCTTACCAGCATACTCCCAACGATTCCATGACCGGACTGGACGACACAATCCAGGGCAATGGAATCCCCAAGGCTGAAATACGAAGCCAGGGCGTAATCTGCAGTCTGACGATGCCGAAGAAAAAGCACGGCTGAATAGGCATCAAATACGCTGCAAACCAACCCGAGAATTTGTTTTATATGTTCCATTTGTTTCATAAAAACCTATACTAAACAAGAAGTTACCCCCCTGTTTCGTGAAGCGTCGGCTTTTGCAGCTAAGCATAGCACAGTTTATCCGAAATAAACTGCGAATTTCAGTCATGAAGATTACATGACTTTTTCTAAAAATTCAACCGACAGATCTGCTTAAGCGACAACCCCTTGTCTGAAGATTCTCCGAAAGAATGGCTGCAAGTTACCCCGGCTTTGCTCAAATATCCAGCCGCTCAAGGGGGCTCCATCTGGCTTAAGGTTCCATCCGCCACTCCGGGCTTGATTTTCTTCAACATCAAAGGCACATAAAAAGTTCCGAATCACCATTTTCAAACAACACGGATTCTTATGTCTTCAGCAATACAACCGGAGCGCCTTCACCATCTGCGGCCTGGAGCAAATGCTCTGTCCATCAGTGGACCTGTCGTTTATTGGATGTGGCGCGACCAGCGCGCCGAAGACAACTGGGCCCTCCATTATGCGCAAGAAAAAGCTATTGCTCTGCGCGTACCCCTGATCGTGGCTTTCACACTGGCTCCCGCCTATCTCGGCGCCAGAGGCCGCTCTTATGTATTCATGCTCCGGGGATTGCGCGAAACAGCCCTGCGTCTGCAGGAAAAACGCCTGGGGTTCGTCTTTCTTCAAGGTGATCCCGCGGATGAATTGGGCGTCTTTATGGAAGCTTCCAAAGCTTCATTACTGGTTACGGATTTTTGTCCCTTACGCCCCAACCTGCATTGGCAAAACCGCCTGACGCAGATTCTGTCCGTACCGATTGTCGAGGTTGACGCCCATAATATCGTTCCCTGCCGCACCGTTTCCAACAAGGAAGAATACGCGGCCCGGACCATTCGGCCCAAAATCAACAGATTGCTGCCGGAATATCTTTTTGCCTTTCCCGAACCCCAGAAACACCCCTACCCTTCGGATGTCATGCTGCATCCGGATTGGGACCAGCTGATTCAGGCCGCCACACGGGATACGCAGCTGATTCATGCCCCGGTCGCAGGAGCGGCGGCGGCTCACCAGACTCTGGATAGCTTCATCCGCAAACGGCTCATGCGCTACAACACCGAACGCAACGACCCCAATGCCAACGCCTCATCCGGGATTTCCCCCTACCTGCATTTCGGCCAGATCGCGCCGCAGCGGGTGGCTCTGCGCGTGCTGGAACATGCAGCGGCCAGTGAAGAAAACACAGCGGCCTTCCTGGAAGAGCTCATTGTCAGGCGCGAACTGGCGGACAACTACTGTCTGCATAACAAAAATTACGATTCCTACGCGGGGTTGCCCCGCTGGGGACGGGAAAGTCTCGACGCCCATAGGCGCGACGAACGCAGCTACACTTACAACCACGAAGAATTCGAACAGGCCCGTACGCATGATCCTCTCTGGAATGCGGCTCAGCGGCAGTTGATCACCAGTGGCCGTATGCACGGCTACATGCGTATGTTCTGGGCGAAAAAGATTCTGGAATGGACAACTGATCCGGAAACGGCTCTGAAGGTCGCCATTGACCTCAACAACGGCTACTCGCTGGACGGCAGGGATCCCAACGGCTATGTGGGCGTGCTCTGGTCCGTGGGCGGATTGCACGACAGGGCTTTCAAGGAACGACCCGTATTCGGCAAAATCCGCTATATGAATGCCACCGGTTGCAAACGGAAGTTCAACATCGACAACTACATGGCAACCTGGCGGAGCAAATAGACATGGCCCGAGTCAATGGTTTTGATTTTTTGGGAAAGATCGGCGTACTGGTTGGAGTTCTGGGAGAAGCCGGAAGCCGCTTGTATTTGTATTACAACCCCAACAGCGCGACCAAGGCGGCTGTGGCCGACACGCTGGGTATTCAAGGCGACCAGGTGCTTCTTTTCAAGGCCCTGGTGATGTTCCAGGACTACGGCGTTTATGCTGCGGCCATCGGCCTGCTGCTTATCGGCCTGGGCAAACTGACTCGCTGAATCTGTCAGATTGGCTGCTTTATATTGTCTTCCGCAACCACGACACAATTGCGTGAGGCGTCTTTGGCTCTGTAAAGTGCCGCGTCAACCCGCTTGATGATGCTGACACTCGTATCGCCCTGAATATAAGGGGCTACGCCAAAGCTTGCAGTCACTTTTTCCTCCATAAAACCATAATCCAACTGTTCTATGGACTCGCGCAGATGTTCCGCCATTTTCCTGGCGCCGAACAAATCCGTCTGCGAGCAGATGATCAAAAACTCCTCGCCTCCCCATCGTCCGAGAACATCGGTTTTCCGTATATGCAATTCGAGCAGTTTCGCAATTTTCTGCAATACGGTGTCGCCGTTGTAATGGCCGTATGTATCGTTGATATTCTTGAACCAGTCGATGTCCAGCATGATTAAGGAAAAAGGAGTTCCATACCGAGTCGATCTGGCGAGCTCCTTTTCCAGTTCTTCATCAAGAACGTGCCGGTTGGCAATGCCTGTAAGCCTGTCGCTCTTGTATAACAAATCCAATTGCGCGTTCATGGCCAGCAGCTGTTTATTGTACCTGGAGACGATCACATATCTGTATGAAAGCAGCAGAACCACGAGACCTATCAGCACAGCAAGCTTCCAGAACGACGAATAGTCGAACCCCTTTTCGTACCGTACGGACAGCCAGTGATTCAGGATAAACTGGCGCTCTTCCTTGCTGATGGAAGCAATCGCCTTGTTGATTATCGTGAGCAGTTCCGGTTCGTCGTTTCTGACTGCCACTGTGATGTCGTAATCAATGTCGATCTGGCCTGAAATTTTCACATCCAGTATTCCATGCTTCTGGAACTGGTAGCCAATGGAGGCAACGGTATCGATATAGCCGAAGACTTCCTTTTCCCTGACCTTGCTGAGTCCGGCATAGACGTCGTCCACCTCGATGATCCGAATATTGGGATATTTGGCACGCAGCAGTTCGATGGCGGCATAGCCTCTGTTTACGGCAAACGTCCGATTGGCCACGGAAGCAAAATCTTCGATGTAAACCTTATCCAGACCAGTGGCCACGACCAGAGGCAGGGACACGTAGGGAGTGCTGAAATTCAAAAAATCCTTTCGCTTGGGCGTGGGCACTGCCGCAGAAAGAATATCGCACTTGCGCTCCCGCGCGTATTGCAAGGATTGAGGCCACGAAACGGTTTTGACCAATCGCAAGGGCTTGCCGATTCGTGAAGAGATAACCGCCATGAAATCAGCGACCAGCCCCACATGTCTTCCTTCTGGGCTCAGTTCTTCATAGGGCATCCAGTTTGGATCTATGCACAGAGAAATGGTTTTGATCTTTTTCAGGTATTCGGACTCATGGGCAGTCAAAGAAAACCAACCATCCCGCAAGACCGACTCACTGCCGACCGTGAACCATTTTTCGTATATCCGCTTTTTTTCCTCGGCAGGTATGGCGCCCAGCCCCTTGTCCAGGATGCTTACAGCTTCCGGCCAGTCCTTGCGTACGGAGAAAACCAGCTGCAGTTTTTCATCCAACGGAAAGGCCACCTGTACGAAAGGCAATCCATACTCACGGATTGTGTAGAGAAACGTTCCATCGTCAAACGTGGCGTCGGCTTTTCCGCTGATCAGGGCGTCGACCATGGCTTTAGGACTGGAAACCCGAAGTACTCTGGACGGATTGAACACAGCGGCGACTTTTTCGGAACTGGCGTTGCCCTCCTGAATGACAATCACCTTTCCCGCGAGATCTGCCTTGGATTCGATATGCTTGGGATTGCCCCGCTGCACGATGACACGCTTGAAGATTTCGGTATATGGCAGGGAAAAATTGAAATATTGCCGACGCTCTTCAACCACGGCACTGGTGCTCAGGCCATCGATCAATCCGGCCTTGGCCATTTTGAGCATCTGCGCCCAGGTACCCGTACGCAGTCTGAAGTCAGCTCCGGTCAGTTCATTGATTTTATTGAGGATCTCGTAGTCAAACCCGTCAATCCCTCCTGCGCGCGAGCTGATCACATAGGGGGACCAGCTGCTGTCCGTCCCCAGTACGATGGTCGGATGTTTTTCGAGGAACTGACGCTCTTCGGGGGTCAGTTGCACCTGGCGCATGGCAGTGTCCGCCAGCGCAGGAGAACCCTGCGAGGCAAGCAACAGCACTGCCAGACAGCCAAGTGCAACCCAAAAAGACTTCACATTCGCCACCCTTGGCAGGATGGCTCCGGAGACACTTCGATACAAATCAGCCCCCCAGAAACAACCGCGTTACTCCTTGGGACGCAACCCCAACCTGCTTGCGGCTGCAGCCGCAGCTTCCATGGTATATTCTGTTGCAGAAAGGGCTTCCTTGCGAGCAGGATCGATGAGCAGCTCGGGGCTGTTCTGCAACTCTGCCCGTGGAGTGACCCCGTATTCGGGCGGAAAGGCGTTGTTGAAATACATGCTCTGAAAATCCGCGAACTTGAGACTGTGTGCCGTGGCATCCAGAATGGCCAGCTCCCCTTTGTTGATCAGACCGAGTTCTTTGGCCCGCATCAGTCCGGCAAGACATTCGCCGCCCTGCGTACAGGCAATATGCCCGTGACGGTTCGCCAGCAGCATCCCTTCCATAATGGACTGCTCCGTGACCTGCAAAACCTGAAAGGCACCTGTTCCACCGAGTTTCTCGTACTGATCCGCAAAATACTTCACACGGGGAAAGGAAACCGGATTGCCGATCATGGCCGCCTGAGCCACGCTGGGAGTTACGGAAACGGGCTTGTAACTGCGTTTGGCAGGGTCGCTTACCGCATAATATTTGTACACAGGATCGGCATGTTCGGATTGCACACCGAAAATACGGGGCAGGGAAGAAATAATTTTCAGACGTTTCAGCTTCAGAAATCCGGACATGATGGCTGTGACATTGCCTGCATTTCCAATAGGAACAAAGACGCATTTTCCGTCGAGATCCCAATCGTACCACTGGGCAATTTCAAAGGCATAGGATTCCTGTCCGAGAATGCGCCAGGCATTTTTGGAATTGAGCAGTGCCACGCGGTAGTTGTCCGCCAGATGCTCGACCACCTTCATGCAGTCGTCAAAAACACCGGGAACTTCCAGAACCTGCGCACCGCTTCCCAGAGGCTGGGAAAGCTGCTGCGGGGTCACCTTGCCCTGGGGCAAAATCACCACGGACTTCAACGGCTCGCCCACATAGGCCGCGTACAGGGCAGCGGCCGCGGATGTATCGCCGGTGGAAGCGCAGACCGTCAGTACTTCATCCCAACCATGGGTACGCACCATGGCTTTCAGGTAGCTGAACGCGCAGGCCATGCCGCGGTCCTTGAACGAAGCGCTGGGATTCTGTCCGTCGTTCTTGTAGGCCAGGTCCTGGCCGATATGTTTGCACAGGGCGGGCGAAGAAGCGATAATGGGCGTATGGCCTTCTCCAAGGAAAACAATATCCGATTCTTCCAACACGGGAGCCATCAATTCATAATATCGAAAAACCCCGCGCAAGGCCGACTTTTTGGTAGCGGCGCGCGTGTCGAACAAATCACGCCAATATTCTCCGGAGTTGCGAGCCAGATCATCGAATTCCATATTTTCGAGCAAAAACACACCGCCACACTTGGGGCACGTATAATACAACTCGTCAGCGGAAAAACGCTCACCGCACCCCAGGCAAAAATATTCCATTCTGCCGCGAAGCGACGGAAACATATCGGCATTCATAGTTATCACCTTATTAATAGAGGAAGTGAATAATTCTTTTTAAAACCTTCTGAAGAAAAAATTTTTTTCTCATTTTTTTTCACACTCTGCAAGCTTATCCATCCAAAGGCTTTTTTAATAGTTTTTTGTGTATCGATAGAAGATCATATTTCACGCTTGACCTAAATTCGGTCAGCTGCCACAATTATTCTGGGGATATGGGCAAACTTGTTTCCATTAAACACAAAATGTCTTGTAGACAAACAAATTTAATACGACCATTCTATAAACTTTGATGCAGTACAAAACCAGAGAGAAATTTGATCTCATGAGGGCAGAACCATGAAGAAACAACCTGGATCCGGAAAGCTGGAACGCTATTTCCAACCTTCCATCCTGATGGCGCTTCTGAAAGGTCCTTTACACGGTTATGGGTTAACTGCCGCCATTGTAGAATACGGGTTCATCCAGGGAGAGGTGCCCCCTGGCGTCATCTACCGGCATCTCAGGCAAATGGAAGAAGAGGGATTGCTCCTGTCGCAGTGGGAATCCGAAGGCACCGGCCCTGCAAAACGCAGCTACAGCATCACACAAATGGGACGGGAAGTTCTTGAATCCTGGATCGAATACCTCGAACGGCAGGCGCAACTGATCATGACCTTCACCGAACAATATCGCCAGGCGAATTAACAACTGCCAAAAACATACCCCCAAGTCCGGATCATTTTTTCAACAAGATGACTGCAACGGCAAGCCTCCGTGATTTCAAAGGCGGCTTGCCGGAAGCATACGCCAGTATTCGACAGGATCATGAAAACACGCATGATCTGCAGTTCTGCCGTAAATATTCGGTCACACTCCTTTCCATTGCCTCAAGCGAGGCAAGCAGCTCACTCCTTTTGGGCAATAATATATTCATATTGCATAACTATTTTCAAACATGAAAAATCATGGCATCGTATGGAAACACTATTTCAGCAAGGAGTACGTATGCCCGCCATCCCCTGGAACACCAATATGCACATCGGCATCAAGGATATCGACGACCAGCACGAAAAACTTACCCTGCTGATCAATGAGCTCTATTATGCCTACATGGATGCCAAAGAGCGCCCTCTTCTGGAAGGCATCATTCAGGAAATCAACGAATACGCCAACTATCACTTCAAGACGGAAAAAGAACTGATGGATGCGCACCAGTACGAGCAACGAAAATCCCATCTGGCCCAGCACGACTATTTCACCAAACGCGCCATTGCAGCATTGTTTCAGTATACGGACCAAAAGGAAGAACTCACAGCGGAACTGCTGGATTGGCTGACGGACTGGTGGATGAACCACATCAACGGCACGGACAAAGAACTGGGAACTTTTTTACGGGACAGAGGCGTCTGCTGACGTCAATTATAACGCCAATTACTCTCACTTAAAAAACGGCACCCGGCGGACAATGTCCTGACCGGGTGCCTTTTTGGTTGGTTAACCGACTTCCGCGCCCGCCGAGCGACGTTGGGCCGCATAATAGGCCACGGGAATAATCACCAGAGTGAACAGCGTGGAGGCGAACAGTCCGAAGATCAGAGCCCAGGCCAGTCCGGAAAAGATAGGATCCAGGGTGATGGGCCAGGCGCCCATGGCCGTGGTCAGAGCCGTGAGCACAATGGGCCGCATACGCACCACTCCGCTCTGCAAAATGGCTTCCTTCAAAGGCAGCCCCTCCTTGCGGGCCTCGGCAATGAACTCAATGAGCACCAGGGAATTGCGGATGACGATACCTCCCAGGGCGATCATGCCGATCATGCTGGTGGCCGTGAAAAAGACCGGATCCCCGTAACCGCCGATATTCTGCGTGAAGAACAGATTCAGCAGCCAGAATCCGGGCATGATGCCCAGAAGCGTCAGGGGGATGGCCATCATGATCAGCAACGGCAGGGCAAAGGAGTTGGTCTGGATGATCAACAGAATATAGATGCCCAGCATGGCCGCACCGAATGCCAGCCCCAGGTCGCGAAAAACACGCAAGGTGATCTTCCACTCGCCTTCGCCGGCCCAATCCACCGAAGTGTCGGGCGGCAGCGGCTTGGTTTTCAGCTGCGACTGCATGTCCAGAATGGCTTCACCCGGCGCACGTCCGGCCATTTCGCCATAGACGTAGACCACACGATGCAGATTCTTGTGGTAAATGGGCTGATCTTCGGTAATTTTTTCAAAATGCCCCAGCTCACCCAGGGGAACCATGTTGCCCGAATCGCTTTTGACCGGTATCTGCGTCAAAGCCGCGATGCTCGAACGCTTGTCACGGGGGGCGATCAACCGCACCTTCAAGGGCTGGCGCTCGTTGGGGTAATGTACCTTGGCCGGAGTCTCGCCGCCCACGGCCAGCGCCAGCGCAGTGACGATATTCTCCGTACTCACGCCGTGCAATGCGGCCTTTTCCTTGTCAGGAACAAAGTTGATCCGCTCGCGCTCGGCCTCATAGGAGGCGTCGATATCCCGTACGCCCGGCTCCTTGCGCATGATGCCCTGCAATTGTTTGGCGGACTCGATAAGCTGCCCGTAGCTGCGGTCCGGCGTACCGTATACTTCCGCGGTTACGGTGGAAATCACAGGGGGTCCCGGAGGGACTTCCACTATTTTCAAACGCGCGTTGTATCGCTCGGCAATGGTTTGCAGATCATTGCGCAGACGCAGAATAAGGCCGTGGCTCTGCTGTTCGCGCAGATCCTTTTTCACCAGGTTGACGCGTATGTCGGCCTGGTTGCCGCCATCGCGCAAATAATAATGCCGGACCATACCGTTGAAATCCATGGGTGAGGCATCTCCCACGAAAGAGACAAAATTATTCACCTCAGGCACCGTTGCCAGGTAATCCTCAAAAGCCCGTACGCAGCGGTCCGTGGCTTCCAGGCTGGTGCCTTCGTCCATATCCAGCACGAGCTGGAATTCATTTTTGTTGTCAAAAGGCAGCATTTTCAAGGGCACCTGCCGGAACACTGCCAGCGAACAGGACAGAAGCAAAAGCACCACCACTGCCACACCGAGCAGAATGCGCAGCAGGCCCGATTCCAGAAACGGTGAAATCACCCCGCGATACACATGCGAAAGCAGACTGCTCCCCGTATCACGAGACACGCTCTGCTCGTCTCCATCGTTTCCGTCACTCCCTTCCGCCCTGCCTTTTCCGGCCTTGTTGCGCAGCAGGTAGTAACTGAGCCAGGGCACGATGGTCAGGGCGCTGACCGTGGAAAAGGATACGGTCAACGGGACGTTGGCAGCCATGGGCGCCATGTAGGGGCCCATCATGCCCGTGATGAAAAACATGGGCGTAAAGGAAATGATGATCGCCAGAGTGGACATGATAACCGGCGGGAGCACCTCTTTAACCGCGTATAACGTGGCATTGAGGGGATTGCGTTTTCCCGCCAGAATATGGCGCTGGATGTTGTCCACGTTGGTGATAGGATCATCGACCACCAGGCCCAGGGAAAGAATCAGGGCAAACAGGGTCACGCGGTTGATGGTATAACCGAAGAGGTAATTGACGAACAGGGCCAGGGAAAAGCTCACGGGCACGGCCATGGCCACCACCAGAGCCTCGCGCCAGCCCAGGGTCATGGCCAGCAGCACCACCACGGTCAGGATGGCGAAAAAGAGCGAATTGAACAGCTCGCTGACCTTGGTCTGCGCGGTTTCTCCATAATTGCGGGTCACTTCCACCTGAACGCCGTCAGGAAGCACGTCCTTTTGCAGCGAATGCATCTCATTGATGATGTTATCCGCAACATTGACGGCATTGGTGCCCTTTTTCTTGGACAGCGCCAGAGTCACCGCACTGTAGCCCTCGGCCTGCAGTTTGCCTTTGCTTTCCTGCAGCTTGCGCTCGGAAAAGCGTATACGCGAATAGGTGCTGCGTTCCTCCGGGCCGTCCACGACCTTGGCCACATCACGCAAATACACCGGTTTTTCGTCAAAGACCCCCACCACCAGATCCGCCACTTCGTTCGCCGAACGCAGGAACGAATCCGCGGTCACCACGTATTCCCTGTTTTCCGCATCCAGGCTGCCTGCGGTTACGGAAGCATCCGCGGCCTGCAGCGCATCGATGATCTCCGCGGGCGACACATGCAGTCCGGTCATCCGCTCGGGCTGCAGCTCCACGCGCACCTCGCGCGAACGTCCGCCCACTATGCTGACCTGCGAAACATCCTCCACTGCGGCCAGGCGCTGGAACAATTCCTCAGCCATACGCCGGAGTTCGTGGTCGCCGTACTGCTTGGAATACAGCGTCAGCATCACGATGGGCACATCGTCGATTTCCACTGGTTTGACCACCCAGCTGGAAACAATGGACGGTGCCAAGTCCGTGTTTTTCATGATCGCGTTATGCAGTTTGACCAGCGATTCCTCACGGTCTTCGCCCACGTAGAAACGGACTGTGACCAGGGCGCTGTTTGCGCCGGGAAGTGGAATAGACGTACTCCACCCCGTCGATCTGCCACAGCATCCGCTCCAGGGGCGACGCCACGAGTTTTTTCGATTTCCTGAGCCGAGGCGCCCGGAGCCTGAACATAGACGTCGGCCATGGGCACCACGATCTGGGGTTCCTCTTCCCGTGCCGTCAGCATGATGGAAGCCGCGCCAATGCACAGGGCGAACACCAGGAACAAAAACGCATTTTTACCGGTGAGAAAGGCGTCCACAATCGAAACTATGAACCCCTTGGGACGATCAGGATGCATTATCCGTCCCTCCGTCCGTGGCGCTCATGGGAGCAGCGACATTCTCGCCGATCTTCAATCCGCTGAGAATTTCCACAAGATCACCGCGCGACAGGCCCGTTCGGACATATACGCTGCGTATGAAATTGCCCATATCGGACTGCGTCACAACCTCCACGGTTTCCAGCTGGCCCACGCTCTTGACCGCGGCCTTGGGAATCACCAGGGTTTTGCGTTCCCCCATGGGCACGAGCAGTCGGCCGAACATGCCGGGATACAGTCCGGGCAGATCCGGCAGGCCCACTTTGACCAAAAACGTTCTGGTCTGCGGATCACCCGAGGGGACGACTTCTTCCACCGTACCATCCGTACGCTTATCCAGGGCGGTAATGACCACCGGTAATTTGGTTCCCGGACGCACGTTGTTTATCAGCCCCTCGCGTACGAGCGCTTCCAAACGCATGGTGCCGCCGGTCTGCACATACAGCAAAGTTTTGTTGGGATAGGCCAGATCGCCGGGCTCGGCCGAACGTTTGGAGACCTCTCCGTCGGCAAGGGCCTTGATCTCCGTATAGTCCATGTTGATCTCGGCCTGTTCCACGACGCGCTTGGCCTTGAGTTCGGAAGCCTCTGCCCCGGCAAGGCCCTCCACCGCACGCAGATGCTCGGCTTCGGCCTGCAGAAAGGTCGAACGGGCGGAATCCAGCTCGCTTTTGGCAACGGCTTTCTGGCTGTAGAGATTCTGCATCCGCTGGTACTGGATCTGCGCGTCATCGTACGCGGCTTTGGCCGCATCAATGGCTTTGCGGGACTGTTCCTTGGACGCCTGGGCCGACTTGAGAGACTGCTGGGCTTCTTGCAAAACGCGCGCGCAACTCGCGTGCGTCCAGCTTGATCAGCAGCTGCCCTTTTTTCACCATGTCGCCCGCGCGTACGAGCACTTCATCGATCTTGGCCGTAACCTGGGCTTCCACCTTGGTCTCCGTACGCGGTCGCACGGTACCCACGGCTTCGTAATAATCCGTAATCGTCCTTTCCTGAACCGGAACCGTCACGAAACCTTCGGGCAGTGGTTTGCCCAGGGAGCTCTTGCCTTCCAGTTGCCCTGGAGGAATTTTACCTGTGTCGAAAATGCCGCCGGACCAGAGTATCAATGCCACCAAAAAAAGAGCCCCGACAACGAGCCCTACAGTCTTCCCCGATTTCATACGAGTTTCCTCCATCATAACACGAACAGGACCGCGTACTGCCAATCCGAGGGACATACCAGATTCAAAAAAGGCTCAGGATATGAAAGTAATACATATTTTGCATATGCGCCAGTGCCAGCCGCGTTTTCAAACCTGCAAGCACATCATTGAATCGATATTCGTAGTTAGATTGGAATATACCTGTTTCGAGAAGAAATTTCCATGCCTGATGGCAGCAGGCAAAGAGTATTCTTTATAGCAAACCAGGGCATGCCAGGCAGGGATCTTTGCGAAACCGGATCCGGATGCCGTTTCCGCTGGATGAGTTCATGTTGTTTACATATCGGGAAAACGCCAGAGCCTGCTTGGCTTGGCAAACGAACGGTTGATGGATTCCAGGGGAAAATCCTGGCCAAAGACTTCCTGGTGGTAGGCCTGGGCGTCAGCTTTTATATCGAAGTTGAAAATCTCCGGATGCAGCTTGTTGGCCAGGTAACGAAGGCCGAGCACCCACTTGGGCGCCCCGAAATCACTGGCCGGAATGGGCGGCGTATACACGCGGCCCGTACGTACGGCCGAAACATCAAGTCCCTTTTGAGTGCACTCCAGACAAAAGGCCCGCGGATCGTTGGAGATGAATGACGAGATGAAAATCACCTCCGGATCGGCCTGACAGAAGGCCCCTGCCTCTATGGTGACACCCGGGCGGCCTTCATGGGCCAGTAAGGAGTTCAAACTCCGGCCGCCAGCCACCTCTACCAGATGATTTTCAAAACGATCACCCTTGAAGGCGAACAAAGGTTTGCCCATGGCATAATAGGTACGCGGGCGATACGTCGCATGGGATACGCCCTCACTCACCGGGGCCACCAGTTCGGACAGATATTCCACCAGTCGTCCGGCGGATGCGGATCTGTCCAGCACTTCACCGAACGTGGCTATCAGACTGAAATATCCCTCGATGTTCTGGATGCCGTGATGCAGTTCGTGCAGCTGGCCGTTGGCAAGAAGATGCTCCCAGACCGCCACCACTTCCGTACGGGATGTCACCCCCATGGACAGGCACATGGACTCGACGATTTCCAAGCCGCGCGTAAAGGGGTAGCCCCCCTTGAAATTTCGTTCACGCTGGGATGGGGGAGAAATCGGACCGCGAATGGCCGGATCGGCGCCGCAACAGCCGCAGCGTACGCTCTCTGCCGCATCTTGCGTATTGGGGCTGATCAAGCGCGCCCCCATGGGGCCGTAAAAATCGCGTACAATGATTTCTTCCCCGCAAACCGGGCAACACGTATCCAGTCCGCGGGTGCCGGGCGTATTGAAGACATAGGTAAAGGGCAAAACCGAACGCAGCTCCTTTCCGAATGCTTCGGTGTCCGCGATGGAAGGTTCCAGTTTCGGATCCGCATCTTCAAAGGGCATGTAACGCATCAGCTGCAGCACCATGGGAGGGAGAAATCTCCGCAAGGGTCCGGGCCAGCAAACGCGTGTCGTCCCGATTGTCCGCGCGTGCCATGCAGGCCACTTCCACATGGACGCCCCCGGCATGCAGCCGGCGGATATTGCGCAGCACAACCTGCGGGTCCGCACCACCGCAGGCAGCCATGTACTTCACGTCCATCCCTTTGACTCCAACATTGATGCAATCCAGATAAGGCATCAACGCGGCCAGGGATTTTTCCGTAAAATACCCGTTGGTGGCACACCCCACCTTCAGACCTGCAGCATGAGCCTCTCGGGCCAGATTCAAAAACGTGTGATAAGAGGCCAGCGGATCGTTCATCAGAAAGGCAATGCCCAGGCACTGCTGCCCGACGGCCATTTTCACCACTGCCTCGGGGGACAGCTGCCGCAGTGCCGGACTTTCCGGACGCATTTCACGGGCCGTGACCGTGGCGATACAGCCGGGACAATTGAAATTGCAGCCCAGAGTGCTGACCTGCAAAAAGGCCGCACCGGGATGGAAATGCAGAAGTGGTATGGTCTCGACAGAAATGGGACAGGTCAGCAGATAGCGGTCCGGGTGACATTCAACAATACGGGTTCCGTCATTGAAATAACGTCCGCACGCGCCCTTTTTACCCGTGCTGATAGTACATCCGCGTTCACATATTTCGCATCGCATGGCCCTTCCCCTGAAAGATAAAGTTGCCCTCAGCAAAATGCAGTGGACGCAAATTTGTATTCTATAAACTACATATTGACAAGTTTACTTATTATAAAGTTGGAATGGTTCTGCTTCACAAAACCACTGAAAGCACAAATGGAATGTAACGAAAATAGTCCCGCTCGTACCTCCCTTTGCCAGCAAACCAAAAGTTTTCTGGAGCGCCGCAGGCAGCATTTTTCCATGCACCAACAAAAAGGCGGCCCCTGAGGACCGCCTTTGTATGAATCATTAATTGCTAAACGACTTAACTTTCGTAGTACGAACGCAGCAACTGACTGCGGATGGGGTGGCGCAGCTTACGCAGCGCCTTGGCTTCAATCTGACGAATACGTTCGCGGGTTACATTGAACAGCTTGCCCACTTCTTCCAGCGTGTGGTCGGACTTCTCGCCGATGCCGAAGCGTTTGCGCAGCACCTGTTCCTCACGCGGGGTCAGGTCGGCCAGCACACTGGCGATCTGCTCGCCCAGCTTGGTGTTGACCACTTCTTCCGCAGGGGCCACGGCCTTCTTGTCCTCGATGAAATCGCCCAGGCTGGAGTCTTCCTCATCGCCGATGGGGGTTTCCAGGGAAATAGGCTCTTTGGCGATCTTGAGCACTTTTTTGACCTTCTCAAGCGGATAATCCATACGCTCGGCGATTTCTTCGGGAGTTGGATCGCGTCCGAGTTCCTGAACCAGGTAACGGGACGTCCGGATGAGTTTGTTGATGGTCTCTATCATGTGCACGGGGATACGGATGGTGCGGGCCTGGTCGGCAATGGCGCGGGTGATTGCCTGCCGGATCCACCAGGTGGCATAGGTGGAAAACTTGTATCCACGCTGGTATTCGAACTTGTCCACGGCTTTCATCAGGCCGATGTTGCCTTCCTGGATCAGATCCAGGAACTGCAGGCCGCGGTTGGTGTATTTTTTGGCAATGCTCACAACCAGACGCAGGTTGGCTCGGATGAGTTCCTGCTTGGCCCGGGACGCGGCCACGCTGCCGCGTTTGATACGCCAGAGCACTTCTTCGAGGTCGGTGACGTTGTGGCAGCATTTGCTCTGCAGGCGGAAAAGAATCTCGATCTTGCCGGAGATCATTTCCTTGAAGGAGAACAATTCCTCCACGGTCATGCCGATTTCATCGGCACAGGCCACGGGGTTGATCTCGCGATCATCCAACTGGCGGAACAGTTCCTGAATTTCAACCTGCGTTTTTCCTACGGAGAGAATATATGCGGACAAATCACGCTGGCAGTTGTGCATCTGCCGTACGTAATCGTTGACGGTTTCAATGATACGGTCAATCAGAGTCTTTTCGAGCTTGATGTCGCGAAGCCTGTTGACCACTTCTTCCTTGTAGCCGAGGATTTCCTTTTGAACGCCATAGACGCGGCGATCCAGGCGGGCGCATTCGTCCAGCTTGGTGAAAACCCGTTTTTTCTTGCGGAAAACCGAGCGAATTTCATCGAGCAACAGGATGACCCGCTGGCGCTGGTTCATCTCGTCTTCGCTGGGATCGTCTTCTTCGATGGTTTTAACCACATCCTTCAGCTTGATGCGGTTCTGTTTCAGATCATCGCCTACGCTGATCAATTCTTCAATGGCTACGGGCACTTCTACCAGGGCATACAATACGTCCATTTCTCCGGATTCAATCTTTTTCGCAATATGGACTTCGCCTTCTCTGTCCAGCAGAGGCACGGCGCCCATTTCACGCAGATACATCCGGACGGGATCGGTGCTACGCGAAGAATAATCGGCGGATTCCTCATCGTCGGTCAGCGACAGCTGCGGACCTGAGGAGTCGTCATCGGTTTCCTGGGGAGTGAAGCCGAGTTTCTTCCCCTCTTTTTCCGAATCGACGATGGCAATGTCCAACTGATCGAAAATCCCAATGATCTCTTCAATCTGTTCCGGCGTGTTGATCTCCGAAGGCAAAGCTTTGTTGACCTCGTCAAAGGTCAGGAACCCATTGACTTTGCCTTTGGCAATGAGAGTTTTGATCTGCTGGATCTCTTTGATATTACTCATTGCTCCTCCCTGATGTCTGTTGCAGTGCCCGTTTTCAGTATATTCTGCGCAGCGCGGAGCATTTCCAACTGCCCCTCTGCGTCTGCTGAGCGCATCTGTTCTTTGGTGGCCTGCATACGACCTTCCACATACCTTTTATCGATTTCACGACAAATATCTTCCAGTTCTTTTGCCTCGCCCTGATGAGTGGCCTCTTTTTCAAATCGGCATTGGGTATAAAAGTGTTCTTCCGTTTCGGAAAGAGTATGGACTATATCCGTTCCCATGCCGTCCACCATTTTACTCCAGAGTTCCCTGGTCCAGTGGCCAGTCAAAAGTACATCCGCCCCCTTGTCCCGCAGCAAAGGCAAATGCTCGGGGCAGCGGATGGCGAAAGAAAGAAGTTGCCGTTCTCTCCCGGCGACGGCCTGATGCGGAGCCGCCGGGGTATTCCTATATTCGAGCCCAGGATAGGGTTCGTTCCCAAATTGTTCCGCCGGTACGTAATCATCCTCCGGAGGCGGAGCAAAAACCGGCCCGGCGCCATACTCCTCCATGGCGGCGGGGCCGGGATCATCGGTATAAACCGGTCCGGAGCCGTTCCTGCTGTGCTGTGATCTGGCCACTGCCCTGCCGTTACGGACATTGCCCGAACGGCGTTCAGCCTGTTTTTTGGCGTTGGCGATGGACTCGCGCAACTGATCCTCTCCAAGCTGAAGTCCGGAACTTACCCTGGGCAGGAAATAGGCCAGCAAATCCGGGTTGGCCAGATCGCTCAAGAATCTTTTCGACCAATCCATGATTTCCTTAGGGGAAAATTCCGTACGTAAATAGTCAAAACAATAATCCAAACCGTTGGGGGACGATTCCAACAGCCTGTCAAGCGCATCAGCACCTCTGGCATGCAGCAGGCTGTCCACATCCTCGCCATCGGGCAACAGCACGACATGGCAATCAAGCCCGCGGGACAGCAGCATCTCCGCACTGCGCAACGCGGCCTTTCTGCCCGCACCGTCACCGTCGAAAAGCAGATCGACCCGCCGACAGAATCCGGTCAGCCGCTTTACCTGCGTGGGCGTCAAGGCAGTGCCCAGCACACCGCAGGCATTGGTATAACCGAACTGATGCAGGGTGATGACATCCATGTAGCCTTCGGTAAGCAAAGACCTCCGGGTCTGCGTAATGGCCTTGCGCGCGCGGACCAGGCCGTACAGATGGTCACCCTTCTTGTAAATGTCCGAATCGCTGCTGTTGAGATATTTGGGATCATCCTCTTTGCGCAGCGCCCTGGCTCCAAAGGCGATGACCTTGTCGGCAAGACCGGCAATGGGAAACATCAAGCGTCCGCGAAAACGATCCCAGGTTCGCCCTGTGTCGTTTCGCGAAAGCAGCCCCGAACTCACGGCCAGATCTTCGGATATCTCATGTTTTGCAAAAAATGTTTTGAGGTTGTCCCACTGCGACAGACTGCAGCCCAGCCCAAAGGTCCGGACCACTTCGGGCGACAGTTTGCGTTGGGCCAGATATTCCCGGCATTCGGCTCCCTGCGGATTCTGGAGATTATATTGATACAACTGCGTTGCAAGCGCATGACAATGCTCCATGGCCTGCTTTTTCTCCTTCTCCCGTCTGGCCTCTTCGCTATCCCTGGGACTCCCGAGACCTCCGTATTCCTTGAGGTCTATGCCGGCTTCCAAAGCCAGTTGCTGCAATGTTTCCTTGAACTCCAGGCCGTTTATCCGGCTGTAGAAGTCAAAGATATCCCCTGAGGCCTGGCACCCGAAACAATAGAAAAAGCCTTCGCTTTCATTTACCGAAAACGAAGGTTTGGTCTCCTGATGGAAAGGACACGGGCCCATCCAGCGCCCACCCATTTGGCGCAAATCAACGAACCGCCTGACCATGTCCACCAGGCTCAAGCGTTCTTTGATGGCAGCGACTGCGCTGTTTCCGTAGGCCATTTTATTTGAGCTCTACAAGGGTCATGCCATCTCCACCACGGTCTTCGTTGGCCAGTGCGTATGCCGACACCGCAGGGAATTCGCCCAGAAACCTGTGCACCTCGCGACGAAGCACACCGGTCCCCCGGCCATGAATTATCTCAACTTCAGAAATATTACCCAAAATCGCCTTGTCAAGGAATTTTCCCAATTCAATCAAAGCGACATCCGCCGTAAAGCCACGCAAATCCAAAGTAAGGCTGGATTTTTTATTTTGTCCCAGATTCAATAAAGTTTGTCCAGCTTTTTTCGAAGATTCCGCCGGAGACAAATCCGCGGACCTGGCCCACATGGATACGCCGTTGATATTCACTTTGACCCGGTCCCGCTTGGGATCCTTTTCTTCCAGCAGTCCTTTCTTTCCCCAGGGAAGATACAACACATTGTCCCCGGGCTCGAGTTCTTCCATACGGACCGCGGCCTGCTGCTGGGTTCGTTCTTGCACCTCGAGTTTCTCGCGCATTTCCTTCAGCTCTTTCTGAGCCTGTTTGCGAGAAACCTTGTCCTGCTGGATCTGGCGCATGATCTCGCGGCTGCGCTGGCTCAATTCCTCGAGCAGGACTCTTTTTTCGCGTTCGTAGCGTTCCTCGAGCTTGGCCCGTTTTTCCTGAAATTTCGCCCTTTCGGCAGCCAGACGCTTGTTTTCCTGTTCCCGTTGCACGGCCACGGCGTTCAACCGCTCGATAAGACTGGAGGTATCCGAACTGTCCAGAAGAAGATACTCCTCGGCCCGCTTGAGAATCTCCTCAGGCATGCCGTGGGTCCGGGCCACATCCAGGGCCTGGGACAGGCCGACCTGGTCGAAAGCCAGACGGTAAAGGGGCTTGCGTGTGGACGGATCAAACAGCACGGAGGCGGCGCGTACTTCTTCCTTGGCCAGGGCATAGGCTTTGAGTGCGGGAAAATGGGTGGCGGCGGCCACGTAGGCCTGCCTGTTCAGCACGGAATCAATGGCGGCCTGCGCCAGGGCGGCCCCCTGGGAAGGGTCTGTTCCGGCGCCGAATTCATCCAGAATCACAAAGGACTCGGCGTCAACATAGGGCCAGACGCGGCTCAGGTTCACGATCTGGGCGGAAAAGGTACTCATGTGCCCTTCAATGCTCTGCTCATCGCCCAGAAAAACAAAAATATGCTTCCAGAACGGCAGCTCGCTGCCCTCGTCCACCGGTACGGGAATGGCGCTCATGGCCATGAGCGCGAGCAGTCCCAGGGTCTTCAGGCAGACGGTTTTACCGCCGGCATTGCCGCCGCTGATCACCAGACCGCGTTGTCCGGATTCGAGAACGATATCGATGGGCACGGCCCCGGCCTTGTCCAGGGAAAGCAGCGGATGGCGGGCCTGATGCAGGCAGACCTGGCCATTTTCGGAAAGTTCCAGGGGATGGCCGGAAATTTTTTCGGAAAACCGGATTTTGGCCTGAAAAACGTCCAGCTCCAGCAGCAGGGCATAAGACTTTTCCACTGCCTCGTATTCCTGCCGGACCAGTCCGGTCAGCTCGGTGAGCACGCGGCGTTCGGCATCGCGTTCTTCCTGCTTCAGCTCCTGGAGTTCGTTGTTCAGCTCCACCAGGAACATGGGCTCGAAATAGCAGGTTTCCCCGGTCTGCGAATAATCATGGATAATGCCATGCACTCTGCCTTTGAAGTTCGTTTTCAGGGGCAGGACATAGCGGTCCGAGGAAATGGTCATGAAGTCTTCCTGCAGATAGGCACTGAGCGCATGGTCCTGGATAAAATCCTTGGCCTTGCGGGTGCACTGCTGATGCAGGCGGCGAATCTCCGAACGGATGTCGGAGAGTTCGGGCGAACTGTGATCCTGCAGATAGCCTTCGTCGGACAGGCAGCGGCGCAGGGCCGACCAGACCTTCTGAGGCCAGGGGGACGCGTCGATGTGCTCGGCCAGTTGAGGCCAGCGATCTTCGGCAATGCGTTCGTTTTCCAGGATCGAATCCCGGAGACCGCGCAAAGCCTGCAGACAGACCCGCAACGCGTACAGTGCGTCCAGATCCAGGACGGAAATCTGATTTTCGAGGTATCCGAACAGGCCGCCGAGATCCGGAAAATTGCCCAGACGATGACCGCTATGAACGCGCCAGTTGGTCACCTGCCGGAACAGGAGCAACTGCCGCTGGACATCGGCGAGTTCTTCGTACGGCCGAATGGCCAGACAAGCCTCCATTCCGGGCTCGGAAGCGGCAAAGCCTTTCAGCTTGTCCAGCACCTTGCCGAATTCCAGCAAATGCAGCGTACGGGAATCCATGGCGCAGATATCAGGACAGACGCGAACGGACGAGTCCGCTCAGGGTTTTGCCATCCACGCTGCCTTTGTGGGCATCCATGATGGCATTCATGACGCGCCCCATATCTTTCATGGTGGTGGCGCCCTGCGAAGCAATGGTGGCATCCACAAGGGCTTCCAGTTCGGCTCCATCGAGCTGCGCAGGCAGGTATTGCTGCAGGACCTGTTCTTCCGCAATTTCGATTTCAGCCAGATCGTTTCGTCCGGCTTTTTGATACTGCTCGGCGGAATCCTGGCGTTGTTTGACTTCTTTGACGACAATCTGGAGGGCTTCGTCATCCGTAAGGGCCCGTCCCAAATCCACCTGTTTGTTCTTGAAGGCGGTTTTCAACAGGCGCAGTACGGAAACCTTGGTGTTGTCTTTGGCCTTGTAAGCAGTGATATAATCGCTATCGACAGCTTTAAGCAATGACATCGTAAGTTCCTTCGCGCTACGGCACGTACGGTAGTATTAGGATAAAACAAAGAAAAAGAACGTTGTAAAAACACTGGATGCGGAAACCCGCATACTGAAAATCACAGGGAGAGAAACCATTTCTCACAATAGAAATACCGCTCGTCCCGAGGATCAAAAAAAACTCGGAACAAGCGGGGATAAGCGGTATTGTGAGAGTGCGTTTACAGCAAGTTCATCTTGCGTAATTTCTTCAGGAGCCGTTTGCGGGCGGCTGCCTTTTTCTTTTTACGCATGACGCTCGGCTTTTCGTAATGCTGGCGTTTTTTCAGTTCGGAAAGAACACCGGCCTTTTCGACCTGCTTCTTGAAACGCCGCAGGGCGATGTCGAAATGATCGGAATCATCAAGAAATACTCCAGGCAATTGCACTCACCTCCTCGGGGTTCGACGTCTGGTTCACGCCGAACAAAAATATAGAGCTAGAATTTAATTAATTAACCCTTTTGACGGGCACAGGCAAGCAAAAAAATGCAATCCTGCCACATTTCTCCCGCTCCGGGCAAAAAAAGTCCACCAGGCAACGCCTGGTGGACCCGGCTATCATTCAATGCGCGTTACAAACAGCAACTGTTAATGGTGTGCGTCGTGCCCTTTTTTACAATGGGTATCATAAAGTGACTTGAGCACAACGATGCCCACTCCGGTACCGACAATCAACAGAACTGCGTACAATACGCCAAAGAAAACAGCATGATCGGGCATCCACCATGGAATATCCCAAGGAAGCGCACTATGAACGGTCTCTCCGTGTAGCATGGGTTCCTCCAAATTATTTAACCAGTTCTTTCAACTGCTTGCCAACGCTAAATTTAACAACCTTGGACTCAGGGATGTTGATCTCTTCTCCGGTGCGAGGATTCCGGCCCTTGCGAGCTTTGCGGGTATCAACAGAAAATGTGCCGAATCCGGTAAGCATCAATTTGCCGTCTTTGACCAGGGCATCTTCAACTGCGGTCAAAAAAGCGTTCAATACGCGCTCGGCATTTATTTTTGTCATGCCACCCTTTTCTGCAATTTTCTCTACCAGGTCAGCCTTTGTCATCAGCCATCTCCTCTCCTCATAGTTATCTGAATCCAGCGTTGTTGCGACGACGCAGAACGCATATCCCCATACGGTCTCACTGCGTTACCGCGTACAACGTACCTCTGTGATGCATAACGATGTGAAACATAATTATCAAACTAAAGTCAAGTGGTTAAGTCGGAAAGATCAACGGAGCCAGGGACTGAAACTGCCCAGGAGTCAACACTTCCGGACGGTCAATGGGTTTCAGGCCGTGTTCCTCGAACCATTGATCCAGCGCTTCAGACCATTGATTTTTCAAAATATTGCGCAGTTGCTTGCGCCGTTGCTGAAAGCATTGCCGCAACAGCGCGCCGAGCGCCCCGGAGTACGCATAAAATTCATCCCGCGGAGTGAATACGAGCACTGCAGAATGCACTTTCGGGCGCGGACGGAATACTTCCGGACCGACAACAAAAGACATCCGCACCTGCGCGAACGTCTGCGTCCAGACCGACAGGGCCCCGTACGCCTTTGTGCCGGCTGCGGCCACCAGTCGCTGCCCCACTTCCTTTTGCACCATGAAAACAGCCCGCTCCCAACCTCGGGATCGCGAGCAGAGTTCCCAGATAAAAGGGGAAGCCACATTGTAGGGCAGATTGCCGACCAGCTTCCAGGTTCGCTGCTCTCCCAGGGCTTCCCAGACGAATTCCAGGCAATCCCCGAGAATGGCGCCGATTCCCGGATAATTCTTCTTGAGTTCTTCAACCCAGTACGAATCCTTTTCCAGGGCAGCAACAAAATGCGCCGGACTTTCCATGAGCCAGCGCGTCAATGCGCCAGGACCAGGGCCGATCTCCAGCACACGGTCTTCCGCGTTTATCTCCACCAGGGAAACGATCTTACGCGACACGTTCTGGTCGGTGAGAAAATTCTGTCCCAGGCTTTTCTTGGCCCGCTGGCCGGTCGCTTCAATCGACATCTAACTGGGCTTTTTTAAAGAGCTTTGCGGCACGGCGCCGGCGATAGGCGAGCACTGCCTTGCGTGTGACGAAATACATGATGATCGCCGAGGGAATTCCCAAAACCACGCCCCCCACCATCATAACGATAAAAATATCCCAGCCCTGCTGAATCAGCTCCGTCATCTTGAGATGCGCGTAATCCAGTTGCAACGTGTCGAAGGGAACGAAATAGCTCCCAACAAAGTAGAGCATGGCATAAAAAGGTACCAGGTTGGCGGCATTGGAAAAGAACGTACTGAAAAAAGCCGCGATCTTGTTACCGCGAAAAATAACGGCAAGAGTCAGCACCGTGACGGACTGAAGAGGTATGATGGGCAAAAATCCGACAAAAACACCGAGAGCCACACCAAGAGCAATGGAATGAGCCGAAGTTTTCAAACGGATGATACGCAGGTAATTGAATCGGATAATACGCTTGAGCCGTGCCCACAATCCGATTTTTACCTGTCTGCAACTGCCATTGCTACATTTGGTCATTCCTTCTGCCTCATTCCAGTACGTCGAATCGGGCGAACTTGAGCATCATACCCGCACGCCCCTGTGTGGCGGAACGCAGATCGGTGGAAAAACCGAAAAGTTTTCGCATGGGAGCCAAGGCCTGAATGACTTTCTGTCCAGCACGGTCCAAAATATTTTCCACTTTTGCGCCTTTTGCGCCCAACAACCCCACGGCATCGCCCAGGTGCTCCTCGGGCAATCCCACCTCCACGAACATTATGGGCTCCAACAACGCAGGCTTGGCCTGAGCCAAGGCATTCTTGAGCGCCGCTGCCGCCGCCATATGATAACCAGCGGGTGTGGACTCGCCTTCCACCCGCTTCAGTTCCTTGACCCGTACGCGCGCATCTCTGACAGGGCAGCCTTTGAGTACGCCGCTTTGCAGGCCGTCGCGCAGTCCCTGCTCCACAGCGTCCAGCCACTGAGAGGGCCAGGCTTCGGTATCTATCTCGAATACGACGTCGGTTCCGGCTTCACGGGGCAGAGGCTCCACTTCGACGGCCACATAGCCGTAGTGCATCTGCTCTCCCAGTTCGCGATGAAATTCCCCTTCCCCACTACCTGTGGTTGTGATGGTCTCAAAATGAACGACCTGCGGCGCTCCGGCCCTGGGACGCAGGCCGTACTCGCGGCCAAGACGTTCGAGGACCACCTCGAGGTGCAATTCGCCCATTCCGGACAGGATTACCTGACCTGTTTCCTCGTCCTTTTGTGCAAACAGGGTCGGGTCTTCCTGCAAAAATTTTTGCAATATCTCGAGCAGTTTTTCTTCTTCCGCAGTGTTCTTGGCTTCCACGGCGATTGAGATCACCGGACGGTACGCGGCGATGCTTTCCAGCAGCACCGGCTTTTCCTTGAGCGCCAGAGTATCGCCGGTACGCGCGAACTTCACCCCGGCCAGAGCCACGATCTCGCCTGCCCGGGCCTGATCCAGCTTTTCCTTTTGCCCGGCATGGAGCCGGAACAATCTGGCAACACGCTCTTCCTTGTCCTGCGTCACATTATACACACTTTCACCCGCGTCCATAAGGCCCGCGTACAATCTCGCCAGAACTAGTTTCCTGCCCGTTTCCATGGTGACCTTGAAAACCAGGGCGGCAAGGGGAGCATCCGGAGAAGGATCAATGGTGACCTTGCTTTTGGTCGCGGGAATGATGCCCTCCATGGGCTGAGCCTGCAGCGGACTGGGCAGATAATCACAGATGGCGTCTATCACCGGCTGAACGCCGATATTCCGCAAAGCGGACCCTGTGAACACAGGAACCATGGCCAGCTTGCAGGTAGCCTTACGAATGGCGTCTTTCAGTTGCGCCAGAGGAATTTCCTCACCTGACAGGTACAATTCCAGAAGCGAATCGTCTTCCTCGGCAGCGGCTTCTATCAGCCGCTCGCGCCAGGGCTCGGCCAGTTCCAGATCAGAAGGCTCCAGGGGAAGGCGCTCGTAGCTTGCTCCCATATCATCCGGGCTGAACTGCAGACGCTCCATGGACAGCAGATCGATCACCGCTTCAAATTCCTGCCCTTGCCCCACCGGCACCTGAAGCGCCACAGGGTTGGCGCCAAGCTTGGTACGCATGGATTCGAGCACGGCTTCGAAGTCGGCTCCCATGCGATCCATTTTGTTGATAAAGGCAAGCTTGGGGATCCTGAATTTTTCCGACTGTCTCCAGACGGTTTCCGACTGGGGCTCAACTCCGCCCACAGCGCAGAACACCCCAATAGCGCCATCCAATACGCGCAGCGACCGTTCCACCTCTATGGTAAAATCCACATGGCCGGGCGTATCGATAACGTTGATGGTCCTGCCCTGCCACTGGCAGGTGGTGCAGGCAGACGCGATGGTTATCCCCCGTTCCTGCTCCTCGGGCATGAAGTCCATGGTGGCCAGGCCTTCATGCACCTCGCCCATGCGATGAATCTTGTGCGTATAAAATAAAATACGCTCTGTGAGCGTGGTTTTTCCAGCGTCAATATGGGCGATGATGCCGATATTGCGAAGATTGTCCATATAGTGCTTTGAAACCGCTTTTTTGCTCATACAAGACCCACCTTATTCGCTTGCTAAAGGAACAGAGGACGAACAATACAGCGTACGGCGGAGAAAAAAATCACGGTGCAGATCAGGCCAGAGCCAGCAGCCTTCGAGGCCAGGCCCCAGGACTATCCCGGCGGGAATCGGTGTGTCCGGAGAGTACCCGGCAGCGATTAGCAGTGCGTCATGGCCGGCTTTTTCAGACTCCGAAGTGGACGCCAGGAGCTCAGGTGAAACATCCGGGTGTGCCCAGGCCAAAACGTCCTCCAGTGTGTCTCCGCTTTCGGCGATAGATTCCGATAGCGATCGCATCACACCGATGGACGGACGGGAGCCGTGCCAGAAACGGATGTTCCGGCTAACGGTTTCCTGTGAAAATTTGTTTTTCAAAGGACCTGAAGTCAATCCGCAGTCCAATGAAAGAATTCGTCCTGAACTTCCGGATGCAACCAGAGTATCCAGGAGCTTGGAACAGTCCGTCGCGGTCAGATCAACAATACGTCGGACGCCGGCCAGTTCGAGGCCTACGAGCAATCCGGACGGCCACTCAGAAGAAGCAGACTTTTTGTTCTGCCGGAGACGGACGACAATCACTTCGCGGACGCCGGCAAGCATGGCCGGTATGATCGCCGCCAGCGTACGAACCGGGGAGGCTATATCCTGCGGCAACACAAGAACGACCCAGGAAACAGGGCGCTCACTGACAGTGCTGCTGACCCCCAATCGTGGGTAATCCAGTTGGATCCGGCTCTGCGCAGGGGCTTCACCGCAAAGGGCAAAATGCAATGAAATACATTTTTTCAACCAGCCCCGCTGGGCGCTGGAACAGGACTCATAGGCCGTGGCGAACAAATCGTCGGCAACGGCTCTGTCGGACAGCCACTCGGGCAACCATTCTGGCAAGGGGGAGCGATCGCTCATGGGGAAATACACATACGGGTAGCGGCCTAGGCCACTACCCGTTTAGAACAATTAAAAGAAAACATTGCTTACAGCCACTCGAACCAGTCTTCCCAGCTTCCTTCCTGCTTGTCTCTGGCATCTCCGGATTCCTGCTTCTGGTACTCCAGATAGGAGAGCTCGGCCTTACGGGTGGCGTAATCCCTGACCTCCGACAGATCCGAATAGTTGTCTACCACGTACTGATACCGTTTCCAGGCGGCACCATAGCGTTCGACGCGCCAGTAGAAGTCTGCCACGAAGATTTCGCGCTCGGCCAGAATCTTGCGACACTTCAAAATATATTCGGAAGCTTCGGCTGCATACTGCGAATCCGGATATTCCTCTTTGAGACGCTGGAGATACTGAATACCCTCGGCAATCTGGTCCTGTGGTCTGTCAAGAGCGGAAAAGCTCTTGTAAGCGGATACGCCTATCTGAAACAGAACGTACGGGATGGCCTCGTTGCGCGGGTGCATTGCTTCAAAGTCTTTGTAAGCTTCCATGGCGGGGATGTAACTTTCGTCAAGGAAGAACGCATCGGCAAGGGACAGTTCCGCTTGCGGCGTGTATGGGCTGAACGGATAACGATCCTTCAGTTTCGTAAAGTAATCTATAGCCGTATAGTAATCCTGCTCCTGCATGGCCTCTACGCCGACTTCATAGATTTCCTGAGCGGTATCTTCAGGCACGGGAAGATAAAAATAATCAATAATGCCGCAGCCGCTCATCATGAAGGTCATGGCCAGCAACAAGGGGATAAGACAAGAAAATCGTTTCATGAATGTTGTTCCAGATAGTGGTGTGCGGCATTGGCCGCAGTAGCGCCGTCTCCGACAGCAGTTGTCACCTGGCGACAGAGTTTCGATCTGATGTCGCCTGCGGCAAAAATACCGGGAATGTTGGTCTGCATTTCTGTATCGGTGAGGATGAAACCTTGAGAATCTGTTTTCAGACATGACGGCAAAAAGCCGGAAACAGGCTCAAATCCGACAAAAATAAACAGTCCGTCCACATCCAGCCGGCTCTGCTCGGCTTTCACCTTGTCATGCAGCATGACCCCGGTAAGATTGACATCTCCCAGCAACTCAGTGACTACCGAGTTGTAGATGATGGAAATCTTGGGTTCGGCTATGACCTTGTCCTGATAGATTTTTGCTCCGCGAAATGCATCGCGACGGTGTATCAGATGGACCTTTTTTACTATTTTGGCGAGGTAGAGCGATTCTTCGAGAGCGGAATCACCACCGCCCACAACCGCTACTTCCTGTCCGCGAAAAAAGTTCCCGTCACAAAGGGCGCAATAGGAAACACCCCGCCCAGTCATGTAATCTTCGCGTTCGAGCCCGAGACTTTTATATCGGGCCCCAGTGGCGATAATTACTGTTTTGGCTTTAAGTTCCTCTTTGGAATCAAGGCGGACAATGTGACCATCGGCATCCGTTTGCATGGAAACGGCCGCTGCGGAAAACCGGTCGAAAGCGTATCCTTCGAGATGGGCGGCAAAAAGATCCGCCAGTTCGTACCCCTTCAACCCTTTGGGAAAACCAGGATAGTTTTCAATTTCTTCCGTATTCAGCACCTGGCCGCCAGGAGACAACTTTTCCGCGAAGGCGATACGAGCCCCAGAACGCAAGAGATAGAGGGCGGCCGTCATACCTGCCGGACCGCCCCCCAAAATGACAGAATCGTATACGTTCATGACTTATAAGGCTTTTTGAGAGAGAAGTTCCTTAATGCTGCTTTTGGAAACAGCGCCGGTGATCTGCTCGACGACTTCTCCATCTTTGAAAAGGATCAATGTGGGAATGGCGCGAATTCCGTATTTGCCTGGAGAGGTGGGATTTTCGTCCACATTCATTTTGGAAATTTTCACTTGGCCGTCGTACTCTTCAGCAAGTTCATCAATGACCGGTCCCATGGCGCGGCAGGGGCCACACCAGGGCGCCCAGAAATCAACAAGAACAGGCATGTCACATTTCAAAACTTCTTCTTCAAAGTTGCTATCAGTGACTTGTATAGCCATTGAGGTCTCCTTATGTCTTTAGGCTTAACCTAAGGGTTCGGCACCTTGCACTCCCCTACAAAGTAAGCAAGGGTCCACAACTCAGTCGGTGAAACTTACGTGCCGACTCTCAAACATCACGACATTATTCTAATACAATTATTGTGGAGACGGCTTGCTGTCAAGGGCCAAGCCATCACTGGCGGGATTTTTCCCCAAGGTTTCAAGGGGATTTTGATCCTCAACCAGGTAATCCCACGGAATTTTACGTCCTCTCGGGATTGCGTCCACACTAAAATCATGGCGATAACCGGCCGCAGCCAGCAGCCAGCCCGCGTAAGCGATCATGGCTCCGTTATCCGTGCAAAGGGACAGACGCGGCAGCCGAACTTCCATGCCATGTTCCTTAGCCAAGGTTTGCATTGTGCTGCGAATCATGGAATTCGCTGCTACTCCACCGGCAACGATCAGGCTCCTGGCCTGAGGAAAACCAGTCAGAGCCCTTCTGACCTTGACCCGAAGCGTCTGAGCAATGCTGTAATTGAACGAAGCACATAATGATGCGAGCTCAGGATAGGCTTCAGGTTGCCGTGCAAGCTGCTCCGGATCGTAGACATGCTCCGGCCGCAATCCAGGTCTGTCCTGGAGGTAGACGGAAACAGCCGTCTTCAATCCGCTAAAGCTGAAATCAAGATTCTGATTATCGACATACGGCCAGGGAAAAACATCAGGATCCGGACTGACCTTGCTGCCGAGCATGTCGATGTACTTTCCACCAGGATACGGCAAACGCAGCATCCGGGCAACCTTGTCGAAAGCTTCCCCGGCGGCGTCGTCCAGCGTCCGTCCGAGGAGATGCAATTCGAGAGCGGAATCAAGGCGATAAAGCTGTGTATGCCCCCCGGAGATGAGCAACCCCAATGCGGGGAAAAGCAATTCGTTCTCCAGGCCGGGCGCCATGAGATGCGCATGCAGATGGTTGACTCCGAGAAATCGCGCTCCCGTACCCAAGGCCAGAGATTTTGCGAAACTCATTCCCGCAATCAATCCGCCCAGCAAACCAGGCCCCCTGGCGGCAGCGACAACATCCAGGTCCTGCACGCGAACCCCTGCATGCCCGAGCAGCGAATCCAACAACGGCCCGAGTTTGCGGTAATGCTCGCGCGAGGCCAGTTCCGGGACAACGCCGCCAAAAAGAGCATGCAAATCTGCCTGACTGGCAACCACCTCATGAATCAGCTTACCCGAATCCACGAGTGCCATCGCAGTTTCATCACACGAAGACTCTACTCCAAGACACAACATAACAGCTATACGCCAATAAATTCCAAAAATACGGTATACGGAAGAAGACTACTATTTCTCATACTTCCGGTAGATCTCAGAAACCTTGCGAACATCCTCTTCCGACCCGATAAACAAAGGCACCCTGTCATGCAGCACCTTGGGGGTGTAATCAAGCGTACGCGTCAGACCATCAATGGAAAGTCCGCCGGCCTGCTCTGCGATAAGAGCCATGGGAGCGGCCTCGCAGAGATAGCGCAGCTTGCCTTTGGGTTTTTTGGGGTCCCGGTAATCCTTGGGATAAAGGAAAATACCGCCACGGAGCAGGGTTCTGTGGAAATCGGCCACAAGAGAACCAATGTACCTCAGACTGTACGGCCTGCCCAGAGAATTGTCCTTGGAGGTGAAATACGTATACACCTCGCGCGTCGCGGCATCCCAGTATTCCCAGTAACCGGCATTTACGGAGAAGGTGTTTCCCCGTTTGGGAATCTGAATATCAGGATGGGACAACAGGAATTCTCCCACAGTGGGATCCAGGGTAAACCCATGCACGCCGTGACCGGTGGTGTATACGAGCATGGTGGAGGATCCGTAAATAATATATCCGGCCCCGACCTGTTCGACACCGCTCTGCAGGGCATCCGCAAGCGTCACCGGTGTCCCTGCGGGACTTTTGCGCCGCAAAATGGAAAAAATGGTTCCAATGTTCACGTTGACGTCGATATTGGAAGAACCGTCCAGAGGGTCGAAAATAAGAATATAGTCCCCGTGCTGAAACTTTTC
>CAXXHY010000062.1:0-146563 GCA_963667575.2 Desulfovibrionaceae bacterium | reverse complement strand
TGCGTGCCGGGGCTGTTGTCATCAGGTCCGTGGCAGGCATAGCCTCGAGAATGACCGCTGTCGTCCCTGGCGAACAAAAAGTAGTAGCCGGTTTGTCCTGGCCGTCCCGCAGGGTCTCTTCCCACTATCCACTGCAATATCCACTTCCGCATCGGAAAAGATATTGTTGGAAACCACAATCCGCCGAATGTCGGCGGCGTCCGTATGTGTTATATTTTCAGAAAGCTGGCTCATATTGTTCTCCGGCCATGATTCCGCCGGCGTGCATTGGATTTCGTGCGCCCAGTCTGGCTCCTGCCAGGGCAATGCGATGCATGGCGTCCGCATAGGACACCCCCCATTTGTTCCAGTGCGGCGGCAAAACCGGCGTCAGGCGCCAGACATGGGTTGGCGTTGACGTCGATGACCATGCCGCGGGGTTCCGCGCTGCTCGGGTCGTAACGAAAATCGACCCTGGCGTAGCCGCGGAGTCCGAATGCCTCCCAGACTCTGGCTGCGCTGTCCCTAATGTCCTGAAGCAGCAGAGAGTCTGTGGGGGCGAAGTCATAGCTGCGGTTGATCTGCTTGCCGTCTGTTTCGAGGTCCCACTTGGAGGCATAATCCAGAATCTTCCACTCCTCCGGCGCATAGCCCTCGAAAAGCAGTTCGGCGGGCGGCAGGATGACCAGCCCGTCCTCGGTTTCGATCATGCCGACATTGATTTCGCGGCCCGGTACGTAAGCTTCCGCGAACCAGTTGCCGTTATGTTCGCGCATCCGTTTGCGCAACTCCACGGCAAGCTCTTCCCGGCTGGTTACGCTGACCACGGATCCGTGATCCAGGTTCCAGGAGGCGTGCTGGTCCACGGATTTGCAGATGTATGTTCCGGACAGGTTCGTGGGCCCGGGCAGATGGCCAGTGTCCGCATCGCAGACAAACCAGTCCGGTGTGGGAATGGCATGCGTACGCAGTACGCGTTTGGCCAGGAGTTTGTCTGTGGAAACACGCAACGCTTCGGAATCCGACCCGGTAAAGGGTATTTCCAGCTCTTCGAGCATGGAAAGCAGCAGGGCGGCGCCATTGTCGCTGCCTTCAAAGGATTCGATGAGGTTGAAAACCACATCGGCGGACTCGTTGCGGATGGACTCCAGCGTACGCCAGACATCCGTTCCGAGCTCGCGCGTGATCACACGGTTTCCCTTGTGTTTCAGGGCCTGGGCCACAGCGCGCACCTGGACGAGGGTGTCCATGGAGTCCGGACCATCGCCCGGCAAAACCTGGTTGTGCAATATTACGATACGCATGAAGTTCCTCACGCCACCATGCTGACGGCATCGATGTGCTGTTGTTTTTTCTTGGGGGTAATCGCGGCATTCCAGGGAGCCAGACGCTGCATGGCGGCATCCAGAATCATGCCCATGAGCTGTTCGAAGGTAATGCCATGCATCCGCGAAAGAATGGGCAGGTCCGAGTGCACGGGGTTCAGGCCGGGCAGGGGGTTGATCTCGATGAAACTGAGCTTGCCCTCGGCGTTCTGGCGCAGGTCCACGCGGCCCGCGTCACGCAGTCCGAGCGTACGGTATGTCTGCAGGGCCAGGTTCACTGCCTCGATATACATCCCGTCCGAAACCGGTCGGTAGCGAACCATGGTTTCGTATTCTTCCTTTGTTTCGTAGGAATACACCTCGGGGCCCTTGGTAAGATAGTTGATTTCCATGACGCCCAGGGCTGTGGCCGAGTCGCCATTGCCAATGATTCCGACGGTGACTTCTCTGCCGGGCAGGTATTCTTCCACCAGGACGGGCTGATTGAAACGGTTGAGCAGTTGCTCGCAGACCCGGCGCAATTGGGGCATGCTGGTGATGAGCGAGGCGTTGCTCACGCCTTTGCCGGTGCCTTCCGCCACGGGCTTGGCGAACAATCCGGTTGCCGAATCCGCTGAATCCGTTCAGATCGGACATGCGGTTGACCACCAGAAAGTCGGCCGTGGGCAAGCCGGCGTCACGGATGATGCTCTTGGCCATGCCCTTGTGCAGGGTCAGGGCCATGACCATGGGGTCGGAAAAAACGAACGGGATGGCGTAGGAATCCAGCAGGGAAGGAATCAGGGACTCGCGGCCGAGACCGTGCATGCCTTCCGCTATGTTGAACACCAGCTCCCAGCGGCGGCCGGCGGAAAGGGCGTTTACCAGATCCTGGGAATTGCCGATGCGCTCGGTTTCATGCCCGTACAGCTGCAGAGTCCGTTCGATGGCTTCGATGGTCTCTATCTTATCAAATTCGGCCGTGGCTTCGTCGCTGTATCCTTCTTCCAGATAGCGAGTCCGCAAGTCGTAGGTCATTCCGATTTTCATGTCGCGTCCTTTATGTGTACGTATGGTTAGAGGTTCGGCAGTCAGTGGCGCGACGGAAAATCCGCGACCTGGCTGGAGTTGTCACCGACTGCTCCCGCAGGTCGCTGAGGTGCGGCTTCCGGGTAGAGGTACGTGTTTCCGTCATGGTTCCTGAGCAGCAAACCCTCGGGTGTGGTGCCGATGATGCGCTCGGGAAACAACGGAATCTTGCCGCCGCCGCCGGGTGCGTCAATGACGTAGGTCGGCACGGCGTAGCCCGTGGTGTGTCCGCGCAATCCGGAGATGCACTCCAGACCGCGGTTTACTGTTGTCCGGAAGTGGGCCGAGCCCTTGATGGGGTCGCACTGGTACAGGTAGTAGGGTCTGACCCGGGCCCTGAGAAGTCCTTGAAAAAGATGTTTCAACGTATCGACATTGTCGTTGATGCCGCTGAGCAGAACCGTCTGGCTGCCCAGAGGAATGCCCGCGTCGGCTAGGCGTTCGCATGCGCGGACGCAGTCCGGCGTCAATTCGTCGGGATGGGTGAAATGCAGGCTCATCCAGAGCGGATGGTGCGTACGCAGCATTTTCACCAGGCTGGATGTGATGCGCATGGGCAAAACCGCAGGGGTCTTGCTGCCGATGCGGACCATCTCCAGATGCGGGATTTTTCGCAGTTCCGTCAGCAGCCAGTTCAAAGCGGCATCCGGCAACGTGAGCGGATCACCACCGGACAACAGCACGTCACGGACGGCCGGAGTCGCGGCAATGTACTCGATGCCTTTGCGCAATTGATCGCGGCTGATGGCGGAATTGCCGGCTCTTCCGGCGATGCGCGAACGCGTGCAGTACCGGCAGTACGAACCGCATTCGTTGGCCACCAGGAACAGCACTCTGTCCTTGTAGCGGTGCACTATGCCCGGCACAGGCGAATCATTTGACTCGTGCAGCGGATCTATGGATTCCCCGGCAGAGAGCAGATGCTCGGCGGCCGTGGGCACCAGGGTGCGGCGCAAGGCTTGAGCCGGGTTGTGCGGGTCCAGCAATGAGGCGGAATAGGGTGTCAGAGCCACGGGCAGGGCTCCCATATGTCCGGCAAGTCCGGCGAGTTCTTCGTCGGAGAGGTCCAGAATGGGGGACAGGCTTTCAACGGTGCGAAAGCGGTTGGCCATCTGCCAGTGCCAGTCTTCCCATTGCGAACGGGAAATGGCGGGAAAAACTTTTTTACGTAGCTCGGAAGAGTACGATCCGGACGCGGCATGAGCATTGGTATTCTTGCTTTTGCGCTGTGGTCCGGAGTGCTGAGAAGGTTGTTTCCATGTATACAACTGCTGCTTCTCAATAAGATCCCTGTTTATGGAATCCCCTTGAACAGTTCTAAGGGGAACGTCAGCTTCCTCCAGGGAATTGAATGTCTCCATTACCATACTCCGAATAAGTAAATTGTTTTCATAGTAAAAGTTTAGAAAATTATTTGTTTGATATCGTCAATGTAATTTGGAAACTCAGAGTCTATGGAACAGATGAGCTCAATCTTGAACCCAGCCAGACAGAGCAGCATGTTCTTTTTTGGTGAATCATACATATAGAATTCTTCTTCACCATCGGCCGCAATTATAATGTCTGTGATATTTCCTTTCTTGTCCCAGGAAACGGGACAAATAATACCGACAATACGCAGCTCACTTATGTACGCCTGCTCTGTTAACACGGTCTGTTCTCCTTTCCCGTGCCAAAGCAAAATTGGGGCCAAAATGGAAATGCAGGAAAAATAAGGGCTGCGTAAATTACAAAGGGTGAAAATTGGAATGAAAAGTTCCGCTTTTTTGAGAAAGCGGCAAGGGAAACAGAAGATCGGCAGGTATGATCAGAAAAAAAGGCTGTGAAGGAGCCGAAAATTATTTGTAGTCTTGCTTGTGGATTCCGTATTTTGTCAGCAGTTTATGGAGTTGGCGAGGGGTCAGTCCGGCATGATCGGCGGATTTGTTGATCTTGCCCTTGAAGTCGCTGAGCAACTGCACCAGGTAGTGGCGCTCGGCCTCTTCCTTGGCCTTGTTGCGGAACTCCTTGAGGGTGACAGTCATGTCCAGGGTGATGTTGGCCACGGGACTTTCGCAGTGGATGATTTCCTCGGGGAAAACGTCCGCGGTCAGCGTATCGGTGTCTTCCAGGATAAAAGCCCGCTCTATCACGTTTTCCAGCTCGCGGACATTGCCCGGCCACTCGTAGCAGCGCAAGGCGTCCAGCACCACCGGGGAGGCGTCGCCGATGGTCTTGTGGTGTTCGCGGTTGAATTTTTCCAGGAAGGACGTGACCAGAAAGGGGATGTCCTCCCGGCGTTCGCGCAGCGGGGGGATGGAAATGGGAAAAACATTGAGCCGATAGAAGAGGTCTTCGCGGAAGAGCCCCTGGCTGACCATCTGCTTCAGGTCCATGTTGGTGGCGGCTATGACCCGTGCGCCGGCCTTGATTTCGGCCTCTCCGCCCACGCGCTGGAAGGTTTTTTCCTGCAGAACCTGGAGGAGTTTTACCTGGGCCGCTGCGGTTATGGTGCCGATTTCGTCCAGGAAAATGGTCCCGCCGTAGGCCAGTTCGAACTTGCCGAGTTTGCGCTTGTAGGCGTTGGTAAAGGCGCCTTTTTCATGGCCGAAAAGTTCGCTTTCCACCAGGGTGTCCGGGATGGCGCCGCAGTGGACGTGGATGAAAGGCTTGTCACGGCGGATGCTGTGATCGTGGATGAGCTTGGCGATGACGCTTTTGCCCGTGCCTGATTCGCCGGTCAGCAGCACAAGGGTGGAAGTGGGGGCCACGGCCTTGGCCTTGCTCAGGACGCCGCGCATGATGGCACTGTCCGTCCGGGTGATGCCCGAGGGATCCTGGTTCCAGAAGCTGTCCTGATAATGGTCGATGACGGCTTCGAAACGGATCTGTTCCGAAAGGGATTTGAGGACGAATCTGACCTCTTCCTCGACAATGGGGTAGCTCAGGTAATTGTCCGCACCATGCTGCACCGCTTCCACGGACTGGCGGATGTCCTCGTGGGCGGCCATGACCACCAGAGGCACATTGGGACGCCGGTGCTTGATGGTGGAGATGAGTTGGGCTGCAGAATCAAGCTGGGACTGGCGCGCGACTGTGGCCAGAAAGTCCATGTCCAGAAACAGCGTATCGCAGGCCGGATCGGCCAGGGCTTCCTTGAGTTCTTCCGGATGGGAAAGCGCCCGTACCGTGCCATGCCCGGAAAAGCATTGCTTCAGGGTTTCGATGGCTTGAAGATTTGCAGTGGCGGCAAAAACTGTGCGAATTTGTTTCATTGAGAGGCTCCGAAATACGCGCTCGAAATGTCCGGCGGTCATACCGGCGAGGCCGGTGTGTTTGTAACCAAAGCCGCCTCGTTCGCCAAGGATAAAATGGATCAGGGAACAAATTCCAGCATATTTTTCGAACTTAGAAAAAAAATCTGCAGAGACTCCGGAAAACCGGAACAAAAAAAAGTCATTTCGCGAATGATCGGAAAAAAAGATTCCGGATTGGATCTGTTCCGGCCGTTTCCTTCAGGAAAACAATGGGGTTTTATTTGGAACGGAAAATGCTCATGAAAAGACATTGTTTTATCCTTATTAAGGAGTAGGCCCATGAGCAAGAGTTTGGTGTTATCGCTGTTTGTGGTCGCAGTGGTGGCCGTGATGCTTGCCTTTGCTCCGGCTTCCCAAGCCGCGGACGAAGAACAATGCATGTCCGATTGTGCCGCGCAGTATGAAGACTGCGCGCAGCAATGCGGTGAGGACAAGGATTGCATTTCCGAGTGCGAACAAAGCAAAAACGATTGCGAAAATTCCTGCCAGAGCAATTGATCAGTCCGGATGTTTTTCATCCGCTGATTCCCTCCGCTTATTTTCATTGAGAGCAAAGGGGAAGGTTTCATGCCTTCCCCAGTAAAAAATCAAATTTTGCTGTTTACAGGTCACCAGGCAATCCAGCGAGTGAGACCTTGCCGGCTGTTGTGGATAAATATCCAGAAGCGATTTCCGGTTGCAGCGTATCGTGCGAAATCCGGCGGAGGGGTGTCCCTCCGGCCGATACGGAGCGCGTATTTGTGCTGTTGATCCTGTTTGTCTTGAACCATTGGTCAACAAAGAGAAAGCTTGCCCTCTTTTGTCCGGCGTTTTACAAAAGATTTTCGGGAAGGGATTGTTGTGCCAATCCTTCCTTGGTATTATTGATGCGGAAAAATTCGTTTTACCGGATCGGAGTTTTTAAGGAAGGTCCCGCCCACTGCGGGACAGGCGGTGAACGCCGGGGGGCGGGCTGTTGTTGTCCGTTCCCATCAAGACCATCCCATCCCATGGCGGTTTGCTGTTGCAAAAACCGCCTGAGACGTGACTTAACGGAGGGTACTGTATGAGCTTCAAGAATATTCGCAGAATCTCGGTGATGACACTTCTGGCCGGTCTGCTGCTGGCAGTCTGGTCCTGTGCTCCCACTCAGCCTCTGCCTCAACCCAGAAGGGTTGTCGATCCGTCCACTTCCCAACATGCGGTGCATACTCCCCGCTGGGATATTGCGGCCGTGTCCTACGGCTATTACGGGAAAGGAATAAATTACGACGAAGCCGGGCTGGATCCTGTCCTGCTTGCATTTAAAAACAAGAGCAACCAGACACCGCAGATTTATCTCGAGGAAGTCCGCGGCGTGGGCAACGGCGGCGAATATCTCGTATACTCGGCTGAAGAAGCCGCTCGCCTGGTCTATGCCTCGGAAAGCTTTTCCACCAGGGCCGGGACCATCGGCAAGAATTCCGCCATCGGAGCCGCTGCAGGCGCAGGCCTGGGCGCGCTGATCGGTCTGCTGACCGGCGGCAACGACATGATCTGGAAAGGCGCGTTGATCGGCACTGCGGCCGGTGGAGTTACCGGAGCCGCCGCTTCCGCTCCCAATGCCGAAGGCGATCTGAAGAACGTGGTGCTGCAGGAAATGCGTCAGTACTCCTGGCAACAGGCCCCGCTGCCTCCGCAATATACGCGTACCGGCTACCTCTACTTCCCCAATGTGGGCGTTTACAAGGTAAAAGTGACCGTGCGTACGAACAAGGACATTTCCACCTATGAAGTTCCGGTGGATATGCCGCCCATGGGGCAGCCGGCTTATTAACCACAATGCAAGTCTTCAGATTGCGCCATAAGGGATAAAGACTATGATTGTAGTGGTCAGGAACTGCAATGACTGCCCCTTTTGCGTGGACAGGGATGGTCGGCGTTTTTGCAACGTATCCACGCCCAAAAAACGCGAAATTCTTCTTGAGGACGAGCGACCGAACTTTTGCAAACTGCGGCGGGAATCCGTTATCGTCAAGGAAGCCAATTAGTTCGCGTTTATGATGAGATTCTGATGCGGTCGGCGGCGTGAACGCCGGCCGCATTTTCATTCTGTGCGTATGATTGTTTTGAGGAGCTTATGTCGGAAAATGATGCCACCCGGGAATTTTTGCAAAGTCTGCCGGAAGTGGACCCCGCAACCCCGTTCAGCTTTGCCTGTCATCCGGATGTGGGATGCTTCAACGCCTGTTGCGGCGATCTGAATCTGCTGCTGACCCCGTACGATGTGTTGCGGCTGTGCCGCGGATTGCAGATGCCCAGCGCGGATTTCTTGTCCACGCACTGTGAGATCAGCCTGTATCCGGACACCGGTTTCCCTGCCATTCATCTGCGGATGGAGGATAACGAATACCGGAACTGTCCGTTTGTCACCGAAGCCGGCTGCAGCGTTTACGAAAACCGCCCGGCAGCCTGCAGGACCTATCCTCTGGGACGCGTGGTCCGCACCACGGAAGACGGAGGAATCAAGGTTCAGTACTATCTGGTCCAGGAAGCCCATTGCCAGGGATTCAAGGAGCCCAAGTCCTGGTTGTTGAAGGAATGGATAGCGGATCAGGGCCTGCAGCTTTATTTTGCGGCAGGCGACCGGTATTCCCTTCTGCTCGCCAGGCAGAAGGCTTCCGGAAACATGGTTCCGCAGAATCAGGCGGGCTTGCTGGTGCTGTCTCTGTACCAGCAGGACAAATTTCTGGAGTTCATGGAAAACACGGGATTGCTCGACAGGTTGGAAATGGACCGGCAACGGCGCGAAACCGTGCTGGATGACGAAGAGGCGCGGCTGGAGTTCGCCATGGACTGGCTGGAACTCGTACTGTTCGGCGAGTCCACCGGATTGATCCGCAAAAAATGACGGCAGGGAGCGCCATGCGGAAACATACTCTGCAGCATCCGAAAATCATGACCTTGCCGGAGCTTCTGGACCGGCTGAAAATCGAGCGTCCGGGAAAGCGCGTTGTGTTCACCAACGGCTGTTTCGACATCCTGCATCCCGGCCATGTGGATCTGCTGGCCAGGGCCCGTGCTCTGGGAGATCTGCTGGTGCTGGGGCTCAACAGCGACGACTCCGTGCGTCGGCTGGGCAAGGGAAACGGACGTCCGGTGAATGCGCAGGAAGACCGTGCTTTCGTGATAGCCCATCTGGCCGCCGTGGATTACATAGTACTGTTCGACAACGACACCCCGTTGGAGTTGATCCGGGCCATCGTACCGGATGTCCTGGTCAAGGGCGGTGATTGGACTCCGGATCGCATTGTGGGCCGGGATGTGGTGGAGCAGGCCGGCGGACGCGTATTGAGCCTGGAGCTGCTGCCCGGATATTCGACCACAGGATTGCTGCAGCGGGTTCAGGACCAGGGCATATGTTGAAAACGGACAATGTCTGACTCGTTGACCTTTTTCGGCAGCAGAGGTAATACTCATTTATCCTTTTATCTTTGAGTAACCTATTTTGGAGGAAAGCATCATGCGGAACGTGTTTTTTCTCGCGCTGCTGAGTGCCATTGCGCTGAGTGTTTCCGTGGCAGTCGTATTCGCAGCGGAAGCTCCCCAGGAGCCCATTGAACTGAAGTATTTTCCCAACCTGCAAGTGAAATTTCCCCATGCTCCCCATGAGGCCAACAAAGTGGAGTGCAAAACCTGCCACCATAAGTGGGATGGCCAGGGCGAGATCAAAGCCTGTGGATCCGCAGGTTGTCACGATGTGTTCGACAAGAAGGACAAAAGCGAGAAGTCCTTGTATGTCGCCATTCACGGAAAAAGTGAAAATCCCCTCAACTGCCTGACCTGCCACAAGAAACAGGCTGCCGAGAAGAAAGACGACAAGGATTTCAAGAAAAAGATGACCAGCTGCAAAGGCTCTGCCTGTCATCCGTAGAAAATAGTCGGAATTTGTGTCTGACCAGCGCCCTGGCATCATGTGCCGGGGCGTTTTTTTTATGGGGGATCGCAATCCGGCCGGGCAGTCCTGGCGTACGTGGCTCAGGAACTTTGCTGCGAACAGTTTGCCGTGTTGTGCGCCATTTGATGTCGCTTGCGCCGCTTGCGCAGAATCAGGGCAGTAAGAATGGCGCCGATTTCCAGAAAGGTCTGCAGGCTTTGCCAATTCCAGCGCTGATAGAATTGGGCCCACTGCTCGACCTTGTCCCAGAAGCTCAATGGCGGCATTTGAGGAAAAGGGCCCATCAGGGGCCAGAACAAGTAGGTGCCTGTCAGAAAATCCGCCGCCAGATGGCTGAGCCAGAGGAGGGCGCCGGCCATGAGCAGGGTTCGTGAAAGCTTGCCCCTGCGGACAAGGACCATGCCGATGCACAGCAGGATCAGAAAAAAAAGCAGGGTATGGCCGAAACCACGACTGTTACAGCCGAACAGCAGACACAGGGGCTTGTCTGTAAGATCAGGCCCCAGGGCGGCCAGCGTGAGAAACAGCAGACTGGTTTTTTTGAAAAGCGTATCGTGAGCAATACTGGCCAGCGCGAGGTGTCCGAACGTCATGGGCTGGACACGGACTCAGGCCAGAGCCACCAGGTCATAGGTTTTGCTTTCCACGATTTCAGCAGAGACCAGGGCGCCGGGTTTGACATCCGGACCGCTGACATAGGTAACACCGTCCACTTCGGGCGCCTGAAACCAGGTTCGTCCTATATACAGTTCGGGCCATTCCTCGTGCGGACTGTCCACAAGAATGTCCAGGCGTTCCCCATCGAAATCGGCCAGAAGTTCGGCACTGATCTCGGCCTGGACCTGCATGATGGCCTCTTGCCGGGCCAGAGCGGTTTGAGCGGCTTCGTCGTCAAAGGGCAGCAGGGCCGCGGGGGTGCCTTCTTCCGGCGAAAAAGGAAAAACACCGACGTGCATCAGGCGCTGGATACGGATGAAATCCAGAAGGTAGTTGAAATGTTCCTCTGTTTCGCCCGGGTATCCGACAATGAACGTGCTTCTGATGGCCGCATTGGGGAAGCGCGAACGGATTCGCTGGATGACGGTGGCTGCGGGGTCGGATTTCGGACGTCCCATGGCCGCGAGGATTTCCGGGTGTACGTGCTGCAAGGGAACATCGAAATAGGGAACGAACTTTGGGCCGGCCTGGGCCAGGAAATCCATGAAGGATTCCGTGATGCCGGTGGGGTACAGGTACATGAGACGCAGGCGCTGGAGGCCGTCCAGGGAGAGCAGCGAGGTGATCAGTTGCTGCAGGTCTTGGCCCTCGGGCAGATCCCGTCCGTAGGCGCAGACATCCTGCGCCACGAGTACCAGCTCGGACACACCTTGTTGCAGCAGTTCCGAGGATTCCCGTACGAGTTCACGCAGGGGAATGCTCTGGAGCGGGCCGCGTATGGAGGGGATGGTGCAATAGCTGCAGGCATGATTGCAGCCCTCGCCGATTTTCAGATACGCGTATCCCGGAGGCGTGCTGATGGCCCGTACGGGAGGCTTTGCGTCGGGTGCTGCACCCAGGATATGGGCAAACGCCTGAGGCCAGGTGTCGTAGGAGTCCGGCGGCAGCCAGAGGTCCACTTCGGGCATGGCCTCGTCCAGCTCCTGCGAATAGCGCGCGGGAAGGCAACCGGCCACCACGAGTTTGGGACGTTGACGCCCGGAATCCGGGTCTGCCAGATCGGCGGCTGTTTCCAGAATCGTGCGTACGGATTCTTCCACTGCCGGCTGGATAAAGGAACAGGTGTTGATAAGGACAAGGTCTGCCTGGTCGAGTTCCGGAACCATGCGTGTTTGGAACGGCAGTGCGGCCAGCAGGTGTTCCGTATCCACCCTGTTTTTGGGACACCCCAGACTGATTGCGTAGATATTGTACATGCTCATACTTCTTGTTTTGAGCACTACACGGAACCACGGCAAAGCACAATACTCGCATTTGCTCTGGTGAAATGAATTCAGGCTTGTAAAAATAGGTGATTAGGTATAAAATTTCTGCATAAAATACCCAGAGAAGATTCTTACGAATGTGCCGGACGGGCAAAGGAGGGAGCACCCGGTTTGGGGGAAGAGCGAACCAGATACCTGTGGCGGGGAACACACGGGCAGGGGGATTCATGGGTGAGAGAGAGACCGATCCGAAAGCGGAAGCGGATGGCGGGGGCAGGTCGAGCGAACTCCAGAGGCTGATTCTGATGGCCCTGGAACACTTGGACATGCCCATTTTCATAAAAGACGACGAACTGCGCTGGCGGTATGTGAATCAGGCGGCATGCAACGCTTTGGGGGTGTGCGAGGAAAAATTACTGGGACATACGTTGTACGAAGTGCTTCCGGGGGATCTCGCGGCGCTTGTGGACAGCTACGACAAGCAGGTGTTGACCAACGGAAATTCCGTGGTTTTTGATCTGGAACTGGACTGGCTCGGAGAAAAGAAATTTTATGTGGCCAAGAAACTGCAGTTTCGGGAATCCTGCGGCGACAAGTACATCATCGGCTACCTCTCCGACATCACTGCCCAAAAAAAGGCTGAGCTGGAAAAAAAGGAACAGGAGCAGTTTTATCAGAGCCTGTTTGACAGTTCAGGAGCCAGCCAGGCCATTTTCAATGATGACTGCGTGATCACCAAATGCAACGCGCAGTTCGAACGACTGACCGGGTATTCCAGACAGGAAGTGCAGCATTCCATGACCTGGAAGGATTTTGTCGCGCCCTGTGATCTGGAACGTCTGACAGGATACCACGAACGACGGCTCGATACCGTTGATCCGCCTCCGCGCGAGTACGAATTAGATTTTCTGCGTAAAAATAGCGAATTGCGTAGTCTCCACGCGGTTCTGACCGTCATCCCGCACAGCACCGACAGGGTCATTTCGCTCATCGATATAACCGACCGCAAACAGGCGGAAAAGGCCCTGGAGGAAACCCTCAACAAATACCGAACGTTGATCGAGACAACAGACACCGGCTATGTGCTTTTCAAGCCGGACGGCTTTGTGCTCGATGCCAATGACGAATACTGCAGGCTTGCCGGTCGGCCGCGTGAAATGGTCGTCGGACACCAGGGCCGCGAATGGATTCTGCCTTCCGAAATTGAGGGGTGCCAGGCCGCTTTGAAGCACTGTCTGGACAAAGGCAAAATTTCCCATTTCCAAACCTGTTTTCAGCATCCCGACGGAAAAGTTGTTGCCATCGAGTCCAATGCAAGTTTTTTTGAAAGCAAAGGCGAACCGCTGGCCATGAGCCTGGTCCGGGATATCAGCGAGCGCAAAAAGGCCGAAGACGCTTTGAAGGAAAGTGAACAGCGTTTACGCAGCCTGGTGGACAACATGCCGGTGTTGATCCTCGCCTATGATAAAAATGGCCGGATCATATTCTGGAACAAGGAGTGCGAGCGGGTTCTGGGCTGGACTGCCGAGGAACTCATGGAACACCCGGAAAAGAGCGGGCAGTTGTACGCGGTTTCAGGTTACCTGGACCGGCTTTTGGAAATGGCCGACACGTTTTCCGGGCGCTATTGCGAATGGGAAGTCCCCATGGTGGCCAAGGACGGTGAGATCCGCATGATAGCCTGGACCAGCCGTTCAGTCGATTCTCCCTTGCCGGGCTGGCATGTTTGGGAGGCCGGGGTGGATGTCACCGAACGCCGCCAGTATTTGTCCAAGCTTGCGAATTTGAACAAATATCTTGAGGACCTGGTGGCGCAGAGAACACAGGCTCTCAAACAGCAGACCGATGCTCTGGAGATAGCCAATCAGAAATTGAAGGAAGTGGACGCCTGCAAGAGTTCTTTCCTGAATACTGTCTCCCATGACATCAGAACCCCCCTGACTTCCATCCTGGGGTTCGCCCGTTTGATCGAAAGAGAGTTTGCCCACTTTGAAAAGGTGCTGGTGGCGCAGGATGCGGAATACGGCAAAAGGGCGGACCGTGTCACTGAAAACTTCAAGGTTATCCACGCTGAGGGCAATCGGCTGAAACGGTTGATCAATGATTTCCTTGACCTTTCCAAAATCGAATCCGGGCAAATCCAGTGGGATGACCGACCAATTGATTTTGCTGAACTCTCAGACAGAATTCACCGTGTTTTTGACCAGCGCAACTTTCTGGACAGGAATATTGCATTCACTTTGAATTTTTCCGAGGAAATTCCGCCGCTGATTATGGATCAGGACAGGTTGCTGCAGGTTTTGTTCAATCTGCTGGACAATGCCTTCAAGTTCACCAGGAACGGCCGTGTGGAACTACGCGTGGATGCAACGGATCAGCAGCACGTCAGGTTCATGGTTTCCGATACGGGCATTGGTATGGACAAGGAGGCCTTGGCGAATATTTTCAGCGAATTCTACCAGGTGTATCGCAACGACACCATGGAACCGGAGAACAGGGGCACGGGTATCGGGCTGGCAGCCTGCAGAATGATCGTGGACCATTACCAGGGCAGGATCTGGGCTGAATCCGAAGTCGGCCGGGGCACCACCGTCTACGTCATTGTTCCCTGTGTCGACAACCGGTGCATTCTAAGGTCCAGGCTGCACTAGGAGTTGCTGGCCACCAGACTCTGGACGCGCCCGACCAGGCCGTCCTGCAGGCGTACCTTGATGCCGTGCGGGTGCACGGGAGATTTTGTCAAAATGGACGCGATTACGCCCTGGGTCAGTTTTCCGCTGCGTTGATCCTGTTTTTGCACGATGTTGACGCGCATGCCTGGGGCGAGTTCTTTTCTGATGGGAACGTTCATTGTTGTTATCTGTCAGGAACCAAAGGTTCAATCATTTTGGATTTGCAGCATCCGGCGTAGTTGGGCCACGCTGCGTCCGGTTTTTTGGGCCAGTTTGGCCAGAGCTTCGTATTCGGGGGTCTTGTAGGTGACTCCGTCCAGCAGGCACATCTTTGCTTCGAGTTCCCCCATATCGGTGGAGATGCGGTGTTCCGCACGAGGGAGTACGGCGCGTTCCACACGGGTACGGCGGATTCCAAGACTGAGCGTTGTCCGGAAAAAGGCTGCCTGGACCTTTTCCAGGTCGGCTTCCACGCACATCACCTGCAGTTGTCCGCCGGGTCTGCTTTTCTTCATCACGCCATGCAGATAGAGCACATCCACGGCTCCGGCATCAAACAGCGCGTCGTAGCAATAGCCCAGATCTTCGCCGCTGAGATGGTCGATGTTGCTTTCCAGCAGCCAGACGTACTCGATGGCGCAGTCATCCCGGCATTGTTTGCCTTTGGGCTGCAACAGGTAAACCCGCAATCCGCCGCCGCTGTCCTTGCCTCCGTATCCCAGGCCGGAGCGCATCAGGATTCCTTCCGGGCCTTGTTCGAAATCCGGTTTCAGCTGATCGATGAGCAACGCGCCGGTGGGGGTGACGCATTCGAAGGTAAAATTGCTCGGGCGTACGGGTTTTCCTTCCATGAGCAGGGCGGTGGCAGGCGCCGGCAGCGAGATTTCTCCGTGCGCGCATTGTACTGTTCCGGAAAACCAGGGCAGGGGCGAACAGATGATTCGTTCGATTTCCAGTTGTTCGAGCCCCCAGAAGGTGCCGACGATATCCACTATGGTCTCCAGTGAGCCCAGTTCGTGAAAATGGACTTTCTCTACGTCAATACCATGGACCGCGGCTTCCACACCCGCCAGGCGCCGGAAGGCTTCCATGGAATTGTTGCGAACCGTTTCGGAACAATCCAGGCTGGAAATGATTTCCAGGATTTCAGAAAGATGTTTCAGGGGCGGATGCGCGGGCAACTCCGGCAAGATGCGCGAGCCGCTGATGCCCTGGCGTAGTTCCTTCCGAGGTGTGATGGTATTGATGCGTTCCGCTCCCAGCATCTGTGCCAGCGGAGCGGGATCCAGACCGAGATCGCAAAGAGCCGCTAAAAGCATGTCGCCGGAAATACCAAAGGAAAGATCAAGATACAGAGAGAACATAACACCTCCAGTCGCAATTGAGACACAGGTAAGCTGATTACAGAGAACCAATCTATAATTGTCCGCGCAAAGGGGCAAGGGTTGTTTTCAAAAAAAGTCTTACTGGATTTTTGTCATGGATAACAGAGATGTGATATCCAGAAATTGTATGCGCCCGACCGATTTTGGGGACTCCGGGACCTGATTCCTTGTTTTAATTGTGAATAATCTTTGTTATAAGACCTTGGCTTGAAACAGAAAAATGATTAGGTGTGATGTAAAGGAAGCCGTATCCAATACAGATATTTTTGCCGAGGAGGAATTATGCTGATCAAGAATAAAATGGCCAAGGATCCGATCACTGTTTTTCCCGAGACTTCCATGCTCCAAGCCGCTAAACTTATGAAGGAAAATTCCATTCATCGGCTGCCCGTGGTAAATGAAGCGGGCAAACTGGTGGGTATTGTGTCCGACAGGGATATCAAGGCTGCGCAGCCTTCAAAAGCCACGGCGCTGGAAGTGCATGAACTGTATTATCTGTTGTCCGAGCTGAAGATAAAAGATATTATGACTGCTTCACCGATATATGTTGGCCCTGATGATACGGTCGAACGCGCCGCATTGATCATGCTGGACAAGCGTATTGGTGGTTTGCCGGTGGTTTCGGAATCCTCCAAGCTCATAGGCATCATCACGGAAACAGATATTTTTGGCGTATTTGTGGAAATTTCCGGCGTACGCAAGGGCGGCGTGCAGTTCGGCGTCGAAATACCTTCCAGCGCTGGTAGCCTGAAAGCCGTCCTGGACGATCTGCGGGGCACCGAGGCCCGTGTGGTGAACGTGCTGACCGACTATGAAGTAGAAGGCCCCATGCGGCATGTCTACATCCGCATCCTCCCCATGGAAGCGGCCAAAGAAGAAGCCGTACGCAAGATGCTGGACGACAAGTTCACGCTTCTGTTCTGGGCCAAAGACTAGTCTTTTCTTTCGGGGGACTGCGTATGCTTTGTGCAGTCCCCCGTCTTTCGCATGTCATACGGGGCGGGGGCACCTGTATTCTCTGTTGATTTCAAGTGAACTGGCCAGGAGAATTGGTTCCCGCCTGCTTTTCGGTGAGGATCCCCCCAATTTGACCCCTCAGGTGCTATCACGTATCCAATAGAGAAAAAGGAGCTGTCTCGGATGAACACGTCCCCGCAAGCCTCTTCCAAGGTTCATGCGCTGATCGATTGGTTTCGGAATTCCCCCGACCCCATGCACGACAACGGGCCCCGCTGGCAGCGCGTGCTGCGCCAGTGCATCTTGTGTATTCAATATACGCTCAAGGGCTTTAGCGGCAACAACCTGATGCTGCGGGCGTCCGCCCTGACATTTACCACGGTGCTTTCCATCGTGCCTTTTCTGGCTGTGGCCTTTTCTGTCTTGAAAGGAATGGATTTTCAGAACACGGACACCATACGTGAACTGCTGCTGAGCGTATCTGCCGGTCGCGAACAGGTGGTGGACGCCATCATCGGCTATATCGACAACACCAACGTCAAGACCCTGGGCGCAGTGGGTACGGCCTTTCTGTTTCTGACTGTCATCAGTCTGCTCTCCAACATAGAAAGCACGTTCAACTCCATCTGGCACGCGCCCCAGGGACGTTCGATTTTCCAGAAGGTCACCAATTATATTTCCATTTGCCTGGTGGTGCCCGTGCTGCTGGTCACGGCCATCAGCTTTACGGCCTCGCTGCAGAGTTCGAGCGTGGTTCAGGGGATTCTGAGCTATTCGGCCATCAGCTATGTCTATCTGGCCCTGATCAAGCTCGTGCCCCATGTCAGCGTCTGGATCGCCATGCTCCTGTTGTACAGTTTCATGCCCAATACGCGGGTAAAGCCTTTGCCCGCCCTGGGGGGCGCCATCATCGCGGGGACGTGCTGGCTTTTTGCCCAGTGGCTCTACATGCGTTTTCAGATCGGCGCCGGGAAGTACAACGCCATTTACGGCAGCTTTGCCCAGTTTCCCTTGTTCCTGATCTGGATGCAGCTGAGCTGGACCATCATCCTGTTGGGCGCGCAGCTTTCTTTCGTTTTCCAGCACCGCAATTCGCTGGATCGTGAGAACAGGTACTCCGTGGTCAGCCAGGCCGAACGGATGCGCGTGTCCCTGGCCGTGCTGCTGGAAATGGCGGCATCTTTCATGGCGGGCCGGACGCCGGCCTCTCTGGAAGAAATTTCCAGTAAGACCCGTCTGCCTTCCATACTGGTTCGCAACGTTCTGTCCGCATTGCGTACGGGCAATCTGGTCGCGCCGCTGGCGGATGAGGAAAAACAGGACAGCGACGAGGAAAAATTTACATTGATCCGCTCGCCGGAATCGATCCGGCTGAGCGTGGTGCTCGGCTCCCTGGCCAACGACAACGCCGCGGGCATTGATTTGAACGCTCCCGGACTGGCCGTTTCCAATCAGATATTCGAACGCCTGGAAGCCTCGCTTGAAAATATGCCCGAAAATGCGACCCTGGCGGAACTTGCTTCCAAAATGACCGCAGAAGAAAACAGGAGAAACGGAGAATCATGACACAGGATCGGACAGAGCTTGTTCGTTATATTCTGGAGACAATCAGACAGACGGGAATCCATTACGGCCTGTGGTTTGCCGAATCCGTGCATCAACTGGGCCTGGAAACAAGCCTGGAAGCCGAACAGGAAGCCGGAAAGCGTTTCTCCGGCATCCTCAACCACAAGCTGGGCAAGGCAATGGGCACGGACTCCGCAGAAGCTCTGCTGCAAGGACTGGACGAAAACATCCTCAACTCCGTAGCCGACGCGCTCAGCGAATCCTGGCTGGCCGCGGACGGGGTCTGGTTTCAGGCAGTGGAATCCAGAAGAGGCATGAACGACGCCAAGCGCGTCAATGATACGGCCTGGGCCCGTTTCGCTCCCCTGGAAGCCAGCCGTCTCAAGGATATCCTGGGCCTGGGCGAGCAAAGCGGACTGGAAGGACTGAAAAAGGCTTTGGCCGGGCGCATGCACTCGCGGGTGAACACCTGGAGAATATCGGAAGAAAGTTCGGATAGTTTTGTCATCCAGGTCACGAACTGCCGTGTGCAGGCTGCCAGAAAGCGCAAGGAAATGGATGATTATCCGTGCAAATCCGGCGGCCTTGTGGAATATACGGGCTTTGCCCGGACCATTGATCCGCGGATCAAGACCGAGTGCATAGGCTGTCCGCCGGATCCGCATCCGGACGAATGGTTCTGCTCCTGGCGTTTCACGCTGCAATCATGATATGTAGAGGCTTATGAAAAAAGGATTTTTGCTGATTGTTCTGTTTCTGATGCTTTGCGCGCCCGGCATGTCCGGGGCCGCAAAGCTGCCGGCAACGCCAAAGCCCGACAAAAAGACCCTGATCCTGGCCTGGGAACGCGTGCAGTCCCAGGATCCCCACACCAGAAAGTTCGAGAAAATCGATGCAAATCGCTATTTGCTCGAAACCGACCTGTTCCCGTTCAAGGACGAGGTGCAGGTGCTTTATCTGGCCGTGGACGACGAGTACCCCGATGAAATCGAGGGCTTTGTCATCGTGCAGCTGAAGGGTGTGGACAAGGGCTTTCGCGAACTGTACAGCCGCAATCTGAGCATCTGGGAACGTCACAACAGGCTGTACTGGTCTTCCGACGTGGACAAGTGGCTCACGGGCAAGGAGTATCAGGACCTGCAAAATTCGCTGACGTCCAAGTCCAAGTCGACCAAGAAAACAGGTTCGAAAATGTCCCAGGAGAGCCGTGCGTTGATCATTTTCGGAGTTTTCAACGGTATCGCGTTCGCAATTCTTTTTCTGGGAATGGGCGTGGTGCTGTTTCTGATGTTCAGAAAACAGATGGCCTTGCAAAAAGATCTCATAGAGAAGCAGCTGAACATTCTCGCCGCCTTCGCCCACCTGGGCAAGGGGCAGCAGAATACCAACATGCTGCTGCAGGGCATCTACAAGCGGCTGGGAGCGGCGCGGCGGCCCGGACAGCCCAAACAGCCGCAGCAGGCAACGCCCAAGGCTCCCGGAAACGTTTCCCGGAAGTGATCGTTATTGCGGATTGGTTCCCGATGGAGCGGAGGGAGCGGGCATGCTGGTTCTGTCGTCCAGAGGCAGAACAAAGACATCTCCTGCCTTGATCTGTTTGGAATAGATCCGCACCTTGTTTCCCGGAACTTTCCCCAGGACCACCACGGATATCCGTTTTCCGTCCTTGTCGAGGACGAAGTTTTCCTCGTACTTCTGACTGACGAATTTTTCCGGCAAAACCACGGATCCGGCTCTGTCGGGCAAAGGAATGCGCAACTCGGTCCGCAGTCCGCCGCGATTGCTCAGATCGTCGGGTGTCACGGCCAGCTCCACCTGAATTTTCCGGCTCTCCTCATCAAAGGCCGGGGAGATGTTCTTGATGACCGCATCCCGGATCTGCGGGCCCTGAACACCGGGTCTGACCGGATAGATTTCCACCTGAAGCCTGGGCACGGACTGCAGCCAGGTAAATTCCGCCTGGTCCAGGGCAAAGGGAATCACCAGGGTTTTATAGTCGCCGAATCTGCCCGCGTTGCTGCCGGCGTTGATCCATTCGCCGGGTTCGATTTCCCGTTCGATGACCGTGTAGCCCGGGGGGACGCGCAGGACGTAGCGTTTCAGCTCTTCTTCCAGGCGGGTCTTTTCCACTTTCTGCGACCGCAGTTGAAAGGTTCCCTTGTCCATTTCCAGCTGATATTTGTCGTAGGTGGACTGGTCCGTGCTGCCCTTGTGCACCAGGCGTACGGTATCTTTCGGCTTCCTTGCTGTAGTAGGCCAGCTGGGTTTCCAGTTTGTCTATCTCCGTGTTCACGGCATCCAGTTCGAGCTGGACAAAGGTGGCGTCCAGGCGGGCGAACACGCCGTCTGCCGGGATGCGGTCCCCCACATCGGCCGTGACCTCGAGCACTTTTCCGGCAAATTCGCTGTCCAGGTCGAAGTAAACGTCCGCCCGGGTATAGCCCGTGAGGGTGACCCATTGCATGGATTGCTCGGCACGGGCAGTTTCCAGGTCATGGGCTGCCAGGGCTGTGGCCGCGGGAAAGCAGCAGCCCCAGGAATACGATGATGGTCAGGGAGTAGGGATGCAGATTCTTCATGGACGCATTCATAACAAAAGAGCCGGCCGCTTGCAAAGCGACCGGCTCGAATTGTTTGATCAGGGAATAGTGAACTGCGGTCTGGCGCGGATGCGTCAATGACCTCCGGATCCGAGAATGCCGGAAGCGGCAACCGTTAGAACGATGATTTCGGCAATGACGATACCTGCGTAGATCTTGTTGCCTTTTTTTCAGGTATCCCGGAATCAGCGTGAAGTAGCAGACGATGGTCATCAGAGCCAGTACGGCGATGCCGATGAAGTTCAGAAAATCGCCTTCATGGATCAGACTGAGCCAGGCCCAGCCGTGAGGCGAATTAGTGATGTGCATGTATTCGTCGACACCCTTGTCCCAGTTGGCGATGACATCCTGCATGGGCACATGCGCGCCCATAATGCCGGACAGGTAGATGATGTAGGTGACGAACAACAGGACAATACCACCCCAGGCGCCCATGCTGAGAATGTTGGCATAGCGCATTTGTTCCGGGGAGGCTTTGGTTGATTTGCTAGACATGATGTGTAACCTCGCTTTTCCCGGTTAACCGATGATGTTCCAGCCCATGGCCTTGTCCAGCGCCTTGAAACCGGCAAAGAAAAGGACGCCGATGACAATGTAGCGAATGGCCTTGGCCTTGACCTTGGCCAGAATGCGTACGCCCATGAAGGAGCCGAGCATCAGGCCCAGAATGGAAGGAACCGCCATCAGGGGGATGACGCACCCTTTGTTCATGTATATCCAAGCGGCCGAAGTATCGGTGATGGAAAGGCAGGAACTTGGAAGTGGCGACCGAGACTTTGAGCGGAGCGCCCATAAGCAGGTTGAGAACGGGAACGTTGGCCCAGCCGGCGCCCAGGCCGAACATGCCGGCCATGATGCCGATGACAACGAACAGACAGAAACCCGCCAGAGTGCGGTGGGTTTTCCATTCGATATCCTCGCCCGAAGCGGCATCGTGGTAGATGCCCTGCAGGCCGAGAGCCATGCCGATGGCGTCCTGTTTGGTTACCACAGGCCGTTCGGTGTTTTTGGAACAGAGCAGCAGGACGGCAATGCCGATGATGGTCAGTCCCAGGCAGCCCTGGACGATATTCGGATTGAGCGATGACAGGTACAGACCCAGCATGGCGCCGATAATCGAACAGGTCGAGGCGATCAAGGCCACGGGTAGTGCCAGTCGCAGACTGGCGAGGTTTCGTTTCAACAATCCCGGACCGGCGGCAAGCGCACCGGCCAGGGCCACCATCAGGCCCGCGCCGCGGACAAAGTCGATGTGAAACGGAAAGAATCCACTGATGAGCGGAACATACAAAACGCCGCCGCCAACTCCCGCCAAAACAGCGATAACGCCGAGAACAAAGCAGAAGAAGAAGAGAATGACCGGCCAGTACCACCAGGGCGTTGCATCAACGCTGGCGGCAGCACTTTCGGCCGCGGCCCAGACGGGTGAGCTTGCCAGAGCAACACCCAGCACGAGCCATAGACAAGTGAGTTGTTTGATGACACGTAGCACCATGAAGACCCCCAAAAAAATCCCATGTAAGCTGTGCAGGTTGCAAAATGCATACGGATTCCTCTGACGATAATTTCACATTTGCCAGTATGTGAAGGAAAAATAGTTATGAAATTGTGAAAAAGTTGTCAAGGCAAGATTTTCGAAACATTTCAGTAGGACGGATCAAAAAATCTGACCTGAAAGGGGGGATATTGGCCTGCTTCTACTTGATTTTCCACCCGATATGCAGATACAAGCCATGGTACGGTTTTCTCAGGTGGCTGATAAACAGGAGAAAATGAAATATCTGCTTTGGATTAACGTTTTATATCAGATGGTTGACAGGATATCCGATGGGAAACAGCGAGATTCGGGTCTACGGATACAGCAGAGGGCTCACCGAGACCCAGGCGAATGAACTTGTGGAAAAATACGGCTTTACCGAGCATTCCTTTGAAAAAGGAACGCTCGATTTTGGTTATGAAGGAAATTATTTTTTTATTGAAGATTTTATTGATGATCTCAGCGCCTGCCTGGACGCAGAGGCCAAGGCCGGAGTGGATTATATCGACCAATACGCCTTCACCATGCAGCGCTACACCAGGGAGGGGGGCAAATGGGAGTGCAAGAATATCAATCTGAACGATGTTCTCGAGCGTTATAATCAGGAATTTTGATTACATCTTTTGCAGTCCTTCCAGGGCCAGCGCGCCCACGCTGGTGCTTTCGAGCCGCCGGTTGCGGAACAGTTCCAGTTCGTCGGTGTCGTGGCGAAGGCTTTGCAAGGCCTCCATGCCGTCCGCGCCGCCGCGTCTGCCCAGAAGTCCCAGTGTCCAGGCCACATAGCCCCTGGCCACGGGATCGTCCGGATCCTCGCCCGTACGCTGCAGTTCGAGGGCCTGGAGCAGTCCCGGCAGGCCGTTGATGGCCAGATCCGGGTACACTTCCGCCAGACGGCCCAATCCCCAGTACGCGCCGCGTCTGAGAGGCGCGTGGTCGATGAAGTTGGCCTCGCAGCCTTCCGGATCAAAGGTGTACGATGCCAGAATACGGTGGAACTCCTTTCCCAGCCCGTAATGGGACGCCAGAATGGCGCCCATGGCTTCGGGCGAACCCCAGCCCAGTGCGCCGGATTCTTCATTCAGATTCCACATCAGACGTCGCAGGACGATTCTGCCGTCCTCCATGCGCGCGTCCGCGATCCTGGCCACAACAGGTCCGAGCATGGCCAGACTGCGCCAGCGTAGCAGACTTTCATGGTGCACAAAGGCCAGCAACGGATTCAGCAGCTTTTTGGGTTCCAGCTCCTCATACGTCTTGATACGCTCTTCCCAATCATCGGACTGAAGTGCCTGTAACAGTTCCTGCTTGATTTTTCGAAAAGTGGCCATGGTGCTGTCCTATAGTTTCCGCATGGGCGGATTGTTTTGCTCGGTTCGTCTGCGTTCAGCCTTGCAAAGGCGAAAGAGTGATTATCATCGTTACCTTAGAGTATAAGAATTTTTGCAGACGAGTAAAGGTGGTGCTTTTCAATGGCCGCTGTCCGGGCCGGCCGGGCAAGGTCGGAGCAGCATGAGGCAGGGAGAATCAACAGAAAAGGATTTTCATCATGGGAGTGGAGCGTACGCCGTTGTTTTCGCCTTCGGGTCCGGTGATGGTAAAGCCCATTTTCCGGTATATGGGGACTGCATAGGGCGAAGCATTGACTGTGAGCGCATCCGCCTTGCCCATAAGGTTGGGGGGCAGATCCAGAACATGCTGCAGGAGTGTTCGGGCCACGCCCCGGCCGTGCCAGCGGCCGTCCGTGAACAGCAGTGAGATGTGCGAACCGTCACGCATTTCCAGCACGGCGATGAGCTGCTGCGCAACAAAGGCCCCCAGAAGCATGCCGCCTTCTTCCAACCGTTCGCACAGGGCGCTGGGGCGTACGTAGGCCAGGAAATGCCGCATTCCCTGTTCGGAAAAATCAGGCGCTATGAAGGTTTCCGCCACCCGGTGAATAAGCCTCGAGGCCGTGATGCAGTCCTCGACCAGCAGTTCCCTGATCGTGAATTCCATGACGCTTTTCCTGGGCCGGCAAGGTGCCGGTTTTTATGGTCTGTAATCCAAAAAGGGGGATGCCGCCGGCATCCCCCTCCATACGGCGAATAATTCACCTGCGCTCTATTCCTTGATGGCCAGGCACTGGAGCAGCGTCTCCAGCAGATCGGGGCGATCCTGCAGGTCCGTGTTGCGCAGGTAGTGGCGGCGCTGTGCAAAGCGGTCCTGAAGCAGGGCCAGGTATTCCCTGTATTTTTGCACAGTGGCCGGGTTGTACATATCATAATAGCCGGGGATTATCTTGTCCACGCTTTCCCTGGTGGGCAGCTGCGCTCCCGGCAACAGATCCCACGGTTCCCATTCGAGTTTGTCGAGCAGAATGGCAGTCTGCAGGGTCAGAGAGGTCTGCAGCGGGATCTTGGACAGGTTGGTGTCGGATTTTCTCCAGAATCCCACGGAATTGAAGTTGAAGCCGGTTGCGCCGGATTCGAAAACCTTGGTAAAGGCTTCGATGTCCTTCCAGAGCTCGTATACCCGGAAAGGATTGGCAAAAGGCTCGAATACGAGCTTGTTCAGTTCGTCTTCGGTGACGTTTTCCGCCCGGTTGCGCTTGGTCATGAGCGTGGCGCCCATGGCCACCGCCAGATGCGGGTTCTCGTAGCGGATGATCGGCGGCAGGCAGGTGTCCTTCATCAGCCAGCACATCAATCTGGGGAAACCGCAGCGGTTCACATGCGTTCCCAGCAGATCGCGCGAAAGCAGCGCACGCCCGTTGGGATTGCGTACGTCCAGTCCGAGGGGCAGGATCTTGCCGTCCACATCGAGCAGCGCGTGGTTCATGCAGGAGATGAAGTAGCCCCAGTCCGGATGATCCATGGGCCGGGAATCGGTCTTGTCGAAGAGAGTGGGTTCCCAGACGCGGCAGGTTTTCTGTTCGCAGTCGATCTGGAAGGCATCGTCGTGGAGCACGACTTTCTGGAAGCCTGCGGGCAGGGTGCCGCCGTTGTCGTGGGAATTGGTGTGCGAGCTTTTACCGGTGCCGGAAAGGCCGAAAAAAGCCACGGAACGCTTGCCGATCTTCTGCGCCTGCGGGTCGGAGCAGGCTGAAAAATCCATCTCCTTGATGCCGCCGTGGCAGGCGGCCATGCCCACGCGGATTCCGGATGTCCAGGCCAGGGTAAGCGTGCCCTTTTTGCGTTCGCCGAAATAGCGCATGCCGAAATTGTAGATGACATTGGAAAGCTCATCCACCAGAGCCAGCTGCGTATTGCCTACTTTGTGGTAGTAGGGGTCGTCCAGGTCCCAGTCATTGTCGCCAATGATGATGATGTCCTGGATGGGCAGTTGCGGACTGTTCGCGTATTGTTCGGCCAGTTCCTCAAAAGGCGTGAAATTGCACAGCCAGTTGAAGATGTTCATGGCGTCGTCCTCGGCGCCGATGATGGTGGCCTTGATCATGAGATCCTGGTCAAGGCCGACAATGCCTTCGGCCTTGATCAGGGATTTTTTCTGCAGATTGGAAATGGCGTCGCGGAGATCTCCGGCCACCTTGTTTTGTTCGGCAGCGCACAGGCGGTTGTAAAAGCGTCTGGCTTTTGCCGTCCGGCCGACTATTTTGCCGTGGTTATGGTTGAGTACGGTTGCCCCTTTCGGCAGTCCGAGCCGTTGCGCAGCTGCCGGATAGATTTCCAGATCCGTCTGCTGGACGTCCCATTGTTCGCATGCCAGCTCATAAGCTTCTGCTGCGTTGACTTTGCGAATGCGTTTGTCCAGCAAGAGCGTCGTCGCAATGGCCCGCATGGGCGGTATCTGCGAGAGATCGTCCTTGTAATAGGCAAACGTCGACTGACTTGCCATTTGTAAACCCCTTTTTCAGTCACGTTTCCGTTCCCTTTGGAAACTGTCGCGGGCCCCTGATCCGCGAGTTCTCAGGAAACTTGAGCCACAACCTGGCCCGAGTTCACCTGGTCTCCCTGGGAAACTTTTAGCGAAGCTACCACGCCGGCGCACGGCGAGGTAACGGACACCTCCATTTTCATGGCTTCAAGAACCAAAATTGTTTCACCTTCATTGACCCTGTCGCCCACTTTTTGCTCGATGCGCAGCACCAGTCCGGGCATGGGCGCCTGGACAGGCTTTGTTTCTGCGGAACCTGCGGACTTGTCGGCTTTGCCCGTTTCTCCCAGGCCGAGTTTGTAATCGAGCTTGTAGACCTGTCCGTCAACAGTGGCCGTGCCGCCGTCGATCATCACGGAATAGTTCCGGCCGCCCACGGTGATGGTGTAGCCTTCGGGCTCGTTGGAGTCGGCCATCACCGGCGTTTCCATGGAGACGTTTTTGCGGACGCCCACTTTTGCCTGGCCTTTCAGGAAGGCGATGCCTTTTTCCTTGCAGGTGGCGGTGATGAAGATGTTTTCATCAGTCACGGGCAGGCCGGCATCTTCCAGCATCTTGGTGGCAGCGGGAACGCCCTTGCTCGGATCGGCGTCGTTGATCTCCAGCGGTGTCTTGTCGGTGGGCTCCAGTTTGAGCTGTTCGGAAGCGATTTTGACGACTTCCGGATCCGGCGGGACAGGCGTCTTGCCGAAGTATCCGAGAACCATCTTGCCGTACCCCTCGGCAATTTTGGTCCAGGGTCCGAAAATGACGTTGTTGAAGGCTTGCTGAAAATAGAATTGCGATACGGGCGTCACGGATGTGCCGAATCCGCCCAGGCGGACGACTTCGCCCATGGCCGCGATCATTTCATTGTAGCGGTGCATCAGGCCGTTGTCGCGCAGCATCTGCGTGTTGGCCGTGAGGGCGCCGCCGGGCATGGGACTCCAGGCGATCAGCGGCTCGACCCGAGTGGCTTCGGGCGGCATGAAGTAGTCTTTCATGCAGTCTTTGAAGACTTCCTCGGCCCGCATGACCTTGTCTATGTCCACGTCCAGCTGGTAGTCCGTGTCGCGCAGCGCGTGCCACATGACAGCGATATCCGTCTGGCAGGTGCCGCCGGAAACCGGAGCCATGGAAAGGTCGATGGAATCAGCGCCGGCTTCGATGGCAGCCCTGTAGCCCATGGCGCCGATGCCCGCGGTTTCGTGGCTGTGAAAATTGATGCTGACTTCGCTGGGAAGCGCCTTGCGGGCCCGCTTGATGGTCTCGTAGACCTTGGCCGGCACGGATGTGCCCGAGGCGTCCTTGAAGCACAGCGAATCAAAGTGGACGCCGGAATCCAGGATCTGCTGCAATCTGTCCATGTAGAAGTCGGCAGTGTGCGCGCCGCAGCATCCGGGAGGCAGTTCCATCATGGTGATGCAGATCTGGTGTTTGAGTCCGGCATCGACAATGCACTGGCCGCTGTAGACCAGGTTGTTGATGTCGTTGAGCGCGTCGAAATTGCGGATGGTGCTGATGCCGTGTTTGGCGAACAGGTCCGCGTGCATTTTGATGATGTCGCTGGATTGGGATTCGAGGCCGACCACGTTGACGCCTCTGCCCAGGGTCTGCAGGTCCGCATCCGGTCCGGTGACCTGGCGGAACTGGTCCATCATGTCGAACGCGTCTTCGTTGCAATAGAAATACAAAGATTGAAAGCGTGCACCGCCTCCGGCTTCGAACCAGCGGATGCCGGCATCGTACGCGGCTTCCACCGCGGGGAGGAAGTCCCTGGTGAATACCCGTGCGCCGTAAACGGACTGGAAGCCATCCCGAAACGCCGTACACATGAATTTGACTGTCTTTTTACTCACGCCCTGATCCTCTCGTCTTATTTGTTGGCGCCCGTCAGGAGGTCTGCTCCGTGCGGGCCCAGGAGATTTCTTGTTATTTTACCATTACAGACCACAGCACACCGGCGGCAATGGCCGAACCGATGACGCCGGCAACGTTGGGGGCCATGGCGTGCATCAGCAGGAAGTTCTTGGGGTCCTCTTTCTGTCCCACCATCTGGGCCACGCGTGCGGAATCCGGAACCGCGGATACGCCCGCAGCGCCGATCAGGGGGTTGATCTTGTCTTTCAAAAAGAGGTTCATGAACTTGGCGAACAGTACGCCGCCCGCCGTGGCGATGCAGAACGAAAGCGCGCCCAGGCCGAAGATGAGAATGGACTGCGGCCGGAGAAAGGTCTGCGCCTGCGTGCTGGCTCCCACGGAAAAGCCGAGCAGTATGGTGACGATATCGATTAACGCGGTACGGGCCGTGTTGGCCAGGCGCTCGGTGACACCGCATTCCTTGAGCAGGTTGCCGAAAAAGAGCATGCCGATCAGCGCAATCGAACCGGGTGCGATGATGGCGGAAATCAGAAACGCGCCCACCGGGAAGAATAGTTTTTCCCGCTTGGAGATTTTTCTGGGCGGTTTCATGTGGATCAGCCGTTCTTTTCTGGTGGTCAGGAGCTTCATGATGGGGGGCTGGATCACCGGTACGAGCGCCATGTAGGAATAGGCCGCGATGGCGATGGCTCCCAGCAGGTGCGGGGCCAGTTTGGACGCCAGGAAGATGGCCGTGGGGCCGTCAGCTCCGCCGATGATGCCGATGGAGCCCGCTTCCGATGGGGTGAATCCCAGGTACAGTGCGCCCATGAGGGTGAGAAAAATGCCGATTTGGGCGGCTGCTCCCAACAGAATGAGTTTAGGGTTGGAAAGCATGTTGGAAAAGTCGGTCATGGCCCCGATGCCCAGGAAGATCAGCGGGGGGAAGATACCCTGAGTCACGCCGTAATAGATGTAGCTCAAAACACTGCCCGGGTCGTATACGGAAAGGGGCATGCCGTCCACAAGCGGAATGTTGCCCACCACGGCGCCAAAACCAATGGGCACCAACAGAAGGGGCTCGTAATCCTTGGCAATGGCCAGGGAAATGAATGTGATGCCGATTATGATCATGATCAGGTTGCCCCAGGTCATGTTCATGAAACCGGTAGTGCCCAAAAACTGGATGAAAATTTCCATCTGCCTCTTCACTCCAAATGTAACAAGTGTAATAAAGTTCGCAGAAATCCGGTCCGGTCGGAAATCAGCGCGAACGGGGGTGCTTCTTCAGTTCCAGGTGCAGCGCGTAGCCGATGACGGCTGCCAGTTCCGGCGAAAAGGAGGACTGGGTTTGCGGCTGGTCCGCAACCATGTGGTGCTCCTCTTTGCTGGGAAACCATTTATCAAGAAGCTGTAATGCTTTTGGCAAAAACGTCAGGTACAGGGTGATGAGTGCAAGGGCAAAAAACACGATGAGCATGCCGGTGACGGTAATGGCGATACCGTTCCCATCCAGCACTTGTTGGAAACTCATATGGATATGCGTTTCCATGGGATCAATCTGCATGGTTCTCTCCTCTCGTATAGAAGCTGGCTGGCAGGAAGTCGCGTGACGGACGACCAGTGCCAGGGGGTCGTTGGCTGTCCCGAGATTATGGTCGCGCAGGGCATAAGAAGGCGTCGGTCGGAAACCGACGTCGGAGTGCGTTGATCCGGCTCGGGAAGGAGTTGTGTGAACGTCCTGGATAGAGTTGGCGGCGTTGAGCAATTTGCGTTGTAATTGCCGCCCTGTTTTGTTGGGTATGAGACAAAGAACCAACCCTATGCCATGCCATGCCCCTAAATCATAGGCGGTATTAGCGTGAAAAAGACAAAAAGTAAACTTCCGGGCCGTTTCCTGCGCCGCCTGACGGCGTTTCCGGCGATCTTAAGATATTCCCACTGAATACGCCCGATATTTCAAAAAACAGAGCGGTATGGCAGCCGCAATACCTGTTCCTGGTTCACGTCATCTTTAGTTTTTTTTTACAATTTAGGGTTCGTCGGTACGTCTGAAAATTGCAAAAGCGTCAATTCCTACCTTTAGTATTGGGATTTCTTTTGGCCCGTACGCGGACAGGCATATCCGCAGGTTTATAACTATTAGCAAGTGGTCTGAAATATGCCAATGACACTAAAAGCTGTTACTGCGCCGTCAGCGCCGGCAAGAAATGAGAGGGCCAGTGGTGAACCCAGTTCAGCAGGCGAAAAGTCCGGCTGGCCAATGAAGTCATTCACTTTCAGTTGCGCTGTGTAATTACATCGAACTGCCCGAACATGCCCCCGTCAGTTCTTTGTCGTACCAAGCCTGATTTTCCCATTGGTTTTGTTCAGGAGCATCCCTGGCCGTGCCTTGCAGCTTATCGACTTCGTCTGTTTTCCATCTCCCCAGAGCTTTAAAAGAGCCCGTACGCCGCGGCCTGGCCTGCGGTGGCTCGCCCGTGCTGCCGAAAATATTTTCCCGGCATTTGGCCCGCTATTTGCTTCCTTAAGTCCCAAAGGAGGTACCTCGTATGCAAGATAGTATGTATAGCGGGTTATTCGGGGCACTTACGAACGAACATCAGCTCGACATCATCGCCAATAATTTGGCGAACGTGAATACCGTGGGCTACAAGCAGAATACCGTGGCCTTCCAGGATATGATGTTCATGTACGCGCACGAGGTCATCCGTCAACCCGTTGTCAGTCTGGAAGACAAGGAAATGTTCCCGCCGGGAGTCTACTTATCCAAGGTCCGGATAGGCCAGGAAAAAGTGGATTTTACCCAAGGGAGCACCAAGCAGACCGGCAACGCGCTGGACGTGGCCATTGCGGGCGACGGATTCTTCAAGGTCCGTACGGATGTGGGAGATTTCTACTCTCGCAACGGAGAATTCAACAAGGGCCCGGACGGCACGTTGATGACCCAGCAGGGGTTCCCCGTACTTGATGAAGGCGGCGCGCCCATAGTGATCCCGGATAACGGCGAGATTACCATTGACGAGCAGGGGCAGATCTGGAGCAACGGCGAAAACCTGGCCCAGCTCGGGGTGGTTACGGTCAGCGATCCGGATCAGTTGGAAAAATACGGCTACAACATGTTCCGCCTCAAGGACGGCAGCGATGCCACCGAGGCTCCGGCGGAAGACGCGCAGGTCATGCAGGGCTACCTGGAAATGCCCAACGTCAACGTGGTGCGGGAGATGGTCCGGATGATCGAAACCCACCGCGCTTTCGAAGCCTATCAGAAGGTCATGACCAGCACGCAGGAACTGGATCAGCAAGCCACCCAGAAGGTCGGCAAGTCGTTATAGATGTAGAGTGTTCAACCAAGTAGGAGGATAGACGCTATGATGCGTTCACTTTGGACAGCGGCCACCGGGATGATCGCCCAGCAGACGAACATCGACGTCATCTCGAACAATCTGGCCAACGTCAGCACCATCGGGTTCAAGAAGGACAGGGCGTCGTTCGAGGACCTCATGTATCAGCATATGAAAATCGCCGGCGGTCAAACCGCTGACGGCAATCTCGTTCCCACGGGCATCGAGATCGGTATGGGCGTACGGCCCACCACGGTGCACAAGTTCTTCAGCCAGGGCGACTACCAGAACACCGGCAACTCGCTGGACCTGGCCATCGAAGGTGATGGCTTCTTTCTGGTACAGGTCAACGGTGAAGACGCCTACACCCGTGCGGGCGCATTCGAACTCAACAACGAGGGCACCATCGTCACGGCCAACGGCTACGTGCTGCAGCCCGAGTTCCAGGTTCCGGACGACACTTCGAGCATTGAAATCTCCGAAAACGGACACGTCTCCTGCCTGGATTCCAGCGGCACCGAACTGGCTGCCACCGATATTCCGATCTACTCCTTTGTGAACAACCCCGGTCTGCGCAGCGCGGGCCGTAACCTCTATTATGCCACCGAGGCGTCCGGCGATGCCACGGAAGGCACTCCCGGCGATGACAACTTCGGTACCATCGCCCAGGGATATCTGGAAATGTCCAATGTCGAGCTCGTAGACGAGATGGTCAACATGATCGTGGGGCAGCGCGCCTACGAGGCCAACTCCAAGGCCATCACCACCTCGGACTCCATACTCAGCATTGCCAACCAGCTCAAACGATAGGGCGCTGAACCCCTGAAACAGGCAAAAAGGATGCATACCATGACCAGGAAAGAAACCAGAATCTTACGCAAGGCCGCAGTGATGACCCTGGCCCTGGCGCTGCTGTTCGCGGGGCTGAGCCTCGCGGCAGGAGGTGACTGGCGGATCAAGGTCAAGGACGCAGCCATCGTGTCTGGCAAGTGGGTTCGCCTGGGCGAAATAGCCGTTCCGGTAGGATCCGCCGTGGATATGGCGCGTTGGAACCAGCTTTCCCTCGTGGAACTCTGGCCCACTCCGGAGCGGGCGCTCAGGCCTGTGGCCATCAACAAGCTGCGGCTTCAAAAGGAATTGGCCATCTATCTGGGCAAGGACGCTTTCCGCTGCATGCTGCCGGACAAACTGGCACTGCAGAGGGGGGGCAAGGTGCTGATGCGGCCGGATCTCGAAAACCGCATCAATGAAGCCTTCCGGCCCGCACTGGCCAATATCAAGGGCGAACTCAAACTGCGCGATTTCAAGGTGCCGGAATACATGTTCCTTTCGGACCCGACCAATGACGTGAAAGTGCAGTTCTCCTCCGGACTGGAACCGGGCCGGGTAAATCTCAAGCTGGTGGAGACGGATCTGACCGGGAAGGAGCGCCACAAGGTCAGCGCCAGCGTGTTGATGGATGTCTGGACGGCCGTGCCCGTGGCGGGCGAACCGCTGAACAGAGGCGAAGAATTGACGCCGGACAAGGTGAGCTACGAACGCAAGAACCTGTCCTATCTCAAGGATGACCTCTGGGACGGCAAGGGCGGTCCCTGGCGGATCACCAAGCCCATCGGACGGGGCGGCGTCATCCAGCTTTCCAGCATGGAGCCCCTGCCTCTCGTACGCAAGGGCAACATCGTCCAGATGGTCTACAACGGGAAACATATTCACCTCCAGGTTCCCGCGGAAGTGATTTCCGAGGGGGGCTACAGTGACAGAATCAAAGTCCGCAACACTGAAACGAACATCGAAGTCTACGCCTGGGTGGTGGACGCCCATACAGTGGAAGCCGGGCGCATGCGCTGACGGCAAGGAGAAGAGATCATGAAATGGTACAGGGAAAATTATGGCAACTGCATACTGGGCATGCTGTTCCTGCTGGCTTTGCTGGTCATGGCGCCCGGTTGTGCGGAATTGCCGCAGAACTCCGAGGGGATGCCGAGCATCAACCCGCCTCCCGCGGATGATCCGGCCATGATGGCCCACAGCAACCCCGGTTCCATCTACAATCCGGGCAACGCCGACTACCTGTTTTCCGACAATCGCGCGAGACGGGTGGGCGACATCGTCGTCATCAACATTTCCGAGGTGTCCAACGGGCAGCAGGATGCCAATACGAACACCAAGCGGGACAATTCCTTGAGCGTGGCGGTGACCAGCTTTTTCGGCAAGGAAGATCAGGGCATCGATCCCATTGGCGGGCTGAATATTTTCGGCCTGAACACCGGTACGGGCAATGGCGCGGATACCACCACCTACAACCAGTTCAAGGGAACGGCATCCACGGACCGCAGTTCCAGCGTTACCGCCACAGTGGCTGCACGGGTCATCAAGATTCTGCCCGGCGGACTGCTTCAGGTGGAAGGCGCACGCGAAATCCGGGTCAACGACGAGACCCAGATCCTGGTGATCAAAGGGCTGGTACGGCCCAGGGATATCCAGCCGGACAACTCCGTGGACTCCAGTTATCTGGCGGATTCGCACCTCGAATACTACGGCAAGGGCGTTCTGGCGGACAAGCAAAAGGCCGGTTGGGTCGTACGTCTGCTGGACAATGTCTGGCCGTTCTAAACTGACAAAATTTTGACGTTACGAGCATAAGGAAAGGGAGATTCGCATGAGCACAAGCGCGCAAACAGGATGTGTTTACGGTGCGGGCGTAATCAGGACGTACAGCCGGTTCTCCGGGCTGCGCCACGCGCTTTTGCTGCTGCTCTTGGTCGTGTTGTTGCCGGTACGGGCCGATGCCGTACGGATCAAGGATATCGCCAATTTCAGCGGCGTACGGGAAAACCAGCTGGTGGGCTACGGCCTGGTGGTCGGTCTCAGCGGTACGGGCGACAGCACCAAGTCCGATTTCACCATTCAGTCCATGGTCAACATGCTGCAGAACATGGGCGTGGCGGTCAATACGAGCAAGCTGAAACCCAAGAACGTGGCCGCGGTCATGGTTACGGCCAAGATGCCCGTATCCGCAAAACCCGGCACTTCTCTGGATGTCACTGTCTCATCGTTGGGAGACGCCAGCAGCCTCTACGGCGGCGTACTGCTGATGACGCCCCTCAAGGGTGTGGACGGCAAGGTCTACGGACTGGCCCAGGGCGCCCTGGCGCTGGGCGGCTTTTCCGCTCAGGGCAACGCGGCCTCCGTGGAAAAGAACTTCACCACCGTGGCGCGGATTCCCAACGGGATGATGGTCGAACGCGGCATTCCCTTTCAGTTCAATAACCAGGACGACATCACGCTGCATATGCAGATTGCCGATTTTTCGACCACCCAGCAGGTGGTGGAAAAAATCAACACGGCCCTGGCCGGCGATTATGCCCACGCCACGGACGTGAGCACCATCGAACTGCAGATTCCGCCCGTATTCCGCAGCAATCTGGTCCCGTTCATGGCTTCCATAGAAAACATCGAAGTAAGCCCGGAAAACAAGGCCCGTGTGGTTGTGGATGAAAAGACCGGCACCGTGGTTCTGGGCCGCAATGTAAGACTTTCCAAGGTCGCGGTTTCGCACGGCAACCTGCAGATAGTTGTCCAGGAAAGCGCCAATGTGTCGCAGCCCGGACCGTTCAGCCAGGGACAAACCGTGGTGACCCCGCAGACCAATATCGGCGTGCAGGAAGAGAACAAACGTTTGGTGATGCTCGAAGGCGCCACTTTGCAGGAAATGATCGACGGATTGAACGCCCTGGGCGCATCCCCGCGTGATCTGATTTCCATTCTGCAGACCCTGAAGGCCGCGGGCGCGCTGCACGCAGACCTGGAGGTTATTTAAGATGTCCGCAGTTTCGCTTCCCGATCTCGGCACCATGCAGATGCAGAACGCCAAACAAGGCGAGCTGCAGAAAGAATTCGCCATGCGTAACCTGGAGGAGCAGCTGAAAAATGCGCCCAACAAGGAAGCGAAGCTGAAAGAAGCCTGCAAAGGCTTTGAGTCCATCTTTTTGCAGAAGCTCTGGAAGCAGATGCGCGACAGTATTCCCAAAGAGGGCATGCTGCACAGCAAGGAAGAGGAAATGTACCTGGGCATGTTCGATCAGAAGCTTTCGGAGAAGCTGGCGGACTCCGGCGGCATCGGCCTGGGCGATATGCTCTTCAACAACCTCAAGGCCAATATGATGGACGCCAGCCGGGTGACCTCGCCGAAAAACGCGCAGGACCGCCTGCCCATCAAGCCTCTGAACCGCCATTTCAACCCCAGGGACATTGATCCGCCTTCTGCCGAGCCGAAAGTGGCCAGCCAGGACCAGGAACAGGATGATCCCGGCGCGCCCCTGTACGAGCCCCTGGAAGGCTATGACGACGCTCAGGCCGCATCAAAGGAAGTGGCCGCTTCGGGCAAGCCGGTGGAGGCTGCCGGGGAAAAGCCCCTGCCCGAATCCGATGTGGCCAATTTCGACGAACCTCTGCCCGATGAAAAGCCCATTGCGGCCAGGGTGGAGGACACTCCCGACGTAGCCGCCAGTTTCGGCGTGGATGAGGATGTTCTGGACAAGGAAAAGTGGACCGACAAGGACCGCCAGCCCACCAGAGTTTCCGGCAACAGGCTCGAGACGGATTCCGACGTGATTTCCGCAGTGGACAAACTGGCCAACCTGCTGCAGCCGCCTCTGCTCACCACGCAGGATCCGGTGACCAGCGAAGCGCCGCGGACCAAGATCATGCCGGAGGCCCAGTCCGATCTGCTGCCGCCCGAATCAGCCATGCCGCAGAACGAAGGCGCCAGCGCGCATTTTCCGAACACCCTGACCCTGAGCAGCGGCAAGCTTTCCTCTGACGCGGGCAAGCGTTTTGATTTCGGTATTGAATTCGGCGACCAGTCGGTTCTTGCCGCCTCCCAGGTCACGCGCAAAAATGAGGGCGGTCCCGAGCCCACCAGGGCCGAGCCCGTTTCCGAAGCCGCTGCCGCAGCCCTGAGTCTGGCTCACGAGAATACCGGCGGATCCATGGATAAACCCATGACCTGGCCGGTTTCCGGACGGATTTCCTCCAGCTTCGGCTGGCGCAAGAGTCCTTTTACCGGTGAACGGAAATTCCACTCGGGTGTTGATATTGCCGCAAATTATGGCGCACCTGTGGAAGCCTGCTGGGATGGACAGGTAATTTTTTCCGGTCTCAAGGACGGCTACGGCCGGGTGGTGATCCTCGAACATGAGGGCGGATGGCAGAGCTACTACGGTCACAACAGCGAAAACAGCGTAAAAGTCGGGGAGACTGTCAAAGCTGGCGAGAAAATTGCATCTATAGGCAGTACCGGCCGATCCACAGGTCCGCATCTGCACTTCGAGCTTCGGCGCGACGGGCTTGCCTGGGATCCGGAGAAAATTCAACAACGGCTGGCGGCGGGTAAACCAGCTGTTGGAAATGCCTAAACGAGGATCAAACCATGTCTCGTTACATCATTGAAAGTTTGAGCCGGCAGGAAAAAGGCTTTGCTCTTCTCAGCGATCTGCTGAAAGAGGAATACGAGCTGCTCAGGAAAAGACTGCCCCAGGAAATAAGCGTCCTGGAGCTGTCCATTCATGAGCTGATGGCTCAGCTGATGATCGAGCGCAAGGGCCTGATCAAACTGCTGGGCGGAAAAAAGCTGACCAAGTACGTCAACTGGCTCAAGACGAAAAAATTGCCGCAAGGGGAAAACAACCCTGTTATGCTCATCGAAACCACGCTCGGCCGTCTGACCAAGCTGGAGCAGCGTTGTGCCCGCCAGGGTGAAGCCAATACGCAGCTGGCCTTTGCCCTGATGGATCAGAGCAAGGCGCTGCTGGATTTTCTGCACGATCAGATCGCCCCCAAACAGCAGGGCGGCTACTCGAAGAAGGGCACCTATCAGCAACCCATTCAGCGTTCTTCGCTGCTCAAAGGTAGACTCTAATGGGCGCCAGCGTACGTAGCGTATTGGATATCGCCACTACTGCCTTATTCGGCAATCAGGCGGCGATAGCCACCACGAGCAACAACGTTGCCAACGTGAATACCGAAGGCTATTCGCGCCGTTCGGTAAATTTTGAAGAAAGCTACTCGCTGGATTACAACCCCGGACAGATTGGCACCGGCGTGCAGGCCACCGAGGTGGTCCGCCACTTCGACATGTTTGTGGAAGCGCAGTTCCTGGACAAATCCACCTTGGACAGCCGCTACGAAACCCTTTGGGACAACCTGCAGAGCGTGGACAATCTGGTGAACGAGTCCGCAACGGACGGCATCCACGCCCTGATTACGCAGTTTTTCAACGATTGGCAGGAACTTTCGCTCAACCCCGACGATTACAGCATGCGCGAGAGTCTTACCGGCGATACGGAGAATCTGATCACACTGCTGAATTCCGTGGACAGCGATCTGGCGGACCTGCAGCAAATGGCCTCGGACACCGTGGCGGATCAGGTCTCCGAAGTGAACCAGATTCTGGAAGAGATCGCGTCGGTCAACAAGCAGATCAGCATTCACGAGATTCCGGGCCAGAACAACGCCAACGAGCTTCTGGACGAGCGCGACCGTCTGGTTCGGCAATTGTCCGAATACATCGACGTGGATGTGCTGAGCTACTCGAGCACTGCAATGTCCGCACTGGGCAACAACAACAGTTCCGCACAGGACTGGAGCCTGGTGACCAAGGCCGGACAGACCCTGGTGCAGGGCAGTTCGACATACCAGTTCAGCTACGAAGGGCCGCAGGCCTGGAGTTCGCTGAGCGCGGGGTCCACCTTTGACGGCGAAGTCCAGTTCGATGGCAGTTCCTCTTTCGAATACACGCTGGAAGTGGTTTCCGGCGGCAGCGTGGCGGCTTCTTCCAATGCCTCGGGAGCGGCGGCCATGTTTCGGGTGTCCATGGACGGCGGGCGGACCTGGTTGAAGGACGACGACGGCAATGTCCGGTTGTTCGCCGCCCGGCCCGAATCGGAAAAAATCGACATCGAAGGCGTTGACGTCTGGTTTGACGGCGCGACCCAGGACATGCAGGAAGGGGATTCCTTCATCATCATGCCCAAGAACGGACTTTACTGGCATCGGACCACCTCGGACAAGGTCAACGTGACTCCCCTGATACGCGCCGATGGCACCGATGACACCACCCGGATCACCGGCGGTGCCATCACGGCCAACCTCAGCTTTATCGGCGGCTACGCCGGGAAGTACCGCGACAAGATCGACGCCGTGGCCGAAGCCCTGATCTGGGAAACCAACCGGGCCCATAGCCAGGGCGCCGGATTGACCATGTTCAACAGCGTGCTCGGCGACTACAGCGTACGGGATAGCAGCCTGGCCCTGGGCAACGACAGCTCCGGCCTGCACTGGAGCGACAAACTCAGCTCCGGCAACCTGCAGGTGTACGTTTTCGACGCCGCTTCTGGGGATCTTTCCAACAGTTCGTCGTACGGTTCGCTGGATTTCGATCCTTCCACGCCGGGCGTGCAGAATTTCGATCCAGGAGTGCATTCGCTCAGCAACGTGGCAACCGCTTTCAATACGAGTTTCGGCGATTACCTGACCGCCACCATCGTGGACAACAGGCTGCAGCTGAACTCCAAGGCCGGGTACACCTTCGGGTTCGGCACGGATACCACCGGATTGCTGGCCGGACTGGGCATCAATACCTATTTCAGCGGGACTGGAAGCACCGACATCAGCCTGAACGACGACATCGTCAACGACACCAACCGCATCAATGCGGGGCAGATCAACGGCGCGGGGCAGGCCAATCCCGGGGACAACATCACGGCCACCACCATCGGCGAACTGGCCACCAAGGATGTGAACATCAACAGCGTGTTCGAGTCCACATCGTCCCAGACCATTCTCGAATATTACGCCACCACGGTGGCCATTGTGGGCGGAGATACGGCGGGCAGCGAATTTATGTACAACTACAATCACGCGCTTGCGGAAGATCTCAACGAACGGCAGCAGAGCGTGGCCGGCGTGAATCTGGACGAGGAAATGACCGACCTGATCAAGTACCAGAATTCCTACCAGTCCGCAGCCAAGCTGATCACCACGGCCGATGAAATGATGCAGACGGTACTGGGCCTGAAGCAGTAGGACCACGGGGAAAGCCATGAGCAGAATACGCGTATCGCAACAGACCATGTTCAATAGTTTCGTGAACAACATGAACAGCTCCTTGAGCGAGCTCATGGATCTCAACGAACAGGCTTCCTCCCTGAAAAAGGTCAACCGCCCGTCGGATGATCCTTCCGGTACCGCCAATATCATGCACTACAGGTATCAGATCTCCGCTGTCGCGCAGTATGAAGGCAATGTGGAAACCGCCCAGGGCTGGCTGCAAAGCGCGGATCAGACCCTGCTGCTGGTGGACGAAGTCGCCATCCGCGCGCGTGAACTGGCCGAACAGGGCGCCACCGGCACCATCAGCGCGGACAACCGGGAACAAATTGCCTATGAAGCCCGCCAACTGTTGAATCAGCTCATCAATCTGGCCAATACGGAGTACAACGGCAGCCATATTTTTGCCGGTCATGAAACCGATGATCCTCCCTTTTCCATGGGCATGATGCTGCAAAGCGTGCCGGATGAGGATTCGTCCTCCTATCTGGATATTTCGCGCTGGGGCGAAGGGGTGGAAGGGGCCAATCTGGACCATACGCTGTCCATCAAGTTCGTGTCGGACCAGGCGGCCAGCGGAGCCAGCACCAATATCGGCTCCACCGCGCTCAGCGACCTGACCGTACGCTATTCGCAGGACGGCGGGGAGACCTGGAACGAGCAGCGGATCGGCAATGATACGTCCTTTACCATCGCCGGAGTCAAGGTTTCCTTGCGCGAGGGAACGCCCATCGTGCTTTCCAGCCGCGAAACCCTGGCCCTCAACGACGACCGGACCATCGAGGATACCAGCGGCACGCTGCTGCATGTGATGCCCACCGCGGTGTATCGCGGAGACGACAATTCCCAGGTGGCCACCACCATCACCGGCAGTGCCACAGGGTACGAGCTTGCGGCCACCAGCACCTTTACCCGTGATGTGCATATCCGCAACGTGCAGCAGGTTCAGGGCGCTTCCGGGGATTATTACCTGTCCTACGAATTTTCCTATTCCCCGGATCCCGACAGCGCGGATGCGGTCTGGTCCAACGGCTCGAATCTGATCAGCCTGAGCAAGGCGCCTTTCATCCGTCTGCCCGACGGGGACGTCACCATTACGGGCGGGCTGATGGGCGCGGGTACCTACAATTATTCCGGACTGGATTTTTCCGTGCTCGCCGGGCGTACCTCCGTGCAAACCGACATGACCGCACCGGTGAACGCCTGGGCCGAAGGCAACTTCTCGAGCGATGTCGTCGTGCGTATCGATGAAAACGCCTCCGGCGGATCCGGGACCTACAACCTGGGCACCGATGCCGTCAGTTATTCCTACAGCCTGGACGGCGGCTCCAACTGGGTGACGGGCAACATCTCCAATTATTCGGAGTTCCCCGTACCTGGGGGGACCCTGTTTCTGGACGCCATGGGCAGCAACGCCTCGGTCAGCTCTGGTGATCAGTTTTTCATCCATCCGCGCCGCGCCGGCATCAATGTGGATATCAGCACCAACACCAGCATTCAGATCAACAGTGTGGGGTACGAGATCTTCGGCGGCATGCGCGAAGGCACCATCGCATCGGCTTTCGGTCCGGATGAGGAAGCCAAGAATCTGTTCGTGGCTCTGGGCAAGCTGGTGGGCTACCTGGAAACCAACAGCCAGACCGGCGTTCAGGAAGCCCTGGACGACCTGCGCGTCAGTTCGGAGACCGTCCTGGTGCAGCAGGCCAACATCGGCGCCCGTGAAAACCGGCTGGAAATCACGGCCAGCTTTCTGAGCAATGAGAAAATCAATAAGTCGGCGCGCCTTTCCTCCCTGGAAGACGTGGATGTGACCGAACTGATGACCAGCATGACCCAGGAGAATCTGATCTACCAGAGCGTGCTCAAGTCTTCATCCATGATCATGAACATGAGTCTTCTGGATTACATTTAGGGCGATGCGCAGCAGTTTTTATTGACGGTTGCAATGCCGAGGTCGTCTGGAAAAAATTTTGCGGGAGGCACTGGTCCTGCTGAAGGTTCGCGATGCAGCATGGCGGGCCTGAAAGGAATGCCGTATGCAGTAGGAATTTGAAGCAGGCTGTACTGGACTCCAGCCGTCCGCTCGGATACACTGTTTTTGGTGTGACCCTGCCGATATAAAATGGGCCGGGCAAATGCGTCTTCGCATGGCGCTTTCTCAGGAAGTGAAAGCGCGGAAAATCACATCCGCAACACGGATTCAGGAAGAACAACGGTTACCACATGCTAATACTCACGCGCCGCTCGGGCGAAAGCCTCTATCTCGGAGACAACATCAAAGTTACGGTGCTCAGCATCCAGGGCAAGCAGATAAAACTTGGCCTGGACGTTCCCAGAGAAATGACCGTATACCGGGAAGAGATTTACAAGCGGGTTCAGGAACAGAACAAGCTGGCGCTTGAATCAAAAGATGACGATTTGATGCAGGTCACTACGTTATGGCAAGGCAAGAACCAAGGGTCATAGAGACGCGTATCGGCAAACGAGCCGTGGCGTCCGACAAATTCATCAGTTTTCCCCAGGGGCTCATCGGTTTCGAGAACAACCGGGAGTTCGTATTGCTGCAACTTTCAGACGGCTCGCCCTTTCTGATATTGCAGAGTTCCACCAACGTTGCCGTGGGGCTGGTCGTGGCGGATCCTTTTACGTTTATTCCGGATTTCGAAGTGAAATTGGGGGAAGCGGAGAAGAATGTTCTGCAGCTGGACGACATTCATCAGGTGGCGGTGCTCGTCACGGTGAGCATCCCGCACGGTGAGCCAGAAAAAACGGCCCTGAACTTGTCAGGACCGATCTTGATCAATCATAGAGAACGCATTGGACTGCAGGTGCCTCAAGTGGATTCCAAGTATTCAGGTCCGTTCTTTTTGAACCAGGTTGCACCGGCCAAAGAGTCCGAATCGTCCTGATCCCAGGACGGCTTTCAGGCCGGACCTGTTGATTTGTCCTATCCAGCCAGCAATGCCATGTCGTCACGAACCAGGTTTGTGGCGATTTTCTTCGTATCAATAGTATACTCGCCGTTGGCGATCTGCGCCTTGATGGCTTCCACTTTTTCACGACGGATATCCGACGTGCTGGAAGCGGTCTGCAAGGCATCCGTACGCAGCAGAGCTTCGTCGGAAATATTGACGGTATCACCGCTTGATGAGACTTCGGCGCTGTCGTCCTTGCTCTTGGAGCGCTCGCGGTCAGTCTTTTCAAGCTTGGCATTCTCATAACTGCCAAATCCGTTGATGCGATTATTGATTTCCATGGCTTTCCCTCCTTGAGGCAGCCCCCATTACAACATGGTCGTATCGACCTTATCAAGTGTTATTGTCCAGAGTTTGTTCAAAACCTGCATTTTGTTTTGGCTGTCGAGTTCGACAGGGCCATCGGGGGTCTCTCGGTATATAAGCAAGTCTTGTTCCATAATCGGGTATTCGAAGATGAATTTTTCATTGAATTCCCGCTGCAGGTCTTCGCGAATCTCATCCACTATGGGATTTTCACTCCCGACAATCAGTAAGTTTTCGATAATTTCTTTGGCCACGCGCTCAACCAGCTGTTTCCGCTTGACATCTCGCGTGATTGCGAGCTCTTCTGCGGATTCGGCTGTCTGCTTGCTACGACGATAGCGCGCCAACCGTCTGGCGGTGACGAGCTGCTTGTCGTAGTGCAGCAGCATGTTGCGTACGTAATATGATGTATTGGCCACAATTATACCCTCTCGATATAGCTTATCGGCACCCTTTTAGCATTTCTTTAGGCCGATTTACAAAAAAAATGAGGAGATTTTGCTTTTCTAACCTGCTGATTTTATATGTCCTTTTTAGGTGAAAACACAGGCTTATCCGGGATTTTTCATGAATTTTCCGGGGGTTGGGAATTTGCAAAAGAAGCTTTAGATTATGATTTATTTTACATCCGAAAAATGGATTCTGGCGTCAGGGTCGCCGCGCAGGCGTCAACTTTTGGGCTCCGTGGGGCTGGACTTCGACGTTATTCCGGCAGAGGCCGAACCGCTGCCCGAAGCCGGGGAAACACCCGAGCGATACGCGCTGCGCGCAGCCAGGGCCAAGGCCGGGGAAGTGGCGCGCCAGCACCCGGACCGCCTGGTCCTGGGCGCGGACACTGTGGTGGCTCTGCAGGACGAACTCATGGGCAAACCAGGCTCCCCCGAGGAAGCCCTGGCCATGCTGCAACGTCTCTGCGGTACGCCCGGCGGCAACGGCCGGACACACCGGGTGGTCACCGGCTGCTGCTTCATGGGCCCGCCAGTCCTTGCCGCACAGCAATCCGCAGAAGAGCAGGGCGCCGGGGTCAGAGAATTGACAGTCAGTACGGAGGTCCGCATGGCCGCTCCCAGCGCAGATGCATTGGCCGCCTATGCCGCCTGCCCCGAACCCCGAGACAAGGCCGGCGCGTACGCCATCCAGGGCATCGGAGGCTTCCTGGTCCGCGAGATCAAGGGCTCGTATTCCAACGTGGTTGGATTGCCCCTGGCGGAGGTGCTGGAAGTTTTAGTCTCTTACGGTGTTATCATTCCGCAAAAGCCCGAAAATTTTCTCTCAAAGTGATTTTTCCCAGGGAAAATGCTCACCAAAGTCTCACTCCGGAAGAGCATGAAAATGTCCTTCTTAACAGGAGCACGTAAACACCGCGACAGAATTGGAGGCCATACTTCCTGCCTCCTGGTCGAGCTGATCCTTGATGCTGATCCGTACCTCCTGCCCCAGACAGGCGTACCACTGCAACAGCCTGTCAACGGTGATCAGGTTCAAATGGCCGCGTAGTATTTTGGAGATGGTCGGCTGGTCCGCACCCACCCGTTTGGCGACCTCATGCTGCGTGAGTTTATGCACTTTCATGAGCCGTCCCAAATGGGCGACGAGCTGGGCTTTGAGGGACAATTCCGTGGCGTCGGGGAGGCCGATGTCGGCAAAGACGTTTCCATAGCTGGGAATAATTCTATCTTCAGCCATTATCTTGATCCTCTTGTCCGGCATCATGGACTTTTGCCAGTTTGAGTCGTTGTTCAATGAGGTTGATATCTTTCGGGGGAGTGGATTTTCCGGATTTTGATTTTTTTTGAAAACAGTGCAGTACGTATACGGCCCGGTAGGTGTCCGTATTGTATGGTTGTACGATTTCATGCACTTCACCCAAAGGGCTTGGCATTCGTCGGCATCTCGCCATTTTGCACGAGGTGCAGGGCGATACCAATCGGACACGATACTTCAACCGGAAATTGTCGCAGAGTGTCCAGAGAGACCCCGATCCAGTTGAGCTTTTTCATACAAATCCTGCACGAAAAATTCTTTCCCAGACTAATATCTCACTCTTGTTTATGTAACAATATGAATTAATTCGCTAAAAATGACTTTAGAAAAGTAGCAGGGCAGGGCGTCTGTTAAAATGAGGCTACCAGTGGCCCTGTCAAAGGCGTGGACTAATAACTATCTTCTGTTGCGTACGGAGCGCAGGACACTGAAGAGCAGGAGCAGCAGGCCCAGTGCGCAGAGCCCGGCGACATCGAGTCCGGGGACTGCAGTCGCGCCTCCGTCGCCATCGTCACCACTGTCACCACCGCCGCCGCTTCCATCCGAATCTGATCCTGACTTCCCGGCGACAAAGCTGCGGACATCGCCGTAGGACGTGCCGTAGCAGTTGGTGGCGTAGGCCCGTATGTAATAACTGGTGTTCTGCGTGAGCCCGCTGGCCAAAGCGCTGAAGGCGCTGCTGCCGCTGCCGCCGGAGCTGTGCGCGGCGGTGGCCAGAGTGGGGCCGCCTGTGCTGTTCCAGCAGACGCCCTTGTCCGTAATGTCGCAGCCGCCCACGTCTGTCACCGTTCCGTGCCCCAGGGCCGTGGTTCCGCTGATGTTCGTGGTGGCCAGGGTGGATATCACGGGCACGGTGCTGCCCGGGCTGCCGCTGGTGGTAAAACTGACCTGGTCGCCATAGCCCGTGCCGGAGCTGTTGGTGGCGAAGGCCCGTACGTAGTAGGTGCTGCCGGGGGCGAGGCCTGTCAGGAATGCGGTAAATGCGCCAGTGGCGCTTGCCGCGCCCAGATTGTTGCAGTCGTCCGCGGTGGTGGGAGAGCCGCCGGTATTCCAACACACCCCGTGGCTTGTGGCAGAGGCGCTGCCCAGGTCGGTGATTTCTCCGCCGCCGGCAGCGCTGATATTGGTGATGGCCCCCACTGTTCCGGTGGATACCGTGGGGGCCGCGTAGCCGCCCGAACTCGTGTGCGTCAATGCCAGCAACTCGGAACCGCTGCCCCCTGCATAGACCACGTTTACGTCGGACGGCTTCACGGCCAGCGCGTAGTAGCCAAGGGTCGTACCGGAACCGGAAACAAGTCGTTGGCCCGAGAATGCGTCATCACCGGCATAGGTCGCTGTGGCTGCCAGAAACACCAAACAGGCGCAGCCCAATGCGGCGTGCAGCAGAAACAAGTGGCGTTGGTGACGCATGCTGTCCCCTTACGATTCAGTTGATGGAAAGTGATTCCCAGGTATTGCAGTGATCCGCGCTCATAAAGACGGCGCCTCCGCTGTTGGATTCGGCGTCTGCGTATATTTTCCCGTCCGGGTCCACGGCGAGGGATACGAGATTCAGGTTGGGTGTGGCTCCGGCGCATGCGGCCCAGGTAGCGGCGTTGTCGGTGCTGACGAACATGCCCCCTCCGTAGGTCGCGGCGTAGAGCCTGCTGTATTTCGACGGGTCCTGAGCCAGGGCCATGACGCGCTTGTTGGCAGGCTGGGTGCTTGCCTGGCTCCAGTTCGCGCCGCTGTCCGTGCTCTTGTATACGCCTCCCCCTTCCAGTCCGGCGTACAGAATTGCGGAATTTTGCGCACCCACCACAATGTCGCGCGTAGGCATGACGCCTGTTCCTTTGACTGTGAGTGTTGCAGATGCACTGTTGGATTCATCAATATAAGATGTATTATCTGCACTATTATTTAATACAGGCTTATAATTGCAGGAAAATGTAATTGTCGCTCCTTCTCCGGAGATGCTTTCCGGAGAAAAAGTAATTGTTACAAGTGTTATCTCATCTTCATGGTAGCTGGTAGAAATTGCAGAACAGTTAAATTCTTCATTGTCTATTGCTATATTAAGATTATTAATAATTGTTCCAGTGCTAAGTGTGAGTTGCAATGATTTAGTGTCTCCTACTGCAACTTTACCAAAGTCAATTGTACTAGGAGTAAATTTTAGTACAAAATTATTTGTACAATGAAAACCTTTGGAAGGATTTGAACAATAGCATACATTTATATTATTTTCTAACGCCTTACATGTACCATGTCGACAGCCATGGTCTAAAACATCACCATAAGAAATTGCACAAGCATGACCAGACCAATTATGTTCACTGAAAGCCTTCAAAGGAAGTGCTAACGTCAGAAGTAAGAGCGTAATAAACCCCAGAAGACAAGGTCCTTGCCCCTCAAACAGGTGCGGATGCGTTGCAAGGGGGTGGGGAGGTCTTATGTTGTTCATGCGGTGCTCCGTAAGGTAGCGGGCAAAGCGGGCTTGCGTATTTCGGATACAGGCCGGCCGTTTGGACAGCTTTTCTTGAGTCCTGACGCCGGCAAAGGGAATGCGGCGTCGCCAGAATCAGGACAGGTCCTAAGCCAGACCAGTAAACAACGCCTTCCAAGTCTGGGGCAAACATTTTTCCCGTGAACTTCCGTGAAAAAGTTCGCAACTGCGTTAACTTACGGTACTATTTTTACGTCAGGAGAATGATTTGAGTTTGGCCAGCTCCTGGGCCAGCTGCCGACAGGGCGGGGTATCCGCGTCGCAGTGGTCCAGTACGAACTCGGCCGTGGCATGGATGTCGCGCCAGCGCGGACGCGAAGGAAGGGTTTTGATAGCGAGATATTTGTCCAGGGTCTGGGTTCTGAAGTAGCCGTCCTTTTCCAGGTATACATTCCAGATGCGCGACTGCTCGGCCAACTCCACTTTGCCCCCGTGTCCGGCCGCAGACCAGCAGTCCAGGGCCAGGTTCATCACGGCCACGGCCTGGTGGCGTTTTTCTCCGGACGTATCCTTTGCAGACAACAAGGTGCCCAGGCGCGACAGCAAATCGTCCAGGGCTTTGAGGTCGTCCAGTACGGCCCGAGGCTCTTGTCCGCCGTTGATGTCCTGGGAAAGCACAGCCTTTTCAAGCTGCAGAATACGCTCCCGGTTGGCGTTCAGGTCGCGCAGCATGTTCGCGGAAACAGGCACCGTGTGTCCCTTTTCTTTGGTCTGTTTCAGGTCGGCGCCCGGCTTTTCCGGTTTGCGCACAAGTACGAGCAACAGCGGGGCGCCTGACAGTTCGAAAGTGGTGAACAGCAGGTTGGCGGACAGACTCTTGCCCTGGCACGTCAGCCGGACTTCCTGGAAAACATCGGCCTTGCCTGAAGCAGGCCCCTTGCCCCCGAGCGCTTCCAGCAAGGCTTCGGACACCTGGTTCTCCGGCGCCTCCAGCAGATCGGAAAACAGCCGCTGCTTCAGGGAAGCGCATGCGAATCCCGTGAGCTGTGAGAAAGCCTGATTGCAGAAGCAGATTTTTCTGTCCGCGTCCAGGGCGATCACGGCTTGTTCCAGCGAATCGAACATGTTTGTGACATCCGCAAGAAGCTTTTGGCGCCCGTGGTCGTTTCCGGGCCGGGAAAACTGTTCCAGTCTGGAATAAGCCCGCGCGTAGCGTGAGGACACGAAAAAGGAATAGGCCATGATAAAAAGCAACACCCCGAAGAGTCCGAAATCGGCCGAGGTCACGATGTTCAGGTCGAAAAGAATATCGTCCAGTTCCGCGTACGCCAGCCCAAGGTAGCCTGGAACAAGCCACAGAACTCCATGTTCCCTGCGTAGCGCATCCAGAATAAACATGGCGAAGATGTAGACGTACGCCACTCGGGTAAGCAGAAAGTAGCCAAAGAGCACGGGGTCGTAGGCATTGGGGGGAGTGACCAGGATGTAGCTGATGTAAAGCGCCCCCAACACAGCAAAGATCCCTGTCACGGCTTTTCCGTATTGTTTGGGAAACAGGGTCTGGTAGAAGAGCAACAACATCGGGGTGGTCAGTCCGAAGGGCAGGGTCGCCAGGGTCACATAGAGCCCCCAGTTCAACTTGAGTCCCATGGCGGCCATCAGAAAACCGGACGTGGGGCTGAATCCAGTGGCCATGGACCAGAAAAAGCAAAAAAGTCCGAAATACAGATTCGCCTTGAAGGAGCGGCGCAGAAAGAAAAGCGCAAAGTGATACAGGCTCATGCAAAGCAGAGCCCCGCTCACAAGCGCACCTGAAAGCCAGAGAAAACGCATGTGTCCCTGAACGTCCTGTGCGGTCCCCAGCATTATCCAACCGCCAAGGCCCCCCTGCGTGTTGTGGTGGTTGGAGACCTGGATCACGAGTTCGAGGCTCGGGGCAGCTGGAAATCTGGCAATGGTGAAATGATCTCGGGGGCGCTCCTCGTTTTTGGTGCAGGCCGGGGTGCCGCTGGCGGCCAGGGCTTTGCCATTGATAAAGATTTTGCAGACCGAAAGCGCGCCCGTTGTCAGCAGGGAGAATGGTTCCTGCGTATCGGGCGGCAATTGGACCCTGAGGCGGTAGGTCCCGCAGCCGATGGGGCTGAGCGGCTTTCCGCGCGTTGTCGTACCCTGCCAGACCCGGGGGAGCTGCAGATAGTCCGGCGAGGTTTCGGACAGGGAAAGCTGTTGGGGATCAAGCAGCTGTCCCTGGGCGAACTGCCATTCTCCGGCAAGGCTGGCTGTTCCGTTGTTTTGGAAATCCCAGTGCGAAAGATCAATGATGCCTTTACGGGCAAAGGACTGTTGAGCCCTGTCAGAACAGGAACCGAGAAGGCAGCAGCTCAGGAGCAAGACGGTCAGGCCCGCTAAGCGTAAGAGGATAAAAGGACTTTTACGCGGCTTCATGGTCTGTTCTTTGAGTACTCGGAGTGGCTGGAATGGGGGGCAGATGAATGAACAAGGGACAGCCAAACTGATTCCATTGATTGCAAATACGGGGTTTCCGACTTTGTCGGATAGTTGCATTCGGTTTACGTATAAACATGTTTTGGAAGCAGCGACAGCAGCTGGAAAAGGGGTTGGCTGTTCTGAACCAGATCCGAAGTATCTCTTATAGCCAGTATTTTAGCTGCTCTATTTGCTAAACATTTCCTGGTATATCTGGATGTTTTTTTGAAACTAACGAACACGATTGATGTTCATAATAATATACAAAATCATGATATCGATAGCAACACTTGCCAAGAAGTTATCTGTTGATGTACATAATAAAGTGCTGTCCTGTATTTTTATTGTATTGCAGTGGTGATGCAATTGTACAGGTATGCCTGACTGAAGTTCTGAAGGTACTGGTGGTGTTGGAAGAAATCGGTACGCAGAGATTATGGCTATGGGGTTTTGTTTCGGCTGGGGATCACCTTTTGCATCGGGAGCGGTAGCATGGTGCGAAAATTTAGCTCGCAAGACATGGCGCAGGTTCTTGAAATCTGGCTTGCCGCGTCGATCCGGGCACACGCGTTCGTGCCTCCGGAATTTTGGCAGTCAAAAGTCGCTGAGATGCGAGATACGTATATTCCTGGCAGTGACGTGTATGTGTATGCAGCCGAAGGCAGCGTTGACGGGTTTATAGCCTTGCGGGAAAACGTTATCGAGGCGCTTTTTGTCGCACCCCACAGGCAGAAAAAAGGAATCGGCTCTCAGTTGCTGTGTAAGGCAAAAGCTCTTTTTTCAGAGTTGCAGCTCACCGTGTATACACAAAACGCCAACGCCATTGGATTTTATGAAAAAGCCGGTTTCAGCGTTGTGCGGGAACAGATCGACACACATACGGGCCAGCCCGAACTGCTGATGACCTATGCCCCGGCTGGTCCGAACACTCAATAAAAGCTGTTCCAGCAACTCGAAGGACGATCGCGATGAAAATAGCATCCCCCAGCAAAAGTGATTATCCCGAACTGCTTGCTGTGTGGGAAGCCTCCGTACGGGCTACCCATGATTTTCTGCAGGAAGAGGACATCGCTTTTTTGAAGCCTCTGATTCGCGATCAGTATCTCGATGCGGTGGAGTTGAAATGCGTCAGGGGGGACATCGGGGGCGACGTTATTGGGGACGGCACAGGTGACGGCCAGGGCAGGATTCTGGGCTTCATGGGCGTGGCGGAAAACAAGATCGAAATGCTTTTCGTGCTGCCCGAATGCAGGGGGCAGGGGATAGGGACGTTTCTCTGCAACTACGCCATTGAAAATGTATCTGTTTCACTTGTGGACGTTAACGAACAAAATCCCCAGGCCAGGGGGTTTTATGAACATCTGGGCTTTCAGGTTACAGGCCGTTCGCCTGTGGACGGGCAGGGAAAGGCTTTTCCCTTGTTGCATATGGAGCTGAAGGCTTCCCTGGAATTTCCTCTTTAGTACGCACCGCTCCGCTAGTCACAATCAGTTTCTCCGAACCGCGTACCGTGTCTCAGCCGCGGTTCTGCCCGGCACGTCCCCATATTTTGCTGCACTTCGTGGCATAATTTTCCGACATTACAAAGTCTGTTTTTAGAGTATTCAGTTGCTTTTGGTATCTTGCGGCTTGTGGAGTGCTGCAGGAGCGTTGTCGGCGACATGCGCATGCCGGCCAGCAACCTTATAGCAACCAAGAGGCTCACCATGAAACGAGTGCTTGTTCTGACGGTGGCGTTGTTTTTGTGTTTTTTCGGAATGGCCGTGGCGGCCGGGCAAGGGGTTCCCGATCTGCGGGGGAAATGGACAGTCAAGGTTTCCGAATTTCATGTCAAAGGCATGGGCTATCTCAAGGAAGGCATTACCGGGGACATGGAGATTACAGAGCAGAAGGAAAGAATTCTTCTGGGCAACGTGACCTGGATGGTGCACGGCATGAAGCATCCGGGCTTTACAGGCTTTTCCGGGGTTTTCGACCGCGATAACATCAATGCCTACATCGCCGGGGAAAACGGCTGCATCCGTTTTCTGCATGTGGAAAGCCCGGACCTGATATCCATGTACGTACTGCATCCAGGCGGCGAACAATCCTGCGCCGGTTATGTGGAGTTCGTACGCGTGAAAGAGTAGTTTTCGTTGATGTAGTCGCTTCCGCCGTTCATCAGCGCGATTGTATTCATGCGTGATTGGCAGGGCGGTTCCATGGCGGAACCGCCCTGCAGGCAAAGTGTCCGTGGGGGCTTAGGGCTATTGTTTTTCCCAGCGTTCGATGCATTCCGCGATGACGGCATGGGCCTTGTCCACATCGCCGAACCCGAGCACCTTGGTGGTTCCGGGCTTTTTGAGATCCTTGTAATGGGAAAAGTGGTGCTCGATCTGCTTTTTCCACTGTTCGCCCAGGTCGGCCAGCGATTTGATGCGGTTGCCCGTATTGCGGTCGTCCGAGGGCACGCAGATGACCTTGTGGTCCATTTCGTTGTCGTCCTCGAATTCCAGCACTCCAAGAACTGTGGCCTCGGCCACCACGCCTGTGGGCATGGGCTCGTCGGTGACGAACAGCACGTCCAGCTCGTCCCCGTCGTCATCCAGTGTTGCGGGGATGAATCCGTAGTTGACCGGTTTTGCAAAAATCGCGGGTTCGACCCTGTCCAAAATCATGAGCTTTCTTTTGCGGTCAAATTCGACTTTGTGGGAGGATCCCATGGGAATTTCAATGACAACGTTGATTTTCCTGTCATCCGCATACGGGGTCAAGATTGCGTTGTAGTCCATTTGCCATTCCTCTTGGTGTTGCAATTTTTTGGGGATTGCCCGGCTGGCCCAGAAGCCGTCCGGACTCCGATGCTGCGTACGTGAGACTCCAGACAAAGGCATAGCCCAGCTCAGGGATTTTTACCAGAGACAGGGCGGATTTTTGTCTGTTCAAAAATTAAAGCCCTGGGAGAATGAAGCGATAAGCAAGGCAGGGGGGAGGCATGTACCGGGATCGGACCCGCCGAGGTCGGGCCGAAGACTTTGAAATCGTCAAAAAACAAAGACGAACGCCATGATACAGCTACCCATCATCCATCTGCATATTCCCAAAGCGGCAGGGACCACGCTGACCACATTGTTCGAAAGGAACTTTTCCAGTGACGAGAAGTTCATTTGCGGCGACAACGCACTGGGTCTCAATCATTTCCAAAGCAACGTGTATTTTACGGGTCTTGAGGACTCGGACAAACGCAGCTACAAGTTCATCGCCGGGCATGTGGAGTTCCCGCTCATCGAAAGCTATCCCGGAAAGCATTTTTCCTTCACCTTTCTGAGAAATCCGGTTTCCCGCATCAATTCGTTGTACTATTACATCAAAGAGAATCCCGAGCATCATATGCACGCCATTGTGGTGAAAAAGAATCTGTCTCTGGCGGATTTTTGCGACCTGGGGCTGTGGCATGAAATAGACAACGGCATGTGCCGGAGATTGTCCGGGGTGGTCAATGATGTTCCCTATGGCCAGTGCCAGGATGACGTGCTGGAGATGGCCAAGGAGAACCTCAGGGACAATATCAGTTTTGTGGGGCTCCAGGAACGTTTTAATGAATCGCTTTTTCTGCTGTTGTATTTTCTGGACGCTCTGGAGCTTCTGCATTACGAGCGGCAGAATACCACCAGAGCCAAACGTCCGGTTCGGGAACTTACAGAGGCCGACAGGATAGCCCTGAAGAAATACAATCACTACGATTTGAAATTATACACCTATGCCAGGGAATTGTACGCCTCGCGCTTCAACGGGCTCAAGGCGATTCTGCAAAAGCCCCTGGACCATTACCTGAACCGGATTTCGCACGCCTGAATTTGATACTGGTCCTCCGGAAGCATGCGGAGGGATCGGGCAGAAGCCTGGTTCTTCCGCGTGCTGTCTGTTCGCTGTCCGCCGTTTTTCATGCCCTCCTGAATAAAACTCCGATTGAAGCGCGGTGCAGGAGACGCTTTTTTCTTTTCCCTGGAAAAATTGTCCATGAATCTGTCGCGTACAACGGAATTTTTGGGCCCGATCCGGCCTTAACATGTTCATTTTGAGGTGCTTTTTGCTTTGCTTTTTTCAATTTTCTGCATTTTATCACGGGATTGACAAAGCAAAGCGACGCTCCTATCTCTGTAGAAATAATTGACATGTCAACAATAAGAAGACGTATGCAACAGACTGAAATTGAATCATTCGAACAAGCCTCACCTATCCGCAAGGTCTCCGTGCTCCATCGCCTGAACCCCAACGCCCTTTCCGGCCCTGTTTCCGAGTTCGGTATTTCCCGCGGGATGCTGCCCTTCATGATGGAGGTTCTCACCCATGAGGGGATCATTCAGGAGGACATAACCCAGAACCTGTCCATTGACCGGGCTGCAACCGCCCGAGTGCTTCAGCATATGGAGACGGATGGACTGGTGGTGCGCAAAGAGGACCCGAAGGACAGGCGTCGCAAGCATGTGTATGCAACGCCCAAAGCGCACGAATTGCAGGACAGCCTCATGGATGTGCTGCATCAGCACAAGGATTCGCTGTTCTCCGGCTTTGACGAAAAGGAACAGCTGCAGTTTCTGGATATGCTCGACCGCATGATCGCCAACATGCGGGAAGCTGTCGCGGGTTGATACGCAACCGGAACGCAAGGCTGTCCTTTTTCCGTTTCGATTCAAACAAGTTGCTGCAGCGCAGGTTGGCTGCCCAGCCCAAACAGCCAAACAATGCAACAGGTGATACCGTCGGATTTTTCTGGTGCCGACGTCATCATTCAATAGCTCAGTGCAGGAGAAGCACACTTTTTTCGCACTGATCACTATGTATATACGTAAGAATTAACATTAATCGGGTTGGATTCGTACAATGAAAGCAGATAGTAAAGCAGTAAGGGCCGGCATGCTGATTGTCGGACTTTTTGCCATGGCCCTTGGTATTTCAGTGTCGGTAAAGGCGGACCTCGGCGTAACTCCCATTTCCTGCGTACCGTATATTTACAGCCTCAATACGCCGTTCACTCTGGGAAATCTGACGATTTTCATGAACGCTCTTTTCGTTCTCGTGCAGATAGCCATATTGCGCAGAAGGTATTCCCCGGTGCAGTTGATGCAACTGGTGGCTGTGGTCATTCTCGGGTACTGCATTGATTTTACGGGTGTCATGCTTTCCTGGCTGCACCCCGCCTCCTATATCGAGCAGTTCGCCCTGATGCTTCTGAGCTGCGTGCTTATCGCGGCGGGGTTGTTCATAATCATCAAGGCTCACATTACCTATATTCCCGGCGACGGACTGATGGTGGTCATGGCCGAGGCCTTGAAGCAGGATTTCGGCAAGACGAAAATCGGTTTCGACAGCAGCATGGTGATCTTCGGCATCGCCAGCTCCTTCGTACTCATGCATACGCTGGTAGGCATCCGCGAGGGCACGGTTGTGGCCGCTTTGCTCGTAGGGTATCTGATTCGAGTCTACAGCAAAGGCCTGAAGCGTTTTCAGCGCTGGGCGCACAAGGATGAAACACCAGCGGAGGCCGTGGTTGCTTCACAAAACGCGGACACTGTTGCAGGCGTCCCTCCTTTCGTCATTACCATCGCGCGCGAATACGGCAGCGGCGGCCATGAAATTGGCCAGCGCATCGCCCAAAAGCTGGGGATCGCCTTTTACGACAAGGAACTGATCAATCTTACTGCGGAAAAAAGCGGGTATACGCAGGAATACATCCAGGAACACGAACAGAAGATCGCGCATACGCTTCTGTACGAGCTGTACGCCCAGAATTACGCCTATGTGGACGACAAGCTGCCCCCCACTGATGTTCTGTTTCTGGTGCAAAGCAAAATCATCCGTGAAGCATGCAGCCAGCGTTCCTGTGTCATTGTGGGGCGCTGCGCCAATTACATTCTGAAGGACAACCCCAACAGCTTCAACGTCTTCATCTACGCCAACGAAGCGTATCGGAAAAACAAAATCATCAATGACTACAAGGCGGGTGAGGGGTTCTCCAGCCGGGATCTGGAAAAATCCGACCGCGAACGCGCCAATTACTGTCTGCATTATACGGGCAAGGACTGGAAAGATGCGAGCAATTACCATGTCTGCCTGGACAGTTCGCTCTATTCCACCGAAGAGATTGCCCGGAAGATCATCAATCTGCTGCCCGAGCACTTTTTGCAGCAGGGGGCCGTACGATCCGTCGCCCCTGAGCGCAAAACAGGGCAAAAACGCTGGAAATTGCCGCTGGGAGCTTCCAGTTCCAAAGAACAGCGCGCCAGATAGCAGCAGGCCAGAAAACATCTGGTCGGCAACCATTTGTCACTTGACCGGGCAGCCTGCGGGTTGCCCGGTTTTCTTTTTTCTTTCCCTTTGTCCTGAGCCGGTTTTTCCCGTGTATTGGGCTGATTACAGCGGAAAAAAGGTGAAAACGGTGCATTTTCCTGTGAAAACCCATGACACGCCGGAAAACATTGTCTAGTTTACAAGCCTGATTCCATACCCGCGGGCGGGTTGACGCCTGTCCGGATTGGTGGTCATTGAGGCACCATCAGACACTGTTTTTGCACGCCCTCCAGTGCAGGGGGAACAGGGGGCAGGGAGACACGCGCATGAGCGGCAGCATCAGGCTTACCTTGATGGAAGAAAGCGATATCAGGCAGGCGGCACGGGTTCTCAGTCTGGCAATGTTGCACAATCCGCTGCACCTGGCCATGTTTCAGGGAGCGGGCGAAGCAGAGCGTCAGGAAATCGATAGCATGTTCTACGAACTGTTCTGCGCATTGCCGGGAGTGGTGTTTCTGGCAAAGGAACAGCAGCAGATTGTGGGCGTCATGCGCATGAAGTCCTGCGTGGGGCGCCGGGTGGTCTGCAATCCGGACTCGGAGCAGGAAGAAAGCGCCCTTGAAAAACGCAAAAAACAGTGGATCGCGACCTGGGCCGAGCGCGATCCGCAAACCCAGCACTGGCACCTGGGGCCCATAGGCGTATTGCCCGCCTACCAGGGCGCGGGCATCGGCACGCTGCTTATGGAACGGTTCTGCCGCGAGGTGGATCTCTGCCGGGCCGAGGCCTATCTGGAAACGGATCTGGATACCAACGTGCGGTTTTATGAAAAATTCGGATTCCGGCTCATTGACGAAACAGAAATTTTCGGAGTGCCCAATCGCTTCATGCTCCGCGACGTGCGGGAATAGCCGTCGACATCAGCGTCACGCCTTTTATTGAAAAAAGTTCGATATCAAAAAGCGTCCGGCCGGAATCTGAAGATTCCGGCCGGACGTATTGGTATTTAATCGCGGTGTGTTAGCTTATTTTACGGAGGAGATCAGGAGTCCCGGGTGAAGCGGATGGACGAGGCCAGCAGCACCACCAGGATGGAGCCGAAGTTGTGCGTCACCGCGCCCATGATCGGGGTCAGCAGACCGAAAAAGCTGGCTGCCAGGGCAACGAGATTGATGCCGAAGCTCAGCAGGATGTTGATCTTGATGATCCGCGACATGCGGCGCCCCAGGCGGACGAGAAAGGGCAGCTGGTCGAGCCTGTCGTTCATCAACACGATATCCGCTGTTTCCAGGGCCACATCCGCGCCGCGCAACCCCATGGCTATGCCGGTGGAGGCCGCCTTCAGGGCTGGCGCGTCATTGATGCCGTCTCCCACATAGACCACATTCCCTTTGGTGTAGCCCGTGATCCTGGCGAGCTTTTCGTCTGGCTTTTGCGCCGCGTGGTATTGCCAGATGCCCACTTCCTTGGCGATTTTGCGTACCGATGCGGGCTGGTCTCCGGAAATCATGACCAGATCCTCGATACCCTCCCGGCGCAGCGTGCCCAGGGTTTCGTTGGCGCTCTCCCGGGGGAGGTCCAGAAAACTGATGGTTCCGGCAAGCTTGCCGTCCACCGTGACGTCCACGTTGGAATACCCGTTGTCGTCCACGTTTCTGCTGGTGGCGATATCCACCTTGTGTTCGCCGACCCGCCCGGAAATGCCGCGTCCGGTGTCGGTGTGAATCTCGGCGGCCTTGGCGATGTCCAGTTTCATGGCTTCGGCTTTTGCCACAGTGGCGATACCCAGCGGATGCAGGCTGCCTTTTTCGATAGCCGCTGCCATGCCCACCACCTGGGCTTCCGAGAAGCCGTTGTCGGTCCGCACGGCCACCACCTCGGGCTGCCCCTGGGTGATGGTGCCGGTCTTGTCGAAGAACACTCCGGAGGCCGTTGCCACATTTTCCAGGTATTTCCCGCCCTTGACCAGAATGCCCGCCTTGGCCGCGCGTCCGATGGCGGCTACCGTGGAAACCGGGCTGGCCAGCAGAAAGGAACAGGGGCAGCCTACGATGAGCACGGTGATGGAGCGGTTGACATCCCTGGTGATAATCCAGGTAAGCGCGGCAATGGTCAGAATGGTGGGGGTGAACAAGGCCGCGTACTTGTCCACGATTTTGCCGCTGTCGGTTTTTTGCAGCTCTGCGGCCTGCACCATCTGAATGATCCGTCCGATGGTGGAATCCTCGCCCACGCGGCTGGCGCGGATCTTGATGAATCCGTCAACGCAGTCCGTGCCCGCAAAGGCTTCATCGCCCGGATCCTTGTGCACGGGGATGGATTCGCCGGTGATGGAGGCCTCGTCCACGGAGGTGGCGCCTTCGATGACCGTACCGTCCACGGGAATGGTTTCCCCGGCGCGGATGACCAGAATATCGCCTTGTTTGACGTCCTTGACGTCAATGGTCCGCTCCTGGCCGTCCCTTTCCACCACCGCGGTGTCCGGCGTCACCTCCACCAGGGCCCGGATGGAGTTTCTGGCGCTGTCGCTGACGGCTTCTTCCACCAGTGCGCCGAAAACCATGATGGCGCTGACCACCGCGCCTTCCAGAAAGTTGCCGGTGAGCAGACAGGCGATGATGGCGATGCTCACCAGTTCGTCCACGTTGATTTCCTTGGCCATCAGGCCGTGGACGGCTTCCATGATGATGGGCAGGCCGTTGATGGCAATGGAAACCAGCAACAGCAACTCCCCGTATGTGAGGGAATGCGTGAAAAAGGACGGGCTGTTCATGCACAGGAAAGCCAGTGGAATGAGCAGGGTACCGCCAAGGACTTTGAAAAAGTCCTCGGATCTGAATAATTCTCTGTAGACATGCAGTTCGCTATGGCGTCCGATCATGTTGATCTCCAAATAGTTTGATAGTCAAGGTTCCTGAAATGAGTTTTAGGGTCACTTATCTTGATTGTCAAGTAATTTGATTTTCAACCTACTAAAAGAGGAGAAAACAGCTCGCATTTTTGAAAGGAAGCATGGGCCGGGTACGGGAAACAAAAAGGCGGCGGACATTGGCAGTCCGCCGCCTGTGGTTGGTTTTTATCAGGCTGTCTTTTGGGCGATCACGTAGCCGAAGCTGGTCCAGCGTCCGTTGTCCACGGCCAGGGTTCGGGGATCGCCTTCGGGATCCTGCTTGCAGAAGGGATCATGACGGGCAAATTCCATCCACCAGTCCCAGGCGTCCGGAGCGTACCCGCTTTCCAGGATGACGAAGCCGGCCTTGCGAACGTCGTCCGTCGTACTGCGCAGATCCCGGAAGCACTCTTTCCAGGGAAAATCCCCGTACGATACGTAGGGTTCGAGGTCCGCGGGCAGGGGGACGTCCAGGTGCATGGGTTCGCCCAGGCCGAACACCCCGCCGGGACGGAGCAGGCGATGGATTTCCCGGAGGCAGTCCAGATAGCCTTCCGGACCATGCAGTCCGCGCACCATTTCCAGTGCGGTGGTGGAGTAGGCGAAGTCAAAGGACTGCGCGGCCAGATTGGTATGCGGTACGCCGGTTTTCTGGGCCAGAACGCTGTTGGCAACGCCCCACGAGTCGGCATTGCGGCGCGTATGCTCCACCATGGGCTCCCCGGTCATGCGGTCGTCCCAGGGGTCGATGGCGAAGATGTTCTGCCCGTATTCCTTGGCCAGAAAACAGGACTGGATGCCGCGATTGCACCCCACGTCCAGCAGGCGCGCTCCGGGGTTCAGGGCCATTTTTTGGGCCATGAAATCGCAGAGCCTGAGCCCGCCGGGACCGCTGCACTGCGCGTAGATGGCGTCCAGGTCCGTGTACCGGTCAGATTTCGTATAATTGATGTGCGTCATTGGATGACTCCTTGTTGCAGGTGAGTGTAAAGGGCATGCGTATGCCCGGACAAAACGCAACAGGGTGTCTTCCGTCCGCCGCGGAACCCGTCGGCGGACGGATTACGCTACTATTCTCTTTTTCATGCAATCTCCGGTTGAAGTTGTAGAAGTCCGGATCAGTTGAAAAACGTATCCGGAGTTTTTAAATCGGGCATCGAATATCAGATCATGCGATATGTGGCAAGGCGGTTGTCAGGCTTTGGGAAAGGGCAGGTTGTGCTGACGGAAAAAGGACAGTTTGTCCCAGTAGCCGCGCTGGAGAAGGATTTGGTCGTTTTCGATATGAAAGAATCCGCAGCCGCGCAGCCCCAGCGGGTCTTTCCACTCCAGAATGGCCCAGTCGCCGTCTTCAAAAAGATTTTCCACAATGCAGGTCATTTTTGCCTGGGCGAATTCCTGACGGAACATTTCCCGGATGGCCTCCCGGCCTTCCACAGGCTCCTGCGTAACCTGATGATTCACGGCGTCCTGGGCGTACAAAGCGCTCAGGACTTCCACATTCGCGTTGTTGAAGGCTTCCACCCAGCGGGTGACCAGTTCTCGGGGGCGCATGGCGATCTCCTGTCCGGGGTTGCGGGGGATGTTAGATGCCTCTGGAGTATACGTATTGTCGGCTTCGGGCAAGTCCAGTGCCATTGTGACACTACCGGGAGTGTGCGCTGGGGAAAAAGAAAAACGTTTTCTCATTGTGAAATAGGTATAAGTCTATTATCTGTCAGGCAGCGTTGAGAGCGATTCATTGATACTATTCTTCCACAAACGTGCAGCGAGAGAGGAAAGTAAATGGCGGACTATGGCGATAACGCACGACTGGAACAGATGTTCCGCCCCGAACTGGAGCGGGATGAGCAACTGCTCTGGACAGGCCGGCCCGGGCAGGGAATCCATTTCCGGATGCTGGATGTGCTGTTGGTGCCTTTTTCCATGTTATGGGGTGGTTTTGCTTTTTTTTGGGAGTTCAATGTCGCAAAGTCGATTTTTGCGGCGGAAAGAGCATCAGACTCAATGGGGGGCCTGTTTTCCGTGCTATTTCTGAGCGTGGGCGGGTTCTTCTGCTTGGCAGGGTGTTATATTATTTTCGGCAGGTTTCTGCTCGACTGGTATCGCAGGCGCAACACTTTTTATGCGATTACCGGCGAACGCGTTCTGATTGCTTCGACTTTTTTTCAGAAGTCTTACAAAAGTTATTTCTTTGACAAATTGGACACCTTGAAACTCAACGAAGGTAAAAACAGCAGAGGAACCATATACCTACAGGAGGAGGGGGACGCATCGCTTCGCAGTTGGAATAGCGGGTGGTATATTAATGGACGTCATCAGCTGGAGCACATTGAAAATGCGCGCCGCGTCTATGAACTGCTCCGGGAGCACCGCGGCCGTCCCGCGAATTAGCAACTCCTGTTTTTCCTTTCTCAGAAAAAGCACAGGCGGCTCCCCAATACGGGAAGCCGCCTGTGCTTTTTTTAATGTTATCAAGCGTGCAAAGCACCGTGCTAATTGAGCGCGGAGACGCTCATTTTCTTTTGGCTGCGCTGCAGGCAGGCAGTGGCCTGTCTGTCCTTGGGGCGCAGTTTCAGGGCTTGCTGGCAGTCGCTCACTGCTCCGGGCAGGTCGCCCTGGGCTTCTTTGGCCAGTCCGCGGTTACGGTAGGGCGTGGCCCAGTCCTTTTTCAGACTGATGGCCTGGCTGAAATCGGTAATGGCCTTGTCGTATTCCTTCTGCGCCATAAGGGCCGTGCCTCTGTAGTTGTAGGCATTGTAGTGTTTGGGATTCAGTTTGATGACCCGTGTCTGGTCGGCCGCGGCCTGGGCGTACTTTTTCTGGTGATAGAAGGTTATTCCGCGGTCAAAAAACGAGCGCGCGTACTTGGGATCGATGCTGATGGCTTGGGTCAGATCCTTGATGGCGCCGTCATAGTCCTTGAGTTTTTCCTTGCACCGTCCCAGGCAGTCGTAGACGGCGGCATCCCTGGGGCGGAAACTGATGACCTTGTTCCAGTCCTCGATGGCCTCATCGTAACGTTTGAGCTGCATGAGCAGGCCCGCCCGGTTGCCGTAGGGAGGATCCAGCTGCGGATCGTTCTTGATGGCCAGGGTGAAATCGGCCAGGGCCGCGTCGTATTGTTTCAGATGGTAATGGGCATTGCCCCGGTTGTTGTAGGTCAGGGCCTTGCGTTTTCGACCCACGGGTTTTTGCAAACACTGGTCGTATAATTGAAGGGCTTTTTCGAACTGCTTGGATTTATATATCTTGTCCGCCTGGTTGCAGACTTCCGGCTTTGTCGCCAGGGCCGTGCAGGGCAGACACAGCAGGCAGGCCGTAAAAAGCAGGATGAGGATGGAGCTGGAACGCATGAAAGACTCCTTGTTGCGCCGTATAAGGCTTTTGAATTCTTTTCTCCCTTTTCAGGTCGTTGGCATTCATCTGGTGGTGCAGCAAAGCGTTAAAGACAGATAAACAGAGGCTAAGGGGAAAAAAAACGTTTGGATTGATAACGACTCGTCAGGTCACATGTTTCTAAGAAAGGCAGAGGAAGAGGCCTCGGCCTGGCGGACATTGGAACTGAACCAGTCGCGCCGAGCAGAGGTTATAAAGGGGGCGGGGACTCTATGCAAGCCCCCGCCTTTGTTTCATGATATCGGATAGTTGGAATCAATAAGGTTGCTTGCGCAACTGCTTCAGCAGGGCCACGGCGTCTGCCGGAGGTCGGACTTCCAGCCGCTTGTAGCATCGTCCGTCAGGCGTACGTTCCATCATGCGGTTGTCCACCAGTTCGCGACGCAGCAGGGCATGGTCGCCGAACAAATGCCAGTCATTGAGCAGTTCGCTGATTTCCTTTTCCGTAAAGCTGCTGCGGGCCGGGATGTGCGACCAGACTACCCAGAGGCATAGCATACGCTGGCTGTATTTGCCGGGCCAGCGGATCAGCCGGTGCTGCTCGTCGAAAAAGCGGGTCACCCGGTGGACCAGCTTGTAGTTCACCTCGGGCTCGGGCCTGGCTGGCTGGGGAGTTTCAAAACGTTCCAGGGCCTCGGTCTGGGCCTTGAAGTGCTGGAAGTTCCTGTATCCTTGGGCCTTTGTCAGAATATTCAGCATTTCCAGATGGCTGGGCAATTTTTCCAGGCCATCCAGGGCGCTGCGCAGGGATTTGGCAAAACAAGAGATATCGCCCACATGCAGGGGCAGAGCGGTTCTGGACATGACTTATCCTCGTATTCGGGCCTACCAGAAGATTCTGGATTGCCGGTGGTCGCCGACTTCCGACCCGGCACGCGGATAAGGTGTCGAATGGAATTGGATAAGGCAGGTTTAGCTCCCTGTGAGGGGCGGCGACGCCTGGGTGAACTGCCGACCGGGTGTAATCTTTAGCCCACTTTACATTGGGGGGCAAGAAAAATCGGCTGCATGAAATTGTATATAAAATACAATAACGTTGATCTGAATCAACATGCTGCCAGCGTGAATATCCTATGGTGTTTTCAACGTGGATGGTACGCGGGATCAGCTAAGGCCTGTTTCCGCCGGCGGGGTGCTGTTTTGGCCCGGCTTTTTCGAGAACATCCGGCCGGCGCCTGAGGGCGTCTGAAAAGGAGAAAAGCCATGGGAGTACGAGGCAACGCCAAGCAGGAAAAGAAAATCGAAGCCATGACAGCCATTGTCCAGGAACTGCATCCGCAATTGAACGCGCTTTCGGCAAAGGGGGTTTTCCGCAAGGCCATCGCGGCCACCCTCGAGGAGTGGAAGCTGCAGGACTGGAAGGAACTGGCCGACAGACCGGCCGCCACCCGTGAATCCTTTTTTTCCACCATGAGCAGCAACGCGGCATCCCATCTGCTCAAAATCGGTTTTCCCCCGGACAAAACCCGGCAACTGGAGCAGCGTCTGCTGCAGTTCAACAAGGGTTTTGTGCGCCAATAGCCCCTGAATGGGCAACGCAGGTCTGTCGCGGTTTATTCCTGCGTACAGAACCAGACGTGGAAAAGGGCGTCCGGCTTGTAGCCCACGCCCACCGCGCCCTTGTCCATGTACAGGGCCATGAGCCAGTCCTTTTCGTAGCCGCTGGTGGTGGACGAATGATAGACCTGCCGGACATTGCGGAAAGGGTGGTCCAGGGGCAGGGCCGGTCCGTGTTGCGAGGCGTCGGTCAGGCTTTCGAGCTCGTTGATGGTGGGCAGCCGCCAGGAGCGTACGCCGCCGAATCCCTGCGCCGCCAGAGTCCGGGATTTGTCCAGGGCTTCCGCCCAGGTGAGCGGTCCGGAATGGTCCGCGTTTCTGGTCCAGCGCAATCCCGTGAGCGTGTCGCGGACCGTATCCGCATCGGTCTGAAAGCGATCCACGGTCCAGCCCCGGCCGGAAAGCCCGGGACCGGCCTGCGGTTCGGGCAGCAGGGCGCTCGTACCGCGTACGGGCCAGACCAGATAATAGCCGTCGGTCTTGCCGTAGAACATCCGGCCGCCCACAAAATGCACGTACCAGGCGTACTCCGTATTGCCTGCCCAGGGCGTGCTGCTCCAGTACCATTGCGGCGAGACATCCGCGAACGGATGTTCGGCGGGCAGAGCCGGATCCTTGCGCGAGTAGTCCATGAGACTGCGCAGTTCGCGCCGGTTGGGCAGTCGCCAGTCCGTATGCCCGGCCAGTCCGTCCCTGTTGCACTGCTCGATGAACTCCCCGGCCTCTTTCCAGTTCAGCGGAAACTCCCCCGGATTGGCCGAACAACTCCAGACCAGGCCGGTCAGCGCGTCAAGTACGGTGTCGTTTTCAACGATAAAGCGCGGCTCCGGTGTCAAAGCTCCGGGACGCAGTTCGCCATCCTGTCCGCTGTTTGCGCATTCCTGGGGCGCGCCGTTGACGTCGTGGCAGGTTTGCCAGCCGGTTTGCAGATAATGGGGAAAGCCGGGGTCTTGCATGTTCGGGGAATTTTTCGGCAAAAAACGCTCCTTTGCTGATGCAGTCGGGTCATTGCAGTGAAGGTTTCCTTAAAGGCAGCCAGTTTACAAGCTAAACATGCTTTGCGGTTTGTACATGCTTTTGGTGGGGAATGGGTCAGCAGACGTCCTGAACTGAAATTTCGCTTATGGGACTCCTTCTGGCCCTATCCCGTCTTGCCCCGGGGTCCCATCGGAGGTAAGAAGCCTTGAGTCCGGGACGTCCGATGCCCGGTTCGCTCAAGGAGAGAGTATCCGTGAATCAGGAAGTCATCATCACCTGCGCCGTCACCGGTTCCAGTGATACGGTTCCGAAGAATCCGGCCGTTCCGGTTACCCCGGCGCAGATTGCGGAAGCGGTGCTGCAGGCCAGGGAGGCGGGCGCGGCCATTGCGCATGTTCACGTCCGCGATCCGCAAAGCGGCAAGACCAGCATGGATCCGGAGTTGTACCGGGAGGTTGTGGAGCGCGTCAGGGACGCGGGCTCGGATGTGATCCTGAATCTCACCGCGGGCATGGGCGGTTATTACGTGCCTGACGACGGCGACCCGCGTCTGCCAGCAGCAGGTACGGACCTGGCGCCGGCCACCGAACGCGTCCGGCATATCCTCGAACTGGCGCCCGAGATCTGCACTCTGGATTGCGGCACCATGAACGTCTGCGAGTTCGCCTATCTGGCCACGCTCAAGCAGCTGCGGGTCATGGCCGGGCTGATCCGGGATTCCGGGGTCAGGCCCGAGATCGAGGTCTTCGAACTGGGGCACATCTGGGTGGCCAAAAAACTCATTGCCGAAGGCCTGATCAAAAGTCCGGCTCTGTTCCAGCTCTGCATGGGGGTTCCCTATGGTGCGCCGGCCGATCCGGAATGCATGCTGGCCATGCGCAATCAGCTGCCGCAGGGGTCGATCTGGTCCGGATTTTCCGTGGGAGCGCAGCAGTTCCCGTTTGCCGCGCAAGCCATGATCATGGGGGGCAACATCCGCGTGGGCCTGGAAGACAACCTCTACCTGCGCAAAGGCGTTCTGGCGGACAACCGCCAGCTGGTGGAAAAGGCCGTGCAGCTTGTCGAGCTCCTGGGTGGCAGCGTGGCTGCCCCCGGCCGTGCGCGCGAGATTCTCGGACTGGCGGGATAAGGCCCTTAGGGCAGCACCTGAACGTGCGCGTGATCATCATGACGCGCGGCCCGGCATCCCTGAAAACGGACGCGCGAGTCGTTCAAACCCATACGCATCCGCAAATGGGGTTCCAGAAGAATTTTTTGAATCTGTTTTGATTGCAGCAGCGACCGGAGCATGGCTCTGGTCTTTTTTTCATCCAGTTCTGTTTTGGGAAAAAAGGGCTGCAGCCAGTCCATGTCCCAGCGCAGCAGGCTGAAGGTGTCCTTGCAGGGCTGCGGATCGCCTTTTCGCGGTTGCACGTAGGCCCAATAGCCCAGGGGAGAGGGCGGCGGTGTTGGCCGGTCCTGGTTCTCGTAGAAAAAGGCGAGGTCCATTTTGCGCCCGTCGTTGTGGCTCAGATGGGGGAGCAGGGGAATGGATTTGCCCAGGGGAAAACAGGCGTCCAGGTATACCATCTCCTGACCGGTGTCTGTTTTGATCCGCAAGGAGACCCGCTGGAGTTCGTGTTTCAAGGCGGGCGTCACGTAGTTTCTGAACAAAAGCGGATACAGGATGCTGACGGGCCGGAGCGGAAACTCCGTACTGGCGCGCATGGGCAGCGGAACCTTGTTGTACTGCAGGGCCAGCCAGGGCATGAGCCAGAACAGGCTTGCAAGCCAAAGACAGACAAAGGATCCGCCAAACAGCCCGAACCGGGCGATTCTGGAACGTTTTTTTTGCCAAAAGGGCAACCAGCAGGCCGAGCAGGAGGATGACCCCGCCCACTTCCGTCAGAATGGTCAACAGGATGCAGGCTGCCAGTACGAACAGGGTGGGACCTTTCTTGATCATGTGGCATGATTGCATAGGGCGGCGGTGCTGGCAATCGTAGAGGCTGGAATTGTCAGTTGAATGACGAATAGGGCTCTTTGCTTGACAGCGGCCGCCATCTCACCTACTGGAAAAACAGTCACTCGACATCTCCCCTGCAACTGGCGACTCGACGTGGAATCAACCACGGGGAAGCTGGGGAGAGCATCAGCCGCTCGCCTGGGCCGCACCGCGTAACCGGTGTGCTTCCACAACCCCCGAAATTCGGGGAAACAGGAGGCTGCCCATGCAGGCTTATTTTGATCTTCTTTCCAAGACCGATCCCAGCGTATACGAACTCGTCAAGGCTGAAGAAAAGCGTCAGTCCACCGGCATCGAGCTGATTCCTTCGGAGAATTACACCTATCCGGAGGTGCTCGCCACATTGGGGTCCGTGTTCACCAACAAGTATTCCGAAGGCTACCCCGGCCGCCGCTATTACGGCGGACAGGATTATACGGACGTTCTGGAGGACCTGGCGCGCCAGCGGGCCTGTCAGGTGTTTCGTGCGGAGCATGCCAATGTGCAGCCGCTGTCCGGTTCGCCCATGAACCAGGCCGTGTATCTGGGGCTGCTGGAGCCCGGCGATACGATCCTGGCCATGGATCTTTCCCACGGCGGACACCTGACCCACGGAGCGCCCGTATCGCATATGGGCAAGCTCTTCAATTTCGTCCGCTACAAGACCAACACGGCAGACGGTTCGTTCGACTTCGAAGCCATCCGCAAGGCTGCGTTGGAGCATCGTCCCAAGCTGCTGCTGGCCGGGTACACCTCCTATCCGCGTGATCTGGATTACGCAGCGTTCAAGGCGATAGCCGACGAAGTGGGCGCCCTGACCATGTGCGACGCGTCCCACTACGCGGGCATGGTGGCGGGCGGCGCTCTGGCCAACCCTCTGGATTTCGGCTTCGACGTCATGACCACCACTTCGCACAAATCCCTTCGCGGTCCGCGCGGCGGCATGATCCTGTGCAAAAAGGCCCTGGCCCCGCAGATCGACAAATCCGTGTTCCCCGGACTGCAGGGCGGCCCGCACATGAACGTTGTGGCGGGTATTGCCGTGACCCTGGGCAAGGCCCTGGAGCCCGAATTCAAGACCTACGCGGCGCAGATCCTCAAAAACGCCAAGGCCATGGCGGAAGTGTTCCTGGAGCGCAACATCGCGCTGATCACGGGAGGCACCGACAACCACATGCTCGTATTGAATACGCAGACATCCTGCGGCCTGAACGGCAGGGAAGCGGAAGAACTGCTGGATACAGTGAACATCACCACCAACAAGCAGATCATTCCGGACGATCCCAATCCGCCCCTGCGTCCGAGCGGCATCCGTATCGGCACGCCCGCAGCCACCACCAGGGGCATGGGGGAAAAGGAAATGCGGCAGCTCGCGGGCTGGATGGCAGATGTTTTGCTTGCGCCCGATGATCTGAAGCTGCAGGACAGGATAAAACTGCAGGTCCGTACGCTGTGCGAGGGTTTCCCGGTTCCCGGAATCGCATAGTCTGCCAAAATCAAAGAATCTTTTTATGTCCGGAGCGTGCTTTTGCCTTTGTGCAAGAGAAATAACGCTCCGGACATTTCTTATGCGGCCCCATGTCAAGAGCTCCCAGATTTCTTTCCTCTTATTTTCTTAGGCCGAGTGATATCCTCACCATGTCGGCTAATAAGTTGTATTCCTTTTCTTATTCGTGCTCTGTGGCACCAAGTACCGATTCGGTACGCTTGGAGATCGCCATTTTTAATTCCGTAGTCTGCGCTACCAAAAGCCCGTCGCGATCAGTTTATGCAGCTGCTGGTGGTAAGCTGAGCTTCCACAGCAACGCAGCCAGTTTTCGAGCAAGTGCGGCAATCGCCTTTTGGGGGATTCCGTGTCTGCTCAAAATTCGATTGAAAAATTCTTTTGCCCAAGGATCTCGTTGTTTCCATATCCACGCAGCTTCGATCAGCAGACTTCGTAACCGTCGTTGTCCTACCGGGCGCAGTCGGGCGGTGCCTTTGGCTAACCCGCTTTGCCGTATTACCGGAGCCAGTCCAAGGTACGCCGTAACCTCTTCACTTCGAGCAAATCTGCCAGGATTGAATAGCTCCGCAGCAAAAGTGGTGGCTACGACCTCACCGATTCCAGGAACGGACCTCATGGAGGCAATGCGTCTTGCTTCGTCTTGTTCCTGGGAAATGGTACGCAATCGCAGATCTACCCGCCGCTGGGCTGCTACAAAATATTCAAGTTCTTCTAATAGACTTTGCAGGGTGTCGTGCGCGCCTGGTGGAAGCAACAACGTTTTGAGTGTGCTTACGGCCGTCTTTCCCCAGTGATCGATTTGGGGCGGTTCTGGCACGTTCAATGAGAGCAATAAAGCGCGAATGCGTTGCTTTGTCTTGCGTAATGAATCGGTCAGTTGGTGCCTCCGACGTTGAAGGCTACGGAAAGCTTCTTCCTGTTCAGTTGGAATGGCGATGGGACGAATAAGGCCTGAAGCGGCCAACTCCGCAAGTTTACGGCAGTCCAGGCTATCGGTTTTGTTCGTCGCGGCAACCGGACGCGGTATTCTGCTCGGAGCGGCAACGATAACCTTGATTCCGACAGACTCAAGGCTTCTTGCCAAACCGAACCCGGTAGGTCCCGCCTCATAACAAACGGCCCCGATTATTACAGGCAAAGAACGGAGTGCTCGAGTAAGTGCCTTGATATCGGATGGACACGTCCAATCTTTGATCATTCCATCGGGTCTGAGAAGAGCCACACTGAAACTTCGCTTGTGGACATCTACGCCTACCCAAACTGTTCCACCGGAAAAGGCTTCAACAAAACGATGCAATGATGATATCTTGATTTCAGCCATGTCGGCCTCCTTTGAGCTTCACCTTTTCTGGTATCATACCAGCTTAAGCCAGGGAGTGCCGACATGGTATTTTTATTGCTCCTTTTCACTTAAGCTGTATCTGGAAATACCGTAGTACGCTGCTATGAAATATCTCTAGTGTGTTGCTGTTGCTTGATTGTGTTTTTGTTTAAGGTGATATCATGCGTAAATAATTTTGTTTTATATGTGTAATGTAATATGTAGATACGGCTAAAATTGTCTTGATAATAATCCTCTTAATCATGGATATAAAATTTTAGATTAAGACAAAATTACTTTTTTGCAAAGTTTATAAAAAGATTATAGTAATACATTTTTAAGATATTATATGTTTTTCAAGAGTTGTTCATATTTTTATGTCAATGTAAAATGACTTAAATAACGATATACTGCAGAGTCTGGACAAGCGCATTTTGACTTGCTAATAAATTCTGCAGAATAAAAATAGCAATTGCTTGCGAAAGTATAAAACAAGCCATGGCTGGCCGGGAGCAGCGGCCAAGGAGGCCGGAACGGCAGTCATGTTTTTGAGTGGTTTACTGGGGTGTGACTTTCTGCTGGATTGTTTCACGCCGGCGAATTACGAGGTTTCAGGGGGCGCAGCATGTCCGGCCTGTTGAAAAAAGCAGGGGGCAGTCCTGCAGGCCGGGGGGAGTAACAACAAAGGATAGAATATGAATCGTTTTTGTTGGATGATCGCCTTCCTCATGGGAATGTTCTGTCTGGGCGGTACGCCGGCAATGGCGCAGGAAACGGTTAAAGTAGGGGCTATTTACGCCAAGTCCGGAGAAGCCGCGCGGGACAATCTCGAGCTTTTTCAGGCCGTCAGGTTCGCCGTGGATGAAATCAACGCCTCGGTGGGGCCCAACGGCCGGAAAATTCAGCTCCTGGAATACGACAATCACAGTACTCCCATCCAGAGCCGCATGGCCGCGAAACAGGCCGTGAAAGACGGCGTCGCGGCAGTCATCGGCGCTTCCTGGAGTTCCCATTCCCTGGCCATAGCGCCTTATCTGCAGAAAATGAAAATACCCATGATTGCGCCGGATTCCACCAACCCGGCCATTACCAGGGCAGGGGATTACATCTTTCGCGCCTGCTTTACCGACGATTATCAGGGCAAGGCCCTGGCCACTTTCGCCCGCAACGAACTCAAGGCCCGGACCGTGGTCATTCTGCAGAATATCAACAGCGATTACAGCATGGGGCTGACGGATTCCTTTGACCGCGAATTCGCCACGCTGCGCGGCAATACGCTGCAAAAGCTCAGTTACAAGAACGGCACAACGGATTTTCGCGAGCTGCTGAAACAGGCCGGGAAGCTGGATCCGGATCTGTTGTTTTTTCCCGGGCATCAGGAGAGCGGCTATGCGGTCAAGCAGGCCCAGGCCATGGGGCTGCGTGCCAAGCTGCTCGGCGGGGACGGCTGGCCGTTCAACGAGTTTTACGCCAACGGCGGGCAGGATCTCAAGGAAGGCTATTACGCGGCCCACTGGAACCGCGAACTGGACAGCCCCAGGAGCAGGGATTTCATCGCCCGCTACGGGCAGGTCTATGATGTGACGGATTTCGCCGCCATTGCCTATGACGCGGCCATGCTGCTGTTCACCGCCATCCAGAAGGCCACGGACACCTCCCCGGAAGCCATACGCGATGCCCTGGCCGCCACAAAGGATTATGACGGCGTCACGGGTAAGATTACCTTTGACGCCAATGGCGACCCCCTCAACAAACAGGTCGTGATGATGAAGATATCCAACGGCCGCCCCAGTCTGCTCGAGACCATCAAGCCGGGCCAGTAAGGAATGTCGTTTGTTTGAAATGTTTGACAGAAAAACACTGCGGGGCCGCATCAACCTGACCATTGCCCTGGTCATGGTGATTACGGCCGTATTGTTCGGATCCATTCTGGCGGTTCATGAAATCCGACGGCGCGAAGCCGCGCAACAACAGATAGAGCAGTTGCTGCGCGAACTGGCGGCACAGTACGAGCTGCAGTTGGGAAACGCTGTTTTCAATGCGGAAATCAAGGCCGTGGAGGGCGTGCTGCAGAACATTCTGCAGCGCAAGGGCGTCCTGGCCGTGGGAACCTATGACGACAAGGGAGCGCCGCTGCTTGTGCTCGGGCTCAATGATGCCGTCATCAAGCCCAAGGTTTCACTGGATGTTTCCCTGCTGGCCAAAGCCTATACCATTGCCGAAGTCTGGCGCGGCCGCTCCGTACTGACGTATACCAAACCCATCGAACATTACGGCGAAGTCGTGGGCTTCTGGCGTATCCGCTATTCCCTGGAAAAGCTCAACAACCAGACCCTGGAACTGGCCGTCATTTTCTCGTTGATGATTCTGCTGCCCTTCACGCTGATATTTTTTCTGCTCAACCGGATTCTGGTGCGTTTTGTCTGGAGTCCGGTGTTCCGCCTCAAGGACACCATGGAAATTGCCCGCGAAGGAGAGAACAGGACTTTTTCCGGAGAGTCCGGGAGCAGGGGATTTGAAAATGTGGACCAGATGATCCATGCCGTGGATACGCTCTTGCAGGGGTACTTCGGACACAAGGGCGGCGACAATGAAATCACCTCGCTGGCCTTGTCTTTTCGCCACATGCTGGCCGAGTTGAAAAAGGCCTACGCGGGCAGCCGTACGGATATTCTCACCGGACTCAGCAACCGAATGAAACTGGACGAGCTCCTGGAGGCCGAACGAAGCAGATGCCTTTCCCAGGGCACCACGTTTTCCATTCTGCTTCTGGATATCGACAAGTTCAAGATCGTCAACGACACCTACGGACATCTTACCGGCGATGAGGTCCTGAAAACTCTGGCCGGGCTTCTGCGCGGTTTTTTTCGCAAAGGGGATACGCCCGGCAGGTGGGGCGGCGAGGAATTTCTCGTGCTGCTGCCTGGGCTCGACTCCCAGGAAGCCGGAACCGTTGCCCGCCGTTTGCGGGAAGCTGTCGCGTCCGCCCGTTTCGATGGCCCGGAGAACTGCACCGCGAGCATCGGCGTGGCCCAGTACCGGCCCCATGAAAGCCTGGAAGAACTCATCTCCCGTGTGGACGCCGCCCTGTACGGCGCCAAGGAGGCCGGGCGCGACCGGGTTGTCGTGTCTGATTAGAATTCCAGGACTTTTTGCCTTTTATCTGTCTCTTTCCTGACCCGGATCCGTAACCTATCCCATGCTAACGAACTCTTTTGCCATGAACTTCGTATGCAACCGATATCCCCTCAAGGAGACGTCTCATGAAAAAATGGTACATCAGCCTGCTCTGCGCATTTGCCGTTCTGTGCTGGAGCACCACCAACGCCGCGGCCCTGAAGCTGTCCAAAGCCGGGACCTTCGCGTCCGGAATATTTGATGAGTCCGCCGCCGAAATCGTCGGATTCGATCCGCAGACCAAGCAGGTTTTCGTCGTCAATGCGCACGCCGACAAGGTGGACGTGCTGGATGTTTCGGACATTTCCGCCCCCAAGCTGGCCAGATCCATTTCCATGGAAAAATACGGTAAGGGCATCAACAGCGTTGCCGTCAAGAACGGCCTGGTAGCCATTGCCGTGGAAGCCGATCCCAAGCAGGAGCCCGGCAAGATCGTGGTTACCGACGCTTCCGGCAACGTCAAGGGCGCTTTCCCGGCCGGTGCGCTGCCCGATATGGTCAGCTTTACGCCGGACGGCAAGTACATCCTTTCCGCCAATGAAGGCGAGCCCGACAAGACCTACACCAACGACCCCGAAGGTTCGGTGACCATCGTGGACCTGACCCAGGGCCTGGAAAAGGCCAAGGCCACCACGGTGAGCTTCGCCTCCCTCAATGATCAGAAAGAGGCCCTGCAGGCCAAGGGCGTGCGTATTTCGCATCCCGGTTCCACGGTGGCCCAGGACCTGGAACCCGAATACATGGCCATCTCCGCTGATTCGCGGACCGCGTACGTGACCTTGCAGGAAAACAACGCCATTGCGGTCATCGACATTCCCAAGGCCAAATTGTCCGGTGTGTTCGGGCTCGGACTCAAGGACTGGGGAAAGCTGGGACTCGTATTCGATGCCTCGGACAAGGACAATGGCATCAATCTGCAGTCCTGGAACGTCCTGGGATGCTACATGCCCGACAGCATCGCTTCCTACGAAGCGGGCGGCAAGACCTATCTGGTTATCGCCAATGAAGGCGACGGCCGCGAGTACGGAGAAGACGAAGACAACCCCGTCTACACCGACGAAATCCGCGTGGGCAAAGCCAAGCTTGATCCGGACAAGTTCCCGGACCCCGCCGAGTGGCAGGATAAGAAAAAACTCGGACGTCTCAAGGTCCTCAAGGATCTTTCCGATACGGACGGCGACGGTGATCTGGACCGCCTGGTGGCTTTTGGCGCGCGTTCCTTTTCCATCTACTCCGCCGACGGCAAACAGGTTTTTGATTCGGGCGATGATTTTGAAACCAAGATCGCCGAGGTGTATCCGGAGAACTTCAACGCCTCCAACGACAAAAACAAGAGGGACAACCGCAGCGACGACAAGGGCCCCGAACCCGAAGGCGTGGCCGTGGGGACCATCAATGGCAAGACCTACGCCTTTGTAGGGCTCGAACGCATGGGCGGCATCATGGTCTACGACATCACCAATCCTGGGGATCCCAAGTTTGAAGTCTATCAGCTCGATCGCGATTTCAGCGCTGAGCCGGAAAGCGGCAAGGCTGGAGATCTCGGTCCGGAAGGCCTGTGCTTTGTCTCCGCTTCCGACAGCCCTTCTGGCAAGGATCTGCTGATCGTGGGCAATGAGGTCAGCGGCACCACCACAATTTACGAAGTTACCCAGTAACTCCTTTGAAAGTCGGACAGAAAGCGGGCCTCCTGGCTTGCTTTCTGTCTCAATTCTTCATGGTGGTAATTTTCCGAGAGGCTTGCGACAGCAGGGCACATGGCGTATTTTGAAAGACGTGTCGTCTTACCTGTTCATCAATTTCAACCCCACGGCCATTTATCAGCCTGATTTTTGCCTGAAAACCATCCTTGCGGCCATCACCAAAGCGGACCTTTCTCCGGAGCGGGTTGTTTTCGAAGTGGTGGAAAGCGATGAGATCCATGATACGGATCACCTGCTGCACCTGCTTTCCTTTTACCGGGAGCGGGGCTTCAAGGTGGCTCTGGACGACCTGGGCGCCGGATTCAGTTCGCTCAACCTTCTCACAAAAATGCGCCCGGATTTCATCAAGCTGGACCGGGAACTGGTACGGGATGTGGATAAGGATCCGTACAAGGCCACCATCACCGCAAATCTGCTCGCCATGGCAAGAACACTGCCTGTGGCCACCATCGCCGAAGGCATTGAAACACCGGGCGAGTATGCCTGGCTCAAGGAACACGGCGCCGACTATCTGCAGGGCTTTCTGTTCGCCAGACCGGCCCAGGAGCCTCCCACGGAAATAGTACCAGGAGTACAAAGTGTCTAACAGTTTGCAACTCCAGGCTATACATGGTTTCTGAATAAAATATGTGCATATTGTTCGCCTGTATTCCTGCTCTTATACAGGTTGCATGTTCGATTATTACAAGGAGCCTGCCATAATAGCGTTTGTAATGAGCTCTTATGCGGAATGACGTTATTCCAAGTATATCGGAGAAGTTGTGTAAATCAGCTCGGACATCTTTTAGACCTCAAGACATCAATTGACATCTTGCAGTCGCGCTGCTTATTGACAGCGAAGATTGAAATTTCATTAACCCGTTATCCTTGAGAGAAAACAGCATGTCATCTTCCATTTCAGCGGATGCGTACGCCGTATTGTTGCCGGCTTTTGCGGATTTGCAGCTCAGTGATGCGGTCAAACAGTTTTTGTCCAGCGGCGGATGTTCGATTCTGCTCGGTGAAAGCCGCGCCGAATACGTGGCCAGGCAAATGGACGACCTGCGCCGTCAGCAGGAGAACTCAGAATCCTTTCACGGCGCCATGGAAAAGGCCAGAAGCTACTGCGATTCCCTGCTGGTTGCGGTGGACCAGGAAATCTGCGGCATCTGCCGCCTGCATGATCTTATTCCGGTTTTTCCAGAGCCCGAAGTGGTTCGCGAGATGAGCGAGGCCGAAGTGGAGAAGCTGGCCCAGGATCAGGCCGCGGCTGCCAGATATCTGGGTGTGAACTGCTTTCTGGCACCCGTTGTGGATTGTCTCACTGGCCCCAACCCCTGGCTGCGCGGACGGACGTGGTCCGAGGATCCGCAGATTGTAGGGAAAATTTCATCCGCATTTGTCCGCGGCGTGCAGAGCAAGGGCGTGGCGGCCACTGCCAAGCATTTCCCCGGATATCCGGCCATCGACCTGGATCCGGCTCTGGAGCCTGCAGCGCGCTGCAGCGTGGCTGCCGCTGAGATGGAAGCCGCGTTTCAGCCTTTTGCCGAGGTCATTGGCAGCAACGTGGAACTGGTCATGACCGGTCCGGCCAGGGTCGACGCTCTGGATGCGGAGCGGGCCGCATCGTTGTCTCCGGCTGTGGTGGATGTGCTGCGCGGCAAGCTGGGGTTCGCAGGCGTGGTGCTCAGCGACGATCTGGACTCGCCGGCCACCCTGCAGGGGCGTACGGTTCCCGTGGCCGCGATCGAAGCCCTGAACGCGGGCGTGGACCTGCTGCTTCTGGCCGACATGGGCGAACAGGTGGAACACGTTGCCGAAGCCATTATTCAGGCCGTGGCTAACGGGCAATTGCCCGAGGAACGGCTGCAGCAGGCAGCGGAAAACGTCAGGAGTCTGTGCGGCCGGTATTCCTTTTAGAAGATTCGCCGGATTATTTTTTCAGCCCGAGTTGTTTGTAGAAAAACACCGTACCGTGCAGGACGCCGTCCGGAGTCGTGGCGAATCCGGGGATGCAGCCTGCACGCTGCCAGCCGAGGTGCGCGTAGATGGCCTCGGCCGGCCGTCCCTGGTGCGTATCCAGTACGAGCAGGTTGCGGCCCAGCGTACGCGCATGCTCTTCGGCCGCGTGCATCAGCAGAGAACCGAGTCTTTTGCCTCTGTGGCTGCGCAGTACGCAGAGTTTCTGGACTTCAGCGCGATGGCGGCCGTTTTCCCGCGGGCAGGGCGCCAGCTGCACCGTTCCCACAATACGCCCGTTGTCCAGGGCCGTCAGCAATACCAGTCCGGACGGCAACTGGCCTTCCACGTCCCGCCAGTACGCGTCGGCGGTTTCGGGCGCCATGGGCGTCAGAAATCCCAGGGACGTACCGTCTTCCACCGCATCCATAAGCAGCGCGCTCAACTCTGAGCGCTGTTTTTCCGAAATGGAGTTCAGCTGTTCTATCTGGCTCATCTTGTACTCTTTTTTATTTAATTAGCTGCTAAATATTTAGTAGCTAAAATAATTTAGATGAATTGTTTCATGAGCGTATCCACGGCATCCTGGGTGTTTTCCGGGGTGACTCCCCACCGTTCGCAAAGAGCTGCGACCTGGATGCGTATGTCCGGGGCCTGCAGGTCGTCCAGACGATCCATGATCAGGTTTCGCCGTCCGATCTGATAGAGCATCTGTTCCTCCCGCGGCAGGGCGAGGAAGCGTTCCAGAATTGCGATCATCCGGGGTTTTTCCGTGAAAATCGGTCCGTGGATCTCGCTGAACAGGTTGAGCATGTGGTCGCTGGTCACCGTGCTGGTGATTCCGCTCAGATGCCGCAGCAGAAGCAGCAGCTCGCGCGCGGTTTCCAGGTCATCGGGTTTGTGGAACGTTCCGGCCGCGTGCTCTGCCGTGAGCGGCGCGCCGTCGGGCAGGGCCAGGGTACGAATACGGATGAAGTCCGGATTGATCTGATTGAGGGCATCCGCGGTTTCCAGGGCATGGGTTTCGGAAAGCTCTTTGCCGCCCAGTCCGGGCATGACGTACATGGACAATTCCATGCCCGCCTGTTTGACTCTTTGCCCGGCGCGGATGTGCGCGGCCTTGTCGCTGCCTTTTCTGACATTTGCCAGCACCGCGTCGGAACCGGATTCCATGCCGAGGTGCATGCGGTTCAATCCGGCATCCGCAATACGTTTCAGGTCTTCGGGACTGATGGCGGCCACGGTACGCGAGCGCGCGTACGAGGTGATGCGGCGGATTTCCGGGAAACAGGCTTTGATGTGCGTGAGGATTCGGACCAGCGTATCGGGTTTGACCACAAGACTGTTGGCGTCTTGCAGGAACACGGACTCCATGCCGTGGGCGACGAACCTGTAGACCTGGTGTACGCCCCGGCGCGCATGGGGGCCGCCGTCCGCATAGATCGTACGCAGCACGTCCGGGCCGATGCTGCCGTAGTCCGCCTGCACGGCCAGGAGCTGATCCGCAATGGCGCGCAGGGTGTCGATGTCCCGAAGCACATGGTCCAGGGGGCGACGGTTGAAGGTGGTTCCCTTGTATACGGGACAGAAACTGCAGCGATTCCACGGGCAGTTGCGCGTTACCCGTACGAGCAGACTCTGAGCCTCGCTGGGAGGCCTGATGGGCCCGAGTTCGAGCCCCGCGTATGCTTCGTTGGTTCTGCTCATGGCGCGATGTTCCGCCTCCGAGGGCTGCCTGTTATTTCACCCGTTCGATGAACAGCAGGCGCACGTTCTTGTCCTGCTTGTTGATAACGCCGTACTGGAGCACCCGGAAGACCGCGAAGTCCAGAGTCCGGCACCAGCGCTCGACCTGCTCGGCCTCGTCGGCCCCACCGGGGTGGCCCGTATAGCAGAGCACGGAAATGCCTCCGCCGGGTGCCAGAAGTTCGAGCGCGGACCGCAGTGCGGGCAGGGTGGTCTCCGGATGGGTGATCACCTGTTTGTCGCTGCCCGGCAAGTACCCCAGGTTGAACATTACGGCCTTGACTGCGCCGTGCTGCGTGGCCGGAATGCAGGACTGCATATGCTCATGCCCGGTCTGATGAAAGACCACGCGCGCCTCCAGCCCTTCCTGTTCGAGGCGGCGGCGCGAACTGTCCAGGGCGTCCGCCTGCACGTCAAAGGCGTGCACCAGGCCCTGGGCACCAACCAGACGAGCAAGGTGCAGCGTATCGTTCCCGTTGCCCGCTGTGGCGTCCACAGCCAGATCGCCAGGCTGCAGAGCCTGGCTTATCAGGCTGTTAGCAAAGGGAATGATCTGCGGAATAAGCGCGGGCACGAGCAATCGCGCCTATTTGCCGCAGCAGCGTTTGTATTTTTTGCCGCTGCCGCAGGGGCAGGGCTCGTTACGGCCTGTTTTGGGGCCGACCTTGACCGGTCCGTCGGATTCTGTCCGCGGGGTCTGGCCTTCGATGATATGCTGGCCGTCAATGTAGAACCAGTGGTTGTCCTTTTTCTTGAAGCGGCTGCGCTCGTGCAGCACTTCGTCCTCTCCGGCCTTGGTAAAGGACGCCTCGAACTCCACGATTCCGGTGCTGTCTTCAGCCTGTCCGGCTTCGGTGGAAACGATGCGCAATCCCTTCCATTCGACGTCGCTGTTCCACATCCGCACGTCCGTGGCGTCGAACCCGCTGCGTTTGCGCCTGTCCAGGGTGGTACGCAGGTAGGGAATATTGTTCGTCACAAAGGCGCAGTAGCGCGAACGCATCAGGGCTTCGGCGCTTTCAGCCACCTTTTTTCCGGACAGCAATGGTTCGCAGCAGTCGGAAAACGCTTTACCAGATCCGCATGGGCATGTTTCTGTCATGCTGGTGTTCCTTTTTAACTAAGTGTTTACAGCCCTATTTCATCAGAAAAGCGGACAAGTCAACAGTAGCGAGGGATCTTGTATTTCGGAGGATTCAAGGTCAGCGCTGGCAGAAGCTGCTTATCGGATTGTTTTGCCTGCTGGCACTTGGCGCCATGTGTTTTGCCGAATACTCATGGGAACCCGGGTGGGGCACAACCTCTTCGAAGGCATGCAAGGAGGGTATTTCATTCCGGTCGTACTGCTTTTGGGCCTGGCGCTTCCGCAGTTTCGCAAAGGCCGGATCTTGCGCTTCGTTTGCGGCTCGCTGGTTCTGCTCTTTCCATTGATAGTGACCGCCTGTTATCTGCCGAGCACTGTGGTGTACCGCTACTAACTGCAGGCTCACTGACGCCTGCCGGACATCTTCCCGGCAAATAGCTGTTCAGGATTTATGCGCAAAAAAAAATGCCGTACCCCGAAAGAATCGGGATACGGCAAAACAGCTCCGTGCGGAGATCAGCGCAACAGGTTGGGAAGGACCGTGATGATGGACGGAACCAGGGTGAAGACGACAAGGGAAGCCAGCAATGCGAACAGATAGGGCAGAGAGGCTTTCATGACGCGCTCCAGCGGAACCTTGGTAATCGCGCTGGCTACGAACAGGTCCAGCCCCACCGGCGGTGTGATGCAGCCGATGGCCAGGTTTACCACCATCAGAACGCCGAAGAACAGCGGATCGATTCCCAGCTGCTCCGCAACGGGCAGGAAGATGGGCGTCAGGATGACAACTGCGGCCGATGCGTTGATCAACGTGCCGATCACCAGCAGCAGAACGTTCATCATGACCAGAAACATCACGGGAGAGGTCGTGATGCTTACTATGTACGCCCCGATATGATGCGGGATTTCCAGGTTGGTGAGCATCCAGCCGAAGACCTTGGCAGCGCCGACAATGAACATGATCAGGGTCGTACCGATTACGGCCTGGAAAATGATCTTGGGAAAGTCCTTGATCTTGAGTTCCCGGTAGATGAACAGACCCACCAGGATGCCGTACACTGCTGCCACTGCCGCGGCTTCTGTGGGGGTGAAAATGCCGCCGTAGATGCCGCCGATGATGATGACCGGAGTCATCAGCGCGAAAAAGGAATCCTTGAAGGCCTTGACCAGGGCTACGAAGGAAAAATTGCCTTCCGCCGGTATGCCTTCCTTTTTGGCAATGGCCCAGCTGACCACGCACATGACCAGCCCCATGATGATGCCGGGGAGGAATCCGCCCACAAAGAGGTCGCCGATGGAGGTGCCGGCGATGACGCCGTAGACCACCAGAGTGATGGAGGGCGGAATGACGATGCCCACGGTGCCGCCAGCGGCCACGATGCCGGTGGCGAGTTCGCGGCGGTAGCCCTTTTTCTCCATTTCATCCACCATGGTGGAGCCGATGGCAGCGGTGGTCGCCGCGGACGACCCGGAAATGGCGGCAAAGAACATGCCGGATACGGCAACCACCTGGGCCAGACCGCCGGTAAACGAACCCACCATGGCCTGGGCGAAATTCACCAGTCTGGTGGTGACGCCCCCCGCGGACATGAAGGAACCGGCCAGCATGAAAAAGGGCACGGCCATGAAGGAAAAAGAATCGATCCCCGAGTACATGATCTGGGTAATCATGACCTGCGGCATGTCCATGTAGGTGAACAGAATGATGGAGACGGACAGGCACAGGGCGAATGCCACGGGCACGCCAAGTGCGGTCATGACCAGAAAAGCGACAAGCAGTGTTGCTTCCATGCTCAAGCCTCCTGTGCGCGCCGGTTGGCGATGGCTTTGACGATTTTGATGGAATCCTTGATCAGATACAGCAGCATAAGCGCGCCGCTGAAGGGCAGAACGCAGTAAACCCAGCTCATGGAGATGTCCAGGCCGGGCGATGTCTGGAACGTCATGGTGGACGTCATTTTGGAGCCCTGGATGATCAGCAGCAGGATGAAGGCGTAACTGCAGAGATTGACGAAAATTTCCAGTATGATGCCGGACAGGGTGCCTTCCAGCTTGGTGGCCAGCAGTTTTACCGCCAGATGGCCGCTTTCACCCATGATCAGGGCTGATCCCAGGAAGACGACCCAGACGAACAGGAACCGGGCGGACTCTTCGGACCACTCGGGCGTGTAACCGAAACAGTAACGGGACACGACCTGCATAAAAATGATCAACAGCATGGCACTCATGGCAAGAACGGAAACGCCGTATAATACTGACCGTAACGCGTTGAGTAGCTTATCCATAATATTCTCCGCACAGGGCCCGGACGCTGGCCCGGGCCCTGTTCTGCATTTTAGCTATTTTTGAGCGCTTCGATCTTGTCCAGGTTGTCCTGTCCGACCTGGTCGGCGAATTTGGCGTGAACGGACTTGGTGGCCTTCATGAAAGGCTCGCGGTCAACTTCGATGACTTCGATTTTGCCGGTGCCTTTGATCTTGTCCCAGAATTCCTGGTCCTGCTTGGTGGAAACAGCGCGCTGCCAGGCCACGGATTCGGTGGCGGCCTTCTGGATGATTTCCTTTTCCTTGTCGCTGAGCTTGTTCCAGGTCATCATGGAGATCAGCATGGGTTCCGGCGCGTAGGAGTGGGCGGTGAGCGAGGCGTATTTCTGGACTTCGAAGAAACGTTTGGTCCAGATGTGCGCGCTGGGGTTTTCCTGGCCGTCCACGGTGCCCTGCTGCATGGCGGAGTAGAGTTCGCCAAAGGCCATGGGCGTGGGAGAGGCGCCCAGGGCTTTCATCATTTCAATGTAGATCTTGTTGTTCATGACACGGATTTTCAGGCCTTCCATGTCTTCGGGAGTGCTGACCGGACGTACGTTGTTGGTGACGTGGCGGATGCCGTTTTCCATGTAGCCGAGCAGCTTGATGCCCTTGGGCTCGAGGGCCTTGCCGATTTCCATGCCCACCGTATCCAGGGCCTTGTAGGTGTGGTCCCGATCCTTGAACAGAAAGGGCAGGTCGAAGATGGAGATTTGCGGCTGGAACTGGCCGAGCACGGCGGTGCCCACCAGGGCCATGTCCACGGTGCCGAAGATCAGGCCTTCAACCAGATCCTTCTGCCCGCCGAGCTGAGAGGAGGGAAACACTTTCACTTCCATTTCGCCGTTGGAATATTTTTTGACCAGTTCGGCAAAGTGGTCCGCGCCCTGACCATAAGGGTGCACAGGTTCGGCAATATGCCCGAGTTTGAGAACTCTTGTTTTGGCAAATGCGGGAACGGACATGGCAAGGGCCAGCAAAATGATGCAAAAAAGAACTGCTAGGCGTTTCATGATCCCTCTCTTTTGTTTTGGCGTTAAAAAATTGGAAAGAGTAAGACGCAAAAAACCAACGAGGACCTACGCGAAAAAGAATATAAAATCGGTTGGGCAAAAAACGGTTCTGGGATTAAAAAAAGAATTCTTCTTTTTGGGGGTTTTGTTCATATTGTTCAAATGAACAAAAATGGAGAAAGGAGTGGGAATGCGAAGAAAACATCCGTGGCCAGGGCGGCCGTGTCTGTCTGGCGCAATGACGTCCAGATCGACGGAACAGAATGAAAAACGGCCAGTTCTGTCTCCAAAACCAGCCGTTTTCGCTGTTTTCTTGTCTTGCTTCCGCGGCCTGGGGCCGCAGGATCATTTATTTAGCACGGCGCTGAATTCATCCGCAAAATCCTGATTGTACACGCCCTGGACAACGTTGATTTTTCTTGATCCCGTATCGGCCGGAACCAGTCTGCCGCATTGGTTGTTTTTTTCCGTCTCCTTGAGGACCACATCCAGGTAGAGCGAGGTGTACTGATAGGTGTCCATGCCGTGGGTTGCGATCAGGGTGGCCAACGGGTCGAAGATGGGCACCGGGATGCCTTCGTCGTGTGAACCTGTTTTCTGCTCCAGAATCTTTTTGGCCAGTTTCGCCAAATCGTCTTTGGGAGCCAGGCCTTCCACAATGGCAGGAGAAAGCATCACGTAATCGCAGGCGTCCAGGGGAACGATGGTCAGCGGAATTGTCGAATCGAAAACGATTTTGGCCGCTTTGGGGTCCACAAAGACATTGAATTCAGCCCAGCGGTTGGTGGCGTACACCGGGCCCTGATCCCATTCCTTGCGCGCGTTGTTCAGCAGAGAGATGTTGCCATCCACAAAGACCGCGCCGGCCATGGCGTAAATGGCTTCGATGTTCTCAATTTTGGCGTCGGGCCGCTTCTGCAGCATCATGGCTATGTTGGTGAATCCACCCAGGGAGATGATGCGTACGGGTTCTTTGGCCTTGTCCAGGTAGTCCGCGAGAAATTCCCAGGCCGGCCGGGAGTCGTATTGCATGGTGGCTGCGGGATTGAGCCCGCCGAGCAGCCCCATAAGGTCGTTCATGTCGTCCCGGAAGGACTGCGGAAAAACATGGTCGAACTGCAGCGGCTTATCGGCGCCGATGCTGACGGGAACACTGGTCCGGCCGTCGAGTTCCATGAGGGTCCGGGCAATGACCTTTCCCCAGCGAAGATTGGTTTCGCCGCAGCCGGTGACCATGATTCCGGCAATGTCGATATCCTTTCTCTTCATCGCGTACAGTATGGACAGGGTGTCATCCCAGCCCATGTCCGTATCGAAAATGATTGGCGGGGGAGCGCTGGATGACGCTGCGGACGGGCTGCCGGTTTCGGTGGCAATGGCGCCGGCAAAGGCCGGGGCGGAAATCAGAAAGAGCAGAAGCATGAAAACAAGCGGTTTGATCTTCATGGAGACGCCTCTTTTGGTAAATGGTTCACCCTTTTGCAGGTACATTCAATATGCTTTGTCGTGACATGGCCGGACAATCAAACCCTATCATGTTGGCGGAAGATAACCAACGTACTTTACCCGTCTGATTTGTTCGTGAAAGACGATTGCCGGAGCGCTGCGGGGGCCTGAGCCGGGTCCTGAACCGGGCATGGCGCATGCATCTGTCTGAAATCGAAAAAAATCAGATCTGAAGAGAATGCGGGCGTTCCAGGGCCTGCTCCAGTATGGCTTTGACCGCTCGGGAGTCCTTGATGTCCTGCGCGCCCGTGAATACCGGGGTGTTGGCGTTCACGTCGCTGAAGTCGCCGCGCATGGTATTGGCCAGGGCGTTGTCGCTGCTGGCAAGTTCCGCGAACCGGCGCCCGGCGTATTTCAGCCCTCTGGCCAGTGATCCCGCAGGAATATACTCTCTGAGCGGGCGGCCCATGGAAGCGATGACGTGTTTGATGGGGTCGCCCATGCCGTAGAGCATCTGAATGGGCGCATCTGCGGGAGAAAGCCCGAACACCTCTGCCAGGGCCATGGCATGGGCCTGCGTACGTATGTTGTGGGTCGCGAATGCGGGAGTGACTGCGTCCAGGTTCAGCAGAATGTACGCGCTCACAGCCTCGTAGTTGGCGTCTGTGGAGGGTTTGTTGTCCCAGACAGGACTCGGAGATCCTTTGGCGGCGGCTTCCGCGCGTTCGTAGTCCAGGTAGGCGCCCTTGACCAGGCGGATGGGAACCCGTTGTTTGCGAGCCCGTGCCCATTCGGTGAGCATGCGAACGTCCTGCGCGGCATCCCGGAGATAGGCCTGGATGACCACCCCGAGGCGCAGGGAGCCCGAGGCGTTGCAGGCGATATCCTGGTTGTTTTCAACGATTTCCCGGAAAATCCGCAGGGTGAGGTCCTTGTAGGCGTATTCCTCCATATCGATACGCAGAAAAATATCCTTTTCCGGAGCCTGGGCCGCCAGTTGCAACAGGCTGGTCAGCGCGGCAGTGATTTCCTGCTGTTTGGCTGCGGCTTTTTTTCCTGTGCCCAGGGCTGCTTTCAGATCATGGACCAGGGCGGACAGTTTGACCGACATATAGAGCTGAGGTTGTTTTTGGGAGGCTATGAAGGCCCGGATCAGCGACGCATAATACTCTTCGTACTTTTTGGCGTCTTCAGGCGAAAGGGAGGCGTCTCCCACATTGTCCAGGCTGGAGGTGAATCCCTGGCTTTGCAAGTCTCGCATCAGTTTGAAAATCTTCTCGATCTCCTTTTTCTGCTCCTCTGGGGTGCCCTCTGTTTCCACCGGAAACAGAAACGGCTCGCTCATCCAGCGTACCACGGGCATGAAAAAACTCGCGTCTTCACGGGTTTTCGTACTTTCTCCCAAAAGGTTCAGCAGATCACTGACCTTGTCCGCCATATTGGGGCGCATGGAGAAGCGGATACACCACATACGCAGCGCTTCGAACATGGGCTGATCGTCCTTTTCCAGGCGCAGCTTCAGGGCTTGTTCGATCTGTTTCAGATAGACCTGGGTCTGTTTTTCCGCCCGGTCGAAAAAAACAGCGTCTTTGTGCGCTTCGGGAACGTCTTTCTCTGGCAGTGATGCGGTATTTGCGGCGAGCAGAAATCCGGGAAGAGCGGCCTGTTGCAGAACAAGTCCTCCGGTCAGGACTGCGGATTTGAGGAAAGCGCGGCGTTCAACGGCAAAACAGCCGGAGTTGTTCCGTTTTTGGGGGGAGTTTGCCGTATGACGCCTGTATTGCATGACACCATCTCCTGACAGATGTTCGCAACCTGTCGAATACGCCGGACAGGTAATAATAGTTCATAATTTACGTGTATACCTATTCGGCTCACGGGGGAAGCCCCGCGACTCTGGAGAAGGGTACGGATCGGTCAGGGCAGGCAGGTGCGTTCGACGTTTACGGGTTCGGTCTTGAAATACCGCCGTTCGGGACGGCCCACCGTACCGTAGACCACATCCGGAACCACGAAGCTGACGGAGACAAGGTATTCCAGGTAGCGGCGTGCCGTGGAGCGGCTGGCGCCGATGCGCATGGCGGCTTCTTCCGCGCTCAAGCCGGTTTGCTGCGGCAGTGCTTCGAAAATGGTGCGTACCTTGCTGAGGGTCAGGGGGTCAATGCCCTTGGGCAGGCAGGGGACTTCTTCCAGCAGGGGCATGCTGGGGCAATGCTGCTGGGTGAACAGGCCGTCCACGTCCTGCTGTTCGATGGTCCGGTCGCTGGTAAGAAACAGGCGGTGGCTGCGGTATTTTTCCAGGCATTCATGAAAGCGATTGGTCATCACGGGCTTGATGATGTAATCGTAGGCGCCGCAGCGCAGGGCTTCCTTGAGCGGACCGACTTCCCGGGCTGCGGTGATCAGGATGACGTCCGTTTCCAGCCCCTTGGCCCGGATGTTGCGCAGCAGGTCGATGGTGGTGCCTTCGGGAAAGTAGAGATCCAGAAGAATCAGGTCCGGCTCCAGGGTTTCGACCATGGCTTCGGCATCCGTCAGCCCCTGGGCAATGCCGACAACTTCATAGCCCTCGGCATGCTCGGTGAACCTGCGGTGCAGGTCGGCGATCTTGGGGTCATCCTCGACAATAAGTACCTTGATCTGGTTCATGCGTATCCCATGCCCTTATCAGGTAATCGCTGGAACCCGGTTTCAGACGGTTCCGTTGGGAGTTGTCTTCGGGATGGCGACGATGAAGGTGGCGCCGCCCATTTCGCTTTCTTCCACGGTGATACTGCCTCCGAGTTCGTCGAGCCGTTTACGTACCAGAAACAGGCCGATGCCCCGGTGGGATTTGCCTTTGGTGGTCATCCCGACTTCAAATATGTCATGAATGCGTTCCGGCGCGATGCCGGTGCCGCTGTCCTCCACCTCGAACAGGATCTCGTTGCCCAGGTCCGTAAAGGCCAACATGACGTGCTTGGCGTTGAAGGGGTTGTTCATGGCCGCTTCAAAGGCGTTTTCAAGAAGATTTCCAAGGATCGTAACAATTTTTTCCTGGGAAATCCAGGCAGGAACGTCGCGCATGCTGCTTTCCCGGTCTATTTCGAAGTAGACTTTCAACTCTTTGGCGCGGCTGTATTTTCCCAGAATGATGGCCGCGATGACCGGATGCGGTACGGAGTAGTTGAGAAAATGGATCAGTTCCTGGTAGCCGCTGGATTCCGCCGCAACCAGCTCCAGGGCTTCGCTGTAGGCCTCTATCTGGATCAGGCCGGCAATGGTGTGCAGCTTGTTGGAATACTCGTGGCTCTGGACGCGCAGCAGTTCCACGTATTCCTGAATGCGGGCCAGCTTGCGGGCTATGCGGTCCATTTCGTCCTTGGGCCGGAAACTGGCCACAGCTCCCTGAATTTTGCCTTCGTAAAACAAGGGCATGGTATTCACGACCATCTGGCTGCCGCGCACCTGTTTTTCCATGTCCCGTTCGGAACGGCCGGTCTGGAGCGTATAGTTCAGTTCCAGCCCAGGAAGGGCGTCTCCGGCCGGGTGTTCCATGAGTTCGTCGGGTTCGGCGTCCACGTACTGCAGGGCGGCCTTGTTGGCCAGGCAGACCTTGCCCATGTGGTCCACGGCCACCACGCCCTCGCGGATGGCTTCCAGCACGGCCCCGCGTTCGAGATACAGCCGGGTGATCTGCGCCGGTTCCAGCCCGAGGGTGGATTTTTTGATGTGGCGGGACAGAACCGTGGCGAACAGCAGCCCCAGTCCGACCATGGCAAAGGTATATACCAGGGGCTTTTTCAGATGGCTCTGGATGATCTGCTGAACGTCCTCGGTGAGATAACCCACGCTGACGAATCCGATGACTGTATCGTCCACATCGAAAATGGGTGCGAATCCGCGTATGGATGGGCCCAGGGTGCCCACTGCCTCGGAGACGTAGGACCTGCCCTCGTCAATGACCGGTCCGGTGTCGCCCCCCACGAAGTGCTTGCCCAGCCGGTCCGGCTTGGGGTGCGAATAGCGCACCGTGTCCGAGTCGGCCACCACGATGTATTCGGCGCCTGTGATGATGCGGAAACTTTCGGCCAGACGCTGAATTGAGCCGGTGGGGTCCTTTTCCAGCAAAGCGGTACGGATGGCCGGAATCTGGGCGATGATCAGGGACATGTTCAGGGCACGTTCGCCGATCTGTTCCTTGAGAATGTCCGAGGTGAGGTTGGAGGCCATGTGCCAGCTCACCGCGGTCTGAATGATCAGGAGAGCCATGACGATGGCGATGAGGTGGGCCTGGAGGGTCTTGGGTTCGAGTTTTCTCAGCATGCGGCGGACGTTCATGGTGGTTCCCACAGACGCTTCTGGATCGAGCGTACCAGAAGGCTTGCACGACAGGTTGCCGGAGCAGGCGGCCTATTCCTGAATCCACTGCAGAGCCAGATCCTTTTCCTCAAAAGGATAGCACCGGACTTCGATGCCGGGAAAGAACCTGCCGATTTCCGCCAGTGTGGCCACCCAGGTCTTGTCAGTCACAACGGCTTTTTTGGCAAAGCGCGAGAGATTGGGCAAGCCGAATTTGAGGTCCTCCCACAAGGCGTCCAGGGAAATGCCTCCCCAGTCCACCAGCTCGACATAGACCCCCAGCTTTTTGTCTGTCTGGTCCATGCTTGCCCGTACGGTCTGAATGATCCGCTCGATGTCTTCTTTGCTGATTTTTCCGAGAATACGTATTCCGATGACATGGTCGACTGTGATGGGCAGGATTTCGATCATAATGTGCTCCTTGTTTGCAGCATGGTAGCACATAAAATAGCGAAACAGGATCAGATTTTCTGGGCAGATTGCGGCCATGGGCCGCGAAACAACGCCCGGAGGCAACCAGTAACGTTGTTTCGCAAGCGCCATGTCGTGTGGAGAGGTACCCCGTTCGAATCCCGGTATGGAACCGGCTCCCACGGGAGCATCACGTCCGTGGAAGCACATTTCGAAACCGTTTTTATTGCTCAAACGCAAAAAATCTATCCGCCGACGCTGACTCCCTGGATGAAGCGGCAGGCGATGTCCGCACGGCTCTGCACATGATTGCGGTCCGGAGGCAGGACGCCGTCCATGGGGTAGTCGCGGTCTAGCTGTTCCCATTTTGGTTCGCCAAGGCGGTGGTAGGGCAGGATGTCCAGTCCCTGAACAGTTTCCAGTGTGGCCACGAATCTGGCTGTGGCTTCGATGTTTTCGTCGCTGTCGTTGCAGCCCGGTATCAGCGGCAAACGTACGACCAGGGGAATGCCGGCTTTGCTGAGCCTTGAAATATTATCCAGGATGCGTTCGTTGGGAACGCCGGTAAGCTCGCGATGGCGTTCGGGATCCATGTGCTTGATGTCGCAGAGCACCAGGTCCAGAGAGTCCAGCAGGGCCTCGTAGGATTCCCAGGGAGCCTGTCCGCAGGTTTCGATGGCCGTGTGCATGCCGCGGCTCTTGCAGAGCTTCAGGCACTCCAGCAGAAAATCGTTCTGCATGGTGGGCTCGCCTCCGGAAAAGGTCACGCCGCCGCCGGAAATCTGATAGAACTGGCGGTCCCGTTCCACTTCTTCCAGAACTTCCTCCGGGGTCATGTAGCGGCCCACGATGGTCATGGAACCTGCGTAGCAATAGGCCACGCACTGGCCGCAGAACGTGCATTTGTCCCGCTCCAGGATAAATTCACCGGCTTCGGTGATGCTGATGGCCTTTTCTGGGCAGACCTCCATGCATTTGTCGCAGGCGATGCAGAAATGGGGCACCCGCATCAGCTCGGGTTTGGGGCTCATGGATTCGGGGTTCTGACACCATTTGCAGTGCAAGGGACAGCCCTTGAGAAATATGAGGGTGCGGATGCCGCCGCCGTCATGAACGGCAAAACGCTGGATATCGAACACAAGGCCTGTGGGGCCGGGACGGTCCCGGTCGGACAAATCAAAGGAGTGCTGTCGTTGCTTCCAATTCATGATGCACCTTTGCCGGAGGGCGCCTTGGCGCCCTCCGGTGCGGTTTGTTGGTTTGGAGTGGTTTAGAAGGTTTGTTCCGTACGGGCGATGATGTCGTCCTGCAGGGTCTTGTCCAGAGCCGTGAAAAAGGCGCTGTAACCGGCCACGCGGACAACCAGGCTCTTGTACTGATCCGGGTTGGCCTGGGCGTCTTCCAGGGTTTCACGGCTGACGACATTGTACTGAACGTGGAATCCGCCGTTTCTGAAGTAGGTCTCGGTAACGGAGATCAGGTTGTCCAGGCCCTGTTCGCCGGCAAGGGCGGTGGGGTGGAACTTCTGGTTCAGCAGCGTGCCGTTGGATGCGATGGAGTGGTCCAGTTTGGCCACGGAAAGCACGGACGCGGTGGGGCCGCTGGTGTCGTAGCCGGAGATGGGCGAAACGCCGTCGGCCACGGGAGTCCAGGCATGGCGGCCGTCCGGAGTGGCGGCAACGACCCAGCCCAGGGGTACGTTGGCGGACGCCGGATACAGACCGGGCTGGAACTGACCGCCGCGCGGGTTGGTGTAGCGGTTGACTTCGTTGCAGTAGATCAGCGCGGCTTCCTTGGCGATGGCATCGGCGTATTCGTCGTCGTTGCCGTACTTGGGAGCGCGGTTGACCAGCATCTGGCGCAGGGGTTCGCGGCCTTCGAAGTCCGTATCCAGGGCTTCGCGCAGTTCTTCCAGGCTCACGGCCTTGTCGTCGAAGACCAGCTTTTTGATGGCGGCCAGGGAATCGCCGGCGTTGGCCACTCCCACGCCCTGCGGACCGGTGAAGTTGTAGTGCGCGCCGCCTTCCTGCAGGGATTTGCCTTCGGCGATGCAATCATCCACCAGGCTGGACAGGAAGGGCAGGGGGCAACGGTCGGCATGGGCCATGTCCACGGCGTTGTCGGCCGAGGCCATGAGTTTGACGAAGTATTCCATCTGGGCCTTGTAGGAAGCCATGACGTCGTCAAAGGACTTGAAGGTTTCCAGGCTGCCGGACTTGGGGCCGATCTGCTTTCCGGTACGTTTGTCCACGCCGTTGTTCAGGCTCAGTTCGATGACCTTGCCCATGTTGAAGAATGCGGCGTCGTGCCAGCCTTCGGTCTTGCCGCCCACCTGGGGTTCCACGCAACCGATGATGCCGTAGTCACGGGCGTCTTCGCGGCTCAGCCCACGGGCGAGCAGGGCGGGAATGATCACGCGGTCGTTGTAGTACGCGGGGTAGCCCATGCCTTCGCGGCTGACTTCCGCAGCCTTCTGGTAGAGCGCGTACGGGGTGCCTTCATGTACGCGGATGGACAGGGAAGGCGCGTACAGACGGGTGTTGGCCGCGGCCTGCAGGCACATGAAGGACAGGTCGTTGGTGGCGTCGCTGCCGTCGCGATTCTGGCCGCCCACGATGATGTTCATGAACATGGGGTAGCCGGCAAAGACCTGGGTGGAGTTCCAGTCGCGAACCTTGTTGATTTCATTGAATTTGAGCCATACGAGGTCCAGCAGTTCCTGGGCCTTTTCGGGCAGCAGGCGGCCCTTGTCGTTGTTGTAGTAGGGGGCCATGTACTGGTCGAAGCGCATGGGCGAAATGGAGTGACCGTTGGATTCGATCTGGATGCACAGATGGATGAACCAGAAGGACTGCAGGGCTTCCTGGAAGGTTTCCGCGGGCTGTGCCGGAACCTTGCGGCAGATGCGGGCGATTTCCTTGAGTTCGTCGGCCCGGACAGGATCGGAACATTCGCCGGCCATTTTTTCGGCCAGGTCCGCAAAGCGGTTGGCAAAGGCGATGATGGCCTTGTTGGAGATGACCACGCCGTCCAGGAAGTGGATCTTCTTGAGCTGCGCTGCATCGGCGACGTCCAGTTTTTCCTTGGCCGCTTCGGCCTGGGCGATGACCGAGTCCAGGCCCTTGCTGAGCACCTTGTTGTAGTCCACGGAAATGTGGCCGACGCCGTTGTAGAAGTAGTTGCCCACGGTGTAGATGCCGTCGTTGTGCGCTTCCAGGGCCTCAGGAGGCATCATGGCGCTGGCGTACGCGTTGGTGGTTTTGCCTTCCCAGTAGGTGAAGGCCTTGCGCAGCTGGTCTTTGGCGTCCTCGGAAATCAGGAACACGTCGGCGCTGCGTTTGGCCAGGCTGTCCAGCTCGTTTTCAACCCAGTCACAGGAGAATTCGGGGAAAATAGGGGCGCTTCTGGGCAGGCTGGCCTGGTTGCCCACGATCAGCTCGCCGTCCTGTATGAAAATGGACATGTTGGTGAGGATTTTTTCCAGGGCTTTGGCCCGGCGAAGCACCATGGGCAGCGCCTCGGTCTCCTTGTAGGATTCCGTGATCAGGACGGCGCGTTCCGGACAGATCGCAGGGGTGGTCTCAACGAAACGCTGCAGGGCGGCTTTGACCCGGTCCGTGGGGCCGGCCAGTTCGGGCATGGTCACGGTGTGCTTTTTGTTGAACTGGGGCGTCAGGACAACGCCGCTTTTCTTCTGAGTGTTTTCGGTTTGTTGTTGAGACATGATTTCCTCCGGTAAGTAATTGTTTTTTACATAACTCTTGCGAACGCTCTGAGGGGTTTCAACAAAAGCCGGCTGGTTATAAGGCTTCCAGTCCGGCAGTAACGCATACGGTATCTTCCGCAACACTGCCGCCGCTGACACCGATGCCTCCGATGATCTTGCCGTCTTCGAAGATGGGCAGGCCGCCGCCGAACGTCACAATGCGGCCGTTGCTGGCATCGGAAAGCCCGTACAGTTCGGCTCCGGGTTGCGACAGTTTGCCGATGGTGTCGGTGTCAGCGCGCACGGCCACAGCGGAGTAGGCCTTGTTCTGCGCGACCGCGATGCTCACCAGCAGGGAGTCGTCCATGCGGTCCAGGGCCATGAGGTTGCCCCCGTTGTCGACCACGGCGATGACCATGGGGACCTTTATTTCCACGGACTTGGCCTTGGCCGCTTCGATCATGCGTCTGGCGGATTCAAGCGTGAGTGGCATGTGTTTGCTCCTTGAAGCTGACAATTATGCGTGAATGCAGTTCAAAATGAATGTGCCCAAAGCAATGCAGCAGGCAGGCGGATCGATATGATTGCTGCCGTGGTACCAGAAGACCCGTGCCATGAACTCCTGCAGCAGAGTTGCCAGAATGGCGACCACCACGACCACGCCGATGGAACCGAAATACAGATAGGCAAGCGCGGAAAGGATAGCCTGCGCATGCCAGACAGGAACCTGTTGCATCGAGCCCGTGCCGAGCTGCAGCGCTATCAGCGATATGGCGCCTATGGACCAGCCGAGGATCAGCGGCACCACGAACGCCACGCCGGCCGCGAGTTCGCCCTTGTCCACCAGGGGTTGCAGGGCGGTTTGGGCGCAGATGGCCAGGGCCGTGGAAAACAGCCCGGCGCCCAGGCCGAACAGAACCATTTTGGGCAGCGGATGGGTCCAGGGAACCCAGGCCAGATCCAGATTGCCCTTCAAAAATCCCTTTTCCTTGATGGAGGCCGCGTTGCCCCAGGGCATTTCCTTCATGAACACTAGCCGGGCGATGATGGCCGTGCTGGCCACGCTCAGGGCTACAACGTCAAAGTCCTGTACGAAAGGCAACGTGCCGAAAAGCTGGACGATCAGGTGCCCGATGACGGCGAAAATGCCGCCCACAAGCAGTACGTCCCAGGTCTGCGGCATCAATGCGGCCAGGATGTCCTTGCCGGCCCCTGGCATGCTTTTGCGGACTCCGGCTGCGTAGGTGACCGCTGCCACGCCTGCCGCGAAACCGCCCACATGCGGACCAAAGACCGGCCCCAGCCCGACCTGCAGGATGAGGAATTCCGAACCGCCGTTCAGAACCACCAGGCAGCCCGACAGAACGATCAGTCCGCAAAGAATGAATGAAAAAAGTCCTCCCAATGCTGCGCCGACTATTCCGCCGCCAAAACAGAGAATGAGTGTGTCGACACTAAATGGATCCATACGCCCTCCTCGTAAGATTGTTGCACTTGCCAATGGCCAGGGGTGGTGCCCATTCCACACCGGGCCTGCATCAGTCTCTGCGATGTAGTAAACAAAGAGCGTTCCAGAGGAGAAAAAGTAATGTGTTAGTAGTGGGTTACTATTTTTTTCAGGCAGAAATAAATATTTTGGCCGGGATCGCAGCAAACCAGGTTGACGAATGAGCCGGGCCTGTTGCGGCGGTTTCAAAAATCATCAGGCAAATTGAACGTTTTTGATGTCAACCAGGGTTGTCGCAATGGTTTACATGCCCGTATTCAAGGGCTTTTGCGCGCTGGTCACGGTTTGAATCTTTTTGATGATTCCAGTATGTTCGCAAGACCAACTGCGACGGATACGTGTCATCGGTCGATATCTGCACCAACACGCCATCAAGGCGGAGAGTCTTCATGCAGCACAACGAACCAGAGCCTTCGACACCCCGTTCCGGACATGTGAAACTTCTGCGCGAACTGGAAAGTCTGCGTGCCCGGATCCGGGAGCTGGAAGCCAGCAAGACCCTCTACGCCCGCTACAATTGTTTTCAATGCAGCACCTTGTTGCCCACCGGATACGAAGTCGGCAATTATCAGCTCGATTTTCATGATATTTTCAATGTGGAAGCCATCCAGGCCATTCAGGACGCCTTTGCGGCGGCCACCAATGTGGCCTCGATCATCACAGACGTGGAAGGCCGTCCCATCACCCGTCCCAGCAGGTTCTGCCGCCTGTGTCAGCAGGTGGTCCGCAGAACTCCCAAAGGGCTGGCCAACTGCATTCGTTCCGACGCTTCCTTCGGCTCCAAGGATCCTTTGAAGCCCATGCTGCGCCCCTGCCTGAGCAGCGGTCTCTGGGACGGCGGCACCAGCATCTACGTGGGCGACAGGCATGTGGCCAACTGGGTGGTAGGGCAGGTTCGCATCTCTGTGGGCGATGACGAGATGATGCGCAAATACGCCGCGGAAATCGGCGTGGACGACGCCGTGTACATGGATGCCCTGTCCGAAGTGCCGGTTACCAGCTATGAGCGGTTTTACAACATCTGCCAGGCGCTGTGCCTGATAGCCAACCAGATCTCCACCCTGGCCCAGCAGAACTACCTGCAGGCCCAGGCCATCGAACTGCGCCGCCAGGCAGAACAGGCCCTGCGCGAGAGCGAGGAGCGCTTCCGGCAGTTTTCCGAGGCCACTTTCGAGGGCATTTTCATCCACAAGGACGGCGTGGTCATGGATGTGAACACGGCCGGGCGCACCCTTTCCGGATATCCCCAGGACCAGATAATCGGCCAGGTCATAGACAGGATCTTCATTCCCATGAACACGAGCCAGACGGATCTTTCCTTTAATCTCAGCGACTCCGACGCCTGCATTGCCGAGCTGGTCCGGGCGGACCAGGACAGGCGCATCTGTGAAATCCGCGAACGGGATATCGTGTTCCAGGGCAGCCAGGCCAGCGTTCTCGTGGCCCGCGATATCACGGAACGCGTACGCTCGCAGCGGGAGGCCAAGGAGAAGCAGGCCCAGTTGATACAGGCGGACAAGATGGTCTCCCTGGGCGTGCTGGTTGCGGGCATGGCCCACGAGATCAACAATCCCAACAGTTTCATGACCCTGAATCTGCCCCTGCTGCAGGACATCTGGAGCGATATTTCACCGGTGCTGGAAGAGTATTACGGGGAAAACGGGGATTTTCTGGCCGGGGGCCTGGAATACAGCGAGCTCCGGTCCATGATGCCGGACCTGCTGGCCCGGATGCACGAAGGCGCCACCCGGATCCGCGGCATCGTGGGCAGCCTGAAGAATTTTTCACGCCGGACGCCGGATGAATTCAAGTGGGATATCGACATCAACGATGTGATCCGCAGTTCGCTCGAACTGGTGGGGAATCTGGTGGCCAAAAGCACCAATCGCTTTGATTCGCAGCTGCCGGACGGGTTGCCCACGGTCACAGCCAATCCGCAGAAAATTTCCCAGGTGCTGATCAATCTGGTGGTCAACGCCTGCGAGGCTTTGAGCAACCGCGAGCAGGCCATTCTGGTGCAGAGCTTTCACAACCGGGTCAAGAACGAGGTGGTGGTCCGCGTACGCGATGAGGGAAGCGGAATCGCCCCGCATATCCAGTCCAAGATCATGGATCCTTTTTTCACCACAAAACGGGAAGTGGGCGGCACGGGCCTGGGGCTTTCCGTGTCCTCGGCCATTGTGGAAGAACACGGCGGATCGTTGAAATTTACCTCCAGGCAGGGCTGCGGCACCATCGTGGACCTTTGCCTGCCCGTTTCCCCCATGGACAACGCGGAACAAAGAAGCAGACAGGCGGCGGCCCTGAGTGGTGTTTCCAAAGTTTTGGAGTAGGCCGGGAACCGGAAGTCGAGTCGGATCACCCATTACCGATGCATGGCGGAGCAGGCAGCTATGACGAAAATCAACGGGGTTGATATTGCAGAGGCGGCCGTAACGTCGCAACAACGTACAAAGCGGACTTCACCCAGATATCCGGTGCTTCTGGTGGATGACGAGGAGTCCTGGCTGCGCAGTTTTCAGAGCGCGTTGCGGTCCGCGGGCGTGGACAATGTGGTGACGCTTTCGGACAGCCGCCAGGTTCTGGAAACCCTGGCCAGGGAGCCGTTCTGCGCCGTGGCCGTTGATCTGATGATGCCGCACATCAGCGGCGAGGAACTGATCCCCCAGATCCTGGCCGAGCATCCGGAGCTTCCGGTGCTGGTCATTTCCGGATTGAATCAGATCAAGACCGCGGTGAATTGCCTGCGCCTGGGGGCCTTTGACTTCATCGTCAAGACCGAATCCCGCAATACGCTCATCGGCGGCATCAAGCACGCCATTGAAATCTTCGAACTCAAACGCGAAAATCTGAGTCTGCGCCATCGGCTGTTTCGGGAGGATCTGGACCATCCGGAGCATTTTGCCGAAATCGTCACCGCGGACAGGAATATGCGTACGGTCTTTCACTATGTGGAGGCCATTGCCGAAACTTCCTGGCCCGTACTGGTCACCGGCGAAAGCGGCTCCGGCAAGGAGCTCATCGCCCAGGCAATTCACCGGGCCAGCCAGCGGCCAGGGCAGTTCGTGGCCGTGAACATGGCCGGGCTGGACGACAATATGGTGGCTGATACGCTTTTCGGCCACAAAAAAGGCGCGTTCACCGGCGCGAGCCAGGCCCGTACCGGGCTGGTGGAGGCGGCCAGGGACGGCACCCTGTTTCTGGATGAAATCGGCGATCTGAGCCACGAATCCCAGAAAAAGCTGTTGCGCCTGCTGCAGGAGGGCGAATACGCCCCGCTGGGATCCGACATGCTGCGCAAATCCACCGCGCGCATCGTGGCTGCCACCCACCAGGATCTGGGCGCATTGCAGGAACAGGGCGTTTTCAGGCGCGATCTCTATTTCCGTTTGCGCGGCCACACGGTCACCCTGCCGCCGCTGCGCGAACGTATGGGGGATCTGCCGCTGCTGATAGTGAAGTTTGGCGAGGAAGCCGCGGAGGAACTTGGGGAGAAGCTCAATGTGGATGTCCCTGGCATTGCGTCGCTGCTCAGCCGGTATGATTTTCCGGGCAATATCCGCGAACTGCGGCTGTTGATCCATGACGCTGCCAGAATGGCGGTGGACGGCAATTTCGGTCCGGAAACCTTTCAGCTTGTTCCTCAATTGGATCTGAACCAGAAGGACCGGGTTACCGAACTGCACCGGACCGCTTTGCTGGAATTCGGCCCGCAGCTGCCCTCCCTGAAACAGGCGCGCGTACTGCTTATAGAAGAGGCGTTGCGCCGTACGGGCAACAATCAGTCCATGGCGGCTCAGCTTATCGGGGTTTCCCGGCAGGCCATCAACAAGTTTCTGCAGTCACGGGACGAATGACACCGCTTATAACAGGCTATAGCGAACTGCGTTTCCGTTCCAGCACGGGCTGGGGAACGGCTTGGCGCGCAAATGGCGGTTGGGCGAAAGGCGGCTGCATGCCCCGGTCTCTGGAAGAGAGCGTACGCAGGTGCAAGTCCGGTGCGGCGGTCACGACCTGCTGCACATTTTTTCCGGCATTGGCCATGACCTCGGACAGCCATTGAATACCGGGCAGCAATCGCGGCCGAAGAAAGGCCAGGGCATAGGCTCCGAAAAGGGCTGAAAAGGGCAGGGTGTAGGCAAAGCCAATCCGGGGCGTCGGATTGGAGCATACGGTCCAGACAATGGGCGCCATCATGATGAAATAGGTTGCTGCAAGCAGCAGCATACTCTTGTTTTTTTCCCATGCCGCAATGACCAGACCGGCGACCAGCGCCAGCCATGCAGTCATGCTGATGTAATCCTGCGGCCAGAATACAAAGCTTTTTTTGATTCCGAAAAGGATCCGTCCCGGCAGATCGCCGATGGAATGCGTACGGAAGAAATCCATGAATGTGTAGGTCAGTCCCGAATCATGCGCCTGCGCATAGGTGTCCGCCCAGAGATAATTGGGAAGATAGCCGTGGTGGAGCGGATTGCCGAAGAAGTACAGTCGGGGAGCCCAGCTTGGAGCGCTGCACAGCACAAAGACCAGGCAGGCCCAAAAAAGGGATGCGGGGCTGGTCATGACGGCATATCGGCTGCTGCGGCCGTGCTTTGGCAGGAACCGCTGCGTAGCCAGGAGGGCCAGAAACGCGGCGAACATGAAGAATCCGTTGGGGCGGATGCCCTGTGCAATGCCGCAGGCGGCCGCCAGCCAGAGCAGATGCTTTCGCTGGGGAGCTTTAAGGCAGCAGAGAAAAAGATACACTGCGGCGAGAACGCACGCAATGAACATGCCTTCCGTAAGTAACTCGTACGTCACATTGAAAAACGTGAACTTGTTAAAAAGGATCAATCCCGCGGCAAAAAGGGCTGCAAGGCTGTCGCCGGAGAATTTTTTGACGATGAGAAACGCGAACAAAGCGGAAAGGCAGAAAAAAAAGATATTCACCGCTCCCAGGGCAAGGAGATTCTGTCCGAAGATGGACAGCGGCACTGCCAATGCCGCGGGATAGAGAATTTCGCGATGGGGATAGCGTTTGATGTAGTCGAAGGTGAAACCGTCGGAGACAATTTCGGTTGCGCCGAACAAATAATGTTTCGAATCGCCGGAAACAAAACGTTTCTGGACGGCTTCGTGTTCGAATTCCTTGTCGAGGGTGTGAAAGGTGACCAGACCAAAAAGCAGAACAAGAAGGGCGAACAAGGCAAAAACAAAGAGTTTATTGGTCCTTGCGGACAATATCATAAAGCGGCTCACTCATATACGACCACCGGTTGCAAGTTGGCGGAAACGTATTTCTGGGAACTTGGGGCTGTATTTCAATGGATTGAAAACTTGCTTACAAACCGGTTATAAAAATAGCGAAAAAGCAGTGATTCAGCAACAAAAAGAACAGGGTTCTCCCGGTGCCTAAATACAGACGCTCGACAGCCAGGAATGGCTACAGGAATGACCGGAAAAATAGAAAAAATTTGCAAAATATTCCGGATGCGAAGGACAAAATCAAAATGAGTGGCCTTCAACCATTGAAATTGTAACAGTTTTAAGTCTACAACAAGTTTGACTCTATACGTAAATCTACAGGGAGGGGTTGATGTTTGAAAAATTTGATATTGTCGGCATGCTGCAGAATGTCTGGATGAACGGGTATCAGGGGGTGGCGCTGCACAAGCTGCTTCTGGCCATCGCCATTGTGCTGTCCTTCGTGGTGCTGCGCAAACTGCTCGCAGCCATTCTGCTTTGGTTTCTCAAGCCACCTGTCCGCAAATTCTGGCCGGAGTTCGCGGATGAGATCCTGCGGCTTGTTTCCGGTCCTGTGCAGTTTCTGTTCATAATCTTCGGCTTTTATTTCGCCACCATCACCCTGAAGCTTGAGGGCAACCTGCAGGTGGTGGTTCTCAAGCTGCTGCAGACCATGATCGTGATATTCTTTTTCTGGATGTTCCTGCGTCTGGTCAAGCCTGTGGGCAGGGTGCTGCACCGTCTGGACAGCGTCCTTTCCGAAGCGATTGTGGACTGGATCGTTCGGGCCATCCGCTTTGGGTTGATTTTTCTGGGAACCGCCACGGTTCTGGAATACTGGGGCATCAAGGTGGGGCCGATTCTCGCCGGCTTCGGTCTGTTGAGCGTTGCCGTGGCCCTGGGTGCGCAGGATATGTTCAAGAACCTCATTTCCGGCATTCTGGTGACCATGGAACGCCGTTTCAGCGTGGGCGACTGGATTGCCGTGGATGGTGTGGTGGAAGGCACAGTGGAGAAGATCGGTTTCCGTTCCACACTCATTCGCCGGTTCGACAAGGCGCCGGTGTATGTGCCCAATGCGCGGCTTGCGGACAATGCCGTCACCAATTACAGCGGCATGACCCATCGCAGGATTTCCTGGGTCATCGGCATTACCTACAGCGCCACTGTCGAACAGTTGCGTACCATTCGCGAGCAGATCGAATCCTATCTGCTGAACAACGAGGGCATTGCCCAGCCCCCGGAAGTGGCGCTCTTTGTGCGCATCGACAAATTCAGTGATTCCTCCATCGATATCATTCTGAATTGTTTTACCAAAACCACTGTCGGGCCGGAATATCTGCTGATCAAGGAAGAACTCGCCTATGCAATCAAGGCGATAGTGGAAGGCGCGGGATGCGATTTCGCCTTCCCGAGCCAGTCTGTCTACATAGAGACGATGCCGGAGACTAAACCTGAAACCTTTTCGCCTCCGGATGGAAACAACGGCTGACTAGAGTAGAACATAATACCCGCCTGAATCGCTCAGGCGGGTATTTTTCGATGAAATGGCTGTGCATGGATCTCAAAGGGCTGGCCGCATGAGCGGCGAGGGACAAAACCATGATCTCCAGGAAAAAAGTAAGCTTCCGGGTTAGTTTGACCACACTGGTTCTTTGCATCGTGCTGACGCTTTCCGCCCTCCTGATCTGGAACGGGCAGCGGGAAAGCACAAGGGCCGCAAAGATCATGGCCAATCAGCTGTTCAACTGCACCACCGAGGGGCTCGTACAGCGTACGGCCAGAATGCTGGACGCGGCCACCGGTCTGGTCGGAATCGGCGCCAGTGCCACCGGCCTGGACAGCCTGGTGCGGGAAGGCAAGACGAATCCGCACGTCTTGAACCTGCTGTGCGATATGCTCGAGCGCTACGATTATTTTTATTCCATCTATTTCGGCTATGAAACTGGCAATTTTATTCAGCTCATCGCCATGCGGGGAGAAGGGGTCCGCAAAAAATATCATGCGCCGGAGGGAACCGCCTTTGTCCTGCGTATCGTGTATACCCTGAGAGGTCGCAAACAGACGCGCTGGATACTGCTCGATCCCGATGCGCAGCCCATACTCTACCGTACGAGCGACAACACCACGTATGATCCCCGCAAGCGCCCCTGGTATCAGCAGGCCATGAACACTGAAGGGGTGATTTTCACTTCGCCCTACGTATTTCATTCGTCCGGACAGCCGGGTATCACCTGCGCCCAGAAGCTGGACAACAAGTCCGGGGTCTTTGGCGTGGATTTCACCCTGACCTATTTTTCCCAGTTTCTGCGCGACCAGCCCGTATCGCCCAACGGTACGGTATTTTTTCTCAATCTCAAGCATCAGGTCATGGCCCACGCCAAGGAACCCATTGTGGCCGAGGTCACGGACGATGAAGGCGTGGAAATCGGCCTGCAGCGTACGGAAACCTTCAATGACCCCGTGGTACGGGAGATCGGTGAAGACATGAAGTCGCCTTCCTTCGCCTATAACACGCCTCTGGAGCGCGAGGTGGCGGGAGAGGATTATCTGCTCAGCGTCTATAATGTGGGTTCGCGCCTCGGCATGGAACTGCTTATCGGCGTGGGATCTCCCCTGAGCGATTTCACCGCCCATGTCAGCCGCATGCAGCAGCAGAATCTGTATGCCGCTTTGGGATTGCTGCTGCTGGTGGTGCCTTTCGTATTGTACGTTTCAAACAGGGTCTCCCGCTCGCTGACCATTCTGGGCAAGGAAGCAGAAAAAGTGCGCCAGTTCGATTTTTCCGAAACAGAACCGGTCAACAGTTATATTCTGGAAATCGATTCTCTGAGCAAAGCCTTTGATTTGATGAAAACCACGCTGCACGAGTATATGGATGAACTGATGGACACGCAGAACAAACTGCAGCAGCTGGTGGACCAGGGGATCATGCTGTCCTCCGAACATGACCTGGAACGCTTGATGGGGCTGACTCTGGAGGCTGCCCAGTATCTGACCAATGCCGAAGGCGGCATTGTCTACATCAAGGAAGGGGAAAAGCTCCTGGTCAAACATGCGCGCTACGGAAGGCACGGCCTTGCCCTGGAAAATTCCGGTGAAGAAGAGGCGTTGTCCCTGCATGTCGCATCCCTCCAGGCCTCCGACCAGGGGGATCTGCTGTATCCGGTGCTGTTTCTGGGAAAAACGCTGGTCCTGGAAAACAACGAACGCATCCGGCAGGCGAAGCTCATAGAGCTTTCCGAACTGTTCATGGATGTGGACGTGACGGAAAATTCCCTGATACTGGTTCCGCTCAAGACCCGTCAGGATGAAATTCTGGGCGTTTTGCAGCTGGTCAACGCGCATGATCCCGATTCCGGGGAAGCCATTCATTTTCATCACGGGCTTGCGGCCTTTGTCGAATCCCTCGCCGCCCAGACAGCCGTGGCCCTGGACAACAAGAATCTTGTGGACCAGCTCAAGCAGCTTCTGGATTCGGTGGTCAAACTCATTGCCGGCGCCATTGACGCCAAGTCCCCCTACACAGGAGGGCATTGTTCGCGTGTTCCGGAAATCGCCTTTCTTTTGGCAAAAGCCGCTGGAAAGGCCGAATTCGGGCCTTTTGAAAATTTCGCCTTCAGCACCGAGGATCAGTGGCGGGAGTTCTACATTGCGGCCTGGCTGCACGATTGCGGCAAATTGACCATTCCCGAATACGTGGTGGACAAGGCCACCAAGCTCGAGGCTCTGTACAACAGGATTCACGAGGTCCGGACCCGCTTCGAACTGCTCTGGCGCGATGCGGAGATCAGCTATTACCAGGATCTGCTTCAGGACGGCGCGGATGAAGGCGCGCTCCGTGCCAGGCTCGAGGCCGAACAGGAGCGTATTCGGGAAGAATGGGCCTTTATCGCCCAGTGCAATGTGGGCGGGGAGTTCATGAGCGACGAGCGTATCGAGCGGGTCCGGGAGATCGGCGCCCGTACCTGGGAACGTCATCTGGACGACGGCCTGGGATTGTCGCATGAAGAGGAAAAACAGCGTCAGGACAGGCCCCAAGCCACGCTGCCGGCTACCGAAACGCTCCTGGCGGACAAGCCCGAGCACCGCTTCCCGCGTACCAGGGATCCGTTCGCCAACGGGGGCACCAAGTTCGACATGGAGGTGCCCGAGCTGCAGAACAACATGGGCGAGCTTTACAACCTCTGCATTCGCAAGGGAACGCTCAACGAGGAAGAGCGCTTCAAGATTCAGGAACACATTATCCAGACCATTGTGATGCTGAACAAGCTTCCTTTTCCGGAAAATCTGAAGCGCGTGCCGGAATTTGCCGGGGCGCACCATGAAACCATGGACGGCAAGGGCTATCCGCGCCGGCTGCACAAGGAAGAGATGTCATTGCCCGCGCGCATGATGGCCGTGGCGGATATCTTTGAGGCCCTGACAGCCGCGGATCGTCCCTACAACCGTCCGAAGCCTCTGGGACTGGTGCTCAAGATCATGAGCCGGATGCGCGATGACGCGCATATCGATCCGGACATTTTCGACCTGTTGCTGGTCAGCGGCATCTACAAGGAATACGCCGCCCGCTTCATGAAACCCGAACAGATCGAAGATGTGGATATTCTGCCCCTGCTCAGCGAACAGGGACGCACCATGTACGCAGCGCAGCAGAATGCATAACGTTTTCCTTGGGGAGGTTTTCTGGTATTGGAAGAGCAAGCTATTCTGAAACCAGAGGAAAAGGTGCTCAATGCAATCAGAATCTGTCAAAAAAACAGACTATACCGATATAGAACAAATGCTGCAGTCCGGAAAAGTTGCGGAAGCTGCGGATGCGCTGGAGAAACGAATTTCGGCCAAGCCGGAACCGGAATTCTGTTTATTGCTGGGGCGGGCCTACATGGAACTTTCACTGCCTCAGAAAGCTTATGATGCGTATGAAAAAGCCAGGAGTTTCAACGGATTCAAGGCCCGCGCCCTGTCCGGGCAGACCCTGGCCCTGCAAAAGACCGGACAATACGCCGAGGCGCGCGCCATTGCCGAAAAAGCGCTTGAGCTGGATCCGAGCCTGGCCGAAGCCCACAAGAACCTCGGGCTGGTACTGCTGCGTACGGGCGATGCCGTTGCAGGGGAAAAGGCTATTCTCACCGCGCTGGAGCTGGAGCCGGATTACAGCGAGGCCTTGATCGCCCTGGCTTTTTTGCGTCTGACGGAAAAACGGATCCCCGAGGCCGAGCAACTGCTGCTGCAGGCGCGCGAACTGGACCCCGCATCATCGGCCGCAGCTTCCAATCTGGGCATGATCTACCGCCGCCAGGGGCGCCTGGAAGAGGCCCTGGCCGTGCTGGAAGACGTGCATGCGCGCCGTCCGGACAGCCCGGAAATCAACAACAACCTGGCCCTGGTGCACAGGGATGCCCAACGCCTTGGCCTGGCCGAGGAGTTTTTTCGCAGAGCCGCGGAGCTGGCTCCGGGCAATTCCAGCTACGGCATGAACCTTGTGACGCTGTACAAGGAACAGAAACGTTATGCCGAAGCCGCGGACCTGGCTTTGGCCATTTACGAAAAACATCCCGGCAATCCGCACCTGCTGGGTATGCTGCCTTTTCTGCTGCTCAAGGCCGACCGCCGCGACGAGGCCCTGGAAATGGAGCGGAAAATGGTGGATCTGATGCCGGATTTTCCCGGCGGCCACTACAACCAGGCGCTGACCCTGCTGCATATGGAGAAGTTCGAGCAGGCGGAAACTTCCGCGTTGCGCGCCATCGAACTGGATCCGGAATTCGCGGACGCCCACATCTGCCTGGCGCAGATCCTGATGAAGCTGGACCGTCCGGAAGAAGCCCTGAAGCACGGGGAAATCGCCGTTGGTCTGCAGCCGAGTGCGGATTGCCACTTTGTCATGGGCATGGCGCTCAAGAAACTGGATCGCCTGCAGGAGTCCGAGAAACAGTTTCGCGAATGCATCCGTCTGGATCCTGAAGAAAAACTCGGGGCCGGCGTGTTTCTGGCCGCCCTTACCGGAGTAGAGGCCACTCCGGAAGCCTCCCACGCCTATGTCCGCAACCTGTTTGATCAATACGCCGAACGTTATGACGGGCACCTGGTGGACAGGCTGGACTATCAGGGACCGCAGGTGATCAAGTCCCTGCTGGAAGAATGGCTTCCCCGTTCGGAAGGCCTGCGCGTGCTGGATCTGGGATGCGGTACGGGTCTGTGCGCGCCGGTGCTGCGTCCGTTTGCCGATGAGCTGGTGGGCGTGGATCTTTCCGGCAAGATGGTTGCCAAGGCCCGGGCTCTGGAAGTCTACGACCGCCTGGAAGAGGCCGAAGCCCATGACTTTTTGAAACAGGAACAGGGAGTTTACGACTGTATCGCTGCCGCCGATGTGCTGGTGTACGTGGGGCCGCTGGAGCGGTTGTTCGGCGAGGCCCGCCGCGTGCTGGCGGACGGCGGACTCTTTGTGCTGACCCTGGAGAAAAGCCTGGAGCCGGGCGTCAATCTCGGCCTGAACGGCCGTTATGCCCATTCCGAAGACTATGTCCGGGATGTGGCCGAAGAACACGGTTTTGCGGTACTGGCCGTACGCGATGTCCAGGTCCGCCGTGAAATGACCCACCCCGTGCCCAGCCTGGCCGTGGCCCTGCGCGCGGTCTGATCTTTCCGTTGCGGGGGCCCTGTGCCCCCGCGACTCTGCCTGATTATCTCAATTTTTCCCTTGTTTTTGGCTGCCGGCGAAAGAACAGCGGAATTTCCCCCGCATGTCTATGGTGAGCAGTGAGTTCCCGTAACGCATTTTTCGCAGTCGCGTCTTAATGATTGTGCTGAATCCGTGTATTGCTCGTCTATCGGCAATATTGTAAATGAAGAGCACTTTGAAGAAGTTCGTTTTTCGCTGCCAACAATCAATCTGGAGAAACGCATGATTGAAAAGATTATCAAGTCGTTGGGAATCCTTTTGCTTTGCCTGGGCGTATTGTGCGCCTTTCCGATCAGGTCCCAGGCCTGTACCGGCATGCGGGTCAAAGCCAAGGACGGCTCGGTTGTTTTTGTCCGTTCCATGGAGTTCGGGCAGCCGCTTCAGTCGGATATTCTGGTGGCTCCCAAAGGTATGGTCTGGCATTCGGACGCGCCGGGTGGCAAGCAGGGGCTGGAGTGGACCAGCAAATACGCGTTCATGGGGCCGGATGGCTTTGGCGTACAGTCCACTGTGGAAGGCATCAACGAGGAAGGCTTGTATGTGGGAGGATTCTGGATGCCCCAAGGGGAAGCGGAATTCCCCAAAGTAGACCCGGCGGAGTATTCGAAGGTTGTGTCCGTGATGTATTTCAGTCCCTGGATTCTCGGCAACTGCAAGGATCTCGCGGACGTCAGGGAAAAACTTCCCAAGCTCAAGGTGACAGCGGCGGAGATTGCCCCTCTGCATATGACGCCGCTGGGCCACTGGTACGTCATGGATTCCTCGGGCAAGGCCATGGTCGTCGAATACATCGACGGCAAGCTGAAGATGTACGACAACCCCGTGGGCGTCATGACCAATGCCCCGTCCTTTGACTGGCATCTCACGAACCTGCGGAATTACATCAACCTGCATTCCGCCAATGTGAAAAGCGCCAAACTGGGCGAACTGGATCTCAAGCCCCTTGGAGAAGGTACGGGGTTGCTCGGTCTTCCGGGCGACATCACCCCTCCGTCCCGGTTCGTTCGGGCGGCCGTATACGCCAACCGGGCCTATCAACCAGAAGACGAACAGAGTGCCGTGACCCTGGGCATGAATCTGATCGCCAGTTTCGCCATCCCCAGAGGCGTCTGCCGGGAAGTCGGGGAAGACGGCAAAGAATCCAGCGATTTCACCCAATGGACCACAGTCTACGACATTGCCGCGCGGACACTGTATTTCCGGACCTATGACAATCAGGACTACAAAAAGGTTCGTCTGGATAAGGTGTCTTTCAAGGGCAACAAGCCTTTGATTGTTCCCATGTGGAATGAAAAGTCCGCCTATCAGGACGTGACCACCCTGGCGCAGCCGGGAAAATAATCGTCTTTTTTGGATCAAGAATACAAAAAGAGCCGCGATCATGCGGCTCTTTTTGTTTGTTGTAAGAACTAGTCGGTAAACGCTCAGCGCAGTTGCAACTGAATCAGATAGGCGCGGTTGCCGCGGACCACCTGGATGATCAGGTTGTTGTTCAGGCGGAAGCGCAGCACGGCCTGGACAAAGTCGTCATTGGTACGCAGGGGGATATTTTCCACGCGCAGCACGCTGTCGCCGCGTATGAGTCCGACCTGGGCCGCGGGTCCGCCCCGGGTGATCTGCGTAATGGGCAGGCCGGTATTCCGCGAACTGCCCCTACCCGGTGTGAAGCCCCAGCGTCTGGCCGCGAGATTCAGCGCATCCTCCAGGGTGAACGGGCTGGTGGGCACCTTGAAGGTGCGTTTCTTGCCCTGTTGCAGCACCGTGAATGAGACGGTTTCGTTTTCGAAATAGTTGCGCAGGATGCTCAGGTAATGATCTTTGTCTTCCACGCTGACGCCGTTGAGTTCGAGCACCACGTCACCGCTGCGGATGCCGGCTTTCTGGGCAGGTCCGGGCATGACGTCGGTGACCAGCATGCCGTGAACGTGATCAAGGCCGAAGTAACTGGCCGTACGCTGGTCCATGCTCTGGCCCGAGAGGCCGAACCACACCGGCGAGACCTTGCCCGTATGTACGAGTTCCTTGATGACGCTTTTGGCTTTGGTGATGGGAATGGCGAATCCGATGCCCTGGGCCGAGGCGTGCATGGCGGTGTTGATGCCGATGAGCTCGCCCAGGATATTGCAGAGCGGTCCGCCGCTGTTGCCCGGATTGATGGCCGCGTCTGTCTGGATGAAGTCCGTATACACGCCTTCTTCGGTCTTTACCGAGCGGTGCAGGGCGGAGATGACGCCCGTGGTCACGGTGTGGTTGAAGCCGAAGGGGTTGCCGATGGCGATGACGGTTTCACCGATGTAGAATTCGTCGGACTGCATCATGGTGGCTTCGGGCAGGTCCTTGGCCTTGAGCAGATGCAGCACGGCCAGGTCCAGGTCCGGACTCGAACCCACGAGTTCGGCCTGGTATTCGCGTCCGTCAATGAGCCGGGCGATGATGGTGGTCGCGCCGGAGATGACGTGCGCATTGCTGAGCACAAGGGCTTTTTTGCCGTCGATGATCACGCCCGATCCCAGGCTGTGCCTGGCGGAGTTCTGCTGTCGGGGGACGGCGTTGAAGAAATCACGGAAAAAGGGGGCGAAAAAATCGTCCAGGCCAGGGCCGTAGGATTTGAAGCCGGGGCGGTTCACCATGGTGGTGGTGATGTTCACGACCGCGGGCGAGACCCGGCGTACCGCACGTACGACCGGAGTGACCCGCAGATCCTGCTCGTTGGCCAGCGCTGGTGTGGAGCCGAAACTCATTGCGCAGGCCAGGATCAGAATGAGTGCCGCCAAAGCAGGAGAGATTTTCTGTAGCACGTCTTTCAACTTCTGTTTTGCAGTATGGTTCAATCTTCCAGTGTGGAAGTATCGCCCGCGTCCTGGCCGAGTTCCTGGGCCTTGAGGACGCGGCGCATAATTTTGCCGCTACGTGTTCTGGGCAGGTCGCTGGGGAAAGCAATGGCTCTGACAACGGCTATGGGGCCGAGTTCGCTGCGGATGTGCGCCTGCAGCTCCTTTACGAGCTCATTGCTGGGGGGGAAATCGTTATTGAGGATCACAAAGCCTTTGGCGACTTCCCCTTTGATTTTGTCAGGGATGCCTATGACCGCGGCTTCGGCCACGGCAGGGTGCGAAACCAGGGCGCTTTCCAGCTCGGCCGTACCCAGGCGGTGGCCGCCGATGTTCAGCACATCGTCGGCGCGTCCCTGAATCCAGATGTAGCCGTCCACATCCCTGCGCGCCACGTCACCCGCGTAGTAGATGCCCGGGAACTTTTTCCAGTAGGTCTCCAGATAGCGTTCCGGGTCTTTGTAAACACCGCGCAGCATGGCGGGCCAGGGCTTTTTGACGACAAGTAATCCGCCCATGTTGGGAGGAACAGGTACCCCCTCCTCATCGAGAATGTCAACCTCGACGCCGGGCAGGCCTTTGTTCACCGAGCCCGGCTTGAGCAGAGACACGGGCATGGGGCTGATCATGCACATGCCGGTTTCGGTCTGCCACCAGGTGTCCAGCAGCGGACAGGCCGCCTGGCCCACGTTTTTGTAGAACCAGACCCAGGCTTCCGGATTGATGGGCTCGCCCACGGACCCCAGCAGCCGCAGGGTGGAGAGGTCGTGCCTCTTGGGATATTCCTTGCCGAAGCGCATCAGCATGCGGATCAGGGTGGGAACGGTATACAGGATGGTGACCCCGAAGCGTTCGACCATGGACCAGAGCCGGTCCGCCTGCGGGTAGAGCGGGTGGCCTTCGTACATGACAATGGTGGCCCCGGCCATGAGCGGACCAAAGACCACGTAGCTGTGGCCCGTGATCCAGGCGGGGTCCGCGGTGCACCAGAAAATATCCGTGGGCTTGATGTCGAAAACCCAGTTCAGGGTTCTGTTGACGCCCACCATGTAGCCGCCGTGCGTATGCACTATGCCTTTGGGCCGGCCTGTGGCGCCCGAGGTGTAGAGCAGAAACAGAATATCTTCCGCATCCATGACCTCGGTGGGGGATTCGGGGCGCTCCTGGCGGATGAGATCCTGATACCAGATGTCGCGTCCTTCGGTGATGTCCACGTCCACATTGGCCCGCTGAACGATGATCACGGTTTCGGCGCAGTAGCTGCCGAGCCCCACCGTGGCCTCGTCCACCACGGATTTGAGGTTGACCACCCGTCCGTTGCGGTAAAAGCCGTCCACGGTGATGATGCAACGCGCCTGGGCATCCTCGATCCGCGCGCGCAGGGATTTGGCGGAGAAGCCGGCAAAGACGCTGCTGTGGACGGCGCCGATCTTGGCCACGGCCAGCATGGCGATGACGGTTTCGGGCAGGGGCGGCATGTAGAGGATCACCCGGTCGCCTTTTTCCAGCCCCTGCGAACGCAGGGCATTGGCGAACTTGTTCACCTCGCGGTAGAGTTCGTAATAGGTGAGTTTGCGGCGATCGCCGGATTCGCCTTCCCAGATCAGGGCCAGGCGGTTCTTGTTGGCCGTGGTGATGTGCCTGTCCAGCGCGTTGTAGACGATGTTGCATTTGGCGCCCACGAACCATTTGTAAAAGGGCGGATTGCTGTCGTCCAGTACCTCGTCCCATTTTTTGAACCAGTCCAGTTCGTCGGCGGCTTCTTCCCAGTAGCCCAGGTAGTTTTCTTCGGCCTTTTTATAGGCTTCCTCGAGTTTTTTGGGGGGGACGGTGGCCTGGGCCGTCATCTGCGGCCGCGGTCTGAAGACCCGTTCTTCCTGAAGCAGTGCGTCCAATGCGCCTGAATGGTCCATAAGTCCCTCCTTGAGGCTCTTTGCAGAACAGCGCGGATACGCGCAGCATAATCACATCCCGGATCAAAGGCCGAGAATCTGTTTCAGGTCCGCAATCCGGCGTCGGCTGATGGGCAGCTCGATGCGGGTTTTTCCCGCCGTGCGCAGCATGAAGTTGCTCCCCGGCAGTGAGGCTATTTCCGTGACCATGTCCAAGTTTACCAGGTATTTTCTGTGTACGCGAAAAAAACGGTGCCTGCGCAGCCTGTCCTCGAGCATTTTCATGCGGTAGGAAGTCAGAAATTTTTGCGTGGCCGTATGCACATAACTGTAGTCTTCGTAGGCTTCCACGAATATGATCTGATCGTAGGGCAGGAGCAGGGTACGGCCGTCCTGGTTGATGGCCAGTTTTTCTATGTCGATGGTGGAGAAACGTTGTTCCTGGTTCCAGGCCTGACGCAGGGCGTGGAGGAATCTGTCTTCCTCTTCCTCGCCCATGGGGAGTTTGAGGGTTTCCTCGCCGGCTATTCCGTCGTCGTCCTGTTGGGTGTCGGGAGTGGCGTCCGGAACCGGAATTTCCTTGAAGTGGGCCTTGAATTGACGCAGCCGCTGCATGGTCCGCTCCAGGCGGACAGAAGTGGCGGGCCAGAGGAGGTAGTCCGTGGCTCCCAGTTCGAAGGCGGTGAACGCCATGCTCTCGTCCTGCGCAATGAACACCAGAGCCGGAGACCGGCTGCGCGTGGAGAGCATGCGGGCCAGTTCGATGCCGTTGATGTCCTGGTCCAGATCCACGCCGAGGAAGAAAACCCCGTAATGGATGGCGTCCAGCAGTTCCAGGGCCTCATGGGCATTGGCGGCTTCCCCGAGGACGCGTACGATGTCGCACTCCTCTAGGGCTTCTCGAAGAAAAGTACGAACTTCAGGGATCGGATGGAGCAGCAGTGCGCGTAATTGTGACATACGATTACCCGTAAATATCGGGAAAGAAGGTGTACCATTTCATTTTAATGCTTATACACTGTCCATTGACTCTTGAAAAGCGGCCGGATTCGGAGTACCGAGCCTGTTGCCTGCGGGACGTTTTTGGGGGGCGGTGCAGTGCGGCCCGTGATCTGATCTGTTGTATCGGCTCCGGGTTTTTTACCGCGTTGTAATTAGACTTCCCTGAGCAAATGCCGTAAAGAAAAGCCTGCCCGGGGTCTCCGGGAATAAAAGGACCGACGTATTTGAGCCCTCTATGAAAAAAAACAGCACGATTCGAAATTTCAGCATTATCGCCCATATCGACCATGGCAAATCCACGCTTGCGGACCGCATCCTGGAAATTACCGGCGTCGTGAGCGAACGCGACCGCCGGGAGCAGTACCTGGACAAGATGGACCTCGAGCGCGAACGCGGCATCACCATCAAGGCCCAGACCGTACGCATTCCGTACACTGCGAACGACGGCACGGAATACGTGCTCAATCTCATCGACACGCCCGGGCATGTGGACTTCAGCTACGAAGTATCGCGTTCGCTGGCCGCGTGCGAAGGGGCGCTGCTGGTGGTGGACGCCACCCAGGGCGTGGAGGCCCAGACTCTGGCCAACGTGTTTCTGGCCCTGGACCATGACCTGGAGATCATTCCCGTTCTGAACAAGATCGATCTGCCCAGCGCGGAGCCCGAACGGGTCCGCCAGGAAATCGAGGAAGCCATTGGACTGGATTGCGCGGACAGCGTGGACGTCAGCGCCAAGACCGGCATGAATGTGGACAAGGTTCTGGAGGAGGTGGTCACCAAGCTGCCGCCGCCCCAGGGCGATCCCGATGCGCCGCTCAAGGCCCTGATCATCGACTCCTGGTACGATTCCTACCAGGGCGTTGTGGTGCTGTTCCGGATCATGGACGGCAGTATCCGCAAGGGCAAGCGGATCAAAATTTACTCCAAGGACAAGGATTTCGAGGTCACCAAGCTGGGCGTATTCTCCCCGGAACCCACGGATGTGAAAGAACTGGGTTTCGGCGAAGTGGGGTTCATGTGCGGTAGCATCAAGAACCTGCACGATGCGCCCGTGGGCGATACCATCACTGACGCGGACAATCCCACAAAGAATCCGTATCCGGGCTTCAAGAAGGTCAAACCCATGGTCTTCTGCGGATTGTATCCCACCGAACCGGCGGAGTACGAACCGCTCAAATCCGCACTGGAAAAACTGCAGCTCAACGATGCGGCCTTTCAGTTCGAGATGGAAACATCCCAGGCGCTGGGTTTTGGTTTTCGCGCCGGTTTTCTGGGGCTGCTGCACATGGAGATCATCCAGGAACGGCTCGAACGCGAGTTCCAGGCCAATCTCATTGCCACCGCCCCCACGGTCGTATACAAGGTCAAAACTCTCAACGGCGAGACCTACGACATCGACAACCCTTCAAAACTGCCCCCTGCACAGGACATCGCCACCTTCTACGAACCTTACGCCCGGATGGAAATTCATGTGCCCAACGAATACGTGGGCAATGTCTTCAAACTGTGCGAAGAGAAGCGCGGCCTGCAGAAGGACGTACGCTATCTCACTTCCACCAGGGTCATCATCACCTATGAATTGCCTTTTGCAGAGGTTGTCTTTGACTTTTTCGACCGATTGAAATCCATGACGCGCGGATATGCGTCTCTTGATTATGAAATTATCGATTACAGAGAAGCCGAACTGGTGAAACTGGATATTCTCATCAATACCGAGCCCGTGGACGCCCTGTCCTGCATCCTGCACAAGGACAACGCCTATCAGCAGGGAAGGGCCGTGGCCCTGAAGCTGAAACGGTCCATTCCGCGGCAACTTTTCGAAGTCATCATCCAGGCGGCTATTGGTCAGAAAATACTGGCCAGGGAGCGTAATCCTCCCTTGCGCAAAAACGTGACCGCCAAATGCTACGGCGGCGATATTACGCGTAAGCGCAAGCTCCTCGAAAAGCAGAAAGAAGGGAAAAAGCGCATGAAACGCATGGGGAATGTCGAAATCCCTCAGGAAGCGTTCCTGGCTGCATTGAAAACTGGTGAAGACTGATTCCGGCATTGTGTTCGGCAGATTCTCCATTCCCACATCAACATTAAGGACTCATCATGACCCCACGTTGGCAAAAGATGCTGAAAGAGTATTCAGAGGCACTCATAATAGCCATTATCCTGGCTCTTATTATTCGTACGTTTTTTATTCAGGCCTTCAAGATCCCTTCAGGGTCCATGCTGGAAACCTTGCAGATAGGCGACCATCTTCTGGTCAACAAAATCGGCTACGGCATCAAGGTTCCCTTTACCCACTACATGCTGGCGGAGTTCAACGATCCGCAACATGGGGACATCGTGGTGTTCGAGTTCCCTGAAGATCCTTCCAAAGATTTTATCAAGCGGGTCATCGGACTGCCCGGAGATACCATTGAAATTCGCGAAAAGCATGTCTACCGCAATGGTGAAAAGCTCGACGAACCCTATACGCAGCATACGGACACCGTTACCAACGCCAGCCGCCGCGACAACATGGCCCCGGTGACCGTGCCGGAAGGCAAGTATTTCGTCATGGGCGACAACCGGGACGAATCCTATGATTCGCGCTTCTGGGGCTTTGTGGACAGAAACAAGATCAAGGGCAAGGCCTGGCTGCTGTACTGGTCGTCCAACGGCTTGTCCAACATTCGCTGGAACCGTATCGGCCAGATCATCAGATAGCGCGAACAGGCTGTTATGCAACTGCATCGAAAACGAAGCCTGGGGCTGTCCGCAGGGCTGCTCATGGCATTGTCGCTGCTGGTGTTGTCCTGTTTCTGCCCCCGCCATACCTGGGCCGACGAATGGAACGACACTTTCAACTCCCCGCGGGAGTTCATCGTCAACCAGAACATGACCGCGCGCAAAGGCCCTGGCAACAATTTCGAGGCCATGGGCATCGTACCTCAGGGCACGAGCGTCTGGGTAACAAGCATCACCAACGGCTGGCATTGCTTCAAGCTTGTGGACGGCCGTTCGGCCTATATTTATCGTCGTTATCTGGACGCTAAGCAGAAGAACGGAAAAAAAGCCGCAGCAGAGAAAAAGGACCAGACTGAAAAGTCCGGTAAACAATCCGCTTCCAGTGACAAGCAAAAGGCAAAACAGCCTCAGAAAAAGACGCAGCCGGTCAAAAAGGCCGAAGAGCCCCGAAAGACGGTCGCGTCTGAATCCTCCGAGTACGACGACCCCATCGTGGACGACAAGGAGCCGCCTACTTCCGGCACCGGACAGAAAGAGGAATTTGACGAACCTCTGGTGAACAACGAGCCGGAGCCTCCTTTGCTGGCGCAAATCCCGCAGGGGCCGGAGGATGAGCCCGCGGCGCCGGACAATCTGCAAAAAACTGCGGATGCCGATGAGGCAGACGATGCGGTGGAACCGGAAAAACGGCCCGTACGCAGCAGCAGTTTCGGCAATGACGGCTGCGAAAGCTACCAGCGGATAGCCTTTACAAAACAAGACAAGGAGACCCTGCTCAAGGGCAAGGCCGTTGCGGGAAAACAGATCTGCTACCGTTTTCTGGGCATTGAAGGAAATACGGTGAGTCTGGGGCTGGAGCCCGCCGGCGGTGCAGCGGTTTTCGATGTCTATACGCCGGCCAGCGGCCATGTCGCCGAAAAACAGCATGCCTTCAGCTGGCGTTGCGTCTCCACCGGCGACAAGATCATTGTGGTGCATGCCCGGAAAAGCGCTTCCTTTTCTTTGAAAGTAAAAATGCAGCCCTAGCCCGTCAGGGCATGCTGCCAGACGTCACGGTCGCTGACTTGCAGGCAGCGGCTACGCAGGTGCAATATGCAACAATTCTCCGGTGCCATAGAGCGAATCGCCATCTTTTTCGTTCCTCTGATGCTGGGTATCGTCTGTCACGAAGTGGCGCACGGATACGCGGCCTATCTCCAGGGCGACCCCACCGCCAAAAGTCGCGGACGCCTAAATCTCAATCCCATCAAGCATCTGGATCCCATGGGGACGCTGATGTTCGTGCTGACGGCCATTGTCGCGCCCTTTGTCATTGGCTGGGCCAAGCCCGTTCCCATTGATCCGCGTTATTTCAAGAATCCGCGCAAGGGGATGGTGCTGGTGGCCATTGCCGGACCAGCCACCAATTTTGTCCTGGCCGTTATTTTCGCGTTGCTGTTGCGCCTTATGGTCACGATGGCCGTGGGCGTCCAGCCGGGCACCACGCTGGCCAGCGTGATGCTGCCGGTGATTCTGATCTGTACGGCCGGCGTGGTGGTGAACATCGTGCTCGGGCTGTTCAATCTGATTCCCTTGCCGCCTCTGGACGGCAGCAACATAATCGCCGGTCTGCTGCCTCCGCAGCTGGCGTATTCGTATATGCGCTTTGGCAGATGGGGCATGATCGTCATCATTCTGCTGCTCGCATTCGGTATTCTGGGGCAGGTACTCGGACCCGTATTGCTGGGAATGCTGCAGCTTTTTATCGATCTTTTCGGTTTGCCGCCGCAGGCGTTTCAGCTTTTGATGCATTTATAATCAAAATATATGGGAAAGCGCGTGTGAACGCTTTCCCTTCATTTTTTTCTGGCTGATTGCTGCACGTTTATTAAAAAATTGATCAAGGACGCACCTGATGAAAACTACCAAGATCCTGACAGGCATCACTCCATCCGGAACCCCGCACCTGGGAAACTATTTCGGCGCCATTCGTCCGGCCATTGAAATGAGTAAACGCGACGACGCGCAATGCTTCTACTTTTTGTCCGACTACCACGCCCTGATAAAATGCAAGGATCCCGAGCGCATCCACAGATCCAGCAAGGAAATCATCGCCTCCTGGCTGGCCCTGGGGCTCAATCCGGACGATGTTGTCCTGTATCGCCAGTCCGACATTCATGAAACCATGGAACTGGCCTGGATTTTCGATTGCGTCACTCCCAAGGGATTGATGAACCGGGCCCATGCCTACAAGGCCGCCGTGGACAAGAACATGCTGGAAAAGCATGCGGATCCGGACAAGGACGTCAACGTCGGGCTGTTCTGCTACCCCATCCTGATGGCCGCAGATATCCTGATTTTCAATGCCCACAAAGTCCCCGTAGGGCAGGATCAGAAACAGCATCTGGAAATGGCCAGGGACATCGCCATGCGCTTCAACAATTATTATGGCGAAACCTTTGTGCTGCCCGAAGAGATGATCGATGAGAACGTGCCTTTGCTTCAGGGGCTGGACGGACGCAAGATGAGCAAAAGTTACGACAACGTGATACCGCTTTTTGCTCCGGAAAAGGCCCTGCGCAAGCTGATCATGAAGATCAAGACCAATTCTCTGGGACCTGACGAGCCGAAAGAGTACAAGGATTGCACCTTGTTCAGCATCTACGCTGCGTTTGCTTCGGAAGAAGAAAAAGAGCAGATGAAGGAACGCTATGCCAACGGCATAGCCTGGGGCACCATGAAGACGGAGCTGTTCGAATACCTGAACAATATTTTGAAAGAGCCCAGGGAGCGCTATGAAGAGCTGATGCAGAACGGCGAATATATTGAATCCGTACTGCAGGAGGGCGCCCGGAAGGCCAGGGAATTCACCGTGCCTTTGCTGGAAAAAGTACGCAAGGCCGTGGGTATCAGGACCCTGTAGCTTTCATATGCAGCATCCGGATGTTTGCTGCACCACACCTGCTTTGAAATCCCGAAGGCGGACTGTTTTTGACAGTCCGCCTTCGATTTTTTTTCGGGTTTGAATGCCGTTTTCACAGAATAGGCACGCCTCTCGAAGCCTTCCCCGAATTTATTGTATTGCACAGCGTTAGTCTGTTGTATTTCATGAGGAATAGGGATTGTGTTATTCCAATTGCATGCAATTTTTTTGAGAGTTTTTCCTTACATATAGAATCAGTTTGGAATCATAGTACTTTTTTGATAATAAGTTCATCTTGCATCTTAGTAGATAGTGTCAATGGGTAAATTACACAGCCGGGGGAGAAAAAATGGGGCATGTATGCAGTTTTTACAGAACTGATGAAGAGCTTACTGCCTCTCTTGCACCGCTTCTGCGTGCCCGATTGGGTGACGGATGCCATGTGATCTACGTGGCGAATACGGATACGATTGACAAAGCCTGGCAGCGGATGGAAGAGGCCGGTCTGCACAGGTCCGCTTATGAAGGAACGGGCGTATTGCAGATTATCCCAGCACAAACGGGTTTTCTGGAGGGCGGGCCAGTTTCTCCGGAACTGCTGCTCGAATACCTGCAAGGCGTCATTTCCGCAGCCAAGGAAGTTCCCGACAGCAGGCTGTGCCTGTTCAGCGAAAAAGCCTGGATGCTTTCGCAAGGTCTGGAAACGCAGGAATTGCTGAACTACGAAAGCCGTGTGAACTCCATTTTTTCAAAAAAAGATGTGGAGTTGTGGTGTCTGTACGACCAGCGACTGTTTTCGGGCAAAATTCTGCTGGAAGTTCTCGCAACCCATCCGTTGATTTTGCGCAACCGTACTGTCTGTGCCAATCCTTCGTTTTTACCTCCGGATGAATACCTTTCCCCAGATCGGGACTCCTTTGAGTTCGAAAAACGGCTTGAGCAGATCCAATGCAAAAACGATCAGGCCTCATGCGGTTTTCAGAACCAGGACATCAAGGACATCTTCAACAGACTGCCGTTGCTGATCCATGCGCACGATGAGGATGGCAACTATATATTCTGGAACAAGGAGAGCGAACGTATTCTCGGTTATACGGAAGAGGATGTTGTTCATGACAAGCAGATCCTGCACCGTATGTTTCCCGATGCAACCTGTCGGGACGAGATCCGGCAGCTTTCGCTGCAAGAACGTATTGATGGAGATCTGGAAGATATTGTCTATGTAGCCAAGGACGGGACCAGAAAAATTATCCATTTTTCCGGCAGAATAAATCTGTTTCCAGGCTCTGGCTGGAAAAATCTCGACGCCGGGGTCGATGTCACCAGTTGCCGGGTCTACCAGAGCGCCCTTGATGAGAGCAGGAAGCAGCTGAGGCTGATCATCGAAAACGTTCCAGCGCGTTTCTGCCTGGTGGACAATGGTCTGCGTTTCAGATTCGTAAACTCTCTCTACGCCTCCTGGTACGGCAAACAGCCGGAGGAGTTCATCGGGGCGGGACTGCACGATGTATTGAGTCCGGAGTATTATGAGCATGTATTGCCGTACATACGGCGTACGCTTGAAGGGCATACGCAGGAGTTCGAGACACAAGCGGATTCCATTACGGAACCTGACCAGATCGTTCGTGTGCACCTGCGCCCCTTTTCCTTTTCGGATGATGCCACAAACGGCTTTGTGGTCATGATTCTCGATGTTTCCGAACAGAAGGCGGCGGAAAAGGCTCTGCAGGAAACCAAAAGGCGGCTCAGGACATATCTGGATGAGGCGCCGGATCTCATATTTCTGACTGATCTGGGCGGCACCATTCGGGACGTGAATCGCCGTGCCATGGAAAATCTGGGATACAGCCATGCAGAACTGCGCGGCATGCATTTGAAGCAACTGGACCCCATGATGGGCGATAAAGAGCAACGTGCGGAGCATGAACGCCAACTGCTGTCCAACAAGCGCCTCCGTATTGAATCGATCCTGCGACGCAAAAACGGGACTCTGCTGCCTGTGGACGCCCATGCTTCGCTGATCGAATTCAAGGGTGAGCAGCTTGTCCTGGCCCAGGCGCGCGATATCAGCGAGGACCTTCGCATCAGGGCGGAGCGGGAGGAGCTGCTGACCCGTTTCCGGGTGATTTTCGAGAATTCCATGGACGGCATACTCGTGATAGCCAGGCAGACACTTGGTTTCCCGTACGCGAATCCGGCCATCCGGGCCATGCTTGGCTATGGCTCCGCCGAGCTTTCTTTGTTGCATTTTTCTGATATCTTTCAACAATTTTCTGAAACGGACTATCCCGAAGACGATCCGTTGTCATTCATGCTTGCTTCGAAAAACGACGTCTGCCTGATGAAAAAGAATGGTGAGCAGTTTTATGTGGATACGAACGGGACCGAGGCCGTCATTGACGGTCAGGCCAGTGTTGTCCTTTTGTCCGGGACGCCACGAAACGGCGTACGGATGAGGAGCAGCTCCGGCGTTCGCTCGGCTTTCAATCCAGGTTGTTCGAGGTGTCACCGGATGCCATTCTTTGCATGGACCAGAACGGGTGTATTTTGGAGAGCTCAGCGCGTTGCAAGGATCTTTTCGGAGTGGAAAACGCGGGCGCGGCCGTGGGGACGTATTTACGCGAATGGCTCGCCCCGGAGCAAATTCCCGCTGCAAGGAAAAATCTGAAGCGCGTGTTTGCCATGTCCTCAGGGGAGCTGTTGCCGCCCAACCGCTACAAAATGCTGCGCAAGGATGGAAGTTTGTTTTACGGGTCGTTTCATTCTGTTCCGTGGCTTGATGAAGAAGGCAGGGTGCACTGCATTGTCAGCGTGGTTCGCGACGTGACAGAAGAAGTGAAAGCCGCTGAAGAGCTCAGGAGCGCATTGGAGTTTCAGACCCGGATCATGGAAGCGTCTCCGGATGCCATTACCAGGCTGGACACCGAGGGGCGTATTGAATTTTGTTCCTTTCAGGGCAGCAAACTGTTCGGCGTCTCGGATTCGAAAATATTTATTGGAACCCACGCGCGCGACTGGATCGATCCTGAGGACCATGAGCAGCTGGATGCCAATTTCGCACAGCTTGTCCGGGCTCGGGCCGGCTGGAAACATACGACTACCGAGTATCGCTTCCGGCTGGAAAACGGCGCACTGTTTGTGGGGGCCATTTCTTCCGCGCCCATCTTTGACGACAATGGAAAGGCAACCGGCATAGTCTCCATTGTCCGGGATGTGACCGAACAAAAACGCATGGAGAATCAGCTCAGAAAGCGCGAGAAGCAGCTGAGCATTTTGGTGGAGAACCTGCATGAGGGACTGGAAGTAATTGATCTTTCGGGCCGTATCCTGTTTGTGAACAAGAAACTGTGCGATTTGATCGGTTATGCAAAGGAAGAACTGCTGGGCAGGCGTTTCGCTGATTTTCTGGACAGCGAAGAACGACGGATATTCATGAAGCAGGTGATCAAATGCAACACTTCCACAGTGGAGCAGTATGAAGTGCAGTACACCAGGAAAGACGGCGTATCGCGTACGTTCATGGTCACCCATCATCCGCAGGCAAATGAGCAGGGAACGATTGTTGGTTCGTTCGGACTTGTAACGGATGTAACCGAAGCCAACCGGCTGGCGCAGCTGAAGGATGATGTGGATCGCCTGATACGCAACGAACTGCGGACACCCTTGAAAGGCATCATAAGCCTGACCCATATGATGCTGATGGAAAAACCGGGCAGCAGGTGCGCGGACTATGCGACAGAGTTGAACAGCATTGCTTCCAACATGTTCAAATTCATCGATCTGTCCAGAGAAATATTTCATATGGAGCAGGGGGACTATGTTCCCAGTTTCGCCTGGTTCGATTTTCGCAAGATATTTCGCAATATCAATCTGGTTATCAGGCCCAACGCCGATGTCAAACTCGTACGCGTGATTTACCACAATGATTCGGACAGCGGCCTGGGCAGACTGGAGCATTACGGCGAAGAGGTTCTCCTGGAGAGCATGCTGACCTCGTTGATCAAAAACGCAGTGGAATCCTCCAACGACGGTGATGCAGTGACGATCATTTTTGACGACAGAGAAGATCAGACGTTGATTACCGTACATGATAGCGGCACGCTCACTTCGGACGAGGCGGCCTTTTTTTTCGATAAATATTCCACTGTGGGGAAAAGGGAAGGCTCGGGGCTCGCGCGATACAGTGCGAAACTTATCGCAGAGGCCCACGGAGGCACCGCCTCGGTGGAGTCCGACAAGGAGCGCGGCACCAGTGTGACCATTGTTCTGCCGCACCTGCTTCCGAATCCGTGAAGTCCCTGGCTGGAGATTCCCGGCTAAACAGGGTAGAGTAGGATCAGCTTGGGTATCTTCAAAAGCAAACAAGGATGGAAAAATGGAAAAGACCGAAAAAGCCAAGGAAAAACTGCAGGACGACTTCGAGGCTTTGCTGCGCGACGCGCGCGCCTTGCTCGATGCTTCGGCCGACGCCGCTGACGACAAGACCAAGAAAGCCCGCGAACGGCTGACCAAAACCGTGGAGGACGCCAAATTGAAATGGCTGGAGGTTGAGGACGGTTTCGGCCAAAAGGCGGAAAAAGTGGACAAGTTCGTGCGGGAGAAACCCTATCAGGCGGTGGGGCTGGGCGTGCTGGCAGGCCTGTTCGCCGGCTGGCTTTTTTCAAGGAAATAACGCATGGCCTTTTCCTTTGAAAAGCTGCTGGACCTTCCTGATGCCGCACGGCGGGCAGTGTCGCTGCTTGTGGCCATGGCGCACAACCGCCTGGAGTTGTTTTCTCTGGAATGCCGCGAGGAGTTTTCCTTTTCCCTGAAGCTGCTGCTCGTGGTGCTGGCTGCTTTTTTTCTGGCCATGTTCGCCATTCTTCTGGCCACTTTTGTGCTTATTTATGCGCTCCCCGAGGAACACAGGCTGACCGGCATGATTTGCTGTGCGTTTGCTTATTTTCTCGGAGCGTTGATTTGCGTTTTCTGGGGGCGCTCGTTGCTTGCGCGTCATCCCGTGCCGTTTGCCCAGACCCTTGAAGAATTCAGCAAGGACAGGGAGCGTTTGGGAAGGTCATGAGCAAAACTCTGCTGGAGGAGAAACGCCGCTTGGTGGCTCAGGGGCACAATCTGCGAAATGGTCTCAGCCACGAATGTTCAGTCCTCAACTCGGGCTATGTCGAGGTAGTCGGAGGGCTTGGTAAAATGGCACTGTTGTTACGCGCAGCGCGCCTTGTGCGGCGGCTTGCTGCATTGACTCCCTCCCGGCGTTCTCGCAACTAGATAGGGGCAGGCCTATTCGTTTCGGCCGGCGGATGGAGCGAGTGGCAGGATTTTTTTCAGGGTCAGTTCCAGCTCAGTCTTTAAAATGGGTTTGGGCAGGTAGGCAGCGGCCCCTGTTGCCAGGAACTTTTCCTTGTCGCCGTCCAGGGCGTAGGCAGTGACGATAATTATCGGCGTTGCGGACTGGTCGGCGAATTCCGGACTGGTGCGAATGCATTCGGCCATTTGCAGTCCATTCATACGCGTCAGTTGTACATCCAGCAAAATGACATCCACCGGGCGACGGCGGAGTCTTTCCAGCCCTTCTTCTCCGTTCCGCGCCTGAATGACGGTTCCCCCCATTTTTTCAATAAAACGGCTGATGGTGGTCAGACTGACTGGATCATCCTCCACCACTAGAGCGATGAATCCTGTTTGAAGCGCAGGAACTTTTTCCGGGGCAACAAATTCCGCTTCGAGAAATTCTTCGGCAATGGCAAAGGGAATATCCACGTTGAAGGTGGATCCTTTGTTCAATTCACTGATTACGGTAATACCGCCGTGCATCAGCTGGACGAGCTGCTTGACGATGGACAGACCGAGTCCCACCCCCTGCTGCGGCGCCACATAGTCTCCCTGGGCATAGGGCTGGAACATTTTTTCGATCTTGTCGTCGGGAATTCCCATGCCCGTATCAGATACGGAGAAGAGCAGATTGAGCTCCCCGTTGTTTTTCACCCGTCTGAGCAGGGTAACGTTCACGGAGATTTCTCCTTTTGAGGTGAATTTGAGCGCATTGCCTACGAGATTTGTCAGTATGCGCAGGAGGTTGGATTCATCTCCCCGAATCATGGGAATGTCCGGCGCGGGGTCTACCGTAAAGCGCAGTCCGGCCTGTTCCGCGGTAAAGGAAAAGAGGTCCATCAAGGAATCAAGAACTTTCTGGACCCGGAATGGCTCGTTGGCAATGGAAAGTTTTCCCGCTTCCAGTTTAGACAAACTCAGAATGTCCGCCAAAAGCCTGTTGAGGTGGATGCAGGCTTGCCTGGCACTTTTAGCATACGTTTCCTGGCGCGTATTGAGTGGGCCCTGTTCGAGGAGTTGAAGCATGCCCATGATGCCGCTGAGCGGAGTCCGGATATCGTGGCTCATGCTGGAGAGAAACTGGGATTTAGCCTTGTTGGCCTGGTCCGCCTGTCGTCTTGCTTCAGTCAGTTCCGTAACGTCTACAGCGGAAACGAACACCTGATCCCAGGTGGTTTCGTGGCCGGGGACAACCGTCCAGGTGAATTTCGTATCCAGGAGCTTTCCCTTTTTAGTTTGATGTACGCGAATGTGCGAAAAGGACGTTTTTCCCTGTGCCGCCAGAATAAGCGTTTCCCCGAAGGATTTGTAGGATTGCTCATTGAAGACTTCCGTCATGTAGCGTTCTGTGGTCCGGTCCGGATCGTCTTCGAAAAGATGGATGGTATAGGGGTTTACTTCGGTGAGGATCACTGTTTCCGCCAGACTGCGTACCACTTGAGGATTTTCGTTGAAATAGGCCTCGAAATCCGTCACGCCCTGGGAGCGCAGTTTGTCGAGAACGAGTTTTGTCTGCGAGTAGTCTTCCACCAGCAGGGCCACGGGAGTCGAATTGAACAGGAGTCTGAAGCGCTTTTCGCTTTCCTCCAGCGCCTGCTGTGCTTTCCGTCTTTCGGAGATGTCACGGGCGATGTACAGAATGGCTTCCTGTTCGCCGAAAGCAATATGCTGGGAGGAAATCTCCACTGGAACACGAATGCCGTTCTTGGTGATGTGCTCGCATTCAAAGGCTCGGCAAATCCGGTTTTCCAGAGGATTGCATTGGTACAACTCGGGATTCAGTTTCCTGGGCTCCAACTGCAGCAATTCTTCCCGCGTATAGCCCAGACTGAGCCAGGTGATGGGATTGGCATCCAGAAAGGTGTTTTCCTGGGCGTTGAGCACGTATATGGCGTCCCCGGCGTTTTCAAAGAGCGAACGGTAGCGTTCTTCGGATTCCCGCAGTTTTTTCTCCATGCGTTTCCGTTCGGATATGTCCCTGACAATGCCGATGAACCCCTTGAAACTGCCATCGTCCGCGCGGAGTATGGACGTCGAACTTTCGACCATGATGGTCGAACCGTCTTTGCGCAGGCATTCGACTTCGAAATATTTTGACGCCCTGGCCACCGTTGTTTTGGCATCGTTTTCCAGTTGTTTCTGCATGTCGCGCCGATAACGCTCGCGGGACTGGGGATGGATGCATTCTTCCGGAGACATGGAATAGAGTTCTTCCAGCGTGTACCCGGTCAGATCCGCGGCCAGTGGGCTGATGTACGTGGCCTGCATGTTCTCGTCGAGGGTGTAGATGGCGTCCCGGATATTGGTAACAAGCATACGGTATTTTTCTTCGCTTTCACGCAGACGTTGTTCCGCCAGCTTTCTTTCCGTAATATTTCGGTTGATCCCCATGAACAGCCGCGGCCGGTGCTCCTCGTCACGCCGTACGACCCCTCCCACGGAGGCGACCCAGATGTAGGATCCGTCCTTGTGCCGCATGCGGTATTCCTGGGAAAAATAGCGGCTTTTCTGGGACAGGGTGTCATCCAGGGCTTCTGTGACCTGCTCGAGATGCTCGGGATGAATCCGATCCTGCCATTCCTCCGGGGGCCATTGGGCCTGATCAGGCGTATAGCCGAGCATCAGTGCGGCTTGTTCGTCAAAACGGTACACATTGGCAATGAAGTCGCATTCCCATTTTCCCTCATTGGCAAAACGCATCACCAGGCGCAGGCGCTGGTTGGCCTCGTAGAGGGCGGCCTCCGTATCGCGCAGTGCGCTGATATCGCGAACCATGAGCAGGGCTGAATCTTCGGAGCGTTTGACGATACGCGCTTCAAATTGCTTATGGTCGCCATGCTGCAAGGGCATGCGAAATTCAAAAATCTGCATGGAGTCGTGGTCCAGAGTCTCGCCAATGGACTTGAGCAGGCTGTGCGCCGTGGTTTTGACGAAGATGTCCCCGATGCTGTGCGGAACGAGCGCTTCCGAAAAAATTCTGGAACTGTCATTTTGAAACAATTCAAGAACTTGCCCCTGCCGGTGAACCACGAGCAGGGTGTCGGGAATGACGGCAAGGATGGCCCTGGCGCGTTCTTCGCTTTGCCGCAACAGCTGTTCCGCCATCTTGCGCTCGCGGATGTCTCTTGCAATGCTGATGACGTATTTGATGTTGTCCAGTTCAAACAGTCGCGTGTTGATTTCCACGGGAATGGGGGTGCCGTCCTTGGCAACATGATATTCTTCATGCAGCAGATGATGCGATTGGAAAAAAGGTTCGAATTTTTCACTGGCAAGAAGCGCCTTTCCTTTGACGTCGATATCAAAGATGCTCATCTGCAAGAGTTCTTCGCGGCTGTAGCCCAGAAGTTTGCAGGCTACGTCATTGACCTGAATGAAGCAGCCGGCCTGATTGTCTTCACCGAGTATAAAGAGATAAATGGCGTCATTGGCCGAGTTGAACAACTGGCGATAAAGCTGCTCCTGTTTTTCCAGCGCTTCCTGGTTCTTTTTCTTTTCTGTGATGTCCCGAACGAATTCGACAACATAGGCGATTTCTCCTGAGGGGCCCCAAATGGGCGTGACGGTCACTTCCTTGTGGGCTCCGGTGACGGCGTTGGTGCTCTCAACCCTCCTGATCTGGCCGTCCTTGAAGGTCCTCAGCACTGGGCATTTGTCGCAGGGTTCTTTGCGATGTTGAAAGGCCTGATAGCAAAAAGGCTGCTTGTCGCGTTGGGCATCCGGGACGAATTCGTGTTCTTTCCAGTTGGAATAAATGATCTGGAAGTCCGGAGACAGCACGTTCAGCAGGCCGTCGACTGAATTGAGCGTTGCGGCAAGCAGTTGTTCGGAAGGCCGCTGGCTGGACTCCAGCTCCTGGTGTCGGGTGATGTCCTTGCTGATGCCAACCAGTCCGGGGCGCGAACCGTCCGGCAGGGTCAGGGGCGTAAATACCGTTTCCAACAGAAACGAGGTTCCTTTGTGGTCATGGTACCAGAAGGTATGCGTACGGGCTTTGCCGTTTTGGACGACCTGGCTTGCCTGTTTTTGCAATTCTTCCGACAAATCGTCGGGGAGAAAATCAGCGAATCTTTTTCCTTTCAGAGTGTCCCTGTGCAGACCGAAGAGCCTGGCAAAGGCCTGGTTGCACTTGATCAGCGCACCTTGGTGATCCTGTACGAAAATCGGGTCGGAGACGTTGTCTATGAGGCTTTGGCATAACAGGCTGTTGTCCGTCTCGGAAAACTTGTGGTCACGGGGCGTTCCGGATTCGGACTGGTTGCTTTCCAACTCTTGCAGCCGGGCGTGCGCGTTGCGCAATTCTTCCTCCAACTGTGCGACACGCTTTTCATAGTGCTTTTTCAGCCTGGTAAACATCTTGAGCTGTTGATACCTGTGTTGAAATGCAACTGAAATGGTAGAAAAACCAAAAAGAGATTACTACTCTAATCAATTTCAGCACAGTTTGAACGTTATGTCCAGAAAATCCTGTTTAGCATCGGCAAGATAACATTTTTATGCAGTTGGTCTGAAAAGGGGGATACGGCGTTGGGAGGCTGGTTAGATTAAGAAGACTAAAATCGGGGCGCGGAAAGCTACAGGCCGCAGCATGGAGCCGCGGCCTGTTGGCATGCAGGGATATATGAGGGCGCTGCCTGGATAACAAGCAGCCGGACAGCAAATTATTGCGTATCGTAAACCAGGGCGATCTGGTTGCGGATGGTTTCCGAGACGCTTTGTCCTTGTGCGGTGATATCCGCCGTCGTATGAACGCCCACCACCTTGCCATAGTTGTACACAACCACGGCCTGGGCAAAGGATTCAACTTCATCCGAGTCATGGGTGACCATGATCATGGGGATCTCGAAATTTTCGAGCACCTTGGAGAGTTCTTCGCGCATACGCAGACGCAAGGGCTGATCAAGGGCGCTGAAGGGTTCGTCCAGCAGAAGAATTTTGGGCTTGGTGGCCAGCGCGCGTGCCAGAGCGGTACGTTGCTTCTGGCCGCCGGAAAGGGTTCCGGGACGCTGGTGCTTCAGTTGAGACAATCCGAACAACTCCAGCAACGCATCCACTCGTTCGGCGTTTTCCTTGCTGACTCTGCCGAACAGAGGCTTCAGTCCGAAACAGACATTCTCCCAAACCGTACGATGCGGAAACAGGGCATAGTCCTGAAACACGTAGCCCACGCCGCGCCGCCGGGTCGGCAGGTTGATATCCGCCTCGCTGTCGAAAAAAACATCGCCATTGACGGAAATACGCCCCTTGTCCGGAGTCAGCAGGCCGGCAATGGCCTGTAGGGTAAGGGTTTTGCCTGATCCAGAGGGGCCGAACAGAACCAACGAGCGATCGTCAGATGTGAATTGCGAGTGGAGGAAAAATGAATCTCCTCCACCGCTGCGCAATTGTATTGTAATATCAACGCTTAGTTGCATCTTAAAAGCTGGTTAGGGTTGTTTGAAACCACGGGCCTGCAGGAGTTTCTGTCCCTCGGGGCTGACAACGAAGTCGACAAAAGCCTGTGCGAGCTTCTTCTGTTGGGCTTCCTTGAGAGTGGCGATGGGATAGGTCACAGGCTTTTTCAGGGGAATCTCCGCAACGGTAAGCACTGCTTTGCCGCCCTTGGTGGCATCTGTGCCGTATACGAAGCCACAGTCGACTTCTCCGCGTTTCAGGTAATCCAGCACCTGGCGTACGGATTCTCCGTAAATGAACTTGGGCTTGAGAGTTTCAAACAGTCCGGCGTCTGTCAAGGCCTGCTGGGCGTACTTTCCGGCAGGAACCGTCTTGGGAGTGCCGATGCCGATGCTTTTTACCTTGTCGCCGGTGAGGTCTTCCAGCTTGGCAATCTGCGAGGGATTGTTGGCGGGAGTGGCCAGAACCAGCGAGTTGTGGGCAAAAACCGTCACGGCTTTCTTGGCCACGAATCCGCCGTCCACAGCCTTGGCCATCCATTTGGGATTGGCAGAGGCAAAGACATCGGCTGGGGCGCCCTGTTCGATCTGGCGGAACAAGGCACCGGAAGAGGCGAAGTTCATCACCACGTCCACTCCGGGATGAGCCGCTTCAAAGGCCGGTTCGATATCGGAAAAGGCGTCCGTCAGGCTGGCTGCTGCGGATACGATCAGTTCTTCGGCAGAGGCGTTGCACACGGGCAACATGAAAAAGCATACCAATGCCAGGGAGAGGGCTGCGGATAAGAAACGTTTCATAGTTTGCTCCTTGATGTTGTTGAGAAGTATTAGAATTTGGGCTGCAACAAACGGCTTGTTATGACAAGAATGGCGACGCAGACCACACTGATGATAAGCACCAGGATGTTCGCCAGTGTATCCTCTCCTGCCTGAACAGCCGAGTATACGGCCAGGGAAAGCGTTTGTGTTTTGCCGGGGAGATTGCCGGCCACCATGAGCGTGGCGCCGAATTCTCCCATGGCCCTTGCAAAAGCGAGCATGGTTCCGGCGAGCACGCCGCGAAAAGCCAGTGGAAGCGAGACGCGCAAAAATACGGACAGTTCGCCCTGACCCAGCGTACGTGCGGCGTCTTCGTATTGTTTTCCCACGCCTTCCAAAGCGGCACGGGCCGATTTGAAGACCAGAGGAAAGGCCACCACTGCAGCGGCGATGACTGCGCCTTTCCAGTTGAACATCAGGGTGATGCCGAAGGTCTCCTTGAGCCACATGCCCAAAAAGCCCCGGCGACCGATCATGACTATCAGGTAATATCCCAGAACAGTTGGCGGCATGACCATGGGCAGCGTGCAGATGGCGTCCACGACATCCCTGCCGATGAACCGCCAGTGCGTCAGGACGTAGGCCACGGCAACGCCGCAGACCATGGCTGTCACAGTGGCCAGGCCGGAAACTTTGAGGGTAAGCAGGAGAGGCTGAAAAAAAGCCGTCTGGCTGAAGAGTTCGCTGATATCCAATGTACAAAATCCTTTGTCGCTGTTTGACTCAATCAGGCTGTTCCGGCATGCAACAGCTTGAGCCGGCTAAGCTGAAACAATAAATCCCCGGATTCCATGTGGTATGGCGAAGGTGATTCGTCATGATCCTGTATGTTTTGGGGACTGCTTTATGCCTGAGGCTATGATCGGCGACTTGCTGTGTTCCTGATGAAACTGGATGAGCCCGTAAAAAATCCTATTTGAACGGTTCCTAGCACGAAATTGTAAATGGAGTACACCTTTGACGGCTATTATCACGTTAAAAAAATGTTGCGTGATATGCCCGGATGGATGGTGTTATTCCTACTTCTATAGTAGGTGGATTAGTTCATCAAAGATCACTAAAAGAACTGAATTAGAGACAATATATAAAAATAAGTTACTTTTTTCCCCGTGATGAGATATTGGGGCCTTAAGGTGTGAATATGACATATACTGAGAAAATATCCGACCGCATAGATCAACTGGGAAAAGAAGAACTGTATGCGCTGCGCGAACGCATCGACGCCATGCTGATTTCCTCGGAGCCGGCTGAACCCGTGGAGTCCGCTGAAATTGCAGCCGCGCGTTTGCCGCAGGGAGCACAGCCGCAGTCCAGGGCTTGCAGGCTTTTCAATGTTACCGAAGGCGTACGCCGCCTGGACAAAAAGCAACTGAAGGCCCTGACAGAGGCTTTTGCCGCCTGGCTGGAAGCTTCGCGGGATGCCCGAACCCGGCGTTCGCGCGAACGGGTTTTTCTGGTTTTCCTGTTGCTGCGCTAGTATAACGGGTGCCAGGCTTGGAGAGGTGCTGGCCCTGGACGAACGCAGGGATATCGATTTTCTGCGGGGCGTGGTCATAATCCCCGACGGTTCGGAAAAGCGTGAAGTCCCCTTGCCCAAGGAAGTCATCGCCCGCGTCAGGAGCTATTGCGTACGCTACGATGTCGGATCCGATCAGAGCGGGGAGCGCATTTTTGATCTGGACCAGGGGTTCATCCGGCCGCAAATTTTACGAGCAGTCAGGAACGCTGCGGTTTTCCCAAAGCCTTTCTCAATCCCCGGGTACCTGCGCAATTCGCGCGCCATCGAACTGCTGCAGGGCGGCATGCCCATGCGGCGGTGCAGGTGCTGCTGGGGCATTCCAAAACCGACTACACGGCATCCTACGTAACACTCACCGACGAAGATCTGCATCAGATCATTCACCAACACTTCAAAAAGGAATTCGGCATGGAGACCCAGCGCCAGAAACACATTTCGTGGTGAAATCATCAAGATCAATGCAAACGAAGTGATGTGCGAGGTGATGCTGCGAACCGAATCCGGAAATGAAGTCGTCGGAATCATTACCAATGAAAGCCGTGAAAAGCTTGCCTTGGCCGAAGCAAAGAAGCCTCGGCCATGATCAAGACCACCTGGGTCATTTTGGAAAAGCCGAAAGCCGATATCAAGACCAGCGCACGTAACGCCTTTCCGGGAGTTATCACCAATGTCGTCAGCGACGGCATCGTGTCCGAAGTCTCCGGCACTCTGCAGGATGGAACGCCCGTGTGCGCGCTGGTTACCCAGGGCAGCTTCGAGAACCTCGGCATAGGCAAGGGAGATTCGTTCATTTCTATGTTCAAGGCCATGTCCGTTATCATCAGCTGAACGGATCATCGGCCATGGGGGCGAACGGTTCGTCCGTTCGCCCGGGTTCTGGTTGCCAAAGCCGGTGCCCGATTGTAAGGTCATGCGCTCGCACGATTCAGTGACAAGAGCGGTATGAACATGAAAAAAACTATCCCCTGCTTCCGGTTACTCCCGATCCTTGCAGATAGTCGCCTTGCTGCTCGCCATGCTGCCGCTGGTGGTTTTGCTCAGGACATTTGCGTCATATGCCGTGGACCTGCCCATTTGGGACGAATGGTGGTCCATTGTGCCGCTGCTGCAGAAATATTTTTCCGGAACCCTTGTCTGGGGAGATTTCTGGGCGCAGCACAACGAGCACAGGCTGCTTTTCCCAAACGCTGCTCATGGTCGGTCTGGCCAGACTTTCGGGCTATGACACCCGCTGGGAAATGGGCTGCAGCGTACTGTTCGCACTGCTGTTCTACGCGTGCGTCGGGGTGCACCTGTGGCGCAATCGCCGCATTCTGGGCATGGAACGGAGCTGGTACTGGCTGTGGGCGCTGACCGCTTACGCGGTATTCAGTCTGCGACAGCATGAAAACTGGTTCTGGGGATTCCAGGTTCAGTGGTACATGAATATTCTGGGCGCAGCCCTTGGCGCCCTGGTGCTGGCCAATCGCGAATTCTGTGCCTGGTCCTTTGTTCTGCTGGTTTGCTGCGGGCTGTTTTCCTTGTTTTCCCTTTCCGCCGGTGCCCTGTTCTGGGTGTCTGATCCCTGTTTTTCTGCTGCTTGCCCATTGGCGCGCCGGGCGCATTCCCCATGTCTGGCTGTACGTGGTGCTCTGGTGCGTGCTGTTCGGAGTGCTGATGTACGTCTATTTTCTGGATATGCGGCGCGGGAATTATCCCGGAGGATTGCTGCGTTTTCTGGATGCTCCCGGAGACAGCACCGCGTACGTGCTGTTGTATCTGGGCGGACTGCTGACGGAAATCGGCCGTACGGACGGTATGAGCCTGGCCACAGGAGGAGCAGGACTGCTGCTTTTTCTGGGCTGCGGACTGCGTACGGTGTGGAAGGCGGATGCCGGCCGTCTGCGGGCTGCACTCTTTTTTCTGTTTCTGGGCTGTTACGCCATCGGCTGCGCGCTGGTCACCGGAATCGGACGCTCGGGCTTTGGAGTGGAGCAGGCTTCATCCTCCCGGTATACGACCATTTCCATGCTGTTATGGATAGCCGTCCTGTTCTTTTTGTTCGAAGCGCTGGCCCGTAATCCGTTGCAGCTATGGAAACAGAAGGCAGCGGCAGCTTTTGCCGCAATTCTGCTCTGCTGCTGTTTTGTTCTTGTCTGCTACCGCGGATACACCAGCCTTCCCTACGTACGCTTTGCTTCCAGTGTGTACGGGCAGGCCCGGTTTGCGCTCAAATACCGTCCGGATCCCGCCATTCTCCAGAATACCTGCAACAGCGCGGAATTTGTCCTCAGCGTCCGGCCCTTTCTCGAACAAAACCGTTTGTCGGTGTTTCGGCCGGGAGAGCCCTGATTAAAGCCTTCCGGGGCTCTTGTGGCACCTTGCCTTCAGGTCTCCCGCCAACGGGCAAAACACTGCCGGCCTGCGTGATCGCAAGCGACTCTAAACTCCGCATTTTCACTATGATTTCAAGAACTCTGAACGAGCGCTAGTCCGTCAGCGCCTGCTGGGCTGATGAAAGACGGCTGCCTGAGGATTTTTTTGATTTTCCTGAAGAGGGTGGTTCCTGGTCTGTCAGGTCGTTCTTTTTGCCCAGGGACATGATGGTTCCGTTGGGACCTGTCCGCTCCTCGAGCACACCATAGAGCTGTTCCGGGGCTGCGGGAGTGTACGGTCCGGACACGTCCTTGACCAGCCCTTGTTCCATACGCATACGCCAGCACGGAACCTCATGCTGCTGGCCGTCCGCACAGATGATTTCTCCGTCCGCATTGGTAATGGTCAGGTAGTCCTTGTTGACGCCCGTACTGGAGGATGTGCCTTGCGGCAGATGAAGAACACGATGCAGCATCTTGGTGGCCTGCGCGCGCATTTCATGCGGACTGAGATACCCTATCCCGGCTCCTATGGCAGGGGCCAGAAGAAAGATGCCTAACAGAATGATCCATTGAAAGGTAGATATTTTTGCCGATGCCATAGTACGAATATCTTTATCCGATAAAAGTTCTTAAGCTTATATCTACTATATTAAGGCAATCTGGAGAAAAGGCAACTGACTGGTTGTGCTAAACGGCCTGTTGCCGCAGTTTCCGATTGCTTTGCAAAAGGAATAAAAAAACTCCCGCATGTCGGAACATGCGGGAGCAATTTGTCTTCGTATGAACTCGGATCAGCCTATTTATGCACAGGAGGCGTCAGCGAGAACTTGCGGATACCCATGCCGGCGTACAAGCTGGCAAGTGCATCCTGGTAATCGGCAAGAGCGGAGGTCAGGTTGGCTTCGGCAGAAGTCAGGCTGGCCTGGGCATCCAGCACGTCCGTGTTGGTTCCCACCTGGGCCTGATAACGGGCTACGGCCATGCGGTAGCCTTCTTCACCGGCTTCGACGGACTTCCTGTTCACTTTGATACGTTTGGTTGTTTCGGCCAGTTTCAAATGGCGCGATTTGATCTGGTAGGCGATGGTGTTTCTGGTGTCTTCCACGGATGCCTGCAGCTGCCGGACGTAGGCCTGGGCCTTGCGCCAGGTGTAGAGCGTGTTGCCCCAGTTGAACACGTCCCAGGTGGCTGTCAGGGAAGTGGTCCAGGAGGCGTATTCCGTCTGGCTGTTAGTATAGCCGTCTGCCAGGATATGGTCACCATTGGTTTCCCAGTTCCATTCGGCGGCCAGCTGCGGGTAGATGGCGCTCAGGGCCGCGCGTGCGTCCTGCTCGGCAACTTCCACTGCCAGTTTGGCGGACTTCAGATCCGGACGGTTGGCATAGGCGCGTTCGTAGCATTCCTGGAGCGGCATGGAAAAGGGAATGTATTTGAGCTCGCCCACGTAGTTGATTTTGGAATCCACCGGCAGTCCCAGCAGGGTGTTCAGCTGGGCGATCTGCGTGGCCACGGTGTTGTGGTACTGCAGGAGGGTGTCCTCGGCTTCTCCCAGGTTGACCTCGGCCTGGAGAACATCCAGACGGGGGCTCAGACCGACATCGTAAAAGGCCTGGGTTACCTTGTATTGGGAGGACAAACGCTTTACCGAGTCCTGGGCGCTTCTGACGTTTTCACGCGCTTCCAGCAGGGAGAGGAAATTCTCCTGTACGTCCAGGATCATCGCCAGTTCCTGGGCCTGCAGGTCCTGTTCGGCCTGATGCTTGCTGTACCTTGCAGACTGGAAAGTGCTCCAGAGGTTTCCGCCCGTGAACACATCCTGATGTACGGTCACCGTTGCCTGGGTGTTGTTGGCGGAGTAGGTGCGGCTGGCATTGGAAACATCGCGATTGGGCTTTTTATGATCGTAGCGGGCGTAGGTGTACGAAGTGGACAGGGAAGGCAGCAGATTTCCGAGAGCGGCCTTGCGTCCGGCTTCTGCACCGACGGCTGCGGCAACGTAGGCGGAAAGGCTGGGGTTGGCCTTCAATGCCTGCTGCACGGCCTGATCCATGGTGTACGGGGTGCCGCTTTCGCACTCGATGGCCATTTTTTCCGCTTCGGTCATATCGTCATCAACCCCTGGAATGCTCTCGCCTTTGGCTTTTTCAAGGGCTTTTTGCGCGAGGGAGTCTTTTTCCGCATCCATGGCGCTTGGCAGCTTGTCCACGGAAATGGACAATTCGGAGTTGGGCGACATGCCGAGATCGGCATCGTTGTTTTCTGGCTCAGCCAGTACCGGAGTTGCGCTCGCGACAAGCATGACAGCTAAAAGCAGGGATCTGACAATTAAGGATTTGAGAGGATAAGTCATGTGGCCCCCAAAGGTCTTCAAAAATTGTTGACAAAAGTATAGTTTGAGGACGTCCTCTTGAGGAGATGCGTTACAGACGCATGGGACGTCGTCATTAATCATCATACTTACAAGTCGCTTCTTTAGTAGATTTTTTGGGTCTAATCAAGAAAATGGGCCTGACTGAAAACTATTTTCCCATTTTTTTGCTGGCCTCATCACGCTTTTGTCTGGCGGATTTATCGTACGGGTCAATTTGCAGCAAAGCGTCGTAATCTTTGACAGCCAGTTCATACATGCCAAGTTTCATGTGTGTTGTCGCACGGTTGTAATAAGCATCCGCGTAAGTCGCATCTATGTTCAATGCACGGGTATAATCTTCGAGAGCATTGAGATATTGCCTGGAAGCAAAGTGTACGGTGCCGCGCGCGTTGTAGGCATCCGGGAATTTGGGATTCAGCGTGATGGATTTGTCGTAATCCTCGAGGGCGCGTTTTTTGCTCCCGGCAGCCAGATAGGCGTTGCCCCGTTCGTAATAGGCTTCCGCATCGTCTGGCGCCAGGCTCAGGCACTTCTCGTATTCCTTGATGGCATGCTTGTATTTCCCCAGCTTGTAGTAGACGAATCCGCGTCCCTTGAAGGCGTCGGACATTTTGGGGTCCATTTTCAGGGCTTCGTTGAAGCGCTGGAAGGCAGTCTGGTTGTCGCCATTGTCGAGCAGGTAGTTGCCTTCCTGAACAAGCTGCTGCTCAGGGGTGAGCTCGGGTACCATGACGTCACCATCCGCACCGGGCAGCGGGGGCACCTGTGCGGAGAGTCCGGCATTGTTTTGCGGAGCGGAAGGCGCGGCAGCAGGAGCCGCGGCCTGGACGGGCAGCGAGGGCTGGGCGGAAAGATCCGGGCGCAGGGAGATCTGCGCTTCCAGTTCCTTGCCGGCCTTGATCTCCACCTGCACGGTGACGCTTTCATAGCCGGGTCTGCGGATTTTTACCTGGTAGCTTCCGGCAGGCAGCCGGACCCCTGGGGAGTACGGCGTGTTGGTGTTGAGGAAAAACACCGAACTGTCGGCAGGGTCGAGGTTGAGTTTCAGAGCCCCCTCGGCTGCCTTCTTCGGGGTTTCAGTCCGCTTGGAGGCCTTACGCGGCGCGCCAATGGCGTATTTTTTCAGTGAAGCCGGCAAGCTGGAGCTTGTGGCCTGTTGCTCCAGGCGGACATGCAGCTGTTGAATTTTGTCTCCCACCACGTTGACCCGCTGGCTATGCGTGTCGAAGCCATCCTTGCTGACTTCAACTTTGTAGGAGCCTTGGGGAAGCGTCATGCCGGGCTGGTAGCTGATGTCTCCATCGTCCAGGCGAACGGTGGCGTCCGCGGGACTCGTATAGATCACGAGCTGTCCGTTTTGGGGCTCGGCGGGCACGGGCGGTTCGCTCGGTGCAAAGTCTGTTTCCGGGCTCTGCGAAGCAGGAATGACGAATTTCTGCAGGGGCTGAGAAGCGTCCGGCTGGGGGGAGTCACTTCCGCTGGCGGCAAGGGAAGCCAGGATGCGCGTTTCGCGACCCGCTGTGATGTCCACCTCCTTGACCACTCTGCGGCCGGCCGTATCGCTGACTTCAACCTGGTAATGTCCGGGCTGCAGCGGCATTCCCGGCGTATAGCGCAGGTCCGTGTTCAGAAAGCGTACGGGGACTCCGGGCGGGTCGGTGATGACAATGAGCCGGCCCGGGTTGTCGGTAATTCCCGTGGTGGGAATCTGCATGGCCTCGGCTTTTTCCACCGGATCATTCATGCGGAGCAGAAAGCGGTTGTCGATGCCGGGCACCACAGTCAGTTCTTTCTGGATACTTGGAAATCCGGGGTGGCTTACTTCCACAAGGTACGTGCCTTTGCGGAGAATGATGCCGGGCTTGTATTTATAGCTGATGGTAACAAAGCGGATGGAGGCTCCGGGAGGGTCGGTATTGATGTACAGTTTCCCCCAGATATCCGAAGAATCCTGCTGCTGGCTGTTGTCGACAGTCTGAGTCATCGCAGGGGCTGCTGCTGAGGATGTTTGCTGCGGCAGGGAAACATAGACAGTGCTGGTCTGCCCGCCGACTACCCGCACATTCTGGGTGACGCTCTGGTAACCCGGACTGGATACCTCGACATCGTAATCGCCGTCTTTGAGTATGATTCCAGGCTGATATTCGTAATTGAACTTCAAAAAGCGAATCTGGGCGTTTGGAGGGTCCGTCTGGACGAACAATTTTCCCCAGACCTCGGCCCGGACGGAAACCGGGACAAAACTGAGAGCGGCAATCAGACACAACGTCGACAGCAGGGCAGTGCGCGACAGACATGGAAAAAGACGCATACAATCAAACTCCGTAGCGATCAGGATGGAGGAAGTCGCATTGGTTCGTGAAGTTCCATCAGCAGAGAAACAGGGACGCCTCCGACCATTCACGAAGCAGGCGTAATTCGTCCATGTTCCCCCGGGCATAACGATCTTTACAAAATAGAAGAAAGTCCCTTGCAAATCAAGATGCAAGAGGACTTGGAAGCGGTATTTCGCAGCTGAAAATTCGCTGGATGAAAAGAAACTATGAAATCGGCATGGATACGGCTTCAGAAGAACATGCGTTCCAGGGTGAGCCCCTGGGCCGGAGCCGTGGGAGGCGCCGCGCCTCTGTCCCGTTTGTCCAGTATTTCCGGCACATCCTCGGGAGAGAGCTTGCCGCGTCCCACGTACACGAGACAGCCCATGAGGTTGCGGACCATTTGTTTCAGGAAGCCGTGCCCGTGGAAGCGCCAGACCACCTCGGGCCAGCCCGGTCCGCTTTCCGGGGAGGCAGGCCCCGTACGGTTTATGGACAGCAGGGTGCGGACGGTGGATTGCACCACGCTGCCGATGTTCTGAAAACTGGCGAAATCATGCTCGCCGATGAAGTACTGCGCGGCGCTGTCCATGGCTTCCAGGTCCAGGGGCCCGGTTTCCCAGACAAAAACCCGACGCTGCGGCAGCACGTATTGGCGGGAGAGCCAGACGCTGTAGGTATAGGTCTTGGAGTGCGCGTCGTACCTGGCGTGAAAGCTGTCCGGTACGTGCGTTACCTCGATGACTTCCACGTCCCGGGGAAGATTGTGGTTCAGGGCGCGCTGCCATTGGATGTCCAGCCTGTCGTCCGGGATGTTCGCATGGGCGACCTGACAGAGCGCGTGCACGCCGGCGTCCGTACGGCTGGCCCCTTGCACCCGGACCGGCGTACCTAGGATTTTGGCAAAGGCTTCTTCCAGGCAGCCTTGCACTGTCCGCGGTTTTTTGCCGGTTTTGTGTTCCTGAATCTGCCAGCCGTGCAGCCGGGTTCCCGTATACGCGAGCGTCAGTTTTAACCTTGCCACAAGCCCTTCTTGCGGGAGTCCGGGACTCCCTGTTTGTCTTATTGCGCCTGCATCACGGTCAGCAGTTCGGTCAGCTTGGCGGCCACCGCCGGTTTGACGTAGCTGAGAATTTCGCCTGCCTGGCGTCCGGGCATTCCTGACAAAATTTTGACGGCAATGTCAACATCAAGGGTTTCGATAACCGAAGCCGCTTGTTTGGCTTTCATGTTCTTGTAGACGTCAATGAGGTGCTTGAGCTTGGCATCCTGGACTTCCTTGGCCTGGTCGAGCATACGCTTGAGCTTGGCTTCCAGTTTCTGCAGGCGCGCCAGCTTGTCGTTCAGGGATTTTTCCAGGTCTTTCAGTTCCTGTCGCTTGCGGGCCAGATCTTCTTCGCTGTTGAGCGTATCGCCGCCAAAAGGGGTCCCCTGCTGCGCATTGGGTGCGCCCGCGGCTCCAGTGCCCGCAGGGGGCGTTGCCTGGGCATGGGCTTCACTGACTGAAAGCGCCAGGTCCATGAGCATGGGTTCGTCTTCCGCCTTGGCTGCTGCCACGGTTCCCTGGCCTGAATTGTCTGCGGATTCGGGAGCCTTGGCCGTCATCTTGATGGGGTCGGGCCCGAAAATGGGCTCGAACATTTTCTTGGCAGGCATTTCCAGGGCCATCATGCCGAGCACCGAGATCTTGAAGATCACGGTAAGAATCAGAATACTGAGAAGCTTAGAAATTCTGAGGTTTGTAACGAATCGTTGCCATTTCGTCGAATTCGTTCTGCTCTTTTCTTTCTTCTTCTTTGACATGCTTGGCCGCCTGTTTTTCTTTGAGTTTTTCGAGAAGTTTGTGGTCGCGGGCAGCTGCCACGGCCTCACGCCTGCATTTGTTAAGCACCTTGGCCAGTTCGAGCAAATGTTCTTCCGCTTTTTTCAGGTCTTCCTGCAAACCGTCGGCAAAATTTTTCCAGAGCCACCAGTCGTTGGCGTTGGCGCCTTGCTGGCTGTTCAAGGAGAGCTTGTGCTCCTCGATACGGTTGCGCATCGCCTTTATCTTCTTGCCGTGCCTGACGTAGTTCGTCTGCGCCTTGGCCAGCTTCATCTTGGCTTCTTCCTCCAGCTGGGCGCGATATTCGAGAACTTTTTGCAGTGGAAAGCGGAATGGCCGCGGCATTGTTTTTTTTCCTTTGATTGTCAGAAATCCGTATCTGCGATGAGAAAAAAGCAAAAACCGGGCCGTCGTATAAAAGACGGGGCTCAGAACAGGAGAAGCGAAAGAATGCAGCCGCCTAAAACCACCCAGAGGATATCCACATGTTTGCGCAGGGCAATGAACGCAGCCAGCCCCAGCAGCACTTCCAGCCAGCCCCATGATACGGCCCCGGCAAAACGTACCGTGACGGAGGCCAGCAGCCCCACCAGGCTGATCAGGGAACCATGCAGGGCCCGGACAGCGATGCGCGATTGCAGCAGCCTGTCCACAAAAGGGGCGCTGCCCACGGCAATCAGAAAAGAGGGCGCGAACATGTACATCGCGGCGAAAAAACTGCCGGTCAGTCCTTTGAGGTAGTATCCCACAAAAGCGGAGGTAATGACAATAGGTCCGGGAGTAAGCTGGCCAAGTGCGATGCCGTCCATGAAGACATGCTCGCTCATCCAGCCGTGCACGCCCACAAATTCATGCAGCATCAGCGGGATGGACACATAGCCGCCCCCGAAGGCGAAAAGATCGATTTTGGCCATGAGCAAACACATGGCGAAATAGTCCGGACGCACGATCCAGAGGATCAGGAGCAACAGCAGCAGGACTCCGGCCACCTTGCTCCAGCCGCGCAGAGTACGGCGGAGGTCCAGGCGCTGGTCCGTGGCGGCGTTTGAAAAGTCGCCTTCGTGCCCCGGCAGCAGGGTGAAGATAAAAGATATGCCCACGATGGCCGCAATGGGATTGAGTCTGAAACCGAGCCAGAAAGCCGCGACCAGGGCAAGCAATACGTCCGCCCCGTTTTTCAGGTAGTTTTTTGCGAAATCAACTGTGGCATGGGCCACCAGGGCCACCACGATGATTTTGAGGCCGTTGAACATGTCCATCATGGAGTCGGCATTGCCGAAGTGGACATAGAGGATGGAAAGCACCATCACCATGAGGTAGGCCGGCAGGGCGAATCCGAGATAGGCGGCCAGCGCGCCCGGCACACCCCGCGTACGCAGTCCCACCCAGGCCGCGATCTGCATTGCTGTGGCGCCGGGAATGAGCTGTGAAAGCGAAAGTCCGGTGCGGAAAATTTCTTCGGATATCCAGCCTTTGCGCGTTACGGCCATGGCCCGGATGTAGGGCGCCATGGCAGGCCCGCCAAAAGCGCTGCAACCAAGTCGGATGAATGCGAAAAATATTTCGAAAAAACTCGGACGCATGACAGTGCAGGGAGAAGATACGGTCTCAGAAGGCGTTGTTCAGCTTGGCGAGACCTTCGGATAGAGCCGTGGCTTCCTCGTCCGTCAAAGCGCTGGTGATCTCGGCGGTCAACTGGGCGTGCAGCTTGTCGTGCTCCAGAAAGTGCTCCTGGCCTTTTTCGGTAAGTTCGACCAGATAGGACCGGCGGTCGTTTTCATTGGGCGTACGGCGTACGAGGGCCTTGTTTTCCAGCCTGTCCACCAGCACGGTCAGGGTGCCCGTGGTCACGCCCATTTTTCCGGCCAGTTCCTTCATGCGCAACGGACCGTTCACTCCCAGAATTTCGAGCGTATGCATCTGGGGCAGGGTCAATCCCTTGCCCTTGACCACGCAATGTTCCCAGGAGGAAAGTTTTTCGTAGAATTCGATCAACAGGTGGCTGAGTTTATCCAGATCTTTCACGATGCACCTTTGGGAGCGGAAGACGTTGTACTGCGGTTACCGGAAAGCATTACAGTAGATGGAAAGCGGGTCGAAGGCAATGCCCTGGAAATCCTTGCCGCAACAATATGTAGCTTTGGATCAGGCCTCGAGGCTCAGGTGGACGGCTTCGATCACATCCCGGACATCCGCGTCGGTGAGTTTGGCTGAGAGGGGAACGCTGACGGTCTGACGGCCGATGCGCATGGCATTGGGCGTGTCCTCGGGCTGCCAGCCAAAGGTGCGCTGGTAGTACGGATGCTCGGCCAGACTGAGATAATGGACGCCGACGCCGATGTTGTTGGCGGTCATGCGTTCGAGAAAGGTGTCGCGGTCCACTCCTGCTCGGTCCTTGTCGATGAGCAGGGTGAACAGGTGCAACCCGTGGCGGGTATCCGGTTCGGGGGGCGCCGGCAAGGTAACGGGCAATGCGGCAAAGGCTTCGGTGTAGGCCTGCCAGATTTCCATTCGGCGGAGATACTGCTTTTCCACCCGTTCGAGCTGGTGCAATCCGAGTGCGGCCTGGATGTCCATCATGTTGTACTTGAAACCGAGTTCCTCGACGTAATAATGCTTGTATCCGGCGTCGGAAAAACGTTTCCAGGCGTCGCTGCTGAGTCCGTGCAGGGCCATCATGCGCAGGCGGTCGGCCTGGGCTTTGTTGGCGGTCAGAATCATGCCGCCTTCACCCGTGGTCATATTTTTGGTGACATAGAAACTGAAGCAGCCGAAATCGCCAAAGGTCCCCAAGGGACGGCCCTTGTATTCGGCCTCGATGGCATGGGCGCAGTCCTCGACCATTTTCAGGTCGTGTTCCTTGGTAAAGGCACACAGAGCGTCCATGTCGCAAGGGCGTCCGGCGAAATGAACCGGAAGCAGGGCCTTGGTACGGGGCGAAAGTTTGCGCCGGACGTCGGCAAGGTCGATATTCATGGACACGGGGTCGACATCGGCCAGAACAGGCGTGGCGCCGGCATGGATGATGGCGTTTGCGGTGGCCGCGAATGTGAGCGCCGGAGTGATGACTTCGTCGCCGGGTTCGAGTTCCAGTCCGAGCAGGCTCAGATGCAGCGCGGCGGTGCACGAGTGCACGGCAATGGCATGAGTGGCCTTGCGGTACGCGGCAAAGGCCTGTTCGAAACGGTGCACTTTTGGGCCGGTGCCGAGCCAGCAGTTGCGCAGGCTGTCTACTACTTCATTGATTTCTGCGTCCTCGATTATCGGTTGGCCGAACACGAGAAAACGATCTTTGGGTCTTACGGGCATGGAGCATCAATACTCCGAACGGAAACCAACGGCAATCGGAAAAAAACCGGATGACACAGTCACCCGGTTTTTGTCTTGGCAAAGGGAAGGAAGAGGATCAACGTCGTGCGGATTATTTGTACAGCTGGATAACTTTTTGCGAGGAAACTTTCTGCTCATGCTTTTCAGGACGGAGGGGAGTCTCTTTGTTGCGATCATACACTTCTCCGCAACTGAGGCATTTCCAGTTTTCTCCGCTTTCGTGCAGCCTGATGAGCAGACCTTCCTTGTCAAAACAATGCTGGCAAAAGGGTCCTTGTTTGATTGTGCCGGTTTTGAGCCAGTAGCTGGCTCCGTCGTATTCAAGATTTTTGGCCAGATACAGAATATCTTCATATTCCTGCACCTGGGTTTTCAGGAGCGTATTCTCATCGCATAATTCAATGTACTTCTCCTGAAGTTCCTTGAGAAGCACTTTTGCAGTCTCGGTACGACCCTGATTGTATAAATCATGCACCTGTTTGAAAAGGTAGTAATCAAGCATGATGGTCCCCTTCGTTTGTTTTTAGGGTAAAGGACCCAAGCTACTTTTACGTATCGGCATTCCGGGGGCGATCTTTAGAGTCTCTTGATATGAAAAAAGGTACTTTGAAAAAGGGAGGGACCCGGTTCTGGCCTTCGGTGGAAAACCATGCTGAGAATTCGAAAATCCAGAGCAATGAGATTTTGCCAAGCTGGTCTGAACAAGGGAAGAATCCGCAATTGGCGCGGGGATCCGTTACGGTTCGCATCTTCCCGGGAAGGAGCTTTGACGGGTCTTGCCTCGCAGCTTTCAAGCTGTTAATTTGTCACCGGAAAACCACGGATCACAGGGGCAGGCCGCGATTGGGACCGGCTGAAGGCCAGAGGTCCATGCCTGACTTTTTGTAAATATTAAGGAGAATGTCATGAGTCTTAATTCCGAGCTTCTTGAAATTCTGGCTTGTCCGAAATGTAAGGGCGAGCTGCAGCTTTCTGCAGATGAAGATGGTTTGCTGTGTGCTTCCTGTGAACTTGTCTATCCCATAGTCAATGAAATTCCCATCATGCTGGAGCAGCAGGCCGTGAAACTTGCGGACTGGCAGGGAAGCGCTTTTCCTGAAAAAATCAAGGACTGATGTGTAGCGCACGGTAGCACACCACAGCCATGTCCGTATTGCTGAAGATCTGAACTCTACCGTACTTTTTTCCCGCATTGCCATTTTCAGGGGCCGGAGAATGCATTTACGCTTTTCCGCCCCTTTTCTTTCTTGATCCCGCCAATTTTTGTTTTCTTGGAATTCATTTTGCTTAAGTGAAGCAATCAGGTGAACGCATCGGGCGTGTCGGTTTACATGTCCTGTTGGTGCTATGATGCTTTATTCAATAAATACAGTTTATTACTGTTTTTTAGGTCTATTCTTCGGCCCATGAATTTCAGGCGCATTGTTTTACAGTTTTACATCTGACTGTTTCATAATTGTACATAAAAAATGTTTCTTCTCGAAGAAGTTTCATTTTTTCAGACTGTTGGATGTGTAAAAGTATGACTGTTTCAGAAGTATACATGTAGTTAAAGGTGACATGTACATCTTTCAGGCAGGTATAAGAGGAGTGGACTTATCCGTAGGATAGAGAAAGCAGAACAGGGTATCCGCATGCAGGCAAAACGTAATTTTGTTGGTCCTGGAAAAATTGAAGGTGTGTAATTAGCCATGAATCATGAAAAACTCCAGCTGGATCCTGTTTTTCAGTGGTAAAGAAAAATTAAATTGTATTATTTGTATAGTAGGTATGTTCAAGCGATTTGCATCGTTATTTATATGATTAATCTGATAAAAAATACGATATGTAGTTGCTTTTAATTTTTAAATTAGTGTGCTAGGAAGTGACCTGAATAAAATATATATCTTAAATAAGTATATCAGGTCTTTTATGCGCGGTAATTCTTGTGCTTGTAGGGAAAACCTGTAGTATTTCAACTTGCATAAAAATAAATATCTTATGCAGTAAATGGTACAAAAGAGAAGTATATAAGAGAAAATAAACAGACTTTACATGTAAGATGGCTATGCATGTTGAACATGTAAAGTTCATGTGCTTTTTGTAGTCCCGTCCGTTCTAAAGGGAACCATGGAGAACCTGAGGTACGAAAAGCAGGAAACCTGATTAAGATTTCCCGCTTCGTATAAAATTGGGAGTGGTCTAAACTTTAAAAGGAGAGACGTCATGAAAAGAGCTGCATCCGTTTTTTCTCATTGTAGCATCCCTGCTGTTCTGCCCAAGCCTTTCGAACGCGACTACAGGCCCTCGGGATTACGTACCCATGGATCCCGGCACGTTCATTTTCTGCTTTTACGCCAGCCACACGTTTGCCAACACCATGTACTCCAAGGGCGACAAGGTCGAAGGATCGAGCGAATACGACTTCAACGCCAACATGGCTGTCATTCGTCCCATCTACTATACGCAGATCGGGCCTTTCACCATCGACCCCCAGTTCATTCTTCCTGTGGGCGAGCAGAGCATGAGCGGCATGCATTCGTCCGGCATCGGCGATCTCACTCTGGCTGCGACCATCTGGTTCCTGGACAACAGGGAAGAGCAATACTACTTCGGTTACACCCCGTACCTCACCATTCCCACTGGTTCGTATGACAGAAACACTTCGGTGAATCTGGGCGCCAACCGCTGGGCCACCAAACACGAAGTGGCTTTTGGAAAAGGGTTCGGCCCGCTCTGGCTCGAACTGATCACCAACGTGGAATTCTACTTTGAAAACGACGAGGCCACCGGTCTCACCGGTACCGAGGTTTCCCTGGACAAGGATCCGCTGCTCGGCATCGAAGCGCACATCAGCTATGATGTTACCAAGCGTTTTCTGGCCTCCCTGGATTATTTCTACGCCTACGGCGGAGAAACCTGCCTGGACGGCGAACGGCAGCACGACTGGGCCAATACGCATACCCTGGGTGCTACCATCGGCTACATGTTCACCGACCACACCCAGTTTCAGACCTACTTCAAGTACGATGTCGCCACCTATAATGGCTTTGAAACCGGTAATGTGGGTATCCGCCTGGCGTACATCTTCTAATTGTTTCAAAGAAACCCGTACGGGCGAATATCCGGAGGTCGTGTTTCTCTGATATAAGCCACGGGAATAGCCGACCGTATGATCACAGCGCATTGCACATCTCTTTGCCGGAGGTGTGCAATGCTTTTTTATGGACTGTTCTCCTGGTTACGGAAGCATTGACAGCCGTGGCAAAGGTCATGCATGGCAAAAAAGGGGGAGCAAATAAAAAGTAACAGGAGGTTGAGCATCATGGCTAATGGAGCGTACGCGAAGATCGAACAAAGCATCAGTGACCGGAAAAAGTTACACGGCCAGTTCCTGAAGCATGTGGCTACCTATGGCCCTTTTCTGGAACTCGAACAAAAGGCTTTTTCCGAAGGAGCCTTGGCAAAGAAGGCCAAAGAACTCATGGCCTTGTCCATTTCCATAGTCACCAAGTGCGAACCCTGCATGGAGTGGCATCTTGATCAGGCAATGCAGGCCGGAGCCACTGATGAGGAAATTTACGAGACCATTGATGTGGCCGTGGAAATGGGCGGCGGCCCCGCCGCAGCCTATGCGCGGTTCGTGCTCAACGCGCTGGCCTATTTCAAGGAAAAACAATCGTCCTGAACGCCTGGTGGCGTACGCATCCGGCAGTTTCAGGCGGATCTTGCCGGATGTTGACGTAATTGCCGGACAAAGTTAATGAAATCTTTCAAGTTGGTTGAAGGGAGAAAAGCATGGGCAACTATCTCGTACGGGGTATATTGATTGGCGGGTCCCTGGGCGTGTTCGCAGGCCTGTTCGGATTAGTGGATATGGGACGCGGAGCCGCTTTGGGGATGATCGGCGGTTTTTTTGCCGGATTGACCCTGGAAAAAAAACGCGCCAACGCACCGGACAAGAAAAAAGACGATTGATTGCGAGCCGATAATTTTACGGTTGCAATTGACACTCCAGGCCCATTGTAACACCGATGCCTGAATCTGAAGAAAATTTTTCCCCCGAGCAGAGCTGGAGCCGTCCTCTGCGGCTTTTTGCTTTGGCCTGGCTGTTGGGAGTGCTTTTTTTCGGCATCCTGGCCTTGTGCCCGGTTCGTTTTCCCTTTCTCGAATATCCGCTCATTGGAGCGCTTTCCCTGGATTACGTGCTGCATTCGCTGGGGTTCGCCTGGCTGGCCGTTGGATTCCCCCTGTTGTTCAATTCCCGGCTGATGCTCTGCGCCTCTCCTCTGCTGGTCGCCATGCTCACAGTCAATCTGGAATTCTGGCAGATGCACATCCCCAACCGGCGTTTTTCCGAAAAGGATATCGTTGCCGGGGTCATCGGCGTGCTGTTGGGAACCCTGGTTGGTTTAGCCGTTCGCCGGATTTTGCATCACCGC
>CAXXHY010000061.1:140000-251396 GCA_963667575.2 Desulfovibrionaceae bacterium | reverse complement strand
GACATCACCGCTCAGCGGAGAGCCGTCAACCAGCAGCCGGCCGGAAACCGGGCGATGCCAGCCGAGGAACAACCCCACGAAACTGGACTTTCCTGCGCCCGAGCGGCCCACAATGGCAAGATGCTCGCCCGGTGCGATGTTGCAGGAGACATTCTCCAGAATGATCTGACCGCCGGCCTGTACGCAGACCTGTTCCAGGCTGATGGCGGTGGCCTGCGGATGTTCCGCTGGAGCGGGATCGTCCGGGGAGGATTCCGCAAAATCGCTTTCTTCGGGAGCGTTGAGTGGCTCCAGCAAGCGCAGAATCCGGTTGCGCAGCAGAGGATACTGCTGCGCCATTTCCGCCAGAGATTTGCCTAGCACCGGAAGGTTCAGCGCCCAGTAGAACAGCAGCAGCACGCCGCTTGCTTCCCCTCCGCCCTCCATATAGGCGTTGACCAGCCAGATGGCGAAGCCGGTCCAGACCAGAGCCACAAAGGCCTGGAGCAGGGTGGCGCTTCTGAGGTAATCCAGGCTTGCGCGTCCCCATTCCACCAGCAGGGATTCATGTCCGCGCCGGAAAGCGCGTTCTGCGCGGTGCGTACGGATGGGCAGCAATCCCAGCAGCGCGTCGAGATAATAACGGCTGAGCGCACCGATGTGCGTACGTACGCGCAGGTCTTTTTCGATGAGCAGCGGCTGTACGGCAAAGGTGGCGCACAGACAGAGCACGGTGGCGAAAATGGCCATCAGGGGCGCATTGCGGAATGAGCAGGATGATGCCCGCCACGGTGAGCAGAATGCAGAAAAAAGTCATGGTAATGCGCGACAGCAGTTGCGGCAGGGTCCGGAGTTCGCGCAGATCATGGGCCCGCTGGGTCATGTCGGAAATCAGGCGGCTGTGCAGGTAGCGATCCCCCAGCCGCGGAATTTTTTCCAGAAAAGCCACCCGCAAACGGGTTTCGAATCGTCGTCCGAGTCGCAGTGTGGCTGCGGAGATGGCCAGCTCGAGCATCAGCATGCCCACCAGGAAAAGCAGCAGGGCCGTCAGGGCGAACCAGCGTTCGTAAAGTTTGTCCAGCTGCAGTCCGATATCCAGAACGCCGCGGAACAGCATGGCTTCGGTGGTAACGCCAAGTCCGGCCATGATCAGAGCGAAGAAAAGCATCAACGGCGAAAGCAGTTCGTCCGAACGCAGGAGCCGGAACAGTTCTTTTTCCGGTCTGCTCGGCGCCTCTTCCAAAGCCGCGGCCAGTTCCGGCGACAACGTCTGCGCCGTATCGTCCGGGTCGGAGGCCTCTTCGACCGGTTCTTCAAGCTCCGTATCGGCTTCCGCGCCCGAACGTGAAGCCAGCGGACCTTGTACCCGGACCAGCACGGCTCCCGTCAGTACGAGCATGGGCGGGCTGTCCGGATCGCCGTCGTCAAAAGGGCAGACCTGCCAGAAAGGAAGGCGGGATGACGGAGAATCCGGGTAGCGAATCCGTACGTGCCTGGATGTTTCCTGATAAAAGGTCCGTAAAATTTTCTCGGCTTCTTCGCCCTGTTCCACCCCGTGGGAGCGGAGCAGCGAGTGGGTCAGCCGGACAGCGGCGTCCAGGGCGGCCAGCGAATGCCAGTCCGGATCCTGCAGGGCTTCCTGGATGAGCTGATCCGCGTTTTTCTTCGCCTACGCCGGCAACGAGCAATTGCGTACGCAGCGGTCCGAGCATTTCGTCAGATCCGGCCCATTCGCGCCAATCCTGGGCCGGGACCGGATGTTCGTGCAGATAGAGTTCGCTGAGAAAACGGCTGGTGCGCATCCAGCGTCTGCCGGTGCCCGGATCCATGATCTGGATAAAGGGGCCATGGATGCGCCAGGCCACGACAAAATGCGTCAGGCCGTTGGGAAGGCGAATAACCACAATGGCGGGAAGTGTGGCGGAATCCGGCAGGAGCAGGTGGTCTTTGGGCAGCATGACCTGCACGGCGTCAAGGCCGAGTTGCCTGGCCACATCTTCCAGGGTGTTGATGGAGGTCCCGTCCACATCGGTCTGGCAGGCTTCGCGGAGGCGTCCGTAGCTGACGTTGACGCCGAAGCCTTCGAGCAGACATTTCAGCGCAACCGGTCCGCAGTCCATGGCCGAGGTTTGCACCACTTCCGGGACCAGAAAACTCCGGTTGTCTTTGGAAAAAAAACGCATCACCTGGCTCGCTGAGCGGACTGTCGTGGATTCAGGCGGATTTTGGCGGATTCGGTGAACAAGCCGCTGGCCTGCATGACCAGCTTGAAGGGGGAAACGGTTCCGATGGCCACTGCCACCTTGCCGTTGAGCTCTTCACCGGAGGCCAGTGGAAAAGTGGGATAATCCGTAAGAAAAAAGCGTACTATGCCGGGGCGATCTCCATGGCGGGAGGGAACTTTAGAAACAACCGCGTCCAGGGTTTCTGTTTCCGCGTCGGCCATGTTGGGGGCATCGAGAGGGGGACAAGGTGATAAAAGCATGCTGTCCGGGACGGATCGTACGCATGGCATCGGAGGAGAACTCCGCTTCTATGTCACCTCTGCCCACGGCAGTGAGCAGATCGCTGTCTTCGTAACGGGTGATGCTGGCGAAAAAAAACCAGCCTGTCCAGACAAGCAGCAAAGCCAGCGCACTGATGATCCAGATGAGCGTGGTTGTTCTGCTATCCGCGCTGAGCGAGCGGAGTGTTCTGGAAAAAGGCTGTGGCACGTTCAAACCCCCTGGAAGCTTTGCGGCCGAGACAACAGTGGCATACGGACTCCGGGCGGTTGCAAAGAGAAAGAGACGTACGCCCCTCCTGAAGGCGCAATAGTGAGAACAAGTGCGGTGATCCTTCGGGAGAGACGTACATCAGTAAAAGCGATGCGCTAGAATGTAACGGGTGCGCACACCCAGGAGCAGACTCTGGAAAAAACAGTATGGACTATTTTCCAGCCTTGTCCTTGGCTTCAGCTGCTTCGGAAGCCTTGATCTCCGAAGCCACTTCTTTGCCTTCGGTAAATTTTTCCTTGAACTTTCCGCGCATTTTCTTGGAATCGAAATCGAGCAATGTTCCGCCGGATTCGAAATGCTGCACAAAGATCTTGCCCACGGCATAGGTGGAGGCGCCTCCGATGAGACTCATGGAGACGGCACCGGTGGCCTGACCGATGATGGGGATGGCCTTGAGCAGGCTGGTAACCGGAGCGGCAACGAATACGGGGATGATACTGCCCATGAGCGAGGTGATCAGTGAACGGGCGACATTTTCCTTGAAAGGAACGTCGTACATTTTGGCCATGGACTGTACCAGGGAAATCTGCAGGCCCAGCAAACCGACCAGGTCCACGATGGGGATGGGAACCAGACCGACACCCATGGCCCATTTGACCCTGTTCGCAATGAGTTTGTTGGCCTCTTCAAACCGGATTTCTTCAGCGGAGAAGGTAACTTCTTGAAAACGCGGCTGAGAATCGGCTTTTGTTTCTTCAGTCTTTTCTGCTTCTTGCTGCGTGGTTTCTTCTTGTTTCACCATGAGTCTACTCCCTATCAAATTTATGAAGTGAAGCTGAAAGCTCTCTGCACCAATACAGCTGCCGGAACATTGCCCGGCTGTAGGACTACAGAGCCAAAGGCTAATGAAATCGACACATAATACCTAACTCGAACCGAAGAAATTTTCAATCGTTATGGAGTTTTTTTATGTGCGGATTGTGAGACGAAATTCAACTTTAGTGGAAATGCAGAAAAGATGTAAAGACAGTTTTGATGTATTTATGTTTATAAAAAAATTAAGGCCGGGCTATGTAGTATAGCCCGGCCTTAAGGCTTCAGGTGTTAGCCGTTGTCGCTACCAGCCCAGCCAAAGGTTTCACGAAGGGATCCAGCACCGGATTTTACATTGGTCTTAACTTGCATGATGTTTCCTCCTTTTGAGATTTATGTTGTTGAAAATAATTTTAACTACTCTAATTTAAAAAGCAAGTGTTTTTTTGATGAAAAAATTTGATGTTTTTTTAGTTAAATTCATAGGTTGCTGAAATATAGGACTTTTCTTGAATATAAAATTTAATTGCTGACCACGGATTTTCTGTTGCGAAGGCCCTTGGCGGCTTTAATTCCCTTTTGGAAGTATTCATTAAAACTACGACGAGTAGCTTGGCTGATAGACACAGGAGCTTGCTCTCCATGTGAAAAACTTTGAATGCAAAGTTTGCCAAGGGCATAAGTAAAAGCACCGGCAACAACAGGTAAAGTTAATGCTCCAGCAATACCACCAAACACAGGTATAAGTTTTACCAGCGACCCAAAGAGCCCTGTGGCAATCGATACAGATCCAAGTCCGCCGATGAGTGACGTTACCAGAGCCTGCGAACGCACAAGAGAGAACTTGATCTGGTATGCTTTGCTAAGCTCCCGAATCATATAAAGCTGTATCCTCATTATCCCGGCAGAGTCGACTAAGGGTAATGGAATGATTCCAAGGCCCATACTTGCGGCCATGGCATTTTCTATTATGCGCTCTGAGCGAATTTCTACAGGTATATACTGTCTTTCTGTCTTTTTAGTACATTCTGTTTTACTGTCATTACAGACAACATCAGACTTCTTTTCAGTGACATTCTTGGCTGCAACTGCAGTCTTTTTTTCTGTTGTCTTTTTGGTGCCCGCTTGTACGGGAGTATCCTGATAAATCCTGCGGCGTTGTCGTTTTACCTTGATTTCAGGATCGGTTTTAGTCGGTACTTCATGCGGAACATCTTTCATGGAATACTCCTGCGTGATATCGCATGACTCGTCAAGCCTTTTTGAGAAAAGTGTCCAACCCCAGTACGTTTCGTGCGAATGCGTCGTAATCTTCGCGCGCGTTGCTCTTTTGATTCGAGGCGAACACGGTTTGCCTGTTTTCGAGAGCCTTGGACAGCTCGGAACTGGTCCGGATGGCCAGGGGCTCTCCCAGGGTGCCGTACTGGTCATGAAGCCGCTGCCAGGCCGTGTCCGTCTGTTTGTACCGTTTGTCCATGCGCGTAAGCAAAGGTTGAACAGCTGGACGCTCCAGACCGAATGTGCTGCAAATGGCGTCGATCTCCTTGATGGTCAGGTCCAGCCCTCGAAAGGAAAAAGCATCGCTTCCAAGCGGAACCACCACCGTACGCGCTGCGCAGATCGAAGAAATCACCGCGGTGCCCAGAGAAGGCGGGCAATCAATAATGCAGCAATCGAATCCGTGTTTCTCCAGTGTATCGCAAACCTTGGCCATGGCGTTTTTCTGTGCGGTCGGGTTCACCAGGCTCATTTCCAGCAAAGCGTTTTCCAGGGCCGAAGCCAGCAGAAAAAGGTTCTCCTGCACCTGCAAAAGCGAACCAGGCAGCATTTCGTCCGGGTTCTGCCATACATCATAAAATATGGGGTCGTCCGCAGCCGGTTCCACATCAAAGGCCAGAGTGGCTGAAGCCTGGGAATCCAGGTCCAGCAGGCAGGTCTTGAATCCGTACTGCGCTGCCCGTGTGGCCAAACTGATGGCCGATGTTGTTTTGCCCACGCCGCCTTTCAAATTAATGAAAGCGATGCGTTTTTGCGGGTAGACGAATTCGAAGGATTCGAAAAGCGTACGTACCTGGACTGGCGACAACGAGCCATTGCTGAGCGAAAGTGCGTCCTGCTTCAATCCACGTTGCAAACGCTTGGCTCCAAGTGTCTGCTCCAGTTCCCTGACCTGGAGAACGTATGGATTGTGCGAAGAAGTTTTAGCATGCATGCCTGAAGCCTCCGGATGGATTCTGTATCACGTCCAATGGTTCATACAGCTGTCTCCCCGGAAAGCCAAGAAAATCCCCATGATGGCGCATGCTACTGTCCCTTCTTGGAAGGAAGCAGATCAAAAGGATCTTGAACGGGAGCACTTTTTTTCTCTGTCTTGCTGTCATTAGACGCATGAGGTTCGGGTTTGGTTGACGAGGTTCGCAACTTTTTTTGATTTCTGTTTGGCGGACTGCTCCTGCGCATCAGGAATGGACGGTAAATCAAGCGGATCTTCCATGTCTTCCTTGCGGTCCTCGGCTTCAAAAAGTTGCGTGTCGGTTTGCAGGTCCGGCGAGACCTGAAACGTGTTCGCGGCAGATCCGGGCAGCGGCTGCATGCCTTTCAGGTTCGGCGGCAGAGCGGTTTCAGGGAGCTGGAGCGGCGCGTCGTTGGGCAGGTAAAAGGATTTTATCTGCGGTGCGACTTTGTTGATGTACTCGTACGTCAGGAGGTTGGGATTGACCTGCAGCGCCTGGGCCACCCGTTGGAAATATTCGGCCTGGGCCTGCGCCTGCAATACGATGGCCCGTGCATCGGCCTGGGCTGTGACCACGACGGCCTGCGCCTCGGCCCGTGCGGCGATCCTGGTCTTTTCCGCAAGTCCCTTGGCGTAGTTGGCAATCTGCATGGCCTCGTGTTCGGTCCGGGTGGTGCCCTGTTCGGCCACCTGTTTTTGTTCCACGGCCTGCGCGTACAAGGGCGTAAACGTGATGAGTCGCGGAGCAGGAAGGCTTCGAGAATCAGTGAATTGTAGCTGAAAATGACCTTGAGATGTTCGCTGAGTTCTTTTTCCGCGTGGCGCCTGCTGTGGCTGTTGATTTCCGAAACAGAAAATTTGGAAACCACGAGGCGGAGCCGTGCCGCGGATGATGGGCCGGACCATGTCTTCCACGTAGCGGTGCTGCCAGTTGATGTGCAGGTTGACCACTTTTTCGGGAGCGATGCGGTAAAGCACCGAGCAGTTGATGTCCACTTCCTGGCCGTCGGACGTACGGGCGGTGATGGAATCATCGCCTTTTTTCTGCCCTTCCAGCGGATTGCTGACAATGGTGTAGGTCTGCCAGTACAGCGGGTACACTTCCACCCGCTGCAGCAAAGGGGCAATGAGATGCAGTCCGCCGTTCAGCGGCTTTTTGCTGATACCGCCCTTGTCCAGCATGGAAATAACCACGCCCGTATATTGCGGCGGAATGAACACCAGGCTGAAATGAAGCGTGGTGACGAAAGCGAGAACCAGCAGGTGAATGGCCCAGCGTTTAATGGAAAAGGTCTTCTTGAAAGCCGAGACAATTCCTTCGCGCCGCAGTACTCGAAAAAACGAGTACACCAGCATCAGGATGAAAAGAACCCAGGAGGCGAGAACGAAAAAGTGCAGGAATTCTTCTATCATGACGCTATCTCTTCCTTGCCGGAGCAGTGAGCGGTTTTGCCGTGGGCAAAGGCTCGTGGTTCAGATTCCCGGCCGGATCTGGCGGAGGCGCCAGTTCTTTCAGTGCATCCAGGCCGTTGTCGGGGAACGTGCCCGCAGAATTGTTTGAGGAAGGTGTGTCCATGCCGGAAAGGGCTCCGTAGGGCGATTTTTGGTCCGCATCCTTGGGCAGCGGAAGAATCACGGATGTTTTGTCCGGAAGGAGCATGACATTGAGATCCTTGGGCAGGTTGTCGATGTACTGGAACGTCAGCAAGTCCTTGTTGGCCTGCAAGGCGTTGGAAATGAGCTGCAGGGCTTTCTGTCTGGCCTGAGCCCGGATGATCGTGGCCTGGGCCTGAGCTTCCGCCTTGTATCGGATGGCGTCGGCCTTTGCCTGGGCAAGAATCCGAATCTGGCGGCTGTTACCTTCCGCTAGGTTCATGACCTGTCTTGCTTCATGATGGCGCTGGGTTTGTTTTTCCAGAGCCACCTGTTTGAGTTCGACGGCATGGGAATAATCTTCGGAAAATGTGATGTTGCGAAGAATGAAGTTTTTCATGAGCAGGCCGACGCGGCTGGAAATACGCCTCAGTTGTCCCGACAGCTCGAGCCCCATGATGCGTCTGGAGCTGCTGTTGACCTCGTCCACCGTGTATTTGGCCACATAATCGCGGATCACGCCGCGGACCATGGGACGCACCAGATCCTCGAGGTAGCGGTTCTGCCAGTCGATATGCAGTTTGACCACCTTGTTGGGATTTACGGCGAACATGAAGGAACAGTCGATGATGACTTCCTGCCCGTCCGTGGTACGGCAGCGTATGGAATCATCTCCCTGGTGGTTCCCGTCCGCGGGACGCCAGGTCATGGTATAGGTCTGAACGGAGATGGGGTAGGGGACGACATGTTCCACCACGGGAACGATCCAGTTCAATCCGCCTTGGAGAGGTTCGGGGCGAATACCGCCGGGGGTGATCATGGAGACCACGACGCCAACGTACTGGGGATAGATGAACACCGTTGCCAGGTTGACGAAGGTAACCAGCAGCAGCATGGCCAGATACAGCAGCATACGCCGCATGCGCAGCAGATTTTTGAGCGCTGTCCATAATCCCCGCGAACGGGTTTGACGCCAGAAAATGTAGCCTATCCAGATGCCGAATACGCACCAGGCGATTATGGTAAAATAGTACAAGGCTCGGTCAAGCATCAGTACCGCCTTTCATGTCTTCCTGTTCCGTCTGTTTTACGGATGGGCTATGACCAGCAGCGCGGGAGCCCGTTTGAAAACGCATTCAAGGGCCAGCCGCAGGTTGGCCGGATCCAGAGCCGCGAAACTTTCATCCAGTATGATCAGGTCCGTGTGCTGCAACAGCGCACGGGCTATGTATAATCGACTTCGTTCACCATGGGAAAGCTGCCAGCCGCTTTCTCCGACGATTTGCTGAAAACCGGCGGGCATCCGTTGGAGGAGTTCCCCCAGACCGAGTTCCCGACAGATGGTTTCCGCTTCTTCCAGATCTTCATCCCGCGGGGGCCAGCAGCGCCCCATCAGAAGGTTGAAGGAAAAGGTTTCCGTGAACACATGGTTTTCGTGAAACTGCGGCGCGGATACCACCCGGCTGCGCCAGGCATCCGTGCCCAGAGTCTGCATATCAAAACCCCGCAGCAAATGCAGCCCGGACAGGGGCTTTCGCAAACCCGCCACCAGACTGGCCAGCGTGGTTTTGCCTCCGCCCGAAGGGCCTTCCAGCAGGATTCTGTCGCCTGGAAAAATTTTCAGGTCACAACCGTTGAGCACGGGGTGGCCGTAGTCTCTATACCGGAAAACCAGATCGCGCGAAAGTAGCAGCGGGTCCGGACTTCCGGTGGCGGATTTTCCATTGCCGGACAGTGTCACGTCGTCCTGTTCGGCGGAAAGCCCCAGTGAGAACGAAGCCGCTTCCCGTTCCAGATCCGCTGAACGGACACGGAACATGGGAGCGATCTGCTCCCAGGCGATACGCACCTGTACCACGCTGACCACGCCCATTACAAAAGTGGACAGCGATTGCGAGGCGAGAAGCACGCCGCCGAGACTGATGGCCAGGGCTGTGGTTTCGCCGGGATTGAAGACAAAGGCGTAGGCGCATCCCGCCAGGCCCAGCAGCAGCCAGCCGCGCGAACTGAATGCCTGCATGCTGACTCCGGCGCGGTCCAGCTGTTCCGAAAGCGTCAGGTAGCGGTGCAGCTGGCGGTCTTCCTCTTCGTGCCACTTGTCGGGTTCCTGCTGGGCAAGACGCGTACGGTTGCCCACCATCTGCTCGACGATATCATTGGTCATTTCGCGATAACTGGCAACCCAGGCGCGGCTTTTGCGGTAGTAGTTCCAGCAGAAAAGAAAATTCACCAGCATCCAGGCGACCAGAATCAAACCATGGAATGGTCCCCCAACCCCCTGGCCGAGAATGAACACCGCACAGGTGAGCTCGAACAGCGATACCACTGCCGCAAACCCGCCCTGGAGCAGAAGTTGCTCAAATGCTTCGGATTCCATGACCCGGCTCAGGAATTGTCCGGCACCCTGGTTGCGAATGGATTCGGCACTCAGCTGCAGCGTTCCGAAAATCAGGCGCACTTTGAGTAGTATTCCGGAGCCGGTGGACAGCTGGCTCTGGGACCAGACTTCCAGCACCTGAAAGGGAATGATGCTGAGCAGCAGCAAGGCCCAGGCGGTGAGCCACGAGCGTTCGAAATAGCCCTGGAGAGCGCCCTGGCCGATGATCCACCAGGACAGGAAAAAAAGTCCGAGAGCCAGCATGTGCGCTACGAGATAGGTTCCCAGGCGTTTGTGCAGGCCCATACGCCGCATTTGGCCTAGAAAATTGCTGGCAGGGGAAAGCCGGAGCAGCCAGAAGCCTTCTATGGGAATGGCTCCAAGCTGTTCGCGCATGATGGCCCGCTTGGCGTAGTCACGACGGGATTCTTCAATCTGTGCGCGTTCGAACAATTTGTCGATGGGGCCGGATACGGATTGTTCCAGATGGCCGCACAGAGCCACGCGGATCTGCTCACGGGGGATCATGCGCGTACGGCGGTTCTGGCACAACAGCAGCAGGCGGCCGCGCCGCGAGCGCAATACGAGCAGATAGCCGGGGCTGGAATCTCCATTGCCCGAACGTACGCTCAGCAGGGCGGGCGCGCAGCTGTCCAGCATGGATTCCAGGTCGGCATAGGTGGTTTCCACCTCTTCGGACTCGATCTGCAGCTTGGCCGCAAGAAACTGAATCCATTGCGCGTGGGCTTCCATGTCGGCCTGCCTGAGTGAATCCGGGGCCGGAGGAAGTTCCGTCGGAGTTGATTTGAGCTTGCTCTTTCTGGCCAATAATTCCATGGCCTCATTGAGGCGTTCGGCTGGCCATACGCAGCTTTCCCACGGGAGAGTGTTTTGCAAACTCATTCCAGAATTTTTATTAGATATTGAAAATACGCACGTTTTTCAGATCAGCCCACTGCTTTGCACGAAGCGGCAAGCCTTCCGTCCTGGGCGCAAAAGAGCTTTTTACCCATTTTGGAAAATTCTGAAAATACCTTACGCTACATATGGTTATGTAGCAAGGTCCGCGTACGGAACCAGCGGTATACGGCCAGACCAACGCTTGCAGTAAGCGTCGACATTACCATACATTAGACGCAGGAGTCGTTCGAAACGTTTACGATTGTTACAAGATATAAGCGAGTTGGCAGACGCGCATTCCCAGATGCCCGAATAGGGGGAGGAATAGTCCCCCCTATGCCGGTTACTTGGGGAGCTGATGCGTTTATCCTGCAAGTCATTGGAAGCAGACCATAATTCCGCATGGTGTTTCCTCATTTAACTGAAGCGGATTCGGTGTATTTCAGCATGCAAAAGAAAGACAATGGGACTGCTGTGCCGGTGTATTCCACGGAAACAGGACGCATTTGCCCCGGCTGCGGCAAGCCGGTGACACAATGTGCTTGCTGCAAAAAAAAGAATGCGCCAGGTCCGCGGAGTGCGAGTGCGTCAGGCGGTACGGTTTATATTTCTCGCCAGACCAAAGGTCGCAAAGGAAAGGGGGTGTCGCTCGTGAGCGGACTGTCCCTTGATCCCGTGGAATTGGCGAAGCTGGCCAAGCAGCTCAAACAGAAATGCGGAAGCGGCGGAACAGTGAAAGACGGGGTCATCGAGATCCAGGGAGACCACCGGCAGGTACTCAAGGCCGAACTGGAAAAGCTCGGCCATAGGGTCAAATTATCCGGAGGGTAGGCTGCCAGGCCCTTGGGCTGATTTCATCGCCCAGATCCCCCAATTTCATTCAGAATTATGTAGTCTATAATTATGGCGTTTATATTTTTTTAGAAAATAAAATATAAATAAAATCAGCATGCTATACATTTAAAGATACTTGTAAATGGCTGCGGCTTATGTTATTGGAAAATTCATTGCTACTTATAGAAATGTGTAGGGCGATTCAAAACGGAAAGGGCAATTTTTCGAAAAGCTAATATTCAATTTTTGGGGGCTGCTATGAGGTCTTGTATTCGTCCTGCCAGTTATGGACGGAGCGTTTGTGCGCTGTTTGTCGTCGCTTTCTTCCTGTTCAGTATGGGCAACGTGGTCTTTGCCGGAGGGGTCGCTCTTCCCGTTATTACCGTCAACAGCGCGCAGTATCTATCTTCTTCGTCAGCAACCCTTTCTGCAAACATTACTGGCAGTGATTATGATATGTTGGATATCAAATTCAAGTATGGTACTGATCCGTCAAATCTGTCCTTGTCGGGCACAACGACCCCGAACAGCTTAAGCGCAGGCGCGAAAGAGACCATCGCCGTATTGGATCTCAGAAGTTTGACTGCCGCGACTACGTATTATTATGTATTGTCGTATGATTATAATGGATCCACGTACACGACAGAGAGTTCCAGTTTCAGGACCGCGTCAGATCCGGGCGGATCAGGATCCTCGGTTCCTTTGGGGACGACAGGCCATCTCGGTCTTATGCTGGTGCTGCTGGCTGGCCTGGGACTCTGGGCTGGGCGGACGAGGCGGGGCAGATCTTCGTTGCGTGGTTGATTAATTGAATAGATGCCCCACGGTGCGGCTGACGCATTTAGATCCGCTGTTCAAGGGGGGCTTTGTCTGGCCGGTGTGCTCCCCATTGAATAATGTTCGGGTTGGGGCTACAGTGCTGCGATGACAAATAAGTCCGGCACCAAAACCATTCTTATTCTGGGCATTGCTCTGTTGTTTTTCAGCACCCTGTTTCCTCCGTGGGTGCTGTTTACAGTGGGGAAGTCCGGGGGAACCGAGTTGCCTCTGGGGTTCAGTTTTTTGTTTACCACTCCCGAACCCCATGCTTCAGGCGTTCATATGCGGGTGGATTTCATCCGGCTGATCATCGACTGGGTTGTTCTCTTCCTTTGGGTGATTCTGGCCCTGCTGATGCGTAAAAGCGCGGAAGTCGACGAAGAAGAGGAATAATCGTCACAAGGAAATGTCTTGTTCCGGGGCTTGCCGGTTTTCATTTTCCGTCCGGTTCAATTCCAGATTAATGGCGTCCATGGCCTTTTTGGCCGCCAGTCGTACCTGTTCCTGATCATCAAGAGCCTTTTTCAGAGCCGGCAGGGCCGGTGCCGCGGCTCTGCCTATCCTACCAAGAGCAAGGGCGGCTTCCTTGCGAATAAAGGAAGATTTGTCCGTTTGCAGGACTTCTTGCAGGGCTCCCACGGCTTTGTAGGCATGATCCTCGAGCATGCTCAGCGCACGTATGGCCGCGAGCCTGGTGCTTTTGTCTTTGTGCTTCAGTTGCGAAAGCACAAAGCTCCAGCCCTGGTCGCCGATTTCAGCCAGGGCGAATCCGGCCATGGCCCGTTCGTCCATGTCCTGCGCCTGGACAAATGATTTGCGAAGATCCTCGAACGCGGATGCCGCATCCGGTCCGATATACCCCAACGCCATCAAGGCATTTTTGCGGACCTGCGGATCGGTGTCCACAAGAACGGGCCGCAGGTCGGGCACGGCTTCGGCAGCTTCCGGTCCGATCATGCCCAGGGCAGTGGCGGCAATGGCCCGTGTCTGGGCCTGGCCGCTCTTCAAAGAGTCCCTGAGCGACCGGATGCCGGGTTCTCCGATTTTTCCCAGTGAATAGGCCGCGATGGTACGGACGGTCTGATCCTGATCGCTGAGCGCTTTTTTCAATTCCGGCACCGCATCACTGGCCGGTTCGCCGATTTCTCCCAGCGCATCCGCGGCTTCACTGCGTATGGACGCATCCTGGTCCGCCAGCAACCGTGTCAACGGAGCGACCGCAGTGCCGGCAGCGCGTCCGCAGGCCCCGAGCGCCTGGGCGGCTTTTTTGCGAATGTCCGGGTTGACGTCTTGCAGGGCCTTGATCAGTGCGGGAATGGCCGGAATGCCGATTCGTCCCAAGGCGTACGTGGCGTATAGCCTGGTGATGGGGTTGTTGCTTTTCAAGGCCTGCATCAGCGGTTTTACTGCAGAGCTTCCGATGCGCCCCAGGGAGATGGTGGCCGCATTGTTGATTTCGATATTGGGATCATTGAGCAGAGTGATGAGTTGGGGCACCGCACCGGCTGCAGCTGGTCCGGCCCAGCCAATGGCATAGATGGCGTCTTCCCGGACGGAATCGTCGGTGGAATCCAGCCGGCTTATGAGCAGATTGACCGCATCGGGACCAATGATACGCAATGCCTGAGCGGCTTCCTCCTGATCGGCTTTGGAGCCGGTCTTGAGGATGTGGAAAAGGGCCTCGAATCCTTCCGGCCCGATTTTTTTAAGGGTCTGGGCCACGGCGAGCCGCACAAAGGAATTGGGATCTTTCAAACAGTGCAGCAAAGCCGGCAGAGCAGGTTTCGCCCCTTCATTCAGATCGGCTAGCGCTAGGACTACGGCCTGGCGTACGCTCGGACTGCTGTCCGACAGTGCCTGGGAAAGTGCCTGGAGGCTTTGCTGTTGTTTGGGGGCCACAGCTGCAATGGCATAAGCCGTGGCGATACGCACGTCCGGAACAGGGTCTTCCATGAGTCCCTGCAGCTGAGGCAGAACCGCAGCGGCAGCAGGTCCCATCAGCTGAATACTGGCGGCGCTTTCGGCGCGAACCTCCGGTGTGTCGTCAAACAAGGCGTCGCGCAGGGGGGCCAGGGCGATCTCCGGCGGAGCCGCGATGTCTCCCAGGGCAATGGCGGCTGCCGTACGGACGAGCGGATCAGTATCTTCCCGCAGGGTCCTGGTAAGTGGGAGAGCCGCTTCCTGAGCCATGGGACCGAGCGCACCCAGTTTTTCCACTGCGGTTTTTCGCGTGTTCCAATCCGCGGCCTGCAGCTGGTCGATGAGTTGCCGGATATCGGGTGATTGCTGTCCCCAGGCCAGGTTCCAGAAACAGAGCAGCAGGATGATGACGACAACAGGCTTGAAAATGGCTCGCATGCATTTAGGCCCCGGATTTGAGTGTGTTTGCCTTTAGTCGGCTGCGTCTCCCATACCCATTTCTGCTTTGATATCGTCCAGATCTTTTTGACATTGTTGAATGATTTTTTGCGCAAAGGCAACTGCAACCTTCTTGGCGTCATCTTCGCCCGGGATCTTGTCGCGCAACGAACGATTGGCGACCTGGATTTTCCAGCCACGGGTACCCATGGTTTCGTATACAATGCCCACCATCAGCACGCCGCCCATGGTAAAGGTGTGGGTCGTTTCGTCTTTTTTGGTCCATTCCATATGCGTCTCCATGTTAGTCAAAAGGAACGATACGGGTTTCCAGGAAATCGGCGTCGACGTTGTTCAATGTTGGCCGTTTGCCTTCCTTTTGGGCAAACTGGTCCGCAAGTGCGGCTGCCTGTTCCTGAGTCTTCGCGTACCCTACACTGACGACAAACCATTCCTTGTTCTGCGAATCGAACAATCTCATGATTTTGGCGTCATAGCCTTTGCTTTTATAATTTTTGGCTGTTTGGATGGCGTTGTTTTGAACCTGGAAAGAAAAGAGCTGCAGCAGGTAAATTTTTTCAGCCTCGGCTTGTGTCTTTGCAGGGGCAGGTGCGGCAGCAGGCGTTTTCTGACTGGAGGATGCCTGGCCAGGAGTCCGTGGCTGCTCAGGAGTCTGAGGCGTTTTGGGGATGGAAGGTGCTTTGGGAGCAGTGACGGCCGGAGCTTCAGGTGCCGCAATGATAGGCTCGTCATACGCGGTTTTATCTTCGGCGACAGATGTGCTTTTTGTCTCGGGTTGCTTTGGCTCCACGGGTTTGGAAGTTGTTTTTTCCGAGCCGGAGCCAAGCTGAACAATGGTGTTGGTGTTGGTATGCACAACGTCATACTGAACCTTTACCTTTTTGTTCAGCGCGTTGGCCGCATCTATGGCGTCAATGATGGAGGCATAGCTGCCCATTTGTGCAAAATAGTATGTGGAGCCGTCTTTGGATTCCTCCGTGTACATATAACTGGGGTATCCGAGGCCTGAAATCATTTCCACAAAATTCCAGACCTCGTTTTTATCCAAAGGGAGTCTGAACTGTACGGAATAACGTTCCTGGTCATTTTGAGCGTTTGCAGCAGCAGGAAAAGAGAGGGCAGCAAAACAGCCACAGATGAAAAGAAGGGCAAGAAGAGAAGTTTTCAAACGCATCGTATCAAACCCCCAGGAAGCGTACTGCTTCGGGTTAACTGTTGCAGAATTCGTCCAGACAGGACCCCAGCCGGGCAATGCCCTGGGAAATGGTTTCTTCATCGGCATTGGAAAAGTTCAAACGGAATGTTTCCTGGCCCCCGCCATCTGTATAAAAAGGCGTACCGGGGACAAAAGCAACGTTTTTAGCAATTGCTTTATCAAAAAGTTCCCTTGCCGAATAGCCTTTTGGCATGGTGCACCACAGGAACATGCCTCCGGCCGGATGCGTCACTTCAATCTGCTGCGGAAAACATTTCTGGGTGCAACGTAACATGTGTGCGCATTGACTTCCATAGCGTTGTTGAATTTTTTGTATATGGGCATCCAGATCATTGTCCTGAAGAAAGCGATACAGGATGCGCTGCGTGAGAATGCTCGTGTGCAGATCGGTGCCCTGTTTGGCCGTGACGATCTGTTTGATCAGTTCGCGGTCGGCGACAATCCAGCCCAGACGCAGGCCGGGAGCCGTGATTTTGGAGAAAGATCCCAGAAGGATTCCGTTGCGTCCGAGCATGGTGCGGGAAAGAGGCGGGAGAGGATCGCCCTGATAACGCAATTCCCCGTACGCATCATCTTCGAGAAAAAGCATGTCCCGATCTTCCAGCATACGGGCGATGGCCTTGCGTTTTTCAAGGCTGTAACTCAACCCCGTGGGATTCTGGAAATTGGGGACGCCATAGAACAGTTTGAGACCCGGAGTACGGAGTTCCTGTTCCATCTGTTCCAGATCCGGACCGTCCTGCTGCAATTTCACGCTGCGGAAAGCAACCTCGAACAGTGAAAAGGTCTGGATGGCGCCGAGATATCCAGGTCTTTCGATGAGTACGGTGTCTCCGGGATTCAGGAGGACCTTGGCTGCCAGATCCAGAGATTGCTGCGAACCACTTGTGATGACGATTTCATCAGGCGAAACAGTAATGCCTTTTTTGGTGCGATAACGTTCGGCAATGAACTCGCGCAAAGGCGGGTAGCCTTCGGTGGTAGCGTACTGCAGCGCATTTTTGCCGTTTTCGGCCAGCACTGCGTTGGCTGCTTCCTGCATGGCTTTCACAGGAAACAGCTCCGGATTGGGCAGCCCGCCGGCAAAGGAGATAATCTCCGGGTTTTCCGTTACCTTGAGAATTTCACGAATGAAGGATTTCTGCGTGTTGAGCATTCGATGCGCCAGTTTGGCGTTTAAGGTATCGGGTGTGTTGGTTGCGGACTGCATGATTTTTCTCTGCTGTTTATATGGTTAAAGGAAGCTGTCCGGCCTCCAATAAAGAATGACGGCGCAGGACCATGCCCTGCGCCGTTTGTTGTTGTGTGTTGGAAGAATCTTTCCTGCGGGCAAATGGTACAGGATGTCAGAAATTGGCAGCTTCTCCCTGGGCTTTGAGCATGTCCCTCAGGATGGTCAGGGTTTCTTCCGCCTCCTTGGGGTCCAGCTTGCGCAGCCCGAATCCGGCATGGACAATAATGAAGTCTCCAAGGTCCACCTGTCCTTCCAGCAACATCAACGAAACTTTGATCTGGGTGTCGCTTTCACCGACATTGCAGGTGGCCATACCGTTATCTATTTCGACGATTTTCGCCGGAATTGCCAGGCACATGGCTTACTCCTTGACTTCCGTGCTTGCTACGGCGTTTTGCCCAGCACGTTTGAAGGTTCCTCCAAGGGCGTCGATTTCATTGAGAACAATTTCAACTGCCTGATCCAGGCAGGCCTGGGTGGTGGAGGAGATGTCCGGGCACAAGGTGGAGTAGTCTTCGGGTTCGATGCCGATAACCACTGCTTCGGGCCTGTTGCCTACCAGGTCGCACATGATCAGGGTGTCCACCAGATCTGTCTGGTGCATGGAATTTTTGAAGGCCAGGCTTTTTCTCAGGTCTTCCCCCGTGAGCCTATAGATGCTGCCGGGTTCATCGCCGCCAAGGACGGCGTCCACAACGATGACATGCGTACAGTTGAGCAGCGGATCCATGAGCCGCGATCCCAACGTGCCGCCATCCATGAGGGTAACATTGTCGGAAAAGGTGTAGTTCTGCATGAGGCGTTCGACAGCGCGCACGCCAACACCTTCGTCCGTGTAGAGGATGTTTCCCACGCCAAGGACAAGTATCTTATTTGTGTTGGATTCCATAATCTAAGTATAAAAAAAACAGGGACCCGGTGCAAGTCCGAGTCCCTGTAGGTTGTAGTCTGATAATTGACCTTAGTCCTAGCGAACCCTGAACTTGTGCACCTGGTTGGTTTCAGGATCAATGACGTGTACGCCGCAGGCGATACAGGGGTCATAGGAGTGCACTGTACGCAGGATTTCGACCGGACGCTTGGGATCCGCGATGGGAGTGCCCACAAGGGCTTCTTCAACCGGGGAAAGCAGGTCGTTCTGGCAACGAGGACCGAGGTTCCAGGTGGAGGGAACCACGAGCTGGAAGTTTTCGATCTTCTTGTCTTTGATCACGATCCAGTGGCTCAGGCTGCCGCGGGGAGCATCGACAAAACCGACGCCCTGGGCTTCATCAGGCATTTCCCACTCGGTGTAGAGGGTCTTGTCGCCTTTTTTGACGTTCTCATTGAGTTCGTTGAGCCATTTTTCGGTCTCGTTGGCGATAACCAGGGTTTCGATACCGCGGGCAGCGGTACGTCCCAGGGTGGAGAACAGAACTTCAGGACCGGCGCCGAAGTGCTTGAGCACGCCGTCAACGGCATCCTTGAATGGCTTGACGCCGCGAGCGTAGGCAACCAGGCAGTGGGCCAGAGGGCCGACTTCGGTGGATTTGCCTTTGTAGCGGGGAGCCTTCATCCAGGAATAGCGTTCCTTGTCTTCCAGGCTGGTGTACTTGGGTTCGGTAACGCCCTTGTAGGGGTGCAGGTCCGAATTGCCTTCGTACCAGCTGTGCTTGATGGACTCGGTGATGACGTTGGGATCCATGTCCTCAACTTTGCTGATGTCGCGGTCGTAGATAACGCCCTGCGGGATGAAGCGGCTGTTGAGGTCGTATTCATCGGTGGGGAACTCACCAAAGGTCATGAAGTTGGTGGTGCCGCCGATGCCGAACCAGTCTTTGTAGGTTCCGGCCACTGCGAGCAGGTCGGGGATGTAAACCTGTTCGACGAAGGTCTTGATCTCTTTGTACAGAGCGGTGAATTCGGCGAGCCGTTTGGGATCGAGGAATTCGTAGTTGGTAACGCCGCCCACGACCGTGAACTGGGTGTGGGGGTTTTTACCGCCGATCATGGCCATGGCCCGGGCTGCCTTGACCTGCAGGTGCAGGGCTTCCAGGTAGTGGGCGGTGGCGATCAGGTTGACTTCCGGAGACAGCATGTAGGCGTCGTGGTCGGTCAGGAAGTAGGCATTGCTGAAAATACCCAGCTGTCCGGACTCGACAAAGGATTTCAGTTTGGTCTGAACCGCTTTCAGATCCTCGGCTTTGGTGGGCCGGGGAGAAATGCTGTTGGCTATGGAAGCAGCTTTCTTGGGATCGGCCTTCAGCGCGCTGACGACATCGACATAGTCCAGAGCATTCAGATGATAGAAATGGACGATGTGGTCATGCATGTACTGGGCGGCCATGCAGAGGTTGCGCTGCAGAATGGCGTTTTTGGGAATTTTTACGTTGACGGCGTTGTCAACGGCGCGAGTGGAAGCAAGGGCATGAACGTAGGTGCAAACACCGCAGGCGCGCTGGGTGAAATGCTGCGCGTCGCGGGGATCGCGACCTTTCAGGATAAGTTCAAGACCACGGAACAGCTGTGAACTGCTCCATGCGTTCTTAACCATGCCTTTTTCCACTTCGACTTCAATGCGCAGATGGCCTTCGATCCGGGTAATCGGATCAACGACGACCTGACCTGAGTAATCGCTGTGAGGCGCTGCCATTATGGTTTCCTCCTTAGGCGTAGCTGTTGTCTTAAGTTGTACGGTCTAATCAAGTCTGATGCGTTCCGGTTCTAGGACTCGTAAAACGGGCTCATGGCGTCCCAGAAATCAGGTTCGCTACAGCCGATGCAGGGGTGTCCGGCTTCTACAGGCCAGTTGATCTGGTTGAACAGAACTTTCGGACAGTTGTTGTAGGTATCGGGACCCTTGCATCCGAGTTCGTAGAGGCACCAGCCTTTGGCAGCTTCTTCGGAACCGAAGGAGGGGGCGAATTCGCCAGCCTCGAAATGCTTCAGCCGCGGACAGTTGTCATGGACAGCTTCGCCGTAGAACAGGATCGGGCGATTGTTCTCGTCGAGTTCGGGCACGCCCTTGGTCAGGAAATGGACCACTGTGCCAACAAAGTTGATGGGATTGGTCGGGCAACCAGGGAGGTTGATACCGCTCTTGATGCCAAGAGCGTCGTTCACGCCTTTGGCCTGCGAAGGATTGGGCTTGGCGGCCTGAACGCCACCAAAGGAAGCGCAGGTGCCGATGTTGATGAGAGCCTTTGCTTTCGGGACGATTTCCTGGGCAATGGAAAGCATGCTCTTTCCTGCGACTTTACCCCAGGCGCCGTCTTCGATTGTGGGGATGCCGCCTTCGCATACACAAACAAAGTCGTGCTTGATGGCTTCTTCCAGAGCTTCTTCTACGGCATGTCCGGCGCCGGCCATCAGGGTCTCGTGGTAGTCCAAAGAAATAGTGTCAAGAATCAAAGCGTCAATGTAGGGGTCCACGGTCCGAAGAACCGCCTCGGAGCAGCCTGTGCACTCGGCAAAGTGCAGGTAGACAACGCTGGGGCGTTTCTTGGAGGTCAATGCTTCTGCCACTTTGGGCGCAAAAGCAGGGCCCATGCCCAACGCAGCAGCGACCACCGTGCAGTACTTCATGAAATCACGGCGGGTAACTCCTCGTTGTAACAGCCTTTTTTCCGCACTATCCTTAGCGAGACCTACGGAAATCTTCATAAATACCTCCATCCTCGATTGTTGGTCTTGATAATAGCCAAAGTGTTCTCATGCGTTGCGGACACTGAATGAAAACACCCATTTACATCCAATCAGATGCGAAAAGATTTCAGTTCATACCTCCCTGCCCGAGTAATGAGCGGTACGATAGTACATTTAGAAAATATAAAATGTTAAGCAATGGACTTATAATAATCCTTATTCAATAGCCAAGTCAATGAGAAATCGATATGAATGTCTTACTTTGCAGGACTTTTTAATAGAGTAGTAGTGCGTAATACGTATTATTGTTCCGTGTTACTATGTACCATATCTTCATGGATAGGGCATTGAGTGAAATTTAAAGAATAGTACTACGTGATACTTTTTCTTAAATCGTGTTACTATTGGCCGTGACTTTACCCTGACTCCGACCAAAAGAGGCAACGAATATTAGGAAAAGTGATAAAATTGACGCGGATTATATCTGAAATGCCGAAGAATATACCCGACCACCAGGGTGGGTTGACTTCGTTATTTACTAGGAACATCCTTAAGTATGTAAGGTAAACTAACGTCAGAGGTGACCTGATGGTCCGAACCATGAGTGTGATCTGTACGCTGCTGCTGCATCTGGGCTTTGCCGTGATCAGCGGTGCGCTGTTCCCCGGCCTGTGGGGAGACTCTCGGGCTGATATGCAGGAATTGCTGGACCTTACGCTGCATTCGCCAGCGTCAATCAGCAGTACGGATGTGCAGTCGGCAAGCGCCGAACGTGCTACAGGTGTGGCTCAGGGGCAGCAGGATGTAAGACAGGATACAATCAAAGAAATAAGCCCGGTGAAAAGAGATACATTATTACTGGGAGAACAGGGGGCTCCCAATGAAGAAACCAAAAGGCGCATATATCTTGGGACCGGGCTTCTCAAGCAAGGAAATGAAATCAGACTCAATCTGCGTGCGATTGGTGCCATGGATTTCGATAAAAAGGACTTTTATGGAACCTATCGCCTGTCAAAGGAAGATCTCGTCCTGGAAGTAAAACCCTGGAACGACGAACTTATCCTTGAAATTCCGGAACTGAATTTTCGGCGTCCGCTGAAATCCGTGGGCAAGTTCATCTGGACTTACGGGCCGAGTTTCGCGGAATCCGAACCGGTCGAAGGATCGATCACCTTTTTTCCGCATCATCATGGAAAAACATCGCTTCCAAGCCGGGTGATGTGGATGGGCAAAGAGCCGCCCATGCACATCGGCGTCATGCAGAATTGGGAGCGGTAGCTGGAGCTGAGCTGCTGCGCAGCTATTTGTTCATGGTGTTGAGGAATTCTTCGTTGTTTTTCGTGCCTTTCATTTTGTCCAGCAGAAATTCCATGCTGTCCACGGTATTCATGGGAGCAAGAACCTTGCGAAGAATCCAGACGCGGTTCAGCACGTCGCTGTCCAGAAGCAGTTCTTCCTTACGAGTGCCCGAACGGTTGATGTCGATGGCGGGGAAGCTGCGCTTTTCAGCCAGATGACGGTCCAGATAAATATCCAGGTTGCCGGTCCCCTTGAACTCTTCAAAAATGACTTCGTCCATGCGGGAGCCCGTATCGATGAGGGCGGTGGCGATGATGGTCAGGCTGCCGCCTTCTTCAATATTGCGGGCGGCGCCAAAAAAGCGCTTCGGACGCTGCAGCGCATTGGCATCCAGACCACCGGACAGAACGCGTCCGGAGGAAGGAGTGACGGCGTTGTAGGCACGGCCCAGGCGGGTGATGCTGTCCAGAAGGATGACGACATCCCGTTTGCGTTCCACCAGGCGCTTGGCCTTTTCGAGCACCATTTCAACTACCTGAACGTGACGTTGCGGCGGCTCATCAAAGGTGGAGCTGATGACTTCGGCCTTTACGGTACGCTCCATGTCGGTGACTTCTTCAGGGCGTTCGTCGATGAGCAGGACGATAAGGTACACGTCGGGGTGGTTTGCATTGATGGAATTGGCCATGGTCTGCAGGAGCATGGTCTTACCGGTACGGGGCGGAGCGACAATGAGTCCGCGTTGGCCGCAGCCGATGGGAGTCAGCAGATCGATAACCCTCGAAGAAAAATTGTTCGAGCTTGTTTCCATCACATAATGCTTGTCAGGGTAGATAGGCGTAAGGTTGTCGAAGAGAACAAGGGATTTGGAGCTTTCCGGAGAACTGTAGCCGATTTCATTTACGCGCAGCAGAGCAAAATAGCGTTCGCCTTCTTTTGGGGGACGAATCTGCCCGGAAATAACGTCACCTTTTCTAAGTCCGAAGCGGCGGATCTGAGAAGGGGAGACGTAAATATCATCCGGACCGGGCATATAGCTGTACATCGGAGAGCGTAAAAAACCAAAACCGTCCGGCAACACCTCCAGTACGCCTTCACCAAAAATAGAACCATTCTGGGAGGCGCAGCCCTGCAACAAGGCGAAGATCAGTTCTTGCTTGCGCATGCCACTGGCATTGTCGATGTTGTACTCTTTGGCTAGCGCCATAAGTTCGGACATGCTTTTTGTTTTTAACTCGGATAAATTCATCTCCTCACTCCATGCAGGTCGTTATAAAATAGGTATCGCAAGAAATTACGATAGGTAAAATCAATCTCTAATTAATGTATAGGAATCTTGTATGGGCAATAAAAAACAGATCATTGCAGCATATATTACAGCAGTATACCATCAGATCGTTTTAATGAACATAAAAATAGATTATAAATACCAATATTGAAATGGTGCTAGGTACCAATTCGTTTTCTTGAAGTTCTATTTGCGGGGTATTTATGTAAACGTGGGATAGTGATTAATATCCCACATGATGAAATGAAACATCAGAATCAGTATTTAGCGTATACCTCAAAATTTGGCAAGAAAATTTTACTGTTCAGATTCGTCTGTTTCCTTGTCAGGATCATTTAGTACATCCTGAAAAAGTTCTTCAATAATTTCTTTTATTTCATCCGGCTTTTTGTCAAGAGCGAAAGCCAGTTCAATAGTGATAAGGCTCATGGCCTGTTCAAGAAGGCGCCTTTCACCAAAAGAAAGCTCTTTGTCCTTTCCGATGAGCAACAGTTCCTTTAATACGTATGCAACATCAGCAAGGTCACCGCTTTTGAGTTTTTCGGAGTATTCCCGATAACGACGGTTCCAGTTTTGTCCCGAATAACCGGAAAAGTCAGAACGGTCTTTGAGGGAGGCAATGATATCCAGCCCCTTTTTTTCATCGCAGACCGGACGAAGGCCAACGTTATTGGCATTATTGACAGGGACCATCAGGGTAACGTTGTTGCTGAGAATACGTACAATATAAAAATCAGCTTTTGCGCCCCCGATCTCCTGATTTTCAATTCTTTCGACTTTACCAACGCCTTGGGCGGGGTAAACTACCAGCTCTTCAACTCCAAACACGTCAGTACTCCTTGGGGGGAAATGATGAGGGGTATAAATGCTATATTCACACTAATATACCCAAAGCTCCAGAGATAGTCCATACGCTTTACAGATAAAGATGGAGATACTGAATATTGTCAGGGAGTAAAAGAGTTTAACTGCTGCCTGGCAAGTTCGAAGCCCTTTGATGCAAAAAGGGACAACCCATCTATGGCAGACGGAACCAGTTTATTTACCAGTTCCCGCTCCTCGGAATAAAATGGCTGCAAAACATACGAACTGATATCCGCGTGAACCGGCCTTCCAATCCCAAGTCTGAGTCTGTAGAAATCACGGGTGCCGAGAAGTTCGACTATGGAACCGACCCCGTTATGACCTGCCCAGCCACCTCCGAACTTGAGGCGCATACGCCCCAAAGGGAGATCAAGTTCGTCATGCAACACTATAAGCTGGTCAGTTTCGAGATTATAGTAACGGATAACTTTTGCAACCGCTTTGCCGCTCAGGTTCATAAAAGTCAGTGGTTTGAGAAACAACCAGACACTTGAGCTGGCAAGATGCCGCATTCTCCAGAGTTCAAAGAAATCTTTGCTTGCCTTGACCGGTTCGGCCGCAGACCAGCCGTATGTATCAGGCGAAGCGCTGAGTGCATCAAGAACACTGAAACCAAAGTTATGTCGTGTTTCCTGATACCGTTGTCCCGGATTACCCAACCCGGTAATTATACCTGCATATTCCATTGAAGTATTGGACGTTCACGCCAACTTCAGGGAAGGATGAGCCATCCGGTGACAACGGTGTACCTTCTTGAAGACAGTCGTAACACTTTCAGTGTTCTGTATATAAATAGCAAACATTCACAAAGGCGTGTGAAAAAGCCGTTAGGCTTCTGCTGCGGCCTCGGATGCTCCAGCTTCTTCTTCTTCTTCAACCGCCTGGATACCGACAACGGCGAAGTTTTCTTCTTCCGAACCCTGCGAGATGGCTACGCCGTTGGGCAGGACGATATCATCGACGTTGATGTTCTGGTTGATTTCCAGTTCGGTCACATCAATGGTGATTTTGTCCGGGATATTCAGGGGCAGACATACGACTTCGATGTGTTCGCGGAACACTTCAAGCTGGCCGCCCTGCAGTTTTACGCCCTTGGAAATGCCGGTGATTTCAACGGGAACGATAATCTTGATCTCTTTCTTGAGATCCACACCCATGAAATCAATATGCAGGAACTGGTTCTTGAAAGGATGGTTGTGAATTTTCCAGATCAGGCAGGGAAGGGATTCGGTTTTTCCTTCTTCATTGATTTCAAGCTGGATAACCGAAGTGGATCCTGCTCCCCGGTAAACTTTGCGGAAAGGCAGATCATCAACCAAAATTTTGATATTCTTGCCGGTGGAATCATAAAAAACGCAAGGAATTTTGCCTTTTTCACGGTAACGCCGATTGGGACCCTTTCCGCCGTCCATACGTTGGCTGACTGCCAAAGAAAGCATTTCACTCATTTATGTTTCTCCTTTCCTGAAACTCCGGCCTAGTCGCGTCACGCTCCGGCGGGAGGTAATGTTTTATGTTGCTGTACCTGGATCTGAGCTGTTTTTCTACACAAACAACACACTGACAGAGGAGTCCGTGTGGATGTTGTAGATGGACTTGGCCAGCAATCCAGCAACAGACATGACTTTAAGTTTGGGACAAGCCTGGAGTTTATCCCCGAGAGGTATCGTATTGGTGACGACTACCTGGGAAAATTTCGAATTGCAGAGTCTGCGAATAGCCGGCCCGGACAATACGGGGTGCGTGGCACAGGCCATGACTTCCCGCGCGCCGTGTCCGAGCAGTGCTTCGGCTGCCTGGACCATGGTTCCGGCCGTATCAATCATGTCGTCGATAAGAACAGCCACTTTGCCATTGACATCGCCGATGACGTTCATGGCTTTGGCTTTGTTGGGTTCGTCGCGGCGTTTGTCGATGATGGCCAGACCGACTCCCAGACGCTTTGCATAGGCTCTGGCGCGCTCCGTACCACCGGCATCCGGGGATACGATGATGAAATCTTCATCGAGCTTGCGGAGATATTCCAGAAAAACCGGCAAGGCGTAAAGGTTGTCCACCGGGACGTCGAAAAATCCCTGAATCTGCCCAGCGTGCAAATCAATGGTGATCATGCGGCTCATACCGGCCACAGTCAAAAAGTCTGCAACCAGTTTGGCGCTGATGGGAGAGCGGGGGACCACCTTCCGGTCCTGGCGGGCATATCCATAATAAGGAACAACTGCGGTTACACGTCCGGCGCTGGCTCGCTTCAGGGCATCCAGAATCAGGCAGAGTTGAAGGAGATTGTCGTTGACCGGGGCACAAGTGGGCTGCACGACGAAAACGTCGTCACCGCGTACGTTGGCACCGATTTCGATACGAATTTCGCCGTCACTAAAGGTTTCTGTGACTGCTGGCGTCAGTCTGCACCCGAGGTGGTTGCAGATGGCCTGGGCAAGTTCCGGATTGGATGAGCCTGTTACAATTTTCAAATCGCGATGCATTGCCTTAGTTCCGTCAGTTCGTTGGGAATTTTCAAGTTTAATGGATACCCGCTGAACAGGTACACATAAAAAAAATGGCTGGGGTGGAAGGATTCGAACCCTCGAATGACGGGACCAAAACCCGTTGCCTTACCGACTTGGCGACACCCCAGTGCTAACAATAATGGATAAATACGTTTTGATGTGAGAGCGTCAGCTTCCTTGTAGCCTCTTCTGCCGAAGCGGGATTTCTGTAAATTCCGAAGATGCTGGAGCCGCTCCCACTCATGAGGGCTCCGACTGCCCCTGTTCGCAATAACTCTTCCTTGATACGACGAAGTTCGGGAAAAGTCGGATACACAACAGCTTCAAAGCGGTTGAAGAACAGCAGTGAACTTGAACAGGAGAGGCAATACGCCAATTGTGCCGGGCATGTCAAGAAGCTGCAACCATCCTGACGTATTTTTTCACACATCTGATCGTAGGTCCGATACGCCCAGGCCGTGTTCACATGTACATCCGGACAGACCAGAACGATGACCATGCCGCTCAAATCCGCCCAGAACGGTATTTCTTCTCCAAAGCTGTCGCCTATTCCCGTTGCCCAACCGGCCTTCTGGTATAAAAAAAAGGGAACGTCGGCGCCCAGTTTCGCTGCCAGGACATGCAGGCCATCAGGTGAAAGCGCCCGTGGGCCGGCATGCGTATTCAAATATTTGAGCAGTGTTGCAGCATCCGCGCTGCCCCCGCCGAGTCCTGCTCCAAAAGGAATTTTTTTTTCAAGCCGGACATTCAGGTCCGGCCGGGTGCCGCTGGCTGCGGCAAAGGCATCATAGGCCTTGACCACAAGATTGTCCGGCGTCATCAGCTCAACATTCGTGCAGCTGAACTCCAGACCTTTCCCCGTTTGTCCGGGCGAGATATGCAAAACGTCATAAGGCTCGGGAAGCGGATAGAAGAGCGTTTCGAGCTCGTGATATCCATCCGTCCGCGTAGCCGTGATTTCGAGATGCAGATTGATCTTGCAGCCCGTACGCAATGCTACCTGGTCCTGGGGTCTGGTCATTCCTTCCGCGCACATAAGAAAGCAATTATATTCGCTGTTCGTCGCAGTTGTAAAGAGAAAGTTGTTTTTCCGGAAAAGTTGTCCTGGAATTCGGCCATGTGTACGGCTGTTCTTTGGAAAAAAGGATCGTACCTGCCCCGAAAATATGTTACATCCGGGATAACCATAATCAATACAATACGGGGAGGGCAAGCATAAGGGGGCGAATCATGCGCGGTTCGATGTCCGGACGAGTTGGAAGTGTTCTGGTTGTTTTTGGGCTGCTTTTGATCCTATGTATTTTGCCTGCAATTGTCTGCGCTGCAGACGGTGACAATTGTCCGCCCAAATATTCTCCCGAGGTCATGGACAGTTATCGCAAACTACAGATGAAAATGTCCATCTATGGTCAAGTTCCCGCCTTTGGCAAGGGAATCAGGCTTGGCATCTATCAGGCCCAGGCAGCCTGCGGTACGGGGGCAACGCAGAAAAATCTTGCTCGTCTGGAACAGGCCGTTATTCAGGCCAGCAAATTCGACGTGCAGTTACTGTCCTTTCCCGAACTCTATGTGCCCGGGTATACCCTGAGTCCGGAGGATGCCAGAAAAGTGGCCGAGTACGCCGACGGTCCGAGCGTGACACGGGCTTGCCGGATAGCAAAGCAACATGCCATGGCTTTGATAGTGCCGTACGCGGAAAAAGCCGATGTCTCTGAAGCTCCTGGCGGTTTGCTTTATTATGACAGCATCGCGGTGATCGACGCTTCGGGCAACCTGCTTTCAAGTTACAGAAAAACCCACCTCTACGGGCAGCAGGAACGGGACAACTGGTCTTTCGGCAACCGCCTGTCGGATGTTTTTCAGTTGAACGGCTTTCCGGTCGGGGTGCTGAATTGCTACGAATGCGAATTCCCGGAACTGTCGCGCATTCTCGCTTTGAAGGGGGCCAGGCTCATCGTTGGGCCCACCGCTGCGGACGGCTATTATACGCTTCCCAGCGGCCAGCGCAGTGATGTTCCTTACCCGGACGTTTCCACCATTCTTTTTCCTGCCAACGCCTACGCCAACAACATCTTTTTTGCCTATTCCAACCGTGCAGGCTATGAACGGCGCGGCCAGGATCAATGGCACTACAGAGGCAACAGCATTATTTTCGGCCCGCATGGGGACCTGATTGTCGCCGCGAACCATCAGCAGGACACATTGCTGGTGGCTGACTTGATTCCGGGCTATTACGGCATGACGCATCCGGCTCCGAAATATTTCTACCTGCGCGATCGCCGGCCCGGATTGTATAGGGATCTGGTTGCTCCTCAGGCTGTGATTAAAGGAAAAAATTTTGTTTACCCAACAGTTAAAAATGGTAAGGAAGTCCCTGTTCCGTAATGTCTGAGAGTTAGGCTGGTTCTTTATCTTACCGGGGCGCTATGCGGGCTGCTGCGCGGAGTCAGGTTTCCCTGCTTGAATTACGGCTAACTTTGCCGCATAGTAGCGCTTCCTCGTTGTAAGGATTGTAGGGAAGGCCGGATACAACGAGGTTTTTTTGTGGCTGACCGGGACCATGAAGTCGGAAGATATCCCCTTGCCCGGAAGGTTGAGTTGTGATGTTTCACGCTGGATTTGCAGAACTTTTTAGTTTATTGAAGTGCCTATGAAATTTTTGCATCGGGAAAAGAACAAAACGGAAGCGCTCAAGGTCATCATCATCGGCGCCGGTGAAGTGGGCTTTCATATTGCGCAACGTCTGGCTGAGGAAGACAAGAATGTGGTGGTCATCGATCGCAATCCCAAAAAATTGCGGCGGCTGACCGACCAGATCGACGTACAGATCATTGAAGGTTCCGGATCAAGCCCCAGAGTACTGATGGACGCCGGAGCCGAGGATGCCGACATTCTCCTTGCCGTGACCGATAGCGATGAAACCAACATCATCGCCTGTTTTTTTGCCAACGTTCTTTCGCCGACCTCCCTGAAGCTGGCCCGTATCCGCAATGAGGAATACACCCTTTACCGGGATGCGCTGTCCAAGGAATATCTGAACATCGGCGTTGTCATCAATCCTGAAGTCGAAGTGATCAAGTCCATTGATCGGATGATCAATGTGCCGGGAATCGTGGACTACAGCGAATTTGCGGACGGCAGACTCAAAATGGTGGGGATTCGCGCGGAACAGGGGGCCTTTGTGGGGGTACCTTTGATGGAACTGCGCGAGACCCTGGGATTCGAGAGTTTCATCATTGCCGGCATTGTCCGGGAAGAAAAGCTCATTGTTCCCACCGGAGCCGATCAGATTCTCAGCGGCGACCTCATATACGTGGTCTGCGCGGAAAAGGATCTGCGACAACTCGGGGCCATTTTCGGTTTGCACGACAAGCCCATCAAGGAGTTGATGATAATCGGCGGCGGAAACATCGGTCTGCGCCTGGCCGGGTTGTGCGAGCAGCGCGGATACCATACGCGGCTGGTGGATATCGAGGAGAAGCGTTGCCAGTACTTGGCCGAACGTCTGAACAAGGTCATCGTGCTCAAAGGTGACGGTACGGATCAGGATTTTCTGCGCGAGGAGAATATCAGCGGCATGGACATGGTCGTCTCGCTGACCGGCGATGAGGAAACCAACATCCTTTCCTCGTTGCTTGCCAAGAACATGGGCGCGCGCATGACCATAACCCGCATCAACAAAACCGCGTATCTCCCCCTCGTACGTACCATTGGCATCGAGCACAGCGTCAGTCCGCGCCTTTCCGCGGTCAACAGCTTCCTGCACCACGTCCGCCGCGGCAAGATCATCTCTTCCGTACAGATCAAAGGCGAGGAGGCCGAGGCCCTGGAAGCCATTGCCCAGGAAAATTCGGATATCGTCCACAAGCCGCTCAAGCAGCTCAATTTTCCCAAAGGCGCCCTGATTCTTTGCATCATCCGCGGAGATGCCGTCATCGTTCCCAGTGGCGACTCGGTGATCGAACCGCAGGACCGGATCATAATATTCAGCACGCGCGACAACCTTTCCCGTGTGGAAAGCGCGCTCGCGGCGAAGTTGGAGATTATTTAAGTGCGTTTCCGTTATACCATGTACGTGGTAGGGGCGATTATTTGCTCCGTCGGATTGACCATGCTGTTTCCGCTGCTGTTTTCGCTGTATTATCAGGATGCGGGAATCCTGCCTCTGGCAGAGTCCATGCTGATCACCATGGCTGCGGGCTTCGCTCTTGTGCTTATCTTCCGTACGCCGGATCCCGGCGTCATGAAGCACCGGGAAGGCATGGCCATTGTGGCCATTGGCTGGTTTGCGGCCGGCGTGGTGGGGGCCTTGCCGTTCTGGCTGGCGGGAACATTTCCCCACGCCGTGGACGGCATTTTCGAGTCGGTTTCCGGATTCACCACCACCGGAGCCTCGGTGCTGACGGACATCGAAGCCGTGCCGCGCGGTCTGTTGATGTGGCGCAGCCTGACCCACTGGCTCGGAGGCATGGGCATCATCGTGCTTTCTCTGGCCATTCTTCCTTTTCTGGGCGTAGGCGGCATGCAGCTCTACAAGGCCGAAGTGCCGGGCCCCACACCGGACAAACTGAGCCCGCGCATCAAGGATACGGCACTGATCCTCTGGAAAGTCTATCTGCTGTTCACCCTGGTGGAGATAGTTCTTTTGTGCTTCGGCGGCATGAATCTCTTTGATTCCATCTGCCATACCTTCGGCACCATGGCCACCGGCGGGTTTTCCACCAAGAACACTTCCGTGGCGTATTACAACAGCGCCTACATCGACTGGATCATTACCATTTTCATGTTTCTGGCGGGCGCGAATTTTTCGCTTCATTTTTTCGCCCTGCGCGGAAAACCCCTGGTCTTGTGGAAAGATCCCGAATTTCGTTTTTACACCTTCGCAACCCTGTTGAGCATCCTTGCCGTTACGGTGTGCATTTACGGCAAAAATTATCAGAGCATCTGGCAGTCCTTGCGTTATGCCTCGTTTCAGGTGGTCTCCATTTGCACCACCACGGGCTTTGCCACCGCGGATTACGAAATCTGGCCTTTTCTGCCTCAGGCTATCCTGTTTTTTTTGATGTTTCTGGGGGGCTCGGCAGGTTCCACGGGCGGCGGCATCAAATGCATGCGTATGATGGTGCTCTGTCGGCATGCCTACCACGAATTGATTCGCCTGGTGCATCCGCGTGCGGTAAAATACGTCAAGCTCGGGGGCAAGCCCGTACCTCCGGAAGTTATTTCCGGCGTCTGGGGCTTTTTCGTGCTCTACCTGGCGCTGTTTGTCCTGGCCTCATTCATCATGGCGGCACTGGGGCAGGACGTGCTGACTTCTTTTGCCTCAGTGGCGGCCTGCATCGGCAACATCGGTCCGGGACTGGGGACGGTGGGACCCACGGAAAACTACGCGCATATCCCCCAGATGGGCAAATGGGTGCTGACGTTTTGCATGCTGCTGGGCCGGCTCGAGATTTTTACCGTCCTCATTCTTTTTGTTCCCGAATTCTGGCGCAAATAGGCTCGGATCCACTGTACGCGGACAGGACAAAGGAGGCTCCATGGCAATGCGGATAGCGTTTACTGGAACGGGCCTCATGGGCGAACCCATGGCCCGCAACCTGTTGCGCGCCGGCTTTGAGGTCGTCGCGTACAACCGCAGCCAGGAAAAACTGGCCGGTCTGCAAGCCGCGGGCGCTGTTGCGAGCGCCAGCCCGGCCGCGGCAGTCGAACAGGCTGACTGCGCGATTCTGATGCTGACCGGTCCGGAGGCTCTGGATGCGGTCCTTTTCGGTCCTTCTGGGATAGTGGAAGGCGCTGCCGCAGGAACGACCGTGGTGAACATGAGCACAGTGCCGCCCGAATACGCGCGCAGCCTGGACGCCCGGCTTAGCCAGCACGGGCTGGTCCTGGTGGATGCGCCTGTATCCGGTTCGCGCAAGCCCGCGGAAACCGGCGATCTGGTCGTGCTGGCCAGTGGCCCTGCCGACCGGGTGGACGCTCTGGAGTCCGTGTTTCTGGCCATGGGCAAGCAGGTTGTCAGATGCGGGGATACCGGCATGGGATCGGCCATGAAGATGACCGCCAACCTGCTGCTGGGCATCATGGCCGCGGGATTTTCCGAAGCCTTGTGCTACGGACGGCAATGCGGCCTGGATACGGACGTCATTTTGAATACGCTGCTCGCCGGGCCAATGAGCTGTCAGCTGTACGCGCTCAAGGAGCCGATGTACCGCAGCGGAGAATTTTCCCCGCAATTCACCCTAAAAAACATTGTCAAAGATCTGCGCTTTATTTTACAGACCGCGGACAGCCAGGGCGCACCGGCATTGCTGGGCAATACGGCCTTTCAGCTTTTTCGCGCGGCTTTGGGCAAAGGTGAGGGCGAAAATGATTTCGCGGCCGTGATCAAGGCCATGGAATCATTGTGTGATACAACTTCTTACTGAGATGTGAACTTTTTTTATGAGTAAACAAAAAAAGAAAACAAAAGCGGAAGGTGTGGCCCCGCAGGTCATGGTTGTAGCCATGGTTGTGGCATTTTTGTTCGGCGTCTATGTGGGCGGCGTGGGATTTTCCTTGTATCAGGAACAGGGAGAGGATCTCGGACAGGGACAGATGCGTATGCCTCCTGGTATGACGCAGGGTATGACGCAAGGGGCGCCCCAAGGCATACCCCAGGGAATGCCTCAGGCAATGCCGGGCGGTACGCCGCAGCAGATGTCCGGACAGGATGCGGGCGCTTCCGAGGACCAGGCCGCCATCGAGCGCCTGGAAGCCCAGGTGCAGAAAAATCCTTCGGACGTGGCCGCCTGGGTGCACCTCGGCAATCATTATTTCGACAGCAATCAGTTCAAAGGAGCCATCCGTGCCTATACCAAAGCACTGGAGCTCAAGCCTGGCAATGCCGATGTCCTGACGGACCTTGGCGTCATGTATCGCCGGGACAAGAATCCGGAAAAGGCCATCGAGTGCTTTGACAAGGCAATTGCCGCGGATCCCGCGCACCGTACGGCCCGCTTCAACATGGGCATCGTCTACCTCCATGACCTGAACAACATTGACGCAGCCCTGCAGACCTGGGAGGTCATTCTGAAGACCGACCCTGATGCCACCACTCCGGATGGCCGTCCGCTCAAGGGATTGATCGAGGAAATGCGCAAGCATCAGTAAAAAAGGCGAGTTGCGGCTGCAGCGGAACAACAGCTGCAACGACGCAAATAAAAATCCCAGACACAGTGGAAACCGTGTCTGGGATTTTTTTGTAACTGGTACTTCGAAATTTACGCGAGCTGGGCGAGCAGGGTCTCTTTGATGGAGTCGATGGTGCCTTCGCCGTTCAGTTCGATGTACTTGGTTTCGCCCTTGGCAGCCAGATCCTTGTAGAAGTAGGCGGCGGCCAGAGTGCCGGTGTTGGTGTCGTAGTAAATGTCGTGGCGTTTGTTGATGGCGCCTTCGTCCTGATCGTCAGCACGGGACTTGAGATCGCCGCCGCAAACACGGCACTTGTCGCCATTGGGCTTGATGGCGTCGATGAAAATATTGTTGGGGTGGTTGTTGTCGTTTACGCAGAGACGACGGCCCATGATGCGGTTTTTGGCAACTTCGCGGGGCAGCAGGATTTCGATGACGTAGTCCAGCTTCATGTCGGCGTCAGCCAGAGCGGCCCACAGCTTTTCAGCCTGAACCATGTTGCGGGGAAATCCGTCCAGCAGCCAGCCGTTGGCGCCTTTTTCCTTCAGAGTTTCGAGAACCATGGGGATGGTGATGTCGTCGGGAACCAGATCGCCCTTGTCGATGTACTCTTTCGCTTTTTTGCCCAGTTCGGTGCCGCCGCCGATGTGTTCACGGAAGATGGCGCCGGATTCGATATGGGCCAGATTGTACTTTTGCTTTACGAGAGAACCTTGGGTCCCTTTACCGCTTCCGTTGGGACCAAAAATCAAAATATTCACGCGCACTTCCTCCTTGTTGATTAATTCACAAGGTCCTACCTTGTCCTAGGGCGCCTGTCAATTCAATTTCCGGCTGTCTGCGGGGTCTTTTGAGACAAAAAAGGGGATTTTCTTTGAAGAAGGGGAAAAACAGTCCACGGCTCCCAGATCAAGCCGGGAAGCCGTGGACGGAAAAGATCAATCGCTGTTTTTCATGGCAATGCGAATGCAAATGGCAGCGCATCCCCAGGTGACTCCCAGACCGATGCACATCAATAAGATAGATGAAAATTCCATGGGCTAGCTCCCTTGTTTGCGGAAATCGGAATGTTCGGAATGGCAGGCCTTAAACGCACCGTGCCAACGCGGGAAGATCAGAGACAAAATCAGACAGGCCAGAAGCAGCAGCCAGCCGAAGCAGAGAATGGCCGTATCGGAATAGCCGCCGTAACTTTTGTCCAGATCCTGGATGAAGTTTGTAATGATAATGACCCCGAGCATCATGGGGGTGACGAAGCGCAGGCAGACGTTCCAGACGGACGGGACTCCGAAGTCGGAAATGCTGTTGATATGTTCGCGCAGCGTTTCCAGATTGCAGAACCAGGCCACAAAGATGATTTCCGCCAATCCTCCGAGCAATACGCCGAAGTTGTTAATAAAGTGGTCTACGATGTCCAGCAGCAGCAGACCGCCTCCGGTGGTGAAGGCGATGCTGGCAATGGCGCCCACCAGGCAGACCAGGGTGGCGGCTTTTTTGCGCGTAATGCCCAGCTTGTCTATGCAGGATGAAACAACCGCTTCCACAATGGAGATCATGGAAGAGAGGCCGGCGAACAACAGGGCCAGAAAGAAAAGCACACCAAAGAATACGGGCATGGGCATCAGGTTGATGGCCATGGGCAGGGTGATGAAAGCCAGTCCGACGCCGCTTCCGGCAACGTCACTGACAGGAACGCCCTGCTGTGCGGCCATGTAGCCCAGCACGCTGAAGATCATGACGCCGGAAAGCAGGCTGAAGCCGCAGTTGATGAACACGGTCATGCAGGCGTTGTTGTTGACGTCGGAATCTTTGGGCAGATAGCTGGAGTAGGAAAGCATGATGGCAAAGCCCACGGAAAGACTGAAGAAGATCTGGCCAAACGCATCGGCCCAGACCTTTCCGCTCGAGAGTGCGGAAAAATCCGGTCGGAACAGCCAGTTCAGGCCCTCGGCAGCGCCATCCAGCATCAGGCCACGGGCGATGAACACCAGCACGAGAATGAACAGAAGCGGCATGAATATCTTGCTGGCCCATTCGATGCCTTTGCGTACGCCCGTGAATACGGCGATGTAGGTGATCAGCCAGGTGAGGATGGTTCCCCAGAAAATGGGCCACTGGATATTCCCCAGGTGCATGGGCGAATCCGTGAGACCGAGGAAGGAATTGAAGAAAAAGTTTTTGGGATCGGCGGTCCAGGCCTGGGTGAAGGAAAACAGCAGATAGTTGAAGGCCCAGGCAATGACGACCACATAGTAGGCCGAAATGACGAACGCCACCAGCACCTGCCACCAGCCAAGCCATTCGGCTTTGGGAGTGATGGATGCGAAAATCTTCGGGGCAGTGCCCTTGAATCTGTGGCCGAGTCCGAATTCCATCATCATGACCGGGATGCCGGCCAGCAGCATGGCAGTGAAGTACGGAATCAGAAACGCTCCGCCTCCGTTTTCATACGCCATGTACGGAAAGCGCCAGATGTTTCCCAACCCAATGGCCGAGCCCACAGCGGCCAGTACAAAGCCTGTCCTGGAACCCCAGGTTTCCCTTTTTTTCATCATGTATCCCTGGTTATAGATTTGATGCGGCAACTTTCGATGATCAGGTGAGAATAAATAAAGTTTAGCCCCAAAATACGGGCAGTGCTTTTATCCTACATTTTGGTGCTTGTCCATGTGAGGCGGGATGACGAAACCGGGAGACGGTTTTGCTGGGAAAATGAAAAAAGCCGGAAAAGCGCTGCTTCTCCGGCTTTTGAAAAGCGGATGTTGTAGTTTGTCAGCAGCTTTCTGGAAAATTTTCCAGCAAAGCCTGAATGCAGCGCAGTGGCAGCAGTTGTCCTGGAGTGTTGCCGGCCATTTCGCGTTCCACTTCAATGCAGGCGCGTTCCAGCAGAAAACAGGCCAGCATGATCTGCTGTGCGCCTCTGTCCAGCGGCGCCAGAGAGGCTCCATGCACGGTTTCCAGATAGGCTTGCAGGAATTCGTTCCAGGCCGCCTCTATCCAGGCCAGGCCCCAGGATTCTATCCAGGCCGTCGTATCGGTGTCCGGCGGATCCTGCCGGGGCAGTTTGTTCTGGGCGCAGTAGGCCGCGTTGTGCAAAGAGAACAGCATGCCCGCGACATCGCGCAGACAGGAGCGTTTCAGCCTGCGGTCGCCTATAGTGCGTTCGGATTCGCCTTCGAAGTCCACGAACATGAAATCCTTGCCCGTAAACAGCACCTGGGCAAGGTGGAAATCTCCATGAATGCGTGTTTTCAGGCAGGACAGGCGGGTTCGCGAGATGCATTGCAGCATTTCCAACAGGGCGGATTCGCTCTGTACGAACACTTGAGCCTGTTCACGCAGTGGGGGAGAGAGCTTGCGGATTTTTTTGTTCACGCTCAGCACGGCCCTGCGCAACTGGTTGCGCATGGATTGATAGACGGAGCGCTGGTACAGTTTGGTAAAGGACTCTGGCCGGAAATCTCCCGAAGCTTTTGGTGAACTCAGCGCGAGATGCAGTTCGCCCGTACGCTTTCCCAGCACCCGCAGCATTTCCAGGGAAAATTCCCCCATGGCCAGACGCAGCGGCGCGGGCAACTCCAGCGGTGTATGCGGAAAAAGGCTCAGCTTCCAGTCCTCAGGCGTATGCTCCATACGCAGGATTTTGACCCGCTCGTAAAAGGCTTTCAAGGCCTCCTGCGTATAGGACCAGCCGTCCACCGAGCTGGGCAGAAATTCCTGCAGCATGCCGATGGTGTAACTTTTGCCGTGGGTGGTTTTGTATTCCAGAATGCCGCCATAACGCGGGATGTTGGCAAAGTGCAGCTGATCCGTGAGAAAGGAGGTAAGCTCGGCTTCCGGGTGGACACCGCTCTCCAGCGGACGGTAGAGTTTGAGCATCAGCTTGTCGCCATAGGCAATGGCCTGGTTTCTGACCACGTCCTTGACCAGCCCGAATTCCTCGTCAGGCTCCGGTACAAGCGAACGCCAGGCGTTCCCGAGGTGTACGGAAAGGCTGCTGCCGAGCATCGATTTAGGCTTGCGCTTTTTCTGGGCCAGGTCCAGATACCAGCGTTGAATGGCAGGATCCCAGAGCCCGTGATACAGGACCCCGGCTTCCTTGCCCGGACTTTCCTTGATAAGCGCCAGTATGGGCGCTTCCCGTTCTTCCAGCAGCTGTTCCGCTTTTTCGCCACGGGCAATGGCAATGGGAAGCATGTAGTGCTGCGAGAGCCCGACCTTGTAGGACAGTTTAAGGTGGAGCAGGCGGCCGCCCTCAACCCCCTTGTCCGTGGCGAACCAGTCGCGCAGGAGCACGTCTTTCAGTTCCAGGGGTCTTTGGTTGAAACAGTCGGCCTGTTCCAGGTAGGCGGGAAGAATCTCTTTTTCCAGCACCTGGCGCAGCTCCGAATTGTCCAGCCATCTGGATCCGCGCGGCAGGTCGATTTCCTGCAGCGGATGGCTCTGAACGGGCAGCAGGTCCTGTTCCTCTGGTTCGAGTTTCAACCAGAAGTAGTCATGCATGCCCAGGGGCAGGGTGTAGCTTTCCTCGCCGATACGGGGGAACCGCGTGCCGCTGATTACATCCACGGGTTCGTATCCGGCGTATTCCGAAAGATCCAGCTCGATGACCTGGGAAAAACGCGAGAGGTTCACCAGTACGAGAATGGATTCTTCTTCCAGTTTGCGGACAAAGGCCAGCACCTTGTGGTTGTCGCTTTTGCAGAACTGCATTTCTCCCCGGCCAAAGGCCTTGTAGCGTTTGCGAATGCCGATGATGGTACGCATCCACCAGAGCAGGGAAGAGGGGTTGCGGGTCTGGTTTTCCACATTGACCACTTCGTAGTGGTATTCCGGATCAATGATAACGGGCAGAAACAGGGTCTGCGGATTGACTTTGGAAAAGCCCGCATTGCGGTCGGGGCTCCATTGCATGGGCGTACGTACGCCGTCCCTGTCGCCCAGGTGGTAGTTGTCGCCCATGCCTATTTCGTCGCCGTAATAGATGATTGGCGTTCCCGGAAAGGAAAAGAGAATGAAATTGATCAGTTCGATGCGCCTGCGGTCATTGGACATCAGGGGCGAAAGCCGGCGGCGGATTCCCAGATTGATGCGCGCCCGCACATCCTTGGCGTAGACCCGGTACATGTAGTCGCGTTCTTCGTCGCTGACCATTTCCAGGGTAAGTTCGTCGTGGTTGCGCAGGAACATGGCCCACTGGCAGCTTTCCGGAATCTCCGGCGTCTGCTCGAGAATGTCCAGAATGGGGTAGCGGTCTTCCATCCACAGGGACATGTAGATTCGGGGCATGATGGGAAAGTGAAAGCACATCTGGCATTCCGTGCCTTCTCCGAAATAATGCACCGCATCTTCGGGCCACTGGTTGGCTTCTGCCAGGAGCATGCGGTTTTCGTACCTCGTATCGATGTAGCTGCGCAGTTCGCGCAGAAAATCGTGGGTTTCGTCCAGGTTCTCGCAGTTGGTTCCTTCGCGCTCGTACAGATAGGGCACGGCGTCCAGGCGCAGGCCGTCCACTCCCATGTCCAGCCAGAAGTCGATGACCTTGAACATGGCCTTGCGTACGCGAGGATTTTCAAAATTCAGGTCGGGCTGGTGCGAATAAAAGCGATGCCAGAAGTAGGCCCTGGCTACCGGATCCCAGGTCCAGTTGGAGCTTTCGAAGTCCTGAAAAATGATCCGCGCCTCTCCGTACTTGTGTGAATTGTCGCTCCATACGTAGAAATCCCGTGCCGCGGATCCGGGTTTGGAAGTCCGCGCGCGCTGAAACCAGGCGTGTTTGTCGGACGTATGGTTCAGAACCAGCTCGGTAATCACCTTCAGGCCGCGGTCATGGGCGGCGCGCAGAAAATGCTTGAAGTCGCGCAGCGTACCATAATCCGGATTGACGTTGGTATAGTCGGCGATATCGTAGCCGTCGTCTCGCAGGGGCGAGGGATAAAAGGGCAGCAGCCAGATGGCCGTGACCCCGAGGTCTTTGAGATAATCGAGTTTGGTGCAAAGTCCGGCAAAGTCGCCGATGCCGTCATTGTTGCTGTCGCAAAAGGCTTTTACATGCAGTTCGTAGATGACGGCGTCTTTGAACCAGAGCGGACTGTTGGTATATGTGTCTTTTTTTTGCATTGCGAAGGTTCCTGCGAATTTACGCGTTGCTCAAAAGGTGGGTGAGTAAAAAAACGAGCGCAACCGGAGATCAACAACGGTTGTAAAATTTCGTCATTTCCCGGAACCAGTCATAGCGCCCGGCCTCCAGGTCTGTCTCCTGCATTCGCCACTCCCAGTTGCCGTTCAGGGTGGCGGGGGTGTTCATGCGGTGCGCGGAATCCAATCCGAGAATGTCCTGCAGAGGAAAAATGGCGGTGTCGGCCACACTCATCATGCCCAGCCGGATCATCTCCCTGGGCGCCTGTTGGGCATTGATGCCGCGTCCGACATACTGCTGGAAAGTCCGCAACTCGTCAGGAGATGCCTCTCGTTCGAACCAGCCGCGTACGGTGTTGTTGTCGTGCGTACCGCTGTAGACCACGCAGTTGCGGTCGAACAGGTGCGGCAGATGCTTTGCGGCTTCTTCTCCGAATGCGAATTGCAGGATCTTCATTCCCGGCAGGTTGAAGGCTTTTTTCAACATGCGGACATCGGCGTCGATGACGCCAAGATCCTCGGCAATCACGGGCAGGGAGGCGATGCGCCGGGCAAAGGTCTGGAACAGCTCTTGCCCCGGAGCTTCCACCCATTTGCCGTTCTGGGCCGTGGTTTCTCCAGCCGGCACTTCCCAGTAAGCGGAGAGCCCGCGGAAGTGGTCCACACGGACGTGGTCGAAAAATCCCAGCGTATGCTTCATACGGGCTGTCCACCAGGAGAACTCCTGGTTTTTGTGCGCATCCCAGTCGTACACCGGGTTGCCCCAGAGTTGCCCGGTTCTGCTGAAGTAATCCGGCGGCACCCCGGCGACCACCGTGGAAAGCCGGTTGTCGTCAAGTTTGAACAGTTCCGGATGGGCCCAGACGTCCGCGCTGTCGAAAGTGACGTAGATGGGCAGGTCGCCCACCAGACGGATGGAGGCTTCATCGCAGGCCCTGCGCAAGCACTGCCATTGCTGCACGAACACATACTGCTTGAAATATTCGAACTCGATGGCCTCCAGACCTTCACGGCTCCAGGCGTCCAGGGCCTCCTGCCGGCGAAAACGGAATTCATCGGGCCAGTTCTGCCAGGATTGGCCGTGAAAACGGCTCTTGAGCGTGCTGAACAACGCCCAGTCTTCCAGCCAAAAGCGGTTGTCCTCGATGAACCGGTGATAGGCGGCATCCTGTGCGAGTTGTTCACGGCAGTGCCGGAATGCCTCGTAGAGCAGCGCCATTTTGCGGGAGCCCGCACCGTCGTAATCGGCGCGTCCCGGCTGCCGCGTCGTAACGCCCTCGTCCGGATGATAGGGCAGCATGCCGCTTGCATGCAGATCTTCCATGCAGATCAGCAGCGGATTGGCGGCAAAGGCGCTGTATCCGGCGTAGGGGGAGTTGCCCATGGCCGGAGAGGATGGTCCCAGGGGCAGAACCTGCCAGTAGGTCTGGTGCAGGTCGTGCAGCAAGGAAACGAACCGTCGAGCCCAGATGCCCGCGTCCCCGACGCCAAAGCGGGAAGGGAGCGAAGTGATATGCGCCAGTACGCCACTGCCTCGAATATTCATGATTTTGTCGTCTTGTCCTCGTTTTTCAAGGTTTCCTGGGGCGCCTTCTACCCGAATGGCAGCTCATGTTCAAGGCGCCGCCCGTAGGAGCTTTCTGCCAGCCCCACCTAGCGGCGGATTCCCTTGGCCTTGGCAGCGTCCAGCAGACCGCTGTGGGGGTTGCGCTGGCAAAAATCGACCAGATCAACGCCAAAGGTTTCAAGCCCGTCCCAATGTAAGAGCGTATCGCCGGTAACACCGCTGAGATAGCCGTCAATCCACATCAGCACATAGCCGGCGCTCTCCTCATCCATCTGCCCCAAAGCTGTTACAAACTGTTGGCAATTCAGTGTTGAGAATTCAATATCCTCCGCGTCTGCCGCAAAGCTCGCCGTGGAACAGAGCAGGATGCAGAGCAGGGAAAAAAAGCAAAGAACAAGAGACCTTGGCATGAAATTTCTCCTGAAAGAGTGTCGTAGTTCATGGACAAACGAAAATCCCGCTGCAGCTGTTTCGCAGGCCGGAATGCAAATTATGAATTATTTCAATACATCTTTTTGACCGAAAAAGTAAAGGGCTATTCATTTTGCGAATCATATAATGTGTACCAAAAAAGTATACAAATAATGAATTATTCAACAATTCACACAATATGAGCGCTGCCGGCTTCGAAACCGGAACTTTAAAGTAACTTTCCGTGATAATACGATTTTTCATTGCAATCCAAGTGATTGCTTGTTAGAAAAAAGTCACCACAAATCTGAACGAGTTGTATTTATGCCTAGCCTATCCGACACGCCCGACCGCCACGTCATCATCGATAAACGCCCTGGGCATTATTTGTGCTTTCCCGACATTTGCCGCGACGTCAGCGGTCGCCTCATTGTCGTTTATCGTGAAGCGGATCAGCATGTGGCCCGCCGCAGCAAGCTTTTGGCCCGTATCAGCGACGACAATGGCGCCACCTGGTCCGATGCGGTGATTCTGCACCCCACGGGAGGGCATTGTCCGCGAATATCCGTCCTGAACGACAACCAGATCTGCATCATCGAAGACAATCCGCATTGCCTGTATTGGTCCATGGATGGTTTCAAAACCTGGAATCGCCATCCCTACGAAGGGATTATTCAGCATGGCATTCCGGATAGGCTCATAGAACTGGATACGGAAATTTTTCTCACCACTGCCCATTGGCACCGCGGCCTGTGCGCCCGTCCCTCTCTGGGGCAGCCGGTGATCGAACAAATGGCCTACCGTTCGGAGAACCGCGGGCGGACCTTTCGGCCGTTGGCCCCCATTTCCACCACTCCCCAGCTTGCCCTGTGCGAATGCTCCATGACGTTGTTGCCCGATGGACGACTGCTGGCCCTGATGCGGGAAAACAGCCGCGTGTTCGAGCCCATGTACGCCTGCATCAGCGAGGACAAAGGGGAGACCTGGGGGGAGCCCATTGCCACGCCGCTTATCGGAGAACGTCCCTGCCTGGGGCAGACCCGCTCGGGACGCTTGCTCGTTACGTATCGCAATGTAGCCCCTGACAAAGGCACCGTGGCCTGGATGGGAACCGCCGAAGCCCTGCTGGAAACCGATTATCAGGTTCACGGCCTGGTCACTCCCGGTTGCGTGCACGAATACGACGACCAGGGACTGCACGTACGCTGCGATGAGGAAGGTTCGTTTCTGTATTGCCTGCGCCCCTTGAGCGATCCGGCACATGCCAGAGCAGAACTCGAGGCCGAGGTTCGTTGCGAGGAAGGCGATAAGAATCATTGTGCGCTGCGGCTGGGGGTCTGGTGGCGCATCCGCCCTAATGGCATCAAACCGCATATTCCTGGAGCGCGCTGGCTCGCACTGCCTGAAGGACAGACCAACACCATCCGCATCAGCTATGATTCCGGACGGCTGGTCCTGCGAGTCAACGGCCGTAAGCGCAAGGAGTACTCCCTGGAGGCAGATTCGATTTATCGGCGGGCCATTCTGTTCGGTTCCGCCTCCGATTTCGAGGCTGCCGGCCGCAGTTGCTGGAAACGAATTTCATTGCGTACGGAGGAGCCCCGTCTTTTGCGCAGCTACTCCTGGTCCTGGTCCGCATCCGAGGGCAGACCCGACGCGTGGGCAGGGCAGCAGATTCTGGAATTGCAGAACGATCGCCAGGCTTCTTCCGGGGATTTCGGCTATTCCGGCTGGGCGGAATTGGAAGATGGGCAGTTTTGTTGTGTTTACCACCATGGAGACGGAGGTAACCCTGACTACACTGAAGGGTTTTCCTCACATATTGTTACTACAAGTTTCTATGATGCAGATTTTTCTTGATGTTCAGTAAAGGTGTGACGACATCTTGTGACTGTTATCTTACGATGAACTTTGTATTGTATGGAAAAAACATAGCAGTAATTCATGTTTTACTTGCATTTTATTTAAAAGAGCCATACGATACAGTCGGTCGTATGAAGTATGTCTTATGTTTAACAAAATGGAGGAGTTCGTTATGAGTTCTGAGGGGGTAGTAAAGTGGTTCAACGAAAAGAAGGGTTTCGGCTTTATTCAGCATGACAGCGGTGATGACGTTTTTGTTCATTTTTCCGCAATTCAGTCTGAAGGCTTTAAGACCCTGCACGAAGGTGATCGCGTTTCCTTTGAAATAGTCAATGGAGAAAAGGGCGCTCGCGCTGCTAATGTAGTGAAAGTATAAGCTTCGCATTTGTTGCTGCCACAAAAAGAGAGCCGGGGATTTCCCCGGCTTTTTTATTTTTTTGTAAAGAGAATCGGAAGCTTTTCCCATTGTCTTGGTATGCTTTTGCTTTTCAGAATGTGTTTCAATGTTGTGAAGATGTTTTACTCATTGTTTTTACAGATGAATTTTTCTTTCCGATGCATCTATTGCCCCACAAAACATACTGTTCGCTGAAGTTGTGGATAGCCCTTGTCTGCTTCTGAATTTCGGATTTAACTGATGGTTTGGTGTTTTTCATACTAGGAAATCTGAATGTATATTAAGTAATATTAAGGTAGCTTAATATACAAGAATCGAGAAATGCTCTTTAGGCTAAAACTTTATTTTTCGTATAGAATAGTATAATTCAACATATTGAAAATTTGATAAAAATAGGATCTGTCCGGGGGTGTTTGTTGCTAGGATACAAGATAACCACCTGGAATTTTATTGAATTTTTGGAAGTTGTCTCAAGGGGGGAGGGCCGGTAAAAGCAGGCGTTATTCCGAAAGGACGCGCATTCACTGCTCATGGAATCTTTGTTTTTCCTGTGAGTGCGCAAACATGGGGAATAATTTGATGCATTCCTTTATGCTGTCGCTCGTCTTTTGTTTTCTGGTGGTTATATTGCCCGCAGATCTTAGGGCTGCTCCGCTTCAAGATCTTGAGTTATCCAAAGCCTACGGGATTTCAGCTTCTCTGGGGCAGAAACTCGCCGACTATCATTTCCTCTCCGGAAATAACGCCTACAGGGGCACCAATCCGGATCAACATTTCTCAGCCAGTATCGACGCTTCCGGCATGACCTTGAGTCATGATGCCTACTCCTGGTCTTTGCAGTTACAGGAGGTCGTATCCGGAGGGCAGGTTCTGAATGCTGATAGCGCAGCAACACCACCCCGGCTGCAAGCCAATCGCCTGGAGTTTGATGCCGGCCTGGTGACCAGCTGGTATGTGAATGGCCCGTGGGGATTGCAGCAGGGCTGGACCATCCGCAGCAGGGGGCAACATGTGCAGGCCGGCGACGGATTGGTCCTCAAGTTTACCATTTCCGGTGATCTGCGCGCTTCTGTTCAGGAAGATCAGCGCAATCTCGTTCTGGTGGACGCATCCGGAGTGCAGCGCGTCAGATATGGCGGTTTGCTGGCCTATGATGCGGCAGGCAATGATTTGCCCTGCCGCATGGAGTACGAGTCTTTTGGCGTACGTATTGTGGTGGATGATCGGGACGCGGTCTATCCGGTCACTGTCGATCCCTGGGTCCAGTCCGAAAAATATTTCGCCTCGGATCCGGCTGTCGCAGCGGCATTCGGTTGTAATGTGAAGTGCAGCGCAGACGGTTCCGTTATTGCCGTGGGCGCGTACGATGTAGGAAAAGGCGCGGCATATATATTCGAATCGGGCAGTACGGTGAAAATTACCGGGGATGTCACCAACAGCAAGGATTTCGGGCGCTATATAGATCTCAGTGCCGATGGGGCCACCCTGGTGGTAGGAGACATAGGGACCATGTCGGTGTGGGTCTATGAAAGAAGCGGTGCCGGGTCCTGGAGCAATACTGCCAGATTAACCAATGGCACGAGTACGCAGTATATTCCCGCAGTAAGCGGGGATGGCAGCGTTATTGCCGTGAGCCAGCGGACCGAATCCGTGGGCGGTGTTGCCTCCGCCGGGCAAGTGTATGTATTTCTCAAGCCTGCCAGCGGCTGGGCAGACATTGGATTTCCCAGCGCCGACGGAATACTGATGGCAGCGGACTACGCGTCCGTTAACTCCCCTGACGGTAATGGCGGCATGCGCTTCGGCTTTTCCCTGGATCTGAGTTCGGATGGCAATACCCTGGCTGTAGGGGCAGTCCGCAGTGACTGCTATTATGACTATGCAACGAGTTCCTCCATCATCATCGAATCAGGTTCTGTGTATGTATTTGAAAAAGGTTCCGGATGGCAGCAATACAGCAGCGCCAACCAGGTGGCCAAGCTGACCAAGACGGATCATTCCAGCATGGTGGACAGCGTAAATGGCCGCTACGACGACTGGCTGGGCTCGGCAGTAGCCATCAGTGCCGATGCTTCGACCATCGTGGGCGGCGCTTTCCGTATGGATGACGGCCGCGGCTATGCCTATGTTTTTGAGAAAGGCAGCGGCTGGAAGGACGGCACCGAAACAGCCAAGCTGAGTGCCGCGTACGTGCTGTCTGGGCAGAATAATTATCTGAGCGGCCATCATGCCATCGGCATTTCAGAGAATGGCGGAGTGGTAGCCCTGGGTACGGGGTACGTGGATTTGAAAAACTCGCATCCTTATGGAAATCCGGGAGCTGCCTATCTGTATCAACGAGGAACCGCCTGGCAGAGTCGGACCGAGACCATGTATATAGCAAACACCAAAGATTACGACTTTGGGAGTGGCATCGCGCTGAGTGCGGACGGCGCACAATTGCTGGTCGGGGCCATGGGCGAGGATGTGGGGTCGTACAATGGCGCCGGGGCCGTATATGTGCATACGAAAAGCAGCAGCGCCAGTACGCAGGCTAGCAACCTGGTGATTGAAAATGTCACTCCGTTCGGGATGACGCTTTCCTGGACACGGGGAAGCGGCAGCAGGTGTCTCGTACTGGCCAATGCGGGAACTTCCGTGGCTGCAACGCCTGCTCTTGGAAGTTTTTACAACGCTAACGCCGAATTCGGTTTAGGCTCCACGGCCGGAAATGGGGCTTATGCGGTTTACAACGGTACAGACAACAGGGTCAGAGTGAAAGGATTGACCCCGCAGACCGTGTACACTTTTGCAGTATACGAATACGACGATGGTGATATTTATACGTATCAGACCTCATCGCCCGCCACCGCCACATCCACCACAACACCCGTGCCACTCGACATGGCCGCCGGGCTGGTGCTGCTGCTCGTGCTTCTGTCCGGAACCTTGTTCCTGCGCCGGCGTACACGACGCAAACATACATGAAATAAACGCTGGTTCATGTGATCTTCTGTAAGAAGACATGAACCAGCGCCACCCACGCATCAGGCGTTTTCAAAGACCCGCAGTGCGGTAAAGGTCGCGTTCAACGCAGCGGGAAAGCCCGCGTACACGCTTTGCTGCAAGATGACTTCCATGATTTCTTCCTTGCTGAGTCCCACATTGAGTGCGGCTCTGACGTGGACTTCCAGCTGCGGCTGCGCATGCCCCAGCGCGGTAAGCGCAGCCACCGTGGCCAGTTCCCTGTCGCGCAGGCTGAGCCCTGGACGCGAATAGATGTCCCCGAAAGGATATTCCACCAGATATTGAGCCAGGTCCGGGACCTTTTCCGTCAGCATCCGTACGAGTTCCATACCATGCTGGCCGTCCACTTCGTTCAGTTTCTGCAGTCCTTGTTCATAACGTTGGCTATTCATAATCAGGCACTCCTTGTTGGTGATGTTTGATCAGCAAGATATGCCTCTCCTGATTGATAGGTCCAATATATCTTTTCATCATGATTGATATGGTATAAGTATCAATCATGGAGCTTCGACATTTGCGTTATTTTCTGGCCGTGGCTGAAGAACTGCATTTCGGACGTGCGGCCCTGCGTCTGCATATTTCCCAACCCCCTTTGAGTCAGCAGATACGGGAATTGGAAAGCGAACTGGGCGTCCGCCTGTTCGTACGTACGAGTCGCAGCGTCCGTCTGACAGCTGCCGGAGCGGCTTTCTGCGATCAGGTGCGTCAGCTCTTTGGGCAGCTGGAGAGGGCGGTGAGTCAGGTGCAGAGCATTGACCGGGGCGAGGCCGGACGGCTGGGCGTGGGGTTTTGCGCGCCTGCCATGGAAGGACCGTTGCCGTTGCGGCTCAAGGCTTTTAACCAACGATTTCCCTCTGTGCAGCTGGACCTGCAGGAAGCCCGTACGCCGGAGCTGATAGAAGCGTTGCAACTCGATCGCCTCGATCTTGGCTTTGTCCGGTTGTTTCAGGAACATCCGGACGGATTGGAAACCCAGTTGTTTTTCAGCGAACCCTATCTGCTGGCCGTGCCGGAAGGCCACAGGCTCTGCGTACAGAAGAGTGTCAACATTCAGGATCTGGATGGAGAGCCTGTGCTGATGGTCCCGCAGGGCGCGTATCCCAAACTGTACGCGGCGTTTGAGACTGTCTTTCGGAATGCAGAAGTGCGGATTCGTATCGCTCGCGAGGTGGGGAGCAAGCAGACCATGGCGGCGTTGACTGTGGCAGGGGAGGGGCTGTGTTTTTTGCCCGCATCGATGCGCAAATTCAGAAGAGAGGGACTGCGGCTCTTGCCGGTTTCCGGAGAATTTCCGCTAGTGGAGATCTATATGTGCTGGAGGAAGAACACTGCGTCCAGGCTGTTGCAGAATTTTATGGACCTGATGCGCAGCCCCGGAGCAACAAAAGGGACAGCCTGATAGCGTCTGAAAACTTGACGAGCCGGGGCATATCAGGCACAAAGAAACAAAATGAAATCCAGACGGAGTTTCTCATGCCCAGAATGCAACGTATGCAGATAGTTGATGAACCCACCGTGTATCATGTCATAAACCGTACGGCTTTGCCTGGGTTGCCCATGGGGGATGAGGAAAAGGCCTTTTTGCTGCAGATGCTGCAACGTCTGGTTAACAAGTATTTTATCGAAGTATTTGGTTTCTGCTTCATGGGCAACCATTTTCATTTGTTGCTGCGTACGCGCCCGGAATCAGACATCGCGGATGATCTGCTGGCCGAACGTCTGCGTCTGCTGCTGGGGGAATCCGCTCCTGATCCCGCCAGTCCGCAGGGACGGCGTTTCAGAACCAAACTGGCGTCTATCAATCCTTTTATACAGGAACTCAAACAGGCTTTTTCGCGTTTTTACAACAAGCGCCACAAACGTCGTGGTTTTTTCTGGGGCGAACGCTATAAAAGCGTGATCATCGAACCCGGCAATACCTTGCTGCATTGTCTGGCGTACATCGATCTCAATCCTGTCCGCGCCGGACTGGTCAAGCATCCGCAGGATTATGGCTGGTGCTCCATGGGTTACCACAGGCTGTACGGCAACAAGGACGGCTTGTTGTCCGTGGATTTCGGCTATGAGGACTGGGACGGGCAGAATGTTCAGGAACGCCTTGCTCAGTACGAAAAGTTCGTCGTCGATACGGGCGCATTGGAGCCCAGGGCCGGCGGTTCCGATGATGGGTCGGACAACGACGGAGAGATAACCCGAAGGGATAGATTCCGGAAAAAAACACGTTATTTCACGGATTCCGGTTTTATCGGCTCCAAGGGATTCGTGCTCAGGCACATTGCCCGTTTTGCCGGAGACTATGATTTCGGAGCCAATCGACAGCCCAAAAAAGTCAAAGGGTTTGATGACATTTACTCTTTGCGACGTCTGTCCGAGATATTGTAAGCGGGTCTCTTTTTTTCCCTTTCTTTTCTGTCAGCCATTTTACTCGTCTGATTTATAGGCTATAGTACTTCTCTATGCTTTTGGAAAAGCATGGGGCCTAAATAGTGTTCTCATAGCGTATGGCGGATAAGTAATGTTCGAACGTCGCAGTATTACCGGATTGAGCTTTTTCAGCACATTTGCAATTTCCTTTGCTCTGCTGGTTCTTTTGGGAGTGATATGGGTTTATATCGAATATCAGGCTGTCCGGGCTGATTTCGATGCCTTTCGCGATGCCTATATCACAGGCCAGAAACAACTGATCAAAAAGGAAGTAGACAATGTGCGGGATTACATTGCCTACAGCAGGTCATTGACGGAAAAGCGCGTCAGGGAAAACATCAAAAAGCGGGTGGAAGAAGCTTATTCCATTGCAGAGGGGTTGTACCTCAACAACAAGGATACCCTCGACCTGCCGACCCTTGAAAAAGTGGTGCGTGAAGCCTTGCGTCCCATACGCTTCAACAATGGCCGCGGATATTTTTTTGCCACCAGGCTGGACGGCGTGGAACAGCTTTTTGCGGATCGTCCGGAATTGGAAGGCAGGAACATGTCCGGGATGCGCGATACGCAGGGCAACTACGTGATAAGGAACATGATCGATCTTGCCCGGAAAAAAGGGGAAGGTTTTTATTCCTATACCTGGACAAAGCCCGGCGAGCAGGGAAAAGATTTTCAAAAAATCGCCTATATCAAATACTTCGAGCCCTTTGACTGGTTCATTGGAACCGGTGAATACACTGACGGGCTTGAAAGCACCATTCAGCAGGAGGTTCTGGACCGCATTGGTCAGATACGCTTTGGCAATGACGGGTATATTTTTGTGGTCGAGAAAGATGGAAAGTTTTTGAGCCACATAGATTCCAAATACGTGGGGCGGGATCATCTTGAGATTGTGGATCCCAATGGTGTGGTCATAGGCGAACGGCTTCAGGAACTGGCGGGAAACAATGACGGGGGCTATCTCAATTACGTCTGGGCAAAGCCCAGCACCGGGAAGCTGACTCCGAAACTGGGATACGCCCGGGCATATTCTCCCTGGAACTGGATGATCGGTACGGGTATCTACCTGGACGATATTGAAGGCGTGCTCAACAGCAGCCTGGAAAAATTCCGCCAGCGTATCATGGGCAAGATTATCGCCAGCATGTGTCTGTTCGGGGTGGCACTGTTGCTGTTGTATCTGAATTCTTCCATTCTTTCCAAACGCATTCACAAAGGAATAAACCAGTTCAGAAAATTTTTCGAAAAAGCGGTCACCTCGCATGAAAAAATTGTGCCTGAAGCCCAGCCGTTTTCAGAGTTTCAGGAGCTGGCCAGGCGCGCCAATGTCATGGTGGATGACATGATCCGCTCCGAAAAGGAGCTGGCGGACCTGAACAGCCATCTCGAAGAACTCGTGGATCAGCGTACGCAGGCTTTGGTGGCCAAGACCGAAGAACTGGAGCAGGCCAATCAGAAGCTGGTTGAACTGGATGAAATGAAATCCTCGTTCATTTCCCTGGTTACCCACGAATTGCGTACGCCGTTGACCTCCATTTTCGGTTTTACCAAAATCATCGGACGGGACGTACGGCGGTATTTCAGTCCATTGACCTCCGATGACGCCAAGCTTGCCGTCAAGACCGAGCGGATTTTGAACAACCTGTCCATTATGGACCAGGAAGGCAAGCGATTGGGTCGTTTGATCGAGGATGTTCTTGATCTCTCCAAAATCGAATCCGGTATGCTGGAGTGGCGGGAAGAACTGGTGGACCCGATGCAGAGCATCAAGAAAGCCATTGATTCTGTTTCAGGCCAGATTCCGCCACGGGTGATGCTGCTGACTGAAATGTCCGACGACTTGCCCAAGGTGATTTTCGACCCGGACAGGTTGGTCCAGGTATTGCTCAATCTGATAGGCAACGCGTTGAAGTTCATGGAATACGGAAGATTGACAGTGTCGGCGCGTGACACGGGCGACGGGTATCTCGAAATAAGCGTATCAGATTCCGGACCCGGCATTCCGCGCGAGATGCAGGAGATCATTTTTGATCGCTTCCGGCAGGCCGACTCCAAGTACGATTATCAGGGCCGCCCGCGAGGTACGGGCCTGGGACTGGCCATCAGCAAGCAGATAGTCGAACACTTCAACGGCAGCATTCGCGTGGAAAGCGAACCGGGAGAGGGAAGCACGTTCAGTTTTACGATTCCGGTGGCGTAGTGGGAGAAGGTCTTACGCGGGAACTCGGAGACTCTTATTTTCCGATGCAGAATTTGGAAAAAACGGATTCCAGTACGTCTTCCGGAGCAATGGTGCCGGTTATTTCGGCGAGCTGCGCACAGGCCAGGTCCAGGCGCACACTGAGCAGGTCGTAAGGAATCTGGTTTTGAAGATCTGTCAGAAGTGCGTCGAGTTCGGAGCAGGCCTGTTCGAGGCCCTGTCTCTGGCGCAGGTTGGGGGCAAGTTCGCCTTGGGCCGGATCCTGCCCGGCAGCAGCGCGCGTACGGATGGCCTGGGCCAGGTCGTCTATGCCGCGTCCCTGTTTGGCTGAAATATCCAGCGTGGGAATGCCTTTTTCCGCAAGTTCCTGAAACAACGGCTGTGCAGGACTTTGAGCCGGATTCTCCAGAAGATCGCATTTGTTGCGTACGCAGATCAGTCGTTCCGCAGGGACGTTGGCCGCAAGTTCGCGTTCGTGCGGGCCGGGATCGGCTTGCGCATCCAGTACCAGAAGCACCAGGTCCGCATTGGCGGCAAGGTCGCGGCTGCGTTGCACGCCTTCCTGTTCGACAATGTCCCCGGTTTCGCGAAGTCCGGCAGTATCCGTGATACGTACGGGCAGACCGTCCAGGACGAGTTCTTCTTCGAGATAATCGCGTGTTGTGCCGGGAATGTCCGTGACTATGGCCCGATTCCAGCCCAGCAACGCGTTCATCAGGCTGGATTTCCCCGCGTTGACCTTGCCGGCCAGTACGAGAAAAACGCCTTCACGCCAGGGGCGCGTACGCTCGTAACCGGCCAGAAGTTTCTGGATGGCGTCGCGTGTTTCCCGAACCTGTGTTCCCAGGGCTTCGGGGGAGAGACATTCGACTTCGTCTTCAGGAAAATCAATGGCCACGCATAACTCTCTGCGCAGGGCCTCCAGTTGTCCGCGGATCCCGTCGATCATCTGGCCGAGCGCACCACCCAGCCGGGTCTGAGCCAGTCGCAAGGCCGCCAGAGAAGGGGCGGCAATTATTTCGGCAATGGCTTCGGCCTGGGTCAGGTCGATGCGTCCGTTGAGAAAGGCGCGCTTGCTGAATTCTCCGGCTTCTGCCAGGCGTACGTCCTGCTGCAGAACGGCCTGAAGAACGGCGCGCAACACAGTGGAGCCTCCGTGGCAATGGATTTCCACCACGTCTTCGCCGGTAAAGGAATGGGGCCCCGGCATCAGAACCACCATGGCCTCGTCCAGAACAACGTCCGGACTGGCAGGATCTATGATCTGCCCGAGGTGCATGTAGCGTGGCGCAAACCCCTGGAAATTCGGAAAGCTGGAGCGGAACAGGGCAAGGGCGGTATCCGCTGCTTGCGGACCGCTGATGCGGATAATACCGACTCCGCCGGAACCCGGCGGAGTCGCTATGGCTGCTATTGTTTTCTGGGCAGGCAAGGACATGCCCGACCTCATGGTACGGCGAACCCGGGAGAGGTTCGGCCGCTAATCACGCTGTTGGGTAGCGTGATGCTGGTAGTTTCCCCGGCGTCCGCCGCCACTGCGTGCGGATTTGGGCATGATCAGGACACGTTTCAGCGAGCCTTCCCCTTTGCTGCGGGTGGTGATCGCCTCGTCTGTCTGCAAGGCCATGTGCACGACGCGCCTGTGATAGGAACTCAGGGGGCGTGTGCTTTGTACCCGGCCGATTTTCTTGGCTTTTTCAGCGAGGTGCAGGGCGAGCTGCCTCAGATTGTCATCCTGGCGCTCGCGGTATTCTCCCGTATCGATCTGGACGCGGACAGGGTCCGGCCATTTTTTGGCAACGATGCGGTTGGCCAGATATTGCAGGGAAGCCAGAGTCTGGCCCTCGCGTCCAATGAGCAGTCCGGAGTTTTCTTCGTCATGGACGGTCACCTTTACCCGTGTGCCGCCTTCAACCTCGATTTCCATATCGGGAGAGGGGACGATGGGTTTGATGAGATGCTCGACAACTTCTGCGACGATCTGTTTGAGCGACTCCGAGTTGTCCCGGAGACGGGCGCGGATTTTGGCTTTGCGCGCGCCTACCAGTCCGAAGATGCCTCCCTTGGAGTCCGCCAGGATTTCTATTTCCAGCTTGTCGCGTTCGGTTTCAAAATGGGCGCATGCAGTATCAATGGCATCGTCTATGCTTTTACCTTCAAAAACTTTTGATTCAGATTCGTTCATTAGATCTCCTTAAACTCGCTGCCTGCAAGCTGTGGCGTCCGGAGGGGTGTTTTCATATCAAATTACTTTTTCTTGCTGCGAAGCATCCACCCCTGTTGTGCGATGGAAAGGACGTTATTGGTCAGCCAGTAGATCACGAGCCCGGACGGAAAGTTCAGGAAGATGAACGTAAAAAATACGGGCATGAACAGCATGATCTTGGCCTGCGTGGGATCGCCGGGAGAGGGCGTCATTTTTTGCTGCAGGAACATGGTTGCGCCCATGATGACGGGCGACACATAGTAGGGGTCCTTGGCTGACAGGTCGGCCAGCCAGATAATATCCGTGAAAGGAACATGAGAAATGAAAGCCGCATGGCGCAGGCTGATGGAATTCAACAGCGCCTGGTACAACCCCAGAAATACGGGAATTTGCAGGAGCATGGGAAAGCAGCCGCCTGCGGGGTTGACCTTGTAGGTTTTATACAGCGCCATCATTTCTTCATTCATCTTCTGGCGGTCATCTTTGTGTTTTTCGCGGATGGTGGCCATCATGGGCTGGAGCTTCTTCATCTGCTCCATGGACTTGTAGCTTTTTTGCGAAAGGGGCCAGAGAATAAGCTTGATGATGATGGTGAGAATAATGATGGCTACGCCGTAGTTGCCGACGTAGGTGTCGATGAAATTAAGGGCCAGAAGCAGCGGTTTGGCAATGAAGTCAAACCAGCCGAGGTTGACCGATTTGGAAAGGTTGTTGGGAGCCGCGGCCAGCGCATCTTCGTCTTTGGGGCCGAGGAAATAGTCGCACGTATATGTTTTTTCCTGATCGGGATCGACGTGGCCCAAAGACGTATCGAGATTCATGCGGTACAGGTCGTCTTTGAGATCGGCCCGGAACTTGTGGGTTGCCTCAGCGTCGGCGGCCTTGTTCGGGTCTGCTGGCGGAATCAGGGCCATGAGGAAATAGTTGCTCTCCAGGCCGCCCCACAGAATGTTTCCTTCCTTGAGGAAGCCCGTCTTTTCGAGATCTTCTTTGCTGTGTTCCTCGTCCAGGCCACTGGAAGTCAGGCTGGCGATCCGCGTCTGGTTGTATGTGTTGTCGTCCGCACTGAGAGCCTCGCCTTCGAGCGTATAGGTGAGGTCACCGGTGATACGCTTGCTGCCGTTGTTGCGGACCATGGTCTGTTCTTTGATCAGGTAGCCGTTTCCGGAAAAAAAGAGTTTACGCGTAATCTCCACATCTCCGAGAGTACCAATGAAAGTAAGCGAACCTTCATCGCCGGCATCAAGGGTCAGGTCCTTGTCGTTGGCATCGCGCCAGGTCGGTTCCCCGCCGAGTTTGAGGGCCAGGGGACGAGACTGCGCCGCAACCGGTCCGATAAGATCGACATTGGTGGAGCCGGGTTTGATGGTCTTTTTGTAGTGGTTCAGAATAAAAGAGGTCAGAATGCCGCCGTCGGTATTGAAAACAGCGGTATATTGCGGAGTTTTAACGGTGACCGAACGTCCCTCAAGGGGTTTCTGTTGATCATCGGCGACCTTCAACCCGCCTTCGCCCAGAGTTGCCTGTTCGAGATTATTTTTGGGGGCGCTGTCTGTGGCCTTTTGTTCGGCTACGGTTGGCTTGGATTCTTTTGGGGGGGTTGGTGCTGTCGGGAACAACCAGTTCCAGACAAAAAGGACTAGCAGAGATAAAACTACAGCTATTACAACTCTTTTACTTTCCATGAGGGTTCGTTAGCTCCTGTTTCTTGGGGCTTGGTACGGAGTTTTGTGACATGGGCTGCACTGCAGCAGGCGAAGGGGCGGGCACGGGATCGTACCCACCTTTGCAAAGCGGTTGACAGCGGAGAACACGCCATAGGGCAAGAACCGACCCTTTGAAAACACCATGCAAACGCACGGCTTCCATGGCATACTCCGAGCAAGTCGGAGTAAACCTGCAGGCCGGTGGCAGAAAAGGTGAGACTGCCTCTTTGTAAAGGCGCAACAGTCCAATTATCAGGGTGCGCATTCCTAACTGTCTGTTCGTGCCGAACGCTGGGCCGGGCAAAGGAGCTTCCTGTCTTGAGAAAATCGGCTTTTTGCCCTGTTCAAAACGGGCACCAATTCTTCCGTGATGAGATCCAGGTGGAAAGTTTTCCACGCGATGCCACGTTTTGCCACGACTACAATGTCTATACCCGGGCCTAAAATGTGTTGATTAAGACGGAAAAATTCCTTGAGAAGCCGCTTCACCCGGTTTCTGGCCACAGCTTTGCCGATTTTTTTTCCAACACCTGTACCAAGCCGCGACGGTAGACGACCATCGGGGCGTGGTAACACAAAGACGATAAAATGCTTGGTAAAATAGCGGCGCCCTTGATCATAACATACTAAATATTCTGCTCGCTCCGTCAGGCGCCGCTCGCGGGGGTAGGTTAGGCTGCCAACCGCTTGCGGCCTTTGGCGCGCCGGCGGCGCAGAATCGCCCGCCCTCCCCGGGTCTTGGACCGTACCAGAAAGCCGTGGGTACGCTTTCTGCGAAGCTTGCTGGGCTGGTAAGTTCGCTTGCTCATTGCTAATCTCCTTCATAAAAAAACGATTACCTACTAAGAAAATTTGACAGCGTCAAGGGAAGAGTCCCTTTTTTGCAATCTTTCATTACCCGGTGAACTACTGTCCGGGCGTTGACACTTGCCTGGAAAAGGGGAAGAATGTCAATACTGAAGTTTAACCCTCTTTGAATTTTTTTGAAAGTAGAAATGATTTTTAGAAATAAATTCAAACTTTTCTGCTTTTTATTGTCACTGCTCGGCATGCTTGCCCTGGGCTTGTCCGCGCAGGGGGCCGGGAGCGATAATAACGACCAGAAGCTGTCCGTTCTGTACGCGCAGCTGGAAGGACCCGTTTCTCCGGCCTCGGTGGATTTTCTGGAGAGTGCGGTGGAACATGCCTCGGCTCAGGGAGCTCAGCTGTTGCTGCTGCGTCTGGATACCCCCGGTGGCCTGGTTGAATCCATGCGCGGCATGGTCAAGGAAATCGTCAACGCCCCCATGCCCGTTCTGATCTGGGTTGGTCCCGGAGGTGCTCACGCGGCCAGTGCCGGCGTGTTTCTGGTGGCTGCCTCGGCTGTTGCGGCCATGAGCCCCGGTGCGACCATCGGTGCTGCCTCGCCTGTGTCCGCAGAGGGCAAGGACGTGCCCAAAACCATGGAAAAAAAGATCAAGAATGATCTGAAAAGCCTGGTCCGCGGCCTGGCTCAAAAACACGGACGCAAGGCTGCCTGGTATGAAAAGGCCGTGGACGAGAGCGTCAGCATCACCGGCGAAGAAGCCGTGCTTCAGAAAGTCGTTGAGTTCGTGGCCGTGAGCCCTGAGGATTTTCTGGACCAGGCCGGACGCCGCGGAGTTCCTGCCCAGGGACAAGACCTGCGCTTCACCAGCGAACAGGTCCGGATGATACCCTTCGAACCAGGCGTTCGCTATCGTTTTCTGGCCTGGCTGCTGCATCCGCAGATCGCCTATTTTCTTTTGATAGGGGGTATCGCCGGGTTGTTTTTTGAGGTGACCAATGCGGGGGCCGTCCTGCCGGGAGTCCTCGGCGGCATCTGCCTGCTGCTCGGATTGTACGCCCTGTCCATCCTGCCCACCAACGCGGCCGGGGTACTGCTGTTGCTGCTCGGCATCGTGTTTTTTATTCTTGAAATCAAAATAACCAGTTACGGAATGCTCAGTGTCGCCGCGCTGGTGTGCCTTTTTGTCGGTTCATTGATTCTTTTCAAACCTGGTGAAGGCTTCGACCGTTTGCCTCTGTCTCTGATCATTTCCACCGTGGGCACCTTTGGCGCCTTGCTGGGGCTGGCCGTGTACCTCGTCGCCAAGGCCATGCGTCGCCCTCCGGCTTCCGGTGGGGAGGCCATGGTGGGGCTTTCTGCCGTCATCCGTAACTGGGACAACGACCGCGGCATGGTTCTCGTACGCGGTGAACTCTGGAAAGCCCGTACAGAGATAACGCAACCGCTGCAGCAGGGCGATGAGGTCGAAGTGGTGGCCCGGGATGGTTTGACGCTGACCATAACATCCGGCCGGAAATCCTGAAGGTCGGAGTTCAGGAACATACAACGAGGAAGGAACACAGTATGTCTGTTTACGTACCGTTGATTATTATTCTGGTGGTGGTGCTGGCGTCCATCAAGGTCCTCAACGAATACGAACGCGGAGTCGTATTTCGCCTCGGTCGTGTAATGCGAGAGCGCGGTCCGGGCATCACCCTGGTGATTCCCTTCATCGATCGGCTTGTCCGGGTGACCCTGCGTATCATGACTTTGGACGTCCCCAATCAGGACGTCATCACCTACGACAATGTGAGTATCAAGGTTAACGCCGTTGTCTACTTTCGGGTTGTGGATTCGATCAAATCCATTCTCGAGGTCGAGGATTTTCTGTTCGCGACTTCGCAGCTTGCCCAGACCACCTTGCGCAGCGTGTGCGGCAAGGTCGAACTGGACGAACTGCTCGCCCACAGGGACAAGATAAATGACGAACTGCAGAGCATTCTGGATCAGCATACGGATCCGTGGGGCATCAAGGTCAATTCCGTTGAATTGAAATATATCGATCTGCCTCAGGAAATGCAGCGCGCCATGGCCAAGCAGGCTGAAGCGGAACGCGAACGCCGCGCCAAAGTCATTGCCGCGGAAGGCGAATTCCAGGCTGCATCCAAGTTGACGGAAGCCGCGAAGATCATTGCCCAGCATCCGGAAGCCATGCAGTTGCGTTATCTGCAGACGCTCAAGGAAATAACCGGCGAAGGAAAATCCACCATTGTGCCCCTGCCCCTGGATCTCCTGAATCGTGTCCTGAAATAATCCGTACTGCGTCGTATTACTAGATCAGAATAATCCCGGAGGCTATCCTTCGGGATTTTTCTTTGCATAGTTTTTGGGGGGGTGAACAAAAATGTTTTCAAATTTGTAAAATTTTTACTGTAACTGCCGGACCATCATTATTTTCCCGCCACAGATTGGGCATTTCCGCGTGTAGCACGTTTTTTGCTAACTTATTCCCAGCTAAGGCAAGCCTTAATGCAGCTTTTATGAATCGCCCTCGCAAACGCTTTGCAAGAACCTTGATCGTGCAGGGGGGTGAGGGGCATTTTTTAAGGGGCTTCGCTTAACTGCTTGACTTTTGGAGCTAATCTTTCTTTTTAAGCCGCTACAGAATTGGTGGTCTTTTGGTCTGGCATCTGTATTCGCCAAAAGACTGCATCAAAAGCCTTACAAACAGCCGTTTTGAAAAAGCAGGGGAGAATACACAACTTACAAAAGTGTCGAGGAATATCGTACCTTAGTGTTCTTCAAGACATTTTTGTCGTAGGTTTTTTCTGTACTTTGTAAAAACAGTCGGTTAGTACTCTCCGCTTTGCAAAAAGCACATTTGCTTCATTTATGTTTCAGATTTTATTCGTACTGAATTAGTTTAGCTTTAAGAAACTGTGCCGTAGATGTCAGCTAACGTTGATTGCATCAGATATGCAGTTATTCCGAAGGTAAAGCTGCCAGGTATGACATCAAGTGAGAGTGTTTACCTACAGGTTCTAGTGAACTTTGTAGTATTTATCTTACTGATGTCAATTTTTTAAAATGCGTTTGTTTCTTAACAATAATGTCACATAAACGGAAGTTAAGCTGCTTTATGAATTTTAAAACTTGTAAAGGAAGCCTTGAAAATTCTGGGGATTGGTTTGGACCGTTAAGCTTTTGAAGGACAGTCATCATGAATCGAGAACTTGTAAAAAAAAATGAACAGTTATTGCTCAATTCCATGGCCTCTGTGGGAAATTGTCAGCAGCTGCTCACCCGTTTGGATAAGCAGCTCACCAGGGCCACTTTAACAGGTAAAATCAACTGTACGCGCATTGCGCAGACCCTGATCGATTTCATTATCAACACGCAGGACAATTTCGCCTCGCTGCAGGAAAACCTGGTGGATACGCTGGTTTTCGAGAACACGCAGAAGGTTGTACTGGAAATTTCGGCTGTGGCTCAGGTGGCTGTGGACATCCTCAAGCGCAACCTTTTCGAGCGTACGGCGGATGTGGGATTTCTTGCCACGGACGATGATATCGTCCGTTTTCTCCAGGGGGACAGCGCCGACCCGCAAGCTGTGGAGACCATGGAAGAGCGTCTGCTCGAATACCGCAATAAGTATACGGTCTATTATGAGATCATCGTTCTGGACATCCATGGCAAGGTCAAGGCCCATCTGGACCGGAGAAATCCCATCCACTCCAGCTCCGATCCGCTTCTGCAGGAAACCCTGCATGCGAGTCAGTACGTGGAAACATTCCGGAGCAGTGATCTGGCCCCGAACCGGGAGGACGTGCTCATCTACTCGCAGGCCATCAAAGATCCGGACTCCAATGCGCCTCTTGGCGTACTCTGCCTGCTTTTTGATTTTGACGGCGAAATGGAAGGCATATTCAAAAATCTCGGAAGTTCTTCCAGCGATCTGATCACCATGATCCTGGATGAAAACGGAAAAGCCATCGCATCGAGCAAGCCGGAAGTGGCGCCGGTGGGCAGGGTGTACAGCATGGATGTGAAGATGGATTTCCAGATGGTCACCATCGGCACCAAGTGCTATCTGGCCAAAACCCAGGCCACAAAAGGCTATCAGGATTTTTTCGGTCTTCCCTGGTACGGGCATGTGCTTCTGCCGGTGGAGCAGGCCTTTTGCAACGGCACCAACGGCCATAAGCTTGACGAGCGCAGCATTCGTGAAAACGCTATTTTCTCCGGAAGACTGATTCAGGTCGAGGAAACATCGGAGAACATTCTTTCGGACCTGAAACTGGTCGTTCAGAACGGCGAGATCATGGCTGCCAAAAAATCCATTCAGGATGATGCGGCGGAAAAGGTCGAGGCGCTTGCATTGCCCCATGTCCTCAATGAGGTCAAAAAAATCGGGGACCAGGTGCAGCACGTATTTCAGTCTTCCACAGGCGAGCTGCTCAAACTGGTTACCTCCTCCAGACTGCATGACGTCTGCTTCCTGGCTCAGCTGGCCATAGACATCATGGACCGCAACCTTTATGAGCGGGCCAACGACTGCCGCTGGTGGGCGCTGACCTCCGACTTCAGGCGCATTCTGGAAAAGCCGGTGATCACCGAGGACGATCGCGTGAAAATGCGCTCCATTCTCGGGTACATCAACAGTTTGTATACAGTATATACAAACCTTTTTCTGTATGACACCACCGGCAAGATCCTGGCCTGTTCCAACCAGGTCGAACAACATCTCGAAGGCCGCATACTGAATACGAACTACATATCCTCCACGTTGCGGATAACCGATACGCAGCTGTATTGCGTGTCGCCGTTCGATTCCACGGATTTGTATGCGGAGCACAACACCGCAAGACCTACCTACATCTACAACGCTTCCATTACCTCTTTGTCCGACTCTGAAAAGGTTCTCGGCGGCATCGGCATTGTTTTCGATTCCGAGCCGCAGTTCGATTCCATGTTGCGTGATTCGTTGCCGCGGAATGAAAACGGCGGCATTCTCGATGGTTCGGAAGCCATGTTCGTCACCTTGGAGGGGAAGGTGATTGCGGCGACCAACCCGGACATTACTCCGGGAGATGTCATCGACCTGCCGGACGAGTTCTGCAAAATGTGCGAGGGACAAGCCACATCGGATTTGCAGGAAAGCGACGGCAAGCTGTTTGCCGTGGGCTGCGCCCATTCCACAGGGTACCGGGAATACAAACGCGACGGAGCCTACACCAACGACCTGCTCGCTATCATCAAAGTCCGTATCTGATCCTATACCCTGAGCCCCGGAAGCGGCCTGATTCAGCCGCATCAAGGGGGGGGCCGGGGAGACGTTTCAGCGGATCATCTCGATTTTGCATACCAAAAAATAGAACTGCCAGCGGGGGCGGCATGTTCCTTCCGGAATGTTTGTCTTGAAGCCGGAAGCGGCCCGGGCTATTTTCCCTGTTGCCGGTCGGAAAATCTGCCGGACACAGCGTGCCGCTATATGGCAATTCGCCGGTATACAAGAAACCGGAACCGGATCATTGATACGCCATCAATGTACCCAATCGCGTGGCGTACGCCACTAAAACGTCAAAACACGAATCAGGACTCATGACTGCATCAATTCAAGCTGTGATTGTTGAAGACTTTGTCGGTTTTCGGGAGAGCGTCCCGCGTATCCTGGAAAAAAGTGGCGCAGGGCCGCTGCTGGCGGCGCAAAAGAAGATTCTGCTCAAGCCCAATCTGGTCTGTGCTTCGGCGCACCCCATCACCACCCATCCTGAAATGTGCGCGGCGGTGATCGACTTCGTACGCTCGTACGGGGATCCAGAGATCATCATTGCGGAAGGGACAGGGGATGCGCACCAGGAAACGGACGCTATTTTTTCCACTCTGGGCTATACTTCCCTGGCGCGCCGTATGGAGGTGTCCTTGCTGGATCTGAATTACGCGCCCCTGGTCAGGCTGGAGGATCCGGAATGCCCGGTATTTTCGGAGATGTTTCTGCCCGAGGTGCTTTTCGACAGCTATGTGATTTCGCTGCCAGTGCTGAAGGCGCATTCCATAGCCGAGGTCACCGGCACGCTCAAAAATATGATGGGGGTTGCGCCGCCTTCCCACTATTCGGGACGCGGCGGTTCCTGGAAAAAGTCGGTGTTTCATCTCCAGATGGATCAGTCCATTCTGGACCTGAACCGCTACCGCAGCCCGGACCTGACAGTGATGGACGCCAGCATCGGCATGGCCACCTTTCATCTGGGCGGCCCCAAATGCGATCCTCCCATCGGCAAGCTCCTGGCCGGAAGCGACCCTTGGGCCATAGACCGCCTGGGCGCCGAACTGCTGGGCCATGACTGGCGCAGCATTCCGTATCTGGCAGCGGACAGCTGAGACGAAGCCTGAAGAGCTGGTTATGTCAGAAAGTGAGCCGGTTTCATTGTAGATCTTTGAACTCGGCTCTTCTGCAAGCAATAAGGTGCTCCCCCAAAAAAACAAAAAGCGTCAAAAAACACGCATACTGTTTTTTGACGCTGCACACAAAAAAATCCGGAACACCGTGCTATCGGGCCATTCGAGAACTCTTTTTGTTAAATAGGCGTCATCGCCTTACGTTTCTCGACGTGTTAGTTCTCTTGGATGCGACCGTGTCACAAGTGTTCCAGACTTACTACATAAATAAGCACCAGGCCCATGGCGTCAATAGATGGTCGCTGGAAAAAGTAAGGTTTTTCCTTCATGGTGTGAGTGCAAGAAAATACTCGTTCAAATAGTGACGTGCTGCCGGGTTGTTAGCAGATTCCTGGAATTGTCGCGGCTGATCTGTTTCATTTGTGGCACCTGCATTGCACTTCAGTGGCAATTCAGGCTGGCCGGAACAGGTCGGAATACGGGGCCAGAGCTGGAACGGCACAAAGGTCCGATCTTGGCACAGCCTTTGCTTACATTTCTAGAAATTTTCTAGATACTCAATCCGTTGACGGTGGACCCGTCGGGAGGACGTCAGGTGACCAGCATTTTTAAAAAGATCGTAAAGGGTGCCAAGCACACGTTGTTGATCATGACCGAAGACGAGCGGGAGTTCGGCGTGGCCGTGCTTTGCCAGGATGCCTGGTACATACGCAATGGATTTGCAAGCTGGCTCGATGCTTACGAACACGGTGTCGAGGTGATCGGCGAGCCCATGGCCGCAGGCTAGGGCGCGGGTTCGTTTTTGGTTTGTTTCAAGTCAAGGTTCGTTGTGAGACGGACCTTGGCGACATGCCTTTCCAGAGCGGAAAGGAAGTATACGTAAATTATGCCGAAGTCCTTTTTCTTGTATTTTTTGTCGTATGAATCATAGACCAGCAGGTCGCCGTTTTTTTGCCAGATATACCAGGTGTCTTCCACGTTGTCGGGTGGTCCGAAACGCCGGGTAAGTTCTTCCAGGCCTTTGTCCGGATTTCTGACCGTCAAAGTGAAGGCCAGGGGCATGTCCAGCTGTTCGGAAAAATAGAACACCACCGTTGAGTAGTCCGTATCCGAATATTTGGGCTGCAGCTGCAGGGATCGGATTTGCGGGAAGGCATCGTACTGTTTGTCCAGGCAGATCTGAATATTCTTCCAGGCATTTTGAAAAATCGTGGATTTTTCGTTCAGATCGAACAGGGATTCGTTGAGCCGCTTGCCAAAGGCATGACTGCACCAGCAGCCCATGCAGGAATGGTCGGGGCGCAGTATGTACTCTTCAAAGCTGCTTTTGCGCGTGGGGTCGATTTTTGCATCTTTTCCCACCCCCAGAAAGCTGAAAGTACTCTCGGAATCAGTGGGTTGATCGGCGGCCGTTGTTTTTGGCTGGGAGTTTTTTGATGTGGTGTCGGCCTGTGCGCAGACAATGCCGCAGAAGCAGGGGAGGCCGCACAGCAGGACTGTGCAGAACAGGGCCGGAAGCAGTGGAAACGAGCGCGTACGCAACAGGGTAAACGGGTTGCTGGAGCGTGACAGGAACAAGCGGACGAGATACCGGCATCGCATGATTGAATCCTCCATTGTATGCTGGTATAACAGGCGTTATGCTCCAAGGCAACTTGACGTCAGCAACGTACGTGATATACCTCGCAGCTAAAGGGAAAAACAGGATGATACGCCGGGAACTTCCTTGCATATTTCTGGACACGGAAAGAGGTGTCCGCAGGCCGGGGGCTTCCGGCCTTTTTTCTTTGCATGGGAAACTCATTCCCGACAGCAAGGTAATTCAGTAACGCGGAGAAGTTATGCGCAAGGTCTATGGTTCGTTGTTCATACTCGTATTGCTCCTGACCGTCTGGACTGCTGCCTGGGCTGGAAAACTGGATATGATCAGATCCAGGGGCGAAATTACCGTCGGCGTACTCAACGCCACGGCTCCCTTTGGTTTTGAAGACGAGATGACCAGCCGTTTGCAGGGATTCGATGTTGACCTCGCGCGGGCCATAGCGGAAGCTCTGGGCGTGCGCGCAGTTTTCAAGATAGTGAGCACCAGTGACAGGTTGAATACGCTGGTCCAGGGCTCGGTGGATATGCTGGTGGCAGGGATGCACCACACCTGGGAAGCGGATGAGGTCATTGATTTCTCCATCTCCTATTTCAAGGACGGCCAGCGTATGCTCGTGCCCGCAGGTTCCGGCATACGTTCCATCGCCGACATCAACGGCAAACGGGTGGCGGTCGCCCGTGGCACCACGGCAGGCGTCAACGTTAAAAAAGTGCAGCCCAATGCCAATCTGCAGGTCTTCGAAGGCTATCCGCAGGCTTTTCTCGCGGTCAAGGATGGCAGCGCGGACATCATGGTGGCGGATTCCGTCATCCTGCAGGGTTTGCGCAATTCCGACGACACTCCGGACAACTGGAAGATTGTCGGAGAGCTGCTTTCCTCTGAAAATTACGCCATCGGCGTTCCGGAAAATGCATCGGATCTGCGAGACGCAGTCAACAAGGCCCTTGCGGACATGTGGCGCAATGGCACCTACCGCGTATTGTATAAAAAATGGTTCGGTGAAGACACGAATTATTCCGTGCCGCTGCAATGGAAAATGCAAGTCTGGCCCTGATCGGGGCGAAGAGATATTTTAATATGGAGAAAAAGGTGGAAGAACAGATTGTTCGCATGGAAATAGCCGCATCCGAAGAGGATGCGGAAGTCGTACGCGGCCTCTTGTGGCCGCACATTGCCTATGGCTGGGAAGAGATAGAAGATCCGGCAACGCCCCAAGAGATCCGTTTTGTGGTGCACATGGAAAAGCCCTGGCTGAGCGAGGAACTCGATCAGCAGCTGACGAGCCGTCTGCCCGACCTGCGGATATCCACTACGCTGGTTCCCAAAAAAGACTGGACCAGTGCCTGGCGTGAATTTTTCACCGCCGTGCCCTGTGGGGAAGATTTCATCGTCATCGCGCCCTGGATGAAGGAAGAGCACGCCGGTTCCGACCGTATCGCCATTGTCATCGAGCCGAAAATGGCCTTTGGCACGGGACACCACGCCACCACGGCCCTGTGTCTCGAATGCATCTCCGCCTTGCACGGCGGCGGACGGCTTGGCGAACAGACCCGTTTTTTGGACCTGGGAACAGGCTCCGGCATTCTGGGCATCGGCTGCGCCAAGCTGGGCGCCAGCGGCATGGGCATAGACAATGATCCGGTAGCCCTGGAGAACGCGGAAGAAAACGTGCGTATCAATGGGGTGGAGGACAAAGTGCGCCTTGTGCTGGGAAGCATTGATCAGGCCGAAGGGCCGTTCGATCTCGTGGTTGCCAACATCCTGGCCGATCCGCTGATCCAGATGGCCCCGGAAATCCATTCGCGCGTCGCTCCCGGAGGGCTGCTGGTGTTGTCGGGTATTCTTGCCTCGCAGGCGGAGAGGGTGGCCGACGCCTACAAGAAACTGGGAAGGCCGGAGCCGCAGTTGCGCATCTCGGGCGAGTGGGCCGCACTGTACTGGATCTGATGCATTCGGATACAATCTTTCAGAAATGACATTTTTTGGAAACAGTCCGGTAATTTTCCGGGCATAGTTAGTAGCGCCGGATATGAATCAAGTCAGACCGCTGTTGTTGAATTTTTACCAGTCCATGCTCGAGAGCCTGGGGCCGAGTTATTGGTGGCCTGGTGAATCGGATTTTGAAATCATGGTCGGTGCGGTGTTGACGCAGAACACCAACTGGCAAAACGTCGAACGGGCCATTACGAACATCAAACGGGTCGAGCGGATGAGCGCGGAAAGCATGTACGATCTTTCCGAAGAGCAGTTGGCGGAGCTTATTCGTCCGGCCGGTTATTTCCGACTGAAGGCCAAACGCTTGCGTAATCTGCTGAGTTTTTTGAAAAAAGAAAGCGGATTCGAACTTGAAGCGTTAAAAACGCAGGATCCTGAAATCCTGCGCAACAAGCTGCTGGCGGTCAAGGGAGTCGGGCCGGAAACGGCGGACAGCATTTTGCTGTACTCTCTGCAACTGCCGACCTTCGTAGTGGATGCGTATACGCACCGTATTCTGAATCGTCACGGCCTCGTACCCGAAGACGGTACGTATGAGGAGATGCGCGAGATGTTCATGGGGGCGCTCCCGCAGGATGTGCGTCTGTACAATGAATTTCACGCCCTGCTGGTCCGGACGGCCAAGAACTGGTGCAAAAAGAAACAGGGCAATTGCGAGGAATGCCCCCTGGAGCGTTTTCTCTGAGGAAACCTACAATGCGGATACCGGTTGCAGGCGGACAAATTGGCAAGCTGCTGCGGTCAACTACGGAATACATTCCCCTGTACTTTCTGTTATTGGGGATAGTGGTTTGTATTGCCGTTTTTGTGGGTGATTCCACGGCTCACGGTGCCAAAAACAAAGATGACGTCCAGGAAGAGATTCGCGCCGGGCGCTCCCGCATCGACACGCTTTCTGCGGAAGAACGCCGCGTTCACAGGGACATGGCTCGTGCTGAAGACCAGATTCGCAGTCTGGAAAAGCAGCTGCGGTCTAGCCAGGCCGAACTGAACAGTGTCATCGGGCAGGAAAAGGGCATACGCCGCAAGTTGTCCAACCTGGAGGCGGAACGCGACCAGGCCAAGAAGGACCTGTACGAGTTGCTGGGAGGTCTGTGGCCCGTTTATCTGAACTACGTGATGTTTCGTGGGGAGGGGTTGCCCACCTGGGGCAAGGCGGATCGCGAATTCGTCTGGCTGGGGCGGGTGTACGAGGTGGCCAGGGAAAAGCTGGAGACCGTGGACCGTACCGATGAGGACATCCGGCTGGCGGCTGCTGACAAAAAACAAATTTCCAGAGAGCTGCAACGCAAACTGGCGTCGGTCAATTCGCGCAAGAACGAGCTTCTGGCGGATAAGCAGAAGTTCAGCGACAGGCTGGTGGCCATTCGCAAGCGCAAGGAAGATACGGAAGAGCGTATCAGGCGACTGCTTCAGATTGTGGAAGAACTGCAGTACGACGTAAGCTACGCCAAACCCGTCCAGGACAAGGAGCCCATTACGTCCATGAAGGGCAAGCTGCCCTGGCCTGTAACGGGCAAGGTCATTGCTCCGTTTGAAACCGATGGTTCCGAACCCAACCGCGGACTGGGCATTGACGCTCCCGAGCATGCCGTGGTTCGGGCCGTGTATTCTGGTAAGGTCGTCCATGACGCCGTGCTTCGCGGCTTCGGCCGGGTCGTGATCATCGTGCATGAAGGCGATTATTACAGCCTGTATGCCTATCTTTCGAGCAGCAAGGTGAAAGTGGGAGATGACGTCAGCAGAAACACTCCCATCGGCACAGCCGGTTATTATCCAAAAGCCAAAGGCACTGGATTGTATTTTGAATTGCGTTTTCGGCAAAAACCTATTAACCCTTTTGGTTGGCTGAGTGCCCAAAAGTAGGGTAACTACGGGGCCTGGCCCGCGTTTAAAGAACGAATCGAAGTTGTTCTCATGTGATCCGTGTAGAGAGACACTCGTTACCGAGCGACATCTTAGTATATTTTGGAGGCGTTTATGCGATTGAAGGCATTCCTGGGTGTTCTAGTACTTGTGACCTTTTTGACCTGTTCCCCTGGTGCGGGACTGGCGAAAAAAAGTCCCGACAGGTATGAACCCCTCAAACGTTTCAGCCAGGTCATGGACATGGTTGAACGTTATTATGTGCGGGATGTGACCCGCGATGAACTGGTGGACGGTGCAGTAAAGGGAATGCTTCAGGAGTTGGACCCGCATTCGACCTACATGGACAAGGACGAATTTGAGGAAATGCAGGTCAGTACCTCCGGTGAATTTTCAGGGATCGGCATCGAAATCAGCATGAAAAACGGCCGCCTGCTCGTGGTCTCCCCCATTGAAGACACCCCGGCTTTCAAGGCCGGACTCAAAAGCGGCGACATTATCCTGGAAATCGACGGGAAACCCACCGAAGGCATGTCCCTGATGGACGCCGTCAAGTTGATCCGCGGCCCCAAGGGCTCTGCGGTCAAGCTTGCGGTGCTGCACAAGGACAACAAGATGCCCCACAGGGTTTCCATCGTACGCGATACCATTCCTATCGTCAGCGTGAAGTCCGAAGAACTCGAACCCGGATATCTGTACCTTCGTCTGACCCGGTTCAACGAGCACTCCACGGATGAGATGAAAGAAGCCATCGACGACTACAAGAAAAAGAGCGAGATCAAGGGCATTGTCCTGGATCTGCGCAACAATCCCGGCGGATTGCTCGATCAGGCCGTAAGCATTGCGGACATGTTCCTGGATGACGGCAAGATCGTCTACATTCAGGGCAGAACCGAAAGCTCCAGAAAGGATTACCTGGCCACCAAGCAATCCTCGGATCTTGATGTACCCATGGTCGTACTGATCAATGCAGGTTCCGCATCCGCTTCTGAAATCGTCGCCGGCGCTTTCAAGGATCACAAGCGCGCGCTGCTGCTTGGCGAGCCTTCCTTTGGAAAGGGCTCTGTTCAGACCATCATTCCGCTGCTGGACGGCGGCGGCATGAAGCTGACAACGGCGTTGTACTACACGCCCAGCGGCAAATCCATCCAGGCCGAAGGTATCCATCCGGATATGCATATCCCTCTGGCGCAGAATGGCGACGCCGAAGACTTCACCCTGCGTGAGGCCGACCTGAGCCATCATCTGAAAAACAAGGATGCGACCAAGAAGGAAGAGCTGTCCAGAAAGGACAAGGTCAAGAAGTTGCTCGAACTGGACAACCAGCTCAACCTGGGATTGCAGTTCGTCAAGAAACAGCCCAAGTATCAATTCAAATAATCCCATGAACCGGCGCGCCTCCCAAGGGCGCGCCGGTTTTTTTCTGACAAGCGAGAGCCTGTGAACCTCCGCCCGGACCCCTTCCCCGGGCTCGCCGCCCGAACATCCGAGCTCCTGAAACATGCGGTCGTGTCCTTTGCCGCCGGAGTGGCTTTGCTGCTTTGGGCGAGCTCCTGCTCCATTGCCGCCGGATATACCGCCCCGGTACGTCCTCTTCTGGCCATCATCATCGACGACCTGGGCGACAGTCCGCTCTTTGCCCGCAAACTGGCTTCTTTGCATCTGGCACTGACTTTTTCCGTTATTCCGCATACGCGACGCACACTGGAAGTGCTCGAAGTGGCCCGTGAGGCAGGTCTGGAGGTCATTTTGCACCAGCCCATGGAACCAGTCGAATACCCCAAGCACAACCCCGGACAGGGAGCCCTGTTTACGTCCATGGACGCCGCCGGTATTCAGCGGATCCTGCAAGAGAATTTTACGCTTGTTCCAGGCATTGCCGGAATGAACAATCACATGGGATCGCGTTTTACCCAGGATGAAGGCCGTATGGAGCTTGTTCTGGAGGAATTGAAACAACGCGGTCTTTTCATGGTCGATAGCCTGACCCATCCGCGTTCGCAGGTGGTGGAGGCTGCGGCAAGGGTGGGCGTGCCCTGTCTGGTGCGGGACATATTTCTGGACAATGTCCGCGAGGAGCGTGCCGTGCTGCGGCAGTTGCACAAGGCGGAAGCCATTGCCAGGCGCAAGGGGCGGGCCATTGCCATTGGCCACCCCAAGGGGGCCACGCTTGACGCACTGGCCAGCTGGAGCAGGTCTCGGGACACGTCGATTCTGCTTTTGCCCGTGAGCGGGCTTTTGCGCCATAAGGCCGGACAACCGGAAAACCTGGCGGAAACCCATTCCGCCCCTTGAAATATGCGGCAAATCCCTGTAGAGGCTGCATGGCGCCTTTTGGCGGCAAAACCGGACAGGCTCGTGTTTCCAGGGACCATTCGAACGCGTGCCTTATGCCGCAGGGGCAGCCGGTATAATTTAATGGATTGCAATTTTTTAAGGAGGGTGAAAAGATGGTGCAGCAGACTTTGTCGATTATCAAGCCTGACGCGGTGGAGCGGAATCTTACCGGAGCCATTCTGAAAATGATTCAGGAATCCGGCCTCAAGGTGAAAGCCATGAAAATGATCCAGCTCACCAAGGAGCAGGCCCAGGGCTTTTACGCCGTGCACAAGGAGCGGCCTTTTTTTGACAGCCTTTGCGAGTTCATGATCTCGGGTCCGGTGGTTGTCAGCGTGTTGGAAGGCGAAGACGCCATTGCCAAATACCGCGCATTGATGGGCGCCACCAATCCGGCCAATGCCGACGAAGGCACCATTCGCAAGCAGTACGCCCTGGATGTGGAAAAAAATTCTGTCCACGGTTCGGATGCGCCTGAAACCGCAGCTGTGGAGATTGCATATTATTTCAACCAACTGGAGATTGTAGGCTAATGCAAACGAGCTTGGGCTGTATCGGTTGTGGCAATATGGGCTCGGCCATCCTCAAAGGATTGGCCGGACGGGAGGATATTCAACTGTACGGTGTGGATCTTGATCCGAACCGTCTTGATGTTCTGCATGATGAGATAGGGCTTAACGCCTGCGGCTCGGAGCGCGAACTAGCGGAAAAATCCGACTATCTTCTGCTCTGCGTCAAACCGCATCAGGTCCAGGCGATGCTCAAAGAGCTTGCGCCCCGTCTCCAGGGCTCGCAGGTGGTTATTTCCATCGCGGCCGGCGTCGGTCTGAAGCAGCTCAAAACCTATTCCGGCGGCGGTTCCCCGGTGGTACGGGTCATGCCCAACACTCCGGCCATGGTGCAGGAAGGCGTTTTCGCCGTATGCCTGGATGACCCGGATCTCAAGAAGGCTCAGAAGGAATTCGTTTCCGGACTCTTTGAGCCTCTGGGCAAAGTATACACCCTGCATGAAGCCTATTTTGACGCTTTTACGGCGGTTGTGGGCAGCGGTCCGGCCTATGTGCTGTATTTTATGGAGGCTCTGGTGGAATCCGGTGTCACGCTCGGCCTGACGCGGGCTCAGTCCACGGAAATGGTCAAGCAGTTGTTTTCAGGAACGGCCAAGATGGCTCAGGAATCCGAACTGCATCTCAGCGTCCAGCGCGAAATGGTCACTTCGCCCGCCGGCACCACCATCCAGGGGCTGAACGTCATGGATGCGCATGCTGTCAGGGCTGCCATTGTCCAGGCTGTGGAAGCCGCCTACGTACGCAGCATGGAGCTGGGTCAGGAATAACACCGCCTGAAATATCGGTCATAATAAAAGCCGCTTCTGTCCGAGGCCCCAGGGGCCCGGACAGAAGCGGCTTTTTGCTTGTGTGTGCGGGATGCTCAGGGCGCGTATTCGGGGGCCCAGAGATAATAGAAGCCCGTATGGGGGACGGACAGCAGTCCGTCCGGCAGTCCGGTACGGATCAGGCTCGGGCTTGTCGGGGTTTGGTTGAGAATGGTGTTGTAGGGGCTGTCGTCCTCGTATTCTTCCCTGCGGTAGGTGATTACCTTGGCGTCCTCCGGCAGACCCGCCAGTTGTTTGGCGAGCTTCAGAGCGTCGGAAGCGTAGCCAAGAGAGTCCACCAGCCCGAGGTCCAGGGCCTGGGAGGCAGTCATGATCCTGCCGTCCCGAACGGTCGCCAGCTGTTGGGGAGTCAGATGACGGCTGGTGCTGACCACCTTGAGAAAGCGCGCGTTCATCTGATCGATGATGGTCTGGAACATGGCCTGTTCCTTGGGGGTGCTGCCCCGCATGAAGGATCCCATGTCCTTGAGTTCGCCCGACTTTGTGACCTCGGCCCTGATGCCGAGCTTGTCCATGAGACCGGCTGCGTCCGGCCGGATGAAGATCGTACCGATGGAGCCGGTGAGGGTGGTGGGATGGGCCACAATGCGGTCCGCGGCAGCCGCCGTGTAGTAGCCGCCGGAAGCCGCCACTTCGAGCAGTATGGCCACGACTTTTGCGCCGGTTTTTTGTTTGAAGCGCAGAATGCTTTCATACAGAATGTCGCTGGCCGTTGCCGTGCCCCCCGGACTGTCTATGGACAGCACCAGGGCTTTGACGTCATCATCTTTGGCAGCCTTGTTCAGCCTGGCGGTAATCTCGTGCACGATGCTGGGCCTGGTGGTCACCAGGCCTGACCCCGGCGATGTGGAGAGCATGCCCCTGATTGGCAGCAGCAGGACTTTTGGGCTCGAGGAGCCGGAAAGAATCTGTTCTTCCAGGGATTCTTTCGGGCCGCTGATAAGGGATATTTTGGGCGAACAGCCTGCGCACAGCAGACTCAATAAGCACAGGAGACTCAGAATTTTCAGGGGAACACGCATGGAATAATCCTTCTTCAGGCTGGGAAGGTGATGACGAATTGCACGCCGTCGTCTGTTTGTGTGAAAAGTTGTCCCTTGATCTGCTGGGTGAGCATCTTGATGAGCTGCAGTCCCAGCGAACGCGAGTTTTCGACGTCGACATCATCGGGCAGTCCCACGCCGTTATCGCTGACGGTCAGGATCATGACCTCCTGGTCGTCCTGAACCTCGCGGCGCAGTTCGATGAGGATTTTTCCCTGACTGCCCTGCGGAAAGGCATGCTTCATGGAGTTGGAAAGCAGTTCGTTCACGATAAGTCCGCACGGAATGGCAAAATCAACATCGAACTCCACATCCGCGATGTTGATTTCTATGAAGATGTCCCCGCGGTTTCGAAAGGAGCCGGATACGTGGGAAACCAGACCGCGGATATATTCGAGAAAGTCGATTTTGTTCAATGCTCCCGAGCGGTAGAGCAGTTCATGGATAAGAGCCATGGATTTGACCCGGTTCTGACTGTCGCGCAGGGCATCGCTGACACGCTGGTCTTCCATGAAGCTCGCCTGCAGATTGAGCAGACTGGAGATGACCTGAAGATTGTTTTTGACGCGGTGATGAATTTCCTTGAGCAGAACTTCCTTTTCTTTGAGAGAGCTCTTGAGTTTTTCCTCTGTGTTCTTCTGGCGGCTGATATCCCGGATGACCGCGACCTTGGACAAGAGTTGCCCGCCGGGTGTACGCACTTCTGACCAGGACACCATGGCTGGAAATGATCCGCCGTTGTGGCGCGGATGCAGGATCTCCGGGGATTCTTCCCCATGGGTCTGCCCCTCGGCGGTGTTCATCTGCGGCAAAAGGCCATCCAGATCCTGCCCGACAACCTGGTCGTGGTCATATCCGTACGTTTGACAAAAGGAGTCGTTTACGGCCACGATATGATTTTTCGGATCTGTGATACAGATGCAATCACTGATGCACATGACTGTTCTTGCAAGAATTTTTTCATGCTGCTCCACACGGAATGCATCCAGTGCTTTGCGGACGGATGTTGCCACCATTTCCGTGGTCAATGATTTGGGAGTCCCTTCAAGGATATCCGATATTCCGCCCTTGATGAGTTCGAGCGCACTGCGCAGATCGCATGTTGCCGTAATCAGCAGGATCGGGCGTGCGGCTTGTTGAAAAAAGTCCAGCAGAGAGTTTACGAGGCCTTCATGGATGCTGTCCAGGGAGACGATCAGAACATCGGGGGCGAGCTCCTGCAGTTGCTCCAGAGCATTGTCCGTAGTCGCGGCTCCGGACACCCCGTTCAGGGCAGGATCGCTTGCAATGATTTCGAGGAATGCGGATCTTCTGGCTTCTTGTGCATCGATGATTAAAATATGTGGACGGACATGCATTGTCTTTGTGGTTCTCCGGCGGTTGAGTCGATTCGGCTTGATAATGTGCTGAACCAGTAGTCCTTGATACCATTCGGCGCGCCTTCAGGCAACGGGCGCAAAGGCGTCCGAGTGTTCGTTGGCAGTATATGGAGATACTAATGGATAATCCCTTTAAACAACTAGATAAGAAAAAGTACCCAAAAAATTCCAAAGAGGCCAGGGAGTTGGCTAAAAAAAAGGCGGCGGCTGCGCAACCTCCAAAGGAACAGCCCGTTGTGGAGAACAATTCCGAAGAAGCGCTCTTTTACTCTGCCATGGGAGGAGTGAAACCGTTGAATGCTTCCGGACGCGATGTTCCTCCCGTACAATCCGGCTCCTTCGAGCAAAAAAGCTCACCTGTGATCAAGCCGCAGGGGGAGGAGGAAGAAGTCCGCAGCAAGCTGCAGGATCTGGTTTCCGGAAAAGTGGAGTTCACTTTTGAGCATACGGATGAATTTATACTGGGGCGGGTCAAAGGGCTGGACCAGAAAATACTGATCCAGCTGAAGAACGGTCAGTTCAGTCCGGAGGGGCATCTGGATCTTCACGGATTCAATGCGCTGCAGGCTTATACCAGTCTGCTGAGTTTTATTCGTGAGAATTATCTGCACGGCAAACGCTGTCTGCTGCTCATCCCCGGACGCGGGAAAAATTCTCCGGAAGGCTACGCGGTGCTGCGGGAAAAAGTACAGAACTGGCTGACTCGTGATCCGCTCAAGCGGGTAGTGCTGGCCTTTTGCACGGCTTTGCCCAAACATGGAGGGGCAGGAGCGCTGTACGTGCTGCTCAGGCGCCAGAAAAAGAATATGGGCAAAATTCAGTGGGATCGGAATTTGATCGATTTCGACGACACGCTGTGATTCGCCCGGGGCAATCCGGCTCAGCGCTTGAATAGCCCCAGGATAAGCGAAATGACGATACTGACGACCAGGCAGGTGACCCAGGGAAAATGAAAGGAGAAATTCTCCCGTTGGACGTTTATGTCTCCAGGAAGCCTGCCCAGGGGAAGCTTGAAGGGCAATTTGTCCTGAAAAAAGAGATAACAGCCGATCCCCAGGATAACAATTCCCAGGATGATCAAGACCTTTCCGAGATCCTGCATACGCAAGCTCCCAATGATTATTCAGTAAATACTATGGTCTGTTCGGGTCTATTTACTGAAGGATTGCCTCGCGACGTGTGAGAGCCGGCTGCAAGCTGTCCGCAAGCCGGATGATCCGTTCGAGGAAGGGAATCGTGTGCCCGCAGCCAGTGCCGCCGTAGATTCCCTAGCTGATGAAGACGTTGGAATAACGTTTCATATTTTCCAGAATACGCCCGGCACCCCGTACGCAGGTGGTCAGCGGGTCTTCATCCAGTTGCACGTTGAGCGAAGTGGTCTGGCTGATGGCCTTGTCCATATTGCGGATCAGGGCTCCGCCGCCAACCAGCAGAACGCCGTGTTCGGAAATATCCTGCACCAGCTGCGGCGGTGTTTTTTCCAGCGTACGCCGTACGGCCTGCAAGATGGCGTTGACCGGCTGAGAAATGGCTTCGCGGACAAAGGTGTCGTCAATGGTCACGGTTTCCGGCAAACCGGAGGAGATGCTGCGACCGGAGACCTGCATCGTCAGTGGTTCGTCAAGCTTGGCCGCGGATCCGATCTGTATCTTGATTTTTTCCGACATGGATTCGCCGATGAGCAGTTTGTATTCGTGCTTGACGGCTTCCTGTACGGCTTCGTTCATTTCATCACCGGCCACACGCAGGGATTCGCCACAGACGAGTCCGGACAGGCTGATGACAGCCACGTCGCAGGTGCCGCCACCGATATCCACCACAAAGCTGCCGATGGGTTCCTCCACAGGAAGATTCGCGCCGATGGCCGAAGCCATGGCTTCGTCGACGAGTTTGACGTCTTTGACGCCGACTTCATGTGCGGAGTCGATGACTGCCCGTTTTTCAACATTCGTCACATAGGGAGGGATGCCGATAACCATGTTGGGTTTTACCAGTCCCAGCCCGCTTGTCACTTTTTTGATGAAGTGGGAAATCATCCGGTTGGTCACTTCAAAGTCGGCGATGACACCGTCTTTGAGTGGTCTGATGATTTTTATGCCCTGTGGTTCACGGCCCATGAAGGTCTTTGCTTCAGCCCCCACTGCCATGACGGTATTCTGGCGCTCATTTATGGCAACTACAGAGGGTTCGTTCAGGACGATCCCTTTTTTGGAGTAGTGAATAAGCGTATTGGCAGTGCCAAGGTCCATGGCCAAATCCTTGGCAAACCATCGAAAGAGATTGGCAAATCCCATGTCAGCTCCATTTTTGCCCGCACGGTCGGAGAGGGCGTGAGTACTGGATCAGGAAACCAGAGCTTAAAGTGTTTTTAAAAACATCTATGAACTATAACTGAAATCCACACAATACGCCATTGCCGAGGATACCGGCCAAGTGTATTTTTCCCCGGTGGATTACGCAGTCAGAAATATACTCCATAAGGCAAGAGGCCTACGTTTTTCAAGTTGAAAATGCAGAGATTGTGCTTGATTTGAAATTTTTTATGGCTGTTGCGTATCGCTGATGGGCGAGACAGCATAAATCATTGCAATGAAGGCATCCGCTGCGTACCATGGAAAAATTATTACAGTGTCAGGAGAGCAAAGGGGATCAGGAACAGCCCTGTTCCGGCAGCTGAATTGCGCTGCCAGGAAAAAAACAGATAATGAAAACAGAGTGTTCGGCCAATGACTTCCCTCCATAATTGTAGAACCAATTGACATCAGCTGTTGATTTTATTAGGTCAAAACTCTTTCCTCTGGAGGAGCACTAATGCATTTGAATAAACGAGTTCTTGTTACCGGCGGTGCCGGTTTTTTGGGGTCGCATCTCTGCGAACGGTTGATTGCCAGCGGCTGCGAAGTAATTTGCATGGACAATTTTTTTACAAGCACCCGCTCCAATGTCAGCCATTTGCTTGCATCTCCTAATTTTGAGGTGATGCGGCACGATGTGACCATTCCACTCTATGTTGAAGTGGACATGATTTTCAACCTCGCCTGTCCGGCATCTCCCATTCATTATCAGACCGATCCGGTTCAGACCACCAAGACTTCCGTCCACGGCGCCATCAATATGCTGGGCCTTGCCAAGCGGACAAAAGCCAGAATGATGCAGGCGTCCACTTCGGAAGTGTACGGCAGCCCGCATGTTCATCCCCAGACCGAAAGTTATTGGGGCAATGTTAATCCCATCGGTCCGCGCTCCTGTTATGATGAAGGAAAGCGTTGCGCTGAAACGCTTTGCTTCGATTACATCCGCCAGCACCACATGCCGGTCAAGGTCGTGAGGATTTTCAATACCTATGGCCCGCGTATGCATCCCAACGACGGCCGTGTGGTTTCCAATTTCATCATTCAGGCTCTGCGCAACGAACCCATCACCGTGTATGGAGAAGGGCAGCAGACCAGGTCTTTTTGTTATGTCGACGATCTGATCAACGGATTTCTGGCTGTAATGGATTCCCCTGATGATTTTCACGGACCTGTGAACCTGGGCAATCCCGGCGAATTTACCATTCTCGAACTTGCCGAGCTGGTGCTTTCGCTTACCGGGTCCAAGTCTGAAATCATTCACAAACCTCTGCCTCAGGATGATCCCATTCAGCGCAAGCCCGATATTTCGCTGGCCAAGGAAAAATTGAAATGGGAACCCACCATTCCGCTGCGCGAGGGCTTGATCAAGACCATCGCCTATTTTTCCGAACTGTTGAAAAAAATCGACAAATAATCTTCAGGCAGTAAATGGAATGACTCTGGACGGAAAGCGTTTTCTTGTAACCGGTGGCTGCGGATTTGTTGGATCGTCTCTGGCGATGCAGTTAAAGCAGCGTTTTCCGGAGTGTTCTGTTTGCTGCCTGGACAATCTCAAACGCCGGGGCAGCGAACTTAATATTTCCAGACTGACTGAGCAGGGTATCCGCTTCGAACATGGCGATATCCGCAATCCTGAAGATCTTGAAGCCGCTGGTCCTGCGGACTGGATTTTCGAGTGTTCCGCTGAGCCTTCCGTACTGGCTGGCTTTGGCGGATCTCCGGAATACTGCGTCAATACCAATTTGACCGGCACGATTCATTGCCTGGAGCACGCGCGGCGGTGCGGTGCCGGTTTCATGTTTCTGTCCACCAGCCGGGTGTATCCCATGGCTCATGTCAATGGCCTCGACTTTGTGGAAACAGAAACACGTTTCGAACTGAGCCCTGAACAAAAGGTGAGCGGTGCGGGAAGCGCGGGGATTGCCGAAGGGTTTCCGCTGGATGGTTCCCGTTCGTTGTATGGCGCAACCAAGCTGTGCTCCGAACTGCTGATTCAGGAATACGTGGAAATGTACGGCCTCAAGGCCGTGATCAATCGCTGCGGCGTACTTGCCGGGCCAGGACAGTTCGGCAAGGTCGACCAGGGCGTCGTGGTGCTGTGGGCGGCAAAGCATTTCTGGAAGAAAAAACTCTCCTACATCAGTTTTGGGGGGCTCGGCAAACAGGTCCGCGATATCCTGCATGTGGATGATCTTTTCGACCTGCTCGTACGCCAGATTGAAAACATCGACGTGCACTCGGGTCAGATTTACAACGTGGGCGGCGGGCGTGAAAGCAGCGTTTCCCTGCGCGAACTGACGGCTTTGTGCCAAAAGGCCACGGGAAACGAAATCGAGATTACTTCTGATCCGCAAGACAGACCGGCGGATATCCGTATTTACCTCAGCGACACCGCAAAAGTACGTCAGGCCACTGGCTGGGCGCCTCAGAAAGGCCCCGAACAGATTATTCAGGAAATCGTAGACTGGCTGCGCCGGGAAGAACGGATCCTGAAGCCCTTGCTTGCCTGATTTTTCTTCTTCTTATTTCTGGTCCATTTGCTGGATCAGATCCTCAATATTCTGATCCGAATCGATAATCAGATTGGTTGTTTCCTCCATATCCGAGGGAAGGCCTTCAAAGGCGACATTGGGAGCTTTGACCGGAGCCTGCATCGGGGCGGAAACCGCCGGCATTTTTGCGCCTGGGCCAAAGGCAACCTTTGACTGCGCATGCGTATCGATAAGGGGAGAGGTGTAGTCCTTGATCTTCATGGTCTTGGACCTGGGGTCCATGAAATGGGCGGACGGCGACGTAAAGGACTTCTGCTTCATCAGGTAGTCCCTGTAGCGGTCGACTGTGAACATGCCGTCTTCCGAGGCCACCTGAATGATGTTCTCCAATGTGGAAATTTTGTTCTCACGCAGGGTGTTTTTGACCGCCGGCGTATTGATGAGAATGGACAGCAGGGGAACGCGGAAATTGAGTTTGGGCATTTTCCAGAGCCGTTGCACGATGATGGCTCTGAGTGTGGATGCCAGTTGAAGCCGGACCAGTTCCTGAATCTCCGGATCAAAGGCGCTGCAGATTCTGTAAATGGCTTCTTCGGAATTGCCCGCATGGAGTGTGCCGAAAACAAGGTGGCCGGATTCGGCGATATTCAGGGTTTCCTGGATGACTTCGGGTTCACGGAGTTCGCCGACCAGAATGATGTCCGGCATCTGCCGCAGACTGTCGATCAAAGCGTCGCTGAATTCATGAAAATGGACACCCAGTTCGCGCTGTTCAAAAAAGCATTTCACGCTCTGAAAACGGTATTCTATGGGATCTTCCAGGGTCAGAACGTGCGCATTGCGGGTCATGTTGATTTCATTGAGCATGGCGGCGATGGTGGATGTCTTGCCGCTGCCGGTGGGGCCGCAGAACAGGATCAGACCATGCTGCGCCTTGCAGAGTTCTTTCAGGGAAGGGTGCAGATTGAGAGCATCCAGGGAAGGCACGGATGCCGGCAGAAGGCGGATGGAGATGCTCAGGCCCCGGGACGTGTTGGCGATATTGAAACGAACCGAACAAGGCGGGATGAAACGCGAAGTGTCCACCGACCAGTGGTTACGCAGAATGGCGAGTTGTCTGTCATCAAGGAGTTCTTTTACAAGTGCGTCGACTTCCTGATGCTTGTAGGCGACATTCTGTTGTTTATGGATTTCTCCATGTTTGCGCACAACAACCGGATGTCCGCCGACAATGTGGATATCGCTGATTTCCTGGGCTGCACAGGCGAGGATGAGTTTGTGTAACCGCTTCATGGGCACTCCCTGAAAGGCTTTTAATTCGAATAGATTTTCAAGAATTCGTCGAACGAGGTGGTTCCTTCCAGTACCTTGGCTGCAGCATTCAGTCTCAAAGTGCGGAACGAGCGCGAATCAATGGCCACTTGCTTGATTTCCGTGGCCGAGGCACGCTGCAGGATGGCATGGCGGATGGGATCGGTAATGTCCAGCACCTCGCATACGGCAACCCGGCCGCTATAGCCGGTATTGTTGCAGGCGGAACATCCTTTGCTTCGGTAAAAAGTGACTTTTCGGTCGTTGGGGATGCCCATCATCTGCATCTGTTCCGTTTCGGCGGTGTACGGTTCGCGGCAGTTCTGGCAGAGGCGCCGGACAAGACGCTGGGCAATGACCACGTTGAGCGTGGAGGCGATGAGAAAAGGTTCCACGCCCATTTCCACAAAGCGGGTAACCGCCCCCGGCGCATCGTTGGTGTGCAGCGTACTGAGCACCTTGTGGCCGGTCAGGGAGCTTTCGATGGCGATGGTGGCGGTTTCCTGATCGCGTATTTCACCGACCAGAATGACGTCCGGGTCCTGGCGTAAAATGGAACGCAGTCCGGAAGCGAAGGTCATGCCGGCTTTGCGGTTCAGCTGAACCTGTGCAACTCCGTCAAGCTGGTATTCGACCGGGTCTTCCAGAGTGACGATGTTGATGTTGGGTTTGTTGAGCTTTTGCAGAAGCGAATAGAGTAGTGTTGTCTTGCCGCTGCCGGTGGGGCCCGTGGCCAGGATCATTCCGTGGGGCCGCAGGCTGGCGTCTTCGATTTTTTTCTGTTCTTCCGCACGCAACCCCAGTTGCTCCAGAGTCCGGGGTTTGGCCGTCTGGTCCAGAAGACGCATGACGATTTTTTCCCCATGCGTGGTGGGCAGCGACGAAGCGCGGACGCTGATCTTGCTGCTGTCCGTGGTAAAGGAGAACCTGCCGTCCTGAGGTATGCGCGTAACGGAAATATCCATGTGCGACAGCAAGTTTCAAGCGCGAGCACAGGGGCAGAAAAATGGATTTGGGCAGAGAGAGGAATTCGATCAGTTCGCCATCGATCCGGAAGCGCAAGGAAACCTTGTCCTGCATGGGCATGAGATGAATGTCACTGGTGTTGCGCTTGACAGCCTGCACGAGGATGGTATTGGCGAGCCGGATGACAGGCGCATCCTGTGCAAGGGCTTCGGCCTTGAAATTGTCCAGCGTGTCCAGGTCGGATGCGAACGAGGATGCGTCGTTTTCCGCGAATTCTTCCAGCAGACCCCGAGTACTTTCATCCGGGCGTTGGATCTGCGAACCGTACAGGGAATTCATCAGAATGCTCAGATTCTGATGCGTGGTGATCATGGGCTCGACATCAACCTGCTCCTGGGTTGTAATCCAGTCCAGGCCGGTGATGTCCGTGGGGTCCAGTACCGCCACGCGCAGCAGGCCGTGGTTGAATTCAACGGGGGCCAGCTGGTACTGTCTGGCGATGTCTTCAGGAACAAGTTTGGCTAAAGATGAATCCGGGGGCTCCTGAGATGGTTCAAAAATGTCCAGTTTCAACTGTTGACTGACCGCGGTCATGATCTGGTCAGCTGTAAGGAAACCATTATTTATAAGCCATTGACCGAGCTTTACGTTGTCCTTTTTTTGCCCCGCCAATGCTTTGGTAAGTTCGTTTTCATCAAGCAGATTGCTGCCAACAAGGATTTCTCCAAGTTTTTTTCTTTGCCGCCAGGGGCGTATATTTTCGGGTTCAGAATTAGAGTAAGGCATATGAACGTCCCGTACAAAAAAGGATGTCAAAAAAGTATAATGCTGCAGCGCAAGTGTCAACAGGAAGCGTGCATCGTAAGTTGTGTCCCGCAACCAACTACAGTACTTTAGCAAAAATACATTTTTCATGAAAGGTTTTTGTTATCTTAATTTTAGTATTCAGGAGGAAATATGGCTTCCTCAAGTCCTATCTGGAAGCGCACAAGTTTTCGCTTGTCTTTGTGGTATTCGACCATTTTTATCTGTAGCACGTTCATATTGTTCACTCTCAGCTATTTTCTGCTAAGCGAACTGATCCGTGAAAGTGATAGAAAGGTGGCAACAAGCAAACTGGCGAGCTACGAGCAGACGGATCGCCAGGAAGGATTGGGTGCGCTCATCCGGCAATTGCGCCTGGACAAGGACGTCAACACCAGAACCGGAATATTCGTGCGTATCGCTGACCCCTTCAACAGGACCATGTTTCTGACCCTGCCCGAAGGATGCGATCCGGTGTCCGCCGAAGATGTGGCGCCTGCGCAATTTCTCGGCCAGGGCAACTGGCTGCTGTTCGTATCCAAAAAAAGTGGCGAATCACTGGAAATAACCAGCCGCCAGCTGGCAAACGGCGTGAATATCCAGGTGGGCTTCGGATCCAGCACGCGCCGTCATATTCTGGAACATTTCAAGCGCAGCTTCGTATTCATCATGGGACCGGTCATTTTGTTCGGAGTGGCCGGAGGGTATCTGCTGGCTCACCGTTCGTTGCGCCCGGTTCGGGATCTGATCGAAACGGTACGCGGCATCGATGCAGGTCACATGGAGACACGGGTGCCCATGCGCAATACCGGCGACGAGCTGGATGATCTTGTATTGCTGTTCAACCGAATGCTCGAGCGCATCCGGACGCTGATCGTTGGGATGCGCTCTTCCCTCGACAATGTGGCGCATGATCTGCGTACGCCGCTGACCCGGCTCCGGGGAGGTCTGGAACGGGTGTTGATCTCCGGTGAATGTCCCCCTCAGCCTATGGAAATGCTTCAGGATTCTTTGGAGGAAACCGACAGGATCTCCACCATGCTGGCCATGCTGATGGATATTTCCGAGGCCGAAACAGGTGCCATGAAACTGAACAGGGAAAAATCCGTACTTGCTCCCTTGGTCAGTTCTGTCTGCGATCTCTACGAATATGTTGCCGAGGAAAAAGAGATTTCTCTGGCAGCAGAGGTTCCCGAAAGATCTGCACGCCATGGTGGACCAGGGGCGTATAGGACAGATACTGGCCAATCTCGTGGACAATGCCATCAAATATACGCGCCCGGGGGGCGAAGTATATATCTCCGGAAGAAGCGAAAAAGGTATGGCCGTTATAGAAGTGCAGGACAATGGCATCGGTGTTCCAGAAGGAGGACATCGCGCACATTTTCGACAGGTTGTACAGGGCGGACAAAAGCCGTTCGGAGCGCGGATTGGGCCTCGGACTCAGTCTTGTCAGAGCAATTGTGGAGGCCCATGACGGCCATATAGATGTTGAAAGTGAGGAGGGTACAGGTTCGACTTTTAGTGTCTATTTACCGCAATCCGACAACAAGGAAGAGCGCCATAAATACAATAAAAAAGTCAACCAGCTGATTTAAAGAGATAAAATAACTTCACTCCCTTTGGGGAGTAGTATTGAGGAGGTTATTTTTCAAAAATTATCTGCCAAGGGTAGTCCTGAGCGTTTTAATCGTGTATGCTTTCATAACTTTCTCATGTCTATGAGGAGTACCAGCGAACCGGACGCTCCAGTTGCATGGCCTGTTTCGGGTTGCCGGTAGGCCTATTGAAGTGAAGCGGCCATGTTTGTCTCACGGGGGAATGATCTTGCAGGAGGGTGTCATGGCGAAAGGCATATCATTGGCGAAAAATTGTCTCTGGGCTTTGGTATCATATTGTTTCTGTTGGTGTGTATCAGCGGCATCGCCTACTATGCCCTGGGAACAGCCTCCAAGGGCTTTACCAAATATCGCGGACTCGCCCGTGATACCAATCTCATGGGAGAGGTACAGGCCAACATGCTTATGGTCCGGATGAACGTGAAGGATTTCATTCTGACCGGGTCTGAAAAGGACATCGAGGAGTACAACAGTTATTTTAAAAAAATGGACGACTTGGTCCATGTCGCCCAGGAGGAAATCAAGCACCCAGAACGGGCGGCGTTGGTGGATTCCATTGATTCGATAATCAGGACTTACAATGAAGGCTTTGAAAAGCTGAAACAATATCGGACCACGTTCAATCAGGACATGAGCCTGCTCAACACCAATGGTCCGCGTATAGAGCAGAGTCTGACGAAAATAATGACCTCGGCCGAAGCGGACAAAGACGTGATGGCGGCTTACAATGCGGCCATGGCCATGCGCAGTTTGATGCTGGGACGTCTCTATGTTCTTAAATTCTTGGATGACAATCAGCAGCAGCATGTGGACCGCGTCGAGAAAGAGATGGCGGTCTTTACCAAGTATCTCGGTGTGCTGGACAAGGAGCTGCAAAATCCCGAACGACGCTCGTTGCTGGCCCAGGTACAGGAGCTGTCCAATCAGTACATCCCCACTTTTCACAAAATGGCTACGGATATTCTTGCCGCAATGGCGTGGTCGCCAACATGGACGAGCTGGGGCCCAAGCTCGCCGGTCAGGTCGGCGATGTAAAGCTTTCGGTGAAACACGAACAGGACGAACTGGGACCGAGAGTGCAGGCATCCAATACGCAGGCCTCCAACATGGTCTCGGGCATTGCCATCTTTGCGGTGCTTGTGGGGATAGCCCTGGCCTTTTTCATCACCCGTGTAGTCCTGCGGCAGCTGGGCAAGGATCCATCCGTCATCGCCGACATCGCCCAGAAGATTTCCGGCGGAGATCTGCAGCTGCATTTCGACCAGTCCGGCAAGGGAGCTCTGGGAGTCTACGGCGACATGAAAACCATGGCCGAGCGGCTGACTTCGGTGGTCAGCGAGGTGCAGTCCGCATCGGAAAATGTGGCTTCTGGCAGTGAGGAGCTTTCTTCCTCTGCCGTTAACATGTCCCAGGGGGCCACGGAGCAGGCCAGCAGCGTGGAGGAAATCTCTTCCAGCATGGAGCAGATGACCGCGAATATCCAGCAGAACGTGGACAATGCCAAGCAGACCGAACAGATCGCCGTGAAAGCAGCCAAGGACGCCGAAGAAGGCGGCAAGGCAGTGCAGCAGACAGTGGACGCCATGAAGCAGATTGCGGAAAAGATTTCCATCATCGGCGAAATAGCCCGGCAGACCAACCTGCTGGCGCTCAACGCGGCCATCGAGGCCGCGCGCGCCGGCGAACAGGGCAAAGGATTCGCCGTTGTAGCGGCCGAAGTCAGAAAACTGGCCGAACGCAGCGGCGAGGCCGCCAACGAGATCCGCGACCTGTCGGCTTCCAGTGTGGAGATTGCGGAACGGGCCGGGGAAATGCTCGTGACCATAGTTCCCAACATCAAACGGACTTCCGAGCTGGTTCAGGAGATCGCCGCGGCTTCCGAGGAACAGAATGCGGGTTCCTCGCAAATAAACAAGGCCATTCAGCAACTGGATACGGTGGTGCAGCAGAACGCCTCGGCTTCGGAAGAGATGGCCTCCACCAGCGAGGAGCTTTCCAGTCAGGCCGCAGCAGCTGATGTCCACCATGACCTTTTTCAAAATCGGCGGCAGCAGTCTGAGAGCGGCTCCGCCCAAGGCTTTGCCCCCAAGAGGCAGCCAAGGCCGCTCCGGTGGACAGCAGCAAGCAGGTCACGCTCGATTTGGGCGATGACGATCTGGACGATGATTTTCAGAAATTCTGAGGGGAGTTACCCGAAGATTTTGAAGGAGCGCCGCAAGGTGCTCCTTTTTTTTATCCCGGGGAGGGGGGTGAAAACCTGTCGCAAAGCATATCCAAAACACGTACACTGCCGCCGCAGCAAATGAATTCAAGGAGTGTCCTATGAAAATGGATTTGCCCATGATGGGCGTATTGTTTCTGCTGATTTGCGTGGTCATCGGCCGGATGATGCTGGTCAAGCAAGGCGGAAGATCCCTGCCGAGCAGCAACAGCAGCTGTTCCAGGCCTTTGCCAAGGTGCGGATTTACACAGTGACCCCCATCGCCCATATTGCTGGTGTCATTCATCGTGTTTACGCAATACGTCGTTATGACCACGGGGGATCTGGTCGGCTTCATGGGGGTGCTGGCCCTGATCACGGCCGGTTCCCAGGTCTACATCTTCAAAAATTCGCCGCATCCGATCTGCCCAGGGATTATCTGCGCGCTCAGACCATTTCCTCTGCACTGACCCTGCTGGGGGTCATCGTGTATATTGCAACAGTGGCTATTTCCGGAATTCCCATGCAATAAAGAAAATGCCGCAGGAAAATTTTTTTTCCTGCGGCATTTTCGCGTTTGTTTATTTTTGTATTTTGCTTCGTACCAGTTCGTCCTGGTAGGCCAGAGAAGCCCCCAGAATGGCAAAGGGGTAGATGATGAAGTGGACGAAAGGAATGAACAGCAGTGCGCCGAATCCCAGCATGAGAAAGAAATTTCTGCGGATATAGCCCAGCCGTCCCTTGAGCGTTGGTTTGTCGCGGGAAAGGGAAAAGTCGAAAAAGTCCCATCCGAGCATCAGCATGGCAAAAATGACCGAAAGCACCGGCCCCACAAGCGGAATCAGCAGAAACAGCAAAGGCACCACCAGCACGAACACCGCTTTTTTGCATTCCTCCAGGATTGTCTTGAAAATTCCTGCCTCATCCACATTTATTCCGCTGCGCGCTGCGGCATAGGGTTCTGTTTTGCTGATGCGCTGGGCAATGATGTCATAAATGGGCGAGGCAAGGATATTGGCCACGACCATGAACAGGAAATACATCACCAGCAGCAGCATCAGATACAGAATATATTTGAAAATGTAGCTGTAAAGCCAGTGCAGCGAGGTCCAGAACCATCCTGTATCCGTGGCCGAAGGGCTCCAGAAATACGACAGGATATTGTTCGCATTGTCCGTGAACAGGTAAAAACACACGGAAAACAATATCAATGTCACCACAAAGGGAATCAGGACCAGAGGCAGGTAGCTCGGGTGCCCGAACGCGTATCGAATTCCTTTGAAATGGGCGGAAAATCCGCGGATTGCATTGCGTATCATGAATGTCCTCCGTCAGTGTTGTTCCTCGGCGCAAGGCAAAGAGCGGCCAGAGGAGGCAATGTCAGTTTCAGGTAAAAGGGGCGCTGACCTAGTCCGGCCTTGCGGGCCTGGACCATACCGGAATTACCCACGTTGGAGCCTCCGTATACGGAAGCGTCCGAGTTGAGGGTTTCACGCCAGATGCCCGGAAGCGGGCAGCCGATGGCGTACTGTTCGCGAACCACTGGTGTGAAGTTGAAAATCCAGAGCAGCGGACGCGCGTCCGGGGCCTTGCGCAGAAAACTCACCACCGAGCCGGAGCGGTCGGAAAAATCTATCCATTCGAATCCCTGCCAGTCGGTATCCTGCGCATGCATGGCCGGCTCCGAAGTTAGCAGGGTGTTCAGGTCTTTCACCAGCAGGCGGATACCATCATGGGCGGGGAAATCCAGCAGATTCCAGTCCAGCTGGCTCATGCAGTTCCATTCGGTCCATTGTCCGAACTCACTGCCCATGAACAGCAGTTTTTTTCCCGGGTGCGCCCATTGATAGGCATAGAGTATTCGCAGATTGGCCTGTTGTTGCCAGCTGTCTCCAGGCATCTTTGACAACAGCGATTTCTTGCCGTGCACCACTTCGTCATGGGACAGCGGCAGCAGGAAGTTTTCTGAAAAGGCGTAGAAAATGGAAAATGTCAGCTTGGTGTGATGATAGGAACGATGAATGGGATCGTGCTGCATATAGTCCAGCGTGTCGTGCATCCAACCCATGTTCCATTTGAACGTGAACCCCAGGCCGCCCGTATATACGGGCCGCGAAACTCCGGGCCAGGACGTGGATTCCTCAGCGATCATCATGGCGCCGGGAAAATGGCCGTGCACCACGGTGTTCAGGTCTTTCAGAAAATCCACGGCTTCCAGGTTTTCCCTGCCTCCAAAGCGGTTGGGAATCCAGTTGTCTCCACGGGAATAATCCAGATAAAGCATGGAAGCCACCGCATCGATGCGGATGCCGTCGAAGTGGAATTCCTTGAGCCAGTACAAGGCGTTGGCAAACAGGAAATTGCGGACTTCGTGACGGCCGTAATTGAACACATAGGTACCCCAGTCCGGCTGCTCGCCCTGGCGCGGGTCGCTGTGTTCGTACAGCGCGGTGCCGTCGAAACGGCCGAGCCCCCATTCGTCTTTGGGAAAATGTCCGGGCACCCAATCCAGAATGACGCCGATGCCTTCCTGGTGGCAACGGTCGATGAATGACCGGAGCTCTGCCGGCGACCCGTAGCGCGATGTGGGCGCGTAATAGTGGCTGGTCTGATATCCCCAGCTTTCGTCCAGCGGATGTTCCGCAAGAGGAAGAAATTCGATATGCGTGAATCCGTTTTCCTTGACGTAGGGGATGAGGCTGTCCGCGAGTTCTCCGTAGGTCAAAAATCCGGGTTGCTGCCCGGGATGACGCCGCCAGGATCCGGCGTGCACTTCATAAATGGATATGGGGCTGTCCAGCAGGCCGCTTTTCATGCGGCGTTTTTCCATCCACGGTCCGTCCTGCCACTGGTAGGAGTCCAGGTCCCAGGTAATGGCGGCCACGCCCGGCCTGAGCTCGACATGAAAGGCAAAGGGGTCGGTTTTGTAAACGATGCGTCCGTCCTGCTGCTTGATGCCGTATTTGTACAAGGTCTGCCTGGGAAGATCCGGAACAAAGGCCGCCCAGACTCCTGATTCGCCGACCTGAAACAGCGGTAGTTCTCCCCAGCGCCAGTCATTGTGTTCGCACACCAGATGCACTTCCTGGGCATTGGGGGCCCAGACTGCGAAACGGTAGCCGTGGGTTTCGTTTTGCATGGCGGGATGCGCACCGAGGAAGCGGTAGATATCCCAATGTTCGCCCTGCCCGAAGAGGTAGAGGTCGAAGGGTTGAAAAAAAGTGGGGTCAGTCCGTAGGGCGCTGTTCATATCAGCCTCCCGAATGAAGCGAATTTTGAGGCAAAAAAGGTTGCGGAAGCCGGAATGGAAAAACAGGTCCGTGCTTCGCTAACCAGAGGTACGTCAATTATGAAAAGATCAGAATTTGTGCAAATCATATAATATCACAAGTTAAATCATTGTAAGGCTTTTCCGGGGAAACTGCAGGAGGAAAAGAGTCTGAAAATCGCAGCCCCGCGCCCTCGAAGTCTCAAAGAGCGCAGCCGAGCTGCCTGTAGAGCGAAAGGTATTTGTTGGCGGAAAGCTGCCAGGAAAAATCCTGACGCATGGCCCGCAACTGGATCTGTTGCCAGGCGTGCTTGTTGGTTTCCCAGACATCGATGGCCTGGCAAATGGCATTGTAAAACTGGTCCGCGCTGGATTCGTCGAAAATGAAGCCCGTACATTCGGGATGCGGGTACGGAATGATGGTGTCCCGCAGGCCGCCCACCGCCGTGGCGACCGGAGGGGTTCCGTATCGAAGCGAATACATCTGAGTCAGTCCGCAGGGTTCGTAGCGCGACGGCATCAGAAAAATGTCGGAACCGGCCTGGATGCGGTGCGCGAGGTCTTCCGTATAACTGACATTGGCCGACAAGCGCAGCGGGTATTCTTCCATGAGCCGCAGAACACGCTCTTCAAATCGCAGGTTCCCCTCGCCGAGGACAACGATGCCTACATTGCGCTGAATGATGCGTTCGAAAATTTCCAGGAGCAGATCAATGCCTTTCTGTTCCTGCAAGCGCCCGATGAAACCGAGAATGGGACGGTTGGCAAGAAAGGGGTTGAGTCCCTGCTCGTCGATGAGTGCCTGTTTTGCAGACGGCTTTACCGCTGATGTCATGCACGTTGTAGGGGGCCGGGATCATGGGATCGTTGCTCGGATCCCAGACCTGATAATCCGCGCCGTTGAGTATGCCGGTCAGGGAGTCCGAGCGCCTGCTCAGAATGCCTTCCAGGCCGCAGCCGAAAGCGGGGCGTGACGATTTCCGTGGCATAGGAGGGGCTGACCGTGGTGATGTGGTCGGAATAGGCGATGCCGGTCTTGAGCAGATTGAAGTCTCCCCAGAATTCCGCGCCGTCCATGTTCCAGGTCCAATCGGGCAATCCGGAATTCATGAACAGCCGCGAGGCAAAGCGCCCCTGAAAAGCCAGGTTGTGAATGCTCATCACCGTACGGGTTCCGGACCAGAAAGGATCCCCCATACGCCAGTGGTTCAGGTAGCCGGGGATCAGGGCGGTCTGCCAGTCGTTGCAGTTGATCACTGCCGGAGGCGTTTCCTGCAGCCGCGTCCATTCCAGCACGGCCCTGGCATAGAAAATAAACCGTTCGCAATTATCGAAATAATCGCCTTTGTAGGTGTTGTAGAAATGCGAGCGTTGGAAATATTCATCCCGACTGATGAAATACACGGGCATGCCGTGAAAGTCCGCATAATAGATGTCCGCTGTGATGGGATCCCAGGGATAACCGACATGCAGGTCCGGATTGATCAGATGAAAAGGGATGCCTGCTTTCTTGATCCTTCCGTACAACGGCGTGATCACGGCTGTTTTGATACCCATGTTATGCAGGGTAAGGGGCAGCGCCCCCATGACGTCGCCGAGACCGCCGGTTTTGGAAAAAGGGTAGATTTCAGAAGTAGCGAACAGAATCCAAGGATTGGGAGGCATGTTTCTCCTCTATTGCGAGCTGGTTGCTGTGTCTATCTTCATGAGTCGATCCACATACTTCGTACGTGGAATGTGCTGCCCCGTCAAACCTCCGAACCATAGAACAGTATTTATACGAGAGGTTTAAGATTCTGTAGCGTTTGGATGAAATCGTTCACTATTTTGCCGTGATCGAAAGCCAGCGGGGAGGGCAGGGCGTCAAGGGGGAAGAATGCCGCCTTGCCTGCGTCGTCTCCGGCCTTGAGTGCTTCCGGGGCGGCGGTTATGCCGGTAAAGACAACGCTCATGGTGTGCTTGCGCGGATCCCGTGCAGGGTCGGAATAGACCCCGAGCAGGCTGGTCAGTTCCACTTCCAGTCCGGTTTCCTCCTGGGCTTCACGGACTGCCGCCCGTTCGACGCTTTCGCCGTAATCCACGAATCCTCCGGGCAGAGCCCAGCCATGGGGGGGATTGACCCGTTCGATGAGTACGATGCCTTTTCCAGGCGCATAAATGACCACATCGACAGTGGGGGTCGGGTTCCGGTATTGTGGCAGAGGTCCGCCGCAATGCGGACAGGGTTTGGTTTGTTCCATGTGCTTGACTCCATCTGGAAAAGCGTATTTGCAAGTCTCCAGTCCGAATCGGACCGGGACAATATTGGGCGAAGATGACGCCCGAGACAATTCGCCGGGAAAACAGGCGATTGCAGCCCGGACAGGCTCTGCCGAAATGTTGAGCGGTCGAACGCATTATACCCGACAGCGATTTCCGAATGCCCCAATTGCCACTCAATAGGATGCGATCAAAATTTTTGCACAGCTGATCTGATCCGGCTTCGGGCCATAAAAAACAAAGGCTGAAACAAAGTATGTCAGAGACATATCATAAGATAATTGTGATGCACAACGGCGCGTTGGGTGATTTTTGCTGCATTTTTCCAGCCCTTGCGGCCCTTCGTCGCCATTTTTCTACCCTGCCCATACGCTGGGCTGGTTCGGGCGGACGCAAGCTCTGGCTGGACCCCTTGGAAATTACCCCGGCCACTTCCGAAGAACAACGGGCCATTCGCAGGCTGTATGCGGCGGAAGACTGGCCGCAGGAGCTGCAGGGGGCCCTTGTTCCATTTTTTGTACTCGACAAGAATCCCTTTTCCCGCGGCTGGCCGGCTCTTTGGATGATCCGTGGAGTGGATGATTCGGAAAGTTCCCCGCGCGAGCTGGCCCGCGAGCAATTGCTGGCGCGCAATGTGCCCTGGCCAACGGATTGGCAGGATCATTGGGCGGATTATTTTCGCCGTATTTATGGAACTGCGAATCCCGGACAGGAACGGAATGAAGTGCTGCTGTTTCCCGGAGCAGGGCATCCGGCCAAACAATGGCCCCTTGTCAAATATATTGAACTTGCCGCCTGGCTCACCGCTGAGCGTCTGCGTCCGGTGTTTGTTCTTGGCCCGGCCGAGCAGGAAAGAGGGCTGCAGCCGGAATCCCTGGGGGCCTGCGAAGTCCGCCGCCTGCAAAGCATGGAAGAACTCATGGCAGCGCTGGCCAATGCCCGGGCCGTCTGCGGCAACGACTGCGGCCCCATGCACCTGGCCGGCCTTGTCCGTACGCCCGGTCTGGTCCTGTTCGGGCCCACATCGCGCCGCCAATGGGCGCCGCCCGGACTGAGTACGCTGGCCTGTGATCTTTCCTGCCGTCCGTGTTCCCGGACAACGCGGTCCTTTGATTGCGATAATCCCGTTTGTCTGACGGAACTGCCCGTTGCTGCGGTAACAAGCGCTTTGAAGGAAGTATTGGTAAGCGGTGAGGTACGGCAACATCTTTGGAAGCCGTGAAGAAAATCAGGAAGCCAGAAAACAACAAAGCCGTTTTTCAGGACCCCCATCCCGAAAAACGGCTCTGGCAAAAGCAGGAAGGTAATCAGGTAGTAGCAACCGCCGTGCCAATTGCTTCAATTAGATCACTTCTGATGTTCTTATCCCATAAAAACAGTATGTTATATTTTTGTCTGCCTATGCTGCGGCCATGCTCTGTTCCAGGAAAAAGGTAAAAAATTTTGGACTATCCGGCCTCGTACGCTGCCTGCAGGGGGCCTGGAGTACAAATTTTCCAACTGCGCAGGGCCTGGCAGCAACGTTTCCAAGGTCTAAATGTCTGTGGTCCGGTCAATGCGAGCAAACTCGGATCAACCTGGGCGTACTCTATGGTGGGTGCTGTTCATTTCTGCATGCGGATCAGGAAGAAAATACGGCCAGGAGTAAGCAGCGGCAGGTTTTGAAAACAACAAAGCCGTTTTTCAGGACCCCCATCCCGAAAAACGGCTCTGGCAAAAGCAGGAAGGTAATCAGGAAGTAGCAACCCCTGTGCCAATTGATTCAATAAGACCACTTTTGATATTCTTATCTCATAAAAACAGCATGTTATATTTTTGTCTGCCAGTGCTGCGGCCATGATCTGTTCCAGCAAAAAGGTAAAAAATTTTGGACCATTCGGCCTCGTACGCTGCCTGCAGGGGGCCTGGAGTACAAATTTTCCAACTGCGCAGGGCCTGGGATGAAACGTGTGCCAGGGCGAGTAAGGTCTGTTGTCCGGCCAACGCGAATCGGTTGGGATCGCCTTGGCTCATTCTCTGGCTGGTGACGTTCATCTCTGTATGCGGATCAGGAAGAAAATACGGACAGGAGTAAGCAGCGGCAGGTTTTGAAAACAACAAAGCCGTTTTTCAGGACCCCCATCCCGAAAAACGGCTCTGGCAAAAGCAGGAAGGTAATCAGGTAGTAGCAATCGCCGTGCCAACTGATTCAATAAGACCACTTCTAATGTTTTTATCTCATAAAAACAGCATGTTATGCTTTAGCTTTCCAGTGCTGCAGCCATGATCTGTTACAGCAAAAAGGTAAAAAATTTTGGACCATTCGGCCTCGTAGGCTGCCTGCAGGGGGCCTGGAGTACAAATTTTCCAACTGCGCAGGCTGTCAGCGGGTACGCAGCTCCGGGCTTCCATGGAAAGAAGATACTTTGGGTGTGGGCAAGGGGAAGTTGAAAGGAAAATACGTCTGAGAACAAAAAGTGGCAGGGGCAGAAAAATGCAAAGTCGTTTTTCAGGACCCCCATCCTAAAAAACGACTTTGGCAAAAGTAAGAAGGAGCTCAGGTAGATGCAACCGTTGTGCCAGATTGTCTAATGTTGCTGTAGTATTATATTTTATTAAATAATATCAAAGTGTTAAATGTTTCTCTGTAAGTTTTGAGGTCGTGATTTTTTCTAGATAAAAGGTAAAAAAATTTGCACCTCCAGGCCGGTCCCCTGTCTTTGGGGGGCTTTGAAGTACAAATTTTCTAACCATTCAAGCCAAGGGGAGGAGCCCCAGTCAGGGGCCGTGCGCTGGTCGTGGCTGGCATGGCAGCTGTCCGGTGAGTTGCGCTTGATTTTGTTCCAGGCCGTTCAGTGGCGGGCTGAGCTGCAGGCAGAGATACGGGGCCAGTGATGGAAAACGGGAAAAAGTACGAAAGGAGAAAACAACGGCGGTTTTTGAAAGCAACAAAGCCGTTTTTCAGGACCCCCATCCCGAAAAACGGCTCTGGCAAAAGCAGGAAGGTACTTAGTTATAAGCAACTGCTGTGCCAAACTTCCTGTTTTTGGATTTTTTTATTTTTATTCTGTAAAAATAAAGACTTGAATGATATTGAAAAATGTTTGGAAGGTCCACTTCATTTGGATGAAGGTTAAAAAAATTGGACTTTCCAAGGGAGAAAGCCAGCTGAAAGGAGCCGGAGGTTCAAAAAATAGAACCCGGATCCGGCCTCATATCAGGGTAAAACCCGCGGCAAGCAGGGCCTGGGGCTGTATTGCCCCCATTCGCAGGATTTTGCAGCCATAGCTTTGATCGGCCAGCCGTTTCGGCTGAACCAGGGTCGAGGGCAGCCCTCCGCCTGGTTCGGGAGAGCCCACGAGCAAGGGCGTACGGGCGAGCAGGCTCTGATCCAGGTCTTGGGCCAGGGCTGCGGATGGCTGGCCCGAGCGGTTGGCGCTGGTGGCCACCAGGGGAAAACCGCATTCCAGGCAAAGCGCAGCCGCCTGCGGATGCGGCGTATGGCGTACGGCAACCGTATTGGTGGATCCGTTGACGCTTCCCCGGACAAGAGAGGGGAGCTCGGGGTGTGCCGGAAGCACAAGGCTAAGCGGTCCGGGCCAGAAAGCGTCCATGAGGGCTGTGGCCAGCCGGGCCAGTTCCGGGTCGCAGGATTCTGCAGAGCCTTGGGCTGCAAAGAGGGGGGTAAGCATCCGCAGCTGGCTGCGTGCGCCGATGACCACGGGCAAGCCTTTGTCCGGTTTTCGTTCTTTGAGGTGGACAACGGCATCCGCTGCCTGGGTGCTGCGGACGTCACAGCCCAGCGCGTAGAAGGTTTCCGTGGGAAAGATGGCCGGTTGGCCGCCTTGCAGGACTGAGACAATTTGTGCGAAGGTGCTGCTCACTGGAGTCACTATGTTGAAAACTGTTCGTTTTGTTTGGGTTGGCAAGCTGCGTACCAGCTATTGGCGGGATGCAGCCGATAATTATTGGAAACAACTGGGACGGCATTACCGCTTGCAGGAGCGTTGCGTCAAGGACGCAGCTGGCAACATGTCCGCGGCCGAGCGCTGCAGAAAGGAAGGAGAAGGATTGCTGGCAGCTTTGGATGCCGGGGACAGAACCGAATGCGCCATCTCGCTGGATGAGCACGGCCGCCAGCTTACATCGGTGCAACTGGCCGCCTTCATAGAGTCACAGGAGGACAAGGGCTCTCAGGGGCTGTGTTTTGTGGTTGGAGGTGCGTACGGGCTGTCTCAGGATGTGCTCGGGCGTTGTCAGCACAGTCTGTCTCTGAGTTCGATGACCTTCCCGCATGAAATGGCACGGGTAGTGTTGCTGGAACAATTGTTCCGTGCTGTCAGCATCCTCAAGGGGCTTCCTTACCACCATTGAATTTCTTCAGGATTCGCCTGTGTCATCCGTATCGGCTATGTCAAAGAAACTGCGCATTTTGACCACATCCAGCGTACGCAATACGGCATCGCTGGGCTTCAACAGATAAAATTGTTTTCCTGCTCTGGCGCAATTGGTTTTTGTGGCGACCATCAAGCCGATGCCCATGCTGTTCAGCGCTTCCAGGGCTTTCAGATCAAAAAGCACTGCCCTGACATCCGGGGCGTCCATTTCCTTGGAGATGCTGTCTCTGGCCGTTGATGCCAGCGCCAGGGTGATCTCCTGGTTAAAGCTTACGATCAGCCCGCTTCCTCTTCTAGCAATTCGCATGTTCTCCATCTGTCCTCCTCGATCTGGAAACGCATCCGCAAAGTTGTGGAGCCGTCTTTTCTGCAAATGGAAAGATCGTCCGCCAGTCCGCGGATGATGAGCAATCCCCGGCCGTCTTCTTCTTCTGGAAGGGGCGTATGGAGTTTGACCGGATAACAGTCAAAGCCATTGCCCCAGTCGGTAATTTCAAAGGTTATGTGTTCCAGAGGGCAGATTTCAACGGAAACCTGCAACTCCCCCTGATCTGAAGCGGTGTATGCGTGGCGAATGACATTGGAGCAGGCTTCGTAAAGGGCCAGCTCCAGTTGATAGATCAACGCTTTTTCATTCAGCATGCACGATACCAGACTCATAGCTGCTTTCGTCAATCTTCTCAAGGTGACGATGGTCGCCTTGGTGCGAAGGGTGGTCTGGTGCGGGGGAAGTTTGCAATGGGAATCCGGACAGACTTCAGATGCGGATGAAAGCTGCTGTTCCTCTTCGAAAGACCGCGGGATGGTGAACGTTTTTACAAAAGCCATGGGCTTTCCTCTACAGGCCGGTTAATTCAAGGGCGCATAGTGTGATGTCGTCAGCGAAAGAGCCGCCGGTCCATTGGGATACGTCATCAATGAGCTTGTCCAGGGCCACGTCCATGCAGGAGCCGGACATGGCGAGCAACTGATTCGAAAGGCGTTCGAGAGAGTATTCTTCAGCATCGTCGTTGCGGGCTTCGACAATGCCGTCCGTATAGAAAAAGAGTCTGTCTCCCGGTTGCAGGGAGATGGTGGTTTCCTCGTATTTCACGTCAGGGGCGAATCCTATGGCAATGGCCGTGCTGGGAAAGGTCTGCACCGTATTGTCGGTACGGACATGCACCGGTCCGGGGTGGCCGGCTGCCGTAAAGGTGAACTCGCCCGTATTGCAGTCCAGGATTCCGTATATAATGGTGAAATATTGAAATGATTCGACATCCATGGGAAATTGCTCGTTCAGTCTGCTGCAGACTTCCCCGGGAGAAAGAATACGCAGTCCGGAGCCATCCTCGGAATCAGTAACCAGGAAAGAGGATCTCTGGTGGTCTGGTTGCAGCAGACGGCACAGGGATACTGAAAGCAGGGCAGCCGGAACGCCGTGACCGCTGACGTCCAGAACATAGATGGCCAGCTTGTTGTCGGGCAAGGGAAACATGTTGAAGGTGTCGCCCGCCAGTTCGTCGCAGGGTCTGAACTGCATGGCCAGCTTGACCCCGGGGATCTCGGGCGGTTCCATGGGCAACAGGCTGCGTTGCAGTTTGGCCGCGGCGTCCAGATCCTTTTTCATGCGGGTGTTCATGCTGCTGATGGTCTTCAGCGACGAGTTGATCATTTCGATGTATTCGGTGGTCTCCAGATTTTTGATGACCCTGCAGGCCAGCTCTTCACGTTGAAACGGCTTGGGAAGAAAATCATTGGCTCCGCTTTTGATGACCTTTGCGGAAAGGAGCTTGTCCTCAAAAGAGGAGATGCCGATGATCGGCAATTCGTTGCGGGTTTTCAGATCGCGGATTCTGGTGCACAGCGTGGCCCCGTCCATGCCGGGCATTTCATAATCAGTGATCACCAGTCCGAGATCAGGAGTGTTTTTGATGATCTCCAGAGCCTGCGGGCCGTTTTTGGCTTCCAGAAATTTGAAGCCGTAGGTTCCGAGAAAGGAGCGGATGATTTTTCGATAGATGCCCGAGTCATCCACGATGAGCAGCGTGATGTCCTTGTTGCGTTGCAATCGTTTGACCAGTTCCACAACCTGGTGCACCGCGTCACGATTTTTGAGCACGTAGTCCATGACGCCTTTTTCCAGCAGGGTGTTGCGAAGCTTGTTGTTGATGGTGGCGGTCAGCACAATGCTGGTGATGTGCTTGGAGAGCACGAGGTCCACGACTTCTCCCCCTGGAGCATCCGGGAGATTCAGGTCCAGAATGGCCAGAAGATAGTCGGAGTCTTTTGCAATGTGGAAGGCGGCATCACGCATACTATGAAACGCATCAGCCTCCAGTCCGAGTTCGGCCTTGAGGTTGTACATCAAATAGGAACAAATGGTCTTGCTGTCTTCGACAATCAGAATCCGTTGCATAAAACCTGTTTCCCTTTGCTGCTCTGGTGAGACTGTGCGGCGTTATTCTGGCGCATTGAGTACCTCGAAAATTCTGATATCAGGTTTTTTCTCGTACGCAAGCCGGAAATAGGGGGCAAAATCCGGACTGTCCGCAGGTTCCACCAATAATTGTATCATCATGCTTTCATACGTGAGTGCGTCCAGGATGTAATATTCTCTTTGCTCCGGGCAGAGGATGAGATGATTCGTGTCCTCGTTGTCGGGAAAGCGAAAACGCTTCACCCCGTCTTTGCGCAGGACATCTATGGAACGGAGCGGGTAGCTTTTTTTCCTGGACTCCACGGTTACTGTGCCAGACTTGTAATCAACTGCAAAGGGCGGAGCAAACCGGATCACATTGGCATGTTCGCCGTCCCTGGCCAGAAAATCCCATGTGCCATAATACAGAATCCAGGGGGTCAGGGGGAGGTTTTCCGACGTGACGACCAGGTATTGTTTTTGTTTCACGGCAAAGGCCTGCGGCGTATTGCCCAGGTCCGCCAGAAAATGTTCGGCGCCCTGCGGCCCGAGCTGGTTGAGTGTTTCCCACGGTCGGTACTGTTCCTGCGCGCTGAAGCGGATGAAATGGTTCGCAAGTCTGGGAGAATGCGTACTCAGAGCCAGGCCCACGGTGAAAATATGTTGCCCGAGGTGTTTGCTGCCGTCGGCAAAAGATTGGCACTTGGCATAATATTCGACCGGATAGCCCCAGTCCCACCAGGTCCAGACCATGTCGTCCGGGGAGGAATGCTGTCCGAGTTGCCGCAGCGCCTCGGCGTGGTTGTTACCCAGTACGGGGGTGGGCGCCAGGCGCACAAGAAGATAATAGGAAGGAATCCCGAGCATCAGTGTCAGGACGCACATCAAAGCCAGCAGTGTGGCGGGCCTGGAAAAGAATTTCTCAAATGCGGCTCTGCCCAATGCGCCGGTGCCCACCGCGAGGCCCAGCATGACGGCCGGTGCTCCGAACATGGTCACCCGTGCGCCGAATTCCTGCGCTGTGAAGGAAAAAAGCACCAGGGGCAGCAGAAAAATCGCCAGGGGCTGGGCAATGAGCAGAAAAAGGAAACCGATCAACCCGGCGACAGGGATCCAGGGACGCGGGTGCATGCGTTCGAGGATGTGCTCGAAGGAGATGGACTGGGCTTCCACTATGCTCTGGCCGATGGCCGGATAGCTGAGTTTCTGGTTTCGGGCGGTTGGGGGCGCCTGCTCCGGCTGGGCTTGTTGGGCGGTTGTTTTGACAAAGGTAAAGAGGAAACGTTCGGTTTCAAAACCGGCCTTGGCTGCCGCGCCCGAAAGAACGATCAGAAGCAGCGTACAGAGTATCAGCGGCCAGGAGTGCTTGAACAGGCCGGACAAGCGCTCGCGCAGCAGCGCCAGTGCAAGTGTGAGGGCTAGGGCCGCCAGCGTGCCGGGTATGCCGCAGAACGCCCCCAGGCTGAACAGCGTTATGCCGAAAAAAAGCCGCGGGCGAATTTTGGGGCGGACCTGCAGCCCGATCATGAGTAGGGTCAGAAGAACCAGAACGATGGTAAATGCGCCGATGTGCACGTGCCAGGAACTGAAAAGTCCGGCAGCCAGTCCGGCCAGGCTGATAAGCACGTATTCGATGCTGCCGGGGATCTGCTGCGGCCCTGGGGCTTCATCGGCAATGGGCTTTTTTTTCAGAAAGGGGATCCGCCAGTGGGAATGACTGAAAGGTCGTATCCAGGCGGCTGTGCTCCAGCCGATCAGTAAAGGAAAGAGCAGTGTGACCATGTCCGTATCATAATATCCCAAGCGCGTACGGAATAGAAAACCGGGTGCGAGAATGGTCAGGGTTCCGGCCAGAACGCCTGCCTCGGTGCAGCCGAGTGTCCAGGCCCAGAGCAGGGTGGCCACTCCGGTGAAACCTGCCATGAAAGCGGGAAGCCAAAAGGCCGTATTGCCAAGCGACATGCCGGTAATCCCGGAAATAAGCTGGAGGAAAAGGGTCGGGGGTGCCTGCTGGGCCGGACCCTGTCCTTCCGCTCCCGCCAGCCAGTAGTAGGCGTCATGGGTCCCCATTATCCATTCTCCGGCCACGCGAAAGTTGCCTGCCACCCAGTTGGGATAATCGAAAAGCCTGGTGCAAAAGGAAATGAAAAAGATGGCGATGCCCAGCAGAATCAGGGTTTTCCAATCGTGAAGCAGGGAAGGGGGCTGTAGGATGCGGCGCATGTACCGTACGATGTCCTGTTTGCAAAGAAAAACTATGATGAATTGCTGACAAACAGCCTAGGCAAGCCGGAGTAAAAAGACAAGCAGCTGCGCTGCAAATTGTACGGTTTTTTTTTCGTGTTTGGGAAAGCAGGGAAAAGGTTGCGGAAAAAGATACGGATACTGCCCGACAAAGGAGAAGTACGCAGAAGATCCCGACCGCGGCAAAATCTCGTCCTTAGGTTGGCTGATTTCGGACACAACGGCCTGAAGGGGGGCCGGGACGATGAAAACTTACAATCTGTGCTGCATGGAGTCGGAAAACAGGCGCCGGATCTGTTTGGCCAGGCTTTCACGTTTGATCTGCCGCTGAGGTGCCGTTGCATGCGGTGCAAACGGCTGTTCATAGATCTCCTCCTGTTCATCCGCCATTTGCGTACATGGGAAGTCTTTCAATAAAAAACGAATTTCTTCCTGGCTCACAGAGGTGTTCTTGCTACTCATGACTACCTCGTTGGTATTTTCTGCCGCGGCTGGTTCCGGGAAAGTACTGGGCATGCTCCTCAGTTCGGAGTTCTCGCGGGAGGACGCTTCATACGCATCGGTCATCCCTGTTTTCTTGTCTGGCATGTCGGAAGTACCTTTCCTATCATACTATTATTCGGATAAACCACGTACATCTTTAGTTGTAGGAACATGAATCGTGAAAGGGAAAATTATCGATACCACAGGTGCTACGCGAACGTTCGTTCTGCCCGCCAGGATGAATATACTCGTTCACGCCTCTGGCATGGCAGGGGAGCATTCTCCCCTGATCATTCTGTATGCTGACCCTCTTTATATAAAAATAACACGGGCAAATGCTAATGATTTTGTCCTTTTTAACAAAAGTTTTACATACCCGTTAAATATAATGAAATGTATTGAGAATGCATTAAGCCAATCAACTTTAGTACTTAGTAATACACAAGTGATTACATTTGATTATATTGTTGTAATATATTCAGATGATATGTTGGACAACAAGCTACAATTGAAACGCATTTGGCGAGGTTCTGCTACTGTATTTCTTTTACTTTATATCAAAATAAACATATTTTTAAATAAATATGTACTATCTTCTTTTAAGGGTACAGACTTTTGGCTGCTTTTTTTAAAAGGAGTATATACTTTTTTCCCAAGCTGCAGCTCTACGCATTTTTTACAGAGCGAATCCTGCTTTAAGGGGTGTTATACTGTATCAGACGCTGAGACTGAAGAAAACGTTTCAGTCGGAATTGCAATATTTATGATAATCAGCTTGCGGCTGAAAGTTCTTTTGCGGTCTTTGTGTTGTAATAGACTGAATTAATTTGAATTTATCTGTGGTTTTTCGGCATGAGGGGGGTCTGAAAAAAGCGGAAAGACCTGCAGGCTTCCAGGCCGCGATGTTCGTCCGTCGTATGGCCGGGAGATGAGCTGAAACAGGGAACGTCTGCACTCTCCCGGCCATGGAAATGCTTTATAAGCAGGAATTGTGGATCAGATGGAGAAGGGCTCCAAGAATCTGAAATACTGGGAAAATCAGCCATGGCAAAGGTCGCCTTTGGCCGGATATCCTCAGGACTCGGCGCGGATGGCCCTGGACGGACATTCGTCCTTGAGGTGGCAGATGTCGCAGCTCCCTTTGAAGGGGTAGTAGGTCAGCATGGCGAACTGCCGCGCCAGGGTGGAGGATTCCTTCCAGGGCAGGCCGATTTCTTCCAGAGCCGCCTTAAGTCCGGCTGTGGGCTTGGGGACCGGTGCGCAGCTGCTGCCCACCACTTCGGGAATAAATTCGCGGACCGTGGCCATCAGGATGGCCTGGGCCAGGCTGTTCATGGTGAAAGACCGGCTGGGGGATTCGTCCCAAGCCTGGTTCACTTCTTTTTCCACATCTTCCCCCAACCAGACCAGAAGATAGCTTACCGCCCCCACGGAAATGCGTTTCGCGTTCAAATGACCACGCCATTTGTCCCACAACGTTTCAACCAGTTCCACCGTGGAAGCTTCCACCCGTTTGGTCTGGCTGAGGATCATGTAGGTTTCGAGATCGAACCAGGGATTGGCATCGATGGATTCGACAGAAAATTTTTCGGATGACTTGGACGTTTTCTTTGTTTTGTTCGGCACAGCATTACCTCCGGAAAAAATGGAATGCGCACTGACTACTTCAGGATGTTCGAAAGGGCAAGCGCTAAAGGGCAGCCGGTATTCCATTGCCCTGTCCGGTTGTTTTTGGGGGGGAATTTCCAAATAAATTGTTACAATTAGTTCATTTGAATCCTGACAACTGGTGGTTTACTTTAATAAGTTGATGCTTTACTCAACATCGCTTCGGCCGGATCCGGCGGACCTTGCCTGTGATCCTGGCCGAACCAATTTTCAGAAGGCCTTGCAGCACCTGTTGCTTGTGGGGTGAGGCTCTTTTTTTTTGTGCCTTGCGGCTCGCAATTGCAGAGCAGCTGGGCATGAGTTCGCAGCTGGATCAGCAGGTCCGCATGTTTTTTTAATGCATGGACCCCTGTTTTCTCTGAACCCTTACCCGAGAGAATACCAGATGGATGATCACAGTAATCACGATCGTTTCCCTATGAAAATCCGCTACCTGTATCAGACTGACGCTGCCGCCCCCACATTGTATGCGCATGGCGTATGGGGTGGAGTGAACCCTCACGGTGAGATTGAAATGCAATTTTATACGGAAAGCGACAAGTTGCCTGAGACCACGGAATGTCTGATTCACTCCGACGGGACCATGGGGCCCGAGATGAGCGGCGAAGATGAAGAGTCCCGAAAAGTTGTGCGTACGGTCGGGGCCAAGGTTCTGGTAAATTATCACACCGCGCGGGCGCTCATCGACTGGTTGGAAGAAAAGGTCAGCGCCTTGGAAATGGATAATGAGGGGCTGCTGATGGGCCCTGAAAATTCCAATGGTCCCGCACAATAATATTTCAGTGCGTTGTCCTGCTTTTGCGGCAGGACTGTCACACGTTTAACTTTTACGAGGTTTTTGGAATGCCTATGGGTTCGACCCCTGTTTACAAACATAGCATGTTGGTTGTTGTACTTCTTTTGTCACTTTGCCTGCTTTCTGCCGGAGTGGCCCAGGCTTCGCTTTTTGGCGGAGAAAAAGATGATCCTCTTTCCAAGGCAGAAGCCGGAGCCCATTTTCTGCTCAAAATGTTGAAAGATCCGGCCATGCAATTCGACCCGCAGCAGGTTGCGGACCTGGTTGCATTCGCCGGCAGAACGCACAGCAATCCGGCTGACGTAAAACCGGAAAGCGTGGACGGCAGCACCGGGGCCTACTGGGAATTTAATCTGGGATTGCCCTTGCAGACGTTGATTTCCTATGTCTTTAATCCCGGCATTCCCCCCGAGGCGATTTATCCCTCCAACGTACGCCTGGGCGCATGGCATGACGAAGACAAGGTGAAGTCTCAGCTTGGGGACTACTGGAACAAGCTTCCCGACCTGACAGAGCCCATGGTTTTTCGTGGAGCAGAATACGAAGAAACCACACCGGACGGAAACAGCGGCTGCTATTACCGTTACGACCTTGACCGCTTACTGATCATGTACAAGAACAACGGAGTGGATACATTCCTCTCTGTTTCCCGCATGCAGAAACCTTCGGGTATAGGGAAAATGGGCGTGGCAGTTGGGGCCGCCGCAGACTGGAATTTTTTCTACTCCGGTAAAGAAGGCAATCTGCTTCCCGGTCTTGGCTGGGCGGATTCCTACATGTACGATTCCATAACCGTCTACGTGTTCCAACAGCCGGATCCGCAAAAGCCGATGACCAAGGTAGGTCTGTTCAAATGGGTCAATGGCGGCTGGAAGTCCGTGAACATGGTCAAGCACAAGCATGTGGTCAAGGGCTGCCAGAATGTCGCCAGCATCATGCGCCAGGTGCTGCAGTCGGACGCCAAGCCCACTCCGGAAGGTATTGAGCAGGAAGTGCAGAAGATCAACGCCATTCCTGAGCAGGAATTGCGTACGCGGTTCGCCCCCATGGCCAAAATGATCGAAGAGGATGCTGCAAAGAACAAAAAGCTCGGTCGGGATGATTTCGCTGAGATCATCAAAGACGGGAATTATACCAATACGCTTTCGCTGGAAGAGTTGCGCAGCGAATTCATCAAGGATTTCATCCGTGCAAAAATTCAGGGCAAGGCGCTCTTCGCCCAATAGCCGCCCTGTAAAGCGCTTAAAAAACCAAAAGGCACCCCGCAGTCAGGCTGTGGGGTGCCTTTTCTTTTGAATGCGACCACGCAGGTGAAACCGGCACAATTTCCCCAACGCGATCCTTGAAATCCGCGCGGGCGCAGCGCGCGGGGCCCTTGGGCCTGATACGACCATGCCTCTGGTTGGCTTCAAACGGTGATATCTATTTTCGATCCAACTCCGGTGACCGCTTTGGCCAGCTCGGTTTTGGACGGGTTTTGTACGTCAGAACGTATCTCGGGGCTCGAACCCGTCTGTTCGATGGGTCTGGCAGTCATCTCACTGGCCATCTTCTGCAGGTCAGCTGCTCCGGCTACACCTTGTACTACGGAACGGATATTCCCGGCGTCCATTGCTCTTCCCCTTGTGATAAAACTGTTCCTCTTCACTTATACCTATCGGCAGCTTGCATAATAGACTTTAGGGGCATTGCGATTATTTTGAAAAAAAATGGGGAGAGCGCAACACTACATATGCTCCGACCAGGCCGGGACAGCAGTGTGAGGCATTAAGGGAAAAAAGCGAGGGCTCAGGAATTTTCGGTCAAGCCGGACACGCGCAGCTTTTCCACATGCTTTTTGCGGTAGGACTTGATGAAGGAACCGAGTTTTTTGAGGTTGAAAGGTTTGATCAGATAGCCCTGTATTTCATACCGCGCGCATTCCTTGACCACATCGGTGGAGCTTTCACTGGTGGCGATGATGACGGTTGTGGAAAAGTCGGAGCGCAGGCCGCGTACTTCCATCAGAAATTCCTGGCCGCTCAACTCGGGCATGTGCAGGTCCAGGATGACCACGTCAGGTTTCCATTCGGAATAACTTTTCATGGCCTCGGCGCCGTTGCCCACGATCTGGATGGAAAAGTCGTCTTGGGAGAGAAAACGCTGGTAAAGAATGGCTACTTTTTTATCGTCTTCGGCAATCAGCACGCGTAGTTGTTTCGGTTCCTCGGGGTGTTCCGGATCCGCCTGAGCAGCCTCCCCCTCTGCCTGGGGATTCCCCTGGTGGTGGTCCATCAGAATGGTGTTGATGGACTTGTAGTCCAGAGGCTTGATAAGAAATCCCTGCACGCCGAGCATGTTGCATTTGTCCTGCAGGGCGCTGTCTGCGGATGCGGAGGTCAGAATGATGCTCGTGTCATGGTCGCGGCGCGCGATACGTACCCATTTTATCAGATCGATGCCGGATTTGCCTTCCAGATTGGCATCCAGAAGCATGATGTCCGGACGCTTGTAGATGTAGGCATCCTGTACGGGATCGCCAGTGGCCACGGCAACGATTTCGAAAATTTCTTCGGAGACGTGTTTGCGATACAGACTGCGTGTTTGTTTGTCTCCTTCGGCGATGAGCAGATGTAATTTTTTCTTCGCGGTAGCAGCCATAGATTCTCTCGTTTTTTTATTCATTTAATACATCAATTTATACCTGAAGGTAAAGGCTTTCCTTACCAGGGGTTTCTGATTGAAAAAAAACCGTGCTGCAAGTATATTGAAAAGGCTGAGAAGGTTTGACCCTTCACGCGATTTTCCTTATGGAACTTCCTTTCCCGCCCCTGTACAGAACGAAGTTTGCCGAGCGCCTGTTTCCAGGAGAAAAGGCGTCGGGGCGTGTATCAAAAAACAACATTGCGTTTCCGGAGAAAAGTTGATGAGCACAAAATCTTCCGAATCAACCATTGATTCAACTACTGAGACGGCATCGCCGACAAATTTCATTCGCGAAATCATCGACGAGGACCTGAAACAAGGCAAAAACGACGGACGCGTGGTGACCCGGTTTCCTCCCGAACCCAATGGCTATCTCCATATCGGACATGCCAAATCCATCTGCCTCAACTTCGGCATTGCGCGGGATTATCAAGGAAAATGCAATCTGCGTTTCGACGATACCAACCCCACAAAAGAAAGCACCGAGTACGTCCAGGCCATCAGAAGCGATGTCAATTGGATGGGATTCGAGTTTGAAGGGTGCGAATTCTATGCCTCGAATTATTTTGAGCAGTTGTATCAGTTCGCAGAAGTGCTGATCAAAAAGGGCCTGGCCTATGTGGAAGACCTCAGTGCCGAGGAAATCCGTTCCTTTCGCGGCACCCTCAAGGAGCCCGGCAAGGAAAGCCCGTACCGCAACCGCAGCATCGATGAAAACCTGGACCTGTTCCGCCGGATGCGGGCAGGGGAGTTCAAGGACGGCGAGCACGTTCTGCGCGCCAAGATCGACATGGCCTCTCCCAACATGACCATGCGCGATCCTACGCTCTACAGAATTCGCCACGTCGAACACCACCGTACGGGCGATGCCTGGTGCATCTATCCCATGTATGATTTTTGCCACTGTCTTTCCGATGCGCTGGAAGGCGTGACGCATTCGTTGTGTTCGCTCGAATTCCAGGACAACCGCGCCTTGTACGACTGGGTTGTGGCCAATGCCGATGCCCCGCATCGCCCGCAGCAGATCGAGTTCGCCAGGCTGAATCTGACCTATACGGTCCTGTCCAAGCGCCGGCTGATTCAGCTGGTGGAGGAAAAACTGGTCAACGGTTGGGATGATCCGCGTATGCCTACTTTGCAGGGGCTGCGTCGTCGCGGGTATACCCCGGAATCCATCCGGAATTTCTGCGACCGTATCGGCGTCGCCAAGGCGGACAGCACTGTGGACACCGCAATGCTGGACTTCTGCCTGCGCGAGGACCTCAATGACAGGGCGGCCAGAGTCATGGCCGTGCTGCGGCCTCTCAAGGTGGTCATTGAAAACTATCCCGAAGATCAGGTGGACGAATTCGAGATGCCTTACCATCCGGAAGACGAAGCCATGGGCAAGCGTATCGTTCCTTTCAGCAGGGTCATCTATATTGAACAGGATGATTTTCGGGAAGATCCGCCCAAGAAGTTTTTCCGGCTGGCTCCCGGCAAGGAAGTCCGTCTGCGTTACGCCTACTACATCACCTGTACGGACGTCATAAAGAACGACGCCGGCGAAATTGTCGAGCTGCGCTGTACCTACGATCCTGCCACCAAGGGCGGCTGGTCGGAGGACGGACGCAAGGTCAAAGGCACTTTGCACTGGGTTTCCGCGCCCCATGCGGTCAAGGCGGAAGTGCGTCTCTACGACAGGCTTTTCACCAAGGAAAATCCCATGGATTTTGGTGAAGGTGAGGATTTCAAGGATTTCATCAACACCGATTCCATTGAAGTGCTTCCCGATTGTCTTTTGGAGCCGAGCCTTGCGGATACGCCGCCTGAGACAAAGGTGCAGTTCGAACGCTTGGGGTACTTTTGCGCAGATACCAGGGATTGCAAACCCGGTGCGCCGGTATTCAACCGAATCACTACCCTCAGGGATACCTGGGCCCGTATCGAGCGGAGCCAGGCAAAGGGCTAGAGATTACACTCATTCGAATCAACCAGGCCGGCTGCAATGCCGGCCTTTTTTGTTTGCGGCGGAAATGAATATTTGATGGGTATGCAAGGAAGCAGATATTGACCTGCTCTGTCTTTCCGGTATGATAGACAAAACAGAATAAGGAGTGTTCCATGCCCAAAGACGCACGTATGTCCAGGCGTGAGTTGTTTACCGGCTGGCGTAAACGTTTGAATATCACAGACGACACTGCTTCGGGAGAAGATACGCAGAGGCAAGAGCAGGAACAGCAGCAACAACAGCAACAGGCCAAATCCCTTGTTCGGGAGAAGGCCTTTGATCTCATGGATTCGGGGGATCTGGAAGAGGCCATTCAGACCTTTCGCAGTTATATCCGTCAGGAACTCAATGACGACGAGGCCCGCATGGCCCTGGGCTCCTGCCTGTACGAAAAAGAGCAGCTGGTTCAGGCCAAGGTGGAGTTCGAGCGGGTTCTGCGGATTCGCAAAAACGACAGCCTGGCCAGTTTGTACCTGGCTCTCACCCTGTTGCGAATGGAAAAGTTCGAAAAGGCCATGAAATCCCTGGCTGCCTTTGAAGAGGGTGAGGCAGATCCCTTGCAAGGGGCACTTGTCCAGGTCCGCACAACCCTGGAAGCTGAAGGCTCCGGGGCCATGCCCGCGGCCATTTCTGTTTTGGAGTCCCGTCTCTTGGAAGAGTGCCCCAAGCCCGCCTAGGGGAAATGTGCTGATTTCATAAGTGGCGCCCTATGCGAAAAACTCCGGACAACGTACTCAAAGCTGTCGACAAGATGCCCGCTTTTCCCAAAAGCGTGCAGCAGGTCCTGGAACTTACGGCAGACATCAATTGTCTGCCCAAGGATCTTGTCAATGTGATCAAGAACGATCCGGTGTTTACCCTGAAAATTCTCAAGGTAGTCAATTCGCCTTTCATGGGGCTGGCCAGCAAAATCACATCCATTCATCAGGCCAGTGTCTACCTTGGCGTCAATACGCTCAAGAACCTGTCACTGAGTCTCGCTTGCATCGGTACGCTGCCCCCCAGCAACAAGGCCGGTTTCGATATGAACGGCTTCTGGCTGCATTCCCTGGCCGTGGCCACCATGACCCGCCGACTTGCCGAGCATTGCAAGGTACCGCGCAACGAGGCCGCGGATTATTTTTCAGCTGGTTTGCTGCATGATATCGGCAAGGTGGTCTTTGCCTTGTACATGCCGGAAGAATACGCCGAAGCGCTGGCCCTGGCCGGACAGGGGGAATCGCGTCTTTTTGAGGCCGAAGAGCAGACCATGAATGTCAATCATGCGCAGATCGGTACGCTTTTGGCCGAAAAATGGGGCTTTCCTGAAAGCCTGGTCCAAAGCATTGCCAGCCACCATGGCCCATTCTCTGAGATGGAAAACAGTCTGATCGTGGATTGCGTCTTTGCAGCCAATCAGGTCTGCAAGTTTCTGGAGTACGGGTTTTCAGGAGATGCCATGGCGGAAGATTTTCCGGATTCGGTACGCAATCGTTTCGGCATGGATCTCGAGCGTGTCAGCCAGGCCATGCCGGACATGACGGAAGAACTCGAACGGGCCAGAATTTTCATCAACGCCTAGGCAAGGTACGGCAGGGCAGGGGAGTTTTATGAAAGTTATCCTCAGAGGCGTACGCGGTTCGATTCCTACTCCCGGTTCGGATACGGTCCGTTACGGAGGGAATACTACCTGCCTTGAGATTCTGACGGACGCGGGGGCCCGCATCATTCTCGATGCCGGTACGGGCATCCGCCAGCTTGGGCTGGAGATGGCCAGGGAGATGCCTCTGGAATGTACGATCTTCATTACTCATACGCATTGGGACCATATCCAGGGGCTGCCGTTTTTTGTGCCGCTGTTTGCACCCGGCAATACCGTTACCCTGCACGGCCCCTTTGACCCCATCACCATGCAAAGCATCAAGGACGTGCTCTCCCTGCAGATGGAATACCGTTACTTCCCCGTACGGGAAGCCGAGCTAAAGGCTGATATTCGCTACGAAACCATGCAGGAAGGCAAGGTCGTCCAGGTTGCCGATGCCACCGTCACCTCGCTGTTGATGAATCATCCCGTGATTACATACGGATACAAGATTCGTTGTAATGACCGCACGTTCTTTTTCACCGGCGACCATGAGCGCTACTATAATATTTTCAACCCCGATGACGACGACTTCCAGGAATATGAAAAGCACGTACGCACCAAGCAGAAAGCCCTGGCCGATTTTCTGTCCGATGTGGATCTCATGGTGGCTGATGCGCAGTATACGCAGGAAGAATACCCGGGAAAAGTAGGGTGGGGCCATTCCTCCCATGAGCAGATTCTGGATCTGGCCACAGAGGCCGGAGTCGGACGGTTGATTCTTACCCACCACGAGCCCACGCGTCCGGATGACGCCCTTGATGTCATTCGGGAACGCGCTCTGGAAGTAGCTGCGGGCAGGGGGCTTGAAGTGGATCTTGCCCGGGAAAACATGCAGATCGACGTTTGATTTTCAATACTTTCGCTGAATTTTGACGGACCGCATCAGCCGTCGGCAAAAAAAACGTTTCACGTCTTCTGTCTATCCTCTTGAAATAAATACACTAAAAAATCGTTCCCGAAAAGTTTGCGAAAATTTCTCGAGAAGTTGTTGACAGACACGTCGTTGCCACGTAGAACTCCGCTTCTCGGCACGCGAACGAGTTTGTGTGTCGGGAGGGTCGAAAGCGGTTTTAAAAAAATTGAAAACTTTCCCTTGACTGCCGGAAGCCAAAGACGTAGAACCCTTTCTCGCTGTTTCGGCGGCGAGAGTTGATCAAAAAGATTTGAAATACTTGAAGATTTTTGATTGACACCTGGACGAAGGCAGTTTAGTTTTCCCTTCCTCCGAACCTTGATCAGACAGCTGACTGCGACGTGATCAAAACCCGGATGGACGAGGCGAATAAA
>CAXXHY010000061.1:0-137500 GCA_963667575.2 Desulfovibrionaceae bacterium | reverse complement strand
ATAGGCCTTGAGAAGCGAACCCGGGGAAGTGAAACATCTCAGTACCCGGAGGAGAAGAAATCAAAAGAGATTCCCCTAGTAGCGGCGAGCGAACGGGGATTAGCCCAAACCGGCAACTTTCGAGCTGCCGGGGTTGTAGGGCCTCTCACAAAGGATCCGTACGTGATAGAGGAATCAGCTGGGAAGCTGAGCCATAGCGGGTGATAGCCCCGTACTCGAAATCATACGCGGCCTGAGAGGTTCCTGAGTACCGCGGGACACGTGAAACCCCGTGGGAACCTGGGTGGACCATCATCCAAGGCTAAATACTCTCCAGTGACCGATAGTGTACCAGTACCGTGAGGGAAAGGTGAAAAGAACCCATGGCATGGGAGTGAAAAGAACCTGAAACTAACTGCCTACAAGCAGTGGGAGCATCTTCGGATGTGACCGCGTGCCTTTTGCATAATGAGTCAGCGAGTTATTCTAACGTGCAAGGTTAAGCATTTGTGGAGCCGCAGCGAAAGCGAGTCTGAATAGGGCGTTCAGTACGTTGGAATAGACCCGAAACCCGGTGATCTATCCATGGGCAGGGTGAAGCTCAGGTGAAACTGAGTGGAGGCCCGAACCGTTGAAGGTTGAAAACTTCTCGGATGACCTGTGGATAGGGGTGAAAGGCCAATCAAACCGGGTGATAGCTGGTTCTCCCCGAAATATATTGAGGTATAGCCTCATGAGTTCATCGTTGGAGGTAGAGCACTGAAAGGGCTAGGGGTCCCACCAGATTACCAAACCCTATCAAACTCCGAATGCCAACGATCTAGATCATGGGAGTCAGACTCTGGGTGCGAAGGTCCAGGGTCGAAAGGGAAACAGCCCAGATCAACAGCTAAGGCCTCTAAATCCATACTCAGTGGGAAAGGAGGTGGGATTGTTTAGACAGCCAGGAGGTTGGCTTAGAAGCAGCCATCCTTTAAAGAAAGCGTAATAGCTCACTGGTCTAATGATCCTGCGCCGAAAATGTAACGAGGCTAAGTATGGTGCCGAAGCTTTGAACTCGTACCTAGTACGAGTGGTAGGGGAGCGTTCTTTGCGAGATGAAGGTGTGTCGTAAGGCTATCTGGATTGCAAAGAAGTGATCATGCTGACATGAGTAACGATAAAACGAGTGAGAAACTCGTTCGCCGTAAGCCCAAGGTTTCCTGGGTAAAGGTAATCTGCCCAGGGTGAGTCGGCCCCTAAGGCGAGGCTGAAAAGCGTAGCTGATGGGAAACGGGTTAATATTCCCGTACCTGATTGCATGTGCGATGGGGGGACGCGGAAGGGTAGGCCAGCCAACTGTTGGATGTTGGTGTAAGTGTGTAGATGGAGCAGTAGGCAAATCCGCTGCTTTTTAACGTCGAGACACGATGCCGTGGACAATAGTCCTGAAGTGGTTGAGCCCATGCCGCCAAGAAAAGCCTCTAAGTTTAGTGCATTCAGACCGTACCGTAAACCGACACAGGTGGGCGGGGAGAGTATCCCAAGGCGCTTGAGAGAACTCTAGCTAAGGAACTCGGCAAAATGACCCCGTAACTTCGGGATAAGGGGTGCCCTTGCGGGTGATGCAATTTACTTGCTCAGCCTGCGAGGGCCGCAGAGAAATGGCGGTGGCGACTGTTTACTAAAAACATAGGACTCTGCTAAGTCGCAAGACGACGTATAGGGTCTGACGCCTGCCCGGTGCCGGAAGGTTAAGGGGAGAGGTTAGCTTCGGCGAAGCTTCAAACCGAAGCCCCGGTAAACGGCGGCCGTAACTATAACGGTCCTAAGGTAGCGAAATTCCTTGTCGGGTAAGTTCCGACCTGCACGAATGGCGTAACGATCTCCGCGCTGTCTCAGCTAGAGACTCAGTGAAATTGAATTGGCGGTGAAAATGCCGTCTACCCGCAGAAAGACGGAAAGACCCTGTGCACCTTTACTATAGCTTGACATTGGGTTTTGGGCTAGCATGTGTAGGATAGGTGGGAGGCTTTGAAGCAGGCACGCCAGTGTTTGTGGAGCCACCCTTGAAATACCACCCTTGCTAGTTTAAGACTCTAACCCAATACCGTTATCCGGTTTGGAGACAGTGTCTGGTGGGTAGTTTGACTGGGGCGGTCGCCTCCCAAAATGTAACGGAGGCATGCAAAGGTTCCCTCAGGCTGATTGGAAACCAGCCGTTGAGTGCAAAGGCATAAGGGAGCTTGACTGTGAGAGAGACATCTCGAGCAGGGACGAAAGTCGGTCTTAGTGATCCGGTGGTCCCGTATGGAAGGGCCATCGCTCATTGGATAAAAGGTACGCCGGGGATAACAGGCTGATCGCGCCCAAGAGTTCACATCGACGGCGCGGTTTGGCACCTCGATGTCGGCTCATCACATCCTGGGGCTGAAGCAGGTCCCAAGGGTTCGGCTGTTCGCCGATTAAAGTGGTACGCGAGCTGGGTTTAAAACGTCGTGAGACAGTTTGGTCCCTATCTTCTGTGGGCGCAGGAGACTTGAGAGGGGTTGCCCCTAGTACGAGAGGACCGGGGTGAACGATCCGCTGGTGGGTCTGTTGTCGTGCCAACGGCATTGCAGAGTAGCTATGATCGGAAAGGATAACCGCTGAAAGCATCTAAGCGGGAAGCCTGCCTCAAGATAAGGTCTCCCTGGCTTTGCCCTAAAGACCCCATGTAGACTACATGGTTGATAGGCTGGGTGTGTAAGTACAGCAATGTACTCAGCTAACCAGTACTAATAGGTCGTGAGTCTTATTTTCTTGCTTTTTCTCTTCTTCCCTATGAACTTATATATTTTGTCCTGGTGGTCATGGAGGAGGGGGTACACCCGTTCCCATTCCGAACACGGCAGTTAAGCCCTCCATCGCCGATGATACTGCAGAGGAGTCTGTGGGAAAGTAGGTCGTCGCCAGGGCAAGAATTTCCCCAAGGCGCCCGTTTACTACAAACGGGCGCTTTGGCTTTTCTGACACCCACCACTCTCTCCAGCGCTTCCTTCTCTTGATTCTCTTCTTTTCTTTCCGACCCGCTACTTGGTCCTCCAGTTGAAAACATTTCATGCAGGCCAGGAATCCATGTCAGAAAAAATATTGGGGATAGCTTCTGACTTTCCTGAGGGCTCGTACGTTCGAATCATTTCAGAATAACTTTTCTAGTCTGAACAAAAAAAAGAGAGCAAGAGATTCATCTCCCCTGCTCCCCATAAATAGATCGGATTAAGATATGCCTTGCCAGGCTGTCGTGCCTGTCATCATCTTCGAAAACTTTTTCAACACAGCTCGTACGCGTCAGAATTTGCCAGGATCGCCTTTCAGGCACGTATTCATCATTCCCTTGGCCATAAAGCGGCAATTGCTGTTCAGGGTCACGTTGTGGGCTTTCTCATAGTCCTGAAGAATGGTTATTACCTTTTTCTGGGCTTTGACACAGGATGAATAATAATACTTTTGCTCCAACGCCTCAGCGTATTGCGAACAGGCGCTCGCGGCCAGTTCCTTGGGGCATTGCGATTGTTCAAGCACATAGCTGCATGTGGAAGCGCATGCGGAGCCTGCGAGCATAAAAAACAGTACTCCCGTGATCACAACTCCCAGATACCTGCCTATACGAGTCATTTACCCTTTTCTCCTTTTACCGGCTTATATAGAGAAGTCCCTACCAGGCGAAAATCACCTTCGCCATCTTTCTCCGCCCACAAAAACACTCCCCTGTTTTTCGTCATTTCCAGTCGGTATTGTTTGTTTGCTAATTGCCGGTAAAATATGAGGCATTACCATTACGGCACTGCGTACGCAAAAACTCCATCACCGACAGACAGGAGTTGAAATCCGAACCAAAACTTTTGGATTCATCGAAAACGCCATCACAGGCCGCACTGCCGCTCGGTAAGGCTGCCTTATACCATTCGCACGTAACAGTCAGCCTGCCGGCACAACTGTTCAATACGTCCTTGCCGCATTTCCCCAAACCATCCCCCAGGCTGTCGGCTTGCGCCGGCATGGCAACCAGCAGCACCAACACAATCACGAGTCCCGCCAACTGTAATCTTTTCATCTCGCGCTCCCCTGCTCCCCCGATTTATGGTTTACGTTTTTTATTTTTCCAAAATACCGGCCGATCGCAGTGAGTGCAGATTTCTTCAATCTGCTTCTCAGTCTTGTTACAAATAACTAAGCAATTCCCATTCCATTAAGCAGAAAGTTTTTTATCTCAGAAAGTTGTCACTCTTTTCTATGTTTTTTCATAAGCCTTATTTGCCACAAAAGTTGGCTTTCGCCAACTTTTGTTTCATAAGCTCCGTATCTCTATATCCTTCCAGTTCAATCCAATGAACCATATCTATCTAAAATTACAGTTGATTTTTACCTCAACTAGGCGCAATTAGATCTGCAGGCGTTTTCTCCTTTTAGAACTCCAACCGGGTCCAACATCATGAGACAACTTGCCTTCACCTTCTGCGTTCTGTTCTTCGGCCTCGCTTCCGGCTATCTCTTCAAAATCTTATACGAAAAAAAAATCATCCACCTGCCCTTCAGCATCCATCGGTTGCGGATCCAGCTTCAGCAAGTCGGCATGATTGTTTTTCTGTCCGGATCCTTTTTTCTTGCTCTCTGGGTCGTCAAGCTGCCGGACATGCGGTTGTCGGCAATGCCGTTGATATGTTTACTGGCCATCTTTTGCGGAGGAATGCTGGCGCTTCTGTTCGCCCGTCTGCTCAAACTGTCACGCCCAAAAACCGGGGCACTGTATTGTTGCGGATCTTTCACCAATATCGGCGCCATCGGCGCATTGATCTGCTATGTTTTTATTGGAGAGGCCGGCTTTGCACTGGTGCCGGTATACAAACTGTTCGAGGAAATTTTCTATTTTACGGTGGGTTTTCCCACGGCAAAATCATACGGTTCAGACTCCTCTACCCATATTCATTTTTCCCAGCGGTTACGGCAGGTACTGGCAGATCCTTTCGTAATCTCGATCCTCACTGCCATCATTCTGGGCACTTCACTGAATCTGTCGGGAATCGAACGCCCTGGGTGGTGCTCCACCCTGACGGCCTTTATGGTGCCCGCAGGTTCCATTTGCCTGCTGACTTCCATCGGCATGGCCATGCGTTTTTCGAAAATAAGCTCCTACCTTCGGGAAGCAGGCTGTGTAATTGGAATAAAATCTTTCTTGGTTCCAGCTGTGGCAGTGATGACGGGATATGTACTGGGACTGCATCAAGTGGCGGACGGTCTGCCTCTGAAGGTGGTGCTCATCTGTTCATCAATGCCCGTGGCATTCATCGCACTTGTCCCCCCTTCCCTGTACGAGCTCGACCTTGATCTGGCCAACTCGTGTTGGGCGGCAAGCACCGGATCGCTGGTGATCACCCTGCCGATTCTCTGGGGACTGCTTCAGCTGCTCTAAAGGCTGAAAATTTAGCGGATATAAGCGGGCTTACGCCGCGAGTACTGCAACCAGACGGCATCTGCGGCTTCCCGGCTCAAGGTCGGCGGACCGGCATCAAAGACCTGCGAATCAATCATGAGGATTTTATTGTCAAAGGACAGCCTGGTAGTCAGGATATGGCGATCCTGCAGAGAGAAGGAAAGAACAAGCTGCTCCTCCTGGGTTTCAGAAACCCGGAATCCTTTTTGGGCAACAGCGGTCTGCAGGAACTGCCGATAATGCTGCGAAAAATTGGTCTGATCCGGCAATGAAACAAATATGGGCACATTATCGAGATAGTCGTATACCGCCATGGTTTCACTGACCTTGACGGCTTTTTCTTCCGCAACCTTTCTCAAGGCATTGAGATGCCGCGCGTATACCTGATCTCGCGTCAGATAGCGCGGTTCTACGGGCCTGCTGCTGCAGCCGGCAATCATGAGGGCCAATATGCCCAACAGACCTAGACGGATAATCTGACTCACAACTACGCCTTTTGTTCCTTAGTTACTCGGTCAGGAAAAATGTGCGCCTGAAGGCGCGCCCACTTCATGTCCCTACATATTCCTTTTCGGCCATACGGTCCGCGGCTTTAGCCACTATGGGTATTTTCATGCTCTTATCGCGTTGCCGATTAACCTCACACATGCTATACTTACCCTGCAGTTGTTTTCATTTCTTTCTTGTTCCCAGAACATTGATACTATTACCAAAATACTCGAGATTTCGTATATGACTCGTCCAAGCAATGCTTCTTCTCTTTCCTGGGACTGGCAAATTCCAATCGGACTTGTTCTTCAGGCACAAATGGTCAGCGGAGAACCGCGTTTCAAATGCCGTTATCTCGGAATGAAGCCCGATCATTTTCTCATTCTCCAGATGCCGGGAACACCCGGATTGCGGGAAAAACTCATATCCCGTTGCAATCTTATCTTCCGCTTTCTGATTTCGGGAAAAATTTACGGATTTCATTCAACGGTTCTGGGGCATACGCTGCGCCCTGCCCCGCTTTTGTTCGTCTCCTTTCCCAATTCCTTTGAAACTCTGAATCTGCGCAAAAGCGAACGCATCGACACTTTCATTGAGTGTGAAGCTGAAATCAACGATCAGATCGTTCGTGGAGTCATGCTAGATCTGAGTATCGAAGGCTGCAGAATATCCATCGAACACCTTTCGAGTTCCCATTCGCAGCTCATTAAACCGGAAAATATTGTCCAGTTGCATATGGCGCTGGAAGCCAGCCTTCCGGCAATCGAGATAACCGGCAAAGTAGTCACCATAAAAACCGATAACGAATCTTCGGAAGCGGGCATTCAGTTTCTTCCGGAACAAAACAGCGTGGCTGCAGAGGAGCAGATCAAAAGTTACGTCGCCAGTGTACTCCGTCTCAAATCAGCCAGTTGATTCTTTACTTTGATTGTACACCTGCCCTATGAAAATACAGTTTATTTTTCCCGAAATACCCCTTCCATTCAGTCTTGCATGACAAGTGGGTTACATGATATCATTAAACAATAAACGGTATAAATATAAGTTTTAATCATTATTCCTTTTCCTTCGACACCATGCCATCATTCATCGTTTCCATGTGTCGTAATGGAAGTTGTCCCGTTCAAGAACATGAATACGCTCAGTAAAGAAGAAATCAACGCGCTGCCTCTGAGGCGCTTTACCGGTCCAATTTGTCTTGTGGAATCTCATGCTGCTTTAGAAGCAGCCGTTGCTGACCTGCAGTCTGAAAAAATTCTTGGTTTTGACACCGAAACCAGGCCCACTTTCAAAAAAGGGCAAAGCAACCTCCCTGCCCTGCTGCAACTGGCGGGTTCAAACCAAACCTATCTGTTCCGTCTTCAAGCCGTGGGCTTGAACAATGGCCTGCTGCACCTTCTGGAAACCCCTGCCATCGTCAAAGCCGGTGTGGCTGTGCATGACGACATCCTGGATTTGCAACGCCTTACAGACTTCACCGAAGCCGGATTCGTGGATCTGGGAACAACCGCTCTGGAAAAAGGATTTGATCGCAGCGGCCTGCGCAACCTGACTGCCTCTCTCCTGGGATACCGTATTTCCAAATCTGCTCAATGTTCCAACTGGGAAGCGCGTCCATTAACCCGGCGCCAAATTGACTACGCAGCCACGGATGCCTGGGTAAGCCGGGAACTGTATCTGAAGATGTACGATCTGGGCCTTATCTGATTCCACTACGTTTTTTTCCCGTCATTCTGCCACAGGAAAAAACACACTGATCTCGGTTCCTTCCTCCTCGCTGCTCCGCATGGAGACTCTGCCCCCGTGCCCTTCTGCAATCACCTTGACAATATAGGTACCGAGGCCTGTGCCCCCCGCCTTACCGGACGTTGTAAATCGTTCGAAGAACACATCGCGAATGTCATCTGGCACTGCCCCGTCATTTGAAATCCTTAAGACAGGCTGTTCTTCGCTCCCAAGGACAATGCGTATCGTACTGTCCGCAGAAACAGCCTCCAGAGCATTGCGAAAAAGATTGGACAACAGCACCGCGAACAATTCCCTGTCGCCCTTTGTTTTGACCGTGGCTGCGCCATCGCAGTCTATGGTCCAGGAAACATCCATTGATTGGGATAAGTTCTCGTATTCTGCGAGAACCTCCCGTACGAGTTCTGTCAAATCCACTATGCTTTCCGGAGGAACAAACGTATTATTTTCCAGTGAGGCAAGTTCACGTTGCAGATCAATGGTCTTGAGCGCACGATCAGCGGCATCACACGCCAGATGAATAATTTCCGTCTCTTCGCTCAGGCATTCCGAACCTTGCAGCAATGTCAGGCTATTTCGTACGGATATGACAGGCGATCGCAACTCATGCCTGACCATGCTTTCCACTGTCTTGCGTCTGTTTTCTTCGGCCTTCCGAGCCGAGAGTTCCTGCTCCACCAGGCTCCGGGAAACATGCAGCTGCCTATTCAGACGTTGCGTATGCACGGCAAACAAGGCCAGCAAAAGACTTCCGGCGAACATCCCCAGCACTCCAGGCCAATGTTGTACCGTCGCTTCCCACAAGGAAATAAGCCCGTAATTCTGGTAGGGGGTGACTCGCAATTCCTTTAACAAGTCGTGGACGGAGTTATAATTCAAGGGGATGGTCCACTGGATTGTCGTTGCCGCGGGAACGCCATCCTTTCCGGCCTGCATCTCGAACAACGCTGCCGCCACTTTCTGGGCCAGCTCATCAGGAGTGCTTTCTAGTTTGGCCATGGGCCATTCGGGGTACAAGGGCGTGCTGAGAAGAAAGGGGAAATCGTCTGTCGCATCCGCATCCGTGTCCGTGTCCGCATCCAAAATACGAAAAGCATCCAGAGAAATCTTTCCTTCCTGGGCCATACGCTCCAGCGTATCGGATCTGACGATGCCGGCGTCTGCCTTGCCCCGTAGCACGGCCATTACAACGGCATCATGCGTCCCCATAAATGAAAGCTCATGGAAATCGTCCGGATCTACATGGAAAAGCTTCAACTGGCGCAGAGCAATCAGCCATCCTCCCAGGGACGTGGGGTCAACGGCAGCCACGTCCTTCTGCTTCAATTCCGTTAAGGATTCAATAGTGCTTCCCTTCCGCACAAAAATGGCACTTCCGTACAACGTACTGCATTGATCCCCAAAGGAGTTGCACATGGTGGCAATACGGCTCACATGATATTTGTACTCCAGTTCAACATATATTGCAGTATTTACAATGACAAAGTCCACTTTCCTGTCTTTGACAAACGTATCGATTTTGTCAAAGGCCAAAGGAATGATCTGGAATTCCTCTCCCGGTATTTTGCGAGACAAATAGTCTGTAAGCACTTCCCACTTATTCAGGCAATGAGAGGTGCCTCTTTTTGCAAGTATTCCGATACGCACCTGATGTTGCGCCGCATCGACCGTCTGAACTCCAGAGAAAAAGAGGCAAGACAGAAGCAAGATACCAATAGTCACGAAAGATACGAATTGAACGGAAATCAAACGCAGATTACTATTCATTCAACTATCATTAACTCTTTTTTACGTGTGAACGTCAGAGTACCTCTGGACAATCTGAAAAAAAGCCTGGCAGTCACGTTTCCACCCTGCAGTTTGCACAACTTGCAAGATTCTTTGAGGTTGTTTCTCCGGCCTACGTTTCTTCAAGCAGTCGCCTGGCTATTTCCTTGGCAGCCCGACGACCAGCCCCCATGGCGGAAATGACCGTGGCCGCTCCAGTCACAATATCGCCCCCTGCAAACACATTGTTTTTTGATACGGATTCGCCACTTACCGGATCCACCTCTATGTAGCCGCGCTTGTTGAGCTTCAGATCTGGAGTCGCCTCAAGTAAAACCCGATTGGGACCCGTTCCCACGGCAATGATGGCCAGATCACAGGGCATCTCGCACTGGTCGCCTTCCACGCATACGGGGCGGCACCGGCCCGAATCATCTGGTTCGCCCAACTCCATGCGCTGCAGCCGCATGCCTTTAAGAAAACCGAATTCATCGCCGATGAATTCAACCGGACCATAGAGACACTCCATAACCACACCTTCTTCGACCGCGTGGTGCACTTCCTCGGCCCGGGCCGGCATCTCTTCCATTGTCCGGCGATACACAATACGCACATTTTCCGCCCCCAGGCGCAAAGCCGTGCGCGCGGCATCCATGGCGACATTGCCTCCCCCGAACACGGCCACGTTTTTAGCCTCCCGTACGGGGGTGTCGTAGGTGGGGAATGCGTATGCCCGGCCCAGGTTCACACGGGTGAGATACTCGTTGGCGGAAAAAACACCGATAAGGTTTTCCCCTGGAACATTCAAAAAACGGGGCAAGCCAGCCCCGACGCCGACAAAAACGGCTTTGTATCCCTGCTCGAACAATTCATCGATGTCGATGGTACGACCTCCCACCCAATTGGTACGCAGGTCCACTTCCTGATCCTGGAGCGCCTGCACTTCATGACGGACTATCTCCTTGGGCAGTCGGAATTCCGGAATCCCGTACACCAGAACCCCTCCCACTTCATGCAGCGCTTCGAACATGGTCACTTTGATGCCGTGTGAAGAAAGATAGCCCGCGACAGTGAGGCTCGAGGGTCCGGCTCCGATGCAGGCGACCTTCAAATCCGGATCTATCATGGGGCATTCCATTTTGCCTGTGATCTGATCACAAGCCGAAAGCGCCCGGTACTCATCCGCCACATAACGCTCGAGGCGTCCGATGCAAACGGGTTCGTCCTTGGCCTTGAGAACGCATTTACCTTCGCACTGCACTTCCTGCGGACAAACCCGGCCACACACGGCAGGCAAGCTGTTGGTGGACTTGACGATTCTGTAGGCGCCTTCAATGTCGCCTTTGGCCAGTTCGCCGATAAAATCTCTAATGGGCACTTCCACAGGACAGCCACTGACGCAGGTAGGACGTTTGCACTGAAGGCAGCGTTTGGCCTCTTCCAAGGCCATTTCGCGCGTATACCCCAGAGCGACTTCATTGAAATTCCTGACGCGTTCCTCGGGCGTCTGCTCGGGCATAACCGTACGGGGCCTCACCACCAGCTTTTTCTTGTCCTTTTTATCGCTACTCGAGGCCATGGCTTTTCTTGAACTCCTCATAGGAAATGATTTCCTGGGATCTGAACGAGGCAAGACGCTGCCGCAATTCCGTAAAATCCACTTTATGTCCGTCGAACTCGGGCCCGTCCACACAGGCGAACTTTACCTCTCCCCCCACGGACACCCTGCAGGCGCCGCACATGCCAATGCCGTCCACCATCAAGGAGTTCAAGCTCACCGTGGTTTTGACGCCAAAGGGTTCGGTTGTCCGGGCTACGGCCGCCATCATGGGAACCGGCCCCACCGCCACAACTTCGGCAACGCTTTTGTCGGACTCCAGCCGTTGCTGCAACAACTCCGTGACCAGTCCCTTGTGTCCGAAACTGCCGTCGTCGGTGGAGACAAGCACCTCCGGACAAAACAACTTCAGCTCGTTGTGAAACAGCAACAAATTCTTGCTGCGCGCTCCGATGATGGCAACCACATGGTTCCCCTGCAAATGGTGTCCCTTAGCTATATGACGCATGGCAGCAATGCCGGTTCCGCCTCCCATGCAGATCACGGTTCCTGTTTTATGGATTTCAGTTGCGCGGCCAAGCGGTCCGCAAAGATCCAGAACAGCATCGCCCTCGCCCATCTGTTCGAGCATGGCTGTGGTTTTTCCCATGACAAGATACACTATGGTGATGGTCCCTTGCTCCTTGTCGGTATCGGCAATGGTCAGGGGGATGCGCTCGCCTTTTTCTGAGAGGCGCAGAATGACGAAATTTCCGGGTTTGGCTTTACGGGCAATATGCGGAGCTTGGATAACCAGCTTGCTGGTCTGTCCGGGAATCAGACTTTCTTTGGCCAGGATAGAATGCGACATGGAATTTCCTTCCAATAAAAGGTAATTGGCCTGGTAATCGTAAAATACTCTACTTGTATTTCAATATATATCCAATTCGAGGGGAAAAACAAGATAAAAAAGAAGTAGCAACACACCAAAAGCGTGGATCAGTTCGCTATTGACACTGCATAACAAGAGAAGCAATCAACAAAAAAATATTCTGTGGAGAAAAATATCTTTATAAGATATGTGCATTGAACATAACAATAGTGAAATAACGAACAAGTAAAACAAAATCACCTGAAGAGATAAAAAATATGTGTACTCTGGGATCTGTTTTTGGAAATCAAAATTGAATTTTATGGTACTTACAAAAATAAAGGATGTTTACTATCACAAAAAATGCAACTATTGTGTTTCATCTTTTTGTAAGTCTTTAATTTTCCTGGGATCAGGTCCGAGGAAAATTGAAATCCAGCGCGTTCCGGGATTATCTTCCATTGCGATTTTTACGATCATGGTCAGCGGCACGGACAACAGCATCCCAATGGGACCGAGTACCCATCCCCAGAAGACCAGAGAAATAAAAACCACCAGCGTGGACAGGCCTATTCCTTTGCCGAACAGACGTGGCTCAATACCGTTGCTGACACCGAAATTGATGATCACATAGCCGGTGCAGACCAGAAGGAACCCGCTGAAATCAAGTTGCACCAGAGCCAGAAGAACCGCGGGGATGGCGGCAATAAACGAACCGATGGTAGGGATGTAATTGAGCAAAAAGGCTATCACGCCCCAGAGCAAGGGAAAATCAAGCCCCATTATCCACACGAATACGCCCACCAGCACGCCTGTCAGCAGGCTCGTCATGGATTTTATGGCGAGGTAACGGTTGATGTTGGCTCCTATCCGTTCGAATTGTTCGAGGGATCTGCCCGAGTCGTTGAACGCTGCGGCAAGCTTGCGGGGGAAACTGGATACTTCGAATAAGATAAAAATGACGGTCAACATAATGAAAATGGCGTTGGTCAGAATCACCCGCAACCGTGCCAGGGTGTTGCCCACCAACGACATAACCAGACCAGGATTGAACATGTCAGAAAATGTCGAGGGCGGAATTTCTCCTCCCAGATTTTTCACCCATTGTGTATATTCGTTTAATTTTCCGGATAACTGGACCTGATATTCGGGAAGCCTTTTGGTGAAATCCGTCACCGAAGCCCCGAGAAAAGTAACAACCAGCAGAGCCAGAAAAGCCACGAGGGATATGATTAAAAGAACCGCCAGACTTGTCGGCACCTTGCGTACGTGCAACCAGGAAAGCAGAGGGGCGCAGGTTGTGGCCACGAAAACGGCAAGCAAAAAAGGCACGAGCAGCGAACTGGCCGCCTTCAACCCAGCCACAATCACAACCACACAAGCCAAAGAAAGCAATACCCTGAGATTGCTTGCAGACCTGTTATAGTCCGACATATGGTGTCCTATTGCCCGAATGGCCACTACAAACTGAATTTTTTCTTCTCATGATTTTCGCTTAGCCCATTCTCAGTGTTTTTGCAAAATCCCCCTTTCAGCCACTCACCACTTTACTCCACCAAAAGGCGAACATGAAGCAGAGGCATAGAAATACAATCAATCGTCTGAGACATTCCTGACTGATTAATAAATAAATTAAATTCATTTATATGAAAAACTATGAACCCTACAAAATGAAAGGATTACCCTTCAATATAAACTAATACATGTAAATATATTTTTACCAAAATATAACACTAACTGAAGAGATTTTAATAAATGATAATATATTTTTATCTTGAAAATATTAATTACTTGATACTTAATCAGTAAAATTGGCATAAATCTGTTCACAATTCAGCACAAATGCACAAATCAGTCACTATAACAAAATTATTGGTGTGTTATTTTACCTTACATGCATTTTTTTGATTTTTATAATGACTTGGTATATTATCATTCAATTGATGATCTTATTTTATTGTCAAGGTTTCGAGCAGTACTATAGTTTTTTAAAAATTGCAGATCGTCTGTTTTCCTCGCCTGTCTTCATAAAGCTCACCTCTTAACAGACTATTGCAATCTATCAACATTGGAGCGTTGGATGAAACAAATCAAACTCAGTATGAAAATCGGTCTTGGGTTTGCAGCTTTGCTGCTGATTACCTGCGCACTGGGGGTTATGGCCATCCTCAGCATGGACAAAGTATCCACAAGTGCTGCCAAGCTGTCCAACGAATATGTCCCCCAGGTTAATTACGCCAACCATATAGAACGGCACGTACTGCTGCTCATGTATGCCATGAGGGGGTACTCGTCGACAAAAATACAATCATACCGGGACGAAGCACTCAAAGAATTCGCCGCCGTAAAAAAGAATCTTGATCTGGCGGATGCGTTTTCCAGAGAGTATCCGGAGCAGGTAACTTTCAAGAACAATCTCAAAGCCGTCCGCAAAGGGCTGTTGGAATACGAACAAAAAGCCGACCAAACAGAAGAACTTATTAAGACCCTTCAGGGGCTGCGGGACAGGATGGAAGGCGCTGCCGATCTTTTTCTGATGGCAGCCAGCAATTACCATGATTCACAGATCAGCACGCAGGAAAAGGAATTCTCCAACCAGGAGCCCAATTACGTGCTGCGCGAACGGGCTGCGAAAATCAAGATGATCTACGTGATCGTCAAGGAAGCCCAGTCCATTCAAACCAGCAACTATGAAGCACAGGTCCTCAATGATCCGGACACTATGGAGTCCGCGACACATAGCTTCTTCGTCGTCTTCAGGCTGATCAAAAACATAGAGAAAAAGACCAAGCTGGACGCCAATAAAAAATCACTCACCAAGATCACCAACCTCTGCAAAGAATACGAAAGCTCCATGAAGGATACGCTGACTACATGGAGACAGCTGATAACCCTGGCTGAGGAACAGAACGACCTTGCCTTGAAAGTGCTCAAGAATGTGGAAAGCATGGCCACGGAAGGTATGACCCACATGAACGAAATCTCCAACGACAATGTGGCTCAATTGAATTCCGCCAAGGTTGTCACCGAAATCGGATTGGGCATCGCTCTGTTGATCGGCATTCTGCTGGCTTTCGCCATAACCCGCGCGATAACCAAACCTGTTCTGGCCACGGTAACCTTTGCCGAACGCGTTGCCGACGGACATCTCGACGACCCGTTGAATATCCATCAAAATGATGAAATCGGTAACCTTGCAGAGAGCCTCCGCAAAATGGTCGCCAACCTGAAAACCCGCATCACGGAAGCCCATGACAAATCCCAGGAAGCCGAACTGGCCGCTGCAGAGGCCCAGGACGCCATGCACAAGGCCGAACAGGCGCACTCCGAAGCACTGGACAAAAGTCAGGCCATGACCGAATGCGCCGGCAGACTTCACCATGTGGCTGAAATCACGACCTCGGCTTCCGAACAGCTCTCGGCCCAGGTAGAGCAGTCCAGCAAGGGCGCCGAACAACAGGCTCGTCGTGTTTCGGAAACAGCAACCGCCATAGAAGAAATGAGCGCCACAGTACTCGAGGTCGCCAAAAACGCCGGCCAGGCAGCCGAAATTTCCGATGCGGCCAAAAGCAAAGCTCAGGAAGGCGCTGCCATCGTGGACAAGGTTGTTCAGGGCATCAGCGCCGTGCAGACCGAAGCCCAGACCCTGAAAAACGATATGGCGCAGCTGGGAGAGCAGGCTGAAAACATCGGACAGATCATGTCCGTTATTTCCGATATCGCGGACCAGACCAATCTGCTGGCCCTCAATGCAGCCATCGAAGCCGCCCGAGCCGGAGAAGCCGGACGCGGGTTTGCCGTAGTAGCCGACGAAGTTCGCAAACTCGCGGAAAAAACCATGGCAGCCACCAAGGAAGTGGGGGATGCCATCAGCCATATCCAGCAGGGAACACGCAAGAACATGGAAAATGTCGACCGTACCGTAACGCACATCACTGAAGCTACGGCCCAGGCGGGGCAGTCCGGAGAAGCCCTTATTCAGATCGTGAACCTGGTCGAACAGACCTCGGATCAGGTCAACGCCATTGCCACGGCATCAGAGGAACAGTCCGCGGCCAGCGAACAGATCAGCAGATCCATTGAAGAGGTCAACACCATTTCCAGCGAAACTGCCGAAGCCATGACCCAGGCGGCCCAGGCGGTTTCGGACCTGGCCGGACAAAGTCTTGAACTGAGAAAACTCATCGACGAGTTGCGCTCGGAATAGTCAGTCCTACTCGCGGGAACAAAATAACGGGATGGTCTTCTGGCCATCCCTTTTTTTTTGCTAGAAATTGTCTAACCACTTGCGCCTGCCTTTCGGATTTATTATTATTGTATTAAGTAATGTAATAATCGGATTATCTTAATCAGAGAGCTGCCGGATTCGCCATGGACGTCACAGACAGCATAACACGCTTGAACGGTGTGAGCGCGTACACTGCCCAACTTTCCCTGGGGAAAGTTGCTTCCGCGTCTTCAACCGCCAGTGATGCGTCCGGCCAGCAGAATTCCACGACATCCTCAGAACTTGCCGTATCCGATCAGGAATCCAGCCAGAAAAGTTTTGGGTTCAAGCTTGGTAAACTGGGCATTCGTTATGTTTCGGAAGAATCCGACGTCGATTACGACCTCGTTGCCCGAAGAGGCGCTCAAACATGCGGAGCGCACCCAGGCGGCCGCCTACAAGTCGGAAATGGACATTGCCCTGCTCCTGGGCGAACTCCATACGGAAGACAGCCAGGGGCAAAGCAACGCGAGTTCCGAAGTCTCCCCTCTGCAGGCCCAATACGGCAACAAAGCCTATTCACGTATGGTTCAGAATCAAACGTCTGATGATACCGGGCAAAGCGTCCTGCTGGGAGTGGTCTAGCCTGATCTTTCTTTCCCCCAAAAAAATGCGCCCCAAAGCCGTTTCGGCCGAGGGGCGCTTTCTTTGTATCATTGTCCGTATTCAGGAATGAAGCTAAAGGAGCTTCGTCTTAACCGGCAAGCAGCTCCTTGAGCTTGGCAAAGGCTGCGGAAATGCCGGCAGGATTGGTGCCTCCGGCCTGGGCCAGATCCGGACGACCGCCGCCAGAACCGCCCACTTCAGCCGCAACGTCCTTGATCAGTTGCGGGGCAGTGAAGCGCCCGTGCAAATCCTTGCTTACATACAGAATCAGCGGAACCTTGTCCTCGTTGACCGCGGCCAAGCAGGCAATGCCGGAAGGCAGCTTGGAGCGGACATCGTCCATCAGATCGCGCAGAGCCTTGACGTTGGGCGCATCCACCTGAAGGGCCAGCGTCTTGACCCCGGCGATTTCTTCCAGGCCGTCCATAATGCCGCCGCCTGTGGCGGACGCGGCCTTGGCTGCCAGTCTGTCCACTTCCTTGGCCAGTTTTTTCGCCTCGGTCTGCAGATGCTTGAGTTTGCCCACAACTTCGTCGGGCTTGGCCTTAAGCATGGCGCCCACTTCGGCCTGTTCGTGCCGCATATTCTGCAGCAGGCCAAAGGAATTCCAGCCAGTGGCCGCCTCAATGCGGCGTACGCCGGCCGCAACGCCGCTTTCGGATAAAATCATGAACGGGCCAATCTGCCCGCTGTTGCGCAGGTGAGTGCCGCCGCAGAGTTCGATGCTCACGCCGGGGACTTCCACCACGCGGACTTCGGCCTGGTATTTCTCACCGAACAGAGCCATGGCGCCGCGCTTGACGGCAGCGTCGTAGGCCATGTGCTGAATATTCAGATCCGCACTGAGCATTACGGCGGCATTGACTTCGCGCTCCACAGCCGCAATCTCGTCGCTGCTCATGGCCGTGATGTGCGTAAAGTCAAAACGCAGCCGATCCGGTCCGACCAGAGAACCGGATTGCTTGACGTGATCGCCCAGCACCTTGCGCAGAGCCGCGTGCAGCAAATGGGTGGCCGTATGGTTGCGTTCCGTCGCCAGACGCTGGCCCTCAGTCACTTCGAAAGCGGCATCCTGTCCGGAATGTAGTTCGCCGGAAAGCACCTTGACGTGATGGACTGTCAGTGTAGTGGCAGGCTTGAGCGAATCACTCACCTCGGCCTTGCCCGACCCAGTACTGATCGTGCCCGTATCGCCGACCTGACCGCCGGACTCCCCATAAAACGGAGTTTTGGCACAGACCACGTACCCTTCGGCACCTTCGGGCAGACTGTCCACCTTTTCGGCGGCAGCATTCAGCAGCACGGAAAGCGTGGTGTCCGAATGCAGGGTTTCATACCCAACGAATTCGCTGCGTACGCCCTCTTCCAGCAAGGCGTGGAAACGGCTTCCAAGGTCAACTTCGCCGGAGCCTTTCCAGGCAGCCTTGGCGCGCTCTTTCTGCTCCGCCATACGCGCGTTGTATCCCGGTTCGTCAACGCCGAGGCCGTGCTTTTCAGCAACGTCGTTGATGATGTCCACGGGAAATCCGTACGTGTCGTACAGTTTGAAAGCGAACTCGCCGCCCACCTGTTTTTTGCCCTGCTCCTTGAGACTGGCCAGTTCCTCTTCGAGCATCACCAGGCCCTTGTCCAGGGTCTGGCTGAAGCGTTCTTCCTCTTCCCGGACAACCCGCTTCATAAAGTCGCGGTTTTCTTCCAGTTCAGGAAAGGCATGTCCCATGGAAGTGACCACATAGTCGGCCGTATCAAAAAGAAATGGCGCATTGAATCCGATCAACCGGCCAAAGCGGTAGGCTCTGCGGATCAAACGTCGCAGGACATACCCGCGGCTTTCGTTTGAGGGCAGAATACCATCGGCGATCATGAAGGCAATGGCCCTGCTGTGATCCGCGATGACCCGGAAGGCGGTCTTGATTTCCTCATCACCTGTGGCAAAGGCAACGCCGGCCTTGCCTTCGGTAAAATGGATCAGATCCTGGAACAGGTCGATATCGTAGTTGGACTGCACGCCCTGGCAGACAGCCGCGATGCGTTCGAGTCCCATACCGGTGTCGATGCTGGGATGCGGCAAAGCAACGCGCGTATCGGCGTCTATCTGATCGTACTGCATGAAAACCAGGTTCCAGACTTCCAGGAAACGATCGCAATCGCATTTGCCGATGCCGCAATTATCGCCGCAGGCCATGTCCGCGCCCTGATCGTAATGGAGCTCGGAACACGGACCGCAGGGACCGGTGTCGCCCATGGACCAGAAATTGTCCTTTTCACCCAGGCGAAAAATGCGCTCCTCTGGCAGACCGGCCACTTCCTGCCAAAGCTGGTAGGCCTCGTCGTCATCAAGGTAGACAGTGGCGTACAGCCGGTTCTTGTCCAGTCCGATTTCTTCGGTCAAAAATTCCCAGGCAAAGGCAATGGCCTCTTTTTTGAAATAGTTGCCAAAGGAAAAATTGCCCAGCATTTCAAAAAAGGTATGGTGTCTGGCAGTACGCCCGACATTTTCCAGGTCGTTGTGTTTTCCCCCCACGCGCAAACATTTCTGAGAGGTGGTGGCCCGGTTGTAATCCCTTTTTTCCTGACCGAGAAAGACACGCTTGAATTGCACCATTCCGGCATTGGTAAACAGCAATGTCGCATCGTCCTTGGGAATCAAGGGTGCGGAAGCAACTTCCGTATGTCCTTTTTTGACAAAAAAATCTAAAAATTTGCGCCTGATCTCATTTGCAGTAAGCACGCCTCACTCCTTATTTCTCAAAATCCCCGACCGCATAGCTCATTCATCAACGCTATCAATGCTATCATCGGGCGTATCTTCCAGTTCTTCTTCGACTTCCGAGGGTTTGAGCGGATGAAGCCCCAGATGCTCGAGCAACTTGTCTTCGATCTGCTGGGCAATTTCCTTGTTTTCCTGGAGAAAGGCACGGACATTTTCCTTACCCTGTCCAAGGCGCTCCGCCCCGAAGGCGTACCAGGCGCCGGATTTGTCCACAACTCCGGCATCCACCCCCATATCGAGCAATTCCCCCTCACGGGACAGTCCGGTACCGTACAAAATATCCGCGTGAGCTTCGCGAAACGGCGGCGCCACCTTGTTCTTGACGACCTTGATCCGAACGCGCGAACCAAATACTTCTTCCTTGTCCTTGAGCGTTTGGATTTTACGAATATCCATGCGGATTGAGGTATAAAATTTCAAGGCATTACCGCCGGATGTGGTTTCCGGGTTGCCGTAGCCCGTCATGCCGATTTTCATACGAATCTGGTTAATGAACAGCACTGAGGTATGGGATTTGTGGATGGTGCCGGTAAGCTTGCGCATGGCGTGCGACATGAGCCGCGCCTGACCGCCAACCTGGGTTTCACCCATATTGCCCTCGAGTTCGGCCTGCGGGATGAGCGCGGCCACCGAGTCCACAACCACAATATCAACAGCTCCGGACCGGACCAGCATGTCCGCGATATCCAGAGCCTGCTCCCCGTAATCAGGCTGCGAAATCAGCAACTCATCGGTCTTCACACCGAGGCGTCTGGCATAATTCACATCCAGGGCGTGTTCTGCGTCTATGAACGCAGCCACTCCACCGAGCTTTTGAGCCTCTGCAATGATATGCAGCGCCAACGTGGTTTTTCCCGAGGATTCCGGACCATAAATCTCGGCGACCCTGCCCCTGGGAATACCACCTACTCCCAAGGCCAGATCCAGACCAATGGACCCGGTAGGAATTACGGGTATCTTTACGTGGGCATCGTCGGAAAGCCTCATCACTGAACCCTGGCCGTATTTGCGTTCGATGGTGACCAACGCCGTGTCCAGGGCTTCTTTTCTCATTTCTTGCGGCGAACGTTGCGCGCCTTTTCTAGCCATATCCTTACTCCAAGCTGAGCTAAAAGGTAGTCGTCGGTGGAAATGGGCATATCAGAAGCGCGATGCGGGGGCAATTACTACTTCCGGGCTTAAAAATGTATTTTTGACATTTTCAGAACACCCGGCGCGCGTAACGGCCTTTGGATCAACAGTATCTTGAAATCTTGTTCAATAATCAGTTCCGCCCCTTCCGCTGCAGCCGCCGTTGGACGGCTATTTTTTGTTGCAATTGTGTGGCGGCCTGACAACTCGCACACTTGTCAAGAATTCTTACGCTGTTCGTCACCTCTTTGTAACAGAACACACCTAGTGTTGCGCTGAGTCATTGAGGCTGCACAGCAAAAAAATCAATTTATTTTACGGAGGATTTCCAAATGCGTTTGAGCAATCTTGTACTCGCCCTTGTTTTTGTCTTGGGCATGACTACCATGGCGGTGGCGTCTGAGATCAAAATCGAAGGCTCGACTACAGTTTACCCCATCATGCAGTGCGCTATCGAAGCCTACATGCAGAAAAATCCCGATGTGAACATCAGCCTTTCCGGTGGCGGTTCTTCCCTGGGTATCAAGGGCATCCTCGACAACACCATCGACATCGGCATGGCTTCCCGCAAAATGAAGGGTAAAGAAAAAGACGCCGCCAAGGCCAAAGGCGTTTCCCCCAAAGAATTCGTTGTTGCCTTTGACGCTGTTGTGCCCATCGTAAGCCCCCAGAACAAGCTGGAAGATCTTTCCATCGAACAGCTCCAGGGCATCTACACCGGCAAGACCACCAACTGGAAAGACGTTGGCGGCGCTGATGATGACGTAGTTGTTATCTCCCGTGACTCTTCTTCCGGTACTTACGAAACCTGGCAGCACTTTGTTGTCGGCAAAAAGAACAAGGTTACCCCCCGTGCTCTGCTTCAGGCTTCCAGCGGCGCTGTTAAAGAAGCCGTTGCCAAGAACCCCAAGGCCATCAGCTACGAAGGCATCGGCTACGTTGTTGGCGCCAACTCCATCAAGGGCCTGAAGGTAAACGGCATCGAAGCCACTGAAAAGAACGTCAAAGACGGCACCTACCCCATCGCCCGTACCCTGCAGATCTACACCAATGGTGAGCCCAAAGGCGATGTAAAGAAGTTCGTCGATTGGCTGCTGACCGAAGGCCAGGACTGCGTAACCAAGACTGGTTTCTTCAGCGTAAAATAATTCCTGACTACTCGGGAACTCTACTGAACTCCTAACCTGTTTCGCCCTTGCCCAACGCAGGGCGAAACAGGTTCACATGCGAGTAAAAAGGGCGGCTCATGCTACGCAAGGACAAGGACAAACTGATCCAAAACGCTTTTCTCTTCACGGCATCAACCAGTATTCTCGTTATTTTTCTGATTATGCTCTTCCTGTTCCTGGAAGGCGTGCCGATCTTCAAGGTGGTAAGCGTTTTTGATTTCATATTTGGTGAGGGCTGGTACCCCACCCACGATTTCGACCCCGAATTCGGAATTTTCCCCCTCTTGATCGGATCCATTTCTGTCACTCTGGTATCCGGGGCCATCGCGATCCCATTGGGCATTATGACAGCCATCTACCTGGCTGAAATCGCCACTCCTAAAATGGCGGAAATCATCAAGCCTCTGGTTGAGATGCTCAATGCCCTGCCCTCCGTTGTCATCGGTTTCTTCGGCATGGTCATTGTCGCCCCTTTTCTGCAAAGTGTTTTCGACATTCCCACAGGGCTCAACCTGCTCAATGCATCCGTCATGCTGGCTTTCATGGCCGTTCCGACCATCACCTCCATTTCAGAAGACGCCATCTTCAGCGTGCCCGGAGAGCTTCGCGAAGCTTCTCTGGCTCTGGGGGCCACCCAATGGCAGACAATCCGCAACGTTGTTCTGCCGGCCTCGCTTTCCGGAATCAGCACTGCCGTCATACTCGGCATGGCCCGCTCCATCGGAGAAACCATGGTCGTTCTGATGGTCGCCGGCGGCGCAGCGCTCATTCCGCAGTCGCTGCTCGATCCGGTCCGCCCCATGCCGGCCAGTATCGCAGCGGAAATGGCTGAAGCGCCTTTCGGCAGCGACCATTACCACGCGCTGTTCGCCATCGGCCTGGTGCTTTTTCTCTTTACGCTGATTTTGAATATTCTTGCCGCGTATATCGCTGAAAAGAAAAAACAGGTCGGTTCCGCCACCCTGTAGAAAGCAACCCGAGTCCTCAAACCATGGGAATTGATATGAGCAATACTTCCGCAATCACCACCTCGCTGGAACAGGTCCAGAGTCAGGCCGCGGTAAACCGGAGAAAGCCCACCCAGAACTTCATGTTCGGGCTGTTTCGCGTATCCGCCGGAATCAACGGCGTTGCCCTGGCCATCATCTGTCTGTACCTGGTCGTTCTGGGATTTCCGGCCATCAGCTGGGAATTTCTTACTGAATTTCCTCGCGATTCCATGACTGCAGGCGGCATTTTCCCCTGCATCCTTGGGACCGTTCTCCTGAGCTACGGCGCACTGGCCATCGCGCTGCCCTGGGGAGTGGCCACGGCCATTTACCTGCAGGAATACGCCAAACCAGGCCCCATCGTGCATGTCATCCGCCTGGCCATCAACAACCTGGCGGGCGTGCCGTCCGTTGTCTTCGGTCTGTTCGGCCTGGCTTTTTTCGTAACCATCCTGAACATGGGGGTCAGCCTCATTGCCGGCTGGTTCACTCTGGCGGCCTTTATTCTGCCTCTGATCATCGGCTCGGCGGAAGAAGCCCTGCGCAATGTGCCTTCCACGTATCGGGAAGCATCCCTGGGGTTGGGCGCCACAAAATGGCAAACCATCGCCAAGGTAGTGCTGCCTTCGGCCGCGCCCGGCATTCTGACAGGATCCATTCTGGGCATCAGCCGGGCATCCGGCGAAACCGCGGCAATCATGTTCACCGCGGCCATGTTCTACAACAAGCAGCTGCCGGACTCCATTTTCGACAGTGTCATGGCCCTGCCCTACCACATCTATGTTCTCGCCACCGCAGGAACCAACATTGAAAAGACCAGGCCCATGCAATTCGGTTCGTCCCTGACCCTGGTTGTTCTGGTACTGGGTATGAATTTGCTGGCCATTTACATCAGAGCCAAGCTTCGCAGCAAACTCCGCTAAACGGCCATCCGAAACTGAAATTGAACCGTTCTTTTGACCGGACATATGAATTTGAGCGCGTCTCCGTATCGGGCGCGCTCTTTTTGTCTGTAAACGCCTCCTTCTTCTGGACTGATTTCCCTTGCACTTATCAGGTAAATTACTCTACATTCGTGTCAGGATTCTTCAGTTGCAGTTGAAACGATCTGTCACAAAGGGCCCAACTCATGAATGCCAAAAGAAAAAACTACATCGTCGACACCAATGTCCTGATTGAAAATCCTTACAGTATCCTGTCACTGAAAAACGGGGATGATAACAATATCTACATCCCCTACCATGTGCTGGTGGAATTGAACCAGCTCAAGACCAACGGCCGTCTGCGTCATATTGTCGCCAAAGTCGTCGACGTTCTGCTGGAAAACAAGGACAGCATCCAGTTCATACAGAACGATTCCAGCATCTCCCATTTTACCCAGGAGATCGTCGACAACTACATCCTCAAGGAAATTCAATCCGCCAACGAAATAAAGGACCCCATTCTTGTCACCAACGACCGCATCCTGCGTCTGCAGGCCAGTCTGGCAAATATCAAGAGTGAAGAATTCAAGGACTCCAAGCCGTTTGAATCCGAGTCCCAGCTGTTTACCGGGTTCCTGGAAAATCCCGAAGAACAACCGGTCCCCAACAGCTTTGTCTGGAATGAAGGCAAACCGGTTTTCAACGGGCCCAACGGGCCGGAACCCATCGGTTTCACGGCCTCGGCCTGGAACATCAAACCCCGGACAGTCTACCAGAACCTGGCCCTGTTCCTGATGCAGTGCCCCTTTGTGGATCTGGTCTCCATACAGAGCGAGGCCGGTTTTGGAAAAACCTACCTTGCGCTGGCCGTAGCCCTGTACATGGTTCTGGAAAAGCATCTCTACGACAAAATCTATGTGGTCAAACCGACCATCGAGCTTGGCGCCAAACTGGGATTTCTGCCTGGAGATGTGAAGGAAAAAATGGAACCCTACGTACGGTATATCCTGGAGCTGGTGCTCAAACTGCACAACCAGCGGCCCGCCAACAAGCTCTTTGTAAACCCCGGAGAAGAACTGCTGCGCTACAATTCCAAAAAATTCGAAATACTGCCCCTGGCCTTTATCCGGGGCATGAACATAGAAAACGCCTTTGTCATCATCGACGAAACACAGAACCTGTCCCGGAACGAAGTTCGGGCGCTTCTGACCCGCATGGGTGAAAACGTCAAATGCGTCTGCCTGGGAGACACGAACCAGGTGGACAATCCTTACCTGAGTGAGTCCAACAATGGCCTGAACTGGATCGTACGCAAGTTCAAAGGATTTTCGAACTACGCGCACATCGTACTCAAAGGCGACAAATCACGAGGTCCTATCACCGACCTGGTGCTCAAATCAAAACTCTGAGCGCATCACCTTTCCAAATAAACAAAGGCCCCTGCATCACGAGATCCAGGGGCCTTTGCTTTGTGTCGGTTACCGGCTCAGCGCCAGGTAAGCACATCGAAATTCGGAGAACTGGCTTCCCCACCGCCGTAGCCGATGATGCAGCCTTTGCCTCCCTGAATGACATGGCCAGGATGCCATCCGCCGTTATATTGCATGCGGCAGATATACACATTCAGTCCTCTCTGCGTACCGGCGAAAAAGGGATCGGGAGCCTGCATGAAATTGCCGATATTGCTGGGAACCCATTTGAGCAGATCCGCATCGCCGCTGAGCACGTCGTAATTCTGCAGGATATATTCGCCGCCCCGCCAGCCTATGTAGCAGCCGTTGAAATCGTTTGCCGCTTTTCCAGAGGCCATTTCGCCCATGTACTTGGCGCGGCAAAGGTACAGCTGGCGCCCGGGTTCTTCTCCACCCACTATCCCTTTGTCGGGGATGGCATTTCCCGTGGTGGGGACCCACTCCACACGCGTATCTTTCTTTTGGCTGGCTATGCCATCCTTTTGGGCCCACATCATGAACGAATACTCGTTCATCGTGCCGTATATGCCGGAAGCATCGCAGCGTCCTCTCCAGACTTCATCCCAATCCGTATAGGTAAATATGATATTCTGCCCGCGCACTTCTCCGTTCAGAACATGTTTGGTGGGATTGTCATCCGTAAACTGTACGGCTTTGACATGGGCGCCAGTGCGACTCACAATGCGCACCGTGCCCTTGGCCTTTTGCTCGTCGCCGACATAGCTTTTCCAACTGAGAATCATGTTCGGCTGAAGATACCTCGAGCAACTCTGCGCGTATGCAATCCCGGAAGTGAGCAACACCCCGGTGAGCACCAGCAGTACGGCAACTCCCACTTGTCTTTGGATCATGCGCTATCTCCTTCATCTTCTTTCATCAGCTGTTTTCGATTTGTTACAGCAATAAAGAATCAATTTGTCAGGTTCGTAAAGGTACAACAGGAACGCAAGCGCGCATGTCCCAATGCCGCACACTGATCGTTCATTTCAACTGGTTCTTACATCCGGATGAAACAGGTCTTTGGCCTCTTCGGGCCCCCAGGATCCGGATACGTACGGACGCACCTGCCTGGCCTGTTCCGGACAGTCGCATTCCACCAGAACCGGAGTCAGAAAGTTCCAGCACAATTCCACTCCATCCTGCCGCCAGAACAACATGGAATCACCGAGCATGCAGTCGAGCAGCACTTTGGAATACGCATCCAGCTGTACGGAATCAAAGCCCTGGTTGTAATCAAAATGCATCTCCGCCGTACGCAAGCACATGGGCCCCGGTACCTTGGTCTGAAAGGAGAGGTTGACTTCCTCACACGGGTAGATGCCCAGAGTCAGCTGATTGGCAGTGATGTGCGAACCGAACACATTGCGGAACAAGGAAAAGGGAACATCCTTGAATTGAATCGTTATCTCGGTCCGTTTTTCTGCCAGCCGCTTGCCGGAAACCATGTAAATGGGCACACCCTGCCAGCGCCAGTTGTCCACATACACTTTCATGGCCGCATATGTCGGGGTCAGGGAAGTGTTCCGAACGTCCGGTTCGTCGCGATACGCTTTGACCTGTCTGCCGTCGGCAAGACCGGCACCGTATTGCCCGAGCAGGAGATGTTCGTTGATGCGTCCCACCGGAAACGGCCGCAGCGCGCGATATACCTTGCTTTTTTCATCCCGGACCAACTCGGCAGCGAAGCAGGACGGAGGCTCCATGGTACACAAGGCCAGCAATTGCATCATGTGGTTCTGAAACATGTCCCGAAGAACCCCGGCCTGGTCGTAATAACCGGCGCGATGTTCGACGCCCAGATTTTCCGCAGCAAGAATACGAATGGAGCGAATGAAATTCCGATTCCACAAGGGCTCGAACAAGGCGTTGGCAAAACGCAGCAGCAGAATATTCTGCACGGTTTCCTTGGCCAGATAATGATCGATCCGAAAAATCTGTTTTTCCTGAAAATGCTCGTGGATGGCCGAATCCAATGCCCGCGCGCTTTTCAGGTCATGCCCGAAAGGCTTTTCTATGACCAGGCGCGAAACCGTCCCGGGTTCGTCCTGAGCAGCCATACCCGCATGTCCGAGGTTGCTCGCGATGTCCGTGTACACTCCAGGAGGCACGGCCAGATAAAACAGGCGGCGACGGGCCATGCTGTACTGCTGTTCGAGCTTGTCCAGATATTTGCCAAGCGCGGCGTACGATTCGGCAGCATCATAGGACTTGACCCGTACGTAACTGAGCTTGGGCTCCAGCATTTGCCACTGGGACAGGCTTTCCTGGAGCATTGTCTTCCAACGACTTGCGCATGAGGTCGCGAAAATCCTGCAAGGACAGGTCATTGCGTCCGACACCAACCACATAAAACCGTTCGGGCAGAGTCCCATGTTCGCACAGCCTGGCAATGGCCGGGAACAACTTGCGGGCGGTCAGATCCCCTGTGGCGCCAAAGATGACAATGCCGATGGGATCTTTCACCGGATCCAGCCGACAGATACCCGGCTGATCATTTGGAGAAGCAAAATCCGCCTCAGCAGGCGCATCGAAAAATGGATTGCTCATACGTATACTCCGGTCCGACACCCGTCCCGACAGCCCACGGATTCATACGGAAAAAAAGCGGACACCGGGAAGGGGTACATATTAGACGATTTCATCGCCCGCCGGGCTACACTCCCGGCCCCTGAAATTGAAAAAAAACTGCAAAAATTTTTGCATCTTGTCGGAAAACACTCTTGATCCCAACACGCTGTCGGCCACCCGCTTGTTTGATTTCCGCCAGCGTGGGATAAGGATGCACAGCTCCGGACATGGTGATCAATTTCACCTCGCCGTTCATGGCGCTGACCCATTCGCTCAGCAGATCACCAGCATGTGGAGCGCACACCTGAACCCCCAGAGGACGCTCCCTGCTGTCCAGCAGGAGCTTGATCTTCCCTTCCACATGAGGCTCGAATTGCGCGCGATCGTGATCGACAAAAGGCTCAGTATGGACCTCGTACCCTATGCCTATGGCCTTGGCAGCCTGTTCGTTGAGCCCGATGATCGCCAGTTCCGGATCGGTGAACGAACACCAGGGAATCCGCTTGTAACTCACTTTGCGGGGCGTATGGGATACGGCATTGGCCACGACGATGCCGGCCTCATATCCCGCCGCATGCGTACACTGATATTGCCCTGTCACGTCGCCGGCGGCGTAAATATGCTTCTGGTGCGTACGCATCCTGTCATCGACTTTCACTCCATTTCTGTCGTGAGCGACTCCGGCGTTCTCCAGGCACAGCCCTTCAATATTGGGCTTTCTGCCCATGGCCACAAAAATGGCGTCCGCATGAAGGATGCTTTCCTCTCCCTGCACATTGACCACGACTTCACGGCCACGACCAAGTTCCCTGACGCGTTCGACCCGTGCCCCTGTAATGAAATGAACCCCTTCGGACTCCAGCCGTTCCTTGATCAGGCCGGACATGTCATCATCTTCCCGCGAAAGGATGCTGGCACTGCGCTGCACCACCGTGACACGGGTCCCAAGCCGGTTGAACGCCTGGGCCATTTCCACCGCAATGGCGCCGCCCCCCAGAACAATAAGAGAGTCCGGGAGCCGCTCCAGGAAAAAAATTTCCCGATTGGTCAGTACCGGCGTACGGGCTATTCCCCGTATACGGGGTGTGGCGGAAGAAGATCCTGTTGCCAGCACCCAGTTCCTGGCTGCAATGTGTTTGCCCTCGATACGAACGCTATGCTCGTCGATGAACTCGGGCATGCCCGCCAGCACGTCCACTCCCATCCGTTCGAAATACTCTCTGGAGTTGTATTTTTCGATGGAATCAATCATGGAACGGATTCGTTGCGCTATCTGCGAGAACTCCACCTTGGGCGGGTTGATCCGCGGGAGGCCGAGTTCCGGAAAACGAGTAACCTGATAAAAAACCGAGGCGGTACGAATCAAAATCTTGCTCGGCACACAGCCGCAATGGAGACATACGCCCCCCAAAACCGGCTCTTTTTCCACCAGCAGTACTTTGGCTCCGAGCTGGGCGGCTCCGGCTGCAACCGTCAACCCCGCTGCTCCGGCGCCTATTACGCCGATGTCATAATCTGAAGTTTGCATTTTGTTCCTTGCCTGATGAACGCCAGTATCTCCCCTGCGGATACCTCCGTTTGTACTCCTCAGTGTTTGATTGTTCCAGCCTTGCCCCGAAAAATCCCCTTACAACTTCGATCTGTACCTGTCGAGCAAACATCACGGATGCCTCAATTCCCATTCAGCGCCCAATTGTAATCAACATAGCGAATCGAAAGTTTGTCTCCGGCAGAATCTATACGGGCTTTCCACTCGGGACGAATGTACTTCCGAACAAAACGTATCATCCCGGACTCGCCGCCGAAATCATCTTCGTACCAATCAAATACCTTGCTGAGATACAGGGTGTCACCTTCCATATAATTGAGCGTGGGGTTGTTGACGTAATTGAATGTGGCACGGCTCAATTGCTGCTCCAGCTTGTCCCCCTGGTACACTTCCGGAACCAGAGGAGGACAGCCTTTGGTGGCTGTATTCAAGGTGAAAAGTATGCGTGGATCCCTGTAGCGCTTGCGTATTATACCATTCCTTATATTATCCAGGGAATACAGTTCGTCACCGATCTTGATGAATTTGATATGCATGGGTGATTTAAAAAGTCCGCCGATGTCCTTGATGGAGCTGATTCCCGGAAAATGATCCAGAATGAGCTTTACCACCCATGCGTTATAAGCGTTGATATAATACGCAATCTGTACATCTTCCGACATCTGCAGGGGATTGTCCTTGGCAAGAAAATCAAGATAGATGTCGAGTTTGCTTATTTCCTTTTTCCATCCCGTATAATTTACGTTCCCATCTTTAACGAAACGTTTTACCTGCTCGGCATAAATCTCACTCGGAGCGCCGGCAACCGACAGCTTAGGAAACAATATCGAACATATCACCAACAACACCGCTACAAGCACACAGTTGCAATACAATCGCATGAACAAGCTCCAGCTAGGTCCCTAAAAAAATCCAACCAACCTCTATTCCCAGAGGTTGTCCTCCGACACCCTTATAGAATAGCACGCCTACAAGAGCCTGCGCAAGACGCATGGAGGTACACCGCTTGCGGCTTTTTTTAAATTCAACTGAAATGCCGGTTAGATGCCACGCACAACAGGGCTTCTATTCGCTGTTTTCGCCTGCTATACTATACGCTCCGGATGTCTGGCGCACCCAGGCGTCAACCATATCAAGGAGCGGGAAGATGTCGGAAGATTCATATCGGGAAGTGAGCACCTCATCTTGGGGGAGCCGTATAGGCAAAGCCCTGCTGGGCATGCTGGCTGGTCTTTTGCTGCTTGTTGCAGGAGTCGTCATCCTGTTCTGGAACGAGGGGCGAGCCGTGACCAGGGCAAAATCCCTGCAGGAAGGACTGGGAGCCGTGGTTTCCGTGGATGCGGCCCAGGAGGCAGGCGCCAATGAAGGCAGACTGGTCCACCTCCTTGGCAAAGCCATGGCGGGAGGTCTGCTTCAGGATTCGCAGTTCGGACTGGAAGTCGACGCCATCAAGCTGCGTCGCTCCGTGGAGATGTACCAGTGGCAGGAGCAGCACGAATCCGAAACCAGAAAAAAAATCGGAGGCGGCACCGAAACGGTCACCACCTATACCTATCACAAGATCTGGTCCGGGGATATGCAGGACTCAAGCCTGTTCAAAAAGCCCGAAGGGCATGAAAACCCTCTTTCACTGCCGTTTGATTCCGCAACACAGATTGCTTCAAAGGTGACGCTGGGGGCTTTCACGCTTTCTTCCGCGCTGATCGGCGAACTCGACGACTACAGCCCCTTGCCACTCAAGTCCCTGCCCGCGGCTCTCGAACCGGTAGCTCAACTGGACAACGGTACGGTCTATCTGAAGGCCGGGGCGGATTCCTCTCCACAAGCGCCGCGGATAGGCGACACGCGCGTACGTTTTGCCGTGGTGCGTTCGCAGGCCGTAAGTGTTGTGGCGCAACAGGCCGGTACGCAGCTCTCGCCCTACCGAACGTCCGTGGGGGATGAAATCGCGCTATTGCAGACCGGATCGCACACGGCCGCTGAAATGTTCGCCAAAGCCCGGACCGACAACACCATCCTGACCTGGATGCTGCGCGCCGCAGGCCTGATCCTGCTGCTGATCGGCTTCGCGCTGGTGCTCAAGCCTTTGTCCGTGGTGCTGGATGTGCTGCCGCTGCTGGGCAACGTGGCGGAAATGGGAATCATGGTGGTTTCCGTACTGGCCGCACTGGTGGTGGGCTGCCTGGTGATCGGAGTGGCCTGGCTGTTCTATCGTCCGCTGCTGGGTGCGACGTTTTTGATTCTGGCCGTAGGCGGCATCGTGCTGATCCGGCGCATGCGCAAACGTTCCGGCAGTTCATCCGGTAGTTCATCCGGGACTTCACAGCCCCCATCGGCACCTGCAAGTCCGCCGCCGCCACCTCCTGCGGGCTAAAGTCCGGAGTCCGAGCGCAACGTATCCATGGCCTCCCGCAGATGCCCGATCCAGATTTCGGTGAAGCCTTCATATTCGATGGCGCTTTTCATCACCGGACGGCATTGCAACCCCGCACTTTCCAGAACGGACTTCCAGGAGTCCGGCGTATCGCCCCACCATGTCGCGCAGAACATGAGCCCCCGCCACAGCTAGAAAGGGCAGAAGCCAGGCTGTCCGGTATCCCCGATCCTGCAGCTCGGGCAAAATATCGCGTATGGTGCGTCCGCCGTCCATGGTCCCCAGGTATACGTCCTGATTCTGCGTACGCAATACCTGGGCAAGCTCTTCATAGCGGGTGTCCGCCGAATGCCACGTACCATGCCCCATGAACAATACGGCCTCACCAGCCGCCCTTTCCTCGGGCAGATGGCGGAGAACGGCCAGGGCCACGTTGCGAATATCGCCCGTGTCCGCCAGCAACGGCCAGCCCAGCTGGACACGGTCGAAGCCCTGCGGATTGTCCGGTCCGGACTGCATGGCCAGCGATTCGTCCTTGAGATCGTTGAATTCCGCTCCAGGGACCATATGCAGGGACTGCACGACAACATGGCTGTAGCCCTCAAAGCGCATCTTGGCCAAAGCCTTATGTAAGGAGGGTCGGTTTTTTTGCCTTTCCCTGCCAGGTGATGCCGGATTTTTCCAGAGGTGAAGGCCCAGCGTACGGGCACGCCGGGAAAGGACTCCCTGACCTTGCTCTCAAAGCCATGCAGAGTGCGGTGCGCCTGTTGCGCGCTGGAGCCGAATGCGGCGAGAAGAATGCCTAGTTTCAAAGGAATCCACAGGGTATGCCGAAGCAAAGCATGCTCCGCTCCGGTCGTGTTCACGGGCTGCGGCCCAGGAGCCGGCAGACGTTTGTCACCGTAAAAGGGTAGTTCCTGTATACGGCATTCGAAATGAGCGGTCTAGGGATTACTAAAAAACTAATCCGGCTGCCAACCTTGTCGAACTTGACCGGAATGTTGCGCAATTCCGGCAGTGCGTGAATGATGGCCTCGTGTTTTTCCACAGGGGCCGTCAGCATCAGGAATCCGCCTGCACCGGCGCCGAGAATTTTGCCACCCAGGGCTCCGGCCTTGCGGGCGCGCTCGTACAACGTATTGATCTTATCGTCGCTGATTCCTTCGGGTGAGTTTCTGCTTCAAAAGCCAGTTCTCATGCAGAATTTCACCGAACACCTGGTTAATTGTCGGATTGCAGCTCGCGGTACATCTCATGGGCAAGAGCAACCATTTTATGCAGGGTGTCCTGCGTGGACTTGTCCGAGCCGCTCTTTTGGGACTGCTTGGCAAGAATCTCGTTGGCGCTGCGGCTACGCCCGGTGTAGAGCATCAGAATGCTCTCTTCGATCTTCCTGATGGTTTTCTGCTGGCAGATGACAGGCTGGACATTGACGCTGCCGTCCCGGCAAAACTCAATGAAATTGAAACCGCCGAAAGCCGCGGCATATTGATCCTGCTTGCCGATGGGGCTGTTGCAGATTTCAATCTCTATTTTGCAGGCTTCACGGGCGAGTTGCTCCGCGGATGCGTACTTGCCGGTGTAGGCGTACAGCCCGTGCAACAAGGCAGTGGTGAAACTGCTGGACGAACCGAGTCCTGTGCCCTTGGGAATATCCGCCATGCTGGCTATTTCAATGCCGCCCTGAATGGACACCAGGTTGAGGCAGGCCCGCACAAGCTCGTGCTGAATTTCATTGACGGTTTTGACATCCTCGGTCCGCGAATAGCTGACCCGGATGTCCTGATCGAACTTGGGATTGATATTGATATAAATATATTTGTCGATAGCCGTGCTCACGACCGCGCCGGAGAACTTTTCATAGTAACTGGGCAAATCGCTGCCCCCTCCAACAAAGCTCATGCGCAATGGTGTCTGTGCGATAATCATATTCAGGAATTACCTACTGGGTCTTTTTAATCAGTACGAAATTTTTGAAATTTCCGTACCGCGTTATGAGGCAGGCCACGTCCTTGACCGGACCAACGGGAATGCCGACGGTGCGGGGCGTCACAAGGCTTCCGTCCCATTCATAATGTGCTTCATCCGCTGGCAAAATCAGGCGAAATAAAGCCCGATAAAAAACTGCCTTGGTCATACCCGGATCGCAGAGGATCATCAAGCACCATAATAAATACGGGGAAACACTTTGGGAAAGCAGACCCGAGGAACAAACAAAACGGGCTTTCCTGCCACCAGGTCAAGCCCGTTTATTCTTGCATGAAGGCTAGTACATGGACCAGTACTGATCCAGACGCCTGTCGCAGGGAGCCAGCCGGGCATTGGCTCTGCTGCGCCCGTCCCACCCTTCAATGTCCAGGCACAAGCCGCTTTTGCGGTTTACCAGGGCAGAAGAACCATTGGGGCCCTCTGCATAGTACCATTCCTGATCCGGATACCCGTCGCACTGATACAGCATGACGTTGTCGCCAGGACGCGCCTCATACCCTTTGACATCCAGGCAGAGCCTGTGCTGCGCGTTTATCAACCGGAAATAACGCCCGTGGGTGTATTGCTCGGACCACAGCTGATCGGGATGTCCGTCACAGGCATACAGCATGACGTTGTCCCGCGGCTGTCCATTATAGCCCTTTACGTCAAGACAAAGCCCGCTCTGCATATTACGCAGGGTAAAGGCATCCTGCTGTGCATGGGCAAAGGGAACAACGCAGAATGAACACAGAAAAATCAAAGCAACACTCGCAAATGACAGACGCATAAAGCCCTTCTCCAGTTAAAGTATTGATAGGTAGAGAATTTTACAAAGGAAAGTACTTGCTGAAAAGATTCAGTCACGTCAAGTTTTTTTGGAACAGCCCCAATCATTGGACAGCTTGGAAGGCACAACTGCCCGCTCACAGAAATTTGATACGGTCTTCTTCTGCTAGGTCCATCTTTCGGTCCAATCCATTTGGACGACTTTGTGACCTAAACTATATGCGTCGAAGTTTCAGCTCTCAGCCGGAAAAAAGGTCAGGGTGGCACCCGCCGGCACAATGGAAAACACCGCAGAATCTTGGCAGACGTACATTTTGAAAGGAACGCTCCCGCAATCAGGACTTGTGCGGAGACAATTCCCCTGACCGAAATAAAAATATTAAGTTAATAAAATCAGATAATTAAACTTTAATCTCAGTTATTTTTCATGCTGCAATAAAATAATCGCAACAAAGCGCTTGCCATACGAATATGCTTTGGATATTATTTCTGGATTGGGCGATTAACTCAGCGGTTAGAGTGCCATCTTCACACGGTGGAAGTCCCGAGTTCAAATCCCGGATCGCCCACCACCTAAGTTCCCTAAAAGCCTGGTAGAAATACCGGGCTTTTTCTTTTTCAGTGCTTTCAACCAGAAAACAGCCTGCCAGGCCCGCATGTCCTGCTCCTGACTTTTCCATTATCCCCACGCGCATCTTCCCTTCTGATCCCAATGGCTGTCCGACGCCATAGAATTCTCGTTTGCCTTGTAGTTAATTACAAAAGTTCTAGGATTTTCTCTCAAAAATTTGTTATGAACAAAATAGGCTCCCTTTTAAGGTGCGGGATGGATTATTGTTGTCCCCCCGCCGCAGCCCTGAATACCGGTTGATCAAAATCACCCAGGGACGCGCAGGATAGTTATACCCAAACAAGAGAAAGCTAACCGTGCATATTTTTTAGACATTACGAACAATACCTTTCCAGGAGGGCACTACCACCATGTTGCAGCATGTCAAGATAGCCAACAAATTGAGAATTATTTTGGGGGTAAACATTGTTCTGCTTATCTCGCTGGGCGGTCTGGCCTATTTCAGTGCGAAAAGCATAAATCAAAACCTGGATACGTTATTCAACCGTGACTTCACAGGAATGGGTTTTCTGCTCGAGGCCGACCGGGATCTGCACCAATCCCTGATTGCCCTGCGAACCATGTTTTTTTCCAAGCCGGACTCCAAAGACTTTGCTCAGCAGGTCAAGGATTTTGAAGAAAACAAGGACCAGGCGGATACCCGTGTCGGGAAATTCGGCCCCCTGGCAGAGGATGCGAAACAAAAATCCCTGGTGACCAAATTTCAATCAGACCTGAAAAAATGGTACGAAATTTCCACAAAAATCGTTTCCGGCCGCAAGTCGGGAGCAGCTGATGAAGAAATCATTGCTCTCTCCCTTGGTGAAGGGACCTCAAGCTTTGACACCATGCGGGAAAACATCAATGAGCTCACTGAAATGCTGCAGAAACAGGCCGAGGCGCAAGAGGTTGCCGCAGAGGACTCCTATCTGCGTCTGAAAATTCTCATCATTGCGCTGACCATATTCAGTGCGCTGCTGGGAGCCGCCATAACCCTGATTGTCACACGAAATATCGCCCTGCCCCTGTCTAATATTCTGAAATCCGTCAATGAGCTGATTGAGGGGAAATTTCCCCCTCTTCTGGCGTTTGCCAGAAAGGACGAACTCGGTACCCTGGCAAATTCATTTGATACCATGAATCAGACGCTGAGCAACAATTTGCGGGAAATTGAAACCAAACGAAACGAAGCGCAAAGAAAATCCGAGGAGGCTGAATCAGCATTGACGGCCATCCAGGAAAGCAGCGAATCACTCAGCCGGTTGCTCGACAGCATGAACTCCATGGCCAAGCAGGCTACGACGGTCGCGGGAGAGATCAAAACAGAATCCTCCTCACTTGCAGATCTGTTCAAAGTCGTGATCCAGGGGGCGGAAGACCAACAGCAACGGATCACCATCACCCTGGAGGCAACCAACGAAATGCGCAGCGTGGTGGCTGAAGTGGCTCACAACGCGTCTAATGCTTCCGAAAGCGCCGAATCCGCCAAAAGCAAGGCCCAGGAAGGAGCCTCCATTGTCGGGGGTGTCGTGGAGTCCATCCGGAGAGTCAGCGAAGTGACAAACACCCTCAGGCAATCGATGAACGTCCTGGGCAGTCAGGCACAGGCCATCGGCCAGGTAATGAACGTCATCAACGACATTGCGGACCAGACCAACCTTCTGGCTTTGAATGCCGCCATTGAAGCCGCTCGCGCCGGCGAGGCCGGCAGGGGCTTTGCTGTGGTTGCCGACGAAGTGCGCAAACTCGCGGAAAAAACCATGTCCGCCACCAAAGAGGTCGGCGACAACATCAAGGCCATTCAAAACAGCGCACATGACAACATCAACACCGTCGAACTTGCTTCCGAAGCCGTCGACCAGGCCACGGAGCGGGCCACTCTTTCCGGCGAGACCCTCAACGGCATCGTGGAACTGGCAGCCCAGAACGCATCTCAGGTAGGTTCCATTGCCTCGGCATCGGAAGAACAATCCGCGGCCACCGAGGAAATCAGCTCTGCCATCCAATCTGTTCACTCCATTGCGACGCAGACAGTGGAAGACATGAACAATTCTATCGGCAGTACCGAACGCATGCAGCAACTTGGAATTGATCTGCAGGCAGTAATTAAAAAGCTTAAAACAGAATCCTAATTTTTGTTCAGATCCATCAGACGGCCAGCTACCAATCATCATGAGATTGCACACTGGTTATCTATATTGGCTACCTGTATTTTGAATATTAGCTCTGTATCATGACTGTATCTCATAGCAATATGAGAATAATAATCTGTCTTTTGTCCAGATGGCGTAACAAAAGACATCAACTGATAAGGATTATATCATGAAAACCATACTGCTTGTGGACGATTCGGCCATGATCCGGGAATTGGGCAGGGATATTCTCAGTTCGGGAGGCTACAAGGTAGTCGAAGCTTCAGACGGCGCTGAAGCAATAGAAAAATTCAACAGCAATGCCATCGATTTAAGTATTATCGACATCTTTATGCCGCACAAAGGCGGCCTGCAGGTCATGTCGGAGATCCTGAAAAAAGACAAAACCCACAAAATCATCGCGATATCCGGCGGAGAGGCCTTCAACGCCAATTCCATTCTTGAACTGACAAGAATTTTCAAGATCACGGAGACGCTCTCCAAACCTCTGGACGCCGCCAAACTGCTCGCTGCGGTAAAGCGTCTTCTTGGAGAGTAAGCATCGTATTTGAATATATGATTCCTCCATAATTTTCTCTTGTATATGTCACGGGGTAAGGACGCGAATACGTGAGACCTGACGCTTTTGTGATAAAGTTTCAGGTTGGATACGTTTCAGGCTATTCATTCAATTTTTTTATTAAATGCTATAGTCACCTATAGCATTTAAAAAACACTATCAGTCGTATTTTATATACTGTATATAATTATTCTACACAGCTCTTCATTGCTCACATTTCAATAAATCCCAATGGAGAACCCCATGTCTTCTTCCTCAGATACGTTTCTCGGACATCCCAAAGGGCTTTTCATCTTGTTTCTGACTGAAATGTGGGAACGTTTCTCCTATTACGGGATGCGTACGCTCCTGATTTACTACATGGTTAAGCAACTCATGTATTCCCATGCCGAAGCATCGCAGGTCTACGGATTATACAGCGGATTCGTCTATTTTACGCCCTTTTTCGGAGGTCTTCTGGCAGACAGGTATCTGGGGCAGCGCAAGTCGGTTGTCATCGGCGCCCTGCTCATGACCCTGGGGCATTTCGTCATGGCTTTCGAATCCATGTTCTATCCTGCCCTGGTCCTCCTGATTTTGGGAAACGGTGCTTTCAAACCAAACATTTCCACCCAGGTGGGGAACCTGTACGCCGAAGATGATCCCCGACGGGACAGGGCTTTCAGCATCTTTTACGTGGGAATCAATCTCGGGGCTTTTTTCTCTCCCCTGGTATGCGGTACGCTGGGCGAACTGTACGGGTGGCATTACGGCTTCAGCGTCGCCGGTGTGGGCATGGTGGTCGGGCTGCTCATTTATCTCTATGGCAGACGCCATCTGGCTCCGGACAACATCGACAAACAAAAGCAAAGGAAGACGTCACAAAAGCCTGCGGAAGCAATAGACAGGAAAGAGGAAAAAGGCCGCATATTTGTCCTGATAATCATGTGCCTGGTTGTGATCCTTTTCTGGGCCGCGTACGAGCAGCAAGGCAATACCATTGCCATGTGGGCGGACAGCGACACCAACCGCCACATCTTCGGCTGGGAAGTCCCGGCAACCTGGTTCCAGGCGGTAAACCCCATGTTCATCTTTCTGTTTACCCCCCTGATCACCATGTACTGGGGCTGGAAAACAAAGCACAAAGGGGACTCGTCTTCATCAATCAAAATGGGCGTGGGCTGCCTTCTGGTGGCCGCCGCATTCACGCTGCTGGCCGGTGTAGCAATTTCCTACGACGCCGACGGCATCCCGGTCAGCATGTTCTGGCTCATCGGCTACACGGCTATTCTGACCTTGGGCGAGTTGTACCTTTCCCCCGTTGGATTATCCTTTGTCACCCAGCTGGCGCCTTCCCGCATGACATCCATGTTCATGGGCGTCTGGTTCATGGCCCAGTTCGCGGGCAACTATCTTGCCGGATATCTGGGAACTTTCTGGGATGTCTGGTCAAAGGAAAAATTTTTCCTGGTCATAGCCATAATCGTCGCGGTGGCGGGAATCGTCATTTTCTGCCTGTCCGGGGTACTGAACCGGTTGACGAAGCAAACATCTATGTAGCAGTTCAATAAAAAGCGTCCTCTCCCATGGGGTATACTTCAAGAGTCTGAAAAACTTTAGAAATGCCCCATAATACACTGATAGCATTCGAGTTTTTTACATTACGCCGATGCCGTTCCAAGGTATCAGCTTAATCGTCAAGGATGGGGGTCCCGGACGTCAAGACGCACTGTTTATTTTCGATAAATCGACAGATCGTATTGCTTCAACACAGGAAGAAGTATCTGCACCCTCTCGGATGAATGATGTAAAAAGGTGAGTTCTCTCGGGCTTACGCTGCCAGAGGCATGCTGCAAACGATAGCGCAGTTGGGCCATTTTTCCCAGATGTCCGCGGATTATCGGTATCGAGCCCAAACTCCCCCACAGGATCATTCCAAATAAAACCATTGCCAGCGTTCCGGCAAAGAAACGGTTTTTTTTCAGCACACGGGCTGCGCCAAACTCATCGGCACAAAAAAACAGCACTGCCAACCAAAGCAACAACGACACACTCGTATATCTGGAAGCTCCAGCCTGAACTATACCCATTTTAAAACGCCCGGCTCCTGTCAACAGGGCTACGCCGACAGCGTATGCGGCGAGAAAGATGAAGTATCTCCTTCCAACTCGCAGACCGGGATCTCCTCTCCTGTGGGAGCGCCACACCAACCAAGAGCAGACAATCAGGCCAGCCGCCCCACATAAAACCGGGGCAGCACCATTTCCTGTGACCTGCTGGGGTAAAATGGAAGCCCCCAAATAACAGCATACATACCCTACGTATGATAAATATGATACTTCAGCAAAATTACCCTGCTGCAAATTGTTTGAAAAGTCGAACCCCATACAATAAAAACACATCACCACAAAAAATAAAAGTAACCAGAAGTACGCATAAACCTTACCCCCTTTCTCAGTGATCGCATATCCGTCAAATAAGAGAAATAGGGACACAAGAAACCAATACACAGCACCTGCAGAAAGGGAGTAAAGCGCTACAATACCACACGAGAATATCCCCAAAAACCGTAAAGGACTTCTTTTGCCTCGGGCAAGAATGAATCCTCCACTGGCAACAGCCAAGATATTTAAAAACCACTGTAGCTGAAACCCCCAAAAAAAATTTTCAAATTGCCTGAGAGAAAACAGTAGCCAGGAAAATACGACAAAAAGTATTCCTTTGAGCCATATATCGGTATGAATGAATTTGCCTTTCAACGTAGCACTAATGTGAACAAAAAAAATCAAGAGAGCAATAATGACACTTAGCCCCATTTCATAAGTAACGTTATATTTTGTCCATATTCCCAATAATAGATATATGCAATTCGGAAATAGCATACGATGCTCGTTGTGAGGCTTCCAAATATCTGAAAAAGTCAACTTTCCCTTATAGTAATGGTCAAAAAGATAAATTATATCCCATTGATCACGGTAAGGGATATCCACCGCATACAATGAAATCAATACGCACAACAACAGCAACGGCATTAAACTAAACGGGAGAAATATATACACAATCTTACGGTAAATAGTAGCATCAACAGTGCAGATAGTGCGCATAATGTTGTCTATTTCATTCCACTTTTTAAACAATTTGATAAGTTGATTCTATTAATATTTTCAATTTTATCTATAATATATACTAAAATATTTCAAGGCTATCAAAGCGGTTGGAAACATGACTTGCAAATCTTCGACTCCAATTTGCCCCTCCCCAAATGTGTTGACGCCGCAAAAGCTTTTTACGTATGGTGCGGCCGACTCGTGGGCGGTTTGCGGGATCCCTTTATTGGCCGGTTTCGATTATTTCCGAGATCAGCAAGTCACGACTTCCTTTTTCCCCCGCAGCTTTCCCCATTATCCGCGACTTTTTCCAGGGAAGGAAATATCCTGAACGTAACGCTTTCGTCGTCAGCAATGTAGTAGGAAATCTCTTCCCGCAATAAACAATAACCCCGCAAATGGATTGATTATGGTAACAGCTTCGCAAAACAGCGAACGCCCTTTCAAGCTTTCAATCGTCGTTCCTGTATATAATGAAGAAAACACGCTTCCGGGCTTTCTGACGGAAATGGAACGTGTTCTGGCTTCTGTCACTGATAATTACGAAATCATTTTCGCTCTGGACCCCTGCCCGGACCGGACAGAGGAAATGATCGAAGAAGCGCACAAAAAGGACGAACGCATCAAACTGCTGCGTTTTTCCAGGCGGTTCGGACAACCCGCAGCCACGCTCGCCGGCATCGAGTACGCCAGCGGCGAGGCCATCGTGATCATAGACTGCGACATGCAGGATCCCCCATCGCTGATTCCGGAAATGGTGCGCTTGTGGCGCGAGGAAGGCTACAAGGTGGTCATCCCGCAACGCCGTACGCGTGATGGTGAAAACTTCATCAAAAAAGCCGTGGCCTACTCAGCCTATTGGTTCATCAACAAGACCGCCTGCGTGAACATCCCGCGCAATGCCGGCGACTTCCGGCTCATTGACAAACGGGTGGCCCAGGAACTGATCAGCCTGCACGAAAGCCATGGTTTTCTGCGCGGCCTCACGGCCCTGGTAGGGTTCGAAACCAAGCTGCTCCCCTTTGACCGTCTGCCCCGAGCCGGAGGCGAAGGGAAATACAACCCCCTTACCGGCAGTTTCAAAATCGGTTTCAACGGTATAGTGGCCTTTTCCAGCGCTCTGCTCAACGGCATAGCCATCCTGGGCATTGCCCTGTTCCTGCTGACCATTTTGGCAGCCGTCGTTTTAGCGGCCTGCAAATTTTTCGGCTGGTACGAGTTTGCCACTGGACTGGCCACCATTGGCATTGCCATGCTCCTGCTCGCCTCGCTTCAATTTCTGGCCTTCGGCGTCATGGGAGCCTACATTTCGCGCATCTATGATGAAGTAAAAATGCGCCCAAAATTCATTGTCGAACGAAGCCTCGGACTGGGCAGCACCAAAAAGGAATAACAGCATGACCACACAGCGTACCAACTTCGTCACCGGCGCAGCCGGATTCATTGCCTCGAACCTTACGGACAGACTGCTGGCCAAAGGCGAACGGGTAATAGGTTACGACAACTTCTGCACCGGTCAGGAGGCCTTTCTCGAAAAGGCGCAACAATCCGAAAACTTCCGACTGGTTCGTGGCGATTTGCTGGACCCTTTCCTGCTCACGGCATCCATGGCCGGCTGTGACCGTGTCTGGCACCTGGCCGCCAACGCCGATATCCGTTTCGGACTGAAGAATCCGCGCGTGGACATGGAACAGAACACCATTGCCACGGCCAATGTTCTGGAGGCCATGCGCGTCAACAATATCTCCGAAATCCTGTTCAGTTCTTCCAGCGCGGTCTACGGCGACGCCGCCACGTTTCCTACTCCCGAAGACGCTCCTTTTCCCGTGCAGATTTCCCTCTATGGCGCTTCCAAACTCGCTGGCGAGGGATTGATTTCGTCCTACTGTGAAGGATTCGGATTCCACGGCGTGGCATTCCGCTTTGTTTCGCTGCTGGGCGAACGCTATCCCCACGGGCATGTGTTCGACTTCATCAAAAAACTGCGCGCCGACCCCACCAGGCTGGAAATCCTGGGCGACGGCAATCAGCGCAAAAGCTACATGTACATCCAGGACTGTCTGGACGCCATGTTCCTGGCCGCGGACAACATGCCGGAAAAATTCGAGGTCTATAACCTCGGCGCGGACGAATACTGCCTCGTACGGGATTCCGCTTCCTGGATCTGCGAACGGCTGAACCTCTCCCCCAAATTCGAATTCACCGGCGGCCAACGCGGCTGGGTCGGCGACAGCCCCTTTATCTGGCTGGACACCCAGAAAATCCGCAAGCTCGGCTGGGATCCCAAACTGAACATCCGCCAGTCCGTGGAAAACACCGTGGATTACCTCGTAGGCAACCCCTGGCTGCTGGAATCGCGGTAAGAAGCGTATTCTGATTTTCCAATACTTCAGGCAGTCCTTTTGGGGCTGCCTTTTTTTTATTCATTTTTTCCACTAATTTTTCTTTGCACTAAATATCATATGTATTCCTGTTTTCAACAACACAAGGAACGCACTGATGGGCATCGACAATATTCTTGGAACACCTGTGGAAGGACATAACTTTTACTGACGGGCAGCCCAGATCGAAGAGCTCCTGGAGCTGCTGCAACATAATGACATTTTGCTTCTTGGTCCGCGCAAAATCGGAAAGACCTCTCTTTGCCGAAAAATCATGTCACGCCTGGAGGTTCGAAGATCTCGCCAACCAGGCCCAGGTGGTTATGCATGCGCTGGCCACGCGCCGCCCCAAGGGGACCGGCCTGCACTTCGTGCATACGGCCGCGGAAATCGGACAGCACACCGGGCTCCCCACCAACACCGTCTCCACGCAGCTGGACATACTCGAACGCGAAGGACTGGTGGTCCCCCCAACCATGGCCGCATGCAATACCGCATCGCCGAACAACTCTTCCGGCCCTGGCTGCAAATGCGCGGCACACGCCGCATCCGGCGCAACGTCATCGGGCTGGCTGAATTTCTCGACGGCTTGTACGAACTCGATAACGATCTCAACAAACGGACAGAAACGGCTACGGTTACATTTGCTTTCACATCCCTGAAAGTTGGCTTTGATGCGAAACAGATGCAAATCATCAGCGCCGATATGCTGTCTTTATTGCTGACACGTCAAAGTGAAAAACTGGCAGAATTACTGGAAGTGATTGCCGCTGAATCCGTTGACCTGCCCGCGACGCTGGCAAGCTCCTGCTTTGTCGAAGACCTTCTCGGCAGAGCCCTGCAGGACAAACAACAGGCCGGGCTGCTGTTGTCCGTGCTGCGGCGGCAGGGATTCGAACTTCACGCGCGTCCGTTGCTGCTTGCATTTGAGGCGGCCATCGAACAACGGCCGGAGATGTTGTCGGAGCTGGAGCCGGAAGTCAGAAACGCGGCTCAGCGCTTATACAGACGTCTGACCAAAGAACAAACGCCCTGAAGCAGCCGGGCGGTTTGCCAATACCTGACCCTTTGCCCGCCAAAAGTTTTTGAGGATCCTTAAGGAACTTTTTTCAAAAAGTTCCTTGAGCCGCCGGAGGCTCCCCTCCGCCTTCTTCTCTTCTTTGCCCTTACTTCCCTCTGCCCTGCCCTTTCCTTCAGCCGTGGCGCAGCATCATGCCCATGATGCAGTAGGTCAGCTGGGCTGCGGCAAAGTCCGAGGCGTGGTCTCCGGGGGCTGGGGCGAGTTCGACAACGTCGGCTCCGAGCACTTCGCGCCCGCGGATGACCCTTTCGAGCAGGGTCAGGGCGTCGTGCCAGAAGATGCCGCCGGGCACGGGCGTGCCGGTGGCGCGGATCACGGATGGATCCAGTCCGTCCAGGTCGAAGGTGATGTAGATCTTGTCCGGAAAATCCTCAGGCAGCGGCGCCTCGGGAATGCCGTTGAGGTACAGGTCACGGGCATCCAGATAGGATACTTCGCGCTGCCGGCGCACGGCGATTTCCTCGCCGCACAGAGCACGTACGCCGATCTGAAACAGCGGCAGTCCCAGGTCGTCCAGAGCCCGGCGCATGACGCACGCGTGGCTGAACGGCGTGCCTTCGTAGCTGTCGCGCAGGTCCGCATGGGCATCGAACTGCACTACCCCGAAAAGGCCGACGTCCTTTTTCAGGGCCCGCAGCGCACCCAGGGTCACAGTGTGTTCGCCGCCAAGTACGATGGGACGCGCACCGCAGGACAGGGCCACTCCAACGGTTGCCTCGATATTTTCCAGGGCGCTCTCAATGCCCGAATGACAATCGACAGTCGGGGCGGTATGGATGCCCGCGTCAAAGGGAATGGAGACGCCGTCCCAGGTTTCCAGCTGGTCGGATGCGTTCAGAATGGCAGCTGGTCCGCCGGCGGTGCCTCCGCCGTAGGAAACCGTGGCTTCCAGGGGAGCCGGGATGACATGAAAAGCCGCACCAACAGGTGCGGCATTGGGGCCTTCGCTTTGCAGAAAATATTGTTCCACGGGCTGCTCCTACGAAAGTCTGTGCTTGAAGTCCTCGTAGCCGAACGTACGTACGGTGGCCATGGTCCGGGTCGCGGGGGTCCAGGTCATGATGGAAGGCAGCCGGACTCCGTTGAAGGTGTTGTTCTTGACCATCGTATAGATGGCCATGTCCGTAAAAACCAGTTTATCGCCCGTACGCAGGGGCTGGTCGAACGAATATTCGCCGGCCACATCCCCGGCCAGACACGAGGGGCCGCCGATACGGCAGGTCCAGGCTTTTTCCCCGGGCATTGCCGAATCCACGATATGCGGACGATACGGCATTTCGATCACATCGGGCATATGGCAGGGCACGGCGCTGTCCATGAGCACCACGGGCATGTCCGCCTGCACCACGTCCAGCACAGTGGACACCAGATAGCCCGCGTTCAGGGCCACGGCCTCGCCGGGCTCCAGATAGACCTCCACACCCCAGCGCTGCTTGAACTCCCGTACCAGCCGTACCAGCAGTTCGCGCTGATAGTCCGGACGGGTAATGTGATGGCCGCCGCCGAAATTGACCCAGCGCATCCGGGGTATCACGTCTCCAAACTGCTTTTCAACCGCTTTTATGGTCCGTTCCAGACAGTCCGCATCCTGTTCGCAGAGGTTGTGCCAGTGCAGCCCGCTGATATTGTCCAGCAGGTCCGTACGGAACTGCTCGCGACGGATGCCCAGGCGGGAGCCGGGCGCGCACGGATCATACAAGGGCACAGCGCCTTCCGAATGCTCCGGATTAATGCGCAGCCCCAGTTCGATGGGCCGCCTGGCGGACAGCACCTGCGAACCGAAACGTTCGAGCTGGGCAAAGGAATTGAAGACGATGTGATCGCTGGTCGCACACAGCTCGTCGATGTCGGATTGCGCGTACGCCGCGGCAAAGGTATGCACTTCGCCGCCGAATTCCTCACGCCCGAGCCGGGCTTCATGGGGTGAACTGGCGCAGACGCCGTCCAGCACGCGACCGATGCGTCCGAACTCGCTGAACATGGCGAAGCATTTCAGAGCAAGCAGGATTTTGCATCCTGCCTGCTCCCGTACGCTGCCGAGAATTTCCAGATTTTTGTCGAGAAGCGACGTATCCAATACGTAACAGGGGGTCTCCAGAGAGCCCGTATCGAACCCGTATTGCGTATGGCCGTCCACTACAGTTCCGTCTGCACCCAGGGCAGGCCGTGCTTGTTCAGCGCGGTCATGAACGGATCAGGGTCGAGCTGTTCCATGTTGAAAACGCCCTCGCCCTTCCAGACGCCCTGCAGCATGAGCATGGCGCCGATCATGGCGGGCACGCCCGTGGTGTAGGAAATGGCCTGGGAGCCCACCTCGCGGTAGGCGTCTTCATGGCTGCAGATGTTGTAGATGTAGAATTTTTTCTCAACGCCGTTCTTGATGCCCTGCATGACGCAGCCGATGCAGGTCTTGCCCTTGGTCAGGGGGCCCAGTGATCCGGGTTCCGGCAGCACGGCCTTGAGGAATTGCAGCGGCTGGATCTGCTGGCCTTTGTACTCCACCGGAGTGATGGAGGTCATGCCCACGTTTTCCAGCACATGCAAATAATTGAGATAGTTCTCGGAAAAAGTCATCCAGAAACGCGCCCGCTTGAGCCCGCGCAGGTTCGCCACCAAAGATTCGAGCTCCTCGTGGTACATCAGGTAGCATTTCTTGGGCCCGATATTGTCCGGGAAATCGTAGCTCATGGACCAGGAAAGCGGATCGGTTTCCACCCATTCGCCATGCTCCCAGTAACGCCCGGGCTGGGTGATCTCGCGGATGTTGATTTCCGGATTGAAATTGGTGGCAAAAGGCTGCCCGTGGTCGCCCGCGTTGCAGTCGATGATATCCAGAACATGAATCTCATCCAGCAGGTGCTTCTGGACGTATGCGCAGTAGATATTGGTCACGCCGGGATCAAAGCCCGAACCGAGCAGGGCCATGAGTCCGGCCTGTTTGAAGCGTTCCTGATAGGCCCATTGCCATTTGTACTCGAACTTGGCCACTTCCGGCGGCTCGTAGTTGGCCGTATCCGCATAGTTGACGCCCGCTTCCAGACAGGCGTCCATCAGCGGCAGATCCTGATAAGGCAAGGCCAGGTTCAGCAACAGGTCCGGCTTGATCTTTTTCAGCAGAGCCACGGTTTCCGAGACATTGTCCGCATCCAGGGCATGAGTGGTCACGTCCGCGCCGAAACGCTCCTTCACGGAGGCGGCAATGGCATCACACTTGGCCTTGGTCCGACTGGCCAGATGAATCTCCGAAAAGACGTCCGGCACCTGCGCGCACTTGTGCACCGCAACGCTGCCAACGCCCCCGGCTCCGACAATAAGAATCTTTGCCATGCGCTTGTTCCCCTTTTAAATGAAATTAATGATTCGGGAAGGGAAATGGTTCCCCCGGCCCTGCTACCGTTCGAAATAGGTATAGCCCTGAAGGCCGTCCTTGTAGCTTTTTAGAATTTCTCCCCGCTGGCGCGGCGTGATCAGCCCCTGGCGTACGGCATCTTCCGCGATTTCGCGGAAATTGGTCAGCAGGCTTTTGGGATCATATTCGACATAGGTGAGAATTTCTTCCACCGTGTCGCCTTCCAGTTCGCTGAGGAAATCGAATTCACCGTCATCACGTACGCGTACGGAAACCACATTGGTGTCCCCAAGGAGATTGTGCAGATCTCCCAGAGTTTCCTGGTACGCGCCCACCAGAAACACGCCGAGGTAATACTCCTCATCCGAGCTCACGGTATGCACGCGCAGCGTTCTTTTGACGCCTTGGCGGTCGATGAACCGGTCGATCTTTCCGTCGCAGTCGCAGGTGATATCCGCGAGGATGGCCTTGCGGTTGGGCCACTCGGAAAGACGCTGCAACGGCATCACCGGAAAAAGCTGGCCAATGGCCCACGAATCCGGAAGTGATTGGAACACACTGAAATTGCAGTAATAAATATCCGAAAGCGCCTGATCGATGCCCTGCAGTTCGGACGGCAGCGAAGGCAGCTCCTTGGCCAGCTGCGAAATTTGCCAGGCCGTTTCCCAAAAGATGTGATCCGCAAGGGCACGCTCGCGGAAGGAGGCTCTGCCGTTACGAAAATCAAGACGCACTTCATCGCGGTAGTAGATGATATCGTTGAGGCCTTCCTGGAGGTTGCGTACGGACAGTCCCTGCAGCGTTTCCAGCATGTGCCCGATATGAATATTGCTGTCCTCGGGCAATTCGTCAGGGTCCGTCACCGGTAGCGGATCGGGCTCGAAACGGGTCACGTCCAGAACATTGAAAATCAGCATGGAATAATAGGCGACCAGGGCACGCCCGGACTCGGTGATGATCACCGGGTGGGCGATTTTCTGGTCGTCCAGCACGGTCATGACGCCTTCCACAACGTCGATGCAGTATTCGTCCAGCGAATAGTTGCGGCTGCACATGAAATTGGTCTGACTGCCGTCGTAGTCCACGGCCAGGCCGCCGCCCAGATCCAGGTACTGCATGTTGGCACCTTCGGAAACCAGTCCGGCGTAAACACGGCTGGCATCGGAAACCGCGGCGCGGATTTCACGGATGTTGGGAATCTGGGAGCCCAGGTGGTAGTGCAGCAACTGCAGACAGTCCAGCAGTTCGGCGTTCTTGAGTTCGTCGATGACATCCACGATCTGGCTGATGTTCAATCCGAAAATGGAACGGTCGCCTCCGGATTCGGCCCACATGCCATTGGCCTGGGTGGAAAGTTTGACACGTACGCCCAGTTTAGGACGAACGCCCAGGGCTTTGGAACGCTCGATGATCACGGGCAGTTCGCCGGGCATTTCTATGACCATGATGCAGTTGAATCCGAGCTGGGTGGCATGGAGTCCGAGATCGATGAACTCTTCGTCCTTGTAACCGTTGCAGACCAGTACCGCGCTCTTGTCTTTCAGCATGCCCATGGCGGCTATGAGTTCGGCCTTGCTGCCGGCCTCCAGCCCGTGGTGATACTTGCGGCCCTGGCGGGTTACGGCTTCCACCACCTGCTGCTGCTGGTTCACCTTGATGGGATACGCGCCGAGATAGGTGCCCTCGTACCCGAGGGTCTGAATTGCGGAAAGAAAACTTTCATTGAGCAGGGAAATCTGCGCATCCAGAATATTCTCGATTCGCAGCAGCACCGGCATTTCCAGACCGCGAGCCTGGATGCCCTTGATGATGGAGGGAATGCTCACGGCTTTGTTGAAATTCCCCGGCTGCGGCGCAACAAGCAGTTCTCCTGCCTCGGAAATATCAAAATATCCCGCGCCCCACTCGCGAACAGCATATAAATCTCTGGACTTTTCGACAGTCCAACGTTCAAGCGCATTGGTCACGCAAGTATCCTCCTGTATCCGGAAGTCACGACAATTTTTACTGAGTCCGCAGGGCTTTGTAAAGCATAGAAATGATTACAAAGTTGTCATCATTTCAAGCGGATGGCGGTATAGGGAACCGCCTCAAAGCATCCTGAAGCGGGAGGGGACAATGAAGCATCACAGGAAAACAGTCAATAGAAAAGGTGGGAGGACAACAAATAAAAAAGGCAAATCGCGTTTGCAGTCAATCCCGCCGTCAGCCATGTCCCGCTTCCTGCGGACAGGGCAGCTCCACGCGCACCGTGGTACCCGTGCTTTCCGAAGAAAGCATGGATATTCGTCCTCCATGGGCTCTGACGGCAAGCAACGCGCTATAGGTGCCCAGGCCCGTGCCGCCTTTTTTCCCATGGGTGGCGTACTTTTCAAAAAAATGGTCGCGCACCTCCGGGGGCACAGGCTGACGGTTGCGGACCTCCAGGACGCACGGATCGCCGGGTTGAATGGCAATAACTACAGGAGCATCATCCCCTGCTTCCAGCGCGTTTTTAAGCAAGTTCCCCACCATGCAGTAAAGCAGCGTCTCATCCCCCGGCACAAGCACCTGTTTGCCCTCTGCCATGGAGGCACCTTCCACCAGGACTTCCACGTCCGACTGCTCCGAGATTTGCGCCTGCTGATCCCGGACAGATTGCGCGACTATGGCCAGCAGATCCACGCTTTCCGGGTGATACGCATAGGTTCCGGATTCCAGCTTGTAGAGATTCAGCGATTGATTGATGAGCTGCAGCAAATGTTTGCCGGCCCCTTCCAGGGCCACCAGCATTTCCCTTTGATCCGCAGTCAGATTGTCGTCCCTGAGCAGCAGGTGCGGCAAGCCGATGATTCCCATCAATGGGGATTTCATGTCGTGCCGTACGATACGCTCCACGTCGTCCTTGAGCTTTTCCGCGGCTTTTTTCGTTGTATTGTCCAGTCCTACGCACAGTATGCTCCTGGGCTGGTCGCGCTGGTCATAGAGCACGGACCGGACCCAGTTGATCGAGGCCCGGCTGCCGTCCTTGCGCTGCACCTCGCATTCGTCGAAATCAGTGGACGATTCCGTGGGATGGACGTCCATAATGGCCGTGCAGTTTTCCGGCAAAAGGGTCCCCAGTACCCCTACGCCATAGATTTCATCCGAGGAATATCCAAAGAACGACTGGCCGAATCCATTGAGAAAAATCACCTTCCCGGACGTATCCAACTCCATGATGATGGACTGCGCCTGCTCCACCAGATCGTGGTACAGCCGCCGGCTCTGCTCCAGGCTGGCCTCCGTCTTTTTGCGCCTGGTAATGTTCCTGTTGCTCGCCCGGACTCCGAGATACTCGTTGTTCGCGCCGAACACCGGCGTGCAATGATGCGAAATCCAGACCACGCCACCGTCTGAAGCAATGATCCGAAAATCAAGCTCCCCCAACTGTTTTGTCTGTGCCTCCGCCGCCAGATGGTCCAGAACGTCTTCCTTGTCATCCGGATGAATGATGCGCCTCATCAACGCGGGGTCAGCCATGAACTCTTCCTGCGAATAGCCGGTGGTCAGCTTGCACGAAGGAGACATGTACAAAAAAGCGCCATCCGGCCCTCTCCAATATTCCCAATCATAGGTAAAGTCCGCCATGGTCCGGAAACGCTGCTCGCTTGCTGCGAGTTCGTCGGTGGCCACCCTGAGTTTTTTAAACAGCGGACGAATGGAAGCGACCCCGGCGAATACTGCCACGGAAATGCCAAGCCCTATCAGTTCGTACGGGATATTCGCCGAATATCCGCCCTGCGCAATCAGCAGCAGAATATGCGCCCTGCGCAGCACCATCCCCGCCAGCCCCAGGGACAGCAGGATCCAGGACCATCTCCTGCCCGTCTCCGGGATAAGGCGCAACGCCAGGATGGCCGCGGCGATCTGAAACAGCATCGAACTTATTATTATCCAATAGATCATGCCCCCTCCAGCAACTGAAAGACAATAAACTATTTCGCTTGTGCTATTTTGAACTAACTCGGCAATAGAACATATTTGATAATTAGAAAAGCTATATTACAAGATATAGGCAGTTTTTTTTGAATTGCTCCCAAAACGCCCAATAGCGAATGATTGGGACATCCGACACAGGAATCCCTGCTCAAGAGATGGAGGAAAAGATGAAAGACTGCGCCCCTAAAGGCACATGCGGCCGCTGGCAGAACTACCCCTGCCAGGAGGGATCCACATCGCCTACGGGAGAGATCTTGTCAGCGATCCGGCTGCGCATGCGGGTGATGGTTTCGAGAATGTTCCAGGCGCTGAAACGGGGCGGTTCCGTCCAAACGAATTCGGCTTCACGAACAGCAAGATGCAAAAAGCAATTCCAGCTGAAAAAATAAACCCTGTAGGACACGACGCCGTCCGGCTGCTCTGCCGGCAAGTCCTGCGGCATGGCATCCGGATCTTCGGCCAGAAACTCGGAAATGGTTTCAGGGCTGTCGAAGATTTCCAGCTCCAGGTTTTCGTCAGGATCGAACCGGAAGTATTCGAGCCCCCGCAGTACCAGACGTCCGCGCCTGTATTCCTCCAGCAGCACTTCGCCCTGCGAATCGCATTGACGATGCATGCAGGCAACGTCAAACGTCAGGGTCCGTGCGGCAAAATCGGCACAAATGCTGTACAACTGCGCATCATGAAAAGTGAACGAAAAAAAATGCTCCAATGCGGCAATCATACAATCCGGTACGCGCGTAAACATCGTTAAAATAACCTCAATAGTTCTTGCCCCGACCGCAGCAGAATATCCTTAACTGAATTTTCACGCCATACTGCCTGCACTACAGTAAAGATAACTATCAATGGGGACTGCGACAATCACCGAAGGAGCGGCTGGCATACATTTCCGCTCATTTTGATACGAAACAGGCCCCCTTTCTCTGGCGCCAATCCCGGCTCTTCGTCAAGAAAAATCTTCAGTTACAGCTCATTATCCCCCAGCAAAACCGGTTTTCTTTACTTTTAATTACACAGACAGTAGTGTGCGTTCGCCAATTCTGTTGCACCCAATCAGGTGGAGAGTCATGACACAAGCCAACAATCCGCAATCAAAATTTCGATCCGCGCTTTTTTACGCCTCGCTTCTTGCCGCCTGTCTTTTTACCATAGGTATTTTTCTTCTGATGGGCTACTTGCGGTATATCGATGGCGATGAGGGCCATTTCATTTTTGCCGGCAAACTCGTCACACAAGGAAAAGCGCCGTATCAGGATTTTTTCTACCAGCAGATGCCGCTGATGCCGTATATTTATGCCGCCTGGTTCTGGCTTACCGGCGTTTCCTGGAACGGTGCGCGCTTGCTGACCGCTTTGATCAGCATTTTCTCCACGTTCATTGTCGGCTGGTGCGTATTCAAGGAGTCGCACAAGAAATACGCCGCAGTGGCCGCCCTGCTGCTCATGGCCGCGTGCACCACGGTGTTCGTCTGGTTTTCCACCGTCAAGGTACACGCACTGTCCTTCCTGCTGCTCATTATGGCGTATGCAATCTGGTCCTACGCGCCGGGACGTGAGCGCAAAATCCTGCGCTGTGTCGTCGGGGTGCTCATCGCCTTTTCACTGAACATCCGGTTGATGATGCTGGTGGTTATTCCGGCCTTCTACCTGGATCTCTGGCTCGATAAGACCTGTTATTCCAAAAAGTGGCCCCAGGCCTTGTATTTTACTCTTGGATTGGTGCTCGGCTGCGGTATGGACTACTATTTTCTGGCGGTCTGTCCGGAGTGCTTTTTCTTCGACAATATCGGCTACCACGCCATACGCAGCGGTGATGGATTCATTGCCGACTTTCAGCAGAAACTCGATATTTTCAATCAAGTGACGGGAATCGGGCTCAAGTGGGGACTGTCCAGCTTTCAACAACTCGTGCTGACGCTTGCCAGCTGCGGTTATTTCATTCTCAAGCTGGCTCAAAAACGCATCACGCTCTCCATGAGCATTCTGATTCTGCTCACCGGAGTGAACCTGCTGCCCACGCCCACGTTTCTGCAATATTTCTCCGTGACCATCCCCTTCATGGTCATCCAGAGCGTGGTTTTTTTCACCTTGCTGGGGCCGCGGTTGAACAAGCCGCTCATATACGGGCTTTCCGCCGGACTGCTGGTCTGCGGCGTCTTGTATCTGCAGGCCATTCCCGGAGCGTTTCAGGCCTTTACCTTTTCAGCGCCTGCCAACGGGGAAAAGACCATTCCCAATATGAACGCCACGGCAAAATACATCGACTCCATCAATCCGCCGGACCTGCCCTTTCTTGCGGATTGGCCAGGATACTACGTGGCGTCGGAAAGTCCCAGCTTTCAAGGACTTGAAAACAATTTCGGTTTTGATGCCGCCAAAGTGATAAGCCATGAACTCGCCCGGAAATGCAAACTCATCCTGCCAAGGGAACTGATCAACCAGTTGAAATTCGGTAATCTCCTCGTAGTGGTCAGGGATCCCTACATAGGAGATACCTTGCGCCGTTACAACTACCTTCCCCACAAACGCATAGGCAACAGCTTCATCTATCTCAAAAAGGAACAGCCCTGATTCACTCGCCTCTGCCTGGAGAAAGACGCTTTTTCCCATAACGACGGAAATGTTCCAGAAATTCCGGCAACACGGCCTCCGGGGTCAATTCCGTAAGACAACGCATGTCCGGACAGCTGTTTCTGTTGCAGGGCTGGCAATCCAGGCCCAGGGCAACATGCCGATGCTCGGGGCTGGGAAAAGTCCATCCCCAGCTTGTGGCACCCAGAATGACAAAGGTGGGAGTATCCACGGATACGGCCACATGACGGGGCGCCGAACAATTGCCCAGATGCATGGAGGCCCGGGCAATGCATGAGGCAGCCTGGCGCAGGCTCAGCATGGGAGGCAGCAGCAGCCGCTTTTCATCCACGCCCTGCTCCAGCGCAATGGTTCTCACCGCTTCCACCTGCTCTTCTTCCCCAGGACCGTACAACAGCAGAAAACGCGTTGCCGGCTCCTGCTCCAGAACAAGCCGCATCAACCTGCCGTAGTGATCGGCAGGCCAGCGCCTGGGCGCGCGGCGATGTGTCGCGTCCAGGGTCACGAGTTTTTCCTCTGGGCGCAGTCCGAGATCCGCCAGCAGACGAGCGGCCTGGTCCAGCTCGTCCTGACGCAAAAACAATCTCGGCCGCTGCCCGTCCCAGGTAATGCCCAGCGGTCGCATGATGCTGGCCTTGGCCATGGCAGCATAGCCGGTAACAGGCTCGCTCCAGTGCGTATACAGCAGGCGGTTGTACCAGGGAGGCGGATAGGATACGCGCCAGCGGGCCGCGGACATGCCCACTACCCACCGGCAACGGGGCAGTTGCTGAAAATCCACCACCAGATCAAAATCCTGACGCGCAACGCGCCAGTAAAAAAGCAGTTCCTGGCCCAGATGCTTGCAGGCCTTTTTGTCTATGGGCCAGACACGGGTAATATAAGGATTGCCTTCGAGCACTTCCGCGCATTTCCGCTCAGTGAACACATGCAGCTGCGCTTTGGGGAAGCGCTCGTGCAGGAGCTGGACGGAGGGTGTGGCAAGCAGCACGTCCCCTATCTGCCGGAGCTGGCAGACCAGAATCTTTTCGGGCGTGCGTTTCGAAAAATCGATCAGTTTGCTGTCTTTCATGTTTTCTTCACTGTCCGGAAGTGCCGGAACTAGGCACTGTAAACGCTTTGTCCGCATTTGACAAAGACCTGGGCACACGGGCATATCCATGGAAAGATCCGGAGGCTCCCATGCAGTTCAAATTGTCCGCTTGTCTGGCCCTGCTCATCGGCATCATTCCAATCGGGTTATCGTCCTTCTCCGGTACGGCGTATTCCGACACAAAGACCCTTTCCGCAAATGTGGCGCCGGAGAAAATCGGCTTCCGGGCCGCCATTGTCAAGAACCTGGAGTCCGGTAACCTATTGTACGAGAAAAATCCGGACACCCGTATTGCTCCCGCTTCCCTGACAAAACTGATGACACTGCTGCTGCTTTTCGAAGACGCGGACGCGGGGCTGGTCAGCATGGAGGACAATGCCACCATCAGCGCCAATGCCGCCCGGCTCGGCGGATCGAGCATGGGGCTGCGCAAGGGGGACCACGTACGCCTGGAAGAACTTGCGAAAGGCATGGCCATTGCCTCGGGCAACGACGCCGCCGTGGCCGTGGCCGAACACCTGGCCGGCAGTGAAAAGGCTTTTGTCAAACGCATGAACACGCGAGCCAAGGAACTCGGCATGTCCGGCACGCAGTTCAGGAATCCGCACGGACTGCACGCAAAAGGCATGTACACGACAGCAGCGGACATGCTCGAGCTCTGCGCCTTTTACCTGCAAAGCCATCCGGAAGCCCTCGCCTGGCACAAGGAAAAATTCTATACATATAAAGGAAGAGTTCGCCACAGCGCCAATCCGCTGCTGGGTTCCTTTGTGGGAGCCGACGGATTGAAAACAGGCTATGTGGGTGCTTCGGGCTACAATCTGGCCGCAACAGCCAGGCGCGGCGACACGCGCCTTGTTGCCGTTTTACTCGGCGCCCGCTCCGCAGGCGTGCGGCAACGCGAAAGCGCGCGACTGCTGGAAGCCTGTTTCGCCGCAGTGGACCCCAAACTGGCGTTCCCGTATGTCCGGCCCCCAGCTCCCCAACTCGCCGCAGCATCCGGACAACGAGATGAGGACCTGGTGGCGGCCAATCTGCAGCAGGCCGTGGTTCCCGCTGTAATCGCAAAGCAATACGCCGGAAACGGATGGTGGGGGCAAATCCAATCCCGCCTCAGACAATCCGACGAACTGTGGCGATTCTGCATCCCTGCCGCCTCACGCCCCTGCAGGGAAGGCTACGCCATTATCCGCCAGGGAGAACTTCTTTTTGCCACCTATACGGGAGGATAAAAAAGGCGTATTCAACTCTCCTGCCTTGAACCGCCGGCATTGAAAAACAGCCCGGCGGACGTATTTTCCACTCTTCACGAGCACACTATATATCATTAGATTGAGATATCCATGACCAGAATACAAGCCATATTTGTCGTTGCCGCGTTGGGATTCATTTTGAGTATGTTCTACCGGGTTTCCGCCACGGTTATCAGCCCCATGATCAGTACCGATCTCGGTCTCAGCCCCATGCAACTGTCCAGTCTTTCGGCGGCGTTTTTCTACGCTTTTGCCTTGTTCCAACTGCCTGTGGGCATCGCCCTGGACCACATCGGAGCGCGCAAAGTCATGGTCGCCCTTGGGGCGGTCTGCATCATCGGGTCGGTCTGCTTTGCCCTGGCCCACGAAGTCTGGCTGGCCTACGTCGGCAGAATACTGCTCGGAATCGGCACCTCCTGCAACATGATGGCTCCCCTGGCCCTGTTCATGGTCTGGTGCAAGCCCGAGCGCTTCGCCACGCTGATGACCATGGTCATCAGTCTGGGATGGGTTGGATCGCTGTTCGCGGCCACGCCCTTTGCCTGGCTTTCCGAGACCATCGGATGGCGCCCGTCCTTTTTGATCGTTTCCGCCCTGAGCACCATTGAATTCGTCCTGGTGTGCCTGATCATCAAAGACCGCCCCGAGGGGACGCCTGTTCCCGAAACTGTCGGCGGACCGCTCTTTGATGGTCTGAAATGGCTTATCACCACTCCCTTTTTCTGGATGATGAGCTTCGGAGCCCTGTTTCGTTTCGGTACCCTCATGGCGCTTCAAGGGCTCTGGGCCGGTCCTTATCTGCGTTATGCCATCGGACTGGACAATATCCAGACCGGCAACCTGGTTTTTGCCAGCAGCCTGGGGTACATTTGCGGATTGCCTCTGGTAGGAGTCGCCAGCGACAGAATATTTCATACGCGCAAGTGGATCATACTGCCCGCGTTCTTTGTCATGGCCGCTCTTTTCATCTTTCTGGGCCTGATGAACGCGGAGACTCCGCGCTGGATTCTGTTCGCCATTTTCTTCGGACTCGGGTGCGCGGCTTCGCCGGGTCAGCTTATCTATGCGCAGCTCAAGGAGCTGGTGCCGCAACAGATGTCTTCCACCGCGCTCACGGGGATCAATTTCTGCAACATGCTTGGACCGGCGCTGATGATGCAGATCGGCGGCATGTTTCTGCCGTCGGACATCAAGTCCGCCACCTGCGCCTGTGATTACGCACCCATGTGGCACTTTTTCGCAGCAGGACTCTCTCTTTCCGGACTGTTGTTTCTGTTTATTCCGGATTCCAAACCCCGGCACCCCGTACACCTGGGACATTGACGTTGCATTTTACCTGCGAGAGGACTACAGCTGCTTTTTTGTCATTTGATATATTATTTACTCTGATAAGGAGGCCGTTATGAGCGAGAGTTTTAGCAAGCTGCAACAGCGTGAATCCCAGTCAATATGCCGGACCTACGGCAGGTATCCCCTGGCTGTGGCTCGCGCGCGAGGCAGCCGGCTCTACGATTTCGACGGCCGCGCGTACGTGGACCTGATGGCCGGTATCGCCGTTGCCAACCTGGGCCATTGCAGACCGGAACTGGCGCAGATAATGGCCAAGCAAGCCGAAAAACTCGTACATGTCAGCAATCTCTTCTACCAGGAAGAGCAGGTTGTCTTTGCTGAAAAACTGCTTGCAACCTGCCATGCGGACAAAGTTTTCTTCTGCAATTCCGGCGCCGAGGCCAACGAGGCATCCATTAAACTGGCCAGACGCTATATGCAAAAAGTCCGCAAACGCGATGCCTATGAAATCATTACGCTGGATCATTCTTTTCACGGACGCACGCTGGCGACCATAGCAGCCACAGGGCAGGACAAGGTCAAGGACGGCTTTGCCCCCATTCCCGAAGGCTTCACCACCGTTGCCTGGAATGATCTGGATGCATTGGAAAAAGCCATCAGCCCCAAAACTGCGGGCATTCTGGTGGAAATAGTCCAGGGCGAAGGCGGCGTACGCCTGATGAGCGAAGAATACGCCAAGGGCATTGCAGACCTCTGCAAACGCAAGGATATCCTGTTCATGGTGGATGAAGTCCAGACCGGACTTTGCCGGACCGGATATTTCTGGGCCCATCAGCGTTTCGGCCTGAAGCCGGACATCTTCAGCTCCGCCAAGGGACTGGCCAACGGGTTGCCCCTGGGCGCCATGCTGGCAACCGATGAAGTGGCCCAGGGCTTCGAACCCGGCGCGCACGCCACCACTTTCGGCGGCAACCCCGTACTCTGCGCTGTTGCCACCAGAGTTGTGGAACTGCTGCAGGAAGAAAAACTGGCCCAACGGGCGCTGGAATCCGGCGCCTATGTCACGGAAATGCTGAATGCTCTGAAAACCATCCATCCGGATAAAATCACCGATGTTCGCTGCAGCGGACTGATGGTGGGTGTGGAACTGGCATTTCCCGGCGCAGAAATCTGGAAAGGACTGCTGGACAAGGGATTCGTATGCAACTGCACGCAGGGCAATGTTCTGCGGATGCTGCCGCCGTTGATCATAGAACGTTCGGATCTGGCGGACTTTGTCACCGCACTGGGTGAACTGCTGGACAACTAGACAGGTACTGCGAGCGCATGCTTGCGGATAGTGAAGCATGGAGAAAGGGCCAGGCACTGCCGGCCCTTTCCCGTGTCAAGGGTGTGATGGTAGAGCAAACCTTTGCCAACTATATAGAAGCCTGGCAGCGTAAGCCGCCTGCCGTTCGTAATATCTTTCTGTCCGACAAACCATTTTCACTCTCTCGAAGATCTAAGCAAATACCGAACCAGATTCAGGAATTCAAAAATTCCGTCAGTCTCCAGATTCTTGTGAATTGAGGGATCTGCTGCGATTTCAGATACGGCAGTAACGTAAAAAACGTCCCGGAATACTCAGCCCATTCGTCTCTGTTACACGGACAAAGCAGACTCCCCTTGTATTCTTGTCGGCATAATCTTACGATCACTTTATCCGGGAGCATGAAATCTTTTCTTCGTGTCCTGTTGTTCCAGAGAGTCCGAGGCTGCTTTTTTACATTCGGGACACGACTTTCAGGTAAAATTTATTAACGATATATCAGCAAGCTTGTGCTATTTTGAAAATAATCGCGAAAATACCGCAATTTTCTTTGCTTCCAGCACGTTTTTCCGCTCTGGTCAGCTTGCTTCAATCAACACCTAACAATTTGATATAATGGCAAACTCAATACTTTTTCATAAAAAATGCGTTTTTCACTTGATACGAGGCGGGTTTTATGGAAGCCTCCCAACCTTCCGCGCACGCTTGTCGAATTGCGACAAGCGTGTTTTATTCTCCTTCACCTTGGAGGCTGTATAATGAGCAGACGAAGCAAAGTAGCTCCTGGCATAGTTTTCAAAAATTTCAGTAAAGTGGCGAAGCATCCATGGATCGCGTCGAAACTGGTCAAATTGCAGGGTGAAAAAATCCTGTTCGACCTGATGTACCCTTTCCATGAAAATGGCAGAGCCAATAAAATACGTCAGGTAAGCATCCGGATAACCGACCTGTGCAACCTGCGCTGCATTATGTGCGGACAGTGGGGACAACACGGCTTCCTTTTGGGGAAAAACCTCAAAGAGCTCAAAAAGGAAGAAGTACCCTATACGCGCTACGTGGAATTGATGCAGGACCTGGTTGCCAACGGTCACCAGCCCAACGTGTACATCTGGGGCGGCGAACCGACCATGTATGAAGGACTTACCGAACTGCTTACCGAGTGCACGAAACTCAAGCTTCCGTGCTCCATCGTGACCAATGGCACGAAGCTGAAGCAGTTTGCCAAATCCTTTGTGGACATTCCCCTGTTCCTTCTGCAGGTGTCCATCGACGGTCATTGCGCCAAGGTGCACAACACCATCCGCAAGGGCGTGGGCAACCTGGACAGTTTCAGCGCCATCATGGAAGGCCTGGACGCCGTGGATTACGCCAAGCGTTCAAGCGGAGCCGAGTTGCCTCTGGTGGCTTCACTGACGACCATTTCCAAAGACAACGTCAACCACCTCGTTGATATTTATCAGACCTTCCGGAACAAAGTGGACATGTTCGTGTTCTACCCGTCCTGGTGGATCGACGAAGAATCCGCCAAGGCGCACGACAAGGATTTCGAACGTCGCTTCGGATTCAAGCCGGAACTGCACTGGGGCTGGCTGGGCGGCTGGAAGCTCGAGGATTACTATGGTCTGGCACAGCAGCTCAAGGAACTGGACAAGCTGTCCAAATCCTGGAATTCGCCCCCAGTGGTCTTTATTCCGAACATCCGCGGAATCGACAATCTCGAGGCCTATTACAACGATCACAGCGAGCGTTTCGGCTATGACGAATGTATTTCCATCTACCAGGCCGTAGAGCTCGATTCCAATGGCGACATGTCGCCATGTCGCGACTACCACGATTATATCGTTGGTAACGTCAAGCACCAGACCATTTCGGAACTGTGGAACTCCGAGGCATATTGCAAGTTCCGTCAAAGCCTCTCCAAAGATGGCTTGATGCCCGTATGTTCGCGCTGTTGCGGTTTGATGGGCTATTAGGAACTTCCTGCACGGAGTAAGAGCTTGTTCTGGTTTTTACTGCTGTTTCTGCTGCTGGCCTTTGTGCCTGTGGCGGTTGTCGTGCTGTACGGCGGGCGCCGTCTCGGTAAAGTCAACTTTGATTTGCCCGGCGAGACGGTGCTCTCCTGGCCGGCGGTGTCTGTTCTGGTGCCAGTCAAAGGTATCCCCAAGGGAATGCGCGCCTGCCTCGAAGCCATCGTACGGCAGGACTATCCGCAGTATGAGGTGCTTTTCATCACGGAAAGCGCCGATGATCCCGCAGGCGCCGTGATCAAGGAAGTTATCGAAGGCGTACGGGGGGCTGAAAAGGTGGCCGGGCTGCAGCATACGGGCCACGTCGTCAGCCGGCTGGCCACGAAGTGCGGCCAAAAAAACCTGAACCTTCTCGCCGCTCTCACAAAAATCTCGTCCGAAAGCCAGGTGCTGGTTTTCTGCGACAGCGCGCATCTTCCCCGAACGGACTGGCTCAGCCACCTGGTTGCGCCCATAGCACGGGGCGAGGCTTCGGCCACAACGGGATATCACCACGGTCTCCCCGAGACGCATTCGCAGGCCAATCTTGGCAAGGCCATCACCATTCTTGCACTGTACATGCTGCAGGAAATCGACCCCATAACCCAGCCCTGGGGCGGAAACAACGCCATTCGCAGAGATGTGTTCGAACGTATCGGCGTGCCTTCCCTGTGGGCGGAGAATGTTGTGGATGACGTTTCCCTTGCCAGCGCCCTGGACACGGCAGGATTGAAAGCCAGCCCTGTGCCTGCCGCCTGCATGGAGACACCGATTTCCGGCGAGAGCTTTGCCAGCTGGCGAGCCTGGTTCGAACGCCAGTGGCTGTACCTCAAGTTCATCTACCCTGGAACATGGGTCTGTGTTGGGATTGTCCTGTACAGCATCACAGCCATGACAATTCTGGGGCCTTTTTTTCTCCTGACAGGTGTGCTGGGATTGCTTGGAACAGGGGCCACACTGCTGGTCCTGTTCTATATGCTGGGACTTGTCTGGCTGGGGCTACGGGCTCGCGTCCTGCATCCGTCACCGGGATCGCTTCTGGGGTGGATGCGGTCTTTTTTTACCGTGCTCTGCATGGCCGGCATAACCCATGCGCTGACAATTCCTGCAAAGGAACTGAGCTGGCGCGACACGATCTATACCGTGGGGCAACGCGGAAAGGTCCTTTCGCTGAGGCGAAAATGAAATACGGCTTTCAGATATTTACAATACGCTGAAATTCAATAATATTTCTAGTTTGTTCGTATTTTCATAAACTTGACAACAAATGACTTCGGGGTGTAAACCCTGCCGATTAGAATGAATTATTTTCACTGGCGTTCTCTGACGAACTTTCGGGCCACCTGATTTTCTTAATGGTACTTGTGGCTGTTTTTGTATTTTTACAACTCGAATAACAACGCCATTACAAAAACACGAGAACAATCCGTTTCTTGCCCTGCAAGAGCTGTATTGAGGGGTTGCCGGGTTGCCGTCAAAGCCGAATGAGGGTTTGCCATACGCACCCTCTTCATCAAGTGAAGTCTATCCGGTGTCGCGCGGCCGTTTTCAAAACACCCCGCTATTCCCGGTCTAAAATCGTAACGTAAGGAAATTTTAAACGTATGGGACTGAACAACCGTATCGAAGCATTCGCCCGCATGGTGGCAAGCGCCAAAGACAAGCGCTCGTATCCCTATTTTAAACCCATTTCGCGCTCCTGGGGGCCTGAAGTCGAGGTAGACGGTCGAAAGCTGGTGATGGCCGGTTCCAATGATTATCTGGGTCTGGCTCATGATGAACGAGTAACCGAGGCTGCAATAGAAGCCGTGAAACGCTGGGGTTCCGGTCCTGGCGGATCCCGTTTTCTCTCCGGCAATATGAGCCTGCATGACGAACTCGAAGAACGCCTTGCCGACTTTGTCGGAAAAAAGAAAGCCGTGGTGCATACCACGGGCTTCCTGACCAATCTTGGCGCTCTCAGCCTGCTTATCGATCCCAGTGACGTCATCCTGGGGGACCGTGAGAACCATGCAAGCATTTTCGCCGGATGCCGTGCCTCAAGAGCCAAAATCATTCCTTTTGAGCATAACGACGCGCAATCCGCCATGGAGCGCCTGGAAAATGCCAAGCGCAAATTCCCCGACTCCACCTTTTTTCTGGTTTTCGAAGGCGTTTACAGCATGTCCGGCGACATCTGCGCCCTGGATGAACTGGTCAAGATCAAAGAAAAACACCCGGATGTAGTCATTTATCTCGACGACGCCCATGGTCTCGGTGTCATGGGGCCGCACGGGCGCGGCACAGCCCAGCATTTCAATGTTCTCGAGTCCATGGATTATATCATGGGAACCTTCAGCAAGGCGCTGGCTTCCATCGGCGGGTTCATTGCTTCTGACGATGTGGACGCTCTGAATTACCTTAAACACCAGTCCATGACTTTGATCTTCTCTGCAGCCCTGCCTGCCAGCAATGCTGCAACCGTTCTCAAGTGTCTTGATATTCTCGAAAAAGAACCCGAGCGCGTGCAAAGGCTCTGGGACATCTCCAAACGCGTACGTGAAGGATACGAGAACCTTGATCTTATCGTAGGCGCTTCACGTTCTCCCATCGTGCCCATCTACATCGGCCCTGAGGAAAAAGCCTTTGAATTTGCAGCGGCCCTGTTCGAGGAAGGCGTTTTTGCGCTTCCCGCGATTCATCCCGCGGTTCCCAGAGGCCATGCATTGATCCGTACGGCTTTTATGAGCACGCATGAGGACAAACATCTTGAATTCGTCTTTGATGTACTCGCTAAATTGTCCAAAAAATTCGGTATCCGCAAACAGGATCTGGAAGAGGACTCCAAGCTGCGCCATCTCATCTCCGAGCAGCAGCAGGTCCGGGCACAGACAGCGTAATCTTCGAAATCCCTTCAGTTCCACCGGCATCGGATGTCCGACATTCAGCCGGTGGACTGTATACGCCATGGAACAATTTCGGGCATGAATCTGCTCAAGATCAACGATCTTCTCAGGATCAGCTTCCGTCAGGTCATGCGCCAGCGGCGCCGTTATCTCGGCGTTTTCATTTCAATCGCCCTGGGGACTGCTGGTATCATCGTCATCCTGACCATGGGCCGTACCGTCAAAAAAAATCTCAATAACGACCTGACCCTCATCGGCGGTGCAACCATCATCCGTATCGACTACCAGCAAGGTGTCGATGCCCAGGACAAGCTGGACCGTTTTCAGTGGTTCCAGCCCGGCTCCGTCCAGGCCGTGAGCGAGTTGCCCGGTGTGGACCAGGTCAGCGTTTCCGTTGTGCGTATGCATCACGTCCGTACCATCCTGGATAACGACATCAAGGAATTTCCATTGATGGGCGTGGACGCCTCCTTCTGGACGGTCAACGGGCATAAACAGATTGCCGGCCGCTACTTCAACAAAGATGAAGTGGACCAGCATGAACTGGTCTGTGTTGTGGGCGAACGCCTTGCCAAGGATGTGTTCGGAACCATCGACGTTTCGGGTCGGGAAATCGAAATCGAAAATGCGATTTACCACATTACGGGTGTACTGGGAGAAGACACGGCAGGTGATCTTGCCAGAAATGTCTTTATTCCGATTACCACGGCCGAAGACCGCATGACCAAGATGCCTCAGTCCAACACCATGCTCGTACGGTGCAAAACCTGGGATGACGTGGAACATGTGGCAGAGGCCATCCCTGCGGCAATAGACAGATATCAGTCAACAAATCACTTGCGTATTCAAGTACCTTTAGGGCAACTTACCCAGGTGAAACGAATAGCTTTCTGGGTTGAGTCATTCATTTATTTTTCCATATTCGCCACGCTGACCCTGGGCGGATACGGCATCTGGAACGGCATGATGACGGCAGTACGATCGCGAACCAGGGAAATCGGCCTGAAAAAAGCCATGGGGGCCGAAGATACGGACATCATGTTCCAATTTCTTGCGGAAGCACTTTGCCTGAGCCTAGGAGGCGGTTTGATAGGAGTTCTTATCGGCATCGGCGGTGTGGAATATACCAGCCGGATTCTGGAGAGTACGCCGCCAGCCCATCTGGTGTTTACCTACTGCGGATTAAGCATCGTTTTTTCACTGGTATTGGGAATCGTTGCAGGTTATTATCCGTCCATCCGAGCTTCAAGACTGGAAGTTGTCACGGCAATTCGTTATGAATAAAACTGCAATGGAACATCATAAGGATCCTCTGATCAAAATCAGAGGCATGACAAAAAATTATCAGACCGGCAATGAGGAAATTGAAATCCTCAAGGGTATTGATCTTGACGTTTATCCGGGCGAAATGATCGGCATTATGGGACCGTCCGGAATGGGAAAATCGACTTTTCTTTTTATCCTAGGCCTGCTACACCCTCCTACGTCAGGGTCGTATATCGTCGATGGAGAAGACGTTCTCAAACTGAATCGCTCGCTGCAGTCCCGCTTCAGGCGTCAGTTTGCTGGTTTTGTCTTCCAGAGCTGCAACCTTTTTGAGCACAGCACCGTCTACGAAAATCTGGAGTACCCATTGATCTACGCGGGTGTCGAGCGCAAAAAACGGCCTCAGATGATCTACGATGCCCTGGAGATGATCAACATGACCCACAGGTTGCATCACCCGACAAACCGGTTATCCGGTGGTGAGCAGCAACGAGTCTCCATTGCAAGGGCTCTGGTAAACAGACCTCGGGTCATCTTTGCCGATGAACCGACAGGGCAGCTTGATCATGCGCATAGTAAACTGGTAATGACCCATTTTCACGAGTTCATTGCCACAATGGATACTGCCATGGTACTAGTTACTCATGATCCCGAGGTGGGGGCGAGTTGTACGCGTTTATTGCAGTTGCGCGATGGTAATCTTCATTCGGATTGATTTTTTTCGGGGAGTCAATATGCATCTCAATTCTGAACGTTCATCTTTCTCATGCGGCAGTTCCCAATTTTTCTGCAAACGTTCCCATATTTCCACCACAATGCCCAGTACCAGAATGTTCTGCGCCTTCCTGGCTGTATTTTTTTGTTGCATCTTGTCCGTATCCACGGCCTCTGCCGTGGTTCTCAATGGTAAAGATCTGAACAAAAGCTATAAAATCACGATGCCCAAGCCGGGTACCGCCACTGAGACCACTGCGGTATCGCCATCATCATCTCAAAAGAACCTGACCACAAAGCAAAATTCCGAATCCACACCAGAGAAAAACGTCAAGACCACTGCTGCTGCGCAGCCTGCAGTCAAAAAGATCGAGGGAGCTGACATAAAACAACCTGTTCACTACACCACAGGTAAAAGTGCCCCTATCGGCACCAAAGCTCCCAACCATTCTCTTGACTTCCACGACTGCGTACTGCTTGCACTGCAACAATCTCCCTACTTTGTAGATAGCGCTCTCGAAATCAAGCTGCGCCATATAAATGAATCAGACAGCTTTTATGACCTGTTCCCTGATGTAGTGGTCTCCACCGGTTACGTTTTGACCACGCCCTACTCCGATTCCGGCCGCTGGTCCCTTAATTTTTCCACAGGTTCCTATGACCCAGTTTCCGCGGGCTTCAGTATCAAGGCCACAAAACTGGTTACCGACATTGCCATCCTCGGACACATGAAGTCCATCTCCGAAGGCTTGTACAAACTCGGGCAGATGCTTATCCAGCTCAATGTTCTGGAAAAAATGGCAGCCTGTCAGGACGAGCTCGTAGCAGTCGAAAACCACGAAAAAAACTACCTCAACAATCTTCTGGCAAGCGGGGCCTCCAATCCGTTGGAAATCCGTATTGCTGATCAAAAACTCGAAATTGCACGCCTGGAACGGGACCGCATCGAAGCGGAACACATTCAGGTGATGGACAATTTGAAAACCTTTCTGGGGATCGCGGTTTCCGAACCTCTCAAGCTGGACCTGGAAAACCTCAAAGAACAACTTCTCGGACATTTCTCTGCAGCCAATGTGACCATTGCAGACGTCAAAACCAATTCCCTGGACCTGCAAATCCAGAAACAGATGGAAGTCATCAGGCAATACGACGTCAAACTGGCCTGGGCGCGTTTTCTGCCCAAATTCAACATGGATGTCCGTACCGTGGATCCCATCGATTCGGATAATGATGGAACAAGCGGCATGTATACAAGTCTTGGCTTTACCTGGACGGTTTGGGACTGGGGCGAACGCTGGCGCAATGTCGACAGAAAACGTGCCAACGTAAAGCAGGCTGAAGTCAAAACCAACCTCATCAGTCTTAAACTGGGGACCGATTGGCGTCAGGACATGGCAATGCAACACCGCAGCCTGGCTGCTTTGAAAGTAGCCAATGCGCAGGTAGAACTTGCCGGTCTGAAAAAACGCCAAAGCGAAATCAGCTATCAGGCTGGATCGCAACCTTTTCCTGCGTACCTTCAACAAATCCGAGAATATTTTAATGCACGCAAAGAGGCTCTCTACAAGGAATCGGAATATGTCCAAAGCGAGCTTGATCTCCGCAACCTCTCAGGGAACCTTTACAAGTCGTATATCGATGCGAAATCTTTCTAACTATATCCTGTATATCCTGATGCTCACAACGGCTTGCGCCGTTGTGAGCTTTTTTCCTTCCATGGGGTATTGCCAGGACAATAAAAAACAGGAAGGACAAAAAGCATCTTCTTCACGACCTGAGGTTGTTTTTCAGGGCAAGCTGGTTTCTTCTCTGAAAAGAGAAGTTCCCATCCCCTACAAAGGGGTCGTAAACGACGTACTCGTCACTGCCGGGCAAAAAGTGAAAAAGGGCGATCCGCTGGTCATTCTACAGCTGGACCCTGCCGTCATCGCCAATCTGCGCCGCAAGGTTTCGCCCCAGAGCATTCAGGAAGTGGAAGTTCGCGTGGCCCAGGTCAACGAATCCATTGTCCCCCTGCGCTCCAAACTTCGTGAAGTTCAACAACTCGCCAAACAAAAAATGGCTTCCCAGCAGAATCAGGAACAAGTGGCTCAGTCCATAGATTCCCTGGAAACACAACGTTCCCATTTGCAGAAGCAGGTGGATGTGTTGCGGCAATCCGTCAAAGATGAAGTTGCTGCATTGAGTTCTGTGCTTGGAGAAAAAGTCACCAGCGATCATATCCCGTCGGTTGTCACCTTGCGCGCTCCCATTGACGGCCATGTCATCTGGATTAAGCATACCGTACGTCCCGGCGCGGAACTGGAACCCGGACTGGGAATAGTGATTGGCGTTATGGACCCCATGATCATTCTTGCTCAGGTGTTCGAAATCGAAGCCAGCCGCATGCATCTCGGGGACAAGGCCACTGTGACCATCTCCTCCATTCCGGACACGACCTTTGAGGCCACTCTGGACCGTATTTCCTGGGCTCCTGTTGATCCCGGACTGGGCAAGCCTTCGTACTACCCGGTGGAACTCTCCGTGCCCAATCCCGACCTCCTGCTGAAGGAAGGCTACAAAACCAAGGTAACCATGTTACCGAAGAAATAAGGGGAAGCTGTTGCCCAGCGAATCCATTCGCATACAAACCGTGACGTCCAAGCAGGACCTGGATGCTTTCATTACTTTCCCCTGGCGTGTGCAGCAAGATGATCCTTGCTGGGTGCCTCCCATAATCTCACAGCATCGGAAAATTCTGGATCCCCAACACGGGCCTTTTTATGATTTCGGTCAGGCCTGCCTTTTCATGGCCTATCGCGGGAATGAACCGGTCGGTCGTATTTCCGCCCATGTCAATTTTCGTCATGACGAACTCTATCACGACGATACGGGTTTCTGGGGCTTCTTCGAGTGTGTGGACGACCAGGAGGTCGCCAATGCGCTGTTCGAAGCGGCTGGAGCCTGGCTCCGTGAAAAAGGGCGAAAGCGTATTCTCGGCCCCCTCAGTTTCGGTATCTATGATGAGGTCGGCATACTGATCAAGGGCTTTGACACGCTGCCAGCCATGTTGCAGACGCACAATCCCCCCTACTATCAGACTCTTGTCGAAAACTGGGGATTCACCAAAATCATCGACTGGTTCGCCATGAAGATCGACCGCGAAAGCATGGCAGACACCAAGCCCATGAAAGCGCAACTCGACGAGATCATGAAAACCCATGATCTTGTTCTGACGTCTGCAAAAGCAAGTGATCTGATCAAACGCAGAAATGAAGTCCGGGAAATTTTCAATGAAGCCTGGAGTTCCAACTGGGGACACGTACCTTTTACCGAACACCAGTTCAAGGATATCCTCAAGGAGCTTCGGCCTGTACTGCGTCCGGATCTGATCCGGCTTATCCTGACCAAGGACGACCGCGTAGCAGCCTTCATCATTTCCATTCCCGATCTGAATCCGGTGTTCAAGACGCTCAACGGAAAACTCAATATTTTCGGAATGCTCAAGCTGCTTTACCACGCGCGTTTCAAGCCCATCACTAAAATTCGAACCGTGTTGCTTGGCGTGCGTCCGGAATTTCAGCATCACAATCTGCACCACGCGTTGATTCTCAGTTCCTATGTTGATTTCGAACAGCAAAACATTCAGTTCTGCGATTGTTCGTTGATTCCGGAGCAATTGCGGATTTACATGCGCACACTGGCTCGGTATGGGGCCAAGAAGTACAAGACCTGGCGCTTGTTCGAACGCCCACTGTAATTCTGCCATTCCGGATGCCCCATGTCTTCCAACAAGCCCATCCAGTCTCTGAATGGAAATCTTTCGGATTACGCGCTGGCGGCCCTATGCTCGGCGGCGGTCTTTTGTATCGCGCATTACAAGATCTTTGGTAATCCGCTGCTGCTCAATGATGATGTCCGCCAGCAGATCTATTGGATGGAAGCCTGGCGTACGCCCGGTCTTTTTCAGGGGGACTGGCTCACTGATTACGCCCGCCATTACGTATCGTTCGGAGTTCGCGGACTTTACTGGCTCGTAGCGCACTGGATGTCCCCGCTGCGTTTCAGCCAGTTCCTGCCCGGTATTCTGTACGTGTTCCTGGGAATCGGCATTTACGGATGCGGAGCCGCCCTTTCCAACCGCCGTACCGCCTGGACTGCCAGTGCTGTTTTCTGGCTGATGCCCGGCTTTTTGTACAATATGTCAGGCGGTCTGGCCCGAGCCTTTGCGGCTCCACTGCTGGCCCTGTTTCTCTGGGGCTGGATCGCCGGCAATGGCTGGCTTACTGCGGCGGGCCTGCTTCTGGCCGCTCTGTTCATTCCCTACATTGGTGCCTTGTGCGGAGCCGCTCTCGTTCTGGCATGGGCGCTCTGGGTAACACGCAAGACACCTGCACCACCACTTCTGACGCGATACCACCACTGGCTCGTACTGCTTCTGGCCGCAGCCATTGCCTACCTGTATTCGATGGATATGACCAATGCGGGCTACGGCCCCATGGTCAGCGCCGCGGATATGGCAGGAAGGCCCGAATTCGGGGAACTCGGACGATTTTCCATCATGCCGGTCCCGCCGTTGTTGTACGAACTCATTTACCGGCCGTTCGAACGGCTGCTTCCATTCCGAGAATGGGGTATCATTTTGGGAGCACTATGCGCGAGTTGTCTGGGCTACGCCTGCTATCGAGGAGCACGCCGAATTGCCTGGAAACCATTGGCTTCCCGGTTGAACGGCATCCTGATGCTTGGCGCCGCATCGGTGCTGATGTATTACGCTGCGAAAATATTGCTTCTCAAACTGTTTATTCCTTCACGCTACCTCGAATATTCGACCATCCTCGCTTATTCGCTGCTCATCGGCTTGTGCCTCTCCCCTTTATTACGAAAACTCGGACGTCCGGCAGCCATACTGATGCTTGTCGTGTGCGTACTGCTGTCCGGAGTCCGTCTGCACAATGAATCCCTTCAGGATTACTCACAGGACGCTTCTTTATTCGCAGCCGTACGCGACACTCCCAAAAACGCTTTGTTCGCCGGCCACCCGGACACCATGGATAATGTTCTGGCTTTTGGTCAAAGAAAAGTCTTTTGCTCGTACGAACTCACCCACCCGTGGAGCAAAGGATTATGGAAGAAACTTGAACCAAGGCTCAATGACCTGTTTGCCGCATATTATTCGCATGATTTTTCCACGGTACGCAGCTTTGTCCAGAAGTACAAAATCGACTTTTTTGTTGTGGACCAGCGCCAGTTCAGCAAGGATTATCTGGAGCCATCCCGACGCCTGATGCCTTTCTACGAAGCGGCCCATCTCCCGAGCTGGCTCCAGTCGCTCTGCCGTCGAATCGGGCTGACCACGGAAGTGGTCGTCCGTACCCGCCCCAAAAACGGAAAGCCTAGTGATCATCCGTTCTTCGAACCCTTCGGACACCGTATTCATGAAATTGCCGGAGACGGCAAAGAATTTGCACTTTTACAACACATGAACTTGCCGACCAAAAGATAGGTCCTTATTTCCGTATGATAGATGTCAGACCGTTACAGGCTGTGTCTAAAAAGCAACCAAAGTTGTAAAAAAACAACCTTGCGGAGATCTTTTTGAGGCAAACAGGATGGACTTATGCGTAAAAAAGTTATTTTCTTTACGCTTCTGATGATCCTCTTTTCTGGAGGTTCACGAGCAGTAACTCCCGTGACCAACTGTTCCGGGCACTGGGTAGGACATTGCATGCTGTCGCGGGTGGACGCATACGTGACGCAGCATAAAGGGGGGAAAATCGACGGGGTGGCCTATGTAAGCGCCCCGCTCGGGGGCAAGACCACCTATCATTTCAAGGGAACCTATACGGATGGCGTAGTGGTTGCTTCCCACCATAGCGGCCATCTTTTCATTGGAAAAGTTGTTTCCAAAGATGAAGTAGCCGGAAAACTCACCACTGCCAGCAAAAAATACACCTTTTCACTGGATGCCACCCGTGTGAAAAACCCCTGACTATTGCGCTAACAGCACAGGTCAGGGCAATAAATCTCTTTCTTCCAATTCGTGGGCCATGCCCATGGCTACCAGCTTCCTGCCGTAATCGGTCAGATGAACCCCGTCTTTCGTGTAGGCCATCTGCGTACGCGAATTAAGAATATTGCGGAAATCGATGAAATAGTCTTTGTCCTTCAGGTGATCTTCCAGGCCCTCATAGGTAATGCTGAAGTTGTTCTTCAGCGTACCGGCGGCATCCTGAAACGGGAAAAAGGTCTTTTCCTTTTCTCCAATGGCCTTGGCAGGAGCGACTTCATTGTCCACCCAGAGCGAAGGCTGCCAGAACACGGCGAAACCGGCTCCATAGCAATGAGCGATTTTGTTGACGTAGTCATAACGCTCGGGGACAACTTTCAACATTGCGGCCAACTGCTCGCTATCCGGTTCGATTTTCACGGCAACATGGGTGAGCTTGTCGTACAATTCCTTGGTAAAGGACGAATAGACCATTGCGTTCAAAGCCTTGAACATACCGAAAAAGCTTTTGTAATAACTTTCGATCATGGCCTTTTCCCGCCGGTACCCGTAATGCGCGTACGGCGTACGGTGCTGCGAAAAATACATGCAGTCGTTGGCGCCGTCATAATAAATGATCAGATCCGGTTTTTTCTCTTCCTCGATCAACAGGCGCTGCATACGCTGCACTTCCAGCAAACTGTTGTAGGAATTCTCACCGAAGTTTTTGATTTCGTAATAATAGGATCCACTCTGATTCAGTATGCAGGACAACTGACTGGGAATGGTCCGGGAGTCGTCATCCGTCTGCCCGCGCATAGTGGAACCGCCGAACATCCAAATCAAAAATACGGGCTCCGATCTCTCCTTGCAGGAGACCGTGGGACGCACGCCTTCCATGTCCCGGAACAGGCTGTGCGCATCGTATTTGACGACGCTTCCTTCACGAAAATGACCGTAGGTCACATAGTTGGAAATGCCGATGACGACGAAACTGAACAGCTCGAGGCCGAACAGGAGCAATATGACCCATTTCAAAATCCAGAACAAAACATCAAAGAAAGCTTTCATGAGTGGATGTGTTGTGATTAATGTTTTGGAAACAAATTATTGCTGGTCAGCCCCATTCTGCAGAGACGAAATATCAAAGCAGTGCCCAAGCATCCGAATCCGTACCGTACGCTGCGCTTGAAATTGATGGATGAGGAGTCCGGTTCATAGCGTGTCGGGCAGCTGATTTCCGCTACTGCATGATCATACCAGACGATCTGACTCAACATCTGGTTGTCGAATACGAAATCATCTGAATTCCTGTCCAGAGGCAATTGCTGCAGGAGTTCTTTGGAAAAAGCCCTGTACCCGGTGTGATATTCGGATAACTTGGCGCCGATGAAAAGATTCTGCACAAAGGTCAGCGCCCGGTTGGCCACATATTTCCAGATAGGCATGCCCCCTTTGAGAGCATATCCCCCAAGAATACGGGAGGCCAGAACGCAGCTGTAAAGGTTGTTCCCTATCAGGGAAGCCATGGCCGGGATCAATTTGGGTGTGTATTGATAGTCTGGATGCACCATTACGATAATATCAGCATCATTCTCAAGAGCCAGACGATAACAACTTTTTTGGTTTCCACCGTATCCGGTATTGTTCTCGTGAGCACAGACAACAGTATGAGGAAGTTCCTGGGCGATTTCAACAGTCTTGTCTTTACTGCAGTCGTCAACAACAATGACAAGGTCAACAATTTCCTGAGCCATTACTTCGTCATATGTTTTTTTGATGGTTGTTGCTGCATTGTATGCAGGCATAACAACAACGACTTTCTTATCTTTGTACATGCATCCAGTCCTATTAAGGGGTAATTTTAGCGCTAAAGAGAGGATATTACAATTTTATCGACAATGGGATCATAATAAACCTGACTGTAGGAAACCGGTTCTGCAACACGGAAACTGGCACCGAAACAATTGAATATGGTTCCGGGAAAAATTGTCTTATAGACCTTGATGCGTGCATTGTAAGCTTTTCTCATGCGCACGCGCTCAGCTTCGAATCGCTTTTCCAATTCCTTGAGTCCTTGCTCTGCCTGAAGTCGTGTTTTCAATAAGCTTGCAATGGCTGTCCGCTTATCCGGCGGTGCGTTTGCCCAAATGGCTTTGGGGTGTCCGGTTCCCAAAACGCCATAAATTTTATGCAAAACAGCCTGCAGTTCCTTTTTCTTGGCCATTTCCTTTTCAAACGATTTCCGTTCGATACCCAAAAAAATATTGGTTTCCACTCCCAGACTGGAACCAAGTTCGTTGGCCTCCAGCCCTTTGCCGCATCGTATGGTGCTGCCTATGATTTTTCCTCTGCCTCGGGTTACGATGACCTTTCTGGAAGCAAAAACAATACAATTGTTTATTTCATGGGCGATATTGACATCACCATGGGATTCGATAACCGCATTTTTGGCGAACAGTGCGGAAACACCGCCTTTTGACGATATTTTTCCGCCTTTGTCCATCAAAATACCGCCTTTGATCTCGATATCGCCCCCGGCTTCCAGAACTGCACTCTCTACGACATCGTTAACCAGAATATTTCCAGGGGAAGTTATCGAAAAACCGGCCAAAACGGAACCCTTAACATGCACAGATCCTTTTTCCAGTACCAAGTTGCCCGTGCTGATGTCCACGTCTTTTTCCACACAATACGTCTCGGAAATGGCAAGAAAATTTTTTTGAAAAAGCACCATGCCATCCTGTTCGGCATAAAATTCGTCTTTGCTCTCATCGTGCCGAACGCCCTCCCCCAGGTCCAGTTTAAGCAAATAGCCTTCCCGTGCCGGAATTACCTTGCCAAAAACATCCTTGCCGGGAACCCCGCCCTTGGGAGGATGCAACTTGCCTATGATATCACCGGAATGAATGGCGCGGACCATTCCTCTTGCCCTGTAATCCATACGGCCATCTTCTTTTTCCACGCCAAAGGAAGGACTATTCTCCTTGAATATCATCTCGAACCAACCGTCCTCGCCGTGGACAGGCAAAACACCTCTGCAGACAATCACATCCTTGACGAAACTGCCCTTTTGTTCGGCCTCTTCCACAGCCGTGGCCATGTTGAAGCGATCAACCTTGCCATCTATTTCGTAGGATTCGAATGCGCCCTGCATCCGCTCTGCAGTGAGGGGGCTTCCTTTGAAGTCCTTGGCAAAAATAGTGGCCCGAACTTCCATGGCATCCTTGGAAATGGAGATAAGATTCGAACAGTGCATTTCCTGATTGAGCAAGGAAACTATGCCGTAATATTCCGCCCTGACGAGCAATGCGGTTTTGTCGATATAGCAGCCGGAGCCTTCGGGAAACCTGATTCCTTTGCCTTCCGCCGCACCTTCGAGCTGGCGTTCCCCCGTCACCAGTCGGCCCTCGACAGCACGCTTGCTCGGAATGATCTTGCCAACAGCGTCACCAGGCAGTGCGGGGAGATGCCAATCACCAAGGGCTTCGACTCGTGCATCCTCTGCAGGTACCGGCTTTCTGCCACGGGCGATGACCAGATTTTCCAGTTCCATACCACCAGCAAGGGTGGAGATGACTTTTTTGGCTGCTTCTGGAATGGGGGAAATTCGTACACCGGCTGCGGATATCCGGTTGATGAAGCGTTCATAGGTCATTCGCTGACCAGAACCAGTGGCGGGCAAACCAACTGCAACTATGGCTTCGAGTTTGTCTTCGGAAACAACTATCTCAACTTCGGCATCGGCATTGCGCATCTCTACCAGAAAACTTCCCGGCTCGCTGGGCGTGACAATAATATTGTCGGGATCGGTTTCCATGAGCTTGGCTGCCTTGACCCGCGCAACCTGCTCATCAGTCGCCTGTACCGTTGATCTATGTATCAGCATAGCCAAACTCGCCGCCAGGGCTGTGTTTTCTGAATGCTTTCAATGCCTCGACCAGATATTTTTTTTGGTTCCGATCTTCTTAACTTCCTGACAATGGGGACAAAAATAACAATATCAATGGAATGGATTTTCTATTATACTTTACTAATTGTTTTTTTTCAATAACTCATCACTTTCAATTAAAAACAATATTTTTTTTAGGATGTTTATTGCAGTAACATTAAAAATCAGAAGAAAATACCAATCCTCCACTGCAAAAGAACAGATCAAAATAAGATGGTATCACCTATCAATAATTCCATGTCAAAACAACTCAAATTGTAAATACATATTAATACACAATAACAAATCTAATTCCAATATATTATAAAGGACAGCAAATGAAATTAAGCAATGGCGATTTCTCACAAAAAGTTGACAAGCAAAATCATTCTAGTTCGAATTTTTCAGGGAATAACATGCAATCCTCCAGCGACAACTATTCTCTAGGAAAATATTCATTATTTATCTCTATATTATGCATTATAATATTGCTTATAACATTCTACGCATTGAATCAGAACATAAGATCTATGCAGGAAAAAATACAGCAATTATCTTCTTTGAAACAAAATAATGAATCACTGACACAACAAATAGACAAAATGGCCGCCAGAATTTCAGCTTTGGAGAATGAAAAAAAAGCACAGTAAAGCAGAATTCCCGATAAAAATGACATCGTTCAAAAGACATTGCTGAATCAACTAATCAAACAATTGAAAGCTGGTGTCGAGAAGAAAAAACAACCTGTAGCAAAAGAGAAATTATTGACCGCTATTGCCTTTCTGCAAAAAGGCGGCACAAAAATATTCCCCGAATAATCCGCCTACAACACCTGAACGAGCTCGGCAATGAGTTGATTCAACTGCCAGGCTGCTGCGTTGACCGTTTCCACCACCTCTTCGTGGGCGATCGGTTCCATGCAGTCCGGCAGATTTTTGTTCGCCAGGCAGGAAAGTCCCAAAACCTCCAGACCGGCCTGTCTGGCGGCAATGGTTTCGAGCACAGTGGACATGCCCACGGCATCCGCCCCCAGAATCCGCAACATACGGGTTTCCGCCGGCGTCTCGTACTGCGGTCCGCGGACACCCGCATAAACGCCCCGCTCCAGAGACATCTGCAATGCCATTGCAAGTGTACGTGCCAGATCCTGCAGTTCAGGCGAATAGGCTTCACTCATATTAATGAAGCAATCTTCACCGGTTTCGCGGGACAGCCCCGTCAACGGACTGCTGCCTGTCAGATTGATCTGATCCGTAATGCACATCACCGAGCCCACCTCGAAATGCGGATTGAGCGCACCTGATGCATTGGTCAGAATCAAATGACTGATTCCAAGGCCTGCAAGAGTCTTTACCCCCATGCAAACCTCGGCCGGTGTATATCCTTCATAAAGATGTGAACGCCCCGAAAGCAGCCAGACGGGTGTTTCGCCCAGCATTCCGCCGTACAAGGTCCCTTCATGACCGTAAACCGTTGCTTTGGGAAAACCTGGAATTTCAGTATAGGGAACCTGCACTGCATTTTCCAGCTGCGTTTCAAGGCCGCCGTATCCCGTTCCATAGACAATTCCGACACGCGGCTGAAAATCCTGAAGAGTTTTTGACCGGATAAAATCCACAGCCTGCTGGACATTTTTGACATTTTGCATAATACTAGATAGTTGAATTAGTATGATGAAGCCATTTGTTCTAAATTTATTGCGAAGCACGTTGCAGCCGCTTCAAAAAAAACTGCAACACCCCGTTAAAGCGCCACTAAACACTGGGAGAACATAGGCTGGACCCATGGATATTGCAACTCTATTCGGGATCATTGTCGGCTTTTCCCTCGTACTGGGCGCCATCTTTCTGGGCGGCTCCATTTCTATATTTATCAATCTTCCTGGAATGATGATTGTTTTCGGCGGCACGTTCGCCGCCATCTGCGTCACTTTTCCCTTGGAAGAAGTGCTGCACGCCTTTGCCGGCGGCATGCAGGTTTTCGGCACCAGACGGGTCAGACCGCAGGAAGTCGTCAACACCATGGTGCGCATTGCGGAAATCAGCCGTCGCGAAGGGTTGATTGCCCTTGAAAATATTCAGACGGAAAACGCCATCCTCAAAAAAGCCTGCCAGCTCATTGCGGACAATGCCGAACCTTCCCTGATCCGGGATACCGTGATGATAGAAATATCCACCATGCGGCGCAGGCACAACATCACCATTGCAGTATTCAAACGCCTGGGAGCTTTTGCTCCGGCATTCGGTATGATAGGAACACTCATCGGGCTGGTGCAGATGCTTTCCAATCTGGACGATCCGGGATCCATCGGTCCGGCCATGGCCGTGGCCATTCTGACCACTTTTTACGGCGCTTTGATCTCCAATCTGATCTTCCTGCCCATGTCGGGAAAGCTGAAAGCCCGTACGCTGCAGGAGGAACTGCATCTCAGCATCATTTTCGAGGGCGCCAAGTGCATCCTGGAAAACAACAACCCGCGGCTTGTTTACGAAAAATTGTCATCTTTCATTCCGCCCAAGGAGAGAAAAAGTGCCAGATGATGAATTCAAGCCTCTGGAGCTTCCTGATGACGATGACGACGAGGAAAACGAATGGATAACCACCTTCGCAGACATTTCCATGCTGCTGCTGGTCTTTTTCATTCTGTTGTTTTCCATGTCTCAAATCGACGTAAAACGTTTCAGTGATTCATTCACGTCCGTACGCCAGGCCTTGGGGGACAAGATGGACAAGGATCTGGCGTCCAAGGTAGGTGCGGAAGACGGCTCGCTGGTCGAGTCCATCATGATGCAGAAGCAGCTGATACTTTCACAGCGGAAAATATATTCGGAAATCCGTACGTTCTTGAATCGAAAAGGGCTGGAGGGGGTTATTGGCGCAATCTTCGACGAAGGAACCATCACGCTCAAGGTTCCCAGTTGGGTGCTGTTCGATAAGGGCCAGGTCAACATCTCACCGGAGGGGGAAAAAGTACTGCTCAATTTGAAAAACATTTTTATCAAGCGAAACGACCAGACCATCAACATCCGGGGATACACCGACGATCAGCCACCTCCGGAGGGAAGCAGATTCCTGGACAATTGGGAAGTTTCCGCTCTACGGGCCGTAAACGTGCTGCGCTTCTACCTGAAGCAGGGAATCGAACCCAGCAGGCTTACGGCCACCGGTCTCGCCGATCTCAATCCCATAGTGCCCAACGACACGCCGGCTAACCGGGCCAAAAACAGACGGGTCGAATTCGTTCTTGATAAGCGTATTTCAAAAAATTAATAAATCCCCTTTGTGGTCAATGAACAGCCAGGACAAGCAACCATGGATGAATTCGATTTCGTTTTTCCGGGTGACGCGCACCCGCGTAAAGCCTACCGTACGCCGGTTCCAGGTTTGGAGGCCCGTATTCTCCCCAACAATAAATTTTATAAAATAAGCGACCTGAGCGCGTTAGGAATGGGTCTTGTCGACAGTGACCTAAAAAGGTTACAAGTCGGCCACCTGTTCGAGTGTGACCTGTTTCTAAACAAAAAGCTCTACATCGCCGGACTCAAGGCAACGATCATCCGCCTGAAAGACGAATTTGTCGGCTGCCAATTCGATTCAATGAATCCACGCCAGGAAGCCAAACTTGACAAGCTCGTCTTAGAAGTACAGAAGCGGCAGATCGCTTTGCAGCGGGCCAAGCGAGATAAAGAGCAATCGTAAGGATACATCCGTGAGCAAAACCAAGCATAAAATCCTCGTGGCAAACCGGGGAGAAATTGCCATGCGCATTGTCCGGGCCTGCAAAAAGCTGGGCCAGGACTTTGTTTGCGTGTATACCCAGGCCGACAGCTTTTCCGGCCATGTGGCCCTGGCAAAAGAACTTGGAGGAGAAAAGAGCCTGTACCGTATTTCCTCCTATCAGGATGCTAACGAGATCCTGGCTGTAGCCGACGACTCCGGTGCAGACGCCGTACATCCGGGCTACGGTTTTTTTGCCGAAGATTTCCGTTTCGCACGCAGAGCAAGCGAACGTACGCGCAAACTCATTTTCATCGGACCGTCCTGGCGCGTTATTCGCGACCTGGGCGACAAGATCAACACCAAACGCCTGGCCAGAAGCCTGAATGTGCCGACCGTACCCGGCTCGGACAAACCCATCTACGAAGAAATAGAGGCCGAAGAAATAGCCCAAAGCCTGTTCTCCTTTCAAAAGGAACAAGGCATCGACAAACCGCTCGTACTGGTCAAGGCATCGGCCGGCGGCGGAGGCATGGGGATCGAAGAAGTGCACGACCCCGCCATGTTCCGCTCCATTTACAGGCGCATACGCAACTATTCACTGCGACAGTTCAATGATGAAGGCGTGCTCATCGAACAGCGCGTCAACAACTTCAATCACCTCGAAGTACAGGTCGTTTCCGACCGGTCCGGGACAAACCCGGTCCATTTCGGTACGCGTAACTGCTCCATTCAGAGTCCCGGACGCCAGAAGCGCATAGAAATCGCGCCCGGCTTCGCCCCCCACGAACTCAATTACAACTTCGACGCCGACGGGGTTCTCGGCGACATCATCGAACACTCCCTGGCCATGGCCCGGAATGTTAAATACGACAACGTGGGCACCTGGGAATGGATCGTCACCCCCGTGGGGCAACCCTTTCTGATGGAAGTCAATACGCGTATTCAGGTGGAAAACGGCGTTTCAGCCGCCATTTCCCAGATCAACGGCAACGACGACGTGGATATCATCGCCGAACAGATTCGTATCGGACTCGGCGAACCTCTCGGATATGACCAGTCCAATGTCAGCTTTGACGGCGTGGGCATCGAATACCGTATCATTGCAGAAGATACGGACAACAAATTCGCCCCCTGGGTTGGACGCATCGACACCTTCAAATGGGAAGAGCAGTCCTGGCTCAAAGTGCATACGCAAATCCCCACCGACGAACCCTACGAGATACCTACAGAATTCGACCCCAATCTGGCTCTGGCCATAGTCCGAGGAAAAGACCTGAACGAGGCCAAACTGCGCGGAAGAGAATTTCTCGACAGCGTCGTCCTGGAAGGACAGGACGCTTCCGGCAATTCCCTGCGTTCCAATCTCAACTTCCTCCATGCGAATACTGCGCGCATCCTGGAATTCTGATTGACTCCTAACTTACTAACTCGCGTGCGCGGTTAATGCCGGAGCACGCCCGAAGTACGGACACCATGGATATAGAGAAGCGAATAGAAATCCTCACCGAACGCCTGCGTTACGTGCAGGACATTTTCGGCAACAAGGAAAACGAACACACCGCGTTGCTGGCGTCCAACCTGAGAGAGTTCCTGCGCAAGGAGCCCAAACTCTCGGTTCCGGACAAGATCAAGCATCTCAGCACGCTGGAAGACTTGTTCAATTTCTCGGAAAACAACCTGGACCGCGCACTGACGCCCATGGACATGGTCCGCATCGTGCGTCATCCGCAGCGGATCTGCCTGAAGGATATTCTGGAAAACGTCTACGACAACTATACGGAAATCGGCGGACAGGACGAATACAGCATTGACCCCTCCATGGTCATTGCCCGCGCCTATATTACGCGCCGCCGTGGCAAGCATGTGCAGCACCAGCCCGTCATGGTCGTAGGACAGGAAAAAGGCCACGGCCAGGAATTCCGCAACGGTGGTTCGGTCAAGCCCTGGGGCAACGCCAACGCGCTGAACTACATGAAGGTTGCGGAAACCGAGAATATCCCCATCCATACCTATATTTTCACGCCCGGATCCTACCCCATCGAGGACTACCCCGGAGCCGCGCAGCAGATTGCGCGCAATCTGTACTCCATGGCCGGTCTGAGCGTGCCCATCATCTCGGTCTGCTCAGAAGGCGGATCCGGCGGCGCCGAGGCCATCGGCCTTTCCGACTACCGCCTGATGCTGCAATACGGCTACTATTCGGTCATTTCGCCCGAAGGCGCCGCTGCCATCGAAGGCCGCGTACGTCAGGGCATGAAAACACCGGAGGGGCTGGTCGAAAAATGCGCCAAGCAGTTGCGGATCACCTCCAAGGACAACCTGTCCATGGGGTACATTGACCGTATCGTGCCCGAACCCCCTCTGGGAGCCAGACCCGAGCATTATGATTTCTACAAGACACTGCGTCAGGAAATCATCCGTGCCACGGACGAGGTGGTGCTCAACGTCAAGGGCATCCAGCTTTTCCGCGCCATGGCCCTGCGCAAGCTGCGCAAGGTCACCGTCAGCCCGCATCTGGACCTCGAACGGATCCACAACCGCTGGGATCTCAGCCAGGCTGCCCGCGAACGTCTGGTTTACCGGCGTTATCAAAAATACGCCCGCATGAGCCGTCAGGCCCGTACGGACAACAGCACGCCGTCTAAAAAGATCTATTCGTTCGCCCATGATCTGGGCTGGTCGCTGTTTTCCTATTTTCGCTACGACCTGTTCCGCAAGCACCAGAAACGCGTGGTGGACACGGCACAGGAACTGGGAGCGGAAGTCCACATGGTCTGGGACCGCATCCTGGATCCCTGTAAGCGGACCCTGGACAAGATCTGCAAGCCCAAGGACCTGGGCAAGGAAAAGGAACAGCAACTGACCCAGCTTTCCGAATGGGACCAGTGCGGAGACCACAACGGCGGCTGGTGTTACGTGAGCCCGCGCGCTCTGGAAGACCGGGCGGTCACCTGCCCCAATTCCGAGACCCACGGATGCCCGGACATGTGGTCACGGGACCTCTTCGGCGATTTCGCCGGGGTCTGCAGCCATTGCGGCCACCATTTCCGCATGGAATACCAGTGGTACCTCAACAATGTCTTTGACCAGAACTCCATCCGCGAATTCAGCTCCAATGTGGAATCCAAGAACCCGCTGAACTTCGACGGTTTTACCGAGAAACTCGAGCAGGCCAAAAAGAAGACCAATCTCAAGTCTTCCTGCATGACCTTTGAAGCACGCATCGACAATGTCAAAATGATCGTGGCCATGCTCATCGGCAGTTTCCGCGGCGGCTCAGTGGGAGCCGCGGAAGGTGAAAAATTCCTGCGAGCCGCTGATCGCGCCAGGAAAAAACACTTTCCGTTTCTGTGCTACGTACACGGTACGGCCGGCATCCGCATCCAGGAAGGCACCAACGGCGTCATCCAGATGCCCCGCTGCACCATGGCGGTCCGCCGCTATCTGGAAGCGGGCGGATTGTACCTCGTACTCTACGACACCAATTCCTACGCCGGACCGGTGGCCAGCTTCCTGGGTTGCTCGCCCTACCAGTTCTCCATCCGTTCGGCCAATATCGGCTTTGCGGGTCCCGGCGTCATCAAGGAAACCACAGGACTGGATATCCCGCCGGACTACCACCGCTCGTACAGTGCCCTTTCCCGTGGCCATATCCACGGCATCTGGGACCGTCGAGACGTCCGCAAGAACCTGTACCAGGCGCTCATGACCATGGGCGGCCGCAACCTTTATTACCGTTAACAACGGGAGGGCGACATGCAAGCCGACAATTCGCTGAATATTGGCAAGCTGCTCGAAGAGATCAAGGCCTCGCCCTTTCGCGAACTTGATATCTGCGCGCCGCATACCGGCGTGGTCACATTCCCGGAGCTCACTCCGGGAGACCAGGTAACCAGCGCCAGCGGAACCTGGAAGGAAAAGCCGGGCACCCTGCTGGCCACCATCGAACGCGAAAGAAACCCCAAGCCCATCTATTCGCCCATCAAGGGCAAGGTGGCCGAGGTTTACAGCCAGCATCAGAAAAAATTCGTGGAAGCCAACACGCCTCTGGTCAAAATCCGCCATTACCTCTCCAAGGAAGAAGTACTGGATGTGATTTTGCAAAAGGCTCTGTATCTGTTCCACGCACCCGAACGGGCCAAATTCTATTTTGTCCCCGAAGTGGATAAAAAGGTCAAAGCCTCCGGACCGCGCTCCATCAACGTCAGGGAAGGCATGGAACTGTTCATCATGTCCCGCATGAAGCGTGAAGCTTCCGTGCCCTACCACGGGCCGGACGGGGTCATTTATGCGGTATACTTCAACTATGGTGAAACCATAGACGGAGGCCAGCCCCTTATCGGTGTCTGCTCTCCGGATCAGTTCTCCATGATCGAAGATGTTGTGGTCAGGGTGCAGACCGAATGGGTGATTCCCGAATAAACGGATTGCATCAGAACGCTTTTCTTTTTTGCGCATCTGTGTTTTTCTCAAGCGCTACACAGGCCGTAGAACTGCTGTAACAGGAGGCCGAACATGGGAAAATATCTGCAAATTCGCGTAAAAGCCGAAACGTTCCGGCCGGAGGACCTCCCCAAGGCCTGGCCTTTTCTGTGCCGCGCCGCCTGGGGGGAAAACGCCAAGCAGAAGCCCAAAGGCTTGCTGGAACTGGTTCAGGATCTCTCGGACCGCTGGCAATTCGGCGACTGGAATAAAGAGGCCAAAAAGGAACTGGAGCCCGGCATCAAAGAAGCCGTACGGCTTCGCGACAAACTCGAGGCCGCGCTGGGCGACTGGAAACCCAGCGATGCCAATTCACTGAGCAATGCGCTCGAAGATGCGCTTGCCGCTCTGGAGCCTTTGGCGAAAAATTATCTGGACGATAAAGTCTGATCATCGTCTCAGGAGGACACTATGGCGGGATCACTGAACAAGGTTATGATCATAGGCAACTTGGGCCGCGACCCGGAATTGAAATATACGCAAAGCGGCACCCCTGTCTGTACGCTGAACATCGCCACCAATGAAAAATGGCGCGACCAGCAGGGCAACATGCAGGACAAGACGGAATGGCACAGGGTGATCGTCTGGGAACGCCAGGGTGAAAACTGCGCCAACTATCTCCGCAAGGGAAGCTCGGTGTATATCGAAGGCAGCCTGCAGACGCGCAAGTGGCAGGACCAGAACGGCCAGGATCGCTGGACCACGGAAGTCAAGGCCCAGCGCGTGCAATTTCTGGATGGCCGTACGGGCGGCCAGGGCGGATTCGATTCGCCGCCACCACCTGACGATTACGGTGCGCCCATGGGCGGCGGAGGCGGCAATTACGGTGGCTCGCAGGGCGGCAGCAATTTTGGCGGCCAGCAACCCCAGAGAGCCCCGCAACAGGCGCCGCAGCAGAACGAAGACCTGGGCCCGGCTTTCCCTTCCGAAGCCAGCGGCATGGACGACGTGCCCTTCTAGCCCGGATCATACTATCAGAATCAAAAACCCGCGTTTCTCAGGAAACACGGGTTTTTTTATTACTGTTGACCGAGTTCTTTCGAATGTCGGCGGCGCAGGTCAAAATGACCAATACCGTAGTACAGGATAAAACTGACGCCGATACCCACCAGAAACGCGTATTCCTCATTGATACGTACGAACACCAGGCTGGAGATAATTGACGCAAGCAGCGAAATCTGCAGAGCCAGCGGCGAGGCCGGTCTATCGAACAATGCCGTCAATACGGGGGGGAACAAGGCCACCAGCGAGCTCAGGGCCGCAATCAGCCCAGTAACCACGTTCCCCAGAAAATACGCCACCAGCGCGATCCCGGTCATTATCCCCCAGACGACCAGGCGCATGGCCAGCAGTTTGTTACCCCGGACGCTGCTGCAAACAGGTGCGGCAAGGGGCAGAATGGTGCTGTCCATGGTGGATACCACGGCCATGAGCAGCGACAGAATGGCGAAAAAAGACAATCCCTTGGGAAAAAGCTGCTTCATCAGTCCCACGGGCTCCTGAACGCCCGGATCCGCAGTCAGCCCCAGCAGCGTATAGGCCAGATAAATGAACAGGCAAATCCCCGAGGTGATGAAAAAGGCCTTGCGGGCCACCCCGGCGTTTTCCGCCGAAATGACGCGGTGCCAGTTGTCGATGGAAATCACTGCCGTGGGCGCGAAAAAAAGCAGAATCCCCAGTATGAACACCGGTCCGTAATTCTGCGGCGTATAGAGTACGGACAGATTCCGCAGCAAGGGCTCCCACTGAAAATAACAGACGATCAGTACGGCTGTGGCGAACAGAAAAAAGAACTGAATCAGATCGGTCCGCGTCACCGAATAATAGCCGCCCGAAAGCATGTAGAGCGTAACAATGGCGTAGGCGTAAAGAATCGCCCCGCCCAGCGAAATCCCCAGGGAGGCATGCAGGATGGTGCCCAGAGCCAGCAGTTGCGAGGCCATCTGCAAAAAGAAAATGCAGCCCACCGCCCCCCAGACCACCGGCTTGGTACGCTTGCCGAAGTGCAGGACGATGAAGTCGATGAAACTGTTGGCCCCCACGGCATGGTTCCGCCGGTAGACCCATCCGGCCAGCAAGCCAGTCAACAGCAGACCTGCCGCGTAACAGACCGAAATATACAAGGCCACGCCCTTGCCCTTGGCCGCAAAAGCGAAAATGCCCACCACGGTGCCCGCGCCCACATTGCCGGCCACGGCACTGGCCGTACTCAGCAGCAGTCCCGTGCTCTTTTCATTGTGCAGGTATTGTTCGAGCGAAATATTACGAAAGTGCCGGATGGCGTGGATCAGCGAATACAGCAGAACAAGCAGTATGGCGATGTGTTCGAGCATGGAAAACCTTTGAGGTCGGCAGCCCCGAACATATAAGGACCGGAGAATCTCCCGAACGAATTACGAGGACAAAGAATTGCGCCAGATGGCGCAGCAGAATGCCAGTCCCTGCGCATTACCAGGAATGGACCTCAGTCCGCAAGGCTTGCCAGAGCCTGGTCCACGGCAAAATCCATCCGCTCTTCCATGAACGCGCCATGGGGAACACCGGTCAGATGGAGCATGGCATGGGCCAGGAGGCGGGCGAAATACACCTGGGGGGGCTGGTCGTAGAGTACGCACTCGCGATGCAGCGCATCCACGGAAAAAACAATGGAACCGGCAACAAACGGAGCGAAGTCCTCGTCTCCTTCCGCGTACGCATCCTGAAGCATCTCCGGCATGAATACTTCCGGGCCGTCCGGCTCGTCGTCATCATCAGCGTCATATTCGTCGTCGTATGCGTCGTCGTATTCGGCGTCATCAGACTCTTCATCGTCGCAGTATTCGCCGTCATCAGCATCATCACAGTCTTGCCCGTACGTCGTACCGTCGTCTTCGTCCGCATCGTTCCCGTCATAAACGTCCGGGGAGCCGGCAAAGGCATCGTCGGGAAAATCAGCCGTATCACCTGGTTCGGATTCTTCAGGAAAAGCCAGTACATTGGTGGGGCCGATGCCTCCAAGGTGTTGTTCGTGGAGCAGACTCATTTCCGCATCATCCACAAGACAGAGTTCCAGATCGCCGGCTTCCAGTTCCAGGGACTCCAGCAGACACTCGGCCAGTTCGCGGCATTCGGCTTTTGTCAGAGGAAAGACAAAGCTCCGCGTTGTACGCGTAATGACAGTGATCACTGCAGGGGCTCGGTCAAGGGCGAAGCGCTGTCGCGGTCATCCTGATGCGGACGGCGTACGTTTTTCTTTTCCACGGCGCGCTGCTGCGAACCGTCCGGATAGGCGATACGCTGGTGGAAAATACCGGTAAGGATCCGTGCGAAGGTGACGGTAAGCTGGTTCAGGTCCTTCAGCGTCAAGGGCGATTCATCAAGCTGTCCTTCGGAAAAGATCTTCTTGATGATCATATCCACATGGTTGCGCAGTTTGCCCGGCGTAGGATCCACCAGAGTGCGGCTGGAGGCCTCGATGGCGTCCGCGAGCATGACAATGCCGGCTTCCTTGGTCTGCGGTTTGGGACCGGGGTAGCGGTAATCCTCGTCGCGGATGGTCTCTTCGCCCTTGGTCATGGCCTGCTCAAGGGCCTTGTTGTAAAAGTAGGAAATAACGCTGGTGCCGTGATGCTGCTGGATGATGTCGATGATTTCCTGACCGAGTTTGTGCTGGCTGGCCAGTTCGATTCCCTTTTTGGTGTGGGAAATCAAAATCAAGGCACTCATGGACGGGGTCAGCTTGTCATGAATATTCCGGGTGCCGAATTGATTCTCGATGAAATACTGGGGATTCTTCATCTTGCCGATGTCATGATACAAGGCGGAAACCTTGCAAAGCAAGGCATTGGCGCCCACTGCCCTGGCCCCGGCCTCCACCATGTTGGCCACGATCAGCGAATGGTGGTAGGTGCCTGGTGCGGCCACCATCAGTTCCTGCAGCAAAGGCTGCTCCAGGCTCATCAATTCCATCAGCTTGAAACGCGAGCTGTAGCCAAAGACCAGCTCTATGATCGGCGACAGACCGAACAGGGCCAGCAGGCTCAGGCAGGCATTGGCCCCAACCAGAAGCAGTTCCACCCATACGCCGCTGAAATCCTGAAAATCCAGCAGGCGTACGCCCAGCCAGATGCAGATCAGCCCCAGCAACAAGGGCAACAGATTCTTCAGGGCTTCGGGACGATTCTCCGTACGCTTCACCAGCACCATGTGCAGCATGCCGCCCAGAAAATAGAACAGAAACAGATTCATGCCGCCGGAAACCATCTGGCAGCACAAAAATGAAATCAGGAATACGGCGAAACAGCACAGGGTTGGCGACAGAAACAGTCCGAGCAATCCGGCCGCACCCGCCACAGGGTAGGAATGGGGAAACATGTCCCCCTGAATGGCCGTGCTGAACAGCTGTAGCTCTCCAGCCATGGGGGCCTGCAGTTCCACAAGAAAACGGGCCGGTGCCACGAACAGCAGCACGATCACCCCCACAAGCACGGCATCACGCGTACTGAGCGGTCGCAGCAGCTTGCCGGTGGGAGAAATGATCAGTCCGAGGCTCAGCAACACCCCGATAAGCAATACGCCCATGGGCGTGTAGATATGAAAATAGTCGGTTTCCTGCTGGTACAGGGCCTGCAGTTTGAGACGCCCCTGCTCGTCCACTCGTTCACCCGCGCGGACAATGACCTCGCCGCGTTTGATGTGGTAGTAGACAGGGTCAACCGCTTCTCTGGCCTTTTGCCGGTGCTGGCGGGTAGCCTCGGAATTGGGCACCAGACTGGCATGCAGCATGGGTTCCACCAGTTCCAGAATGGCATTGCGGATGCGCATGGGTTTGTGCAGATCCGTCCGCAGGTAGGTTTCCAGATCATCCTTGAGCAGCGAGATATCCATGAGCTGATGCAGATCCAGGCGCAGGATCTCTTCCTTGGTGGAAAGGGAACGCACGAGAATGCCGTGGTTCAGACGCTGCAATTGCCGGGAATCCATGACCACACCCCGGGAGAGTTCCTTGAAAAGCCAGGGAACCACCCGAATGAGAATCAAATTCTGAATTTCGTTGTTGCGGATGATGTCCAGGGTGTCACGGCTGATTTCACTGTTCAGATTTTCGGCGATCTGCCAGCGTATCTGTTCCAGCTGATCCATACGCGCGTTGTTCACCGTGGAAAAGATGGCGCCGATTCTGTTACGCAGCCCGTGGGCTTTTTCCAGATCCAGATCGAACACCATGGGCTGCGATGCTGCGACCTCAGCCCTCTTGAGCTGGGTCGAGGCTTTTTCCTCGACCAGCAAATCCTTTTTGGCAGTGACGGTCTGAGTGGCGATCTCCCCCACGGTATACAAGGATACCCGTGGCTGAAAACTGATCCCCGCCATCAGACTCAACAACACCAGCACACAAAACAGGAACACCATGCCCGCACAGGCCGGACAGGTGAACTTGGACTTCTTTTTCAAACCGGAACCGCTGGTATTTCCCTTGTTGCGGGAAGTCTTCTGCGGCGTCGGCTTGGACGATTTTTTACCGTTTTTACGCATTGCTCTCATAGGCCTTGACGATACGCGCCACCAGCGGGTGGCGGATAACGTCTTCAGCATGAAAATGGACGAAGCTTACGCCCTTCACGTCTTTTAAAATTCTCTGCGCCTGCACCAGGCCGGAACGCTCGGCAGTGTGGCCCTGCCTCCCGCCAACGGGGGGCAGATCTATCTGCGTGACATCACCGGTGACCACAGCCCGCGACCCCAAGCCCAGACGCGTCAGAACCATTTTCATCTGCTCGGGCGTGGTGTTCTGGGCCTCGTCCATGATGATGAAAGCGTCATTGAGCGTGCGCCCGCGCATAAAAGCCAGGGGCGCGACTTCGATAACGCCGGTTTCCAACATTTCCTGCACCTTGCCGTAATCCAGCATATCGTACAGCGCGTCATACATGGGGCGCAGATACGGGTTGACCTTGTCCGCCATGTCACCGGGGAGAAATCCCAATTTTTCCCCCGCTTCCACTGCCGGCCGGATCAGGATGATGCGTTTGACCTGCTTGCTGAGCAGGTGTGATACCGCCAGGGCAACGGCCAGGAAAGTTTTTCCTGTGCCTGCAGGACCTATGCCGAAGACCAGATCATGCGAACGGATGGAATCCACATAGACTTTCTGGCTCAGTGTTTTGGGAGTAATGGTCCGTTTGGGCGATACGACAAATACGGCATCCTGAAAAATATCCTTAAGCTGGGCGCCGGGCTTGCGCGAAAGCATATGGAGCCCATGCACCAGATCCTGCGCAAACACGCGCGTCCCGTGCTTCAACAGCCCATAAGCCTGGACAAGCAGATTGCTGACACTTTCCACCCGTTTTTCATCCGGGCCCCTTACAATGAGGGAAGCTCCGTTGGTCTGCAGGTCCACTCCACTCTCTTTGGTCAGCAAAGTCAAATGGTCGTTGCCCGGCCCGAACAGTTCGCGAGCCAGAAACGAATCGTCAAAATCCAGATTGCGTTCATACATTGCGCATACGGTCATGTGGCGCGTCTCGTCTTCTTCTCAAAAAAACCTATAATTTATTGAAACTCGACTGTAGTCTTTTCCCGGCAACATTTGCCGGTTCAATGCAGTCGCGTCCTTCGAACTCTATTCCACAAAGTCATAAACGAAAAATTACACAGCAGCTCATCGAAGACTGAAACAAAAAAACATTCAGCAACACGCCATGCACCCTTCCGGTACATTGCTTATAAGCACCTTTACGCTACTCGTCCAGAGACAAAAGAGCCCCAATAGTTCTGCCTCTATAGCATAGTTTTGTTGATATTGCCACCTGCCCTTTTCTGGGACGTATGTGTGGCCAATCCGGCGGACTCGTTGGTAATCGAACCGCACCATGAATGCGATAACCTATCCGCGGTTCGAAGTCGGAACAGTTTCCCGACATCCAACAAGTCTTCGCCATTTCGACGCCAGATCTACACATTTTTGTTAAATACTTTTAAAATTTTTTTTGTTATTGATAATGCCATACGTTTTAAGGCTATCTTGACCGGCGTACCCTGTTTTGACACCTTCTGCTTCTGAAGAGACCGGACATGACTGAACTTGAAATTTTCAAACACGTTGCCCGCACGCCGTTTCACATGGAATTACTGGAAGACCTGGAGTTTAAAACCAAATTTGTCTCCAATAGCTGCCATCGCATCACCGGCCGGACTTCCGATGAATTCCACACCACTCCCGGCCTTTTCGCCAGACTGATTCATCCGGAAAGCACTGTAGCATGGCAATCCTTTGTTGATTGCCTGCAGAAAAACAACAAACCGCAATGCGTGGAACTTCGCCTGAATACACCAGGCAACGTGCGCTGGATAGCGCGCAGCAGCAGCATCAGCGAATTTCCAGGCGAAGAAAATCTTATCCGATCCACCATCTGGGACATTACCAGGCAAAAAGAACTGGAAATGCGCCTGCAGACCTCCCAGTATGTGGACGTGATGACCGGCCTCCCCAATCGTGTGGCCTGCCTCGAACACATCAGCGATCTGGTTGCCTCGGCCAGGGAAAACGGCCATTCCGCTTTTTCCATCGTATTCATCGACATCGACCGGCTCAAGGTGATCAACGACTCCATGGGGTCCGCCGCCGGTGACGCGCTTATCCGGCAGGTCGCCCAGCGCCTGCAGAATGCCCTTGCCGATACGGACCACTTTTTCGCCAGACAGGGGGGCGATGAATTCACTGCTGTTCTGCACCAGATACGTCCCAAAGACACCATCCGCGCTGTCAAACGCATGCAGCAGACGTTTCAGGAGCCCTTCAGCCTGCAGGGGACGGACGTGCTGATCACCACGAGCATGGGAATCGTACTGGAAGCCTCTCCCTACAGTACGCCCGAGGATCTGTTGCGTACGGCCAATATCGCCATGCGTGAGGCCAAAAAAGGCACCCGGCAAAGGATCAAGGTATTCAACGCGCGTATGCTGGAACAGTCCGTCAGGGTCATGGAAATCGAACGCGACATGCCCAATGCCCTGAAAAACGGCGAATTTCTGATGCTTTACCAGCCCATCGTCTCTCTGGAGACCAAGGTGCTCACCGGTGTGGAGGCGCTGATCCGCTGGCAGCACCCTTCTCGCGGCATGCTCCCTCCTGATATTTTTCTGCCCATAGCCGAAGAAAATGATTTTATCGTTCAACTGGGCGCCTGGGCCCTGAACAAAGCCTGCTCAGACATGCGCGACTGGCAGAAAAAACATGAGGAAATGACCCACCTGACCGTGAGCGTCAATTTATCCGCCCGGCAACTTGCGCAGAACAACATTGTGGACGTGGTCAAGCATGCGCTGGAAACCACCGGCATACCGCCCAATTGTCTGAAGCTGGAAATCACAGAAACCGTGGCCATGGAAAATCCCGAGCGTACGGCTCAAAAGCTCGAGCGCATCAAGGCATTGGGCGTTCGCATCAGTATCGACGATTTCGGCACAGGATACTCATCCCTGAGCTATTTGCAGCACTTCCCCATTGATACGCTCAAAGTCGACAAAAAATTCATCGACTCCATGGAAAGCAACACGAACAAACGCAAAATCGTACGTACCGTCATTGACCTGGCCCATACGCTGCAACTGGACGTGGTGGCCGAGGGCATCGAGATCGACGAGCAATGGTCCATGCTCCGCGGATTGGAATGCGAATTGGGACAGGGCTTTCTGTTTTCCAAGCCCGTATCGGACAAGGAAATCCTCAAGCTTATCAACGCATCCCAGCAGAAAAAAAAGGAAGAACTTGAGTAAAGATGGAAGCGGACTAATCAGGAGCCGTCTTCCAGCACCCACAAGCCCACGGGGAACTGCAGCAACTCCCTCAACTCCTGAACGGTCGCGGGCGTACGCGTTCCGGTGAAACAGCAGCGCCACTGTGCTCCCGACGATGCAGCCGAGACCGGGAGCTCCGGGGTCTCCGGCCATTCAAAACGGGTGTTTTCCCAGGCTGCGCCCACAGGAAAACTTTCTTCGCTGAAACTGGCGATCAGTCGCGGCACCACACCCAGCACCCGCCGGCCTTCCTGCAGCCGAAGAAATCCGAACAAAGATGCGGCGCGTGTCCCGGAGAATTCCAGGGGAACATAAGCCCCCTGCTGAAAAAGATCCGGCAGACTTTTTCTGGCCTGTAAAACCCGCCAGAGCACAAAAAGCTTGAGCTCGCCGCTTTCCGGTCGTGTCAGGAGTTCTCTGGCCAGCCCTGCCAGGCCCTTGTGTCCGGTTTTTTGCCAGCTCTCCAGCAGACGGCTGCGGTTTTTGAAATCCACAGGCCTCCGGTTGTCAGGATCCACAAAGTCATAATTCCAGAACTCGGTACCCTGATAAATATCCGGTACGCCCGGCATGGTCAGCTTGAGCACCGTCTGTCCCAGCGAATAACAGAGCCCGGTTCGAGCCACGCGCTCTTTGAGCGGGAGAAATTCCTTGAGAAAACCATTGCGTCCGGGGCGCAGCAAAGCTCCTGCAAAGGCCAGGCAGGCCTGTTCGTACTCTTCGTTGGGGCTGCTCCAGGCGGAGAGGTCCTTGGCCTCGCGTATGGCTTTGATCAGATAGGATTTCAAACGGTGGCCAAAGGACTGCAGTTCCTCCTGGTCCGGTTCGCGCCCGATCCAGGGCCAGTGCGCCAGCAAGGATTGGTACAGGAAAAATTCGTCATTGGGCATGGGGGCGGGGTGTCCGTCCACCTGCCGCCGCTTGCGGGAATTGAGCTGATTGAAACGCCTCAGAGCCGCCAGAAAAACATCAGGAATTTCCGACAGCGCGGCCAGGCGCATGCGCGCGTCCTCTCCCCGCTTGGTGTCGTGGGTTGCCGTGGTGTTCATGGAATACGGCCAATTCTGCGCCCTTTCCGCCACAAAGGCATGCGCATCTGCAGGGTCAACGCCGAAATCGCCGGGCCAGCCACCCACCTCGTTGAGGCACAGTAAACGGTTCATGACGTAGAAAACAGTATCCTCCAGCCCCTTGGCCTGAAGCGGACCGGTGACCTGCTGGAAGCGCATCACGAACTGAACCCATTTGCGGCGGTCGTCCCCGCTGGTTCCTTCGCCGAATTCCAGCAGCAGAAAACGCTCCAGAAAATCCAGCTCCTGCTTCAACTCGGGCCTGCGCCTGCGTACGGTACGGATGGTGGCCCGGATATAGCCCAAGTCCTGACTGCGGAGCGTATTGCTGGAAATATACGTACGGTAGACCTGGAACTGCACCAGCAGTTCGGTGATGGCCGCGCGCAATGCCCTGAGCGTAATATCGTTGGCGCGGCGGTCCTTGCCGGAAATGATCTTTACCAGCCGGGCCATGTTGTCCACGTCCCCGGCCATGTTCCGCTCCACGATCAGGTGTTTTTTCTGGGCCAGCAATTTACCCAGCGGACGCCGGATGCTGGTAAAAGACGTATAGATCTGATCAAAGGCCGGGCCGTTGCTCTTGTCCACGAACAGCCCGCAGACGCAATTCAGAAATTCATAGCCCGTGGTGCCCTGTACGGGCCAGAAGGCCGGCAGGGGCTCGTTGCCGGAAAGAATCTTTTCCACCACCAGATAGGCCTCTCCGCAACAGTCCCGCAGGCGGCGGAGATACCCTGTGGGATCATACAGCCCGTCCACATGATCCACCCGCAGCCCATTGAATTCGCCGCTACGGATTTTTTCCAGAATCAGACGGTGGGTGTAGTCGAAAACCGCATCGTCCTCCACCCGCAGCGAAATCAGATCGTTGATGCTGAAAAATCTTCGGTAGTTGATCTCGTCCCCGGCCACTTTCCAGAAGGACAGCCGGAAATATTGTTCGCTCAGCAGACTGTCCAGCAAGCCCCAGGGATCCTGCGAATCCGCATGCTCGCCGCCGTTGAAACGATCCAGATTGGCATTCAGAAACGCGCGGATGTCCGCGCTGGATTCATACAGCTCGAACAGCATGCGCTTGATGAAGAAAATCTGGTTGTAGCGCTCCTCCTGCGCCTCATCGGGCAAGGCCTTGATGCTGTAGAGAATGCCCAGGAGCTTCACATAATCGATGTGATCCCGCCCGAGTTTCCGGCGCAGCGCATCCAGCCCCTCTGTCAGAATTCTGCTGTAGGAATCCAGCCGCAAGGGAAAACGCAGCTCGTAATAGCGTACATAGAAACCGTCTTCATCAAAACCGATGCGGATTTCCCCTCGTTCCAGGGTTTCATTGTACAATCCGCCCAAAAATGGAGCCAGCATCCTGCCATGCATGTTCTCATAAGGATGCTCCCATTCGATATCGAAAAAGGAAAAAAAAACGGGAAGACGGACCGTTTTCCAGCACATCCACAAGCATGCGATTGGCGCCGGACACAGCCATGTGGTTGGGCACGATATCCTGAATCCAGCCCATGCCCCGGGCTTTGACCTCGGACATGAGTTCGGCAAAATCCTCCGCACTGCCCAGTTCCGGATTCAACTGCAGCGGATCGCAGACGTCGTAACCGTGCATGGAACCAGGTCGGCTGGAAAAAATCGGCGACGCATATACGTGGGAAACCCCCAGCTGTTCGAGATAGGAGAGAATTTCGCGGCAGGCGTTGAAACCAAAAGAAGGCGTCAGCTGGACGCGGTACGTGCAAAGGGGAATATGGACTTTTTTATCACTCATTCCAAGGCCACCTGCAGCAAGGCGGCCAGATGACGAAAATGTTCGACCCAGGCCGCGGCATTGGCATCGCCCTTTTCAGCTGCGATACGCATTTCAGGAAAATACTCTTTGCCCAATGCAAAGCAGACGTTCTGCGCTTTCCAGTGATGCAGCCCCAGGCGGAGCCCCATCAGGTGTTCCAGAGTTTCGGACAGTTGCCGTATCTCTGCGGTATGCTTGGGGGCGTCTTTGATGGCCAGCATCCGCTGGTTGATCCAGTTGGCCGCCAGAAACCCCAGTTCATCCTGGTGCAGGTCCAGGGACCATTTCCCGGCTTCGGCCATGAGCTGCTGCAACCGTTCCAGGTCCATATGCCTGGAACCGAACAAACGTTTGAGGTCCGTACCCACCACATAGGCGGCAGCCCGGCGCAGGTACTCCGGAGCGGGAATATGCAGATGTTCGAGAAAATTGAGAATGGTGTAATTGGCTTCGTACACTTCCCGGTAGGAACTTTCCGCAGTTTCCAGAGCCGTGGAAAGCACCTTGTCCACCACCCTGCGCTGATCGTCCCGAAACAGATGCTGAATGGAAAAAATGTTTTCCCCGAAAATGCTGTCCAGCGTCCGGATGGCTTCGGCCAGTTCGCCCCGTTCGAAGCTGGCGCGCAGTTTTTCTTCCATGGAAGAAAAATGCTGCCGGTCGACATAAAAATTCAAGCCGCAGATCACATTATGATCACCGGGATGCAATACGGCGTACTGCACCAGAATATGCTCCCCGGTCACCTTGGAAGCCACCTTGGCCTTGCCCAGCACCAGACGCGAACGCCCCGCGGCATAGCGTACGGAGAGGTCGCGCAACACCAGGTAGCTGCCGAAATGATATTCGGTATGGTCGTTGTCGAAAAGGCTGGAAATGGCGTAATGGGCAGCCACCCGCAGCATGTTCACCCTTGCGGGTCTGACGTACGTGTCGTACACCTCGGCGCCGTCCGCGAACACGTTGCTGGGCGCCTTTTTCAACAGGCCGGCAAAGCGCTCCTCCAAAAAAACATCCACAGATCTCTTCGGCCAGCTGGATTGCCCTGGCCGCGTACTGCATATTCTGTACGGTTTCGATGCCGGAAACTTCATCAAAAAACCATCCGCAGCTGGTATAGAGGTACTGGGCGTAGCGCTGCAGTTCGAGCAGTTTCAAGGCGGCAATGCGGTCCAGGGGCCCCAGGGGCGTCCGGGCTTCCTGATCCAGAAAAGCCATGGATCCGGCCTCCGTATGATCAAGCAGCACCTGGATATAGCGGTCCCGCGCACCCCAGGGATCCTTGAAATAATCCGGTCCCTGTTTGGAGAAAATCTCGGCAGCCTGGTCCGAAAGCCAGTCCATGGCCTCCCGCAAGGGTTTTCGCCAGGCCTGGTTCCAATCGCCATGGCCGCCCGAATTGCACCCGCAGTCCGTTTTCCAGCGCTCCACGCCGTGGATGCAGCTCCAGGACGAATCTTCGAATATCTCCGCCTCCATGACGGGCTCGCACGCGGCGAGATAGGCCGCGTAGTTGGTCAATTCCATGGAAGGATCCTGCTCGATGAGATGCAGGCAATAGGCCAGAGCCATCTCGCCATGCGCATGGTGGTGCCCGTAGGTCTCGCCGTCCGTGGCCACATGCACCAGCTGCGGCCAGTCCCGTCCGTTCTCGGTAAAGGCCGCCGTGAGCCGCTGTTTGAAGGCCTCGCCGCTGGCCAGCATGCCGCCGAAAGCCAGGTCCTGGGAAATGGGGCCATCGTAAAAAAACAGGGAAATGTCACGTCCGGAGGGCAAGTGGCAGCGATAGACCGCGGTGGGATCCACCCGTGAGTCCGAAACGTCCAGCCAGTCCTCATCCGCCCCAATACGGCGCACACGGGCGGCCTGACGCGGGGCAAGCACCGTATACTTGATGCCGTTGAGCGCCAGTTCTTCCAGGGTGGGCGTATCCACGGCGGTTTCGGCCAGCCACATGCCTTCGGGATCTCTTCCGAAACGCCGGGCAAAATCCTCAATGCCCCAGAGTACCTGCGTGCGGCGATCCCGTTGGTTGGCCAGGGGCATGATGATGTGGTTGTACACCTGGGCCATGGCCGAACCATGGCCGTTGAAGCGATCCAGAGACAAAGCGTCCGCCTTGATGATGGCCTCGTAGACTTCCGGTTGTTTCTTTTCCAGCCAGGAAAGCAGGGTCGGCCCGAAATTGAAACTGATCCTGGAATAATTGTTGTTGATGGAAACAATGCGTTGCTGCGCATCCAGAATGCGGGCAGTGGCATTGGGGCCGTAGCATTCGGCAGTGATGCGTTCGTTCCAGTCATGGTAGGGGTAGGCCGAATCCTGAACCTCGACTTCCTCCAGCCAGGGATTTTCCCGCGGGGGCTGGTAAAAATGGCCGTGTATGCAGATATACCGTTTCATGAATCATTTCCTGTGCGGCGTTGGGTCGTTATATCGGCCATGAATACGGCCAGGGAGTGTCCGGGCATGGCAAATTCGTCTTCGTCCCCGGCAACAACCCTTTCGGGCAAAATGCAACCGGGCCCGGCCCAGGCAATGTCGGAGGAATCCAGAACCTTGTTCCAGCCCGTACCGCGCAGCAATCCGGCAGGCACTACAGGTATGGAAGCTTCTGAAAGGTTGCACAGCACAATGGTCCGGCCTTTGCCTATGGCGGGCTCCATGAGCAGTACTCCGCCTCCGCAGTGCAACTCCACCCGGGTCTGCGGTTCGTTGGGGCCATTACGGATGTCCAGTTGTTGGCGCAGGCTGATCAGTGCCTTGTAATAGGCGAAAATTTCCTTGTGCGGACTCTGGTCCAGCTTGTCCCAATCCAGGCGGCTGCGCGCATAGGTGGCTTCGCTGGCCGGGTCCGGGGGCTGCCCTTTCCAGGCGAATTCCTTGAAATCCCGTTTTCTGCCCCGACGTACGGCTTTGACCAGCGCGTCGTCCAGATGGCTGATAAAATAAAGGAAAGGGGCCGTCTCCCCGTATTCCTCACCCATGAACAACAACGGCGTATAAGGAGAGAGCAACACAAGCCCGGCGGCCAGGCGCAGCGCATCCCGCGAGATCAGGCTGCTCAAACGTTCGCCCAGCATCCGGTTGCCTATCTGATCGTGGTTCTGAATACAGACCACATGGGCCCTGGCAGGCATGCATCTGGCAGGAGCGCCGTGGCTGTAACGCCGGTAGCGCGAATACTCGCCCTGGTACACAAAGCCCTGACGCAGCGCGCGGACCAGATGTCCCACCTGTCCGTAGTCCTGGTAGTAGCCCTGGTTTTCGCCTGTCAGCAGGGCGTGGATCGCATGGTGCAGGTCGTCGCTCCACAACGCGTCGTGGTTGTAGCCTCCTACCGCATCCGGCAGAACCAGTCGCGGATCGTTGCGGTCGCTTTCGGAAATCAGCCACGGTTTCTGTCCGGTTCGTTCGCCATGCGCTTCGGCCACCTGGGCGAGTTGGGCAAGGAAGTGAACCGGCCTTCTGTCATCAATGGCATGAACTGCATCCAGGCGCAGCCCGTCGATGTGATAATGCTCGAACCAGTGCCGGGCATTTTCCATAAAAAAATTGCGTACCTCATCGCTGTAGGCGCCGTCGAAGTTCAGAGCGTCTCCCCAGCCGGTACGGTAGCGATTGGTGAAATACGGTCCGAAATCATGCAGATAATTGCCTTCGGGTCCCAGGTGGTTGTAGACAACATCCAGAAGCACGGCCATTCCCATGGCATGGCAGCCATCCACAAAACGCTTCAACGCCTGGGGTCCGCCGTAACTGCGGTGTACGGAAAAGGGATAAACGCCGTCGTAGCCCCAATTGCGCGATCCCGGAAACTGCGCCACGGGCATCACTTCCAGGACATTGACGCCCAGCTCCTTGAGGTGGTCAAGCTTGTCCAGCGCACTGTCGAAAGTGCCGTGCACAGTGAACGTCCCGACATGGAATTCGTAGATGACGCTTTTGCCCCAGGCCGGGCGGATGTAACCGGAGTCGGTCCAGGCAAACGAATCGTGATCCACCAGTTCGGACTGGCCGTGCACGTCGTGCGGCTGGTAATGGGATGCGGGGTCGCCTCTGCGGGGGCCGTCGTCCAAATGGAAACTGTAGCGGATACCGGGAGAAATTTCGCTGACAATGGCCTGCCAATACCCTCGCTCCAGGGGAGTCAGAGGAACTTGCGTACGCCGGTGATTGTCCAGTTCGAGCACTACCTTCTCGGCATTTGGCGCCCCAAACCACAAATGCGTATGTCTGCTCGGCTATCTTGATCGGGCCGATCCGCATGAAAGCCTCACCTCTTTCAGTCAGCTTTTCATCGCCCCGGCATGGCAACCACCGTCCCTACTCTCGGGGCTTCAAGGCAATGGCTCCCAGTGGGGGCAAATCCAGTTCAAAATAAAAGGAATGTTCGCCAATTTCCGTATTTTTGGCAGTCACGCCGTTGCCGTTGCCCACGTTGGAGCCACCGTAATATTCGGAATCCGAATTGAAAATCTCTTCCCAGCTGCCACCCTGCGGACAACGCAGGCCGTAGCCATGGCGTACGATGGGAGTGAAATTGAAAACCCAGAGCAGAGGCTCGGCACCGGGGGCCTTGCGCAAAAAGCTGATGATGGAATTATTGTAATCGGAAAAATCCACCCATTCGAAGCCCGTCCAGTCATGATCGCGCAGGTACATGGCTTCATTCTCGTGCAAAAGCCGGTTCAGATCGCGTACCAGATTGCTGATGCCCTGATGCGCCGGGAACTGCATGAGCGCCCAGTCCAGTTCGCCCTGGGAGTTCCATTCGTTCCACTGACCGAATTCTCCCCCCATGAACAGCAGTTTCTTGCCCGGATGAGCCCAGAGATAGGAAAACAGCAGACGCAGGTTGGCCTGCTGCTGCCACATGTCGCCGGGCATTTTGGAAAGCAACGCTCCTTTGCCGTGCACGACCTCGTCATGGGAAAGCGGCAGGACGAAATTCTCGGTAAAGGCATAGAGCATGGAAAAGGTCAGGTTGTTGTGATGAAAGGCCCTGTGAACGGGTTCCTTGGAAAAATACTCCAGCGTATCGTGCATCCAGCCCATGTTCCATTTGAAGGTGAACCCCAGGCCGCCGGAGTACAACGGGCGGGATACGCCTGGCCAGGCCGTGGATTCCTCCGCGACCATGATGGCTCCGGGAAAATGGCCGTGCACCACCCTGTTGAGTTCCTTGAGAAAATCGATGGCTTCAAGATTTTCCTTGCCGCCGTAGCAGTTGGGAATCCAGTCGCAGGTATCCCGCGAATAATCCAGATACAGCATGGAGGCCACGGCATCTATCCGCAGTCCGTCGATATGAAATTCCTTGAGCCAGTACAAAGCGTTGGCAAAAAGAAAATTGCGTACTTCGTAACGGCCGTAATTGAAAATGTAGGTTCCCCAGTCCGGATGTTCGCCCAGACGCGGATCCTCATGCTCGTAAAGGGCGGAACCGTCAAACCGTCCGAGGCCCCATTCGTCTTTGGGGAAATGTCCCGGTACCCAGTCCAGAAGCACGCCGATGCCCGCCTGATGGCAGCTGTCCACGAACTGCCTGAACTCCTCGGGAGAACCAAAACGCGAAGTGGGCGCGTAATAATGGCCGGTCTGATAGCCCCAGCTCTCATCGAGCGGATGCTCGGCAACAGGCATGAACTGAATATGGGTGAATCCCAGATTCTGCACATAGGGAATCAGCTGCTCGGCAAGCTCCGCGTATGTCAGATATCCGGGTCCTTTTTCGGGCTTTTTCCGCCAGGATCCGGCATGCACCTCATAGATGGAAACAGGCCTTTCCAAAGGCAGTCCGGTCAACCGGCGCTGCTGCATCCATTCCTGGTCCTGCCATTGGTACGCATCCAGCTCCCAGGTGACGCAACCAACTCCCGGACGCAACTCTGCATGAAAAGTGAACGGGTCAATTTTGTAGACGATGCGTCCGTCCAGTTGCTCCACCCCGAATTTGTACAACTCACCCTTTGTTATGCCCGGTACGAAAGCGGCCCATATCCCGGAAGAGCCCACGGGAAACAAGGGATATTCCCCGTGACGCCAATCATTGAACTCTCCGGTCAAATGCACTGCGCGCGCGTTGGGCGCCCATACGGCGAAACTGTATCCGCTCTGGCCGTCCTGCACCGTGGGGTGCGCTCCCAGGATGCGGTAGATATCCCAATGCTCCCCTTTGCCGAACAGGTGCAGATCAAAAGGTTCGATCCGAAAGGGAAAGGTCGTTTGATTTTCGCTCATGGCTGGAGCCTCTGGTAATAAATAACTCGCAAACGTGACAGTCCGCAGGACTTAGACACCGTTGATTCGTACTTCGCCGCTCAAACTCTCTTTGTCTGGAATGACAGCCTGTTCCGTAGAAAAATTTCTAATGAGCACATCTCCTTTGAGAGCCACTTTTCGGCTGAAGCGGACGTCCCCTTCCACATTCAGGGAATTGCATTCCAGCAAGGAAGGTGCGCCATCCGGGAAACGGCTGCTGAACTCATCGATCTTTTTGAAATATTTCTGGTCCAGGGTGACAAAAGGCAAGGGAAATTTACGCTCGGGATTGAGTTCGATATTGCCTTCGCCGGAGATAAAATAGCAATCCGACATGACCACCAGCAGGTCGTTGGTCGTTTTTACCGGAGCAAAACGAGACCTGGGAACGCATACCGTCCCGGCTCTGTCAAAGGAGGAAATGGCCGACCCCATGGCGGTCTCTATCTGATACACCTTCGGGGAATCGTTGTCGCGCGGATCCAGATTTTTGGGATTCACGATGATGTCCAGGGGCATCATATGCTTCGTGAACAAGACCTGCTCCAGTTCCCGCAGGTCGATCCACAGAGAATTCGTATTGAAATAACCGTACTTGTGAATATCCTGGAAAGAATCCAGTTCCTCATCCGGACATTGGGCAACTTCCCGCAGCAGCAATCGTCCGGTGTGGCGCATTTTGGCAAGATGGCCGCCTTTGCGGTCGGAAGCTGTTCTGCGGGCCACTTCCATGACAAAAGGCAGCTGATTGCTGGCCATATATCCCAGAATACGGGGATCCATGGTGGATCCCAGATTGTCGGAATTGGAAATAAACGCGTAATAGCGGCCGCGCCGCAACAGCGTGTTCAGCAGACCGGAAGTATACAGGGCGGTGTAGATATCGCCATGTCCAGGGGGATTCCATTCGAGCTCCGGATTGGAGGGCCAGTTGGCTGGAGAATAATCCTGCTGCAGCACCTTAGGGAAACGGTTTTGTACGAAAGCCAGGGGGATGGAAGCGCTTCCGTTGTCAAACCCCGAGATGGCCAGCATGGTGTCCATGTGCGTCTTGAAACTGTTCATGAACACCAGGGGCAGTTCGTTGTGGTAACGCTGCCGCAGCCCCTGGGTCTGGCGTATGATGACATCCAGAAATGTCAGACCATTTTTGATTTCAATTAGTGATTTGGCCTTTTCCAGCCCCATGCTCGTCCCAAGCCCCCCATTCAGCTTGATCATGACGGCCTGATGCATGGCCTTGTTGCCCGCTTCTTCGTAACTGCTCAGAGCGTCGTACTCAACGATGTCTTCATCGCTCAGTGGTTCGATATCGGTCTCGTGCAGCATGCCGGTTTTTCCGGACAGTAGCTCACTATACAGCCTTTTAAATATATTCACGACTTGCGGCTGCATACCATAAGCTTCCATTTTGTACTCGAAAGCCCGAAAACTTTCCGGAGCAGTCACTCCATCTGTTGTGTGCAATGCTGTCATCCCTTGTCTATCCTTGCGGGGTGTTGCAGCCGAAGTTTTTTTCTCCGACCGCTGAATTGATCCCAATTTTCCGGATCAAATTGACCGAAAACATCATTTCATCACCATGATATCTTCTCTGTTTCCCCTTTGCCAATCGTGCTTGGCCCTGAATACGATTTTTAAATATTCAGGATAGTTGCATGAAAAATTGTACCCCCAAAATTAAACTGCGGATCCTGATGCCTCTCGGCGCACCTCTCAAGATATTTTTTTTATGGCATGAGACAATTGTAAAATCAATGGCTTATTTTTTTTTAAATCATTGATTTCAATCTTTTTGATTCTCAAAAAATTGTCCCGCCATTCTCGTGACGTTTTGATGACATGATGAATTAAAAAACACTGATCTTTGAAAAGTTAACTCTTTTTTTGTGCAAAGTACATTGACACAAAACAACTTAAAAAGTACATTTATTGAACTTGGAATCCCTTTTTTGGCCTTTCCTTTGTTTACCTGGACGTTTCTTTTAGTACTTTTTTTACTTTCAGGAGTATCCGTATGCGTCTTAAATACAAATTTCTCCTACCGACAATCTGTCTGATCCTTGCAGGTATGTCCATAACATCATGGATAATATATGATAAAAGTACAAATTCATTATCCAAATTGGCTATCGAAAAAGCTGATTCCAGTTTATTCACTATCAACTCTCTTGTTGATGTCTGGGTTTCAGGCATACAAAATGAACTGATTACCCTGTCCAAAATTGACGTCAGCAAAACAACGTTTTCAGAAGCAGAGGTCAGTAAAGAAACATACGCAAAAGTGGAATCATTGTTTCTGGATGTCTTAAAAAGATATCCATATTGTGATAATATAGAATTATTGAATACCAATGGTGTCGTAATTGCAGGCTCCAATCCCAAATTAACAGGTAAAGACCTCCATACTCGTGTCTATTTTCAAGAGGCTGTTTCGGGGAAAAATTACATTTCCAATCCAATTATCAGCAGTGTGGACGGCCAGCCCGTTTTCGTGCTTTCTGCGCCCGTACGAAACAATGACTCCGTGGTAGGAGTTGTGACTATCGGCGTCAGGATAGCCAACTTCACTGAAAAATTCATCCTGCCTTTGTCCAATCCGGCCTCCTATGCCTTTATCGTTGCCCCGGACGGACTTCTACTGGCGCATCCCAATCAGGAGTACGTTGGCAAATTCAATTTCTTTGAAAAAGTCGCAGGAGGAAAACAACTCGCGGAAAAGGAAAGCGGGCTTCTGGAAACAACAACCGACGGCACGGACAAACAGATTCTGTATATGAGATCCCAGTCGTCCAACTGGATCCTGGCCATCGCCATCATCAAAAAGGAAGCCTATGCGGCGTCTCGTACCATCGGGTATTCCATTATCGGCTTATCGCTGGCGCAGGTTGTTCTGTTGGTGGTCGGCATTCTGATCATTCTCTCCATAAACGTCCTCAAACCCATTGCCAGCCTTGTGACATCGGCCACCAGCATTGCCCAGGGACAAATGGACTATCCACTCAAGGTTGATCGCAAAGACGAACTGGGCATCCTGCAACAATCCTTTGTCACCATGGTGGAAAATCTCAAGGCAAAGATCCAGGAAGCCCAGCACCAGGAACACCTTGCAGCCCAGGAAACCCAGAAAGCTCGGGAAGCCATGGAGGCCGCGGAAGAAGCACACAAAAATGCCGAATCCGCTCAGCAAAAGGGAATAAACATGGCTGCCAACCGTCTGGAGTCCATTGTATCCGAAGTGACATCCGCAGTACGGGAGATATCCTCGCAGGTGGACAAGTCGAACAATGCCACTCAGGAACAATCCAGGCTGGTTGCCGAAACAGCCACAGCCATGGAAGAAATGAATTCCACTGTCCTGGAAGTGGCCAACAACGCAGCACAAGCAGCTTCCATCGCGGACAATACGCGCGGCAAGGCCGATGACGGATCCGACATTGTTTCAAACTCCATTCAGAGTATCGGGATTGTTCAAAAGAAGGCGGAAGAATTACGGGACGATATGGCCGAACTGGGCAAACAGGCCGAATCCATCGGCCAGATCATGAATGTCATTTCGGACATCGCCGATCAGACCAACCTGCTGGCCTTGAACGCGGCCATTGAGGCAGCACGCGCGGGTGAAGCCGGACGGGGTTTTGCCGTAGTCGCGGACGAGGTGCGCAAACTCGCGGAAAAAACCATGAGTGCCACCAAAGAAGTCGGCGATGCCATCAGCGGTATCCAAAAAGGAACACAAAAAAACATCAGCAACATGGAACAGGCCACAACATCCATTGATGAAGCCACGGCCCTGGCCCAGTCTTCGGGCGAAGCACTGTCCACCATTCTAGGATTCGCGGAAGAGACTTCCGACCAGGTGCGGACCATTGCCACCGCGGCGGAGGAACAATCCGCCACGGCAGAGGAAATCAACCGGAGCATAAGCACCATCAATGAGCTTGCAGGGGAATCCTCCGAGGCCTTGAGTCACTCTGTGGAAGCTGTGGAACGTCTTTCGGAACAGGCCCGGATTTTACGGTCGATCATTGATGAAATGAAATCTGGCAAATAAGCTTTCGGGGCAGTGCGGAGGCGGTCATTCTATGCGCAGGCGTTGTTCGAGATCATGATCCAGAACAACCTGAAAAACGCGCAGCACCTTGTCCACCAAAACCTGCCCCATGGCCGCCCCCTTGAAATGACGGACATCCCGTACGAGGCAGCAGAGCACCCTGGCCTTGCCTTCTCCGGCTTGCCAGCTTTTCAGACCGGCCAGAGCGGCAGCCTCTTCCAGACTGCGCTCCGGGATTTCCTGGTTGGGATGATCGCGTTTCAGGATGCAGTGCGCGCCTGGGCCGTCCTGCGCGTGGAACCAATAATCAAAAGGGCTGGCCTTCTGCGACAACAATTTGTGATTCGCCGAACTGTTCTTGCCGCGTAAAATCTGAAATCCATCACTGCTGCGAAAAATATGTAGTGCCAGATCTTTTTTTTGTTTCCCGGATTTGCGAGAAACAGGCTTTTTTGGGGCAACCACCAACTGGGGCGCAACGTTTTCCGCAAGCGGTGCTCCGGCCAGCAAAGCATCCAGCTCCGTACGAATCTCCGCTCTGCGTTCTGCAATACGCCCGAGTCCCCGGTCTCCCTTGCCAGCCTGATTAAACAGACGCTCCATGTTCTCACGTACGGTATACCTGGGGTCAAGGGCGATGGTAACCTCTCCGGCCTGTTCGGAAGAATAGTCGGGCAAGGTGATGCTGTCGCGCTTTTCCGACGAGTCCAGACTGTAGAGGCTGGCCTGCAGAAGCTTGGCTTGTTCCCTGGCCTCCCGCAGCCGAAACAGCCGTTGCTCATCCTGGTCCAGTCTTTTCAAAATGCGCTCGAGCTTTTTGCGCTGCGTTTTGCGCCTCGAGGCATCTTCAGCCTCGGCACCGGCATCGGGAGCGGTAAAAATCCCCATCGCCCCTGCCGCACGGGCCGCGTCCAGAGCACTTTGGAATACCAGCTCCTTGCGATCAGCACGCAGGCTGTCCGGAAGCTGCCAGGTGGTCATCAACCCTCCCTGGTCCGGATCCTCGTAAACATAAAACGCCGAACAGGCGCCAACAACGAGATGCTTCCACAACTCGTCAGCCTGTTCCGGATCATTTTGGGCAAGAACGCGCAGACTTTTTCGCAACAGTGGAGATATATGCGGACAGGATTTCCAGATGCCCTCATCCGTGATGGCAATTTCGAGCGCAGGCCATTGCGGATCGAGTTCGAAATCGGAAGGAAGCGACGCGATCAAATCCAGCCCATTCTGCAAATCAAAAATCAGCCAGTTCAACTCCTCGCCAGTACGCGGGGACAACAACCAGGCCAAGCGCCTGCGCACCCAGTCCAGTCTTGGTTCGACAAGACGTCGACCACTGAGATGCTTGCGCAGCCACATGGTACGGCTGTCCGGACTTTCGGGATTGCGAGGCTTTTCTTCGGAAAGAAAAAAACTGCCTAAATTTTTATGGGGATGAAAAAGCAGGAAGCGTTCGGAAAATGCCCCCCCTAGTTCGATGGTATGAACAGAGGGGGCCGGGCTGTATATTTTATCGAGCCGTGCGCCACGAAGCTTGCGAGCCAGTTCCCTACCCAGACATCTGAAAAAATGGGAATCCACAGCTCTGCTCCATCAAATATGGGGAGAAATCCGCCCGAAATACGAACGGATGCAGCTGGAGGGAATGTAGGAATCAATCCCCCCGGACAGTTTCTTCCTCTTCTTGTTTGCTCTTGCAATTGATGCAGAGTTTGGTCACTGGACGGGCTTTCAGACGCGGAATACTGATTTCCTCGCCGCATTCATCGCAAATGCCGTACTCACCTTCCTCCAACCGTTTCAAGGCGGATTGGATTTTTTTGATCAGCTTTCGCTCACGATCGCGCAACCGCAAGGTGAATGCCCTGTCGGATTCCATGGTGGCACGGTCTGCCGGATCGGCAAAGACTTCCATCGTACCAGTCATGTCTTCAATGGTGGCATCACTTTTGCTTAAGGCTTCTTCCAGCATCCCGGTCAAAAGCTTGTGAAAATAATCAAGATCTTTTTGTTCCATATATTTTCCCTCCAGAGAGTCCGAGGTCAATCGGCCTCACCAACTTCTAGAAAAAAAACTTTCTACGCAAATGCCCCTAAAAAGTAAAGTACATGTCCCCAGAAGCGTTTTTCAACAATTAGACGTTCAACATGCTGATGTAACAGACTTTTTAGAGGATTTTCTCTCTATTTCCCTATGGTCTTGCAATAACATATTAATTCTTTTTGCCGTATTAGCAATATGCAACCGGCAAATAACCTACTATTTTGCTATTTTTTTACCCCGACGTAAAGCATGTCCGTGATGGCTGTCCTTTACAAACTATGCTATTGAACCTTTATGAACGCTTTGCAGATTGCTCTTCTCATCATTGCTTTCCTGCTTCTGTCCGGTAGTACCGTAATCCTTGTATTTCGGCTTCGGCGCGAGCGTCATCGAGCCGATCAATTACAAAAATATTCTCGGCATGCTCTCGCCCATTCCCAGCCCCCGGGCAACTCCGAAGAATATGCCAGCCGGCTCGATCTCATTATCGAAAGCACCAACCTGGGTTTCTGGGACTGGACCCCTCAAACCGGGGAACTCCTGCTTAACGAGCAGTCTGCTCAGCTCATCGGGCACACCCTCGAGGAACTGCAGCCGGTTTCCATAGAAACCTGGCGAAAATGCTGCGCTCCCGAGGATCTGAAACAGGCCAGGGAATTTTTCAACACGCACCTGAATCACGAGCCCCCCCATTACGAGCAACAGGTTCGCCTGCGCCACAAAGACGGCCATTGGATATGGGTTCAGCTGCGCGGCAAAATTGTCGGACTGGACAGCCAGTCCAGGCCCACGCGCGTGGTGGGCACGGCCATGGATATTTCACGGCATATGGAAACCAAGCAGCTGCTGCTGCAATCCCTTTCAGAATTCGAAGCAATTTTCGAGAACAGCCAGGTGGGCGTGGTCTACCTCAAGAAAGACCGGCGTATCGCCAGAGCAAACACCAAATTCAGCGAATTGACCGGGTATGAGACATGGGAACTCATCGGTGAAAGCGTCGACATTTTTCATGGCGATCACGAGCGTTCCGAAGCCTTCAGGGAACGTTATTATGATGAGCTGAAAAGCAACGGTATCATGCACCTCGAATACGATCTGTACTGCAAGGACGGCAGTCTGCTTCCCTGCCTGCTTTCCGGCAAGGCCGTGGACGCCACGGATCCGGACAAGGGGATCATCTGGATTATGGAAGATCTGCATCAGCTGCAGCAGGCCCAGACACAGATCAACAGACAGAATGCGCTGTTAATGGCGCTTATCGACTCCATTCCGGACTTTATTCTTTACAAAGATCCGGATGGTATCTTCATGGGCTGCAACAAAGCCTTCAGCGAGGTTCTCAAACGCAGCAGAGAGGAAATAATCGGCATTACCGATTACGATCTGCTGCCCCTGGAATCCGCTCTGAGGATTCGCGAAAAAGATCGCCAGGTTCTGGACTCCTGCAAACCGTTGCTGGAAGAAGAGGATATCATCATCAACTCGGGCATGGTCAAAGAATTCGAAACACTGCGTACGCCTTACTACGGGCCGGACAACGAACTGGTAGGGCTCGTCGTGCTGCATCGGGACATATCAGAGCGAAAGCATACGGAAAAACTGCAAAAAGACGTTGAGCTCATGATCAGGCACGATCTCAAAACCCCCCTCAACGTCGTAATCACCTTGCCGCAACTGCTGTTGAAAAATCCTGATCTCGACCCTAAGGAACGTGAAAGATACCTCCGAACAATCAATAAAAGCGGACTCCTGATGCTGGACCTGATAAACCGCTCCCTTGATATCTTCAAAATGGAAAGCGGGTCGTACATGCTCGCTCCCATACCATTCGATCTCATTGCCCTGATCACCAAAGTGGTGGAAGACTGCGGACTGCTGGCAAAAAACAAGGAAGTGGTCATGGAGTTCGTTACCGACGCGCAAAGCTGTACGGTTCTGGGCGAAGAACTGCTCTATTATACCATGCTGGCCAATATCGCCAAAAACGCCATAGAAGCCAGCTCTCCCGAAGGCCTTGTCAAAATCTCCCTGTACTGCGGTGAAACCGTACGTATCACCTGCAACAACCCAGGCCAGATCCCCGAGTCTCTGAGGTCTTCATTTTTCGACAAATACACGACTCACAAAAAAAGAGGAGGGTCCGGCCTGGGCACCTACTCGGCCAAACTGATCGTCGAACTGCATCAGGGAGGTATCTCCATGCAAAGCAATGCAACCGAGGGAACCACCATAACCATCGACCTGCCCTCTCATCCGCAGGTCGGGGATCCCGACAAGCCTCGTTTGTACTGACGCCTTTGTTCCTGCGAAACGCTTCCTGACATCGGACAACATCAGGCCCGACGCTTGCCGCGTCATACCTTACAGAGCAAACAAAACCAGCATTGCCCGTTCAAGAGGCTTGGCGCTTCTTCATGGTTCCAGCTCCCGACAACTGACAACACGGTGCATTCGCACAAAAAAAAACGGGAAGCCGAAGCTTCCCGTCTTGAATATCACTACAACAGGCAGGAATTATTCGTTGAGAAATTCCTGATCGATCTGTCCGCTGGATTTGCTGGTATCCAGCGGGTAAGCCACCAGCAGTGAACGCCGGAATTTGACACCGACCATACCGGGGTGGGTATTGATCAGTACGTACAAATCCTTGACGCCGTCGTTGTTGATGTCCGCAATACCGAGGTCGGCAACCGAGCCCTTGATACGTCGGGTTTTCCACAACAGCGAAAGCCCCACGCCATCCCATACCAGGGAATGGATTTCACCCTGCGGGAAGTAGCGGTAGCGTTCGAAAAACTGTGCAGCCACGGAGACCGGATGGTTGACGATCAGTTCGTGTTTACCGTCACCTTCCAGGTCAGCGGTAATCATGCGCAGAGGGACATAGTACGGGGCATTGCTGACCAGCTGATCCTTCAGGCCTGTGGCCGTCGTATCGTCGAGCAATCCCAGGGAAGATCCCGAATAGGTTTCGTCAGAGGTGAACTGGCGATCACCCGTACGCGTGTAAACCCGCAGGTTGTCCTTGTTGTCGCTGATCACGATTTTATACTGGCCGTCAGGCTGCGGCAGATAGGTGAAGTTGAAGACGTTGCCTTCGGGCGGCAGCATCAGAGCCGCACCCTGCTGCCATTCGCCACCCATCTTGACCATTTCAGAGACGGTATTGCCGAAGAACTGGCGGGAACCCTTTTTCTGGCCGACAAGTGCGGGATGGAAATCCGGCGGAATTCTCACTGCGGTCAGAAAATATTTGATGTCCTTGTCCACAACCGTGAACACGCCGTCCTTATAATTGAGGATGAAGGACTTGGGAGAGCTGAGGTTGTTCGTCGCGCTGCTGCTCTCATGATGGTCGTAACCCTGACCATCGATGACGGAAGCCACGATTTCCTGGTAACCGTCTCCATTGATGTCCATCATGCTCAGGCGCAGAATCTTCAACAGATAACCGACGTCATATTCGCCTTTCGGGCGCATATTGCCTTCGGCATCATACTGGAAGGCGCGGACGCCGTGCTCGGTGGAAATGAAGATTTCGTTCTTTCCGTCGCCATCGGCATCGCCGACAACGCAGGAGTAGCCGACATAGGGCATACTCTGGCTGCGGATGCGGCCTTCCATGCCCGCATCGCCCGCATAACGGAACTGCGGGTTCAGATAAACGCCCTGATCGTTTTTGGCCTGGTTATGAATCAGCATGGGATTCATGGCGTTTTTGGCCCCGGTACCGGTGGTGGGACCGGCTTTTTCCTGACCGGTCTGTGCTACCGCGCCCGGCTTCTGGAAAACTTCGCCGTTGATCGAATTCGCCACGCGCGTAAAGGCGGGAATCAAATTGCCCAATGAAGTCTGAGCCGTTTTGGGCCAGGTCTGCCCGTCCTTCTCGGTCACGCGGACATCCAGGCTGCACTGGTCGCCCATGATGGTGACACTGCCGTAGACAAGATAATCACTGCCGAGCTTTGTGATCATCTGCTGGGCATTGTCGCTGGTCACGGGTGTGCTGCCCACGGCCTTGTTGACGCTTTCCCGGCCAAGAGGACTGAAGTGGTCCGCCCAACTCAGCCGCGAGTTGAACATGTCCTGAATGCCGTTTTTCAAATAAGCGTACTTACTGGGACCGTTGATGGAAAAGGGCGCAACCGCAAAGGTTTTTTCGGCCTGAGCCTGAACCGGACAAGCGGTCTGAAGCGCCAGCATAACAGTGGCTGTAAACAGAATTAGTTGCAGGGTACGTTGCAAACGCATAAGCACTCCTTAAGAATTTGAGCGATGACATCAGCTCCTAGCATGCTCTTAGGTAGAAGGTAAAGGGACAACAGCAGGGGAATGCCACGGAGACCAAAGCATACGAAGTAGTATCATTAATACTCTGAATCCAGCAAAATGCCGTTCCGCCGGCGATGCCGTGCGCCGAGGATTGCTGAAGCGCGGGCGTGCTGCTTTTTTGCTCTCCAGCTTCTTGGGGCCGGGCCTCATGATCCGGCAATTCAGGAGAGGCATACTAGTCTCTTTTTGCGTATGTGGCAATTCAAACCGCCCCCCTGACCGCGCTGGAAAAAAACGGTCGACAGTACGCCGTTGCTCTCCGAAACGAAGATCACACTCCAGAGGCTCGTGGAAATACATTGAAGTTCAGTCCACAATCCTGCCACCATGCCGATCCCGCCGTCAGATTCTTTCCTGTGTCACCTGACTGCCATCGATTTTTTAATCGGGCCGCTATATCAATTATTATCTATACGCTGGCGGCAGCAAAAAGGATACGTGAAAAATCATTTTAAATGCTACAAATTTGTAGCACGGTTTTCTGCCGGCAACAATTTTGAAGCCTTTTTAAATTATTGTATCCTTCTGACCCATTACACACGAAAAAATCAAAAAAATGACCTCGAATTAAACCCTGCAATTCAAGGATTTTACAAAGTCATACCCCAAAAAACTCATCGTTGGCATGTTTCTCGTATTATTCAATGCAACAACAACAACTGTTCATAAAGCAAAGGATACAGTCATGGTAATTCCATTTTACCCATTTGCGTATCTTAATCAAAAAATCAACTCTAGGCTGCACAAGGATTCATTTATGGGAATACCCTACCGCCCACTGGGACTTGTCACGGGAATCGTCGAGCGCATGGGATTGGGAGTCACCTACTCCTACGATGATCTGGTTTTTATTTCACACAATGCGTTTCTGCTACGGTTTGGTGAAACCGGAGAACTTCTGGATGTTTTTTTCAACCATGAATGCCCTGAAAATGAAAAGGAATCCATCGTAAAACAGCTTTCCGGTTACTGTGAAGAATCCGGGCTGACCTTGACCAGTAAGGGAACATACGCCCTGAACGAAAACCCCAACCAGACCCTTTCAATAAAATTTTTCGAAGACTCTGACACACCCGAAACAACCCACTAAACCGCTATATTTGGCTACCTTCCTCCGTATACCGGTCGCGGATTACGCCCGCGGCCGGTTGCTTTTTCCCATTCTATCATTACAATTTTCTTTCAATCCTCTCGTCCCCTTGAACACCTGTCGCGCTTCGGTTAGGTTGGCACAACCGGAACCACATTCATGGGGGCACCAACGAGTTTTCGCTTGCCATCCCCACCTAGTATAATGTAAAAAAATTAATTTTTATATAATTGTCAAATCCTTTCAGGTTTTGTAGGTTTGTCTGGAGCAAAAGCAACCAATTGCCCCTAATTTATCCCCGGCTCCACCTTAAGAGAATATCGAATGAGCAATACTGACAGCAAAAATGAAAAATCACGCCGTGTCGGCTTTGGCGGCATAGGCGCGATACTCAGCGAAAAGGAAAAGAAAACCTTGCTTTCCCATCTGGCTTTGGGAATCTGCATTGTTGAACTTTTTGTTACCATCATTGCCATTGTTCACGGCGTCACCAACATGCACCCGGCGCCAGATGGAACCATGAGCTACAATTTTCCCTGGAAAGAATACATCCTTTCCATTTTTCTGGCTCCCATCGCCATCATGTTTCTGGTTCAGCTGGTCGGCATGGGGCTCTCCCACATCATGCTGGGCGATCAGGACCTCAACGACGCCGCCAGCGAGGCTGTTCCCGAGCGCTTGAAAAAATGGGTGAATCTCGTCCAGGGCTTGCCCACCATGATCGTCCTGGCCGGCATGCTGCTGCTGGGCGCACTCGTCTACCATCTGGACGTGATCATGAATTCCATCGTCCAGCTGGGTCAGTCCTTTCTGCAGCTTGCCATCTGGGTCGGCGTTGGAATTTTCGCGGTCTGGCTCATCAGCTATCTCGCCCGGATGTGGCTGATGTACAAGACCCACAAACTTCAGGAAGAATTCGCTTTTCGCCGTGAAGTGCTGGAAAAGACCGGCATTGCCATCGTGGACAACAAAACCGTCATCACCCCCGATGGGAAGATGCTGACCGCCAATGGAAAATTCGGCAAAAAGAATATCAAGGCTCTGCCTGTGGTGGATATAGAAAGCACCCCGGCCAAAAAGCTGCCGGGAAAACCGGTCAATCCCGACGATGAAGAGATTGCCGGCACTACCATTGATGCGACTCCGGAAGATTCCGGGCAGACTACGATTGACGCCACGGCCGAAGACCCCAAACAAAAACCGGCCGCTCCTGCAACCGACGACTCTTCTCCACAATAGAACAGTAATTTTCAGGTCAAAGCCTTACGAAACACGCGAGGCTTTGGCCGGTTATGCATGACGCGCGGAATACGGCGCTTTGCGCGTTTGTCCCATCCGTCTATTTCGTGTGTGCTTGGAGGTACCCGACACTGCAACCCCGCAATAAATCCCGCAGCTTCCGTCTTGTCTGTCGTGAGCAGGAAATTCCCATGGCCCTTGAACTGCTGCAACGGGAAGAGATCACCCCGCGGCAGGAGCCCTTTTCTCCTCATGCCTACAGTACGGAGACCGGAACCGAAGGGCTTGGCGCGTCACTGGCCGCAGAATTCGGCCTGATCTACATTCAGGACCGTTCTTCCATGCTTCCGCCCCTGGCCCTGGACAGCGCTTTCGCCGGCGGCCTGCGCGGCAAACGCGTTCTGGACATGTGCTCGAGCCCTGGCGGCAAGTCCGGATTTCTGGCGCAGCTCACCGGACCGGAAGGCTGCGTGCTCGCCAACGAACCCAATCCCGAACGCCTGGCCACACTGCGGCGCAATCTGCAGCGGCTCAATCTGCTCAATGCGGCCACCTGCCACTATCCGGGCGAGGCCCTGCCTTTGCCGGATGCCTGCCTGGAGGCCATTCTGCTGGACCCGCCCTGCAGCGGCTGGGGCACTGTGGAAAAGCACCCGCGCGTCAAAAAGCTCTGGAAAGGCGACAAAATTCTTCCGCTGGTGAAGCTCCAGCGCCGCCTGCTGGCCGAAGCAGCCCGGCTGCTCGTTCCCGGCGGACGGATGACCTATTCCACCTGCACCACCAACCCCGCGGAAAACGAAGAACAGCTGGCCTGGGCACAACAGGAACTCGGACTGCAACTCCTGCCTTTGGAGCCCTTTCCCGGTTTTTCCTTCGAGCAGCCCACACTGGCCGAAGCGGCCGGCAGCCTGCGTGTGGACGGGCAGCAATCCGAAGCCCAGGGTTTTTTCATTTCCTTGCTGGCCAAACCCGGTGAGCCAGGCCTTGCGCCGGAATCCTTTTCCGGAACCTTTCCTCCCATGGGAGAGGAGCTTGATCCCGGGCTGTTCGCGGAGCAGGGAGCCGATACGGCCCCGTTGGCCTGCGGCCGACCTGCCCGTTTTGGCGAACGCGTCTTTCTGCTGCATGAGCATTTGCTCGACCTGCTGCCGGAAAATTTCAGATGGCAGGGTTTTCCTCTGGGAAAATACGGCAAGGCCGGTCTGCGTATGCACCCGCGCCTGCGCCTGCTGTTGCCCGAGCCCGGAGCCCGGCCCGCAGGAACTCCTCTTTGTCTGGAAGAAATCGCCCCCATTCGTGCGCTGCTATCCGGACAGAGCCATGACCTGAACATTGAAAAAAAATCGTCTGGTCTCACCGGCCTTTATTTTAATTCTTTGCCTTTGGCCTGGCTCAATGTAAAAGGAAGGCGGGCCATCTGGTCGGACCGCTGACCCGGCTCATTTTCACAGACCATCTCGTATTTGGAGCTTTTTATTATGATAGGTTGTTTACGAAAACTGCAGCGCTTCTTTCTCAATCCCAGCCGTCGCAGCGTGCTTCTCGCCCTGGACCATGGTCTGAGCGAAGGCATGGCCCCCGGCATTGCCAAAATTCCCGAACTCATTGAAAACGCCCACAGGAATTCCCTTCAAGGGGTCATTCTCAACAAGGGGCTGGTTCGCGCGCACGCCGCGTCTCTCAGTCCGGAAGTGTTGCTGGTGGTGCAGCTTTCCGCAGGTACCCGCCACGGCATTCCTTCCTACAACAAGAGCGTGGTCTGTTCCATCCCCGAGGCGCAGCGCCTTGGTGCGGATGCCGTATGCATGCAGCTCAACATAGGAAACGATCTGGAAGACCGTATGCTTACCGACTTCGGCATGCTCACCGACGAAGCCCACCTGGCCGGACTGCCCATGATCGCGGTTCTGTATCCGCGCGGCGGACAGATTGTGAACGAATTCGATCCGAGCCTGATCTCCCACTGCATCCGCCTGGGTGGCGAGATGGGGGCGGATCTTATCTGTACGCCTTTTTCCGGTGAAGCCTCCAGTTTTGGCGAAGCCATCGCCGCCTCCCCCGCGCCCGTTCTGGTGGCCGGAGGACCAAGTCAGCCCGAATTCGACGGCGTACTCAAGATGCTCGGCGAAGCCCTCGAATGCGGCGCAGCCGGTGTCACCATCGGCCGCAATATCTTCCAACGCCCTGATCCGCAGGAGTGCCTGGAAAAAATCGTCAAGCTGGTCCACGGCGAAGACTAGAAAAAAGAAAGCCCGTCTCTCGCATCACGAAAGACGGGCTTATTTTATCCGTAAATTATGTCCGCTATTCTTTTCCGGACACGGTATCGATATACATTGAATAGGCCTTGAATACGTCCTCGCGTTTGATGCTGCCTATCAATTCGTTGTCCGCATCCAATACGGGGATCATGTCCAGATCCGTGCTCACGAATTTCATCAAAGCCGTATACAGATCATAATCCGGCCGGACGTACATGGGCTTGCGCGCGATATCCTTGGCAAGGAACAGATCCTTGAGCGCCTCGTCCTCGAACAGCACCTTGCGGACATCATTGACCGCAAGCAACCCCGTATACTCGCCCTTCTGATTGAATACGGGAAAGGTGAATTCGTTGCTTTCCGTAATGATGGCCACCAGTTCCTGAAAACGGGTCGCTTCCTGAACGCCGGCCACCATGCCCGGCGTATAGAAATCCCGAACCTGTTCGCTCTCGAGAATATTGATGGTGGAGTCCGCAATATGCGCCGGGGATTCGAATTTGTTGTCCAGCTGATTTTCATACAGCGAGATCTTGCGGTTCAGGACCAGGCACAAGGCCGACGACAGCATCAGCGGCGCCAGCAGTCCGTAGCCCGAAGTAAGCTCGCAGACCATCAACAGCGGGCCAATGGGAGCGTTGGCCACGCCTGCGAAAAAGGCCGCCATGCCCACCAGTACGTATCCGCCGGGCTGGGTCACGATCTGAGGGCAGAAATAATTGGATGCGTACCCTACCAGACCACCGCTAAGGCCACCCACGAACAAGGCCGGGGCGAACATGCCGCCGCTCATTCCCGAACCAATGGTCACGGACGTGGCCACAATCTTGACGACGATGATGGCAAGCATCAGGGTGATGGTCAAATGGCCCTGAATGGCCTGTTCCAGCCAGCCGTAGCCCCCGGTAAAGACATAGGGGAAACACATGCCCAGCAGCCCCATGATCAGGCCGCCCAGGCCCGTGGTCAGAACCAGGCCGATCTTGTTGTTGAGCTTCTGGAAGATCTTGTACTTGATGAAAAAGAAACTCTTTACGTACAGCCAGCCGGATCCTGCGCAGACCAGCGCCAGAATGATGTAGAACGGCAGTTCGCGTACATCATGAAACTGGAATTCCGGAATCCCGAACATGGATGCGCTGCCGAAAAACAGGGTAAAAATCGTATAGGCGGAAACCGAAGAAAATACAGCCGGAAGTACGGCCTCGGCCTCGAAGTCCTCAAGATAAATGACTTCGATGGCGGTAAGCGCGCCGCCCATGGGTGCGCGAAAAATGGCGCCAAGGCCTCCGGCCGCGCCGGCCAGCAACAGTATGCGCCGCTCACGCGCGGAAAGATTGAACTTCATGGCCAGCCAGGAGCCGATGCCGCCGCCGATCTGCGTTATTGGGCCCTCGCGGCCTGCACTGCCGCCGGTGGCAATTGTCAGAACCGCGGTCAGTCCCTTGATGATCGGAACCAGCGGACGAACCACACCACCTTTCTGGTGAAAGGCCTTGATCATGGAGTCAGTGCCGTCGGTGCCGCCATCCATGGAATCGGGTATGAACCGTTTGACAAGCCAGCCGGTAAGCAACCCCGCAGAGCAGGTCAGAAGGGGGATGATCCAGAGATGCGGATCGCCGGAAGGGGGGCCGGCCTCTTCGAACAAAGCCTCGCCCGCGGGCGCGGGAAGAACCAGTCCGGCAAGATCATGCAGAAAAAAATGTTTGAGCAGTTCGATGGAGTAGAAAAATAAGACAGCTGCGAATCCGGAGATGATGCCGACGACTACTCCCAACAGCAGCCAGCGGACGCCTGTAATATTTTTGTAGGAGGAAACGATTTCGCTCCAGAGTTTGGCAAAGGGCCAGGCAAGCAGTTTCCGTTTCTTTTGCCGGGGGTCTTCAGCCTCGGGTGAGATTTCTGACTGTTCCATTGGATTAAACCTGTAGCGTTGGGACGTCGCGTAGCGCGCCTGAAGATGATAGCGGCTTACAACTGCGCATCGGACGCATCAAGAATCCGTCTGCCCAGAGCAATGTCTTCCTTGATACGGGCGATGAGTTCCTCGATGCCGGAGAACTTCTTTTCGCCCCGAAGGCGCTGAACAAAGTGCAGACGAAGGTGTGAGTCGTAGAGGTCGCCTGAAAAATCGAGTAAATGTGCCTCAATACTCATCTGGTCATTCTCGAAAGTCGGATTGTAGCCAATGTTGACCACCGCCGGATAATACTCTGCCTCCACCTGCGCCCATACGACATATACGCCGCATTGTGGAATGAGCTCGTTTTCCGGAGCCAGATTGGCTGTGGGAAAGCCCAACAAACGGCCGCCACGGTCGCGCCCCTTGATGACAGGTCCACGCAGCACATAAAAGCGGCCAAGAAGAGGCCGAACTCCCCAGACATCCCCGGCGCGGATCATGTCCCGAATCCGGGTGGAACTGACGACGGCATCGTTGATAATCACTGGGTCCAACCGTTCGACACTATAACCGTATTTTTCGCCCAGAGCGCTGAGCGATTCGAAATTGCCCTTTCTGCCCTTGCCAAAGGAATAATCATAACCCACCACCAGCTCTTTCACATGCAGCATGTCCACGAGGTAGTGCTTGACGAACTCCTCGGGCTCCAGAGCGGCCATGGCTTTGGAAAATTCCAGGACCATGGTCATGTTCAATCCCATGGTGGCCAGCAATTCGAGTTTACGGTGCAGTACCGTGATAAAAGGAGGGGTGCGCGGCCCAACGAGCACGCGCAAGGGATGCGGGTCAAAGGTTACCGCTGCGCTGAGCAGTCCCTTGATCCGGGCCTTGTGGATTATCCTGTTGATAAGAGCCTGATGTCCCTGGTGAACGCCGTCGAAATTCCCGATGGTTACACTGGTACCGGGAGTCAGGTCCAGGGCGATGTCGTTTTGATTACGTGCAATTAGCATTTTCCAAAAAACCAGATCGTAAAGTACGGAAACGCACTGAACCTAGAGGAAAAGCTCTCTTGGAGCAAGAAAAAAAATGAAAACATAGGAATTCCGATGATTATATTGATAGGAAACCACCAAAAAAATGAAATGCATCCTGCCGAATGCCGCTGATGGTTTTTCTCCCCAAACCAACAAGAGCACTTAAGGCCAATACTCGCGCCCGCTCGAACGTACGTTGCTGTGTAAAAGCGGGTCTGGTCGGAGTGAACAGCTTGTCGAAGTTTTCGATCATTCCACAAGTTTTTTTTTAAGCACAGAGGGTGGTGTTTTCAAACGGCGCACTACGAGCTGGCTTTTGTCCTCTATTATCCATTCAACAGTTTCTCCCCTCTCAAACTCCATAGCTTGAGCAACAGCCGACGGAAAGTTGATGTACCATTGTTCGCTTTGCTTACGCTTGATGAGCTGAATTTTTGTTGGGTAGCCCATGATCGTCCTCCTTGTGTCTAGTTGATTAACTAGATTACAAAATCAAGAAAAAGTCGAGAGATAAATCCCTCGACTGAAAAATTATCTGGTTAAAGGCCAAACATGAGAAGGCTGTTTATTATTATTAAATAAACAGCCTTCATTTTTTGAACAATTCAGGCATGCCGGGAAGAGTCAACCTCCTGGCCGCCTGAACCACTTACAAGAAGATGCGAAATCAGGACTCGCTGTCGGCGAAGAGGAAATACAGAGTTTGCATCTTGCCGCCGGCAATGCTTACGGACTGTTTTTCCGTCTGGTTGTTATAGGTTGCCTGCAGCTCGTATTCGCCATTGGGCAGGCCCACCAGAAACCACGGTCCGTCGGAAAAAGCCTCCACTACTTGTTTGCCGTCCTTGTCCGTAATCAGCACTTCCACATCGCTGACATAGGACCGGCTCGCTTTTTCGGCAAAGACCATCTTGAGAGTCCAGGCCTGCGGTCCCTGGGGTGTCGGGCTCGAGCTGTCCTCGCCCACTCCCGCGCTCATATAGGGGATTTCGCCGGTGGACATGTCCGGATCCACCCCGGTTTGTGCCTGAACCAGGCCGGAGAGAAGCAACAATGCCAGCAGACTCAAATTGATGATTGCGTAGCGCATAGCTAGCCTCCTTTGATTGCATTTGTTGGTTGACCGCATACGCGGATTGCATGGGCCCCTTTTCACACGTTCCTCCGGCAGGAGCAAGATGGCAATGTGGTTGTTACAAAATTTTTACAAGAAAAAAGCAGCGGTGGACAGGCCGTCCGCGACAAATGTCCGGTCTTATCCTGGCCGACATCATGCAAGAGACGCAATAAGTTCCTTATTTGATTGACATGATATTTTTTTCAATCGGAATTTTGAACCGGAAAGCCTCCTTACTGCATAAAAGCCACTTGGGAGGATAGCCGTTACCGTATGAGTGTGATATGATCTATCTGATTTTTCTACTCTTTTACTCGGTATTTTTAACCACAAAAATGGGATTGCAACATTTCAGTTTCACACATTTTTTGGGGCACAGCGCCTGGTCCGGGGGAGGACCTATCTGCTTTTGGGGCGCTAGGCGTTCCGCCCTGCGCACTTTCACCAGCTTGGGGGAAATAATGAAAACTGGTTTGGGTTTATCAATTTCACTGGCAATTGTGTTCGCACTTTTTTGGGGCACTCCGTCCCATGCCGCTCCGGACAATTCCAAAGAACTGTGCGAGCAGAAAGTGAAAAACTACGTATTGTCGGATCGTATTTATGATCTGGACGCCCAGGTACGCAGGGACATCACCAGCGACGAACGGGCGACCCTGCGCAAGGTACATCTCTCGCAGTGCATGCTTTCCGCCCAGGAGCTTTCCACGTACTGGGACAACAAATCCGCGGAAGAACGGGCCGATTTTTTCTCCAATTACGAACGCATCGACAGAATCGTCACACAGGATATTTACGACAGCGTGTTTCCGAACCGCCAGTCCGTGTACACGCGGGAGTCTTTTCTCAAATCCGCCGTAGCCTTTCCCATGCTCTGCGGGGAAGACGACGAAACCGACGAAACCTGTAAACGCGAATTCGCCACCATGTTCGCCCATTGGCTCCAGGAAACCAGCGGACTGCAGTATCTGTCCGAATGCAACAGCCAAACCGGCTGCACCGACTACATCGACACCACCGCGTATTTTTACAACCCGGAAGGTCAGCTAAGCAATCCATCGTCGCAGTAACTATCGCGTGTCTCCGATATTCCGATTTCCTGTCATCCCAACGCTGGCTTGCCTAACGATATGGGTGAGTTCGATCTTGGACCAGAGGCTATGGCGGGGTTGGTCGGTGAGTATGCCGACAAAGGGATGTGTCAGACATCGGTGGGCGGTTGCTGTGGAACCACGCCGGGACCACATCCGAGCAATTGCTAAACGTGTCAATGGCCTAAGGCCACGAATTAGTACTTCGAGTCAGGCCTTACACGCGATTCTTCTGGCCCAGATGCGCGATGGTGATGCGTCCGGAAATCCCGTTCACGATGATCGGCGAGCGGACCAACGTGATGGGCAGCAAGAACTTCGCTCGCTTGATTCGTAACGACCTGTGCGAAGAAGCGGTACAGATCGCGAGGGAACAAGTGGAGAGCCGTGCTACGGAGCGTCCTTCTCTTTGCGTCAATGCACCTGCGTTAGCAATTGACGTGCGTGACCCCAAGCGATACGATGACAAAAGATGCCTTATAGATATACCTTTCGCCCTCTTCGTCACCATGAAGCTCACCACACAGACCGATTATGCTTTGCGAACGCTGATGTTCTTGGCAACAAGGAGGTCTCGATCCAATGTCGCCGAGGTTGCTTCCCTGTTCGGCATTTCGGCCAACCTTGTTGCAAAGGTCGTTAAGGTCGTTAGCTCTCGACGTCATGGTTACATTCACAGCACCCGCGGGATCGGTGGCGGAATCGAGTCTGGCCCGGCAACCAAGAGACATCGGGGTCGGAGACGTGATCCGGGCGGTCGAGCCAGACATGCACCTGCTCGCATGCGTGGGAGAGGACGACACATGTTTGATCCACTCGTTTTGCAGGCTCAAGGGGGTCCTTGCTGAGGCAGAGCGCATTCAGTTGGCATATCTAGACAGCGTGACACTTGCCGATGTGACACCTTCGCGCCGACAGCTAAGCCGTCTTGCACCGTAGCTGGTATCAGTTGCCGGAAGTGCGAAGTACTCACTCGATCGGGATTGTGTAGCTGATGGCCCCAATTGCCTCGCCTTTCTTTGCATCTTCGTAGTGGGAATGGCACATCACGCATTTCTGCATTACCACAGGAACCGGCGTGAGAGCACGCAGATAGGGTTTGCCTTCCTGCGTGATTACCTGCTCGTGCCCGGTTGCTCCGTTCTTCAAAAGCTTGACGCCCTCCTTCTCGAACGGATCCTTTGCCACGTTCTCCGGATCGTAGGGATCGCCGGTCACATCGATTAGCCGTACGTCAATCTCACTTGACTCAGAAACGTTCTTGAACAGCAGAACCGCGGCGCTGCCCGCCGCGAAATCATCTTCATCATGAACGTATTTGTCCGTGATCAACACAATCGTCTGTTTGAAGACATTATCTAATGTGTTAACCCTGCGGCGTGAGCGTTGGATGTCGCTGTTGTTGGGCGTTACCTTCACATCTGGCTCCTGGGCGAAGGCGGCGGCTTCGGGGCTTTCGGAGTGCCGAAAACCGAGCACCAAAGCTGACACTACAAGGACGAGGACAAACGCGAGCGACAAACGTATCATTGAGATTCTCCTGTTCATTCATGCTTGACGCAACATGTCAATTGCCGAAAGATGTACGGCGCGTACATCTTTATACGGATGGCGTGTTACCAAGTCAACTGCTCTGAACGCCGTCCGAAAGGACTGATTCGCTGGTCAGCACCAGAGGGACTTGAATTGGTTGCTGGACAGCGGGCAATTTCCTCAACGTGAGTCCACTGGCTGGTGTTTTGTCGAATTACGGCCACAATGGTGCGGTTGAGAAGCCCCCTTCGTCAGAACACAGCTTCTTTTCTCCCTTAAGCCCGACTAAACTGGGGCCTAACTTCCAACCCCGAGCGTCACACTTTCAAGTCGCTGCGTGGTACGTTTCTACGGCGTTACATACGGTTGGTATCGAACATTCGTTGCCAAGAAATGGGATTACAGTGAGCGTCGCAAGTCCGTAGGACGTCCACCGGCAGACCAGGAGATCGGTGATTTCGCTGTTTGCTTTCTACAAGAAACCGTGATCTGAGAATAAAGCAAGATTCAAGGAGTCCTGGCCAACCTGGGTCACAAGATCTCCGGCTGGTCGACTGAGAGAGCTCGTGCCGACGCCCCCGCCTGAATCCACCAGGATGCGAGGGCAGTGCGACAACGGTGGCGACAATTTGCGAGGAAAGATGCAAATTGTCGTGACAGACAACTCGGCTACGGGCCGTCGTCCGTAATGGTCGCTTGTACCGGCGGTGCGTCGGAAACCGTGGAAACCGACCGCCAACTGACAACGGACCCCAGCACGAGAACGGCGCAACCCACCCACAGCTGCCAGCCGGGCACCGTCGCGAGATAGAGACAACTTACGATCGTGGAGAGGAGCGGTGTCAAGTACGACGCCGCAGCGACCGCCACGACCTGTCCCCTCCTCATCGCATGGTCCCACAGCACGTACGCTGCATACGTTGCGACGCCGAGAAACAGCGACTCGGCCACCGCCCGCTCGCTCCACTGGCGCGGTTCATCGACGAAGCAGCAGATCAGCCATAGTACGATAGCCGTCGTGGGCAAAAATACGGCCACGGCTCCTTCCTTCCGACCACCGGCCCAGCGGCGCGTCAAATTGGAATACATCGCCCAGGAGACTGCCGCCGCCATGGCTACTGAGTAGGCCCCGGGATTGCTCGCAAGATTTCGCACGAGCGACTGCCAAGAGACGGCCGATCCATCCGTCACCACGAGGAAGACGCCGGCAAGTGCTAGGAGCGTGCCGGGAAACAGGCCCCAACTCGCCCTCTTGCCCAGAAGAACCAGCGAGAACAGGAGCGTTAGGGCGGGCCAGAGATAGTTCACCAGTCCGACCTCCAGCACCTGCTGATGGCCTTCGGCCCAGCCCACGGCGAGAAACAGAAGCAGCATGTAGCCAACAAACAGCAAGCCGCACCCGACTAGGTATCGCGCCGGCAAACCCACGATCCCTCGACGCCTCTGCCTCGCTCGCAGAAGCGAGGCCACCGCGGGCACGGCACTGACGCCATACACGGCCGCTGCGCCGGTAACCGGGCCAAGCTGCTCGGAGAGGCTTCGGGCAAAGGCAACGGTCGTACTCCACAACACGATCGCCGCAAACCCTCCGCACGTGGCAAGACGCGAGCTGCACATACCGTCGGGAATGTATCGCAAAGTTGTCTCCCGTCCGACCATCCGAACAACGTGGTCGAATCAATTTGGGGATCGCACCCGCGGCAGGCAGATTCGTGTGTGCGGGCGTCAGGGCGTAGGAGGTCGCCTTCCATCCTAACGGCCCGTCGCGCCCACGTCGACCAGAACGAGCAGGTGGATGCGATCCGGAGTTTACAGGTGTCGGACGATGGTACGGCGCGAAGGGGCAGGTTTGATCTTGGGGTTCGACCCGTGTTCTGTTTATCGCGACGCGGAGCGGATCAAGGTACAAATTCGATACAGCTACCAAGTCACTGACACCAATGCCGCGATGTCCTACCGCGGCGGTGCGCCGAGCAGTCTGCCACGACGTTCTGCACTTTGTCTTGCGAGTTGTCGACAATAGCCTGGTGATCCACTTACGGACAGTTGACGTTCGCGAACTCTCTATCGCTACTGGCCAACCAGCTCCAACGAACACTCCCCATGGCTTCACAGTGTCTTCTGCCTAAATAAATGTCGTTTTTGAGGCATATGTAGGTGAAGGGCTTCGCATAGCCATCAGCACCGTCGTTTTTCGAGCCAAACGCTGCTCTTTCTTGAGCTTCGTGCGGCCCCTTTTCGTTTCTTGGATCCCCTTTCTCACACTTGCAAGGACCCGCTTTATGGCAACCAGTGCTATGACACTACCTATGCATGCATTTCAGTCACACGCGGCGCCAGCAAGCCGCGCCAGTTGGTGCGGACAACTTCGCCTGGGCGATCTCTTCGTGCCGGTGAAGGCCTATGCGGCCATCGCCACGCCGCCCGAGACGCCGCTTCGACAACTACACGACGTCTGTGGTCAGCGGATCGAGTATCGCAAGTGGTGCCCAACGCATGGCGCCGTGCCGCCGGAAGAGATCGTTAAAGGCTATCCGTATCAGCCCGACCAATACGTGCGACTTTCGGCCAATGAACTTGAGAAACTTCAGCCGGAGGATAACAAGACGGTCCATCTCAAGTACTTCATGGTACCATCACTGATCGACTTGGTTCTCTTCGCGGGCCGTAGCTTGTCGCTCCTCCCGGCCAATCCGGCCGCACAGCAGCCCTTTGCCGTGGTTCAGCAAGCGATCCGGCAGAGTGACAAGTGGGGCATCGGTCAGGTTGTGCTCTCCGGCAAACGACAACTAGTTCTCGTCCGTCCGGAAGACTCCATCTTGATGCTTCACACTATACATCATCCGTCGTTACGCCGTGCTCTGGTTAACGGAAACGTGGGCGATCACCGAGCCCTTGCGAAGGATGTGCGTCCTTTGCTGCGCATTATCGAATCGGCCGATGAAACGATCCCATGGGACGATCTCCACGACAACACCGACCAACGTCTGGCCGAACTTGTTCAAACCAAACTCCGTCCGACCAGACGTCGGCGTGCGAACGGCTCTAACGGCAAGTCACGGTCGACGGCCGCACGGAACGGGTCCGGCACGACCCGCAGGCGACGTAGGGCCGCTTGAGTCCAATTTGCTCGCTCACAATAGGATCGCTTCTGATGCCCGACATACATGAACCGGCTGACATTTCCACGTTCCGCCTTCGGCGCCGCACGCCCGGCTCATTTCTGCTGGTACCCTGTCCGAAGCAAGGCCGATCTATCCGCTGCCAGGGCCAACTTGAGGGAGCCGCTGCTACGACTCTCGTGGCATGTCCTGAGGTTCTTCATATCCAGGAACAACCTCTCGCGATCTGGTACGCCTGGCAGGAGTTGGAGGATCACATCGAGATCGAACTGATTGATAGCCCTCCCGTCAACCGACGACGACGCAACGGTAAGCAATCCAGCTACATCGTCCCCGACTTTCTCGTCGATATGACGGATCACCGTAAACGGCTTGTGGAAATCAAACCGTCTGCTCAGCTCACCAAGCCAAAGGTCCAACGCAAGCTGGCCGTAGCCCGAAGGTTCGCAGAACGAAAGGGATGGACGTTTCACGTCGTTACGGAGAAGGAGCTTTCGGGTGGCCACCTGTTGTCGAACGTCAGACTACTCAACCGCTATCGCCAAGCATACCTGGATTCAGATCTTCTGAACCGAGTGGAATCGATCGTTCCAGCAGCCGGAATCCAGATGGCTACCTTGTCTTCAACTCTCCGTCATGATGATCCCGGAAACATCCAAGCAGTCTACCATCTCTTGGCTACAGAGCGGCTCAGTTTTGATCCCTGCACTGGGCCTTTGGACAACGAGACCCTCATTTATCCCGGAGGTACGATTTCATGGGACCCGTTCGAATCGGTGTGGGCACCCGGTGGCTGCTCGACGGTCGGGTCTGGCGGGTCGTCCGCCAACTTGCCCCGGACCGCTTCATTGCCCAAGACGTTCAGTTTCACGTAGAGCAGGAGTTCTCCCAACAAGAGATTCACACTCACTATGCGACGGGGCGTCTCCTGTTTCAGACCGAATCAGTGTCCGAGACTCCCAAGCCTCACTCCCCCGGCAAGACAAGACGTTCTCGCCATCTCACGGCCGAAGAGCGAAAAACCTTGGAACGCCGTTGGCGGGCCCTTGAACCGCTCACCAAACTGCCCGGTCCGCCACTGGAGACCCACTTTGAGCAGCGAGCGGCCGAATTGCGCGCCGTGCGGACTTCCTGCTCGCCTCGAACGTTGCGGCGTTACTATCGGGCTTGGCATGCCGCCGGCAAGGACCGCATGGCACTCGTTCCTGCTGTCCGCCGCTGCGGCGGACGGGGCAAATCCAGACGTAACGGCCTGTGGAACCGTCACCCTCATCTTCACCAACTCATGGAAGAGGCGATCCAGATCGTCTACCTCAATATGGCGCGGCGGCCCATTTCGGCTGTCACACGCAGAGTCCTCGAAGATCTTCAGCGGCTCAACTCCCGGCTCCCGGCCGGACAAGCGGTTCCCATCCCAAGAGAATCCGCTCTGGCCCGGGCCATCGCCCGCCGGATCGCCCAACTTGATCCGTGGGAAGTCGATCGTCAACGATGGGGCCGAAAAATCGCTGACTCGCGCCACAAGTTCAGGCAGACCCGGCAGCTTGCCACTCGGATTCTCCAGCGAGTCGAGTTGGACCACAGTCCGCTCAAGGTTGTGGTTGGGTCCCAGGCAGGACCGATCGGCCAGCCCTGGCTGACGATTCTGATCGATTACTACAGCCGATTGGTCGTCGGCTTCTGCCTGGGATTCGAGCCGCCCTCCTACGGGGTGATCATGGAGTCGCTCAGGCAGGCGATCCTGCCCAAGACGGGCCTGCAGGAGCGATACCCGAGAATCCAAGGGATCTGGCCCTGCTGTGGTCTGCCCGAAAAACTCGTCTGCGACCGGGGTTCCGATCTGACCAGCAAGGATCTGGAACAGGCGGCCTTCCAGTTGGGCATCGAACTGGATTTCAATCCGCCGCGAACGCCTCACCTTAAGGGAACAGTCGAGTCGTTCTTCGATGGTCTTAACAATCAGCTCGCCGCCTCTCTGCCTGGCCGCACCTTTCGCAACTGGGCCGATCGGGCTGACTACAAGCCGGACGATGGACCGTTCCTTACTTACGAGGCGCTCTTGGAAGTGATCCATCTCCATCTGATCGACGTCTATTCGATTGTGAAGCATCCGACTTCGACCATGACCCGCCTGGAGATGTGGCAAGACAGCGCGGCAATTCATCCACCGTGCTTACCCGCCTCTTCTGAGGATCTGCTCGTTCTTCTGGCCAAGCGGGCCGAGCGGACCTTGACCACCCGGGGTATCGAACTGGGAGGGATGTTTTACACGAGCGACGAACTGATGGCACTGCGCGCCGAGTTGGCTGCCGGTAACCATCGCGCCGACCGGATCTCCGTCCGCTACAACCCGTGGGATCTCGGCGCAGTTTGGATTGTCAGTCCAGTCGACGGCAGCTTCCTGAAGGCCACGGCCATTGATTCGGTCATGCAGGGAATGACGAATTACCAATGGAAGGTTCTGAAACGAGCGGTTCGCGAGCGATTCGATCAGCCCGAGCATCTTCTGAGCCTGGCCGCCGGGCGCAATGCCATCCGCGAGGTGGTCGAGGAGGCGCTTCAGAAACCGTCGAAGCGACGGCGATCCCGTGTCATGCGCTACCTCGAAGGCGGCTCATCCTCCACAGACGACACTGCCGAGTCTCCGATCAGCGATGACGTCAATCTGGACCAACAGGTCGAGCAATCGGTAGCTGAAGAGCGGCTGCCAACAACAGAGAACGTAGCTCACATCGAATTGGAAGAGATTGATGTGAGCGACTGGGACGTTGCCAGTCCGGACGTCTGATTGACCGGCAGTCTTCAAGTGCCAAATCGGCTGAGCTATATCCGTTTGTGTCCAACTCCGCTTATCCCCAAATAGGTTGCCCATGCCCAAACAGCTTACTCCCAAAGACGTCAGTGAGCGGCGTGATTGGCGGAGGATACCTGCCGAGGACCGTATCACCTACGCCCATCAGCTCATCGTGCTTCATCCGCGATTCCGCGAGGCGGTTGCCCTGATGAACCGTTGTCATCAGGGCAGCCGAGTAAGCGGAGAACCGGTCTGCGGCGCCATCCTTGGAGCCTCAGGTGTCGGCAAGACCAGCGTGGTCGATCATTACTGCCGGTTGCACCCTTCAGAAGAAACCGAAGATGCCACCTGGCAACCGGTTTTGAAGGTCACGCTCCAGCCCGATGCCCGGCCCAAGGGTATCGCCGCCGATCTGCTCTTGGCCCTGGGCGACCCGGCCTGGTCCAGCGGCACCGTGCAGACTCTGACCAATCGGGCCGTTCGTCTGCTGCGGCACTGCGGTGTGCAGCTGATCGTTATGGACGAGTTCCATCACCTTTTTGACGCCGACAGGGCCAAGGTGATGACCAAGGCGTCCCAGTGGCTCAAGGTGTTGATTGTCAACACAGGTATTCCCATCGTCGTTTGTGGGATGCCGGAAGCTGAGTACGTGCTTCGCGCTGAACACACAGAACGCCGGTTCAAAGAACGGCTTACCCTGCGTTGCTTCACATGGCGCACCGCCCAAGGACGGCGTGAGTTCTGCGGCATGCTCAAAAAGCTGGACGAGACGTTGCCCTTGGCCAGGACGTCCGCTTTGGCGGATGCCGAGACGGCCGGACGGTTGTACCTGGCCTGCCGCGGGATCCCCGATTACCTGATGACGCTGTTGCGAGGCGCAGTGGCCGAGGCGATCGGGCGCAATAGTCATTCTCTCGAGCTGACCGATCTGGCTCGGGTCTTCGAGCAAAAACTGGCCCAGCAGCGGGTCCTTGCCGAGCAGACCAACCCGTTCATTGGCAAGCTTGACCAGGGTGCCTTGGATCGAGTACAGGCAGCCGATCAAGGCCGCTCAGCCGGAGTCGGCCTCAGCCCCAAGGCCTCCAAGACTCGAAAACGATCGGCCAAGGCATCGGACTACTTAGGAGGCCGCCAATGACATCCACTGCTCCTGCCCGGCCACTACCGGCCCGGGCAGTGCCACTGCCGGATGAGTCTCTGAACAGTCTCATCCGAAGAACTTCTCACGCCATGGCCTATGAGACCCCTCGGCAACTGGCGGCTCTTCTTCTGACTCAGGGTTCGTTGCCGCCGCATCTTAATGAACTCGCGCCGGGACCAGTCTTGGATCATATTGCCAAATTGCTTCGCTTGCCGGCAGAAAGACTCCTCTCTCTGACTGTACATCACTATGCATCTTCGCTCGAGCTTGTATCCAAAAAGCAGCATACGTCTCAAAGGTGCAACTCGAAGACGGCCCAACGGTATTTCGCGTCTGCTCGGTCGATATGCCCATACTGCCTGAGCGAGGATTCAATTCCCAATGAGAGACTGCTCTGGTCGTTTCGGCCGGTACCGGTCTGTACGGAACACCGATGTTTGCTCATCGATCGGTGTTCTGCCTGTCACCGACCATTGCGATCGGACCGTTCGGATGTCGTACGATGTACGTGCGGAGCTGATCTGCGTGACGCCGACTCCATACGCATGTCTGCCTATGGCGCAAAGCTGGCGACAAAACTCCATCAACTGCTACTCGGCCGGTTCCTTCCTGCCCCTGAAACATCGCCAGCCACCTGGTTCCGGTGGGCCACACACTTGGCAGCGGCCGTCACCAAGACACCCGATTGGCTCATCAACGTTGCAGAACGACTTGGCATCGCTGCAAACACTAGGCCCGCTGAGGTGGCTTGGCTCGCCACAGCCGAGATCCTCGCCGATTGGCCCCAGCGCCAAGAGGCCTTTCTCGATGAATTCCAACGGATCGACAAACACAAGTCCACTTCGACCGGTGTGGGGCGCCGGTTTGGAACACTCCTACGTCACGCCGCCCGACTGGAGAATGCAGGACACGCAGCACCGGCCGACGCCCTGCGGCGATACCTACTTGAGCGATATGACGGTGGTCATCTCAGCACGAAGATATGTCTCTTTGCGAAACTCGGACATCGCGCCGGGCTCGACGGACGATCCTGGATCACCCAAACCGACGCCGCCAAGATACTTGGCCTGCGACACAGCGCGATCGCATCGTTGATCGACCGTGGGATCTTGACCGGCAAGCTTCATTCGGCCGGATCAAACGGCCGCTCGGTCGGACTTGTCTTGCGGCAGTCAGTTGAGACGCTGAAACGCGAACTACAAGACGCCCTGGATGTGAAAACGGTCGCGGCTCGCCTGGGGATCGGTCGACATGCGGTCTTGGAGCTGATCCACCGCGCCGTGCTTTCACGGGCCGTTCGTACGGCCAAAGGTTGGCAGATTCTGCAAGCCTCGGTTACTGATTTGGAATCGGTCTACCAGCAACTTCCCAAAGGCAGACTTGCAGCGAATCGTTGGATCACAATTCGTCAGGCCACTCGCAAATTCGGCCCAACCGGTCTCACACTCGGCGCTTTGATTGAGTTCATCCTGTCCGGAGAGCTGTCTGCCCGCATGGCCGATCCCCAAAAGCGTCTCCATGGGATCGTCGTGCGTCATGCCGACTTGGTTGCACTTGCACCAAAGATCCGCGATATCCGAAATCAGGCCGGAGGCTACTCGATCCACCAGCTCACCAAAATCCTTTTTCCGGACCGGCCAATCAAGACAACCGTCCTCAACAAGTGGATTGCAGCTGGATTTCTCAAAGCTCGAAGAGTTGGCCGCGCTCAAGTTGTTTCCCATAAGGAAGTGGAACGCTTCCGGTCGGAATACTGTCTGGCCGACGAGGCCTGCCGCCTGCAAAACGTCAGTCGATCCACACTCTCACGATGGGAAGTTGAAGGCCGCATCCAAGCCGTCTACGGCAAGCGGGTTACGCCAGGTGCCGGTTTCTCGCTATATCGGCGTGAAGATCTGAACGCTGTCTCACGGCAAAGAAACACTCGATGCGGCGATTAGTAGTTCTGGTCGCACTTCCACACACACCTGTAACAAGAGAGGAGCCAACAATTTGAATTTCATGTTCAGTGCCTGCCTGTCCTTGGCCCTTCTGCTGGCTGTCATCGGGCTGGTCAAGGAACGTCGGCTGCGGCAAGGGTTGCAGCGGATACTCAAGCGCCTACTTACACGAGGGAGGAGTGATGCGTGTACACCAGATACCGCACATGCTGATCCTGCTGATTCTCATGTTCGGGATGATCGGCTGTGACGAGGATGAACGGGTTGCGCGAATGGCCGAGGAGCACGCCCGTCAGCAGGCGGCCCAAAGCCAACAAATGGCCCAGCTTCAGCAGGAAGTGACCCAGGGCGCCAGAGAATTGGTCGAGGCGGACAGTAGCGTCCGGAAAGAGATCATCTCTCTCCAACGCGACATCCAGGCGGAGCGTACCGAAATTGGCCGACAGCGGGATCAATTGGAAGAGGATCGCCGCCGGCTGGCCGCCCAGCAACACCGCGATCCGATCATCGCCGCAACCATTATGCAGGTTGGCATGGTAGTCGCTTGCGTTCTGCCTTTGATCCTCTGCTGGTATCTGCTTCATCGCGAGCCGGCTCAGGCCGATGACGCGGCCGTTGCGGAGGTGCTCATCGAAGATCTCAGTGCAGAGAGCCCTTTGTTTCTTCCCGCACCGGCAGAGCGCCGTGCGGCCATCGCGTACGAGGAGTCACCGAGTGACTCTGAATTCAGCGATGCCGATCAAGCTGCCATTTGACCCAGGCATAATCTCAAACGCGGTTGCTGCAACAGACCATCTACACCATTACGAATCTGGAGGGCAAACCGAATGTCCCATGTTGTCACTATCACTACCGAAATCCGTGACGCGGCGGCCGTGCGAGCAGCGTGTGGCCGGTTGCGATTGCCGGAGCCGGTTCACGGTAGACACCGGTTGTTTTCTGGCGAGGTGGTTGGCCTGGCCGTTGAACTTCCGGACTGGAGATATCCGGTTGTCTGCGATCTGTCGACCGGCCAGGCCCTGTATGACAATTACGAGGGAAGGTGGGGGTCCCAGGAACGCCTCAATGACTTCATTCAGCGCTATTCGGTTGAGAAATGCCGCATCGAGGCGCGAAAGCGCGGGCACGCTGTCTCCGAGCAAGCCCTGGCCGACGGCTCGATCAAGCTCGTCGTGGGCATCGAAGGGGGGACCCAATGAAACGGACAATCGAGATCATCGTCGCACCTACTGGTGAGGACTATCGTACAAACGAACGGCTTCACCGGACCTTCCTGCCGCGATGCCAGCAAGTTTCTCGAAGAGGCTCTCGGCCGACAGACGGGCGAACGGCTCACGTCCGAATTCCACCAGGCGGTTCAGACGGAAGCCCAGAACCGGCAGCAGGCCTGACCAGCCACGTCCTCGTTCTTTTCTGCCCCACCTTCTTCAAGACGTTGGAGATATCAATGTCGCACTACGCGCGCCCATGGGCACGCTTGGCCCGCCTGTTCTCATGGAGGCCAGGCCGTTCACCAGCACACCGACCCGTCAAGCGCACGCCGAAACTGCTTGTTATCGTCGAAGGCGTTCATGACATTGCCTTTCTCCGTGGAATCAGTGCCATGCTTCACGCCCACAACTCGGATCTTCCTGATCTGGGTGCCATGGAGCATCGTGGTCAGCTGGTCTTCGTCCCTTGGGGAGGAGTGGACCTTATGCAATGGACCCATCGGCTGGCTCCCCTTGCTAAGCCGGAGTTTCACATCTGCGATCGTGAGACCTCACCTGAAACCGAATTGCGATGGCAATACGCCAACGTGGTAAACAGTCGGCCCGGATGTTGTGCCGTCGTTACATCGAAACGGTCAATGGAGAACTACGTTCATCCGGCAGCGATTCGTGAGGCTAATGGTGTTGATGTCAAGTTCGGTAGCAACGATGACGTGGCCGATCTGATTGCTCGTTCGTGTTACGCCCGAGACTATCCAGACAAATCCTGGGGATGAGCTTCCGCGGCGGGCGAAGACGCGGCGTCGCAACCGTGTCAAGCAATGGCTCAATCGAGCGGCTGTTGAGCGAATGACGCCCCAGCGACTCGCCGAGCTTGATCCACAAGGCGAAGTACGGTCGTGGCTGGAAGCGATGCTTCGGCTGATCCATTCAGGCCGCTGAGTATCTCGATTCACACCTTCCCTTTCTAGGAGACCAACACCATGACGCTCGCAGAGCGCTTGTCGGAATACATCGCGGCCTGTTTCACTGGGATCTGGGTCGAGAGCCATGAGCACGACGATGCCCTCGTTGAAATCGGCCGACTCTGTCAGCAGGAAAACTGGAGGCTTGCCGTGTGGGACGTTGACCAGGGACTGCAGATCCCTGGTACCGAACAGCCCATGGATGCCGGAGGAAGCGATCCGTTGGCAGCGATCCGCACGGTGAACACTCTGACTTCGCCCGACAGTTCAGCTGTGCTCGTACTTCAGAATTTTCACAAGTTCCTCGCTTCACCCGAGATCATTCAGGCCGTTGCCCGCCAGATCACGCAAGGCAAAGCCAATCGGGCCTTCCTTGTCGTGCTTGCTCCGGTCGTGCAGCTCCCTGTCGAACTGGAACGCTTGTTCGTTATCGTCAACCACGAGCTGCCCGATCGGGCTCAGTTGCTTGAAATCGCACAAGGCATCGCCACGGAGGACGGCGAACTACCAGAAGCTGCTGAACTTGAACGGGTACTCGACGCGGCGGCCGGCTTGAGTCGCTTCGAGGCGGAAGGTGCGTTCAGTTTGAGCCTCGTCCGGCATGGCGAAGTCCAACCCGATGCCGTTTGGCAGATCAAGGCCGGAATGCTCAAGAAGAACGGACTCTTGTCCTTGCATCGGGGCAACGAATCATTCGCCGGACTCGGTGGCCTCGACGCTTTGAAGAGCTTTTGCAGGCGAGCCATGCGCCAGCAAGGTCATCGTGATCCGCTTCGTCGCCCCCGCGGAGTGCTGCTGTTGTCACCCCCTGGATGCGGGAAGAGTCAGTTCGCCAAATCACTCGGCAATGAGACAGGTCGCCCCACGTTGAATCTCGATGTTGGTGCCCTCCTCGGTTCATTGGTGGGGCAGAGTGAGCAGAATATCCGCACGGCCCTGCGAAGCATCGACGCCATGTCGCCCTGCGTGTGCTTAATCGACGAGGTCGAAAAAGCGCTCGCCGGTGTGGGCAGTTCCGGGCAGACCGACTCGGGCGTAACGGCCAGGCTCTTCGGCACGCTGCTCAGTTGGCTCAACGACAGAACGAGCGACAGCTTCGTGATCTGCACATGCAACGACATCAGCAAGCTGCCCCCCGAATTCGGAAGAAGCGAACGCTTTGACGGGCTCTGGTTCCTGGACCTGCCGGGACCGGAGCAACGTCAAGCCATTTGGAACATCTACTTCGATCTCTTCGATCTCGACCCCGATCAACCCAAGCCAGAGGATACCGACTGGTCAGGCGCGGAGATTCGATCCTGCTGTCGTTTAGCAGCGCTTCTCGATGTGCCGTTGGTCGCCGCTGCACAGAACGTTGTGCCGGTTGCTCGAACAGCTCACGAGACTGTTGAAGGCTTGCGCAACTGGGCTACCGGACGATGCCTGGATGCGGAAGCCGGAGGGATTTGCCGCGGTAATCCCATCACCAAAGCCAAGTCCCGGCGGAAGGTCCGCCGATCGGGTCCGTCGCTCAACTGATTCAGTGCCAACAACGGGAATCACGGCCATATGCGTTTCTTACCTCACGATTGCCCCGAGTGTGGTCACACGGCCATGGGCATGCTCGAAATGGTCCCTGGTATCGCCCTTCTACTGCAAATTGAAGACGGCACTTTCCAATATGCGGGTGGAACGGATGTCTCCTGGGATAGCCAAACAACCGCTCGCGATCCAAGTGGCCGCGTAACTCTCTCCTATGCCCCGATGGGCATCAGTGGCCAGCGTCGCTACCTGACGCGATCCCCTATGTGCCGGAAGAAAACACTCTACTCTTTCGATCTCACGATCGACGGCCCGCTGTTGCGAGTCCAACGCGAACGACTGCTCCAACTCATGGACTCGCTTCACCGGGCAAATCTACGTCGCTTGTCCCAAACGACAAAGATCTGCTGGAAGGCCTAATCAACCTGACGGACGAAATCGCTGATCAAGCGGCCAGCCGCTATGGCATCAACAGCCTACTGGCGAACACAACCCTTCAATCCCAGGAGGACAATCCAGAATGAGCACATTGCTCGATGATCCCAATTCTCAGACGACTGACCGGCCAGCCCAGCGCCTGCGAATCACCATGGCCGCGATTCGTGTCTCACTCAGCTGGTTCGGCGTGCGCAAGACACTCACGCCCCAGCAGCGCTCGCAGGCAGCCGACACGTTCGGCGCTGAAGGAAACTTCCTGTCGGCGGGGAAGAAGCTGCTCGACTGCAAGCATCCGGCGTACCGAGCGGTTACCGCGGTGAAGGGTCGGATTCTCAGCTACGCGGGCGCCATGAGCTTGCCCTATCCCGAGCCGGGCCTCCGCCTGATCCGCCAGGACAGGATCGACACAGTCAACGAGCAGATGAACCTGTTCAAAGAAGAGCTTGACGAGGCCGTTTGGCGGCTCGATGAGCATTTCGCGGAACTCAAGTCGGCTGCCCGCGATCAGCTTGGAAGTCTCTACAATCCGGCCGACTACCCGGCCAGCTTGATCGGGGCATTCGATGTAACTTGGGAATTCCCAAGCGTTGAGCCGCCCGACTATCTCCGGCAACTCAACCCGCAGCTACCGCCGATTTCGTC
>CAXXHY010000060.1:0-77193 GCA_963667575.2 Desulfovibrionaceae bacterium | reverse complement strand
GCCCGGACGTAGTCGCCGTGGTTGAAGTAGTCCAGGTTGAAACCTTCGTCCGAGTGGGCTTCCCAAAGGCGCATGTTGATGACGTAGTTGTTCTGGTAGCCCGGAATCATGATGTCGCAGGCCATGGCCATGACGTCGTTGGTGTGCTCCCAGGTGTAGCGCTGGCGGCCGAGTTCGTCAGTCCATTCGTGCACGTCGCCGCCGAAATGCACGCGGTAGAGATAATCCGGGCGCTGGTATTCCCAGACATTACCGAATTTCAGCCAGTTGTCCGCCTTTTCCACCTGGTAGCCGTTTTTGATGAGCTGGTGGAAAATACCGAACGCGTACCGGATACCGTAGCCGTATCCGGGGATCTTCTGCGAGGCCATGGAATCCAGGTAGCAGGAGGCCAGTCGTCCGAGGCCGCCGTTGCCCAGGCCTGGTTCGGGTTCGATTTCCGTGATTTCTTCCAGCTCCAGGCCGAATTCGTCCAGAGCCTTGCGGGCGTCTTCTTCCAGCCCCAAGTTAATGAGATTGTTGTGCAGGAAAGGACCTGGCAAAAATTCCAGTGAAAGATAATAGACCCGTTTGCGGCGTTTGGAATAAAAGCCCTGCTGCGTCTGGATCCAGCGTTCGATGAGACGGTCCCGGACGGCGTAGGAAAGACCGCGAAAAATATTGGCCCGGCTGGCGCGTTCGCTGTCGCAGCCGGTACCGGATACGATATGACGCGTTATGGCGTCGATGAGGCTTTCTTCCTCAATATTCTGCATTCGGTTGGGATGTTTATCGGTTTTTTTATTATCTGGCATGAGTATCCTCCTGGATCGCCGTCTAGGCTGAATGGTTGCACAATGTTGCTGTGTCAGCAGTTCGATGCATGTCCTGTAGCCTGTTCTCCCATATCATTCATGGCAATTTTGCGTTTCATGTAACATTCCTATCAAAAAAACGCAGCAATAAGGACTCCCCAGAAGGAGGAAAAAACAATTTTTTCCAATAAAACAAGAAAAAAGAATCCCTGACAGTGAGAAAAAATGGGCGGATGAAAATTTCGGCGCACCGTAACAAATCCTCCGGCCGCACGATTGAGCGCCAGGGGGGGTGTCCAGGAGGAGTTTCTCAAAATCAAGTCGTAATCCAAATGCAATAAATGTGCAATTGATGGCGTTTGCCATTTTGCTTTTCCTGTGATTTCATGATGACGAATTTGTCAAGGCTCGGTATGTCATTGCCTGTTCAGGAGGTTTGCGTATGCCGGACAATGTGTTTTCGTCCCCGACTCCCTGTGTTGCTGCATTTAGGCCTCAAATTTCCGTGGCCGGGCTTCCCTTTCCCAGATTGCTGCAGGTGGAGGTGACCACCCGCTGCAACATGCGCTGCGCCATGTGCGTCAAGTCCGCTCCCGGTTGCTCCATCGCCGAGGCCAGCCTGTCCTTGGAGACTTTTCAAAAACTGTCCCCGGCCCTGGCGCACTGTGAAAAACTCGTACTCAATGGCATCGGGGAACCCTTGATGCATCCGCAACTGCCCGAATTCGTGGCTTTTGCCCGCGAACATATGACAGCCGACGCGGAGATCGGCTTTCAGTCCAACGGACTGTTGTTCATACCGGACAAGGCCAGGGCGCTCGTACGCGCGGGGCTGGACACTGTCTGCATTTCCGTGGACGCGGTGGATGCCCCGGAAGAGTCCGCCCAAGGCGGAGTCGAACTCCACGGACAACAGAAAGTGCGGCATCTCGAACAGGTTTTCGGCTGGCTGCGAGCGGCTGCAAGCGAGCTGCAGCGCCCCTTGCGACTCGGGGTGGAATTCGTGCTCATGGCGGATACGCTGCCGCAGTTGCCCAAGGTGGCGGCCTGGGCAGCCGGGCAGGGCGCCTGCTTCATGATTGTATCTCACATGCTGCCCTATGACGAAAAATTGCGCGAACAATCCCTTTTCAATCCCAACACTCCGGCGGCCACGGCCCTTTTTGCCCAATGGCAGGGCCGGGCGTTGCAGGAAGGGCTGGATTTTCACGATTATCTGCCCGGATTATGGAAATACGGAAAATCCGATCCGGAAAAACGGATGGCGGCCCTGGCGGAAGGCCTGCAGGAGGAAGCCAGGCAAAAGGACATCTGGCTGCACATACGTAGTCTGCTGGAGTGGGACAGGCGGGACATGTCCGGGGTACGGGCAGTCTGCGCGGAGGCCGAACGGATAGCCCGTGAAACCGGACTGGATCTGCGGATGCCTGCCATGATGGCCCTGGATCAACGACGTTGCCGGTTCGTGGCCGACGGCGCGGCCTTGATTACCGCTCAGGGCGAGGTGTGTCCGTGTCAGTTCCTCTGGCACGGTTCGGTCTGCCAGATGGACGGCGGAGACAAACATTTGCGTCCCTGCAGTTTCGGCAATCTCACTCAGGCGGATTTTGCCGGAATCTGGGGCTCCACGGCCTATACGAAATTTCGGAATGAAGTTCTGGAAGACGACTATCCGCATTGTTCCAATTGTCCTTTTGTTCCATGCGAGGATATAAGCTGCCGGACCTATGCGTTCGAGCACGATTGCCTGGGGGCTGCTGTGCCCTGCGGACATTGCCCGTGGAATATGGGCGCGTTGCAGTGTCTGCTGTAGTCCGAAAAAACGTTCTGATTATTGTCCGGGCTATCTGTTTTTTCATCGTTCCACAGTGTGGACTGCGACGTTTGTGCCCAAAGTTTTTTTCTGAAATGACTTTTTTTTCTGCCTCAAGACTTGCCTGATCTGCTTTCCGACTTATTATATACTTTAATGATATGAAATTTCGCGGACAGCCCGCGACATACCATAATGAGGAGGAATCCCCATGATAAATAAGCTGAAGATCACCAAAGTGGTTGAGGATACCATGGCCTGCACCGCCTTTGCCGAGGTCGGCGAACCCTGTCCCACCGAGGAAAAGGTCGAAGAGGATCCTGACCGAACAGCCGGCAGGGTGGAGGAACGTATCGCTCCCGAGTGCGCCCTGTTCCATGAAAACGGCGATCAGTGCTTTATATAATAGTTCCTAACCGCTGCCCTGCGGCAGCCATCAGTCACCATAGCCGCCTGCTCATCCGAGCAGGCGGTCTCTTTTTGCCCATCTCCCGCTTGCTCCTTCTTGCGCATTTCCGCCATCGGAAGTATTGAATCCGTTTTCAGGCATTTTGCAGAGACAATAGGCCGTACGGATATGCGGCGAGACAACAGGGAGCGAGTGAGTATCATGTCCGAGTCAAAAAAATCTGTCGACGCCTTGGTTGCGAGCCTCCGCGAAGAGGTTCAGTCCTTCGAACAGTACAGTGCCGGGCTTTCCATTGATGAAATTCAGGAAAAGTACGGTCTGTCCCAGGTGGTCAAGCTGGCCAGCAACGAAAACCCCCTCGGCACCTCGCCCCTCGTACAGAAAACCCTGCGACATTATGCGGATCATGCCTTCCGTTATCCGCAGACCGGCAATCCGCGCCTGTGCAAGGCCATAGCCAAGTACGTGGGCGTGCCGCCCGAGTGCATCGTGGCGGGCAACGGTTCCGACGAGCTCATCGACCTGGTCATCCGTTGCCGTGTCCGGCCCGGCAAAGAGAACGTCGTGGCTTTTGATCCGTGCTTCAGCATGTACCAGCTGCAGTCGCAACTCTGCGGCGTGGAGTTTCGCCAGATTCCCTTGAATGACGATTACAGTTTTCCCTGGGAAAAGGTGCTGGATACCGTGGACGAAAACACGGGCGTGGTCTTTCTGACCTCTCCGGACAATCCCTCGGGCTATACCGCGCCTCTGGACAAGGTGCTGGAGCTGGCCAAAGCGCTGCCGCCCGAGTGTCTTTTCGTGGTGGACGAGGCCTACATCGATTTTACCCAGCCGCCCGAGGCGCACTCGCCCCTGGTTGCCGGCGAATTCTACAAGGATGGCGACTATCCGCTGCCCAACCTCGTGACCCTGCGGACTTTTTCCAAAATGTTCGGCCTGGCCGGGGTGCGGCTCGGATACGCCGTATGCGCTCCGTGGCTGGCCGATTATCTCTGGCGGATCCGCGCGCCTTTCAGCGTGAACCTGATGGCCGAACTGGCCGGAATGGCGGCTCTGGAAGATACGCAGTTCTACAAGGCAACGCTGGAGTGCACGCTGGAAGGGAAAAAGCAACTCGAGGAAGGCTTGAAGGCCCTGAAGTGCCGTACCTGGCCCACCCAGGCCAATTTTCTGCTCATGGAGCTGCCCCAGGACTGTACTCTGAGCCGTGAAGAGGTCCACCAGTCCTTGCTGGCCAAGGGCGTGATCATCCGTCCGCTCAAGGGCTACCGCAACATGGAAAGACATCTGCGCCTGAGCATAGGCACGGCCAAGGAAAACGCCTACTTTCTGGAGAAATTCGCGGAGGTGTTGCGTGGCGAATAGCTGCAACCACCGCATTGTGACTTTAGACGGTCCGGCCGGCGTGGGTAAAACCACGCTGGCCCGGCAGACCGCCGCGGCCCTGGGCATTTCCTATCTGGACACGGGCGCCATGTTCCGGGCTGTGGCCTGGCATCTGGGCGCTGGTTCGTGGGATTTGCCCGAGGCCGAGCTGCAGAAGCACCTGGACGCCATGTGTTTCGAGCTCACCGGCTCGGGCGCCGATTCCGTGCTGCTGCTCAACGGTACGCCCCTGACCGACGCCATCCGTACGGAGGAGGTCGGACTCTGGGCATCCAATGTGGCCAGGTTGACCGTGGTACGCGATGCGCTGAAAAAAGCGCAGCAGGCGACCGGACAGCAGACCTCGCTGGTGGCCGAAGGCCGCGACATGGGCACGGTGGTGTTTCCGCAGGCGAGCTGCAAGATTTTTCTGGATGCCACGCCCGAAGAGCGCGCGCGCAGGCGTTGCCTGCAGTTGCAGGAGCGCGGCGAAAAAGCCGATTACGACACCATCTGCGAACAGATCCGCAAGCGTGACGATCAGGACCGCAACCGCGCCGTGGCACCGCTGCGCCCCGCTGCGGACGCCGTGATCATCGACACCACCAGCATCACAATCGAGCAGGTGCTGGAAAAGATTCTGGCCGAGGCCGGGGTATAGAGACCAGCTGGATGCCTCCGGCGGCTTAGAATTTTTTTAGGGGTATTTGGGGCGCTGCCCCAAGCCCCGCCAGGGGGGAACGCCCCCCTGGACCTGCGAATAATTGAAAATTATTACGGCGCGATGCTATAAACGTATCCATTTCATACAATACGCGTCCAGGGCCGTTGCCCTGGCGGGGGGGCGGGGCGCGCAGCCCCGCGACGTTTCCCTTGTCGTATTCTTCCGTACTAATCCGCTATTTTTCTTCTGCCTTGGCCTGATCCCAGAGCTTGTTCTGTTCCGCAAGGGGCAGTTTGGTCAGGTCGAGGTTCTGTTCTTTGGCCAGGTCTTCCATACGTTCGAAGCGGGTCAGGAATTTGGCCACGGCCATATGCAGGGCCGCGTTGGCCTTGATGCCCTTGCGGCGGCCAAGCTCAATGAGCGTGAACAGGTAATCGCCGAATTCCTCTTCGCTGTCCTGCGGATCCCCGGTGACAAGGGCTTCCTGCCATTCGCGCCATTCATCCAGAAGCTGTTTTTCCAGATCCATGTCGTTTTCCCAGGTAAAGCCGATACGCGCGGCCTTGGAGTGTACGCGGTAGGCGCGCAGCATGGGCGGCAGCCCTTTGGGCAGGCTTTCGAACACGCGCTTCTGTTCCTTGTGTTCTTCGCCGTGTTTCTCCGTACGCTTGATGCGCTCCCAGTTCTTGAGCAGCTGTTCCTGGTTCTCGAAATGCACGTCGCCAAAGACGTGCGGATGGCGGCGGATCATCTTGTCGGCGCTGGCGTTGAGCGCGTCTGCCAGGGTGAATTCTTCCTTGCACGTATAGAGTTGGGCTATGAACAACAGCAGAAACAGGCAGTCTCCGAGCTCTTCGCAGGATTCCTGCGCATCGCCGCTTCGAATGGCTTCCACCAGTTCGAAGGATTCTTCGATAACGTAATCGCAGAGGCTTTCAGGGGTCTGTTTTTGATCCCAGGGGCAGCCGTCCGGGCCCAATAACGAATGAATAACGTCGTTGAGACGTTTGAGTGCGGTTTCCATGATGGTCTCCAAAAAGAAGTGTTTGCCGCCTTGTAGACCAAAGCGGCGCGGCTTACAAATCGGTTGCTTTGGAGGGGGTTGCCGAAGGCAGGGAATCCCGGATTTCGGGCGGAACCTGGACATGCTCGAGCATGAAATTCGTCAATTCCTGCAGTTGCGGCGCCAGGGAGGAGTTGGCCAGAAAGCTGGCCTGGGGCATGAAGCGTTGAAAAAGAAAAATGACCACCAGGGCGACCAGGCAGCCTTTGACGAACCCGACTGCGCCGCCCAGCAGGGCGTTCAGCCAGGGCGCCAGCGGAGAGAGAAAGTTGCTCAGGATTCTGGCCGCCAGGGTGGCGATGACCATGACCCCGAGAAAGATGGCCAGAAAAGCGACTATGGACGTCCACTGATGATTGCCGAGAATGCTGCGGACGTGTGGTTCGACAATGTACACGTACTTGTCGGCCAGGAAATAGCCGCCGATGAGTCCGGCTACCGCTCCAACCTCGATGATCAATCCGCGAAAAATGCCGCGGATCAGGAAAAACCCCATGATCACGAGCAAAATGATGTCGAGTATATTGATACCGTTTGGCATGTGTAATTTCTTTTAAGATTGTTTAAAAAATGTGTAGCAAATATATTGAAAAAAGGAAAGACATATTGGCATTTTGCCGGTTATTTCTCTACCGGCGAGGAAGAGAAAGGCTGTCGGACAGGTTCTTGTGAAAGGTCGGCGCAGGATAGCGTTATTGCTGCATGGTTGCAACAGGATGCTGGGAATTTTGTTTTTCGTAAGGAATTCTTAATAGATGATGCGGGTTAAGACGAAAAGTCCCCGCCTCAGGCTGCACCTGCGGCGGGGACAGTGTGTTTACATGGATGGGACTACAGCGAGCTGCGGAAGATGCGTTCCACAACCTGGGCGGTTGCCGGTACGGGCGCCAGTTTCAGGAGTTGCTTGGGAAGCGCGCCGTTCATGGTGTGCTTCACCAGTTCCGGAATGTCGGATTCCGTGAAGTAGCCGGCCATGCTGGTTTTCTGTCCTACCCCCAGACACCATTCTTTCAATCCTTCCGCGCATGCCCTGGCTTCGGAAGGAATTCCCTGGAGTCCGGGCACAATGGGTTCCAGAATGGTTGCCAGTGTTTCCGGCACTGCCGGGTAAATCTCCCGGACCATTGCGGACATCAGAATTCCCAGTCCGTCGCCGTGGGTGACCTTGGGGTTCAGGGCGCTCATGGCATGTTCCATGGAGTGCGTCAGATGCAGGAATCCCAGGTCAAAGCTGATTCCGGCCAGGGCGGACGCGTACATCAGATAGTAGCGCGCCGTCAGATTGTCGGGCTCCACAATGGCTTTGGGCAGGCAGGAGGCCACGTAGTAGATGGCCTGTTTGGCCAGGCTCACGGAATAGGGATTGGTGCAGACCGTGGTTGCGGCTTCCAGCGAATGGTTGATGGTGTCGATGGAGGTGGCCAGGGTCTGGTTGGTGGGCATGCTGGTGGTCAGGGCCGGGTCCTCGATGGTGTACATGGGGTAGATGTACGGGGAGGAAATGGCCGGTTTGTCCTCGCCGTCCGACTGGGCCACCGCGAATGAATTGCATTCGGATCCTGTGCCGTGGGAGGTGTTGATGGCGATCATGGGCGCCGCGCCGGTAATGGGTTCGCCCTGTTCGTAAAACTGGATGGCTTTTTTGCCCGGATGCTTCATGAGTATGGCGGCCGTTTTGGCGGTATCCAGCGGACTGCCGCCTCCGATGGCCAGCAGGCAATCGGCTCCCATTTCAAGTGCCGCGGCTGCGGCCTCTTCGCAATTGTCATATGTCGGGTTGGGACGCACTTTGTCGTAATGGTTCCAGCATTCGGCATATTTGTTCAACGCGGGTTCGACCGTATCCCACGCGCCGGTGGCCTTGTAGGCCTTTCTGCCCGAAACAACGAGAATTCTGCTCATCCCCTTTTCCTTCAGGGTCTGGAGAATGTCGTTGATTTTCTGAATGGCGCCAACGCCGAAATAGGTAACGGGGCGTGTGGGTTGCATGACGAATACGTTGTTGATGTTGATTTTGTTTTCCCAGTTGTTCATATGTAATCTCCATTGAGTTGAGTAGAGTAGTGCCGCAAAAAACAGCCAAACGGTCTGGAAGATCATTCCCGGACGTGTCTCTCGCGTTTTGAAAAACTTTTTGTGAAATAAATCACAAGTCATGGAGCAATCTTCCCGCTGATTTTTGCGCTATGTCAGATGATTCTGTTTGTTTCCAAGTTAGTGACATGTGAGAACATACGCGGATGTTTGCTTCGTGGCATATACCGCCTGTCCCACACCGAACATTACCGCAAATACGGCTAAAATCCGCGGCCCTCAGACCTGTTGAAAATCCGAAGCCTGAATAAGTTCGCGGAACCAAAAGTACAGTGAAAAATTTCACAAGGCAACTAAAAGCTTAAAATTTCATGAAAAAATATTGGAAAGAATATTTATTGAACAATAACTACAGGGAATAGCGATAAAATAAATTTTCTAAATTTTTAACAAATTTGCAATAAAAAAGAATATGATATTTCAGGGGGCTATCTGCTCGTTAATAGCCAAAAACAGAAAATTTAGGGACAGTGCTGTATGACAGGGATGGTTTGGTGAGAAAAATGCTGGAGGATCTGGTCTTATGCGCCACTTAAGGCAAAGGAGGACGGCAATACAAAATACTGCCCTCACAAAAAGTGATTAAGCGAGGGCTCGCTGTAGTACATTGGAGTCTATTTTTGTGCCGGACGCTATGCGTATATGAAAGCCATTGTGCATGTTGTCAAAAAGCAATTTGCAAAATTCAAGTAACCTTGGTTCCATGCTCTTTTCGTTGTCCAGCCTGCTCCAGGGTTCTATACGGGGTAAAAAAGCAGTATCCATGATTAGTATCCGCATGTGCACTTCAGCGCCGATTGAAAACCAGAATTTTGTGTAAATTTCCTGCAACCACGTTGCGTTCGGGCATTCCAGGATAACGTAGGCATCTTCAGAAGTCCCTGCATCCAAAGATTTCCAGCAATGACAGTGATAGATATAATTCGTCTGAGGAAAATTCCTGTATAATGGGGAAGTTAAAAAATCGCGAACATTGAAGTGCAATCCGCTGAGAATAGCCACAGCCCGTGAATTGGCTAAAAAAGAACGGATCAAATCCCAGTATTTCAAGGATACGGTAGGAACAGCCTGTTGGCATTTTTCAATATCTTCATCCGGGAGCAGGTAGCGGTTATTGCACATCACATTGATGCTGTGATTGAAATAACGAGCATCAGAAAAATCTACAGTCGTCACTTTTTGTTCAAAGGAAATGGGAGAAGAACTCATTGAAACAATCCTTTCAGGGAAGTACTGGCAGTCTGTAAAGTTTCACAATGAAACGCTTGTACGGGGAGGACCTGGATAATCAGTTGTCCTTGAATTAATATATAAATGTTAAAGAAATAATAGATAGGGTGAAAAACCTGGCAGTCCGATTAGTATAATTGATGGTAGTGCTGAAATAACAAAAATACATATTGCAGCTTTATAAGATATATCTTGGCTGTTTTTAATTCCTGAAATTGAGAGAAAAATTACCCAGGTAAAAATCACCATACGTACCTGTATGAGTACGTATGGCGGGAGAAAAAATGAGCCAATATAAAAAATCGCATGAGATAAAATGCCTACAATGCTAATAGCAAGTAAACAATACAAAAGAGATTGCTTGTTGTATTTTTTTGTAAAGATCTTGCCGAAATAATTAGCCAGGAAAAGAAACAGGAAGAAACCTGCCAAAGCCAGCAACCACCGTATTTGCGGGATATTAAAAAAAGAAATGAGTTCGTTTAGATTTTGATTCTGGAAAAAATTATTTTTGTATTTGTCCGGTTCGAAGAGCGATTTCACTAGGGGTATCATGCAGCTTATCGCAAACAGCACAGTAATAAGGAATGCATTATTTTCATTTGTGATTTTGCTAAAGCATTCTCTTGGGTGCATTACGAGCAGCATGCTTATGTTCAATGATTTTGTAAGATGTTCTTTCATGGAGTAGGATGCTCAAAAAAATATTTTATTATACCATAGCCCAAAGGAACCAGAATAAACGCGGCTGACAGAGCCAAAAACGCAAAAAATACAGCTACGGAACATTTTTCAGCATGTCTTCGGACCTTATCGAGTTCAGTATTTTGTCGAGCTAATCGTTTGACTTGTTCATTCGAAGCAATGGTCAAACCATGCTCCAAAGCAATACCAAGAACTGTCGGCGGGTTAAGTACTCTTTCTGACTCGGCTGGATATTCGCTTTTTAAACAATTTACCAGCTTTAAGACAGAAAAATAGGTGTGAAATAACAATATAATCCAAGATATCATTAAAATAGATAATAAAATAAATATTAATACTATCATTTTATGACATTACAGCAGACTGTTTTGGCAATCCGGTCGGATGAATTGCTTTTCAAAGTCAAATCTTTGTATATTGAGTAAAAAAACATCATCGTCAAAAAGCCTTTTAACCAATTCATCAGAAAGATACGTTCCATTTTTCAGATAATTGGATAAAAGTTCTAAAAATATATATTTCGTAGGAACGGGTAAATCGCATTTGGAAATGACATCCTCTGAAACGTGATAATGATCCAATAAGCCGTACGCGGTTATGAAATAGACAACATAGTCATTGTTGGTGTCATCCGGATTATACCCCTCGGATCCGGGGTCCTTATGGGTAATTTCCGCAACAACTCCGGAATCTCCAAGTGCGGAGGGAGAATGTCGTTTTTGAATTTTCGAAGCGATAGAAACCATATCTCCGACGCGGAATTTTTTACAGTACGGCTTTTCCGGCAAGAATTTTTCGTCTGTATGACATTGAAGCAGAGCACAATAAGCATCATAAAGCCATTTTTTATTGAAAGAATCAGAATTCCCGAGTTCAAATTCTGTAATTTCAGCTCGAAAACGTACATAGTAATCTTTCTTCACCTTATCACTATAGTACTCTTTCAAAAATTCCATAGCTTCATCAAGGCAGCTGAAAATCGCTTCTTCATAAATCGAAATACCATTCTGGTCTTCAGTGATCATATAGGCACGTGCTGAATATACGATTATGGGAATTTCCATTGCTATTACCCTGTAAGGTTATCTCTGATAATTTTGAGTATTAATCTGCTGCGTGTTCGTAATGACAATTATCGAAATGCTAGCATTAAAAATGAAAATAATGGAAAAAAAATGAGGCATAAGATAACGATTGTTATCAATAGTACGACAAGCATTTTTCGTTGTTTTTCGAGTCCTGCATCGTATTTGGATAAATTGCTGAACAACAAGGTCATATTATTGAGATTCCAAAAACAGTAGCTGTCCTTGAAGAAAACATTGTTCTTTTCGTCAATTCCTTTCTTGTTCATGGCGGAATACAACTTGAATGAGAACAGGATATTCAATAGGAAAAATACAATAAAGATGATGAAAAAAATGAAAAAATAAATGCTCAGGATTGTATCTTCAAGAGAAGTCATATGCTTTTATTCCGTATAACGTAGTACGACTTCTTGACCCTGAATCAATTTTTTCAGGTCTTTTTTGTTTGATACCAGAAATCGTGAATAGCTAATTTCAGAGCCGTTCGTTGGTTTGTTGTCATTGTTTGGCGTTGAAATCAATTGTTCTGCGGAATTCTGGCATTGGATTAATTTTCGTATTCCGCCAAAAATAAATTCCGCGGGTTCGTTCCCCAAAGTGAGAGTTCCGTCGGAATCGCCTTCGTAGCTTTTTCCGATGATACGAGCTTTCTCATATGCTGCATCGTGACTTTCAGCCTCGATTAAGCAGATGTTTTCGTAAACAGGGTAGTCGTTTTGTTGTCTGGCATTTTTACATGCAATATACGTTATAATATGTGCCGCATACCAGGTGCCCATATGTTTCCTCTATCTTGCGAATGAAAGAGCTTGCCACTTTTGTTAGAGCATCCGCAATCTATTGTTTTCTCAACTTTACGATTGTATTGGTAATTTTCAACCCCCATTGCCATTCTTCTATATATTCCCAATATTCTTTGTAATCCTTTTTGCTGACACTGATACTTGGTTTTGCACCCTTGCAAACACTCCAAAGGGGAACAGATGTCATGACAAGGAATGTACCATTTCTTGCAGATACAACAGAGCTTTCGGCTGCTATTCCCAGACGGATCGCGACATCTGCATTTTCTATTGGTTTGCCATCAAAGTTCCCCACTTTCCCGTATACAACCCAACAGGGAAAGACTCTGAAATGATCCAGGTAAATCCATAAAGTTGAGGCAACGGTCAAGGTTAAAAGACCAAATGATATTTTCCGTTTAAGATTATTAAAAAAAAAATTTCATATTGGGATTGGTAAGTATACATAGTTTATTCTGTCATTTTCAATGGCTAATCAGATAATGAAAGATATAACAATGGAAGAATAAAGAATAAAATTGGCATGATAATCAGCGCAAAAATAATATATGAGCGTATTGCCCTTGTCGCTTGTGTTCTAAGTATTTCAGAATTTTCATTTTGCTTCGATAATCTGACTACTTGGTCATTATAGGGAAACAAAAAACTGTGTTCCAGGGCAATGCCCAAAACAACAGGCGGGTGGAGTAATTTTTTAGATTCTTGCGGAAATTCCTTTTCAAAGACATTCATAAATTTTGAAACAGCTTTCCCTACATAGCATGATGCAGCTATGTAGAATAAAAAAACTATCAGTAGGTATGCTACTATTATTCCCAAGTGTTTCCTCGCAGTCCATCCTGATACTATTCTAGTATTTCCATCTTTGATCCGTACCATAGCCCATGAAATAAAAATCTATCAAGCCTGTGTCTCAATCACATAACCGTCATTAACGCTGGTTCTGCTGAAGAACGGGACTATCCCAGTATCGAGGCTAGTGCCTAAAAAAAGAAAACCCTCCGGAATCTTAATGAGATCCCGGAGGGTGCATATGCTGTGAGCAGAGTGATGCGCGGCAGCGGACGCTATTTTTTCCTGGGCTGATAGGTGCAGAGGGGTTCTTCGGCCAGGTAGTCGCCGCGCATGGTGTGCGCCCGGGCGCGGCAGCCGCCGCAGACGCGGTGGTATTCGCATACGCCGCATTTGCCCTTGTAGTCGTCCTTGTTGCGCAGTTTCAGAAACTGCGGGGAGTTGCGCCAGATCTCTGGGAAGGGGATCTCGCGGACATTGCCGCAGTCCAGTTCGAGGTAGCCGCAGGGCTGGACCTGGCCCGTATGCGAGATGAAGCAGAAACCCGTACCGCCCAGGCAGCCGCGGCTGTGTGCGTCCATGCCGAAGGTCTGGGGGGAGACGGAAATGCCTTCTTCCTTGGCGCGCTGGCGCATGATGCGGTAGTAGTGCGGCGCGCAGGTGGCCTTGAGGTGCATGCTGGTGGTCTTGCGGAAGTCGTAGAACCAGTTCAGCACCTGTTCGTACTCGGCCGCGCTGATGGCTTCGTCGGCCATGCGGGCGGCGCGCCCTGTAGGGACGAGCAGAAAGATGTGCCAGGCGGCCGCGCCCAGTTTTTCGCAGAGATCAAAGATCTTTTTGAAGCTGGACAGGTTGTTCTGCGTCACCGTGGTGTTGATCTGGAATTCGATGCCCGCCTGCTTGAGCAGATCGATGCCGCGCAGGGCGTGTTCGAAGGCGCCGGGAACGCCGCGGAAGGTGTCGTGGCTCAGGGCCTCGGGGCCGTCTATGGAGATGCTGCAGCGCTGAATGCCGGTTTCCTTCATGCGGCGCGCGTTTTCGGCGGTTATCAGGGTGCCGTTGGGGGCCATGACGCAGCGCAGGTCCTTGTTGTTGGTGTATTCCACCAGTTCGAAAATATCCGGACGCAGGAGGGGTTCGCCGCCGGTGAAGATGATGATCGGGGAACCTGTTTCCGGAAAAGTGTCGATGAGCGCCTTGGCTTCCGCGGTATCGAATTCGCCCTCATAGGGTTCCGGGTGGGCTTCTGCGCGGCAATGGCGGCAGGCCAGGTTGCACGAACGGGTCACTTCCCAGGCGATAAGGCGCAGGGGCGGCATGCCGTCTTTGGAAGCGGTGTGTCCGGGATGCCCGTGAGGGGATCCGTCAAGTCCGTGCGGATGATTTGTATGCTGCATGGTACTCCTCGTTTCGGGTCGTCGAATCAAAGGTCTGTTTGTATTGTGGGGGGATCCGGCGGCAGGGAAGGCCAGCGGATGGTCAGGATGAGCGAATCTTCCAGCGCTTCCCAGGAATGCGTACTGCCTGGTCCCCAGATGACGAAATCACCCTGCTTGCGCAGGTGAAAACGCTGTTGCGGAAACAACAGCAGAAAATTTCCCCGGATCAGCAGACTCAGCGAATGACCGGGTTCCGGCTCGGTCCAGTCCGTGCGGCTGTCGCCCTTGCTGTGCTCCCCCCATTTCAGCTCCATGTCCGTACGCTGCAGGAGCGGAAGTTCCTGGGGCATGAAGTGTCCGGCGAACCAGCCGCCCTGTGCTGCGCCCAGTTGCGGCGCGTTGCCGAAGATGGGATCGACCACGGTCTGCGTCTCCTGAGTCGATGGCTGAAACCGGATCCGGAGCGAGCCCAGGATCCGGCATTTGTTCGGTTGTTGCGGCTAAAGCTTGTCTACTAAAGCTTGTCTACCAGCTCTTCGGCAAAGTAGGTGATGATCAACTCGGCCCCGGCCCGCTTGATGGCGATCAGGGATTCGAGCATGGCCGCGTTTTCGTCGAGCCAGCCGTTCTGTCCGGCCGCCTTGATCATGGCGTATTCGCCGCTGACCTGGTAGGCGCAGAGCGGCAGCTCAAAGCGGTCCCGTACGCGGCGGATGATGTCCAGATAGGGCAGGGCGGGCTTGACCATCAGCACGTCGGCGCCTTCCAGCACGTCGGCCTCGGCTTCGCGCATGGCTTCGCGGTCGTTGGCCGGATCCATCTGGTAGCTCTTGCGGTCTCCGGAGGCGGGAGCGGACTCGGCGGCCTCGCGGAACGGTCCGTAAAAGCTGGAGGCGTATTTGACCGCATAGGACATGATCGGAATGTTGCTGTAGCCGTTTTCATTCAGCGTGCTGCGAATGGCGGCGATGCGTCCGTCCATCATGTCCGAAGGGGCGACCATGTCCGCACCGGCGCGTACGTGCGAAAGCGCGGTCTTGGAGAGCAGCTCCAGGGTGGGGTCGTTCTGCACGTAGCCGTCCACCAGGATGCCGCAGTGCCCGTGAGAGGTGTATTCGCAAAGGCAGACGTCGGTGATGACCACCAGATCGGGCAAACGTTTCTTGATGCCCCGTACGGCCTGCTGCACGATGCCGTCATCGTCGTAGGCCTGGCTGGCGCGTTCGTCCTTTTCCTTGGGAATGCCGAATAGAAGAATGGCGCGCAGGCCTCTGGCCGCGGCTTTTTCCACCCGTTTGTAAAAGGCTTCCAGACCGAGTTGCGACTGTCCGGGCATGGCGCCTACGGGTTTTTCAAAATTCGGGTCGTCGGATTCGACCACGAAATACGGCATGATCAGATCCTGCGGATGCAGGATGGTCTCACGAAACAATTCGCGGATTACGGGCGTGCGTCTGAGACGGCGTCCGCGAAAGAATTCGTCTTGCATGATAGTTCCTCAGCTCTTTTTGAGCGGGATCGGCGCTGCGTTGAAAAAGCCGTCGTATCCCGTCCGGTGTCAGTCGGCTTTGATTTCTTCGTCCGTCAGGTAGCAGGCCGGATCCGGAGCCCAGACGTCGTCGTAGTAGGCTTCTGCCCGGGCGCGGAAGTTGCCGCCGCAGATGTTCAGGTAGCGGCAGGTGGCGCAGCGTCCCGTGACGTGGGCTTTCTTGTCCTTGAGCTTGTGCAGTAGTTCGATGGACTCGTCCATCCAGATTTCGGAGAACGGACGTTCCAGAACGTTGCCAAAGGTATGGTTGCGCCAGAACTGGTCGGCGTGGACCTTGCCGTCCCAGGAGATGCAGCCGATGCCGCGGCCGGAATTGTTGCCTTCGTTGAATTGCAGCAGTTCCATGATTTCCGCAGCGCGCTTGGGATCTTCCTTGAGCATGCGCAGGTAGACATAGGGGCCGTCCGCATGGTTGTCCACGGTGAGGACTTCCTTGGGCTTGCCCTTTTCGAACAGCGCGCGCGTACGGTCCATGATCATGTCTAGGACCTTGCGGGTGTCGGCGTGGTCCAGGTCTTCCTTGATCAGCTCGGAACCGCGTCCGGAGTAGACCAGGTGGTAAAGGCAGACACGGGGAATTTCCATTTCTTCGAGAATGTCGAACAGGGTGGGAATTTCCTGGGCATTGCGGCGGTTGATGGTGAAGCGCAGCCCGACCTTGAGGCCTTCGGCCTGGCAGTTTTCAACGCCGCGCAGGGCTTTCTTGAAAGCTCCGGGCACGCCGCGGAAATGGTCGTGCACTTCTTCGCCGCCGTCCAGGGAAATGCCCACATAGGAAAGACCGACTTCCTTGAGCTCTTTGGCTTTTTCCTTGGTGATCAGGGTGCCGTTGGTGGAGATGACGGCGCGCATGCCCTTGGATACGGCAAAATGGGCAAGCTCGACCAGGTCCTTGCGGACCAGAGGTTCGCCTCCGGAAAAAAGCATCACGGGGGCGCCGAATTCGGCCAGGTCCGTGATCATGTCTTTGGCCTGCTGGGTGGAAATGGGGTCGTCGCCGGTTTCTTCAATCGCCTGCGCGTAGCAGTGAACGCATTTGAGGTTGCAGCGCTTGGTCATGTTCCAGACCACCACCGGCTTTTTGTCTTTGGAAAATTGCAGCAAATGCGAGGGCAGGTTGCCGGAGTGGCGACCGTAACGCAGCGCGTCTGAGGGTTCCACCTGACCGCAGTAAAGTTTGGAGATACCAATCATACGAGCTCCATGACAAGGATTTGTTCCGGGGCGAAAAACAAGCGTGTTCTGCGCGCCCGTTTATGAGGACTGCCGCGCCAAGGGCGGGGCTGCAAGCGGAAAGAACGGCTTTCCGCATGGAAACATTACGAACGAAAGCCAAGGTCAGGGTACACGCAACGAACCGGAGAATGCTCCGGCGCGCAGGCGGTATTTTTCGACCAGTGCGGCAAACGTGATGGGGGACTTATAGTCATGTTCCGGCCCGCTGGCAATGAGCCGGAACAAGGATCGGTCATATTTATTCCGATTGATTCTTTTGCGCCTCGCGAGCTTCCTGTTCCGCTTCTTTGCGTTCCCTGTCCTTTTCGCGGAATTTTTCCATCCAGTCATTGATGGGTTGGGCCATGTCGTGGGCCAGAGCCAGGGAAATGGCGTACATGGGCTCATAAGGCAACTTGCTGGTTTTCCTGAAAAACAGATAATCCTGATAGCCGCGCTGGTTGAGGCGTCCGGCATGGGAAATGGACCAGATCAGCGCGCCCGAGTGGGCGTCGTAGATTTTCAGACGCACGGCCATTTCCGAGTCGCCAAGGTCTCCACCCGAAAGAAAATTGGTGATTTCTCCGCCGATGACGAGATCGGCCCCCATGGAGCGGGCCTGGGCAATGCCGGCCTTCTGTCCGGGCCAGGCGGGCGTGTCCATGAATTCGATGGTTTTGAAAACCTCGTCCTGCAGAAAGGTCTGCCAGAAAATTTTGGAGACCTCCTTGCCGTAATGAAAGGGATTCTCCATGCTCTGCAGCATATAGAACGGCATCATCAGGGCCGTGAGTTCGCGTTGCGGCGCATCCTTGGGGTGGACGTAGATCTGCGGCGAATAACCGCGCACAACGGCTTCTTCGATATTGACGTTGATCTCCCGCAGGTCTGCTTCTACTTCCACAGGTCCGGAACAGCCCGCAACGCAGGCCAGCAGAAGGGCGCCCAGCAACAGCGTGGTGGAAAAAGACAGCAGCCGGGACGCGGACAATTGTCTACTGCAACGTGGCAGTGGGCGAAGGTGCTGTATGAATGGTTTCAATGAGCTGCTCCCTGGACTGGATGATGCTTTTACGCCTCTCCAGTCTTTTTTCAGGTGGAAGTTTGCGGAACTCCGGCTGCATGATCAGGCGATCGAGCTGTTCGATCTCCGACTGGATACGTTTGATTTTCGCATGGGTCGTCTGCTCATTGGGCAGAAGCCTTTCGGCCACCTCGGCAAGGTCGCGCATTTCGCGCGCCAGCTCCTGAAATGACTTGGGAGCGATTTCCCGCATCAAACGTTTCCGTTCCTGATATTTTCGCCACTTGTTTTTGATCCAGGCCAACATTGTCCTACTCCCTGCCAGAATTCCCTCAGCCTTGCGCCATGTACGGAACGGCCACTGCTGCTACGACTATCAAAGCAAATAATAACAGGAGAGGGGTTACAAACGCCATGATAACCTGGCCGTAACCGGCCCGGTGCACGTATTTGAAACCGATGATCAGAACGAACAAAGCCCAGAAGGTGCCCACAAAGGGCCCCACCAGGGGAATAATCGCGAGAATGATGGGCGCATTGCCGTACGCGGAAACGCGGAAAGTGGCCTCATAGCCCGAATCCGCGGCCTTGAAAATCATCAGAAAGAAATGGCTGATGGCCGAGTTGATGAACAGCCCGATGGTGAACAGGATGGGATAGAGGACCAGCACCATGGCGGATCCGCCGACACCCACAGCGGCAAACAAACCCGTGCCGTCGATATCCTGGCCCGTGCCCATGTTGGTCAGCGCCGCCATGCCCATCATCTGGAAGATGAAGGTAAAAACAGCGACGATCTCGGATATCAGCAGATAAAAGATCAGCGGACGCGAAATGCCGCCGCGGATCGGCATGTTCTTGAAAAATTCAATGGGGCTGAGCATGACCTGTTTGACGGTCTGGAACAGGCCCTGAAAAAAACCAAAAGTTTCCAGCTCTTCCCACGGCACTTCCGAACGTGCGCCGCCTCGGGCCCAGTCTGTCTGGCGTTCCTGTCCGTCCTGTCCATTCTGAGACCCCATGGTTTCCAGCTTGTCCCAGAAATCATCCTTGCCCGAGGGCTCGGACTGCGGAGCCGTCGGAGGTGAAACGCTGGGGGGAGCTTCCGGCGTCATATCTTCAGGAGCAGCACTGTTTTGTTCGGCAGGCTGCTGCGAATGGGCGGCAGATTCCGTCTGTTGGGGAGGCACGGCAGGTGCTTCCTGTTGCGAGCGGGCGTCAGCTTCCTGGCGTTGTCTGGGGGCAGCGGGGTGCGGCAGGTTTTTCCTCGGCAAGATACGGAGGAACCACAGGTGTGGCATGGCTTTTCACATCGCGAAACTTGAAGCGGGCCTTGCATTTTGGGCAAGTGGCGACCTCGGCTGTTGCAGGAATTTTTCCTTCGGGGACAACCCGTTTATATGCGCATTTTGGACAAGTTATTTCCATGAATGATCCTTGGCGTAAATGTGTATGAATAAAATATACCGTTTCGTCTGGACGGAATCAAGGGGAGCGGGAAGTCGCCTTGCCTGAGGACTTTGACGTAATTTTGTCATTGTAGCAATTTACTGCAACATACGTGCCTTGTAAAGAGCCCGACGCCTGTGTTCCAGGCCCTCTCCGGCGGGCTGGAAAAGCGCTTTCTTCTTGTCCCGGATACCGGTATGACAGCAACAGGCAAAAGGAGACCAAACATGGGTGCAGAATCCGGTTCCTGGGAAATTCTCTACATCCAGAAGGGGCAGGTGAAAAATCTTCTGATTACCGAAGCCTCCTATGGTTCGGTGGAGCACGAGATTGCCGGTTTGCCCGGTACCGCCAAGGTTCTGCTGACCCTCGAACTCAGGTTTTCTCTTATTCGCCGTCGGCGCAAAGGCCGTATTCACACCTATGAGGCAAAGCATTCGCTTTCCGAAAAACACAATCTTTTTGTCTACCTGCGTACGCATTACGCCAATGGGGAACGGCTCGTGGAAGAGCTCGAACAAATGCATTCCGATGCTGTCCGGGCCGAGAAAATACGAACCTACGGATTTGATCAAAGCATTGACTGCCGCTGGGCACTGGGCAATGAAATCAAGAATCATCTGGCGGCCCGTCCCATGCTGCTGGCATTTACCGTCTACGGCAGTGCGCTCTGGAAAGCCCAGAGAGATTTTTACATTCCGGTTCTGGTGGACTATGAAAATGTCGTACAGGTCTATGAAATATGTTACGACAAGGAGCGCGAAGGACATGAAAGCATTCGGAAGCTGTTCTACATGTTCCGGGTCAAAAGCGCTCCCTCATGGTTGCTGCTGACGCCGGAACGCGCGCAGGGCAAGCTCACCATAAAAATTTCCCGTTTCGAGCAGTTCAGGGAGCGGTATTTCCTGGCACAGCACAGCAAAAAGCATCGTGAAATGAAAAAGGACGACGAACTGGACGTACGTGAAGCCTTCGAACGTTTTGCCCTTTGGGGCATTGCACGGGCCAATGCCTGCCATGTGAAGATGTCGGAGGAAATATCATCCTGATACGCGAAAGCGCTTCAGCTTCGTACCCCTCGTGATTTGCTGACGAATCAGTTTCTGCAATGGAAGAAGCGGGCATTGCATAGCCGTAGGGTTGTATGTCATTGTTATGAAATTCTGTTGCTCTGTATAAAAGAAGATCACTACAGGTATCTTTACAAGATAAGAAAGGCTGCAGATTTCTGTCTCTTTTACCGGTATTATGATGCTGTCTTCAGTCAATAATATCATGGCGATTATGCTCAACTGAAACGGCGCGTGACGGACGTTCTCCAGATTCACCGGGCCACGCCGTAAGATCCAAGGCGAATATTATGAAAACGGATAGCTTGCTGCAGGAAATGGAAAAGCTGTGCCATGACCTGGCGTTTGATCGAAAAGCCAACGCCGATCAGCTTTTCGAGCTGACAAAACAGGGGGAGCATCCGGAAAACGTATGCCGGCTGGCAGAGTCTTTTGGAATGATGCTGGTCAAGGTCGAGTCGCGCGAATATTACCTCGAACAGATCATTGAAAATCTGAAGAAAACCAAATCCGATCTGGAGGAGGCGCGCGAACAGCTCCTCAAACAGAACAATTCGCTCAAAAAGGGGTTGCGCAACAAGTACGCCCCCAATCGCATCCTCGGGCGCAGTCCGCAGCTCAAGATTCTGCTGGACCAGGTAAACCGCATTGCAGACACGCCCGTGAATGTGCTGATCTGCGGCGAGACCGGAACAGGCAAGGAACTCATCGCCAAAACACTGCATTTCAATTCCCTGCGATGCGAAGGTCCTTTCATGGCCGTGAACTGCTCGGCCATTCCGGAAACGCTTTTTGAAAGCGAATTTTTCGGCATTGAAAAGGGAGTGGCCACCGGGGTGACCAAACGCGTCGGCGTCATGGAACGGGCCGAGGGCGGAACCCTGTTTCTGGACGAGATAGGGGACATGCCCCTGACCTGCCAGGCAAAGATCCTGCGCGTGCTGGAAGACCGGCAGTTGTACCGGGTGGGCAGTACGGGCCCCATCCCCATAGATATAAGGGTATTGGCAGCCACCAACAAGGATCTGGAGGCGGAAGTCAGGGCCGGAAATTTTCGGGAGGATCTCTATTACCGCCTCAAGGTCGTCAAGCTTACCTTGCCCCCCTTGCGTGAAAGGCGTGTGGACATCGAGCTGCTATGCAGAACCCGGCTGGAATTTCATTGCAAGGCCATGAACCGCGAAGCAATGACCCTGCATCCGGACTCTCTGGAAATGCTGAAATCCTATGACTGGAAAGGCAACATTCGCGAGCTGGACAACGAAATGGAACGGCTGGTGGCTCTGGGCTATTCGCAGGAAATCCGGCCAGGGGATCTTTCCGAACACATAGTGGCCTGCGTCCAGGGCGATCCCTGCGATCCCCCCGTATGGGATACGGTCCGCCATGATGAAAACCAGACCAACGAGACCGAAGTCCTCCTCCGTGAGTTGCCTTACGACCTGTCCAGCCTGGAACGCATGCAGGTGGAGCGCGCATTGCGGGCCACGGATGACAACAAGACCGAAGCTGCCAAATTGCTGGGCATCAGTCGCGAAGGGCTGCGCAAGAAGATGAAGCGCTTTGATATGGAATAACCCGTCCCAATGGCTCTTTACCTTTCTGCAAGGATTCTGATACACCCTTGATCCCGCTTTGCTGCAGTCCGCACGGACAGTTGCGGTGTGTGAAAAAATGCAAAGACCGGCAAACCACCGGTTTGAGAACAGGTGTATTCTTTGGATACGGAATCTACATCCTCACGCGATATTTGGGTGCGCGCTTTTTCTCAGACGGCTCCCATAGCCTTCGGCTATATTCCCGTAGGGCTGGCGTACGGCGTATTGGCTGGAAAAATGGGCTTGTCTACCGCCAACACCATCCTGATGTCTTTGCTGGTGTACGCCGGGTCCTCGCAGCTCATCGCCGTGAGCCTGTTCGCGGCTGCGGCCGCACCGGCCAGCATTATCCTGACCACCTTTGTGGTCAATCTGCGCCACCTGCTGATGAGCGCGGCGCTTTCCCCGCACATGGGCTCCTGGCGAAAAAGCGCCCTGGCGCTGTTCTCCTATGAACTCACGGACGAGACCTTTGCCGTGCACGCGACGCGGTTCGCCCAGGGCCGCATGAATGTTGCCGAAACTTTTCGAATAAATATGATCGCCCAGACATCCTGGGTGTTGGGGACCATCCTGGGAGTCCTGGCCAGCGGGCTGATTACCGATGTGCGTCCGGTGGGGCTGGATTATGCGCTGCCGGCCATGTTCATCGCCCTGCTGGTGGCGCAGCTCAAACAGCCGAGCCATGTGGTCGCGGCGCTGGCCGGTGGAGGCTCCGCCCTGGTGATGAAGCTCGCGGGCATGTCGCAGTGGGAAACCATTCTGGCGACCCTGGCCGGAGCGACCCTGGGCATGCTGGCGCAGTCGCGGTGGAACTCCGTAAAACAGGAAGGGCGGTAATGGACCAGCAGACGATTTTTTTGACCATTCTCGGCATGACCGCAGTGACGTTCGTACCCAGGGCTTTGCCGTTGCTCGCTCTGGCCAGGCGTTCGCTTCCCGAATCCGTGGTGCGCTGGCTCAGCCATGTTCCGGCTGCCGTTCTGGCGGCTCTGCTGTTTCCCGAACTTTTGCTGCGGGACGGCAGTCTGGATGTCAGCCCGGACAATTATTTCCTGTGGGCCGCCATTCCCTGCTTTTTCATCGCCAAGCGATTCGGCGGCATGTTCGGCTGCGTATTGACCGGCATGGTCCTGGTGGCTGCCGCAAGATTTTTTTTGTAATAATCCAGTCTGTTAAACCTTACCTCTTGCCCAAGTTCAAAAAACTTGCCGGCCATTTTCGGCTTCTGCCGTCTGTATAAAAAAATATCCATATAATATACTGTTCTTGTGTGTAATTTTTTAAAAAAGTGCCCCTGATTATTGGGGCACTTTTTTTGGTTCTGTAGTTGATCTTATATCCGCAATTCTGCTAAAATGGATTACTTGATCTTATTCAGTGGAGTTTGTTCGGGAAAGAACAGATTTAGTATTGCTGGTTTTTTATTGGTTGCAGACTTTTTGCGCCAAAACATGTTGTAAAAATTATTTTTTTTAAGTTCAGGCGTTTTGTTGTGCCTGGACGTCGTACGCCGTGAGGAGGGAGTATGAAGTTGAAGTCCATCCAGCAAAAAATTGTGCTGCTGTCTGGTTTTTGTCTGTTGGCTACGGCCATTGTACTTGTTGTATTTGGTATAGTTTTCCACACAAAACACGCAGGAATACGTTTCGCAAAAAGTTGGCGAGTTATTGAAGGAAAATGCCCAGAATAACCTTGTCAACATTGCCAAAACCCAGGCAGCTGTAATTCAAAGTGCCCTCCAGGACAATCTGGACACGGCCAGAACAATGGCAAAAAGTTTTCGAAGTGTTGAAGAAAGACAATGACAAGTCCGCTGTTGTGGATGGAGACAAGAGCCATATCCGGGAAGTTTTGAATGATATTCTGCGGAATGTGCTGGAAAACAACCCTAAATATCTTGGTACCTATTCGGCATGGGAACCCAATGCCCTGGACGGAAACGATGCGCAATTCTCCGGCAAAAGGGAAAGCGGTCAGGATGATTCCGGTCGTTTCACTCCCTACTGGAACCGTGATCCCAAAGGCAATATCGCCGTGCAGGTGCTTGTGGATTACGAAAGTCAGGACAAGTACGACCAACGGCATCCGTAAAGGCGGCTGGTATCTGTCGCCCAGGGAATCGGGCAAGGAAAATGTGCTCGATCCTTTCCCTTATATAGTACAGGGGCAGCAGGAGTGGCTGACCACCATCTCCGTACCGGTTAAGGATAATGGCAAATTTCTTGGTGTTGCGGGTACGGACCTGCGCCTGGATTTTTTACAGGATCTTACCAAGGAAGTGGATGCCGGGTTGTACGAAGGAAAAGGCGATGTGGTCATCGTCAGTTATGAAGGCCTGGTCGTGGCCAGCAGCGAACATCCGGATCAGGTCGGCAGTTCCATCAGCAAGGCTTTTCCCAAATCCTGGAGTGAGATTACACAGCTGGTGCAAAAGGGTGAGGCGAAGGTGGACGATGATTCATCCGGCAGAATGCGCGCCATGGCTCCGATTTCGTTGGGACGCACAGGCAAACCCTGGAGTATTGTAATCCGGGTTGATCCCCAGATCCCTCTGGCCGCAGCTGAAGCCCTTGAAGCCACTCTGGCAGAGCGCAGCAGCGAAAGCGGTTTCATGCAGATGGGCGTGGGACTCGGAGTTACGGTAGTCGCCATAGTATTGTTGTGGTTCTTTGCTGCGACAATGGCCAGACCCTTGCGCAGGGCGGCGACATTCGCCGAGCATGTGGCCAAGGGGGGACTTTTCGCATTCCCTGGAAGTGAACCAGAAGGATGAAATCGGCGTATTGGCTGTGGCTCTCAAAACCATGGTGGACAACCTCAAAAAAATGATTTCTGAGGCCGAGGAAAAGAGCAATGAAGCCGCCAAGGAAGCCGAAATAGCCAGGCATGCCACGGCGGAAGCTGAAAAAATGCGTCAGGAAGCGGCCCAGGCCCAGCGGGCGGGCAAGCTGGACGCGGCCAAGCGGCTGGAGGCAGTGGTCGTCAATGTGCTGTCCTCCTCCAAGTCCCTTTCTTCGCAGATCGAAGAAGCTTTGAGCGGATCGGAGAAACAATCGCAGCATACGGGTGAAACCGCTTCCTCCATGGAAGAAATGAATGCCACTGTGCTCGAAGTGGCGCGCCACGCGTCCGAGGCCTCCGAACGTTCCGATTCGGCCAAGGAGCGGGCTCAGGAAGGCGCCCAGGTCGTACACAAGGTTGTGGACGCCATCAATACCGTGCAGAAGCAGGCTGAACGCCTGAAAGGCAACATGAATGATCTGGGCAACCAGGCCCAGGGAATCGGCCAGGTAATCGACGTGATTTCCGACATCGCGGACCAGACCAATCTGCTGGCGCTCAACGCGGCCATCGAGGCGGCGCGCGCCGGTGAAGCGGGCAGAGGCTTTGCCGTTGTTGCCGACGAGGTCCGCAAACTGGCGGAAAAGACCATGGCTGCCACCACGGAGGTGGGCAATGCCATCCAGGCAATTCAGGCCGGCGCCAACACGAGCATAACCGGCATGGAACAGGCCGCCAAAGCCGTAGATGAGGCAACGACGCTGGCGCAGGAATCCGGCACCGTGCTTATGGAAATCGTGGAGATCGTGGAATCTTCCGCGGATCAGGTCCGCTCCATCGCCACTGCATCCGAAGAGCAGTCTTCGGCCAGTGATGAGATTACCCGCGCAATCAGCGAGATCAACATGATCGCCGTGAAAACGTCGGAAACCATGGGCGAGTCCTCCAGGGCTGTGGAGGATATGGCGGATCAGATTGAGTCTCTGCAGCAGCTGGTCAAGGACCTCAAGGAAGGCTAGAGCTTCAAGCGCTACCAGCAATACACGAAGAACAATGTCTGACCCGGAAAAGGTTTCTCGCCTTTTCGGGTTTTTTTATGCACAGGAGGTAATTGGGCTTCAATATTTTATTGCTGCAAAAAAGAATAAGTAAATTAAAAATCTATCAAACTATATGTATCGTTTTGATACAAATAGAATATATGTTGTATTTTTGAATTAAAATGTTATACATATATATCTGAAAAATAAAGGAGGTATGAAGCAAACACATTTTGTCTGGATCTGTCCGATTGTTTTGCGTTTTGAACGATGCACGCGGATTCAGAGGTACGACCCAGGAAGAGAAACGTATGCGGATGTGTTTTGGAGAAACAGGTTGGAGCATCGAAGTATAAGAGCAAACTTCAGCATCGAGAGGGGTTATGAAACTGAAATCCATCCAACTGAAAATTGTGCTTCTTGCAGGTGTGTGCCTACTGGTCGCTGCGTCCGTACTGGTGTTGTTCGGAATTTCATCAACACATAAAACTCAGGATTATGTCTCGGAAAAAGTGGGAAAGTTGCTTCGAGAAACAGCCGAGGTGAATCTTCAGGCCCTGGCCAAAAATCAGGCCGCCAATATACAAAGCATTCTGCAGGAAAATCTGGATACCTCGCGGACCCTGGGGATTATCTTCGGGGCATTGAAAAAACATAATGATCTCCAGGCGGACGGAGATCAGCCCGACACCCGTATCCGGGCGACATTGAACGACATTCTGAAGACAGTTCTGGAGAACAATCCCCGTTTCCTCGGAGCGTACACGGCTTTCGAACCCAACGGCCTGGACGGCCAGGACAAGGCGTTCGCCGGGCAGAATACCACCGGTCAGGGACAATACCGGCAGGTTCGTTCCCTACTGGAACAGGGATACGGACGGAAAAATCGGCTCGCAGTTTCTCATCGAGTTCGAAACCATGGTTGCCGATCCCAATGGCGTACAAAAGGGAAAGGCGTATCTTGTCCCCAAAAACGAGGGCAAGGAAAACGTGCTGGATCCCTTTGCCTACGTGGTTCAGGGAAAAACAGCCTGGTTGACTTCCATTTCCGCGCCCATCATGTCGGATGGAAAGTTTTACGGCATGGCTGGAACCGATCTGCGTCTGGGCTTTTTACAGCAACTGGCCAAAGAGGTGGACGCCAATTTGTACAACGGGCAGGGGGAAGTGGTTTTTGTCAGCAACATGGGACTGGTTGCCGCCAGCAGCGAGCATCCGGACTTTATCGGTGGATCCATTGAAAAGGAATTTCCCAAGGAATGGCAAAGAATAGTTTCCGATGTCCAGCAGGGCAGAGCCACTGTTGGTGAGGATGAAAATGGCAATCTGCTGGCCCTCGCCCCGATTACCATGGGACGTACGGAAAGACCCTGGAGCGTCGCGCTGCGGGTTTCTCCCGAGGTTATACTGGCTCAGGCCACCGCTCTGGACAAGGAACTCGCCCTGCAGAGCAGCCGGAGCAGCATGCTTCAAATGGCCATAGGCGGCGGCGTTACCCTGGCGGTTATTCTCTTGATGTGGTTTTTCGCCAGGTCCCTGACCAAACCTCTTCAAAAAGCGGCCCGCTTTGCCGGACAGGTTGCCGAAGGTGATTTTTCCCATTCGCTGGATGTGCATCAAAGCGACGAGATCGGCACTCTGGCCAATGCCTTGCGGACCATGGTGACCAACCTGCAGGAAATGATCGCTCAGGCGGAAGAAAAAAAACTTGAGGCGGCTCAGGAGGCCGAGGCTGCCCGCAAAGCCACGGAAGAGGCCGAGCAGGCGCGCGAGCGTGCGGCGCAGGCGCAGCGTCAGGGCATGCTGGATGCTGCCGGGCGTGTTGGAAACGGTGGTCGTCAATGTAATGGATTCTTCCAGCGTGTTGTCCGAGCAGATAAGACAGGCCCGGGCCGGTGCGGACGAACAATCCAAACATACGGGCGAGACCGCATCCTCCATGGAGGAAATGAACGCCACTGTGCTGGAAGTCGCCAGGCACGCGGCAGAAGCCGCCGAACGTTCGGAAAACCGCCAAGGCACGCGCTCAGGAAGGCGCGGACGTTGTGCACAAGGTGGTCACTGCCATCAATCTGGTTCAGGATCAGGCCGGGCAGCTCAAGCAAAAATATGAATTCTCTGGGAGAACAGGCCCAGGGCATCGGCCAGGTCATCGATGTGATTTCCGACATTGCCGATCAGACCAATCTGCTGGCCCTGAACGCGGCCATCGAAGCGGCCCGGGCCGGAGAAGCCGGCAGAGGCTTTGCCGTTGTGGCCGATGAAGTCCGCAAGCTGGCGGAAAAGACCATGGCTGCCACAACCGAGGTTGGCAATGCCATTCAGGCCATCCAAAACGGCGCCAGCACGAGCATAGACGGTGTGGAGCGGGCCACGAAAGCTGTGGATGAAGCCACCATGCTCGCCCAGGAGTCCGGTGCGGTGCTCAGCGAGATCGTACAGATCGTCGAGGCTTCGGCAGATCAGGTGCGCTCCATTGCCACTGCTTCCGAACAACAGTCCGCGGCCAGCGATGAAATCACCAGGGCCATTGGAGAAATAAACCATATCTCGGTTCAGACCACCGGCGTTATGGACGAATCGACCAAGGCCGTGCATGCCATGTCCGACCAGGCCAGATCACTGGAACAGCTCGTGACGGAACTCAAAGCAGGCTGATTTCCAGAGCGTTTACCGGCTTTCAAGGAGCGATGCCCCCGGATCCCATAGAGGATCCGGGGGTTTTGACTTCATGGTTGATATTCCAGTGAAAAAAATGCATTTTTATATTGGTAAGACCAGATACCTCGTTGACGTAAAAAACATAAATTGGTAAAACCAAATTTCATGGAGTAGCCGGTAGCAGATTTCTTTTGCGATATCTTTTTACCTGGTCGTATACTATGCTGGAATTACGAGAAGTTGAGAACCTCAGGCTGTACAGGCAAGTCGCGGAGCAGATCACTGACCTGCTGCGAAAACGACGCTGGGGCCTGGGAGAAAGGCTCCCTGCCGAGCGTGAATTGGCCAAACAGCTTGGCGTGAGTCGACCCACCGTACGCGAAGCCATCATTGCTCTCGAGCTGGTGGGCCTGGTGGAAGTGCGAACCGGGGCGGGCATCTATGTAAAAGCGCTGCCCGATACAATGGAAACCGGGCTGGTGGCGGGCAATGACCAGGGTCCGAGTCCTTATGATCTGATAGAAGCCCGCATCGTCATAGAAGGCGAAATCGCCGGCATCGCCGCATCCAGCATTTCCTCCGAAGAGCTTGAAAATCTGCTGAAAGCCATTGAAAAAATGGAAAGCGAATATTGAAAACGGCAATCAGCGAGTTTCCGATCGTGAAGACGGGGATTTTCTTTTTCACAGCCGCATAGCAGCCATCAGCAAAAATTCCGTACTGCAATCCATTGTCGAACAGCTCTGGGCCGGCATGCGGCGTCCGCTTTTCCAGGCCATCTGCGAGCGCGTGCATCTGCCGGAAAACGCGCTTCGGGCCGCCAAGGATCATCGCATCATTCTGGAAGCCATAGCCATGGGCAATGCGGAAGCGGCCCAAAGCCGCCATGCGACGGCATCTGGAGCAGGTGCGCGGCGTTTTGCTGCCAGTGCGGCGGCGACTAACAAAGGGGGCATTATGGGTTTTACCCGGTACCTTGCATGAAGACAGACTGTTTCCCGCCGATCCCGGCGTACGGGCCGTAGCCAAGGGAATTGTACGCGTTGGTCAAGGACCTGCCCATCATCAGCCCGCACGGCCATACGGATCCTCGCTGGTACGCGGAGGACGTGCAGTTTCCCAATCCCCACACAGCTTTTTCTGATCCCGGATCATTACGTATTCCGGATGCTGCACAGCCAGGGAATACCCATGGAAGATCTGGGGGTTCCCGCGCGTGGACGGCGGCCCCGTGGAAACGGATCCGCGCAAGATCTGGCGTTTGTTTGCAGAGAAGTATTACCTCTTCCGCGCCACGCCGTCGCGGATGTGGTTCGAATACGTGCTTTCCTTTCTGTTCGAAATAGACGTCCGGCTCGGCGCCGACAATGCCGACGCCATTTACGACAAGATCCTGGCAAAGCTGCAGTTGCCCGAATTTCGCTGCCGCGCCCTGTACGAGCGGTTCAATATCGAAGCCGTATCCACCACGGATTCGCCTCTGGATGACCTGGCGCAGCATATGTCCATGCGGCAAGAAGGCTGGAAAGTGCGCGGTACTGCCGGCATTTCGTCCGGACAACGTGGTGGATCCAGACTTTGAAGGCTTTGCGGACAACGTGGGCCAGACTCGGGGAGAATCACCGGAGAAAATACAGCCACCCTGGAAGGGCTATCTCAACGCCCTGCGGGCGCGGCGGGGCTTTTTTTCATCGAGCAGGGGGCCACGTCCACGGACCACGGCCATCCCACGGCAGCCACGGAGGATCTTTCCAAGGCCGTATGCGAGATGCTGTTTTCCAAGGCACTGAAACATGAGTGCACTCCCAGGGAGGCCGAACTGTTCCGGGCGCAGATGCTTACGGAAATGGCGGCCATGAGCCTGGAGGATGGTCTGGTGATGCAGATTCATCCGGGTGCGTCCCGCAATCACAGCAAGCTGCTGTTCGAGCGCTTCGGCAGAGACAAGGGCGCGGACATTCCCACCCGTACGGACTATGTGCAGGGGCTCAAGCCGCTGTTGCACAAATACGGCCACGAGGCCGGACTTTCCGTGATTCTGTTCACTTTGGACGAATCCACCTACAGCCGGGAACTGGCGCCTCTGGCGGGAGTCTATCCCATTCTCCGCCTCGGCCCTGCCTGGTGGTTCCACGACAGCCCGGAAGGCATGATGCGCTACAGGCGAATGGTGACCGAGACGGCCGGGTTCTACAACACTGTGGGATTCAACGACGATACGCGCGCGTTCATGTCCATCCCGGCCCGCCACGATGTGGCCCGGCGTGTGGACTGCGCTTTTCTTGCGGAACTGGTGTGCGAACACCGGCTGGACCGGGACGAGGCCGAGGAACTCGCCCGTGACCTGGCCTATGGTTTGGTTAAACAGGCGTACCACATTTGAGGTGCGCTTTTAGACGTTTAGGGGAGCTGACGTTAGATAAACAACCATAGACGCGTAGGAGGAGAAAGTGATGTTACGGAACGTATTGTTGTCTTTCATGGCCTGTCTGCTGGTGGTGGCGGTGGCCCTGCCCGCTGGTGCGGCGGACAAGATTGTCCTGAAAAGTGCCGACACCCACTCCGAGGACTATCCCACGGTCAAGGCTGTGGAAGCCATGGGCAAGCTGCTGGACGAATGGACAAAAGGACGCATCACCGTCAAGGTTTATCCTGGTCGCCAGCTGGGTGAGGAAAAAGACACCATCGAACAGACCATTGCCGGAGCCATCGAGCTCAACCGCGTCAATCTGGCGCCCTTGAACAGCATTGTGCCTGAAACCGCCATTCCGGCCCTGCCGTACATTTTCCGCTCCATCGAACACATGCACAATGTCATGGACGGCCCCATCGGCGACGAGATCCTCAAGGCTCTCGAACCCCACGGCCTCATCGGCCTGGCTTACTACGACTCTGGCGCACGTTCGTTCTACAACTCCAAAAAAGCCATCCAATCGCCCGAGGACATGAAGGGCATGAAGATCCGCGTACAGAACTCCGACCTGTTCGTGAGCATGGTTGAAGCGCTGGGCGCCAACGCCACTCCCATGGAATTCGGTCAGGTATACGAGGCCCTGAAGACCGGTGTCATCGACGGCGCCGAGAACAACTGGCCTTCCTACGAATCCACCCGCCACTTCGAAGTGGCCAAATTCTACACCCTGGACCAGCATTCGCTTTCGCCCGAAGTCCTGGTCATGTCCAAAATCGCCTGGAACAAGCTGAGCCCCGAAGATCAGAAACTGGTCCGCAAGGCCGCCAGGGAATCCGTACCTGTTATGCGCAAACTCTGGAACGAGCGCGTGGAGGCCTCCAAGGCCATTGTCGAAAAGAACGGCAACACCATCACCGCGAGTGTGGACAAGCAGCCCTTTATCGACGCCATGAAGCCCGTGTACGACAAGTTCGTGTCCACTCCCGAACTGAAGGACCTGGTAAAACGCATTCAAGCTGTTAAGTAGCCTATCCCAACAGGCTGCTTACGCATACGGAGGTCGCCCGCCATGCCCACGTTCGGGCGGCCTCCACACATTTCGCTCCCGAGGAGCTGTCTATGTCCGTATTTCTCGCCAAACTAGGCACGTTCAACCGTACGCTGTCCCGATGCTGCCTGTGGTTCAGCGCCAGCGGGCTGGTGGTCATGACCGCGGTCATCGGCTGGCAGGTCTGGGCCAGGTATGTTCTGAACAACACGCCGCACTGGTCCGAAAAACTCTGTCTGTTTCTGATGCTTTATTACATTTTGTTCGCCGCGGCCTCGGGCGTGCACGACAAATTTCACATCGGCCTGAATTTTACGCGTATGCTGCTGCCTCCCAAAGTGCAGCGGGTGATGGACGTTCTGATCCATTGCATTGTCTGCGTTTTCGGCCTGGGGATGATCTGGTACGGTATGGAAATGGCGCGTTCCACCTGGACCCATATCATTCCCACCCTGGAAATTTCCACTGGATACAGCTACCTGCCTTTTCCCCTTGCCGGGGTGCTTTTTGTGCTGTTCGCAGTGGAACATCTCCTGAACGCCCTGGTGGGGCAAGAAGTGGCCCCGTCCTGGGAATAAGGAGCGCGTATCATGGAACTGACCGTACTTTTCGGCACCTTTGTTGTCCTGTTGCTCCTGGGCGTCCCCATTGCCGTCACTCTGGGCGCTTCAGCCATGGCCACCGTCATTTATATGGATCTGCCCCCATGATCGTGTTCCAGCGCATGGCGGCGGGCATGAATTCCTTTGCCCTGATGGCCATTCCCTTTTTTATCTATGCCGGCGAACTGATGCAGCACGGCGGCATCTCACACCGGCTCGTACTGCTTGCCAACGCCATCATCGGGCATATCCGGGGCGGTCTCGGGCTGGTGAATGTCCTGGCCAGCATGCTGTTCGGCGGTATTTCCGGCTCGGCTGTGGCGGATGCCTCGGCCCTGGGTACGACCCTTATTCCCATGATGCGGGAAAAGGGCTTTGACGACGACTATTCGGTCAACGTCACGGTGACCTCGGCCACCATCGGCCTGATCGTGCCGCCCAGCCACAACATGATCATCTATTCCATTGCCGCCGGCGGCACTGTCTCGGTGTCCGCGCTGTTCATGGCGGGCATAATTCCGGGCGTGCTCTGCGGCCTGTGCCTGATGCTCGCGGCCTATGTCATCGCGGTCAAACGCAACTACCCGCGCGAACATTTTCCGGGCCTGCGCGTGCTGCTGTATACCTTTGCCACGGCGCTGCCCGGCCTGCTTACCGCGGTGATCATCGTGGGCGGCGTGTTGTCCGGCATTTTCACGGCAACGGAATCATCCGCCATAGCAGTAATCTATGCGGTGGTGGTTACGATTTTCGCCTATCGTTCGCTGAGCTTGAAGGATTTCTGGCGGGCCACGGTCAACGCTGTTCGCACCACGGCCATGGTCTTGCTGATCATCGGCACGGCGGCCTCCTTTGCCTGGCTGCTGGCCTTGAACCAGGTCCCGGCCCGGCTGTTCGAGCTGTTGCAATCCATTTCGGACAATCCCTATGTGATCATTCTGATGGTCAACGCCATTTTGTTGTTTCTGGGCACGTTCATGGACATGTCGCCGCTGATCATCATCTGCACGCCCATATTTTTGCCCGTGGTCAAGAACCTGGGCATGGATCCGGTCCAGTTCGGCATCGTCCTGATGATCAATCTGGGCATCGGGCTGGTCACGCCTCCGGTGGGGTCGGTGCTCTTTGTGGGCTGCGCAGTGGGCAAGGTCCGTATAGAAGATACGGTGAAGACCATCTGGCCTTTTTACGGGGCCATGCTTCTGGCATTGCTGCTGGTCACCTATCTGAAGCCCATAAGCATGTTTTTGCCCAATTTGTTGCTGAATTGATGTACACTCCGGCCCAGACTATGAAAATCTATGCAAAGGACGAGATATGAGCAGGGATACGGCAGGTTTTCTCGATAATTTGTTCGGACTTCAAGGCAAGACCGCTGTTGTGGTGGGAGGTACGGGCGTGCTGTGCGGAACCATGGCCAAGGGCTTGTGGTCCGCGGGTTGCCGTGTGCTGCTGGTGGGAAGAAATCAGGACAAGGCCGAGGCGCATCGTCGCGACTGGGGAGCTCCGGAAGAGGAAGTGGGGTTCTTCAAGGCCGAAGCCACGGACAAATCCGCGTTGGAAGCTGCCCTGGCCGACGCGCTCGAGCGTTTCGGCAGCGCGGATATCTGGATCAACGGCGCGGGCATCAATTCCGCGACGCCGTACCTGGACATTTCGGAAGAGGAGTTCGGGCGGATTCTGGATAACAACATCAAAAGCGTGCACCTGGGCTGTCAGATTATCGGCAAGCACTGGCTGGACAACAAGCTTACGGGCAACATCATCAACATGTCTTCCATGTCCGCGCTGCGGCCGCTCAGCAGGGTGTTCACCTACAGCGTCACCAAGGCGGCGGTCTGGAATCTGACCCAGAACCTGGCGCGCGAATGGGCGCCCAACGGCATCCGGGTCAATGCCCTGTGTCCGGGGTTTTTCCCGGCGGAGCAGAATCGCAAGGTCCTGGACAAGGAACGGATCGCATCCATCATGCGGCTGACGCCCATGGATCGTTTCGGGGAAGCCGAGGAACTCTTGGGAGCGACCCTGCTGCTGGCTTCGGACAAGGCCGCGGGATTCATCACCGGCGCCCATCTCGTGGTGGACGGCGGTTTTTCGGTGACGACCATCTAATAATAGCGCCCTGGCCGGGTTGTTTGTTCAACCCGCAAAATGACAGATATTCCGATGTCAGGCTGCCGGGGCGGATACCATAGTTTTCAGGGGGCTGATAATGGGAATTTTTGAGCAGAGTCGGGAGGCCTTGAACAAGGATATTGCTATGCGTCCCGCCGTGGCCCGTGATTTGGGCGCGGCATTGAACGGCACGGTGGAGGTCGGTTCGCTGCGAACGGAAAAAGATGTGTTGGCCGGCATTGTGGAGCAGGGGGGCAAGGAGCGGTTTTTCGCTTTTGCCGCTCCGGGTGCCGCGGAGCAATTTTCCGAATTCGCGGGCGAACAGGAGAGCGCGGACGGTTGCGTACGTATTCTGGCGGATGTGAGCCAAAACAATCTGTCCGGATTGTGGCGCGCTTTTCCCGCTCTCCGGCCCGTGCCATTGGGACTGGCGCCTTCCTTTGGCTTTGGCGACCGTCTCGGCCTGGCCACGCCCGGCCATGTGCGCGCTTTGCTGGAAAAAGGAGCGGATATCATCCCTATTTTCGCCCAGCAGTCCATCCGCGAGATGGAGCGTACGCACCGGACGCCTGAGAATGTCATGTCGGACGCGGTCTGGGGGGCTTTTCGCGCCGGCTGGACAGGCCGGGTCGGTGCCGATGCCGACCATTTGAAAAATTTTGACGATGTCCGCAACATGGCTGATGCCGGTTTCGTGTTCTTCACCATCGACCCCTCCGATCATGTGGACCAGCGGGCTGATGACTATGACGCGGCCACGGTGGAGGAGCGTTTCGCACAGCTTCTGAAGGACAAGGTCGAGGGCGTTGCGGCAATTCTGCCGCTGTATCAGGACAAACGGTTTGATCTGGGCGGCGAGCAGGTCGTGTTTACCGAGGAGATTCTCAAGCGCGCCGCGGTCAAGTACGGGCGGGCCCTGGAGCATATCTACGGCATGAGCCTGTGCGTGGCTCAGGAGATGAACGGCGATCGTTTCGAGCTGGAGATTTCCGTGGACGAGACCGAACAGCCCACCAGCGTGCCCGAGCATCTTTTTCTGGCTCTGGAGCTGCAACGCAACAAAGTGCCGGTGGTGAGCCTGGCGCCCCGCTTTGTGGGAGCGTTTGAAAAGGGCGTGGATTTCAGGGGCGACCTGGGGGAATTCGAGCGGACGCTCAAACAGCATGCGCAGATCGCCAGGGAATACGGGCCCTATAAAATCAGCCTGCACAGCGGCAGCGACAAGTTCGCTGTCTATCCGTTCATAGCCAGTGAGACAGGTCGGTGCTTCCATGTAAAAACCGCGGGAACCAGCTATCTGGAAGCCCTGCGTACGTGCTGTCGGGCGGATCAGACGCTGTTTACTCATATAGTGGAATTTTCCCGCAGCCGTTTTGAAATCGACAGGGCCACCTACCACATCGCGGCCACTCTGGACGGCACTCCCGACGCCGCCGGGCAGAGCGCCGAAGCCCTGGAAAATCTCTATCTGGACCAGGACAACGGCCGTCAGATCCTGCACGTCACTTACGGCTCGGTACTTACCGATACGCGGTTTCGCAAGCCGCTGTACGACCTGCTGCATACCAACCGGCAGATCCATGAAGATGTTCTGGCCGCACACCTTGGAAAGCATTTGCAACTGCTTACCGCTCAAAGCGCATAAAGGACGGGAACTATGAGTCTTGCGTACGAACCTCCGTTCATTCTTTCTCTGGATATCGGCTCGTCCTCGGTGCGTGCCGTGTTGTTCGACAGCCGGGGCCAGGCCGTGGAAGGAAAATGGAGCGTACGCGCCATTGCTTTCGACACCAGCCCTGACGGATCTTCCTCGGTTCCCATCGAACGGATTCTGGAAAAGCTTTTCGCCTGCATCGACGAAACCCTGGTGCTGGGGGCCGAGGAAGCGGAAAATCTGGCAGGGGTGGCCATGTGCACTTTTGTGGCCAATTTCCTGGGGGTTGACGCGGAGGGACAGCCGCTGACGCCGGTGACCACCTATGCGGACGTCAGCTCGCGCGAGGAGGCCGGGCAGTTGCACCGGGATCTGGACCATGAATATTTCAGGCAGCGGACGGGCTGTTATTTTCATCCCAGCTACTGGCCGTCCCGGTTCATCCGTTTGCAGCAGCAGCAACCGGAATTGTTCGGGCGTGTGGATAAATGGCTGACCATTGGTGAATTTCTGGAGCTGCTGCTGTTCGGCCAGCAGTCCGTATCCCTCAGCGTGGCATCCTGGTCCGGGCTGCTCAACCGGCACACGCTAAGCTGGGACAGCGAATTGATCGATCAGCTGCCCATACGCGGGGGACAGCTTTCATCGCTTACGGATGTCAACGAACCCCGGCGCGGGTTGAAAGTCTATTTTGCCCGGCGCTGGCCGGCCCTGAAGGATGTGCCCTGGTTCCCGGCCATAGGCGACGGCGTGGCCGCCAATATCGGAACCGGGTGCTCCGCCCCGGACAACGTGGCCCTGACCCTGGGCACGTCCGGAGCAATGCGCACCGTGTCCACAATTCCCATAGATACGCTTCCGGATGGCCTTTGGTGCTACCGGGTGGACGCGAAGCGCGCCTTGCCGGGGAGCGCCATCAGTGAGGGCGGTTGCGTGCATGCCTGGCTGCGCCGTACGCTGCAGCTGGAAAACGTCAGCCTGGATCTTGGAGAACTGGCCGCGCTGGAGCCGGACGGGCACGGATTGACTGTTTTGCCCTTTTGGGCGGGGAGAACGCGGGCCTGGCTGGACCGGCAAAAAGGGCGCCGTGATTTGCGGCATGCACCTTGGAACAAGCTCGGCGGAGTTGTTGCGCGCGGGGCTGGAGGCGGTTGCCTACAGGTTGGCCATCATTTATGAACGCCTCAAGCCCTTGCTTCCGGTGGACCACAGGATTATTGCCGGAGGGGGGTCATTGGTATCATCCGATCTCTGGGCGCAAATGATTGCGGATGTCTTCGGCCGCGAGATCGCCCTGACCCGTACGGTGGAAGCTTCCGCACGCGGTGCGGCGCTTCTGGTTCTGGAAGCCCTGGGATATGTGAAGCAGTTGGATTCACTGGCTCCCGAGGTCGAGACGCTCTTTTATCCGGACAAGGACGCCCATCAGCGCTATGGAAGCGCGATTCAACGCCAGGAAAAGCTCTACAGGCTGCTGGCGGAGATATGACATCGGCAGCTGACCAGGTTGCCGCAACAGCGATTTTCAAAGCGACGGAACAGCGGCCGGCAGGCTGTGCGCAGCTGTTTCCCGCTGGAGGATAGGTATGAGCAAGAGCAGTATCGGTTTGATCGGTCTGGCAGTGATGGGGCAGAATCTGGCCCTGAACATCGCCCGCAACGGTTTCGGCATTACGGTCTACAATCGTACGGAATCCAAGACCCGTGATTTTATGGAAAGCGCCGGCAATGACGCCGGCATTCAGGCCGCTTATGACCTGAAATCTTTTGTGGCTTCCCTGGAGAGCCCGCGCAAGATCATCTGCATGGTCAAGGCCGGAGCTCCCGTGGATGCGCTTATCGAACAGATCGCTCCATTGCTCGAACCCGGCGACCTGCTCATAGACGGTGGCAATTCGCTTTACAAGGACACCGAGCGCCGTGGTCCGGCTCTGCGGGAGCGCGGATTGCGCTATATGGGCGCAGGTATTTCCGGCGGCGAGGAAGGCGCGCTCAACGGCCCGAGCATCATGCCCGGCGGCGAACCCGAAGACTGGGAAATGATCCGGCCGGTATTCGAGGCCATAGCGGCCAAGGCCGAGGGCAAGCCCTGCGTGGCCTACATGGGCAAGGGCGGCGCAGGCCACTTCGTCAAAATGGTCCACAACGGCATTGAATACGGCGACATGCAGCTGATAGCCGAGAGCTATGATTTCATGCGCCTGGTGGTGGGGCTCAAACCCGGCAACATCGGCCGTGTGTTCAAGGAGTGGAGCAAGGACAAGCTCGAATCCTATCTCGTGGATATCACGGCGGATGTGTTCGCCAAGATCGATTCGGAAAGCGGCGACCCCCTGGTGGAACGGATTCTGGACAAGGCCGGACAGAAGGGCACCGGCCGCTGGACAGTGGAAAGCGCCCTGGAACTCGGCGTTCCCACACCGACACTGAGCGCGGCCGTGGAGGCCCGGATTCTTTCCTCGCTCAAGGACGAACGCGTACGCGCTGCCGAAATTTTGGAGCACGAGGAAAACACCGAACATCTGGACAGCTCCTGGACGCAGTTTCTTGGCGAGGCGCTGTATGCCGCGAAAATCTGCTCCTATGCCCAGGGCTTTGCCTTGCTCCGGGCAGCGGATGCGGAATACGGGTTCGGTCTGGATTACGCGGCCATCGCCCGCATCTGGCGTGCGGGGTGTATTATCCGCGCCAAGTTTCTCAACGACGTCAGTGCGGCTTACGAGGCCGAGCCCGCATTGCCCAATCTGATGCTGGCGCCGTTTTTCCGCGCGGCCATGGGCAGGCACCAGAGCGCGCTACGCCGGATAGTGGCTGTTGCTTCCGCCCGCTGCGTGCCGTTTCTGGCCTTTTCCGCATCGCTGGCCTATTTCGACTCCTACCGTTCGCCCCGCCTTCCGGCAAATCTGATTCAGGCGCAGCGCGACTATTTCGGTGCCCATACCTACGAGCGGACGGACAAACCCGGCATCTTTCATACGGAGTGGACTGAGTAGACGTGACAATGGCGCGGGGGCCGTACGCCCCCGCTTCTCCCCTCTGGGGAGGTCAATTCCCCGAACCCCAGGGAAGGGTCAGGGAAATCCCTTGATATTTCGGAGGATAGAACAGTGCTAACAGGCAGCGGTGCGGCCGACAAAGTGTTGTCTACTGAGGAAGTCTTTTCGATCATCGAGAGCGGCGCGCCCAGGGAGATGTTTGCCGGCAAGCGTGTCCTGGTTCTTACTCCGGACGCCACGCGGACCTGCCCCCTGCCCATGATGATCCGCGGCCTGGCCCAGGTGGTGGGACCGCATGCGAAACAGCTGGATTTCATGGTGGCTCTGGGCACACACCAGCCCCTTGAGGAAGACGAGATCCTGGCCCTGTACGGTCTGACTCCCGAGAGCAGGGAGCGCCTGCTGCCGGGATCCAGGCTGATGAATCATCGCTGGGATCTGCCGGATACGCTCGTATCCGTGGGCGAGCTTTCGGAAGACGTTATTCATGAGATTTCCGGCGGTCTGTTCCGCAAGGGCGTGGATGTTGTCATCAACCGCCATATTTTCGAATACGATCTGATCGTGATTCTCGGACCGGTCTTTCCCCATGAAGTGGCCGGGTTTTCGGGTGGAGAAAAATATCTCTTTCCCGGAATTTCCGGCGGGGATCTGCTGCATTTCACCCACTGGCTCGGAGCCGTGGTCACCTGCTGGGACACCATCGGCATTCCCAGCACGCCCGTACGGGAAGCCCTGATTCGTGCGGCCGGGCTGGTTTCCGTGCCCCGGTTGTGCATCTCCATGGTGGTCAAATCCAAGACCGAACTGGCCGGCTTGTTCGTGGGCGATACCCGCGAAGCCTGGACAGCGGCCACCAAGGTCTCATCCGACCTGCACATCCGCTACAAGGACAAGCCCTTTCATACGGTATTGGGAACGGCATCGCCCATGTACGAGGAAATCTGGGTGGCCGGCAAGGTGATGTACAAACTGGAACCTGTGGTGGCCGATGGCGGCAAGCTGATCATCTACGGCAAGCACATCACGCGCGTCTCGGATACGTGGGGCACGTTGATCCACCGCGTCGGATACCATACGCGGGATTACTTTCTGGAGCGGATGGAGGATTTCGCAGACGTTCCGCCCGGCGTGCTGGCCCATTCCACCCATGTTCGCGGCTTGGGCAAAATGATCGACGGAGTCGAACATCCGCGTATCGATGTCATTCTGGCCACTTCCATCCCAGAAGAAACCTGCCGTGAAATCAATCTCGGATATCTGGATCCGGACAGCATCAATCTGGACGACTACCGCGGCAAGGAGGAGCAGGGGATTCTTCTGGTGGAGAATGCGGGAGAGATACTGCATCGCCTAAAAACAGAATAAACATATTGTTCTGAAAGCCTGAAACTCCGGTTCCAGGCTTTTTTTCAGGTGGAGCATCGGTCTTCAAAATACAGCGCAGGCTCAGTCGAAGCCTGCGTTTTTTATGCTGAATTACTCTGTTGTACGAATCATGTCCCTGTTTTTTAGGATCTTGCGGCAGGAAGCATAAATATTGTATGGGGGAGGTGTAATGAATAAAATACTTGCCTTGTACGCAATTTTAAGAAAATAGCGTATGGTACGTTCCCTGGAGATGTCTGAATTTCCGTCTGCTTTATCATGAGCCTCTCCGGGATGGAGAAACTGTCCATGTTGTTTCTATTTGTGGATGCCGCCTGGAGGCCAGATGGATGATGATTCAAAGAGTAAAGCAGAGCTTCTTGGAGAATTGAAAGCGCTGCGAAAGCAGCTGGACGAGTCGCGAGCCGCTTCCCTCCGAACTTTCGATGCCGGAGAACCTTTGTATTTGTGGCTGTCCAGACAACCCCAGCTGGTTCTGGAATTCGATACGAAGGGGAACCTTTTCAATGCTTCCTCCTACGCGCTGCAACGCATGGGGTATACCCAGGAGGATCTTGCAGAAGGGCTTTCGTTGCATCAGTTTGTGCATCCCGATGATTTGCCGCAGGTCAGGCAGAACTTCGAACATGTGCTGGAGGGGCAGGGAGTGTTCTGCCGCGAATGCAGAGCCCTGCATAAGGATGGTTCGCTTGTTCCTGTGATGACCAATTCCCGTCGCATTTTCAAGGAAGGAAGGCTGGTGGGGGTAAGCGTTTTTATTTATGACCTTTCCACGCCCGGACTGCAGGCTCCAGCCACCCTGCAACATGGGTATTTCCATACGCTTTTCGAGGTGTCCGGAACCGCCATGGTCGTATTCGGCAAGGACGCCATCATCCGCACCTGCAATGCCCAGTTTGAAAAGCTCAGCGGGGTGCCCCGCAATGAAATAGTAAACAAAATGAGCTGGCTTGATTTCGTGGCGTCCGACGAGGTCCGGCGACTGGAAATCTACCATTCCATGCGGCAGGAGGAGCATTGCTATGCCCCCAGGGAGTATGATTTTCGTTTCCAGATCCAGGGAGGGATGGTCAGATACGCGCATGTGGTTCTGGATCTGATTCCGGAAACGGATCTCAGGCTCTGTTCGCTTACGGATATCACGGAGCGCGTACTTGCGCAGGAAGCCATACGCAAGAGCAGCGAACGCTATGAGCTTGTGGCGCACGGCTCCAATGAAGGCATCTGGGATTATGACGTGGAGACAAATATCTTGTATTTTTCGCCGCGTTTCAAAACGAATCTGGGCTATTCCCAGCAGGAGTTTGCGGATTCTTCCCAGGCCTTGAAACAGTTCGCGCATCCCGATGATTACGACAGAGTTGTTTCCTATTGCGCGCACTGCATGCAGACCGACAAATCACTGATTCGGACGGAAGTTCGGATGCTGCACAAGGACGGCAGTTACCGCTGGTTTCTGAGCCGCGGCACCATAATCCGCGATGCAGAGGGCAATGTCTCCAGGCTGACCGGCACGCTCACGGACATTACGGAACGCAAACTGCACGAGCGGACCACCAATGCCTTGTACGCCATTTCCAAGGCCATCAGCACCACACGGGATCTGCAGCATCTCTACGAGGATATTCATTCCATTCTCGGCCAGTATATCGATGCGGCCAATTTTTTCATCAGCCTGCTGGATGAAGAAAGGGATTGTCTGGTCTTTCCCTATTTCATGGACGAATATGACGATAATTACGACATCAGGGAAGTGTCGAAGCAGGACACCAGCAGCCTAACCGTCCACGTGATCCGTACGGGCAAGCCGCTTTTTTTCTCCCATGGCGACTCCATATGGCGCAAGGTGATGGAAGAGATCGAGGTTGTGGGAACGCACCCGGCTGTCTGGCTGGGAGTGCCGCTCAAATTGCAGGGGCGTATTGTCGGGGCCATGGCCGTACAACATTATTCCAATCCGCGCCACTATACCGAAGCGGATGTGGCCTTCCTGGAGGCGGTTTCCGAGCAGGTGGCGCTGGCCATCGAGCGCAAGGCCAGCGATGAAACCTTGACGAGGCTCAATGAAGAGCTGGAGAGCAAGGTCGAGTCCCGTACCGCGGAATTGCGTCATCAGGCCGCGCAACTGGAGTCCGCCAATCAGCGGCTCAAGGAACTGGATGCGATCAAGTCGGCCCTGGTATCTTCTGTTTCCCACGAACTCAGGACGCCGCTGACCTCCATACGCGGCTTCGCCAAGCTGGCCTGCAAGGATTTTTCCCGCTATTTTTTCCCTTTTGCCGAACAACAGTCCCTTTATGACAAGGGCGAACGCATCAGAAGAAACCTGATGATCATCGAGAACGAAGGCAAACGGTTGACCAGGCTTGTGAGCGATTTTCTGGACATCAATCGCATAGAGTCCGGCAACGCCACCTGGGCCGATGAACTGCTCAACCCCTACAAGGTCGTCAGACAGGCAGTGAGTACCGTATCCGGGGCCTTTGAACTCAAAAAAGGCGTGCGCTTGCGCGTTGACTTGCCGCAAACTCTGCCCATAATCCATGCCGACCCGGACAAGCTGCAGCAGGTGCTCATCAATCTGCTCCACAATGCCTGCAAGTTCACATTCAAAGGAACGGTGACAGTGTCCGTTTCCTCCAGCAGCGATTCCCTGACCGTGAGCGTAGCCGACACGGGCGTGGGTATTCCGGCTGACGAGCAGGAATACATTTTTGAAAAATTTCATAAATCCCGCATGGGCGATACCGTGGACCTGGAAGACAAGGGCACGGGCCTGGGGCTGGCCATTTGCCGGGAAATTGTCTGCCATTACGGCGGCGCAATCTGGGTGCAGTCCGACATTGGCCAGGGCAGCTGTTTTTGTTTTACGTTGCCCGTGCAACCGGATACTTCCTGCTGCCTCGAAGACGCCGGGCCAGCCTGAAAATGCTTATGGGGAGCGTCCCCCATCCTGCCGAATTTTTTCTTGACAAATGAGACGACTGGTCTATTTTCCAGGGCATGAAAAAAGACACCCGGAACACCATCATTTCCATCGGCATGGAGTTGATATCCATCCATGGCTACAACTCCACGGGCATCGATCAGATCCTGAAGCAGGCCGGTGTTCCCAAAGGGTCTTTTTATCATTATTTCAGCAGCAAAGAAGATTTCGGACTGGCCGTTATGGCCAGTTTCGCCGAGCAATACGCCGTAAAACTGGACGGTTATCTTCTGGACGAAACCCGCGGTCCGCTGGAGCGTATTCGGCAGTACCTGGAGGAGGGACTGCTGCATCTCGAACAAAACAACTTTGCCAAAGGTTGTCTGATAGGGAATCTCGGCCAGGAAATGGCTGATCAGAACGAACGTTTCCGGGAAGAACTGGAGAAGGTTTTTCAGTCCTGGCAACAGCGCTTTACCGATTGTTTTCGGGAAGCACAGGATCAGGGCGCTCTGGACGAGTCTCTGGATCCTGCTGAAACCGCCAGGTTTCTGCTGTCCGGCTGGGAGGGAGCCATCCTCCACGCCAAGATCTCTCGTTCCGTTGTTCCACTGCGTTCCTTCATTGACATGTTCTTTGCGAACCTGCTGCGAATACAGTAGTTTTTTTTACCTTCAAACTATACGACCGGTCTATTTTTGAGGCCTTAGTATGATCCAAACAATTGGCCGACATGATCGGCCAAAGGAGAAGCATATGAGCGACACCACAAGACGTTCCGCCCTGAAACTCATGACTGCCGGCGTGGTTGCCGCCAGCCTGGCGCCTCTCAAAGCCTTTGCCCAAAAAATCTGGTGGAAAACCACTCCGGATATGGATGCCATGACAGCCATCCGTACGCGCAGGAGTGTCCGTTCCTATACGGAAGAGGAAGTGACCGACGAACAGGTCAAGGAGTTGTTGGGGGCCGCCATGAGCGCTCCCAGCGCGGGAAACGAACAACCCTGGGAGTTTATTCTGATCCGCGACAAGGAGACCCTGGGTAAAGTGGGTAAGATCAACAATTTCGCAGCCTATGCCCGTTCGGCTCCGTTGGCCATTCTGGTGTGCGGCAATCTGGATTACGACAAATACCACGGGTACTGGTTCGAGGATGTTTCAGCCGCAACGCAGAATCTTCTGCTGGCCGCGCATGCCATGGGACTCGGCGCCGTCTGGACAGGTTGCTATCCCAAGGAAGATCGCGTCAAGGCCTATCGCGAACTGGTGGGAGCGCCCGAGAACGTGGTACCTCTTTCCCTTGTGGTTGTGGGGCATCCCAAAAAGACCCCTGATCCGGTTGACCGCTTTCAGGAAGGACGTATTCACAAGGAGCGCTGGCAGGGCTGAGCGCTGATCGTCAAATATATTTATGTGGATTAGCACAAAAGAGATGAGGGCCCGGAGGCCCTCATCGTGTTTCCACGGGCTGATGACTATTTTTTCAAAGCCTGTTTGACCTTTTCCGGCGTGATGGGCAGATCCCGTACGCGGGCGCCGATGGCTCTGGCCAGGGCGTTGGCTATGGCCGGAGCCACCACGCTGGCTGCCGGCTCGCCGATCCCCACGGGGAACTGTTCGCTTTCCACCAGCTGGATGTCCATTTCCGGGATGTCCTTCATCCTCAATGCTCTGAACTTGTTGAAGTTCTTTTGATCTATGCTGCCTCCGGACATGCTGGCGAAATCCTGTGTGGCCAGGCTGAATCCCCAGAGCAGGGCGCTTTGCATCTGCGTCATGCTGCTGTCCGGGTTGATGATGATGCCCGCATCGGCCACCAGGGTGAGTTTGCTTACTGAGTATTCGCCTGTTGCCGGATCTGCGCTGACTTCGGCCACACAGGCTATCCAGGTGGGCATGTTCCGTTCCTGTCCGAAGCTGCAGGCCAGCCCCATGGCGGAATTGGCGGGCATCTGTTTGCTGCCGTAGCCCGTCCGGGCTACTACCTCCTTGAGGACATGGGCCTGGCGGGAGGCTCCGCCCACGGACATGGGCGCCTCTCCGGCCTGTTTGCCCTGCGCATCGAGCAGGTCCAGGCGGAAGGCCACGCTGTCCTTGCCGGCCAGATCTGCCATTTCCTCGATGAAACTTTCCACGGCAAAGACTGTAAAGCCCGGACCCACGGTACGCAGGTATCCTGGCGGCAAGGCTTCCTGGACCAGGTCATGCTGGATTGCCCGGACCTTGTGGTTGCGTACGCTGTACCAGAAATCTGCACCTGACGCGGCAAAGGAGTCTATGGGAGAGGTGCCGCTCTTCACCTGGGCCATAAAAGCCGGCAGTATCCGGGCCGTGGGCCATCCGGCAACGATGCGCTGGATTACGACGTCCAGGTGGCCTTCGGCATCAAGTCCGCCCTGCATGAGTTGCAGGCTTGGCGAACGGGGCGTGTCGAATCCAAGATCCTGTTCGCGCGTGTAGATGATTTTGACGGGGCGGCCGTCCATGGCCTTGGAAGCCAGGGCGGCGACCACGATGAATTCGGAATCCAGGCGTTTTCCAAAACCTCCGCCCAGAAAGTGCGGATGAATGACGATTTCCGCTTCATCCACCCCCAGTGCCTTGGCCATCAGGGGCACGGCCGCGATGTGGTTCTGGTTGCCTGTCCAGGCATGCCACATGTCGTCCTTGTATTCGACTATGGCGTTGGCCGGTTCCATGGGAGCATGCAGATTGATGCGGGTGGTGTATGCCGCGGAGAATTGTTGGGCGGCCTTGTCAAAGGCCTGGTCCGCATCTCCGTCCAGCACCCAGTCTCCCCAGTGTTTGGGGTTGTTCCCCAGTTCTTCCGCAACCTTGTCCAGTTGGGCGTCGTCCGTTTGCTGGTACGCGCCGTTGTCCCACTCCACATGGAGCTTCTGGGCTGCCCTGGCGGCGGCGTCAAAGGTGTCCGCAATGCAGGCCACGAAGCCCGAGACGCTTTCCGTGGGGTCCGTGAGGGCCACGGCCTTGACGAAACCGGGAATGGTACGGGCTTCCGAATCGTCTATGCTGGTTACCTTTGCTCCGAACCGTACGGGCGGGGTGACCAGGTGCCCGTGGAACATGTTGGGGCGAAACACGTCGATACCGTATATGGCGCTGCCGTCAGTCTTGGCTGGAATATCCAGTGCGCGGATGTTCTTGCCGATCAGATTGTATTCCGCAGGGGTTTTGACAGGGAGTTTGGCGAGCTCTTCATCGCTCATTTCCATGGGCACGGCGGCCTGCTTGATGATATCCGCGTATCGTATGGATTTGTTGCTGCCGCGGTGCATGACCTGGCCCTGCTGCGCGAAGCACTGGTCCGGATCTTCGCCCAGCAATCCTGCTCCGGCGTTGACAAGGGCCAGGCGTCCGGCCGCTCCTGCCCGGCGCAGGGTATCGAACGAGGTGTTGATGCTCCAGCTGCCGCCCGTGATCATGGGGCCCCACTTGGCATGGCTGTCCACATGACGGATGCGTACGTCCTGCCAGGGCACTTCCAGTTCTTCGGCCAGAGTCTGTGCCAGGGCTGTGCCCACATGCTGCCCCATTTCGGCCTTGGTTATGTTGATGGTGGCGATGCCGTCCGTATCCATGTCGAACCAGAGATTGCCGGCACGTTTGCCCGGAGTCTGCTCCTCGGAGCCCTGGAAAATGACCTCATGCGTATTCTGTGGTGCTTCCGGCGCGGAAACCGCGGCTCCGGTCATCTCCTGGGCAGCGGCTTTAACAGCCTCTTTCATCCGCGGATAGCTCATGCATCGGCAGATGATGGAGCTCATTCCCTTGACGATTTCGGCATCGTCGGGTTTGGAATTTTTTTGCAAAAAGTCCGCGGCATGCATGATGGCTCCGGACTGACAGTAACCGCACTGGGGCACCTGTTTTTCGATCCAGTGTTTTTGCAAAGGATGTTGCCCGGATGCGCCCAGGCCCTCGATGGTCACCACGTCGGCACCGGCGACTGCAGCAAGTTTTTTGCTGCACGAACGGACGGCCTTGCCGTCGACATGGACCGTACAGGAACCGCATTGGCCGATACCGCAGCCGAATTTGGTTCCGGTCAGTTTAAGATGTTCGCGGATTACCCATAACAGGGGGGTGTCGTCGGGAAGATCCACAGAAACAGTTTTACCATTCAGCCTGAAACTGATCATGCTCTTACTCCTTGAAAGTAGGTTCAGGACTGTTGCATCACGATTTTCACTTTTAGCATGATACATGGTTTGGAGGCCAGAGCAAGCAGGTCTTTCAGGAATTTGCGTCGGGCAAGCGGGGAATGCGTTAAAATTGAGTGACACGCCCGCAGGAGGCAGAGACCAGGAAATCATGAGGGACGGCAGCTAGGAAAAAGCTGCTTGGGAGCGCGGGGGGAGATTGATGGAACTCTGCTATTGGAGCAGGACATTGCTTCCGGCCAGGATGCTCCTGTACGTACGGAGCAGTTCTTTGCGTCGTGCGGAAAGGGCCCGTGTGCTTTGCTGCAGCTCGGTTCTTCTGGAGGCGATCCACTCCTGGTCTTTCAATTCCTGCTCCAGATTGAAAGGCGGCATGCGCAATATGGTGCGGACGCGCTGCAGTTGCTTCCAGGCAAGCAGCTGGAGACGGTCTCGCTCCTGATACAGTTTTTCATTGTCGGTCAGGGGGGCGGGCGGCCGTAATTCTCCGTAACTCAGGATGGAACTGAACAGGATCAGGAATTTTTTGGTGTTCTTTTTGGCGTAGGCTTCCTCCACACTTTCCCAGAACAACGCGTGATCGCACGCATCTTCATTGAGCAGCGGATGCAGGAGCAGGCAGGCCTTGCGATACAGGTGGCGGAGCAGGCGGTCGTCATGTTCGCACTGGTACCGGGGGGAGCGAAGATAGGACCTGCTTGCTTCCAGCTGTCGCGCCTTGTCGTCGATCTCATGTCGCCATTGCTTGCGCGCTTCCTGGAGTTGCAGCTCCACCGCGTTCAGATGCTCGGACTGGATGCGTTTTCCCTCAAGCAGAACATTGCTCAGACGCTGAATGCGGAATCTGAGCTCCAGAACCCGTACGCGGGCTTGCAGCAATTCGTACTCATGCACGCCGATGGTTTGTTCGTATGTGGCCAGCAGAAAAGGCAGAACATGATTTTTCAGCTGAGCTTCCCGCTCGAAAAGATCGCAGATACGTACTTTGATAGTATGAATCTGGCTGCGCAAGCTCTGGATATCCGGGTGGGGTATAGTATCCATTGTCATGTCCTTGCACGGATGATGCAATAGTTTACTTCTCAATACAAGAACATACGTACCATTTCCGGTCAAAGGAAATCAATTGCCTGTTTGCAGGAAAAAAGGATCTTTCAAGAATCATTTACAATACGACAGAACCGTTGCTCACGTCTGTTGCGGATTTATTCTTGAAGGAGGGTCATTTGGCAATGGCAACGAAGCTGGCTTTGAGCAGTGTTGCCAGATCTTCGGGCGAGAGTTCGATATCGAGCCCTCTGCGCCCGGCGCTGACGAAGATGGTGTCATGCTCGGCGGCAGAAGCGTCTATGATGGTGGGCAGCAGCTTTTTTTGCCCCAAGGGACTGACGCCGCCGACAACGTATCCCGTGGTCCGCTCCACCTGCCGTACGTCGGCCATGGCGACTTTTTTGGCGCCCACGGCCTTGGCCATCAGTTTGAGGTCCAGGTGCAGCAGCACGGGCACCACGGCCACGACAAGATCCTTGTCCTTGGCAACTACCAGGGTTTTGAATACGCGTTCCGGGGCCACGCCCAGTTTTTCCGCCGCTTCCTTGCCGTAGGCTTCTGCTGCGGGATCATGGTCGTACTCATGTACCGTAAAGGATATCTTGTGCTTTTTCGCTAAATTGATTGCTGGTGTCATGCGAATACCTTAAGCACGGGTTGGAAAATTGGCAATTTCATTCTGGCCTGTTTTTTTTATCAGTTGCGTTGGAATTTTTGCGACCGCACGAATATTTTCGTTTGAGCACGCTGTTTACGGCGTATACTCTGCTGTCGACAGCAGATTATATTGGCGAATATATGACGTTGCCATTGTCGGGGGAGTTTGTTAAAAAACGCCCATCGTTTTGGTGATAGTTGTTTCTTTTTGAGATTATTGAATATTTTTTAACGAGTCTTACCAGGGACAATCCAACAAATCATTTGCTCACTCACAAACGCCGCTGACAATCCCAAAAACAGGTTGTTCGTGGACCGCGTCGGGGCCTGGCAGCCCTGTTTGCTGTCCCGGATTCCGGACAAAACGCATGCTTTTCATCGGGCCGACTCCAGGTCGACAGGTGCGTTTGGGAACAGCCTGATGCGCCTGAAGAGTCAATAGAATTCCTATGATACAGAGTATAAATCCAGCCACCGGGCAGGTGGTAGCCACTTTTGACGAATGGTCCGCGGAGCAGACCGGGTCTGTTCTGGACAGCGTCGCCGCCGCCTGGGAAAATTGGAGCGCAACCTCTTTGGCGGAGCGTACGGATCTTCTGCGTCGTGCTGCTAAAACGCTTCGGGACGAGAGTGGCGAGCTGGCCGGTCTGTTGGCGCGCGAGATGGGCAAGCCGCTTGTTCAGGCCCGGAAGGAGATAGAAAAGTCCGCAGTGGTCTGCGAGTATTACGCGGAAAACGCAGGTTCTTTTCTTGCTCCCGAATCCGTGCCCGGAGTCAAGGGCAAGGCCTTCGTATCCTACGAGCCTTTGGGCACCGTGCTGGCGGTGATGCCCTGGAATTTTCCGTTCTGGCAGGTCTTTCGCATTGCCGCGCCCACCCTTGCGGCCGGTAACTGCATGATTCTGAAGCACGCCTCCAATGTGCCCTTGTGCGCCATGGCCATAGAACGCGTACTGACGCAGGCGGGATTGCCGCAGAACGTATTCCGTACGCTGTTGATTGGCGAGGAGCAGGTGGAAAGCGTGCTGGCCCATGATTCGGTGGCCGGCGTATGCCTTACCGGCAGTGCCGGGGCGGGGCGCAGCGTGGCTTCCCTGGCGGGCAAACATCTCAAGCGCTCGGTCATGGAACTGGGTGGCAGCGATCCGTTCGTGGTGCTGGCGGACGCGGACCTGGACAAGGCCGCCGAGGTCGCGGCGTGCTCGCGCTGCAAGAATACCGGGCAGGCCTGCATCGCAGCCAAACGGTTCATTGTTCAGGACGAAGTGTTCGACACCTTTGTGGAGCGCATGCGGGAGAAAATGTCTGCTTTCAAGATGGGGGATCCCATGGATCCGGACACCTATCTCGGTCCGCTGGCCAGTGAGGCGCAACGCGGCAAGCTGCAGGATCAGGTGGAGCGTTGTTTGAAGGCGGGCGGCAAGTGTGTGCTCGGCGGATCAATCCCGGAAGGGCAGGGCGCGTATTATCCTCCGACGATCATAACGGATGTTCCTGCGGACTCAGAAGTGGTCAGCGAAGAATTTTTCGGCCCGGTGGCCTTGGTTTTCCGTTTCACCGACGTACGGCAGGCCCTGGCCATGGCGAACAATACGCCCTACGGACTGGGCGGATCGGTCTGGACCGGCGATCAGGCAAAAGGGCTGGAACTGGCGGCCAAGATCAAAGCCGGGAGCGTGTTCGTCAATGCCCTGGTCAGCAGCACGCCATTGCTCCCTTTTGGCGGTATCAAGGCCTCGGGCTATGGGCGCGAACTTTCGGCATGGGGCATACGGGAATTCGTGAATGTAAAGGCTACAGTTGCCCTGTAGTTTTTTCCGGAGCAGGGGCGGTTCCGGAAAAATTGATTAACTTTTCGGATTTACAGTAGAGTCGACATGTCCAAGTCAAAGAACTCTGAAGCGCTCAACGCTGTAGAGCGCGCCTATACGCTGATTTTCAACAAGACGGTCAATTTTGGCTTTTTGCCAGGCGAACGTATCAACGAAGTGGAACTGGCCGAAAGCCTTGGCATGAGCCGTGCGCCCGTACGCGAGGCTCTCAACCGGCTGGTGGCCAAGAACCTTGTCTTGTTCGAGTCGGGCAAGGGTTTTTTCTGCCGCAAACTGAGCACCAACGAAGTGGCCGAGCTTTTCGAGCTCCGAGCGGACCTGGAAATGGCCGGGGCGCGTTCGGCATGCAAAAAAGCTTCTGACGATGCCATCAAGGTCTTTGTCAAAAAATGGCTCAATTACGGCTACGTTCTAGAAAATTATGACAAGCACGCCTTGATAGATGCCGATGAAACATTTCATCTGGATCTGGCTTCCCTGGCCCAGAACAAGGAACGCCTGAAGATATTGGAAAGCATCAACGACCGCATCAGATTTGTCCGCTGCATCCGTATCGAAAGCCTTACCGCCCATCGTACTTTTATAGAGGACCACAACCAGATTGTGGAAGCCTTGAGCCAGCGCAACGCCGACATGATCGTGAAGGTCATGGAAGGACACTTCGCGCATAATGGCGAATCCCTGCAAAAGCATATCCACGAAGGCCTTGTCCGTATTTTCGCGGACGAAGTCGTGTAGTCATTCCCGCAGATTGCTCCTGCCGCAGCACTCCAGACCCTGAGGTCATTGTTCCTGGCTTGGGGAGGAATGGTAGGGAATAGCGTCTCTCCAGGTCGTGGCAACGCAAAATGCCGTAGACGGCCGTCTTTTCACACCGAATTTCAGGTGTGGCCTGTTTTCTTTGTTTCAGTGAGTTTCCTTGCTATTGACTGGCAATTGTTCCAGATCGGTAGCTTGACGATATCTTTCTCGTTCGATTGAGAGGATTCGCGTCCAATGCGATGGGGTCTGTGTTCCCATGCATCGTCACTGCCGACTACAAAGGAGAGGGGCGGTGTTACAGCTGCCACGATTGAGCTTATCTATTCTATACGATTCAATAATTCCAATTAATTCCGGTGAATATGTTCGTTGGCGATTCTTTATAAGGTAACGTGATCGGTATCGTTCTTGTTCATTCAAAATATCAATGACTTGCGCGCCTTGCTGTCCAGGGATCGGGGAAAGGACGAATAATTCAATCTATATTCTATACTAAAACAGTATAGAAAAAATCCAGCCTATGTTTTTGTATTTTATGAAAAATATATTGCTGTAATTTTTCTATATGCAAAAAAAGAAAAGTTTAGTTGACAGTTTAGTAAACAAATGGTTTCTTAGAAGTCGGTTTGGCAACAATGTTAATAACCTTTTAGATATTTGTGACACAATTGTAAAAAATGGCTATTTTTGAGGATTGTCTCACTGGCGTGTTTGTAGAAAATAAAAGTTATTATTCTCGAATAGTTATAGGTTTATAATTAAAAGTAGAATATAAGTTGAACTAACGAATGGGGAGATCATGCAGATTTCGTTTAGTGAACAACTGCGGAGAACTAGAAAGGAAAAAAAGCTGACTGTGGAACAGTTGGCCAAAAAAGTGGGCTGTTCGAAGTCCTACATTTCACAGCTGGAAAATGATGTGACCAAGCCGTCGGTTACCATGCTGGGCAAATTATCCGAGGCATTGAACGGTCAGATAATCGATTTCTTTTATGACGAGCAGAACAACCAGAAAGAAGTTCTGGACACTCTCAACGGGCTTGAAAGGATCACGAAACATAACTGTTTAGTGACTCCTGACGAGAGACGGACCATTGAATATCCGGACGGCAAGACACGAAGTCAGTTTTTGACCCGAGGGGTTTACCAGAAAAAGATGCAGCCCATTCTGACCATTATCGAACCAGGGGGCGAGTCCAACCCTGATGGCCAGATGATGCATCCGCCAGGGAGTCAGGAATTCATCATGGTTGTGAAAGGGGAGATCGAATTCGATGCGGAGGGAAAGTCGTTCACACTGCGTGCGGGAGATACGTTCTATTTTGACGGAGACGTGCCGCACCATTGGAAGAATGCTTCAACAGAGGTTGCGGAAGTATTTTTCATGTGGACTCCGGCTGTCTGGTGAGACATTGGCCACCGGCTGCGGTTCGAATGGATTTTACTGAGAAGAACGCCTTTGCATTCTTTGTAGGGAGCAAAGGTTATTCTAATAGGCTGAGTTGCTGTCGAAAGTGATACTCTGCAATTTTTATGCGTTGTGGTTAGCATGACAGGGTGTGCAAGACCTGCCGTAACAAAGGATAAAAACATGATGGAAGCAGCAGCAGAACTTCTTACAATGCGCCACGTATCAAAGACTTTCCCTGGCGTACGGGCGTTGGATGACATCCAGTTCGATCTCAGACGGGGAGAGGTTCACGCGCTGGTGGGCGAAAACGGTGCGGGCAAATCCACGTTGATCAAAATTCTCTCCGGCGCGCACAAGGCCGACTCCGGCGGAGAGATCATTTACGAAGGGCGCCCCCTGAATATAAAAAATCCCCACCATGCCAATGAACTCGGCATTTTTACGATCTATCAGGAAGTCAGTTGCGTTCCCGACATGTCGGTTGCGGAGAACGTCTTTCTTGGTGCCGAAGTCATGTCCAAAGGATTCATCGACCACAAAAAACAGATAGAGAACACCGCCAGACTTTTTGATGATTTTGGTTACCCCATCGACCCCAGGAAAAAGGCCAGCGAGCTGAATGTCGCGGAATTGCGGATGATCAATATTGTCCGGGCCCTCAATAATGATGTGAAGATCCTGATTCTCGACGAGCCCACGGCGTCTTTGACGATAAAAGAAAAGGACATTCTTTTTGAAAATATTGTCCGTTTACGCAACAAGGGCACGGGTATCATCTATATTTCCCACAGAAGCGGCGAGTTGAAGGATCTTGCCGACCGGGCCACGGTTTTCCGGAACGGCCAGTACGTGGATACCCTGAACATGGCGGATATTTGCGGATTGGATGATCTTATTCCTCTGATGATAGGCAAAGAGGTCAAGAACAAGTACCCGAAAGTAAAAGCCGAAATCGGCAATGAAGTCCTCAAGATCAAGAATCTCAACAGAAAAAATACCTTTTCAGATATCAATCTGAACCTGCACTCGGGGGAAGTCCTGGGGGTTTTCGGACTGGTGGGCTGCGGATTCGAAGAGCTTTTCAGCTCCGTTTTCGGAGCGGAGCCCTACGATACGGGTAAGATAGAAATCCTGAGGAACAACAAGTTTCATACGCTGAAGCAATCCAGTCCCAAAGCATCCCTGAACAACAACATCGCCTTTATTCCAAGGGACAGAAAGCAGCTCGGGCTGCTGATGAATCTGTCCGTTGCGGAAAATATCGTGGTTTCTTCCTATAAGCGTTTTACCAAAAAAATTTCCGGGCTTATTTGCAAGAAAACGCTCTTTTCCACAGCCCGGAAGTATCGGGACCAGTTCAATATCAAGACAAGCAGTATGAAAGCCAAAGTGGAAACCCTGAGCGGTGGAAACCAGCAGAAAGTACTGCTCGCACGGGCCTTGTGCAGCAAAGGGGAAGTCTTCCTCTTCAACCAGCCTACTGCCGGCGTTGATGTCGGAGCAAAGATAGAGATCTATGAGTTCATGAATCAGCTGACACAGGCCGGTTCCGGCATTGTGCTCGTCTCCTATGAACTCCAGGAAGTAATGGGGATGTGTGATCGTATCGCCGTGATGTTCCAAGGAAAAATAGTCAAGGTTGTGAATACGCATGAAACGACCAAAGACCATGTTCTTGGATACGCCTTTGGGCAGGGTGCATAGACGGCACGAAAGCATCGATGAAATTCTGTCGGCTACAGTGGCTGCAGTGAGAGAAAATTTAACCGTATTGTGAGCGTCAAATGGAAACTGCAAATGTGATGGCAAGCAATGGGAATCATTCCTTGTTGGGCGGACTTCGTTTTTTTTACAAGAAAACCGGCATGCTCTTGATAGTATTTATCGCCCTGATTTTGGTTATGGGGATAATCAATCCGCGGTTCTTTACCTTCAGCAACGGCATCATCCTGACCAGACAGGCCTGCTTTCTCGCTCTGATTTCCATGGGGCAGATGGTGGTCATTCTGACAACCGGTGTAGATGTGTCTCTGGGGGCGATCATCGGCTTGTCCAGTGTCGTGTCCGCAATTGTCGCCAAGGAATTCGGGGTGGTTGCCGGCTGGCTGGCTCCGGTGGCGGTTGGGATGCTGGTGGGAGCCGTCAACGGAGTCGTGGTTGCCTATTTCAAGATCGATTCTTTCGCTGTCACCCTGGGCACCATGTCCGCATGTGGCGGCCTGGCTTTGATCATCTCCAAGGGCTTGACAATATACAACCTTCCTGACGGGTTCAGGGATCTGGCCTACGCAAAGGTAGGGAGCATACCACTGCCCATTATCATCACCGCCCTGATTATCGTCGCCATGTTCTTTTTGCTCTATCGAATGCGATTCGGGCGATATGTGTATGCCGTTGGCGGAAACATGGAAGCACTGCGACTGGCCGGTATCAATGTCAAACAGGTGATGTTCTGGATTTTTACTTTAGCTGGAATGCTCACTGGAATATGTGCGTCCATTCTTACCTCCCGCATCAATTCCGGACAGCCTAATCTTGGCGGATCACTCATGATGGATTCCATTGCTGCCTGTGTTGTTGGCGGCGTAACTTTCCAGGGTGGTGTGGGAAAGCTTGGCGGAGTCATGCTTGGCGCATTGTTCCTTTCCGCACTGTCCAATGGATTTGATCTTATAGGCGTATCGGCATTTGTAAAGCAGGTAATCGTCGGTGTCATCATCATCGTAGCAGTCATCATTGACAAGATGAAAAAATAGTAAGTGCCAGTCCGAAAAAAGAGATAATGGCCACCAATATTGGGGACAATTATACAACCTTTTAAAGGAGATGGAAATGAGACGCTTGTTCTGTGTTTTGATGTTGATGTGTTTCTGTCTGATTCCGATGATGGCGCAGGCCAACGACTATGACGACAGTTGGCAGGGCATTGTAGCGGAAGATATTTATCCTTGGGGATCGCGCATGTGGGAAGAATGGAATCGCGTGCAGCCCAAAGAAAAAATCATGATCGGTATCAGCATTCCTTCTTTGAACAGCCCGTACTTCGTCAATCAGGTGTACGGATTCCTCACTGAAGCCAAGGCTACCGGTGTTGGCGTGACCATTCTCGCCGCCAACGGCTATGAAGACATTCAGGGTCAGATCAGCCAGGTGGAGAACCTGATGCAGAAGGGTGTGGACGCTCTGGTTATCGCTCCCACCAGCGCCGAGGCGCTCACTGCCGTTTCCGAAGAAGCCGCCAAGAAAGGCATTCCCGTATATTTCATTGGTGAAGCCGCCATTACAGAAAAGTTGAAGGGCTACATCTGCGAAAACGACTATGATTTTGGTTACAAGGGAATCGAATGGTTGGGTCAGACCCTGAAAGGCAAAGGCAAGATCGCCATTCTGCCTGGTCCTGCGGGAAGCACCTACACGGAAGCCATTCACAAGGGCTGCCAGGCTGCTCTGAAGAATTTCCCCGGCATCGAAGTTGTCGCCGAACAGTGGGGCGACGGTGAAGATCCTGCGGTTGGTCAGTCCAGAGCTGAAAACATCCTCAACGCGCACCCCGACCTGGACGGCTTCTTTGTTGTAGAAGCCCAGGCCCACGGTGTTGCCAACGCTCTGATCGAAGCCGGCAAGACCGACAAGGTCAACGTTGTCATGGCCTATCCTTTCCAGGCCACGCTGCCCTACATCAAGGACGGCTCCATTGATTACGGCGTTACCGGTCACTCCCTGACCAACGCCCGTATCCTCATCAACATGATCATCCGCAATGCCAACAAGGAGAACAAGGTTCCCAAGTACGTATGGACTGACGGTCTGATCATGGAAAAAAGCACCATCGACAAGTTCCCCAGAAACCAGGTCTGGGCTCCGGAAGGCTGGGTACCCCCGTCTTCCATGGTCGTAGATCCCAAATAATCCCGGTTTGAAATAACGCGTGAAACTCCCCCAGGCGCATAACGTCTGGGGGAGTACAAAAGAGGCGTACCTGTGGGGCCGGCGCTGCGCATGGTCCGCTGCCGGATGGGACCCTTGGGTGCTTGAAACCAATTTCTCACGGCATGTCTTTCATTTGAATTGGCGTTTGAATCGGCGTTTTGTTTTGCGTTCCCATTTCCGCTTGGGCGGAGAGAACAATATTTACCTTTTTTCCACCCCCAGGGTAGATGTACTTCCTGATGGGCGATTCGTCACTTTGCAAAGGAGAAAAAAATGGCTGGAACGACAGATTGGAATCAAATCAAAGAATGGGACAAGAAGTATCTCCTCCATCCTTTTGTCACTGCAGATGAATACTCCCCCTGCTTTATAGAACGTACGGAAGGGGATTATCTGATCATGCCCGATGGCACCAGACTGCTGGACATGTTCAACCAGTTGTACTGCGTCAACATTGGTCAGAAAATTCCCGAAGTGCAGCAGGCCATCAAGGATGCCTTGGACCGCTACGGGTTTGTTTGGGATCTGTATGGTACGGATTACAAGGCCGAAGTTGCCAAGCTGATTGTGGAAGACATTCTCGGCGATGAGGGGTGGGCATCCAAGGTGCGTTTTACCAACACCGGCGGCGAGTCCGTGGAAGTTGCGGCCATCATTGCCCGTCTTTTCACCGGCAAGGAATTCATTGCCACCAGAGAGCACTCCTACCACGGCATCACAGGTACGGCCGTGGGCCTGAACCGTGTCCTTTCCGGCCGTTCGCACATTTCCCGCCAGTCGGACAAACTTGTCCGGCAGGTGCCTGGCCAGGGATACGGGGCGACCATCAAATGTCCGGCGCCTCTTTGCTACCGCTGCTCGGTGGGACACAAATATCCCGATTGCAAAACAGCACTTTCCAACGGACTGCTGCCCTGCGTACATACGGCGGAACAGTTCATTCGCAACCATGGTGTGGACCAGGTCGCTGCCATGATCACCGAGCCCGCCTTTGGTGCCGGAACCATCATGCCGCCCAAGGAATACCTGCCGCAGATCTACGAGATGACCAGACGTCTGGGAATTCTCTGGATCGTGGACGAGGTCCTGATGGGCTTCGGCCGTCTGGGAACCTGGTTCGGCTATCAGAAGATGGGCGGCGGCAAGGTTGTCCCCGACATCATGACCATTGCCAAGGGCTTGACCAGCTCGGCCATTCCCGCAGGCGCGGTTGTTGTCAACAAGGAGATCGCGGATTTTATGGACTCCGTACGCTGGAACCACGTTTCCACCTTTGCGGGGCACCCCATTGCCATGGCTGCCGCCGCGGCGAACCTCAAGTACATGATCAAGAACGATATCGTTGCCAAGGCCGAAGAAAAGGGCGAGTACTTCCGCGCCGGACTGCTCAAGCTTCAGGAACAGCACAAGTGCGTGGGGTTCGTGGGCGGCGAAGGTATGTTCTGGCAGGTGGAGCTCGTCAAAAACAAAGCCACCAAGGAGCCTTTCATCAAGGAAGACCGTAATACGGCATTCGCTGACGATCCCAGCAAAAAGCCCATCATGATCGTCCTGGGCAAATGTCTGGAAAAGGGCGTACTGCTTGGCGGATTCCTGCCGAATACGCTGCGTATCGGCGGTTCGCTGCAGATTTCCAAGGATGACATGGACAAGGCTCTCGATGCGCTGGATTATGGTTTGTCGGCTCTTGATCCTTTGTGCGATTGAGCCTAAGTAAACACTGACCGCGGGCGAAACAGGACTGTTTGCCGGAAGGCAACGCTTCTGGTTCGGACGTGTCGGATGAAATCATTTCTGCAGGCTGTGCAAAAAAGTGCGGTGACAGGACGCGCCAGAATAGAGTATTCCCGCAAGGAAATGCAGCGCGATTCTGAACATGGCAACCCTTTGCGCAGCCTGCTGTTGTTTTGCTGAAACAGGCCCAGGAAGTACAAAAAAATCAACTGCTTTAGAGCATCAAAGTCAGTATATTATTATGGATACTACAAAAAGAACCGAACACGATTTTCTTGGTGAAATGGAAATTCCCAATACCTGTTATTACGGGATCCAGACGCAGCGAGCCGTGGAGAATTTCAAGATCACGGACATCCCCATTTCCATCCAGCCGCGTTTCATTCAGGCTTTAGGGTACGTGAAAAAGGCTGCCGCGCTTGCCAACAGGGATCTTAACGTCATTTCCGAAGAAATCGCGGAGGCCATCGTTGCCGCTTGCGATGTGGTCATTTCGGGCAAGCTGGACAAGCAGTTCGTGGTGGACGTCATTCAGGGGGGCGCCGGTACTTCCACTAACATGAACGCCAACGAAGTCATTGCCAACAAGGCTCTGGAAATTCTTGGCTATGAAAAGGGCCGCTATGACATCGTGCATCCCAACAACCATGTAAACTGTTCGCAGTCCACCAACGACGCGTATCCCACGGCGTTTCGCATCGCTCTGCTGCTGGTCATCCCGGATCTCAAAAAGGCCTTGAAGTCCCTGGCACGGGCCTTCCGGATCAAGTCCACGGCATTCAAGGACATCATCAAGATGGGCCGGACACAGCTGCAGGATGCCGTGCCCATGTCTCTTGGCCAGGAATTCGGCGCATTCGCCACCACTGTGGTGGAAGACATCGAACGCCTGGAATCCAGCGCCGAGCTGTTCCGTGAAATCAATCTGGGCGCCACGGCCATTGGTACGGGCGTCAACGCTCCTGCGGGGTATACGCCCATTGCCGTGGATTACCTGCGCAAGATGACGGGGCTGCCTCTGGATTCCTCCGTGGATCTCATCGAGGCCACTTCGGATACCGGTGCCTATGTACAGCTTTCGGGCGTACTCAAGCGCATTGCCGTAAAACTTTCCAAGATCTGCAACGACCTGCGGCTGTTGTCCTCGGGACCGACCTGCGGGTTCAATGAAATCAACCTGCCCAAAATGCAGCCCGGATCCTCAATCATGCCCGGAAAAGTCAATCCGGTCATCCCCGAAGTGGTAAACCAGGTGGCTTTCAAGGTCATCGGCATGGATGTTTCCGTGACCCTCGCGGCCGAGGCAGGGCAGTTGCAGCTCAATGTCATGGAGCCGGTCATCGCTTCGGACTTGTTCATGATGCTGGAGATGCTCAAACGGGCCTGTCGCGTGCTGGAAGACCGCTGCGTCAAAGGCATTACCGCCAACGCGGACCGCTGCCGCGATATGGTGCTGAACAGCATTGGCATCGTCACCGTGCTGAATCCCATCATCGGGTACGAGAAGTCCGCGGAAATCGCCAAAAAGGCCCTGGCCACAGGCAAATCCGTCCGGGAACTCGTCATCGAAGACGGGTTGCTGGATGAAGCGAAACTCGACGAACTCTTGTCCGTGGACAACCTGCTGCACCCGAAGTTTTTCAGAAGCTGAACTCTCAACACGAGCGGATGCCATGAACTCCTTCACTACCTGTTCGGAAATGCTGCAGCTCGCCCAAGGCGATGTGGTCAGCATCACCGGAGCCGGAGGCAAGACTTCGCTGCTGTTTCTTCTGGGCAAAGAACTTTGTGAATCCGGCAAATGCGTACTGCTGACCACCACCACCAAAATGCGCGAACCGGAATGCGATCAGTGTGATTTTGTGGAACTGCGGGATGAGGCCTTCCAGGAAGTGGAACAACCGCAATGCGGCAGATACTTCGCCGCATGCGTCACCCCGATCCCCAAGAAAGTCGGGGCCATTTCCGCGGATTGCCTGGAAACGCTGAAAGATCGTTTCGATGTCACCATCATCGAGGCTGACGGCGCGGCCATGAAACGCCTCAAGGGCTGGAAAGCCTCCGAACCTGTGATCCCCGCGTATACGACGCTGACGGTTGGCGTGCTGGACATCACCTGCTTGGGCGAGAGCATTGGCGACGATCTTGTGCACCGGCTGGAGCTGTTCCGGGAGATAACCGGTACGCAAGAGGGCGAGAAAGTCAGCCTGGAGCATCTCGAACGCATGATCCGCCACCCTAACGGGTTGTTTCAGCATGCGGCGGGCAGAAAGTTCCTGTACGTCAACAAGGTGGAGACGGAAGAATCCCGCGGAAACTTTCGCGAACTGCAGTCGCGGCTTGCGGATATGCTCCCGGTGGGCGGGGGAAGCGTACGGGATGGTATGTTTTTTCGCTGAAAAGAGTAAAGCCCGGAAAGAGCGAACGACCATACGTTCGTCCCTTCCGGGCTTCGCAAGCTTGGAGGCAGAAAAAACTTAGTTGGGCAAAGCGGGCAGCGGGGCCAGATGGCCGTTGACCTTGGCGATGGCTGCCCGGGCTATGACCTGCAGGGGGTCCACAAAGATGCCCTCGAGGGGATTGAGCTGCTGGGCCACCGACAGTTCCGTACATCCCAGAACCACCACCTTGACGTTGTTTTCCTCTTTGAGTCTCTGGATGGTCTCTTTGTATTTGCTGTAATCGTAGGCGAAATTGTTGGCCTTTATCCCGTCGTAGATGAGTCCCATCACTTCCTTCTGTCCCGCCTCATCCGGGCGTATTTCCACCAGGTCGAATTTTTCCAGGCTGTTTTTATACACCCCCGCGCTGTAGGTTCCCTGGGTTGCCAGAATTCCCACCTTTGTCTCGTCAGGGTAGTATGTCTTGATCCATTTCGCGGTTTCATCCGTCATGTGCAGAACCGGGACGCTGGTGGCCGCTGCTATATCCTTATAAAAGGCATGGGCCGTATTGCAGGGCATGATGATGCAGCCGGCTCCCGCAGTTTCCAGCCTTTTGGCGGATTTTATCAATTCTCCACGCGGATCCTTGTCGGACTTGCCAAGCAGGAAAGCGGTGCGGTCCGCGATGCGCGTATTGGAGTCGACGATCATGGGCGGATGGTCCTGGTCGGTTTCAGCCTGGGTATTCCTTACAATGGCCTCGGCCAGGTTGACTGTGGCCATGGGGCCCATTCCCCCCAGAATCCCGATGGTTTTCATTTCTTCATTGTGCATTTTTTTCTCCGCAACAAGGTGTTGTCGCACCTGTTCTCGTACTGTTTTTTCTATTGTATGCTAGCAGAGATTGGCGTGCCCACTGCCGTTGACTCGGCATAACCGGCCGGTGCGGCGAAGGAGTCGCACTCCGTTTGTTTTCGTGCTGCCAGGTCTGGATGACAGAAACCGGAAACAGCTGGCAAGAAAAAAAGAGCAGGAAAACAAGGAATTAAGACATCATCAGATTCTCTGTCCAGTGATGCTTTTATTGGTTTGTTGTATCTTGTTGAATTTGTATCGCAAATAAGTTCACTACCATATTGGTCGGCAAAAGCAGTACTAGTATCCGACCGGTGGAAAAAGGGAAGACGCCCCTGATTGTTCACTAGGATTGAAAAAAGTTCAACGAGAGGGCAACTGAGTGAAAAAAAATTCGGCAAGAGGGATAAGGGCATGTCTCGTATGATCTCGTGATTACTTTTTTGTAAAAAATAAATATTTTCAATAAATTAGATAGAAAAAGAAAACTCTTGTCACGTGGTGTTTCGTTTGGGGCGAACGCTCCGATGCGGTCCGTCCGTGATGATTTTGTTGATAAAAAGTAAACTTTGTTCTGTCAAACGAATAATTCAGAAATAGTAAACATCACGATTATACGTAGTTAGGTGACTTTTGGATTGTCTTTTTGCGGGGTATTCGTGACATATACGCTTACTTATTGAAAATACTTGGGAAAAATCATCATTTTTTATCGAATTTGCGAATAAGACTTGACTTGAGCGGCTAAATTTGGTTTCAATTTTGTTGAGCAGGAGTGAAGATTTTATTACAAACTTGTCAAAAAGGTGGTTTTTTTGACGGTTGCTTTCTCAAGCTCAAGCGGAATGCGGTAAGTTTATTCACTATTTTTAAACTTTTGGTAGTGAAAAAATCGTTAACAGTTAAACTTTGACTGCAAGGTGGTGGCGATGAGCAAATTAATTAGTGCAATCATCCTGACGGCATTGTTGATAATGCCTTCCACGGTAATGGCGAAGGATGTGGTGAAAATCGCATTCATGGGTCCGATGACTGGAGCAAATGCTGCTCAGGGCGTTGGCGCCAAGAACGCTTTTGACCTGGCTATCCAGCTGGCCAACAAGTCCGGGGAATTCCCCTACACTCTGGAAGCCGTGGCTCTGGACGATGCGTCCGATCCGGCTACCGGCGCCAATGCTGCGAACAAGATCGTTTCCGATTCTTCTATTGTTGCAGCGACCGGACACTGGAACAGCCCTGTGGCGCGTGCCACTATTCCGATTTTCCATGAAAACAAGATGGCCCTGGTTATCTGGGGCGCCATTGGCGTCGACCTGACCAACAAGTACGGCAAGATGTACCCGGAAATCACCCGCGTATGTCCTAAGCTGGACGCCGAGAACATCTACCTGGCCGACTTCCTGAACGAGAAGGGCTACAAAAAGTTCGCCGTGATCCATGACAACTCCGCCTACGGCGAAGACTGCAAGGTCTACATGGAGAGCTCTTTGAAGGCCAACGGTGCGGACATCCTGTCCACCGACGCCATCAAGGTCGGTGAAAAGGACATGATGCCTGTTCTGGCCAAGACTCTGGCTTCTCAGCCCCAGGCCGTCTACTACGGCGGTGTTGTTACCGAAGCCGCTCTGCTGCGCCTGCAGATGGCCAAGATCGGTCTGAAGAACTCCCTGTTCTGCGGTATCTCCGGTATCGCCGACGAAAAGTTCAATGACGTTGCCGGCAAGGCTGCCGAAGGTACCGTCATCGTAAAGCCCGGTGATTCCTCCAAGGTAGCCGGTTGGAAGCAATTTGAAGATGCCTATGCCGCTGCGAATTACTCCGAGCCCATGGGCGCTTACGGCAAGTACTCCTATGATGCCGCGAACATCATCCTGGCCGCCCTCAAGCAGGCTGGTCCGGATCGTGAAAAGGTTGCCCAGGCAATCCGCAACATCAAATACAATGGTCTGCTCGGCGAATACACTTTCGACGAAACCGGTCAGACTACTCTGGTTGATATGACTATCATGGTCAGCCAGGACGGCAAGTGGGTCGAGTGGGACAAGTCCCTCTACAAGAGCGGAGAAAGAAAGCTCGCCGGCCTTAAATAATTAGATCCGATTCCTTAGGGTGCCGGCTGGTCTGCGGACCAGCCGGCGCCACTTCTCGATTTAAGGAGTACGTCAATGTCTCTGGTATTATTGCTCCATATTAAGAATTCCATCATGCTCGGGGCGCAGTATTCTCTGATAGCCATCGGCTTCACACTGTTCTTTGGAGCACTCAATGTTGTGGTCTTTTGTCAGGGGGCCTTCTATATTCTGGCGGCTTTTATAGCGGCCGGTCTGTTCACCCTGTTTTCCGGTGCGTGGGAGTTGGGAGCGGCAGCTTTCGGCATCATCGCATTCGCCACCTTTTTCCTGTCCATGTGCCTCACGGGTCTGGTTGGTGTGCTGGTGGAAAAAACGACAATCAGACCATTTCGAAACGCCCCGCTGGTCATGCCGATTCTTTCGACCATTGCCGTGGGCATCATCATCGAACAGTTGCTCAAGCTCTTTTATCCGGAGGGCGCCAATCCGCAGGTTTTTCCCGATGTGTTCCCCGCGGAGGGCATCATGCTCGGCAATCTGTATGTCTCGGTGAGCGAACTGGTTATCCTCGGTGTCACCATCATCACGTTTGCCGCCATTTACCTCTTTCTGAAAAAAACAAAACTCGGTGCGCAGATCGTCGCTGTCTCCCAGGATTATGAAGCCGCCTCTCTGATGGGGATCAACGTGGACCGTGCCGTGTATACGACATTTTTCATCGGCGCCAGCCTTGCGGCCATCGCGGGTTTCATGAACGGCGTCTATTATACGGTGTTCCGTTATGACATGGGGTCCCTGGCCGGCATCAAAGGATTTTCGGCTGCTGTCGTCGGCGGCCTGGGGTCCATTTACGGAGCGGTTATCGGTGGTTTTCTCATGGCGACAACCGAAACTTTCGCAGCTGCATACATTCCCGGTGGATCAGCTATTCGAGACGTTTTTTCCTTTGGCATTCTGCTGGTTTTTCTTGTTTTGCGTCCGTCCGGAATTATCGGCGAAAAAGCCCTGGAAAAAGTTTAGCCCACTGTGTTGTTGACTGGAGAATACGCAATGAAAAAACAATCTTCTATTATGCCGGGATTGACGCTCATGCTCGTGGGCTATGTGGCCGTAGTGGTTTTTCTGGCGGTTGACGCCTTACCCGTCAGCCTCAGCCTGCTGGCCCTCTATGTGGTCATGACCATCGCAGCAGTCAAATCCGGCTTCTGGCATAACGCCTTGGAGTCCATAATGGAGCACACCAGGCAGTCCACTGTGATTGCTGCCGCCATGGTGCTGGTCACTCCGTTGTTCTTCATAGGCAACCCCTATGTAATTCACATTTTCACCATGGCCTGCATTTACTGCATTGCAACGCTCGGTCTGAATATTCAGGTCGGTAGCGCCGGGATGACGAATTTCGCCCAGGGAGCCTTTTTCGGAATCGGCGCCTATACCTCAGCGTTGCTGGATGTGAACTTCGGCGTGTCCTTCTGGATCAGCCTGCCCGCGGGTATGATAACCGCCGGCTTTTTTGGTTTCCTCATGGGACTGCCCACGCTGAAAACCCGCGAGTATCACCTGTCGCTGGTCACCATCGCGGTTGCCTACATCAGCTTCTTGCTGGTCATGAACTTCGAATGGACCGGTGGTCCGGACGGTGTGCCGGATATTTCCCGGCCTTTTTTCCTTGGCTTGCCCATTGGTCAGAAAATTACCATTGGCGGCTTTGAGATTCCCGGTGTGTTTACCTACTGCTACATGGTGCTTGCTTTCCTCGGGCTTTCGATTATCGCCTGCCGTCGTTTGCAGGACTCCTGGTTCGGCCTGGCCTGGAACGCCATTCGTGATGATGAAATCTCATCCCGTTGCTATGGATTGTCCCTGAATCGTTCGAAGCTGGAAGCCTTTGTGTTCGGCTCTGTCTTCGCCGGTGCTGCCGGGGCTTTGTACGCGCACTTCATCGGCTTCATGTCCACGGAAAATATGAACTTTCAGATCGGACTGCTGATGGTCTGCATGGTCATTCTCGGCGGCATGGACAATATCCCCGGCGTGCTTGTGGGTACCTTGCTGTTGATCATTATTCCGGAAAAGTTGCGTGCGCTCGATGACTACAGAATGCTCTCCTACGGTGTGGTTCTCATTCTCATGCTGATTTTCCGTCCTCAGGGAATTATCCCTGCCAAGCCAAGAGTATTCTCATTGAAATTCAAGGGGTAAGTTATGAGTGCGTGTAACTGTGAAAAAAAACTTCTGCTCGAAACACGGTCTCTGACCATGCAGTTCGGCGGTTTACGGGCTCTGAACTGCGTGGATGTCGCCATATCCGAGGGGCAGATTTTCGGTCTGATCGGCCCCAACGGAGCGGGGAAAACCACATTCTTCAACATGCTGACCGGAATTTACCATCCCACAGAGGGTGATATTCTGATGCATGGCGCCTCGCAGCTTGGCAAAACCCCCGCGCAAATCGCCCATGACGGAACGGTCCGGACCTTTCAGGCCTGCAGACTCTGGAATTCCATGTCCATTCTGGAAAATCTTCTGCTCGGCACGTATATGCGGCCGCGGCCGGGTCTTCTTCAGACCTTGTTTCAGTACAAGAAGGTCAAGGCGGATTTCGCCGCCAAAGGCGAAGAGGCGCTCGAGATTGTCAGACAGTTCGACGACAGCCTGGCTTCCGACCACAACCGCCGGGTCAGCGAATTGTCCCTGGTGGACAGGCGCAGGGTTGAAATCTCCCGCGCGATTCTTGCAAGGCCGAAACTGCTGCTGCTCGACGAGCCGGCTGCCGGTATGGATCCTTCCGAAACCCGTCAGTTGATGGAAGACATCACCAAACTTCAGGCCATGTACCCGGAGATGAGCGTTCTTTTGATCGAACACGACATGACCGTTATCTCGGGCATTGCGGAGCGGGTCGCCATCTTGAACTTTGGTGAAAAAATTGCGGAAGGCACCTTTGATGAAATCAAAAACAATCAGGATGTTATCGCCGCGTATTTAGGGGGAAGCAATGCTGCTTGAGCTCAAGTCCGTTTGTACGAGTTACGGAAAAATAAAAATGCTGGATCATGTCGACCTGACGGTGGACAAGGGCGAAGTCGTCTGCCTGCTGGGGTCCAACGGCGCCGGCAAAAGCACCATGGTAAAAACGATCCTGGGACTTGTAAAAGTCGATTCCGGACATATACGTTTAGAAGAGGACGAGATTTCCAACCTGAAAACGTATGATATTGTCAAAAGGGGTATCTCTGTCGCTCCGGAAGGCAGACGTTTGTTCCCCAAGATGAGCGTGGAAGAAAATCTGCTCATCGGAGTCGGCAAGGAACAAGGTGCAGTGGATGAACTCCAGGAAGAGATCTTCACCTTGTTTCCCGTGCTGAAAGAACGCATCCGCCAGGCCGCCGGAACACTTTCTGGTGGTGAACAGGCAATGGTTTCCATTTCCCGTGCCCTGATGCAGCAGCCCAAGCTGCTCATCCTTGACGAACCTTCGTTTGGTCTGGCTCCGCTGCTGGTGGAAGCTTTTTACGAGACCATTTTGAAGATCAGCAAACAGGGCACCACAATTCTGCTTTCCGAACAGAACGCAGGAAAGGCACTGGAGGTTTCCGATAGAGGCTATGTCCTTCAAAAAGGGGCCATTTACGCCTCTGGAACCAAGGAAGAACTTCTTTCTAACGATCTTGTAAAAGAGTGCTACCTGGGATAACCGGCGTCCCGGTTGCTTTCGTAAAAAGTTGATTTTCTTCTTGTTGCTGAATGTTGCCACAGCTCGCTTCGACACTTGCTTCGCCTCAGCCGGTTAAGTTTTTCAGGAGTGAACTTTAAAAGTTTTAGAATAGTGAACAAAAATACTCTGAAAAATCGGCGCGTCTTCTTTTGATACGAAATTATTATCACCGGGCGGTCACGCCTGCAAAAGTACATCAGTATGCTTTGGATTGAAGTTTTGAAAAGGTTGCCCGCAACCAGGTCAGGTCTTAGGCTGAGATTGTATTGAAATGCAGGGAGAGATGTCCGAATTACCTTCGCAAGGCTGATTGTCAGCAGTGCGGGGATAGGCCTTTGCAGGCCTTAAGGTCGAGCACATGAGAAAAAATGGCAAATATGGACGGAGAAAATAGTTCACAAATAATAAACTTTCGATTATTGTGAATTTCATTGTTCCGGTGCTCTGTTTGGTGAGGGTGAAATTTCATCCGGCTGTTTTGAACAAAATGGGTAGTCGCCAGGCGTAAAGCGGACACCGCCAGTGTATAGTGAGAAGCCCAGAGCACTAACGTGTATTAAGGAGAAAAAAAGTGTGTGAAGTCAAATATTTTCAACCCCGGTCCCTGGAAGAGTTGACCACTGTGATGGGGCAGCTTCCGGCGGGGTTTCAGACTGTGGCCGGGACCACTGATTTCATTCCGCAAGCCCGCCGTGGCGTACCCTATCCGACGGCTATTCTGGATATTTCGCGTGTGGAAGAGTTCAAGCAGGTAACCAAGGCTGACGGACGCATCCAGGTGGGTGCGGCAGTCACCATGGCCGAACTGCTTGCCAACGAGATTATTGTCGCTGACTGCCCCGTGCTCGCCAGCGCGGCCAAGAGCCTCGGCTCTCCACTCACAAGAAACCGGGCCACCATCGGCGGCAACATTGCCAACGCTTCTCCCAGCGCTGACACCGCACCGGCGCTTCTGGTGCTCGGCGCCACGGTCCATTTTCTGGGCACCGACGGGTCCACCAGGGAATTGCCTTTGAGCGAATTTTTCCTCGACTACAAGAAAACCGCCATGAACAAGGGCGAACTTATCACCGGTTTCAGCTTTCCCGTGCCGGATGCGGACTGCTGGTACAGATTCGCCAAGGTCGGACAGCGTGATGGCGCAGCCATCTCCGTGGTGAACATGGCGGTAATGGTGAAAAAGGACGGAAAGTCCTGCGCCGATCTGGCTGTGGCCTTTGGTGCTGTGGGTCCGGTTCCTCTGCGTGCCTGTACGGTGGAAAAGACCGCCAAGGGTGGTCAGTGCGGGGATGATTTTATTGCTGCCTGCAAAAAGGCCGTGCAGGAGGATATTTCACCTATCAGCGATATTCGTGGTTCCGGTGAGTACCGCCGTTATGTTGCCGCCAACGTACTGGCCAGGGCTTTAACGGACGCTTTCGCATAAGGAGAAGTGATCATGAGCATACGCATCAATATAACTTTGAACGGTGAATCCAAGACTCTGGACGTTAAGCCCACTCAAACCCTGCTGAGCGCTCTCCGGGGCGGTGCCAAGGCCAAAGAGGTCAAGGATGGTTGCAGCGACGGCGACTGCGGCGCCTGCACCGTCATCATGAACGGCAAAGCCGTCAACAGTTGCCTGGTACTGGCTCCGTCCGCGGACGGCGCCGACATCGTAACCGTCAAAGGTCTCGGCACCAAGGAAAATCCTTCGGCGCTTCAGGAAGCTTTTGTCACCAACGGCGCCATTCAATGCGGTTTCTGCACCGCGGGTATGGTCCTTTCCGCCACTGCTTTTCTCAAGGAACATCCAGATCCGACCAGAGATGAAATTCGCGAAGGTCTTTCCGGAAATCTGTGTCGCTGTACCGGATATCAGAAGATAATAAATGCGGTGCAATCTGCAGCGGAAAAAATGAACAGCTAAGGGGAGAGGTTATGTCATTCAAAGATAAGAAATACAACATCATCGGCAAGCCTCTGCCTCGTCATGACGCCTGGGAAAAAGCCTGCGGCACCACAAAGTATGCCGGCGATTTCGAAATACCCGGCATGCTTCACGTCAAGGCATTGCGCAGCGCCTATCCTGCAGCCAAGCTGCTGGGCATCGATTCCAGCAAGGCGGAAGCTCTTGAAGGCGTGGAACGCGTACTGACCGCCAAGGACGTTCCTCACAACGAAACCGTTACCAAGTTCGGTCAGACCCACACCGTGGGCGGATTCGAAGGCCTGTACCGCGTGCTGGCCGACAAGAAAGTCCGTTTCCTGGGTGAAGCCGTGGCCCTGGTCGTAGCCGAAACTCCTGAAATTTGCGATGAGGCCCTTAAGCTCATCAAGGTGGACTACGAACCTCTGGAAGGCGTTTTTGATCCCGAGGAGGCTTTGAAGCCCGGCGCTTATATGGTGGGCGAAGACGAATCCAACCTCGTATGCGAGTACAAGGTCCGCAAGGGCGACCTCGAAAAGGGATTCGCCGAGGCCGATGTGATCATTGAAAATACCTACACGACTCCGCAGGTTGACCATATCTACCTGGAGCCCGAAACCGGTACTGCCTGGTGGGCTGACGACGGTGTTCTGACCCTGCGCGTTTCCACCCAGGTCATCGAACACTTCCGCGGCATTGCCGAAGTGCTCGGCCTGCAGCAGAACAAGGTGCGCGTCATTGCCCCCATGGTCGGTGGCGGTTTCGGCGGCAAGGAAGACATCACCGTGGAGAGCTATCTCGCTCTGGCAGTCTTCCGGACCGGAAAACCCTGCACAATGACCTGGACCCGTGAAGAATCCATCTTGTGCCACGGCAAACGCCATGCCTACAAACTGCACTACAAGACGGGCGCCAAAAAAGACGGCACCATTGTGGCCCAGGAAGTAAGCATGATCTCCGATGCCGGCGCGTACGTCTACCTGAGCCCCTGGATTCTGCTCTATTCCACGGTAAAGGCCATTGGCCCCTACAAGTGCGAGAACGTCAAGATCGATTCCCAAACCGCCATGACCAACAATACCTTTGCCAGCGCCAACCGCGGATTCGGCGGCGTGCAGGTTTGTTTCTGCTACGAACGGCAGCTGGATGAAGTGGCCAAGGCTCTGAACATGGATCGTCTGGCAATTCGCCGCAAGAATTACCTGCATGAAGGTGACGCGCTGCCCACCGGGCGCGTACTGGATCATGCCGTGGAGACCGAAGCCACTGCCATCAAGGCTGTGGAAATGCTCGGTGAAAAAACGGTTTCCGACAAGCCCAACATTCTTATCGGGCAGGGCTACGCCTCCGGTATGCTGAGCTACGGACGTATGGTGTATCTGCACGACAGTTCCAAATCCTATGTTTCCGTCGAACTCGACGGATCGGTCATTGTCCGTTGCGGCGTTCAGGATATCGGCTGCGGCCAGTGTTCTTCCCTGGTTTCCATCGCTGCGGAAGTGCTGGGCGTGGAAATGGACGATGTCACCATGTACTACGGAGATACGGCCCTGACGCCTCTGGCAGGTACGTCCACAGCAACCCGAATGCTGTACATGTCGGGCAACGCCACAATGAAGGCAGCCAAAACCATCCGCGACAACATGCTGAACAAGGCAGCCGAATATCTGGGCGTTCCGGTGGAAGATCTGGATCTGAGCGGTCGCCAGCTGATTGTCGAGTCCGATCCCAGCAAGAACATGTCCATTGCCCAACTGGCAGGCATTTGCGCCTCCGGCGGCGTGGAGCTGTCCAACCTGGCGCAGTTCAACGCACCGGCCCGTGAGTTCATGAACCTCAGCACCGGCCAGGGTCAGGTCTTCGCGGACTTCACCTTTGGAACCCATGCTGTGGAAGTTGCTGTTGACACGGATACCGGCCAGACCAAACTGCTCAAGTACGTGGCTTGCTTCGACGCCGGACAGGCCGTGAACAAGCTGAGTGCTGAAGGTCAGATCGAAGGTGGTTCCATCTACGGTCTCGGGTACGGAAAAATGGAAGGAATCCAGTACAATCAGGGCAAGACCCTGAATCCGAACCTGGCCACCTATCTGATTCCCACCAGCCTTGACTGCCCGGATATTCAGGTGGAAATGATAGAGTCCCACGGCGGTATCGGTCCCTTTGGCGCCAAAGGTCTTGGCGAGCCTTCCAGCGTGCCTTCCGCACCGGCTTTTGCCAATGCGGTCTGCGACGCCATCGGCAAGCCCATTTGCGATCTGCCCGTGAATCCGGAACGGATTCTCAAGACATTGATGGACCAATAATCAACTTCAAAGTTGCCGCCGGTTGTCTTGTCAGGCAGACCGGCGGCAATTCTTTTTCAGATATTTAAAAGTGTGGAGTCATCCCATGACTATGCAGGCGGATAAAGCCATTTGCGGCGGATTGGTGGTCACCGGCGGGGAAATGAAGCCCGCCACTGTTCTGATCTCGGGCAGCAAGATTTCCGGAGTCGTTTCTCCCACCGAGCCTTTCGAGGCGGACGAGATCATTCAGGCTGACGGGAAATTCGTACTTCCCGGCATCATCGATGCGCATCTGCACTCGGTGTACATCGACAGAATCGACGCGCTTTCCAGAGCCGCCGCGGTGGAAGGCATCACCACCCTGGTTCCCTACGTGGGCTCCGTAAAAGCCTGGGGCGTGGACAAGCCCCTGGACGAAGCCATGAAGGGATTCATCCTGGAAGGCGAAGAAACGAGTACTGTGGACTTCAGCCTGCATTGCACTCTTCTGGCCGACGATGTGGCCGGATGTGAAAAATCCATTCCCGCCATGATCGCCCTGGGAATTGCCTCCTTCAAGGTCTTCATGGCCTACCGCAAGCGCGGCATGATGCTGGAAGACGAGCAGCTTCTGAAAATCATGAAGGTTGTGGCCGACAACAACGGCCTGCTTGCCGCCCATGCGGAAAACGGCGCGCTCATCGATTACATGGAAGAATATTTCAAGGCCCAGGGTTCCGAGCATCCCAAATTTTACGCGGCCTCGCATCCGGAGTTGAGCGAAGGAGAAGCGGTGTTCCGCTTCCTCAGCCTGGCCCGGACAGCCGGTTGCGATGTGTATTTGCCCCATTTGAGCACGGCCAAGGCCCTGGATGTGGTCCGTCTGTTCAAGCAGTGGGGCGGCCAGCGTTTTTACGCCGAAACCTGCCCCCATTATCTGCTGCGCAACGATTCTGTTTTCGAAGAAATGGGCAGCATTGCCAAGATGTCTCCGCCCCTGCGCAAGCAGGCCGACCAGGAAGCCCTGTGGAAGGCGGTGGCGGAAGGGTTGATCGACGTGGTCGCTTCGGACCATGCCGCCAGCGAATCTGCCAAGAAACAGCCGCAGTGGGACAAGGTCTTCAATGCTCCCAACGGCATCCCCGGCATGGAATGCATGGTACCGCTGCTGCTGAAGGAAGGTGTCATGGCCGGCCGTCTGACCATGGTGAATCTGGTGGAACGGCTGTGTGAAAAACCGGCAAAAATTTTCGGCATGTACCCCCAAAAAGGGACCATTGCCACGGGTTCGGATGCGGATATCGCCATTTTCGACCTGACTGCCGAGCGTGTGCTCGAATCCACCCATCCGGAATTGAAAATCGATTACAGCCTGTACGAGGGCATGAGCGTGGTGGCGCCGCCGGAGCTGGTCATGCTGCGCGGTCAGACCATTGCCTGCAAGGGCATTGTCACGGGCAAGGCCGGCGACGGCGAGTTCGTTGCCTGCAAATATTCGGCGGAAAACACCAAATAGCACAGAACGAAATTTTCTGCGTCTCTATACTCGAGGAATGTACGATGAGTTATAAATATGATCTGGTTTTGCAAAACGGCACGGTAAACGATCCTGCCAACAAGGTGTCCGGTCGTTTTGATGTGGCTATATGCGATGGAAAAGTGGTTGAAGTAGCTCCCACCATCAATGCGCAGCTTTCGCGGGATGCGGTGGATGTTTCCGGCTATCATGTTCTGCCCGGTGTGGTGGATCTGCACATGCACGCCTCGGCCTGGCTGGGCGGCCGTTTTGCCCACAAGATGATGGCCCTGGCCGGTGTAACCACAGCCCTGGACATGTCCGGCCCCATCGACAGCGTACTGAAGATCGCGGCCGAGTACGGCTGCGGATTGAACATCGCCTGCATCAACTACGTGCGTCCGGGCGACACGGTAAAGGACAACAACCCGTCCAAGCCCGAACTGGAAGCACTGCTGGCCAAGAATCTGAAAGAAGGAGCCATCGGCTTTAAGATCCTCGGCGGCCATTATCCGCTGACCCCCGAAGCCACTGCCGCGACTATCGACGTGGCCGTGAACAACGGCGCCTATCTGGCTTTTCATGCCGGTTCCAGCGCCACCCGTTCGAACATTGAAGGCTTTCGCGAGGCCATCGAACTCATCGACAACCGCAATGTCCACCTGGCGCACATCAACAGCTACTGCCGCGGTCGCGTCAACGACTGCCATGCGGAGGCCGAGGAAGCCATCGTGGCGCTCAAGGCCAATCCGAACATCGCCTGTGAAAGCTATCTTTCCCCGGTCAACGGCACCAGCGGCGAATGCAAGAACGGCGTACCGCAAAGCCAGGTCACGGTGATGTGCCTGGAAGCCCAGAATTACGAGACCACTGAAGCGGGCCTGGAAAAGGCCATCCGCGACGGCTGGGCCCAGCTGAACGAGGAAGTCGGCGGGGTGGTGGTCTTGAGCAGCGGACAGAAGGCCGTGGATTACTGGCGTGCCAAAAACACCGACGTCACCATCAGCTTTGCGGTCAATCCGAAAATTCCGAGACTGCGGCTGGCAACTGCCGTTCGCGACGACGGCAGCTTTGTGGTGGATTGCATTTCCACTGACGGCGGCGGCATTCCCCGCAATGTGACGGTTGAAAAGGGTCTGGCTCTGGTACGCCTGGAAGCCATGACCATGGACGAATTTGCCTTGAAAGCCAGCTACAACCCGGCTCAGATCCTCGGCTTGCGTAACAAGGGCCACCTTGGCGTGGGTGCCGATGCTGATATCACGGTTGTGGACCTGGATAATTTGAAGCCCGTGATGACCTTCAACGGCGGCAAGAGCGTTATGCACCACGGCCGCGTGTTCGGTACGGGCACGACCATGATCACTAGTCCTGTTGGAAAGGAAGCCGTGGAAGCGCACGGATTGCAGGCCCTGGTGGTCGATAGCAGCAAGACACCGTTCTGCAAGCTGCGCTAGCAGGTCGACATCTGAGAACATGTAACCAGCTTCCAAAGATAGCCATGAATAATCAATCAATAAACGAAGAACGTTCCTTCTTCAAACAAAACGGCAAACCCTGCGTCAACAGTCCTGTTGTTGCACGGTCCTATTGCCGCAAGTATTTGACGCTCCGGGAGAGAGGCAAGTGCGTAAGCATTCCTGCGCAGGTTCCTTCTACCGAAGTGCGCGGGAAGGAAGAGAAGAAGTTGAAGGATTTGTCGATACTCATCAAGGGGGCTGGTGAAATGGCCTCCGGAGTCGCCTGGCGGCTGTATCGCGCGGGATTTCACAACATCATCTTGCTCGAGACGAACAATCCCATGGCTGTTCGGCGCAGGGTCTGTTTTTGTGAAGCTGTGTATGACGGCACAAAGATGGTTGATGGTGTCGAAGGTGTTCTTGCGGATAGTGATGCGGCCATTGATGCGGCCCTGAAAAAAGGGCAGTTGCCGGTGGTTGTCGATCCCGAATGGAAGACAATCCAGCGTAGAAAACCCCAGGTTGTTATTGACGCGATTATCGCCAAGAGAAATGTGGGAACCAGGGCTGATGAGGCTGAATTCGTCATTGCTTTGGGACCCGGTTTCGAGGCGGGCAATGACAAGGACGCGCATGCGGTGATTGAAACCAACCGCGGGCCTTGCTGCGGTCGGGTGATGTATTCCGGGACTGCTCAGAAAAATACAGGCGTTCCTGGCAAGGTCATGGGGTTCGATGTCGAACGTGTCATTCGTGCACCTGAAAGTGGTATTTTTGTAGCCCAAAAGCAAATAGATGATCAAGTGGTAGCCGGTGAAACCGTGGCTATGGTAGCAGGTAAGCCGGTGACCGTTATGATCAGCGGTGTCTTGCGTGGCTTGATCCGTGACGGTACGCCGGTTTGCAAAGGAGTTAAGGTAGGAGATATTGAGCCGAGACCGGATGTGGACAATGGGCTTTGTTCCGATAAGAGTCTTGGCCTCGGAGGAGCGGTTCTAGAGGCTCTGATGACCAGATATAATACATAGGGTGCAGGTACAATGGATGAAAAGCAGATTGGGCAGCAGCTGAAAAAATACAGAAAAGCAAAAAATATGACGTTGGAAGCGTTGGCCAACGCGGCAGGGTACTCCAAATCGTATTTGTCGCAGATTGAGAACGGCCTTTCTTCTCCTTCTCTTGCAGTACTGGGCAAGCTTGCCGGCAAATTGGGCATAAGCGTTGCAACATTGCTGAAGGAGAACAACGGAGTCAGCAAATCCAGCTGGCATCTTCCGAAGGACAAAAGGCAAACGTTGCAGTACCCCACCGGATTGATCAGTTCGCAACCGCTCACTGCAGCAGTGTCGCAAAAGAAAATGCAGCCTCTGCTGACAACGGTCGAGCCAGGCGGAACGTCGAGTATTGATGACCAACTGCAACATGCGCCGGGAAGTGAAGAATTTGTTCTGGTCATCAAAGGTTCGATGGAGTTCACCGTGGATGGTGAAAAAATCATCCTGAATGAGGGCGATACGCTGTATTTTGAAGGCGATTTGCCGCACCAATGGCAGAACATCACTGATCAACCTGCCGAATTGTTTTTCGTTTTTTCGCCCCCTGTCTGGTAGAAGCGTCAGGGGTTACTGAAAGAAAGTTTTAATTGGAGCAATTATGTCTGAAAAAAAGTTTTTCAGTGTTGGACGTGATATACGTAAAAAGGACGGCAATGCCAAAGTAA
>CAXXHY010000059.1:0-28951 GCA_963667575.2 Desulfovibrionaceae bacterium | reverse complement strand
GGGAGCCTTTCCGGCGGATGATCCGTTATACCTGGGCATGTTGGGCATGCACGGCAGGCAGTCCACCAACATGCTGCTGGAGGAGTGCGATCTTCTGGTGGCCCTGGGCGTGCGTTTCGATGATCGCGCCACAGGCAAGGCCGACGAGATGTGCCCCAAGGCGCGCATCGCCCATGTGGACATAGACCGCAGCGAAATCGACAAGATCAAACCCGCATCGCTTTCTGCCTGCGGCGATGTCTGCGACTGTCTTCGCCGCCTGCTTCCGCTGCTCGAAAAACGCGAACGTTCCGAATGGTCCAGCCGGGTCGCGGACTTCAAATCTGCGTACCCTGAAGCTCCGGCGCCCTCTGATCCGCTGCATCCGCTGCGTCTGATGCCCTGGCTGGCCGAACACCTGGGCCCGGAAACCATCGTCACCACGGACGTGGGACAGCATCAGATGTGGGTGGCGCAAAGCTATCCCTTTACCCGGCCGCGCACCCTGCTGACCTCAGGCGGATTGGGCACCATGGGATTCGGCCTTCCCGCGGCCCTGGGCGCCGCCCTGGCCACGCCCGGCCGTCCGGTGCTGTGCGTAAGCGGAGACGGCTCGTTCATGATGAACATGCAGGAACTGGCCACCCTGGCCGAATTGCAACTTCCGGTAAAAATCCTCATCTGCAACAACGGGCACCTCGGACTGGTGCGCCAGCAGCAGGAACTTTTTTATGAAGACCGGACCTTTGCTTCGCGCTTCGACGTTGTGCCGGATTTCGCCCAGCTGGCCATGGCCTTCGGCATCCGGGGCATCAACCTGAACCAGGAAAACGATCCCGGACAGGCCATCCTGGACGCCATGCAGGCACCCGGCCCGTGCGTTATCGACGCTCCCCTGGCCTGGCAGGAAAACGTCTACCCCATGGTGCCTCCCGGAGCCGCCAACCGCATTATGATCGGAGGGAAATGTCATGCGTAATCCAGTAATCGAACTGACGGTGAACAATCATCCAGGCGTTATGACCCACATCACCAGCCTGTTTTCAAGGCGGGCCTTCAATCTGGAGGGCATACTATGCGGGGCGCTGGGCGACGGTTCGGAAAGCAGAATGTTTCTGATGGTGCACGAGGACAAGCGCTTGGAACAATGCCTGAAAGAGCTGGAGCGGCTCCACGACGTAAAGGAAGTAAAACTGCGGACTGATATCACAGCCGCGGTATTTGATCCGGAACAGGTGCTCCGGGGGTAGTGTTCAGACCTTGAGGCGGTCCGTAACCGAGCGGACCGCCTTGAAAGATGTATTTTATGGATGCTTGCAGTTTTTGTTGGAATACTGTTCCTTGCAGCCCCCGGCCGACGGGCAATTGGCGCAGGAATTGTTTTTGACCTGTTCCTCGGTGACGCCGAGAAACTTGATGCCGAAATGGGCCCCGAGGGTCACCACCAGCAACACTACCACTGCCAGGATCACTTCACTCCATTCCATGGGATTCCATCCTTTCCGTTATCGAGATGTCCTGATGGTAATCACCTCTGCCGTACTGCACAAGCCCCAAATATCGGGAAGACAGTCCATTTTTCCACCAAAACGTTATGATCGGCTGGGCTTCCGGCCCTATCCGATGCGTTCCAGAATCATTTCCGGCAGAGAGGTGATGTCCGGACAAATGCTGAAGCCGGCCGAGGCCAGGGCTTCGAGTTTTGATTCCACCCCGCGGACGCCGTCCAGGATGGCTCCCGCATGGCCCAGCCGTTTTCCGGGAGGGGCCGTACGTCCGGCGATAAACGCGAACAGGGGCTTGGCGAAACCCGTATCCCGTACGTAGGCTGCCAGATCCTCTTCTGCCTGGCCGCCTATTTCTCCCAGCACCACCACGGCCTTTGTCTCAGGATCGCTGTTGGCGTTTTCCATCAGCCTGGCAAAGCTGGTGCCGATCATGGGGTCGCCGCCAATGCCCACACAGAGCGACTGCCCCAGTCCGGCCTTGCCCAGGCGATCCGCCACCTCGTACGTCAAAGTGCCGCTGCGCGAGAACACGGCCACCGGTCCGGGGGAAAAGGCCATAGCCGGCATGATGCCGATCTTCACCTTGCCCGGCGCTATGACTCCCGGAGTATTGGGGCCTATCAGCACGCTGTCCGTATGGCTGAGCACATCGCGGACCATGATCATTTCCTGCTGGGGAATACCTTCCGTGATGCAGACGATGAGCCGGATACCGCTGGCTGCGGCTTCCAGAATGGCCTCGGCTGCTGCCTGGGCCGGGACAAAAATAATCGAAGCCTCGATGTCCGGATAATTGCGCATGGCCTGGCTGACGGTGTTGTATACGGGCAGCCCTTTTACCGACTGGCCGCCTTTGAAGGGCGTCACTCCCGCCACCAGCTGCGTACCGTATTCGAGCATTTTTTCCACATGCGGACCAGCCGCCCGGCCGGTGATCCCCTGCACCAGCACCTGCATGTCCTTGTGCAGCCCGAGCAGAGAATGCTGATTGCAGGTCGTACGTTTCACAGGGGGAACAGCGGCCTCCGTACGCGGAACATCCGGCCTGGCCGGTTCCACCACGCTGCAGTCCGCTCCTGCCGGTGCATGGGCGCGCAGCAGTTCGAGCGCCTGGGGCACGTCGGGCACGGTCCAGACGAATTCGTAGTCCGACTCCTCGATACGACGGATGCCTTCTTCGGCGCCATGGCCATCCATACGTACGACCATGGGCTTGGGGGGCTCGTCCTGCCCCAGAGCCTGAGTAAGCGCACGGGCCACGGCCTCGCAGGAGACTATGCCGCCGAACAGATTCATGAACACGATTTCCACCCCCGGACAGGAAAACAGCAGTCCCAGGGCCCGGCGCATCCGGTCTTCGTTGGCGGCGCCGCCCAGATCCATGAAATTGGCCGCGGGCAGACCGGAAAAATTCAACAAGTCCATGGTGGACATGGCCAGCCCGGCGCCATTGGCCATTACGCCGACCCAGCCCTTGAGCTCGACATAGCTCAAGCCGGCCTTGCGGGCTTCGTTTTCCTCATGGGACATGTGCGCGGGCTCGTAAAAACGCTCCAGATCCTGGCGTATGGCAAGCGTGTTGTCGTCCACCTCGACCTTGGCGTCCAAAGCCATCCAGCGGCCGTCATCGGTGTAAATAAGGGGATTGATTTCGGCCAGGAGCAGACCATTGTCCACCACGGCCTGATAGAGATTGCGGATGAGACGTCGAAAACGCTCCAGAGATTCCGTACGGTAGCTGTCATCTCCGATGATCTGAAAAAAAGCGGCCCTGATCTGATGGTCCAGCAGCCCTGCCGCGGGCGCGATATCCTGAACAAGTGGTCCGGCCGCCCTGGCTGCACCCTGGACGCTGCTTTTTTCAACGTCCATACCACCCTGAGCTTCGGTGGTCAGCACAATACGTTCGCGCGTCCGGGACAAGGCAAAGGATACGTAGGCCTCACGCGTATGGTGTACCTCGGGTTCGATCCGGAGCATCTGCACCTTTTCGCCTTTGATCGTCAGGCCGAACAATCGGTCACAGACATCTCGTAATTCCTCAAGGGTGGTGGCGCGCAGGATTCCGCCAGCCTTGCCCCTGCCGCCGGAAAGTACCTGGGCTTTGCACATCCAGGGGGAAGCGAAATCCGGCCTGATTTCCAGTTGCGTATGCCGTACCAGCATTCCGGACGGTGTTTCCACACCGGCCTCGGCAAAAAGCTCTTTACTCAGGTGCTCGTTCAGCAGCATGCGGCCTCCTTGTCGCGGATTGGCGTTTACCACAGCATCAATACGTGAAAATACGGTACGATGAAAGTCCTGCTTTGGGGATTGTTCCGCCTGCAACACCCATGATGAGTACTTGCTATTTATCCATTTGCCATTATATTTTTTACTCAGGTAGTATTTGATTCAGCACAACCCCCCCAGGGTGCGGGAGAATCCGCAATGGATATAATAAATCGCTTTGTCGTACAGTTGATAGAAAATCCGATTTATTTTAAGAAAACCCCGCCTGCCCAGGAAACGGCATGGGAACACTGGGACAAGGCCTTCCCGCTGCTCATAGCCATTGGGGCCTTTGTTCTGCTGCTCGTTGTCTACAAGCTGGCCAGTCGTTTTTTGGGTAAACAATTCCTTTCCAGATTCTTGAAATGGCCTAGACGCAAACCATAAAATGTTTACGACCCCTTGCTTTTTTTTCACGCTACAGTATATAGATAAGTGTTTTGTTTTATTCACCCGGGATCTGAGGACAATGTGAACGATATACCCCCCGCAAATCAGGAAGATCTTCTTCAGGAACTGGAGCGGTTGCGCAATCGTGTCAGTGAGCTGGAAAACACCTTGGGCAGCCAGGAGCGCTTGAAGGACGATCTTGCCGAGCAGAAACTGCTGTCTCGGGCGCTGCTCAATGCCGCCACGGACACGGTGGTCGTACTGGACTCCGCCGGAAAGGTGCTGGCCATCAACGAAACCGGAGCCCTGCGGCTACGCCGTCCGTCGGATCAGATCCTCGGGCAGCCCATATACAATTTTCTCCCCGAAGAACTGGTGGCATCACGCAAGGCCTGGGTGGAACAGGCAGTGGATACCCGCAAGCCCATCCAGTTCAAGGACGAATACAAGGGCGTCACCTATGGGCACAGGCTTGTGCCCTGTTTTGATCCGCGCTTGAACACGGTACGGATCGGCGCCTTTACCCGCAATATTTCCGATGGAGAAAGGGCCATCAAGGCCCTGCGCGAAAGCGAGGCCCGTTACAAGGCCATCCTCGAGGATCAGACCGAGCTGATCTGCCGTTATCTGCCGGACGGACGGCTCTCCTACGTCAATGAAGCCTATGCCCGCTATTTCGGCAAGGATCGTCGCGAACTCATCAACAAGAATTTCATTCCGCACATCCCGGAAGATGACATCTCCCGGATCAATTACCATATCGCCCAGCTCAGCCAGGACAATCCGGTCACGGCTTTCGAACACAAGATCATCATGGAAACCGGTGAATTCCGCTGGCAGCACTGGACGCACCGGGCAGTGTTCGACAGTTCCGGAAAACTTGTCGAATACCAGGCCGTGGGACGCGATATCACCCGCCGCAGAATGGCCCAGGGTGCCTTGGGTGAAAGCGAGGCCAGATACCGTTCGCTCTTTGAAGATTCCCCCATCTGTCTGTGGGAAGAAGATTTTTCCAGGGTCAAGGGCTATGTCGATTTTCTGCGCAACAATGGAGTGGAAGATCTGAGAGCCTACCTTGATTCCCACCCTGAGGAAGTACGCAAATGTTCCGAGCTTGTCGGGATTCTGGACGTCAACAAGGCCACTCTGGAAGTTTTCGAGGCCGAAGACAAGTTTGCCCTGCTGCAAAGCTTCCCTGCCATGCTCACGGAACAGTCCATTGATCTTTTCAAACAGGAAATCATCGACCTTACCAGCGGCCTCGGCATATTCGAGTGTGAAACCGTCCGGCGTACCATGGACGGCAATGAAAAACATTTTTCACTGCATCTTAACGTTGCCCCGGGGTATGAAGAAAGCCTCAGCAAGGTTCTGGTGTCTCTGGTGGACGTGACCGATCGCAAACGCGCGGAACGGGAACTCCAGGAAAATCAGGATTTTTTGCGGCAAATCATAGACACCGTGCCCAGCCCCATTTTCGTCAAGGATCGCGAGGGCCGGTTTGTCATGGTCAACAAGGCCATGGCCGAAGTCTACGGATCCAACCCCGAGGCCATGCTGGGGAAAACCGGGCAGGATTTCAATCCGCACGAAGACGAAACCTACCTCTTCCGTGCCGAGGATCTCGAAGTTCTGGATTCGCAGCAACCCATCTTCATCCCGCAGCGGGTTCTCACGGACGCCCACGGCAGAAAGCGCTGGCATGCCACCACCAAACTGCCCCTGTCCGGCAAGGACCAGATCCTCGGCGTGGCCGTGGACATCACCGAACGCAAGGAAGCCGAAATGGAGCGCGCGCGCCTGGAAAAACATATCCGGCAGGCGCAGAAAATTCAGGCTCTTGGCACCCTGGCCGGCGGCATCGCCCACGATTTCAACAACATGATTTTTGCCATTCTCGGGTTCATCCGCCTGGCGCTCAAACAGGCCGAACCAGGGAGCAAGGTGGAAGAATACCTTAAGCAGGTGCAATCCGCGGGCATGCGCGCATCAGACCTCGTACGGCAGATTCTCACCTTCAGCCGGCAGACGGAACAGGAAAAAAAGCCGGTCAAGATGTCGCTGCTGTTCAAGGAAATCGGCAAACTGCTCAGGGCCACCCTGCCCACCACCATCGACATCCGAATCTCCGTGCCGGATGCGCTTTCGGAAAACGGGGACACCGTGCTCGGGGACCCCATCCAGTTTCACCAGGTGCTCATGAATCTCTGCACCAATGCCGCCCATGCCATGCAGGACACGGGGGGCATTCTGCAGATGTCCCTTTCCGATGTAACCGTAACCAGCGAGGAAACCCGCAAGGATCCGAGCCTGACCAGCGGCAACTATCTGGAAATACGCATCAGCGACACCGGACACGGCATTGACAACGCCATTATCGAGCAGATATTCGACCCCTTTTTCACCACCAAAAAGCCCGGCGAAGGTACGGGCATGGGCCTTTCAGTGGTGCACGGCATTGTCCGCAGCCATGGAGGCACCATCAAGGTGGACAGCGTTGTGGGCGTGGGAACCACCTTCACCGTCCTGCTGCCCAAGCTGGAAGATCTGTCCCTGATGGAAGAAGGGGCCTGTCAGCCATCGCCGCGCGGTTCCGAGCGCATCCTGTTTGTGGATGACGAGGAACTTCTGGTGCACATGGCCGGAGACATGCTCTCGCAACTCGGTTATACGGTAACAGCTGTCACTTCGCCGGAAGAGGCGCTGGTCAGATTTCAAGAAACGGACGCACAGTATGATCTGGTCATAACAGACCAGACCATGCCGCATATAACAGGAACAGAACTGGCCCAACGGATTCTCTCCATCAAACCAGAAACACCCATCATCCTTCTCACCGGTTATTCGGAATCCGTTTCGTCGGATACGGCCAAACAATTGGGCATCGCGGAATTCATCATGAAGCCCGTGGTGGAAGAACAACTGGCACAGGCCATCCGCCAGGTTTTGGAGAGGCGTACGTACAGGGAGGGACTATGCACAAAATAATTCTCGTTGAAGACGACATCCAGGTTCGCTCAATGCTGCGCGAAACACTGGTTCAGGAAGGCTATGAAGTCGTCGAGGCCGCCAACGGCAAGGAAGGCGTCGAGCTTTTTCGGCAAAATCCGGCGGATCTCGTGATCACGGACATCATCATGCCCGAACAGGACGGCGTGGAAACCATCCACCTGCTCAGACGCGACTGCCCCACCGTCAAGATCATTGCCATTTCCGGTGGAAGCGCCAATATCCGGGGCGATTACCTGCTCGGAACAGCCGATGCGCTGGGAGCGATCCGTACTTTTCAAAAACCTGTTGACGTGAGCCTGCTGCTCTCATCCATAGCGGAAATTCTGCAAACGGCGTGATCGCCGGGATACCCGCCAACACACAGAGGATGGCTGATGCCTAAAATACTAATCGTTGAAGACGACCCGCAAATCCGCTCCATGCTGGATGAGTCCCTCAAACTGGAAGGATTCGAAACCGCTGTGGCAGAAAACGGCCTGGACGCGCTGGAACAATACGGCAGCGTGGCCCCGGATCTGATCATCACGGACATTCTCATGCCGGAAAAAGAGGGGCTCGGACTGATAACGGAGTTGCGCAAACAAACACCGGACATCAAAATCATCGCCATCTCCGGCGGCGCCCCGTCCATTTCCCCGGGCTGCAACCTGGAGCTGGCCCAGATGTTCGGCGCCCACAAAACCTTTCAAAAACCCCTGGACATCGACGCCCTGATAGAAACCATCCGCGAACTGCTCGGATGAGTTGACGGCAACGAGAGGGGTATTATGCTTCCAGATGCGGAAACAGCATGGTCTGTTTCCGCTTTTTTTCTGGCTTCTACTTCCTGATAACCCGACCCGTATTGTCTATGACGTAGGCCTTGCTGCCCTCGCGGGCGCGGTAGGCGTGAACGGCTTGCCAGGCATCGGCGCTGCGGACGTAGGGATTGCCGAGGAGGACTCTGTGCCAGAGTTTGCCGCCGGCGTCCTTGAGCAGAACTATGCGTACGGAGTAGCCTTTGGCGCGCAGTTCGCGTTCCATGGTCCGTGCGCTTTCGGGCAGCAGGCAGGCGCCCACCTGAACGCTGAACATGGGGGGCGGCAGCAGGGATGTTTTCGGATAAGCCGTTTGCGACGGCAAGGCCACCGGTCGGGGCTGCTGTTGTCCGTAAGGCTGAACAGTGGAAGCCGGCAAGGGCTCGAGAACCGGCTGTTGTTGCGGATTGGGAACGCTGCCCCTTACGGCAACAAAGGCCTGGCGACCTTCGCGGCGCATGAAGTCATGCTTGGCTTTGCGGGCCTGAGCCAGGGAGCCGAAGCCTTCGAGCCGGACCGTATGCCACAGACGCCCGGTACGGGGATCCTTATACTGTCCGAGGAATGCCGGGTACCCCTTGGCGCGCAGGGCCCGGACTTCATCCTGGGCACTCTTTTCGTATTGATTGGACGAGACCACCACGACCACGCCGGGACGGCCTGTGAATGAGTCCGTTGACAAGGCACGTTGCGGAGTTGGTACGGGCGCGGGCGGGATGACAGAAGGCGTATAACGCGGAGACGGAGTCGCTTTCTGCGGCCTTGTTTGTTGGGCAATCTGTCGGGGAGCCGGTTGGGAAGCAGATAACGGCCTTGCAGAATCGCGTACGGGGGCCTGGGCCGCAATTTGCCGTGCCGGAGCCGCTCCGGGCACCCGAACCCATTTGCCCAAAAGCTTGCTTTCACTGAAATCCACGACTTCTGCATCGCTTTCCTGGCCTGCTACACCAGGATGCGCGGCAGCGCCCTGATTGCCGGGAGCAACTGCAATGGTCAGATCCGCGGGCGCGGGTTGCGCGGTAGCGGTCATGGAAGACGGAGCCGTCAGTGCGGCCTCGGACTCTGCCAGAGGCGGCACCTCGCCCCGCACCAGAAAACGCACCGTTGCCACGGGCACGCCTGCGGATTGCAGCTCGCACTCCCATCTGCCGCTCACCAGTTCCCAGTCCGACGTCATTCGCCAGACCGCGAATCCCGGATGTCCGAGACAGGCTGAAAACTGCTGGATTTCATCGCGTACGACCTGTCCGGTCACGGGGTTGCGATACGGCGGATGGCGTATGACCAGGGTCAGCGGGACCAAAGGCGGCCCCAGGGGAGCCGTATTTTCCGGAGTGCTGCGGCTGCCGTCCAGAATGAATTCAAAGCCGAGCCATTGTCCCAGTTGGGCAGTCACTTCCGGGCCGCGCTGAACCACGAGATACCGGGCGCCAGAGCATCCGTCCATCCGGACGGGCATGGTCTGCGACTGTTCCGAACGATATATCCCTTGCGATAGCACGCGCGCATGTGAAACTTCCACCCGCGGGCCGTCATCGTCTGCCGTAAGCAGTTCGTAGATTTCCTTTGAAGAAAGTGTTTCCGGCTTGTCCTTGGGCTGGAGCATGGAACACCCCGACAGCCCGGCACAGGCCAGGAAACACAGAACGAACAACACCAACGGATGATGGGATCGGCACTCTCGCGGCATGGCTCTCGTTTACGCCTGGTTTTGTCGTTAGGGTCAGTCAGTACCCGCAGGGGCATGCGTCTCGCTAGAAAAAACAATACAAAGTTGAAGCCTTATACACTTTTCCCTTGATTTCGCCAAGCCGGATATCAATGCCCCTGCGGCTCCGCATCATCAAAGACGCATATCCACCAGCTCCGCCAGTTGTTTCACCTGGGTGGAAACAGCCCGCAACTGCCAAAGCCTGTTTTGCACCGGCCACCAATTCACCTTCAATCCCAACTCGCGCGTACGCTCCAGAATGCGCCGCACGCTTTCCAGATCAGGATCACCTTGTTTCAGCATATCCAGAACAGTCCGTACTATCCGCTCCGAAAGACTCGAATATTGCGTATGCTTGTCTGCCTGGGCGCGCAAAAATTCCGATTGCGACTTACGCCAGTCCTGCAAACTGCGTCCGGCTGTTTCTTCTTTTCCTTTCGCACTTTCGGGAGCAAAAGCCGGAGCAGTGACATAGGCGTAGGCCATGGCTGGCCAGAAATCGTCCCATGAGTCCGCCAGATTCTGGACGCTCTGCTCCATGTGCAGGGGCTGAAAATAGTCCAGTCCTGCTGCAAAACGAGAAATCTGCCGCTGCCAGGTGTCCTGTTCCTGTTGCCGGATGAATTCCAGGGACAGGGACTGGAATTTCGTCCAGGACAGCTCGCTGGCCTTGAGGAGCCTGGGGCGGGCATTCTTGGAGCCCTGCCCCGTACGGGTCACCACAAATTCACTTTGGGACACGCCGCCCTGGGCCGGCAGGTACCACTGCCATTTGAAACTATCGCCCGTCTGCTCCGCTCCCCAATGGATGAGTATCTCGCCCTTGAGTACGTCCCTTTTCTGCTTGTCGTACTTGCCGAAGGTCACCGTGGCATCAACACCTTCCCAGCCGACCTGGGCAGTGGCGCCTTCTTCCACGCGCCCCTGGGCCCAGAGTTTGAGCAGTGCCTGGGCGGTGAGCGTTGCCTCATTTTCAGCACGGGGTTTGATCAGCTTGAACCAGATATCCCGCCCGTTGCCCATTTCCGGATAATTGGACCAGGCTTTTTCCAGCTCGCTTACAAAGGGGGCTTCCAGTTCATCCAGACCAGGACCGCCGGACCCGGCGCACAATTCCATGGCGCGTAATGCGTACGTCAGCCCGTTGAGCGGCTCGATCCGGGTGATTTCATCAAAAAACCAGGCGCAACTGGCGAACATGGCCAGCCCCCATTCCTGCATGGCCAGCAGCCGCCAGGCCTGGGTCATCTTGCTTTTGCTCAGCTTGGGTTGAAAATGACCGCGCTCGAACGCGCTCTCTTTCATGGCGCCGGCCAATACCTTGCCATAAGCCAGCAATGCGGCCTTGGAATCCTTGAACAGCTCTGCGCCCGCTTCGAAAAAATGGGCATCAAGCCGGGATTTCAACTGATTGAGCGCATTGCGCAACGGGGTGCGCCATTCCTGCTGCCAATCGGGATGTCCGCCCGTACTGCAGCCGCAGTTGGAACGCCAGCGCTCCACGCCGTGGACGCAACTCCATGAAGAAGGCTCATGCAGCAACACCCGCATCTTTGGCGGATGGCTGTGCAGAAAAGCGGAAAAATTGGTCAGTTCTATTTCATCCCGCTGGATGAATGTCTGGGCCAGCACGTACGCCAGTGCCATTTCACCAAAGGGGAAGTGATGTCCGTACGTCTCGCCGTCCGTGGCCAGTGACAGCAGCACGGGCTCCTGCGCGCCGCGATCGCCCGCAAAGTACCCGGCTATACGCTTCCAGAAGGTTTCCCCGTCTTCCAGCAAACGCTCGAACGCCACTGCCTGAGAAAGACCACCGTGATAGAAGATCACCCAAATGGTCTTGCCCGAGGGAAGTTCCACAACATAGGGTTTGTCGATGTCCAGGGTGTATTCGTTGACCTCCTGCCAGCCGTCAGTGGTCAATGGGGCCACGGCCTTGGCCTGCCGGGGAGCCAGCACCGTGAACTTGACTCCGGCCGCGGCCAGAACTTCCAGCGTGGCAATGTCCACAGCGGTCTCGGAAAGCCACATGCCTTCTGGCGCACGCTTGAAGCGGGACTTGAAGTCAGCGATGGTCCAGGCCACTTCGACTTCCTTGTCCAGTTCGCTGGCCAGAGGCATGATGATATGATGATAGATCATGGCCAGGGCATTGCCATGGCCAAAATGCTTTACGCTGGCCGCATCGCCTTCCAGCATACGCGTGTAGGCTTCCGGTGCCTCCTTCTCCATCCACTGCAGCAACGTTGGGCCGAAATTGAAGCTTATCCATTCGTACTCATTGATAATATCGGTAATTTTTCCGTCGCCGTCCAGACGTCTGGCCCAGGCTATGGGCGCATAGGATTCCTTGCAGATGCGTTCGTCCCAGTGCGTCAGCGGCCCGGCCGAACCTTCCGGAAGCAGTTCGCGCAGCCAGGGATCCTCACGGGGCGGTTGGTAGAAATGACCGTGGATACAAACGTTCTTTTTTTTCATGAGCAGCTCCAACAAAGTATGTGCAGGTTACATTTTTGTTGCCTATTATTTGTAACACGCTTTTGATCGCCGATAATTTTCAGAATAAATATAATTGCAATATACTGCTACAATTCTTGGGCATACGCAGTAATCAATACGCCCATGAAGCTCTTTGAGTCAAATACTAGGCCTGATTTGTTTGCATTTATTGCGCCAAGAAGCTCTAAGGTTCGACCAACATGGCTTCAGGAACTTTTAAGAAAAGTCTAATGTTTTCTAGAAAATCGTCGAAAACATATTTGAGGCTGGCGCAACGTCGATGCTTTTCCACGGAAGGAAAACACGCTCACCATCGTCAGCTCAATTCAAAATAGACCAATGGATAGGTCGGGAGGTGAGCCTTTATGAACAATGTGTATTACATGGAAGAATACCGGCAACAAAAGTGGGAACAGGAATCGAGCCGGTGGCTCCCAGGGGGGGAGCTTCCCTATGTGACGGACGGTTCCATCTGGACAAAAAATTACAACAATTTCGATGATCTGATGACAGGCTTGATCAAAATCAAGCAACTTATGGAACACCACATGCCCTATACGGAGGAGTGGAAATACTTTCTGCTGACGTTGCTGGACCAGTCCTTTTTCCCTCAAGGGAGAAGAACGCTGTCGCCGGGTTGCCGAGACAGCCACCCTGATGCAGAAATATGTTGCAGAAACGCTCAACGTATTGAACAAAAAAGATCTTTCAACAGCGCTGGTCATCCTGGATCTGATTGCGAAATCCGCCAGAACCGCCAGGAAAGCACAGAACTGAATTTTGGGAACAAGGGCAGTCAGGGTGCGTACCTGCAAAAAAAACCGCCGTACGGTCCGGACCGTACGGCGGTTTTTTTTTGGGAAAAAATGATCCCGAATCAGGCCACGGCCTCTGCTTCAGCGGACTGCTGATTCTCATTCATGGGGCTTGAATTCTTCATCATGGTCAGTTCCTGAATGGAAAAAATCTTGTTGATGTCCAGAATCATGATGAAGCCCTCATCCTGACGTCCCATGCCCATGATGTACTCCGCATCAATAGCGGTTCCCATCTTTGGCGGCGGATCGATCTCATCAGGACGGATCTCGAACACCTCGCGAACGGAGTCAGCCACTGCGCCCATGATGATGGGTTCGTTGTCCATCTGCACTTCCACAATGATAATGCAGGTGTTTACCGTGTCTTCCTTACGCGGCATGCGGAATTTCAGCCGCATGTCCACCACAGGAACGGCATGGCCCCGAAGATTGATCACTCCCCGCATAAATTCCGGCGTACGCGGTATGCGGGTTATATTCGTCATCTCGAGGACTTCACGCACCGTGGCGATGTTCAAGGCGAACACTTCTTCACCCAGCGTAAAAGTCAAATACTGGTTGCTCTCATTCAATTCCGCGGCTGCCATGGCACCCCCTTTGGCATTCCTGGTTGCCACCTATTACCTGACAGGATCGTCGCAGACGTCCCGACATTTTTGCTCGTATCATTAATGCCATAGCAGCACCTTTTTGTGAAGCGTAAATTAGTGCCACTGCGTCGGCTCCTGCATATTTCTTCACATCGTATCAAAATTTCAAACAACTTGCCACACGCGCTGAAAATACGAGGCATTTTTACGCAGGTACCTTGCTTCATGATTATCACTGCTTATATTTCCTACCAAAAGGCTAGCTAAATAACATTGAAGCAGCCTGTGATGCTCCGCGACCACCCTTTTTCCGGATCTGGTTGTCATAGCTCGCCCGAATCGTATATCATGGCGGCTCCTTCGACAAAATCAGCCACCGTATTCTTGAGGAGGTTCAATATGGATTTCAACGAAATACTTGTCAAAAGACGCGCAGTGAATTTTTTTGACCCCACACGCGACGTATCAGAGGAACTGCTGCGAACCGTGGTGGAAGAAGCGGCCAAAGCACCTTCGGGATTCAACCTGCAGCCATGGAAACTGCTGGTTCTCAGGGATCAGGATATCAAGCAACAGGTCCGGAAAGTGGCCTGGAACCAGCCCAAAGTCACAGAAGCTCCGGTGGTCCTGGCGATTCTTGCCGACCGCGCGGGCTGGAAAGCCGGAACCGAAACCTTTGAAAAGGTCTTTGAAGACTCCGTTCGGGTCGGAAGGTTCACGGCCGACGACCACGACACCTTTGCCAACACCACAAAGGGACTTTATGGAACGGATCCCGAACGCGAACTGGCCTTTGCCGTTAAAAACACCGCATTTTTCGCCATGTCGCTCATGTACGCGGCTTCCAACCACGGACTGCAGACCCATCCCATGGATGGATTCGACTATGACGCGGTAAAACAAATTCTGAACGTTCCCGACCAATATTGGATTCCACTGCTGTTGGCCGTGGGCTATCTCAAGCCGGAAGTGGAAATACGTCCGCAACGCTGGCGCAAGAACTACGACGAAATCGTCACCACCTTCTAAGCTGCGATTGCCGGTCTCACCGGCGGTGACGACGGTCCTCCAAAAAGAATCCGGCCTGCCGCGTTCAAGCGCTGCAGACCGGATTTTCTGATCCGTAAAAGGAGATTCATTGAAAAAGGCATCTCCTGTGCTATGCGAAAAACAACGGCTGAGGATCGATGTCCCGCATTCAGCCCCCGCCTTATTCTATCCGTTCACTGCCGGAGATAACTCCAGCGTATTATTCGCCCCCCGGCGAGGCCCAGTGAAGCCGCAACCGTCTCAACTGAATTCGCCTTTGAGATAATCTCTGGTCAAATCTTCTTTTGGGTCTTCAAAAAGCTGCTTGGTCTGTCCCATTTCCACCAGATGGCCCGTACGGCCGCCTTTGGAAATATCCACGGAGAAGAAAGCGGTTTCATCAGCCACGCGCAGGGCCTGCTGCATGTTATGCGTCACGATGACCAGGGTGTATTTCTTTTTGAGTTCGACCATGAGCTCTTCGACCTGGCGTGTTGCAATGGGATCCAGGGCCGAACAGGGTTCGTCCATGAGCAGAACGCTGGGCTCGGTGGCAATGGCCCGGGCAATGCAGAGCCGTTGCTGCTGTCCGCCGGAAAGAGACATACCGCTGTTTTTGAGCACGTCCTTGACCTCGTTCCACAAGGCGGCTCCACGCAGGGCCTTTTCCACCTTTTCCATCATGTTGCCCCTGAAACGGTTCAAACGCAGGCCAAAAGCCACGTTCTCGAAAATGCTCAGGGCAAAGGGGTTGGGCTGCTGAAAAACCATGCCGATATGCCGGCGAACAACGACCGGATCAACTTTGGGGTCGTACATGTCCTTGCCGTGATAATGGACGCTTCCGTCAAAGCGGAAAATCCGGATCAGATCGTTCATCCGGTTGATGCTGCGCAGCACCGTGCTTTTTCCGCATCCGGAAGGACCGATGAACCCGGTGACCTGTTTTCTTTTGATGGGAACGTAGCTGTCCCGGACGGCCAGAAAATCCCCGTAATGAATCTGATTCACCTGGCATTCCAGAATAATGTCGTTGGTCACCGATTCGGCGGCAGTGGGTACGAACCCGGGCACCGGCGCGGTCTGAGTCGTAGTTGTCATATTTTCCATAACCTTCATAACTCCGTTGATAGGTTACTTTGCGGGTTATTTTTTACGCTGACTGATTGCCCGGCTGGCGATGTTCAGTACGAAAACGATCAGAACCAGCACAAGGGACGCACACCAGGCAAGTTCGATAAGATTCTCGAACGGGCTGCCTGAGTAGTTGTAAATCAGGACCGCCAGCGAAGCTGTGGGCTGGTTGGCCTGCAGCCAGTAGTCGCTGAACAGGGCCGTGAACAACAAGGGCGCGGTTTCGCCCGCGGCTCTGGCAACCGCCAGAAACACGCCGGTGATGATACCGGGCATGGCCACAGGCAAGGAAACCTTCAGCATGGCCTGGGCAGGCGTGCAGCCAATGCCGTAGGCCGCTTCCTTCATGCCCTTGGGCACCATTTTTATGGCTTCTTCAGCAGTGAGCATGACGATGGGAATCATCAGCAGCGAGAGCGCGATACCACCGGCCCAGGCCGAGTAATGCCCCATGACCAGGACCACTGCCGCATAGGCGAAAACACCGGCCAGAATCGACGGCAATCCCGTCAGGGTCTTGGCGCAGAAGCGGGCTATCTGGGAAAGCTTCTTATGCGGACCCAGTTCCGCCAGAAATACGGCGGACAGAATCCCGAACGGCACGGCAATGAGCGCGGCCAGTCCGACCATGAACAGCGTGCCCACTATGGCGTTTCCGAATCCGCCTCCGGTTTCGAAAGCCGTGGGCGGCAGCGTGTAGAACACTTCCAGGGCCAGACGCCTTCCACCCCGGTAAAGCAGCATGATGATCACGGAGAACAGGGGAAAGCAGGCCAGAAGAGCCATGATCACGGTGATCGTGCTCAGGGCGTAGGATTGCAGCGCCCGCCGTTCCCAGGGATTTTTTTCATAACTCGGTTTATGCAGTTCGTTGTCAGCCGGAATACTGTGCGAAGTCATCTTTTGCTTCCTCCTGGCTGGCTGTAATTGATGATCAGCTGTCCGATGATGTTGACCACCAGGGTGATGACCATCAGTACGATGGCTGCGAACATCAGAACCTGGACCTCCACAGTGCCGGCTTCGGGGAAATTGAGCGCCAGAAGAGCGGCCAGAGTGTCCGCCGGCGAAAACATGGAAAGAGAGATCTGGTTGGAGTTGCCCACCAGCATGGCCAGCGCCATGGTTTCACCCAGCGCGCGCCCGAAACCGAGCACCAGCGCACCGAATATGCCGCCCGAAGCCGTGGGCAGGATGACCCGCAGAATGGCTTCCCACCGGGTGGTGCCCATGCCGTAGACGGCTTCCTTGGTTTTGTAGGGAATGGCGCGAAAAGCGTCCTGAGAAACCGCTGCCACGGTGGGGAGAATCATGATGGACAAAACCAGCGAAGCCGGAAAAAGCCCCGGTCCGCTGAGCTCCGTGCCGAAAAACGGAATCCACCCCAGATATTCATGCAGAAAATCGGCAAAGGGCCGGATAATGGGAATAAGTACGAAGATGCCCCACAGGCCGTACACAACGCTGGGAATGGCAGCCAGCATTTCAATGATATTTTTCAGGACAATTTCAATCTTATGCGGCAGGAAGTCCTGGGTCAGAAAAATTGCAATGGATACGCCGAACACACCGCCTATGAGCAGTGCGAACAGCGAACTGTAAAGCGTGCCCCAGATTTCCGGCAAAATGCCGAACAGTTTCTTGTTCACGTCCCATTCGGTGGAAGTCAGCAGTCCCAGGCCGTATTCCTTGAAAGCGGGAACGGCCTTCCCCCCGATCTCGAAAAGAATGTACGCGAGCACCACAATGGTCAGCACGGTGAACGCGTACGCAGTCCCCCGAAATACCTTGTCGAATAGAATATCCCCAGAGGAAGGGGGCGACGCATAGCTGTCGCCCCACTTCTTGGGCATCTCTTTTTGGGAATCCATAAGATATGCCTTTTGGTAAAAAGAGATCTTACTGAATGTTCTTGGCTGCGGCGGAAACCTTTTTCACGACAGACTCAGGCATGGGAATGTAACCGGCCTTGTCGGAAATGGCTTGGCCCTTGACCAGACAGTAGTCGATCATTTTGTGGATCCACTGCAGTTTGTCCTTGTCCTGGTACTTCTTGTAGAAGAGCATCCAGGTGTAGGTAACCATGGGGTAGGAGGTGGCGCCCGCGGGATCGGTGATGAAAACGATCATATTGTCGGGGAGCACGGCGTTGGCCAGGGCAGCCTGTCCGCCGGACAGTCCGGGAGCAACGAATTTGCCTTCCTTGTTCTGCAGGCTGGCCATGGGCAGCTTGGCCATCTTGGCATAGCCGTATTCGATGTAACCGATGGCGCCGGGAGTCTGCATGATGGTGGCGGCAACACCGTCGTTCTTGGGAGATTTCACGAGGTTCTTGCCAAGAGGCCAGTCAACGGTCTTGCCGAAACCGACCTTGGATTTGAACTCGGGGTTGATGGCGGCGAGATGCTGCGTGAAGTTGAAGTTGGTACCGGAGCTGTCTGCACGGGCAACAACGGTGATGGTTTCATCAGGCATTGTGACACCAGGATTGGCCTTGACGATTTCAGGATCATTCCACTTGGTGATTTCGCCGAGGTAGATCTTGGGGTAGACGTTCCTGGGGAGCTTCAGTTCCTTGACGCCCTTCAGGTTGTAGGAAAGCACGATTTCACCGGCGGTCATGGGCAGCAGCTGAACGCCTTCCTTGACCTTGGAAATTTCTTCCGGGCTCATTGCGGCATCACTGGCGCCAAAGTCCACAACATGATTCTGGAAGTCCCGGATACCGGCACCGCTGCCCTTGGACTGGTAGCTGACTTGAACGCCGGAGTTTTCACGGCTGAAGGTTTTGAACCAGGTTGTATACAAAGGAGCCGGAAAGCTGGCGCCGGAACCGACAATATTGGTATCCGCCATGGATACGGCGGGTAAAGTAAGCGCAAAAGCGAGAACAAAGCTTGCAACTTTCCAAAACGATTTCATTTTTTCACCTCTAAGTTGATATTGTTTAAGAACGAATTCGGCTTTGGTTATAGGGATTGGCGGTACGGCATGTTTGTCAAATTCGTTGTTTTTATGTGAAAAAATGATTACTAATATATTTGTAAAATATTATACTTCCATTTTATATCCTTTCTAGCTGATATTACGACAAAATTTCTTCAAAAAATCGGCTGTCACTCCGTACCATATTCCATCCGCGGGAAAAAAATTTCCGGCTGTTTTGTTACAAGATCATGAAGATAATTGTTTCAAGGCAAGCTGCCAGCCGCTCTCCTCATAAAAGACACTCCGGGTCCCTTTTTTTCTTGACCCAAAAATGCATTTTCACGTAAAAGTTTCTTTAAATCTCAATAATTCCGCATAGTTTTTTGGCGGTTTAAAGCAATAAAACACACCGGATAAGGGAATGGAAAAATACAGCACCTTTCTCGGCTACGTAAAAAACATTCTTTCGCACCAGTTCGAACTGAAAGTCAGCGCCGAACGCATGGCCAGCGTCCGCAAGGATATCCGGGACAACTCCATGCCCGAAGTCCGTTTTTACGTCATGGTGCTGGTCTCCACCCTCATCGCCAGCTTCGGACTCGTATCCAACAGCACTGCCGTAGTCATCGGAGCCATGCTGGTTGCCCCTTTGATGACCCCCATTTTCGGCATCTCCATGGCCCTGGTCCGCGGTGAGTCGCACTTGTTGAAACGCGCGCTCCAGGCCGAATTTCTGGGCGTTGTCATGGCCGTAACCATGGGCATGGCCGTTGGCCTGTTGATGACCAGTATCGCCCCCTTTTACGAAGCAACCGGCGAGATGCTCAGCCGTACGCGTCCCAATCTGTTCGACCTGCTTGTTGCCGTCCTGGCCGGATTTGCCGGCGCCTATGCGCTGATAGACGAAAAAATCAGCCCGGCGCTCCCCGGCGTGGCCATCGCGACCGCCATCGTACCGCCGCTTGCCAATTGCGGCTTGTGCCTCGGCTATGGCGCCTATTATGGCGCGATGGGGTCATTCCTGCTTTTTTTCGCCAACTTTCTTTCCATTCTGCTGATCTCCTCGGTGCTGTTCTACAAAGCCGGGATGGCCAAGGATCTGAGCAGAATGGATTATGTCCGCCGCTTCAGCCTTGCAGCGGTCTGCTTTATTTTCATGGCGGCATTTCTGGGATATTCCCTGTCGCAACTTCTTCAGGAAAGCCAGCTGCGCAGCACTGTCCGCACAATCCTGAGAAAGGAACTCGCCCAGTACTCCACTTCCGGACTGGATAAACTGATCATCAATGCGGACCGGGAGACCATCTTCGTTCTGGCCCAGATCTACACTTCCAGCCGTTTCGACCCCAGACAAGTCCAAAAAATGGAACAGCAACTTTCCCAAAAGCTGGAAAGACCTGCCAAGCTGATACTTCGGGAAATACGCTCAAACGATGTTTCCGCCAGCGGTTCCAATTCCATCATCATTGCCAACAGCCTTGACGGATTCTTCGTCAGCAGCAACAGCAGCCCCGACGTACGTACGATCAGACAGTCTTCCCAGGCTATCCAGGAATTTTTGAGCAACCACCCGGGGTTCAACCTGGAGGACGTGGATCTCCTGCAGCTGGAAAGCGGCCCTGTAATCGTCATCATGCTCACCGGTTATCACCAACTTTCCCTGGCGGAAATCCAATTGCTGGAACAACAAGTACGAAAGGCCACCGATATACCTGAAATGCGACTCATGATCCGCAATATCGATGTCAACATTCTTACCGCCAAGGGGCCTATCCGGTACGGATGGACCAGTCTGCGCCCGCTGACAGAGCAGGAAATCGCATTGAAGAAAAAGATGGCAAGTTACATTGAGGCAGTATTCAGCAAAAACGACAAATTTCTGGTAACCAACGTCAATACCGTCTTTTATGAACACGCATTGACCCTTCTGGTAGAAATAGAAGGCTCGGGTTCATACACCAGGGAAGAACTACAGCAATTACAGCAACAACTCGGGAAACTATCCAGCAAGTCACTAACCCTGTATATCTGGTTGAATCATGGAGCCGTAATGACAGCAAACGGCCTGCGCAGCTACGCGTCATTGAGCGAAGCTCATATTCATGAGTTCAAAATTCAAATCAAAGAATGGGGTAACAATATTCTGCAGGCATCAAACAACTGACCATCTGCAACGAGTCAGGACGAGGCTGTTAGTCCAATCAGATACGCACTTCTTGGCCTGCTCCGAGACAGATCTGCCAGGCGCTTTTTGACGAGACCGCCCTGCCGGAACATAACGCTGGCGCAAATCTGCAGGAATGTCCCCCAACAACGCCCGAGTTTCTGTTCCCTCTACCAAACGTACGCCTATACTTGTTGAACAAGTGATCTCTTTGGCTTTCCTGATTCTGCAATTATGCTGTTGAAGAACCAATGGAATACCATGTAAGAAATACGCATTCTTTGGACATCAATGCTGTTCTTCACCTTGAAAAGAACACATAGATATAGTAGTTTTTATCTAAAATAATTTCATAATCTATTTCTATCGTATTTGAACGATGGAATAGAATTATTCTTATTCAAGAAGACTAACATTCTGAAGACACAAACTGTTATTTGAGTTGTTGAATCACCCAGAAAACTGAAGCAGGAATTGTAGATCCAGCCATCTGAAATTATTCATAATCCTTCGTAGTCAAACGCGGCAGCCAATGAAATGGAAAAATACAGCAGCTTCCTGAGATACGTCGATACCATTCTCTCCCGGCAATTCGAAATCACTGTCAGTCCCGAACGCATGACCAGTGTCCGAAACGACATCCGGAACAACTCCATGCCGGAAGTCCGCTTCTATGTCATGGTGCTGGTCTCCACTCTCATTGCCAGCTTCGGGCTCGTATCCAACAGCACTGCCGTTGTCATCGGCGCCATGCTTGTGGCTCCTCTGATGACCCCGATATTCGGCATTTCCATGGCACTGGTCCGCGGGGATTCGCATCTTCTCAAAGGTGCGCTGCAGGCGGAACTATTGGGAGTGCTCATGGCCATCACCATGGGCATATTTGTCGGCCTGTTGATGAACAACGTCGCGCCCTCGTATGAGGCAACCCATGAAATGCTCAGCCGTACGCGCCCCAATCTGTTCGACCTGCTGGTTGCCGTACTGTCCGGATTCGCCGGCGCCTATGCCCTCATCGATGAAAAAATCAGCCCGGCTCTGCCCGGCGTGGCCATTGCCACAGCCATTGTTCCGCCCCTGGCAAACTGCGGTCTTTGCATCGGATACGGCGCCTATTACGGCGCGGTTGGATCTTTCCTGCTTTTTTTCGCCAACTTTCTTTCCATCCTGCTGGTTTCCTCCATTTTGTTTTTCAAGGCTGGAATGGCTCATGACCTGAGCAGGATGGCCTATATACGCCGCTTCGGCCTCGCTGCGGTCTGCTTCATTTTCATGGCTGGTTTTCTGGGATACTCGCTGGTGCAGTTCCTCCAGGAAAACCAGCTGCGCAGCACTGTCCGGTCCTTACTCTCCAATGAATTGGCCAATTATTCCACTTCCGGCATAAACAAGATGCTCATCAGCTCCAAGCGGGGCACGCTGTACATTCTGGCCCAGGTATACGCTTCAAATCGCTTTGATCCCGACCAGGTGCAGATAATGGAGAAACGCCTTGAACAAAAACTCGAAAAACCTACCAAACTGATCATTCGCGAAATACGCTCGAACGATATTTCCGCAAACGGATCAAATTCCATTGTCATCGCCAACAACCTCGATGGATTTTTTGTCAGCCAGGACAGCAGCCCCGATGTGCAGGTCATCAGGGAATCTTCCCAGGCCGCCCGTGAATTTCTGAGCGATCACCCCGGATTCGAGCTTGTAGACGTGGACCTCCTGCACCTGCAATTGGGACCGGTACTGGTCATCATGCTCTCCGGCTACCATCAGCTGTCTCTGGCGGAAATCCAACTGCTGGAAGACCAGATGCGAAAGGCCACAGCCACCCCCCACATGCGGGTCATGATCCGCTATGTCGATGTTACCATTTTGACCTCCGTCGGCCCCATACGATACGGCTGGACCAGTCTGCGCCCGTTGACGGAACAGGAAAAAAGCCAGAAAGCGCACCTGGTGGCCATGATCAAGGCCGCATTCAGCAAAAAAGACAATTACCTGGTCACCAACGTCAACACTATTTTCAAAGAAGATAGCTCGACCTTTCTGGTGGAAATCGAAGGCTCGGGAACATACGCACGGACGGATCTGCATCTGCTGCAGAAGGAGTTGCAGGAGCAATCCGACACTCCCGTAATCCTGTATGTCTGGCTGAACCATGGAGCGGTAATGACCGCCCAAGGCCTGCGCAGTTACGAATCACTGAGCGAAGCACGTATTGAGGAGTTCAAGGAAAACAGGAAAAGGTGGTACAACCAGGTTCTGCAGACTTCCAGCAATTGATTCGACTGTTCCGTCTCAGACGAAGACGCGTTTTTTCCTCGACTGCGTTCAGGGAATATGCTTTGCTGTGTGCAGTGTCAGGACCACATAAAACGCAACCGCAGCTTCCCCGGACATAGGTATGATCAAACTCACCGCCCTGCCCCAGTTCGCCCGAAATACCAAACGATTCAAGGAAATAGTCGCAGTTCTGATCAAGTACGGATTCGCCCACTGGATCCGCGACCATGATCCCGAATTCATCAAGGATCTTTTCCTGGGGCACGAAGGCCAGACGCTAGCCAGTCTCAGCCCGGAAGTCCGGATTCGCATGGCACTCACGGACCTGGGGCCGACGTTCATCAAACTCGGCCAGCTCATGAGCACGCGTGCGGATCTGGTCGGACCGTCCTTGGCCAAGGAACTGGAACTACTGCAATCCCCACACTCCCGCGGATGCTCCTGACAAAATCCGCAAGGTATTTCAAGATGATCTGGGCAAGAACCCTGAGGATTGCTTCGAATCTTTCGAAGCCGTTGCCTTTGCCTCCGCATCCATTGGCCAGGTGCACAATGCGCGCCTGCCTGACCGCGACGTGGTGGTGAAAATCCAGCATCCCGGTATTCGCAGGATCATTCAGAACGATCTCGACATCCTGGCCACTCTGGCCGGACTTGCCGAAAAAATACGATCCGGACATCCGCCTCTACCAGCCCAAGGCCGTGGTGGCGGAGTTCCGGCGCAACCTGCTACGAGAACTTGATTTTCGTAGAGAAGTACGCAACCTGCGCCATTTTGCGCGCAATTTTCAGAAACGCCCCGGCATCACCATTCCCAAGACCTACTCGGATTTCTGCGGCTCCCGCGTGATTACCATGGAGCGCCTCAAGGGCATCAGCCTGGCAGAGCAGGACAAGCTCAAGGAAAGGGGCATAGACACTGAAAAGCTGGCCCGCAACGGGGCGGAAATCTACCTGGACATGATTTTCGACCACGGGCTGTATCATGCGGACCCGCACCCGGGAAACATCTGGGTGCTGGAGGACGGCAGCATAGGCCTGCTGGACTGCGGCATGGTGGCGCGGCTGGACAAACAGACCCGGGAAAAAATCGAGGGACATGCTCCTGGCCGCCGTGAATCGGGACGAACTGTCGCTGACCGATTCGATCCTGCGCCTCGGCACCGCCCCCATCAGCATCGACCGCGACGCTCTGCGTATGGACCTGGTGGATTTTCTGGATGATTACGTGGGAGAATCCCTCAACGAGCTGGACCTGACGGGCATGCTCACGTCCATCACGGAAATTATCCGCAACCACCACATCATGCTGCCCTCAAACATTTCCATGCTGATGCGCGTGCTGATCATGCTCGAAGGCACCTCACGGGAGCTGAACCGCAATTTCAACATCATGGAAATCATCAAGCCCCATGTGGCCAGGACCTTCAAAACCCGTTTTGCGCCCAAACGACTCTGGGCCAAGTTCCAGCGCTATTACAAGGATTGGGAACGGCTGTTCCAGATTCTCCCCCAGGATACCGCGGAAATTCTGCAGCGTATTCGCAGTGGAACCTTCGACATCAACCTGCATCACAGACGGCTGGACCACATCGCCAACCGCATGATTCACGGGCTGGTGGTGGCCTCCACCTTTCTGGGCTCAAGCGTCATACTGGCCGGCAAAATCCCCCCGCTGATCAAGGGCGTCTCCGTACTGGGCCTGGCGGGCTGTATTCTGGCTGGTTTCATGGGATTCCGGCTGTTCATCGCCATCAAGAAATCCGGCAACCTGGATTAAAGGCTACAGCTAGGACTCTTGCGACAGGGCGACCTTGGCGCCCAGTTCCTCCCAGCGCGCATAGAGCGTATCCACTGCCTGCTGCGCCTCCTCGCACTGGGCCATCCGCTTCTGCAATTCGGGCGCATCCGTCACTACGGAAGGATCTTCCAGGGCGGTCTGACAGGCTGCGAGACTCTCTTCGGCCTCCAGGATCCGTTCCTCGATGCTCTCCCATTCGCGCTGCTCGTTGTAGGAAAGCTTCACCTTTTTGGGCTTGGCAGACAGTTTCCTGCTTGCGGGGTTTGCTCTTGACTGCCGCGGCTTTTTCACGGGCAACACGGGCCTCTTCCCACTGCGGGTAATCGGCATAGAATACGCACTCGCCCCCGCCGTCCAACCCGAGGACCGAAGTGGAGACACGGTCCAGCAGATAACGGTCATGCGAGATGAGCACCACGGCGCCGGGGAATTCCAGCAGACTCTCTTCCAGCACCTCGAGGGTCTGGATGTCCAGGTTGTTGGTGGGCTCGTCCAGAAAGAGAATGTCCGCCGGACGCAGCATGAGCTGGGCAATGAGAATTCTGGCCTGCTCGCCGCCGGACAGGCTGCTGACCGGCTGGGTGAGTTGTTCGTGTTTGAACAGAAACCGCTTGCCCCAGGTGGCCACATGGATGGGACGGTCGCGATAGATCACGGTATCCCCCTGGGGTGCCAGCGCACGGTACAGGGTCAGGCTGGTGTCCAGTTGTTCGCGATCCTGATCAAAGGTCACGGCCTGCAGACCCGGCGCACAGGACACACTGCCCGTATCCGGCTGGAGTTCGCCGTTGAGGACGCGCAGCAGGGTTGTCTTGCCGCTGCCGTTCAATCCCAGCAGCCCGATACGCGAGCCAGGCGAAAGCACGATGTCCAGGTCATGGAACAGGGTCTTGCCGCCCAGGGATTTGGAAATATTCTCCCGCAACCACCAGATACTTGGTTTTGCGTTCGGTGCTGGAAAAATCAATGTCCGCCTTGAGGACCTTTGTATTGCGCCGGCGCGTATCCGCCAGCTCTTCCTGCAAGCGGGCGGCCTCGTCCTTGCGGTATTTGGCCTTGGTGCCGCGGGCCTTGGGACCGCGCCGCAACCACTCGATCTCCCTGCGGACCTTGTTGGCCAGAGTCTGCTCGTAGCCCGCCAGATTGGCCCTGTAGGCTTCGCGCTGTTCCAGAAAACTGCTGTAGGAAGCGTTTACGCTCAAACAGCCGTCCGGATAGGCTGGCCCGAGTTCGATGGTCCGGGTGGTGCTGCTTTCCAGAAAATACCTGTCATGGCTGACCACGATGAATCCACCCGTATGGGCTTGCAGCAACTGCTCCAGCCAGAAGATGGATTCCAGGTCCAGGTGGTTGGTTGGTTCATCCAGCAAAAGCACGTCCGGCGCCTTGACCAGTTCGCGCGCAAGAGCCAGACGTTTGCGCCAGCCTCCGGAAAGCGCGCCGACCTTCTGCGAATGGTCTTCAAAGCCGGCCTTGCCCAGCATCACGGCCACACGTGTATACAGTTCGGATTCCGGCAGGCCGGACTCTTTCAGAGGGGCGGCCACCACCTGCTCCACGCTCTGTTCCAGGGGCAGGTCATCGTCCTGGGGCAAATAGCCCAGTCTGGCGCCCTTCATCAGCACCCGTTCGCCGGTGTCCGGTGTTTCCACACCCGCCAGAATTTTCAGCAGTGTGGACTTGCCCGTCCCGTTGGCGCCTATCAGGCCGATTCGCTCGTCCCGGGCAATACTCAACGAAAGGGAAGTGAACAGCGGATTGACGCCGTAGGCCTTGCTTACATCGCGCAGTGAAAGAAAAATGCTCATGGCTGAGGGCTTTAGCAGGGAAGCGGGCTGTCCGTCAAAAGCTTGTTGTATAACCGGTTACCCATTTCTTCCGGCCATCCTTTTGGCCAGAGCCCCCAGATCCTTGAATCCCTGCTCCACCTGACCGGTCCATTCCATGGCATAGTTGATCCGGATAAAGTTGTTGTATTTGTCATGGGTACTGAAAAATATTGCCCGGAGAAATCCCGATACGCATCCCCGTGGCTTCGTAAAAAAAGGCCACTCCATCCACGGACTGGGGCAGCTCGATCCACAGCAGTGCTCCGCCTTTCGGACAGGTCGCCCTGGTGCCCTCGGGGAAATACCTGCCCAGCAACGCCAGGGCGTTGTCCCGATGGCGTTCGAGCATCACCCGAAGCCGGCGCAGGTGTTTGTCATACTGTCCGCTCTGCAGATACTCGCGGATGGTCAGCTGTGAAATGGTCGCGGTGCATACGCTGCCCGTGGACCGGATGTCATAGGCCTGGGGCATGTATTTGCCAGGAACTATCCAGCCCAGGCGCAAGCCCGGAGCCAGGGTCTTGGAAAACGAATTGCAATGCAGCACATGGCCATGCCGGTCGTACTTCTTGCAGGAAGCCGGGCGTTGATCCGAGTAGCACAATTCTCCGCTGACATCATCTTCCACCAGAGGAAGGTCATGGTGTTCCACCAGCCGCACCAGCTCTTTTTTGGCTTCGTCCGGGGTAAGGCTGCCGTCCGGATTGTTGAAATTGGGCGTAAGCACCAGTGCGTTGACCTGATACCGGTCCAGTACGCGCCCCACCTGATCCGGATCCACGCCGGTCTCCGGATGTGAGGGAATCTCGATGGCGCGCAGCCCCATAATTTCCAGCAGATACAACAGGCAATGGTAGGTGGGCGTACAGATGGCAACGGTGTCGCCCGGACGGGTGACTGCGCGCATGGCCACAGACAAGGCCTCCATTGCGCCCGAAGTGATCAGCATATCGTCCGGCCTGACAGATGCGCCGTACTGCTGCATGCGCCTGGCCAGTTCCTCCCGCAGGACTTTATCGCCCACTATGGGCAGATAGGTGGTCACCAGATCGCCGTAGCGCTGGACAACCATGTTCATGGCCCGCCCCAACGCCTTTACAGGCAGAATATCGGGCGTGGGCTCGGCAACCCCCATGGGCAGCAGTTCGCCGCGCCCCACGGTGTCCAGAACCTTGCGGATCAGTTCGCCACGCTGCACTGTGGCCGGAGCTTCCACCGGCACAACCTTGTCCGGAGGAGGAGGCGTACGGTAGCTGTCCCGTACGTAGAATCCCGAACGTTCGCGCGATTCCAGCATGCCCTGTTTTTCCAGTTCCAGGTAGGCCTGGCTCACCGTGGCCACACTGACTCCCATCATGGAGCTCATCTTGCGCAGAGAGGGAACTTTCTCCCCCGGCTTGAGCGTCCCGCTTTCCAGCATTGTACGAAGCTGTCTGGCCACGGCAACATACCGGAAAACCGGAGCATCTTCGTTCTGTTGCATTCTGTGCATGTTCTCAATCCGTCTGTTATGGTTGTTTTTTTCAAAACTGTATCTTTTTTTGTAACAGTTTTTTTGTTCTAAGAAAACAACCTGAACAGCCATCAGGCTGAGAACCATATTTTACCAGGAGGCATACTATGCAACCGCACAACGGACTGTTATCCATCCCCACCGGCAAGACTACCACCATTTCCAATACGTTCGAGCCAAGCTCGCCACTGGAGCGTATGGTCCGGGCCATTATGGGTATGATAGCAGGCCTGATGCGAGCGCGTAGCATCACCCTGCCACCTGGCGACCAACCAGCATATGACCATAACCCGCTGCAAGTCCTGCACAGTCTCCTGCCGGAGCGGACGCGTCTGGGTCACCTCGCAGGATGACCCGCAGGATTATGAAGTCCGGACAGGAGAAGAGTTCTCTTTGCAGTGTCACGGCAAGGTAGTTGTCATGGCCCGCAGCGAGAATACACAGGTGGACCTGAACTGGCGGGAATTCTAGAAGACGCAACCAACGCGAACAGGCCGGGAGCGACTCCCGGCCTGTTCTGAATAAAAATATTGACTACTCTGGGAACAGATGGACTCAGGCATGCTGCTTTTTGGGCAGCACGTTGTTGAGCACTTTGACCAGATCTTTCACTTCAATGGGCTTGGCAAGATAATCAACCATGCCTTCACTCAGAAAGCGCTCCCTGTCGCCTTTCATGGCAAAGGCCGTCATGGCAA
>CAXXHY010000058.1:0-91953 GCA_963667575.2 Desulfovibrionaceae bacterium | reverse complement strand
TTTTTACAATAGTTGGCAACAAATATTTTAAATTCTCTCAAAAAACAAACCAATTATTCATTTTCAATAGTACCTGTACTCTTCATAAAAACCTAAAGGGGACTGTACCAAACTTTACAAAATACCCTGCTGAACATTGCCGACAGCAGGAAACATGGCGGAAAAACGTTCAATTTTTTTCAACCCTGTTCCTCAAAGAAAAAAGCATTGCAACTAGAGCCCGAAAAAAAGACAGGCAAAAAAAACGGCCAGGAAAACGCAGCACGTTCTCCCGGCCGGATACACATTTCTCCAGCTGACCAGGCGCAATCAGGCGGCCGGGCCCCCGGTTATGGCCTCCCAGCTGTTGCCGAAAGGAAGGTAGCCCGCGGCCATCTTGTCCTTGAGCATGACACCCGAAGTCCGGAGCTGAAAGGCGGTCTCCGCCAGGTAGGCCAGCTTCTGCACACCGGCCTTGATGCTCATGCCGCCCTGGCGGACGTTGGAAATGCAGTTGCGCGCCTCGTCCGTGCAGCCTGGTTTGGGATTGTAGGTCATGTAGATGCCCAGAGAATTGGGCGAACTGAGCCCGGGGCGTTCGCCAATGAGAATGGCGGACAACTTCCCCTGGAGCCGGGAGGCGATTTCATCGGCAATGGCCACCCTGCCGTTTTCCACCAGACAAATGGAGCCCAGGGTCAAAGAAGTCTGTCTGATGACCTGAACGAACAACGAGACGAATTCGGGCGCATTTTCATGGATTGCCCTGGAGGACAGACCGTCGCTGACCACCAGGCAGATGTCGCAGCCTTTGGTCTGCTCTTCCAGCAATGCGGCGGAATCCGTACTGAGCAGACGTCCCTTGTCCGGGCGGGTCAGGTATTCGCTTCTGTCCGCAACCGCGCTTTTCAGGCGCAGGCAGGGCAAGCCGGTTTTGGCGAGCTCCTGTTCCAGCCAGTCGATACGGAACGGGCTGAGCACGGCGTCGCGTGCGCGCGCATGGGCCAGCTTGAAGGAAAGGCTTTCGTCCAGGGGCAGACTCGAACCGCAGCGTCCGAGGCTGATGCGCGCGTCCGTGAATTTTTTGAGTTCCTGCCAGGGATCGCTGGTGACGATATCGGGACCACCGTTGCTCGGGGATTGATTCATGATGCTCTGCTCCTGGTTTTGCGCCGTTGATCAGGCGAACTGTTCGGAAATGGCCAGCAGCCGGTTGTTCTGCCGAATGGGCAGCAATGCGCCCTGCGTATCGTGTATGCCCATGTTTTCGAGCCAGGCTTCGAACTCTGGCGCGGGCTTCTTGCCCAGCAGTTTGCGCAGATAGGCCGCGTCGTGAAAGGAAGTGGACTGATAATTGAGCATGATGTCGTCCGCACCGGGTACGCCCATGATGAAATTGCAGCCTGCAGCACCCAGCAGGGTCAGCAGCACGTCCATGTCGTCCTGATCCGCCTCGGCGTGGTTGGTGTAGCAGATGTCCACCCCCATGGGCAGGCCCATGAGCTTGCCGCAAAAATGATCCTCCAGCCCGGCGCGCTGGATCTGCTTGCCGTTGAACAGATATTCCGGTCCGATGAACCCGACCACGGTGTTCACCAGCAAGGGCCGGAAACGCCGGGCAACGGCATAGGCCCTGGCCTCGAGGGTCTGCTGGTCCACGCCGTGATGGGCGTTGGCCGAAAGCGCGCTGCCCTGTCCGGTTTCAAAATACATGACATTGTCGCCCACGGTGCCACGATGCAGCCCCAGGGTGGCTTCATGGGCCTCTTCCAGCAATTTGAGGGTCACGCCGAAACTGGCATTGGCCTTTTCCGTCCCGGCGATGGACTGGAAGCAGAGATCCACGGGAGCGCCCTGCTCGATGGCTTCCATGGTGGTGGTGACGTGGGTCAGAATGCAGGTCTGGGTCGGGATGGCGTAGCGTTCCACCAGACTCCCCAGCATGTCCAGCAGGCGGCAGATGTTTTCGAGATTGTCCGTGGCCGGATTGACGCCGATGACGGCGTCTCCGCAGCCGTAGCACAGGCCGTCCAGCGTGGAGGCGGCAATGCCTTTGAGATCATCCGTGGGATGGTTGGGCTGCAGCCGCACCGAAAAGCCTCCCGGCAGTCCGATGGTGTTGCGAAATTTGGTCGTCACATTGCACTTGGCCCCCACCAGAATGAGATCCTGCGTACGCATCAGCTTGGATACCGCGGCCGCCATTTCCGGCGTGATGCCCGGAGCCAGCTTTTCCAGCACGCTGCTGGTCACGGCGTCCGTCAGCAGCCAGTCGCGGAACTGGCCCACGGTAAATCCGCTCACAGGCGCAAAGGCTTCCTTGTCGTGCGTGTCGATTATGAGACGGGTGACTTCGTCGTCTTCATAAGGAATGAGGCACTCTTCGAGAAAATGCTCAAGGGGCACGTCCGCCAGTTCGATCTGCGCCCGGACCCGCTCTTCCTCGTTCAGGGCAGCCACTCCCGCCAGCACATCCCCCGAACGCAGGGGCGTGGCCTTGGCCATTAGTTCGCGCAATGTTCTTCTGGTCTTCATGGTGGACTTCCTGGCGTTATCGGACACCGGGGCGCTCTCTCCCCGGTGTCCGGTTTGAATCTGCAGTTTTCCTGCCTGTTATTTACTAAAATACAGGTCCGGAAGATAGAGTGCAATCTGCGGGAACATCATAATGATTCCCAGCCCGATGACCATGAGAATGACGAACGGCACAATGGAGCTGTAGATGTCCACAAGGGTTATCTCCTTGGGCGCCATGGCCTTCATCAAAAAGAGATTGTAGCCAAAGGGCGGCGTCATGTAGGCGATCTGGCAGGTGACGGTATACAGTACGCCGTACCATACCGCGTTGAATCCCAGGGAGATGATCAGCGGGATGTACAGCGGCGCCACGATGACCAGCATGGCCGTATCGTCCAGGAACATGCCCATGACGATGTAGGAGACCTGCATCATGATCAGCACGCCCCAGGGGCTGAGCCCCCACTGTTCGAGGAACAGGTTCTTGATGGCGTGCACCGCGCCCAGGCCGTCGAACACCGCGCCAAAACACAGGGCCGCGAGAATGATCCACATGAACATGCAGCTCACGCTCAGGGTCTTGTGCAGCGTATCGTCCAGAACCTTGCGGGTCAGCCGTCTTTTGCAGAGCGCGGCCACGGTGGCGGCCAGCGCGCCGTAGGCCGAGCTTTCCACAAGGCTGGTCACTCCCATCATGAACAGGCCGGTAACGGAAAAGATGATGGCAATGGGCAGCAGACCGGCCAGCAGCAGACGGTACTTTTCCTTATTGCCCACCTCGCGTTCTTCCTTGCTGAGCGCAGGCCCAAGGGAAGGCTGCAATTTGCAGCGGATGACGATGTAAATGATGAACAGGGCCGCCAGCAGAATGCCTGGGCCAACGCCTGCCAGCCACAAACGGCTGACCGGCTGCCGGGCGATCATGCCGTAGAGCACGAGCACGATGCTGGGCGGAACCATGATGCCCAGCGAACTGCCCGCCTGAATGACGCCGGTGACCATGCGCTTATCGTAATTGCGTTTGAGCATTTCCGGCAGGGCGATGCTCGTACCGATGGCCATACCGGCCACGCTGAGGCCGTTCATGGCGGAAATGGCCACCATCAGCACCACCGTACCGATGGCCAGGCCGCCGTTGAGCGGGCCCATCCAGACATGGAACATTTTATAGAGGTCGTCGGCGATGCCGGACTCCGAAAGCATGTAGCCCATGAAAATGAACAGAGGCAGAGTCAGCAGCGGAAACCAGTTCAACAGGGTGATGCAGGAGTTGAAGGGCATTTCCACACCGCCGTTCCCCCAGAGCATGAGCGAAGCGGCAGCGCCCACGAAACCGATGGCCCCGAACACCCGCTGCCCGGTCAGGAGCATGAGCATCAGGGAGGAGAACATCATGAGAGCGATCATTTCATAGCTCATCGTACTTCCTCCTCAACCTTGTCCTGCCCCAGGGAAAGTCCTTTCATTTTGGCCAGATCCTTGAAAAAGAAAGCGATGGCCTCCAGCAGCATCAGAATGATGCCGATGACCATGATGATCTTGATGGGAGCCATTGGCGGCGCCCAGGCAGAGTAGTTGTGCTGATTGTATTCGATGGAGTAAATCGTGCTGGAAATGCCGCCCCAGAGCAGGACCCCGAGATAGAAAATCATGAAAAAGGATGTGAAGACATCCATTGTGGCCCGTGTTTTCGGCTTCCAGTGCGAATAGAGCACGTCCATGCGAACGTGCGCGCGCAGCAGCATGGAGAAAGCGCCGCCCAGTATGTAGTAAGCGGCCATGGTGAACTGCGATAGCTCGATGGCCCAGATATGCGGACTGTTGAAAAAAGTTCGCGAGATGGAGGCGAATAGCAGAATGCCCATCATCACGAATACAAGATACATGGCGAATTTGCCCACCACCCGGTTGACGGCGTCGACATACCGGACATAGGAGCAGATTGCCTTAGGCAACGTTTTTGTCTCAGACATGATACCATTCCATAGTTTTTTCCTGCCGCCGGCAGTTTCCTGGAAAAAACTTTTTTGTTCTTGGGCCGAAAGAAAGGTCGGCGTATTGCGAGAATCAAACCCCGTGAACGCTGTGTCCCCTCCGGCGCAAGGCGGGAGAGGACACAGAGGCGTATTGAGAGAGAGAGAGAGAGAGCAAATACCAGTAACAGACTAATATCTGTAGGGTTTTCCAGCCTTCTTCATTGTCTGGTTGTAGTCCTTGAGAATCTGAACGACCTTGGCGCAACGGGGGCTTCTTTCGGCGATCTCATCCCAGAACTTGATGGCCTCGTCTTCCACCTGCTGCCATTCGTTTTCGGGAATGGAGGTCAGTTCCAGTTTGCCGCCCGTGGTACGGTAGTAGGCTTCTCCCCACCAGTACCAGTGCAGACGGTAGTAGTTGGAGCTGTCGATGGACAGTCTGAAGAGCTTTTTGAGATGTTCCGGCACTTCGGCCCATTTGTCGGAGTTGGCGAAATAGGAACCGATCCAGGCGCCGGAAATGTTGTTGGTAAGGTAGTATTTGGCGACATCGGCCCAGCCCACGGTATAGTCTTCTGTGATGCCGGACCAAGCGATACCGTCGAGTTCGCCCGTCTGCATGGCCACTTCCACGTCTTCCCAGGGCAGGGTTACGGGCACCACGCCCAGACGGCTGAGGAACTTGCCCCCCGTAGGAAAGGTGAAGACGCGTTTGCCCTTGAGGTCGGCAACGCTTTTGATGGGTTCCACTGTGGCGAAGTTGCAGGGATCCCAGGAACCGGCTGCGATCCAGTCCACACCTTCGACTTCCGAATAGGCTTCTTCCCAGATCTTGTTCAGTCCGTAGTGGTGAAACAGCGTGGAAACATCCAGGGAATAACGCGAGGCAAAGGGAAAGTACGCGGCGAAAACAGCCACGTCCACAGGTGCGGCAATGGAATCGTCATCACTCTGCACCGCATCGATGGTGCCTTTCTGCATGGCGCGGAACAACTCGCCCGTGGGCACCAGCTGATCCGAGCTGTACAGTTCGATGGTCATGTCCGAACCGGCGATATCGTTGAACGCCTTGATCTGAGGCTTGATGACGTGTTCGGCCAGGGCGGGACCGGCATAGGTCTGGAGACGCCATTTGATGGGGGTCTTTTTGGAAGCATGCACAAACGGAGCGTTAACCGTTGTTGCGGCTACGGCACCTGCAGCGCCCGCTGCGCTGACGCCTGCCTTCTTTAAGAAATCTCTTCTTTTCATCAAGTCATCTCCAGTAGTTTTAATTTTCTATTAGAAAAAAACACGTTGGCGCAAATACTGCTTTTGCAATGCCCTTGGTTTTTTTCCACACGGCTTTTCTCTTGAAAAATATAGAGAACAATTTTTTTCCAACCAAACCAGACTGAAAAGATACAGCATCATTTTTCAGCCACACTGGAGCCACTTAGCAATCTGCGTGCTAAAGAAGAAAATACCTTTTAATTCTTGGTGGTTAATAAAAGCATACAATTGACAAAACTTTTTTACAAAGAGAATTATTCAAATTTGTATGTAAATTGCCAGCCATTGATTACTAATTTGTAATTTTTATATATTTTAAATTTCCCTTTTTTTTCTCTCTTTTTTATCAAATTCAAACCCGGATACTATTTCTTTAGAATTATAATAACTTAATTTTAAAGATTTTTTTATTCACAAATAGTTTTTGACAACATAAAAACCGTATACTTGACTGCTAAACTTTCTCTCTTTTTATGTTTATCAAATTTGTAATTTGGGTATTTTTATACGTGCAGCTCATATTTCAGCATCCAGACAGGTGCACAACTCCGACGTTTTCTGAACCAATGCTGTGCCTGGGTACATAAAAAGAAGACTGTAATTCAGCGAGAAAGGGAGTTTCAATCGCCGTTTAAACGAGCATGGAAAGGCGTTATATCCTTGTTGGAGCCTAGGATAATGTGCAATATACATATTTGTTAATTAAAAACCTTTTTGCCGGAAGGATTCCCGTTGCACTCCGGACCGGCTCAGTCTATTCTGGAGCATGGCCAAGAAAGAGGAAGAACCAGGCATACTTTTCGAGCCCGCACGCGTACTCGAAGGCAGCGCCGCACAGCCCAGGGTACGTTCCCTGATGGAATCCATGGTCCCCGAACCGCCCCAGGTGCTGATCCTGGAGGGCGGGAGCGAGGCCATGCGGCTTCACATGGCGCTTTTTTGGGGTGCAGCCCTGAACTGCCGGGAAGCAGAACCTCCCTGCTGCCAGTGCGATGTCTGCCAGCAGTTTCTGATGAACGCCCACCGGGACCTGACACTTTTTCTGGGCTCGAGGGAAAGCATCAAGATCGAGCAGATCCGCGAACTGCGCCCTCAGTTGGGCGAACCGCCCCGCAGTGCGCGCTACCGCATGGTGCTGCTGACCGAAGCCCAGTACCTGACCATCGAGTCCGCCAACGCGCTCTTGAAATCCCTGGAAGAACCAACGCCCTGGACCCGGTTTGTCCTGACCGCGCCTCAGCGCGAACGCTTGCTGCCCACGCTGGTGTCCCGCGGCTGGGTGCTGACCCTGTCCTGGGATCTCACTGGTTCGCAGTCCGAAAGCGACCCGGAGACGGCCCATGCGGTGGACGAATGGCTCACCGCACTGACCGGTTTTCTCGGAGACGGCCGGGGCTGGATGCAGCGTACGCTTTCCAAAGGCTCTCTGAACAAGGCCCTTGCCGCGCGCATTCTGGTGCGTTGCCAGGCCGAACTGGCCGCGGTGCTGGCCGGACGCAGGGGCGGACAGCTGGCCCTGTCCGTGTTTCAACGCCTGGACCTGCATCGCCTGCGGCAGATCGACCTCAGCCTGGCCGCGGCCCACGATGCCCTGGCATCCGGCGCCAATCCCGCCCTGGTCATGGACTGGATCGCCAGCAAGCTGTTCGTGACCACCCGCGCACGCTGATCCATGCGGCCTGATGCGCAGCACGGATACCCAGACACCCGGATGACCACAGGTCCGCAATTCTCCCGAACCATTTGACGGCATACATTTTCAAGCAGCCCGAGGTCCGCCATTTCCAGAAACCAGCCCGATAGCCCGGACGACAGTTCGAAGATCGCCGCCAACGCGGCCGTGCTTTCCATTGCCGCTCTGGCCAGCAGAATCCTGGGATTTGTCCGGGACATGGTCATTGCCTACGTGCTGGGAGCCGGTCCGCTGGCCGATGCGTTGTTCGTGGCCCTGCGCCTGCCCAACCTGATGCGCAGGTTGTTTGCGGAAGGTTCCCTGAGCATGGCGTTCGTCACGCGCTTCACCACCCTGCGGGACGCCGCGGGCCTGGCACGCGCCTTTGCCATGACCCGTTCCGCCATGTTCTGGCTGCTGCTCACGGGAGGCGCCGTGCTGCTGCTGGCGTTGTTTCTGGCCCATCCGCTCACCCTGGTGCTGGCGCCGGGCTTTGCGGCCGATCCCGCCCTGCTGGACCGGACCACGGAGCTGGTACGCATCTGCCTGCCCTACGCGCTGACCGTCACCGCCGCGGCCCTGTGCATGGGCGTACTCAATGCGCAGGAACATTTTCTCATCCCCGCCCTGGCCCCCTGCGTGCTGAATATTTCGCTGATCACATCCGCTGGCCTGGCCTGGCTCTTCGGACTCGATGCAGCCCGTTCGCTGGCCTGGGGCATGTGTTTCGCCGGTTTTCTGCAATGGTTCATGCAGCAGCCCGCCCTGCGACGCGCAGGGCTCGCCTGGCGCGGATCCATGCGGATTGCGGATCCCGAAGTGGCCCCTTTGGGCAGAGCCATGCCGTCCATGGTGCTCGGCGCGGCCGTGTTCCAGATCAATGTGCTGCTTTCTTCCATTCTGGCCTCTTTCCTGGCCCACGGCAGCATCTCCAGCCTGTACTACGCGGACAGGCTGGTGCAGTTTCCCCTGGCCGTGTTCGGCGTGGCCGTGGGGCAGGCGGCTCTGCCGCGTCTGGCAACCCTGGCCGGAAGGCAGGAAACCGCGCGCTTCAACGAGGTCCTTCAGGACTCTCTCCGGCTGTCCCTGTTCCTGGCCCTTCCCGCGGCCGCTGGCCTCATCGCCCTGGCTCTGCCCGTGGTCTCTGCCCTGTTCGGACATGGGGCCTTTGACAGCGCGGACGGCTCCGCCACGGCCCAGGCTCTGACGGCCTACAGCCTCGGACTGCCGGCTCTGGCCCTGGTCCGCCCGCTGCTTGCCGCCTTTTACGCGCAGCAAAACACCCGGACGCCTCTGATCCTGGCGGGAGCGAGCATTGTTATTTTTCTGCTGTTGTCAGTGGTGCTGATGCCTTGGCTCGGACATACGGGAATCGCCCTGGCCACTTCCCTGGCTTCCTGGGGCAATGTGCTGCTGCTGATACGCGGCGCGCGGACCCTGCCTGACGTCCGGTGCGCCTGGAGAGCCCTGATCACATCCGGTTTGCCGTGCGCAATTCTGGCGCTGCTGGTGGGGCTGGGAAGCTGGTACGTGGCCAGCAGCAGCGGATCCGTCTTCTGGGCACTGGCCCAGATTCCTTTCTGGGGGGCCATCTACCTGTACGCGGGGATTCTGCTCAAAAGGCCCGAAGCTCTTCTTCTGCTCCAGGGACTGCGACGCAAATAAGCTTCAGCCGCGTTGCGGCGGAAAGCATTCCTTGCGATGATAGGCCAGCCCCTGATAGGTGGAAATGATCTCTCCGGCATCATTGCTGATTTCCACGGCATAGGAGGAAATGCGCGGTCCTTTACTGGTTTCGCGGGCCACTGCGCTCAACTGCCCCTGCAGTCCGGGCTTTGTAAAGGTGATGGAACAGTTTACGGCCACGGATAATTTGCCGTGGGCGTTTGCGGCAACGCCAAAAGCGCATTCGGCCAGGGAAAACAAAACGCCGCCATGAACCGTGCCGAAACTGTTGAGATGCTTTGCCTCCAGATCGAGCACGGCCGTCGCCCGTCCGGGGACCGCTTCGGTTATCCGTATACCGAGCAGATTGATGAACGCGTCATGGGCGGCAATAAAGGCCGCGACATCCTGTTGCATGGGAACCTCCTGAAACTGTACGTATGTTGCATAACCATTTCTGCATACCCGCTTGTCAAGGCTCCCGCAACAATCAGGCCACTGAGTACCCCCAGAGACTTCTGCTGTATCCGAAGCAGACGGATTAGCGCTTGATCATTGGATGGCGTATGACTTAGACGAAGCTGAGGCCTCTTCATGTCCAACCAAAGGAACTTCATTGAACGATACGCGCGAGCTCTCGGTCAGGGAACTGTTGCGGGACAGGAACCTCCAGATCATTTTCAGCGTCACCTGCATGGTGGTCATGGGAGTGACCAGCATCGCCCCCACCTTTCCGGACATCCTCAACAAGCTGCCGGGCACCTCCACAGCCAATATCGGCCTGCTGATCACCTTTTTCACCATACCGGGCGTGTTTCTCACCCCCATCATCGGCGTATTCGCGGACCGTTACGGCCGCAAACGCATGCTGGTGCCGGCCCTGTTTTTCTTTGGAGTTAGCGGCATCTGCTGCGGTCTGGCCAGAGATTTTCACTGGCTGCTGTTCTTTCGTTTTCTGCAAGGTCTGGGAGCCGCACCGCTGGGGGCGCTGAACCTGACAATCATCAGCGACATGTACCAGGGGCGTACGCGCACCACGGCCCTCGGACTCAATGCCGGGGCCCTGAGCCTGGCCGTGGCATCCTACCCCGTGCTTGGTGGCGGGCTGGCGGCCATCAACTGGCATGTGCCCTTTTTTCTGCCGGTCCTGGCCTTTCCCGTGGGATTCTGGGTGCTTTTTTCCCTCAACACCCCCGAGCCCAAGGTAGAAAGCAATTTGCGCAGCTACTTGTCCAGCATGGCCACGGGGTTGTCGGACCGCAGGGTTCTGGCGCTTTTTTTCGCCACCCTGTGCACTTTTGTCCTGATCTACGGCCCCTTCCTGACCTACATGCCCATCCGCATGGGGCATGGCTTCGGGGCCACGCCATTCCAGATCGGCCTGCTGATGTCCATTTCAGCCTTTGTCACAGGATTGATCGCCTCACAGGTGGGCAATCTGTCCCGGCGTTTTTCCGAGGCTGTGTTGTTCAAGGGAGCATTTCTGATATATGGGCTGGCCTGCGTCTGCCTGTCTCTGATGCCGTCGCTCTGGTGGTTCGCCCTGCCCATTTTTCTCTTCGGCATGGGACAGGGAATGAACGTTCCCTGCACTCAGTCCTTGCTGAGCGACCTGGCACCGCCGGAACTCCGGGGCGGATTCATGTCCATGAATGCCACGGTGCTGCGCCTGGGGCAGACCATCGGACCGCCCATCATGGCCGGCATGTTCGCCCTGGGCGGCATCAACTGGGTGTTTTTCGGCGGAGCCGCCATTGCGCTGCTGGCTTTTGCAGCGGCTGCGGCTTTTATGAAATAATAGAAATGGTCAGTCTTTCTTTTCCAGCTTGGCGAGATATCTTTTGGCCTTTTCAAACGCAGGGTCGATTTCCAGCGCGGCGTTCATATAATGAAGCGTACGCTTCCTGTCCCCTGTTTTGGAATAAATGAGTCCCATGTTGTAGGACAGAACCGCATCGCGCTTGTGGAAATTCGGATTGAGGCTCGTGCACTTTGCCAGACTGTTCAGGGCCTTGCGGTAATCCCGGCCTTCCGCGTACGCCATGGCAGCATTGTAGAACAGATTTTCATCGTCCGGTGAAATCTGAACGGCCTTCTGATATTCGATGATGGCGTCGCGCCACTTGCCCTGCTTGCGCAAGGCAATGCCCAGAAGGTTGAACGTCTTGATGTCGCTTTTGTCCAGATTGTCGCCCTTGGTGGCCAGAGCCTTGCGATAAAAGGCCTCGGCCTTTTCCGGATTCTTGTGCGTGTAGATGTCGCCGATCCGGGTGGAAAGTTCTTCGATATAGACCATGGCCTCTTTCTTGGCCTGTCCAAGAGCCATTTCGAACAGTTCGTCGGCTTTTTCCTCATTGCCCCTGTTCACATGGATGATGCCGATATCCACTTTGCGTTCCACATTCAAGGGGCTCAGGCGATCGAGTTTTTCCAGGTATTTGAGTTGATTGTCAGTGTCGCCGATGTCCCCGTAGAAATCGGCCAGTTTTTTGAGCGGCTCCAGGTACATTTTGGCCTGACGGCTGGCCTCTTCATATGCCTCCACAGCCTTTTCGTTTTTCTTCATGCCCTTGTAGGCATCCCCCAGGATAAGCAGTCCGGCCGCGCTGTTGGGCTTCATTTCCAGGACCTGACGCGCCACTTTCAGGGCGTCCTCATAATTGCCGATCTCGATAAAATGTTTGCCCTGGTCGATGGTTTTGCCCAATTTACCCTGCGGCTTGACCGTAAAAGCGATTTTTTCGATGAGCGTATTGATGGAAATAGGCTTGGAAATGAAGTTATTGGCGCCAATTTCATGCAAAAGCACAAGACGCTGTCTTTCGGCATCAGCAGTAAGAATGACGATCTTGACCTGGTTGAAGGCTTCCTTGATCTGTTTGATCAAAAAGCTTGTTTCCTTATTATTGAAAACGCGCTCGATAAAAAGAAGAATGTTTTTTTTGTGCTGCGTAGCCGCCTGAACAGACTTCAGAATTTTATTTTCATCCGTGACGGTGGCTATGCAATCCTCCTCCACGGCAAGATGCTTGGAGATGGTATTACGCATAATGCGTACGAATGTCTGATCATGGGTACAAAGTAAAAAATAACCTGATTCCTTGCGGATAAAATCCACCACAGCTGTTTCGTACTGCTTCAAACGAATATCGATGTTACCTGCGAGCGCCATATCTCAACTACCTTTATCTACATTTACAACCACGCTGGACAGTGTAGCACAAGCAGCTACCCTGAAGATGCAGGCATCTTTTCCATACATCGTATCAGCACAAGGCCCCTTTGTGAACGGAAAAAAAAAAGGAAATGTGCAGCTGGCCTGTACCGAACAGTTCCGCGCTATTTTCAGCTTATCATAATACCCTCAAACCTGTTCGAATTGTCAAGATTTTCCAACAAATCTTTTGTAGTCTTTACCCTATATATACGGGTATAAATAAAGTTAATAATATGTAATAGTAATAGATGATTATACAATTTTGCAATGGTAATGGCTCTTGTCTTAAGAACGCTTGCCCATTCCAAACCTTTCGAGTATACCAGTTAACAAATTGAATCATGACATCGTATACCTCTTCTTAACCTTTCAAATCCTGACAATTTTACTCGCAACGGCACACTTTCAAATCCTGTGGGGGAGAAGTTGGCATTGTGTCATGGCCGGTCGTTCACCATCCAAACAGACCGTATGAACGCGTGTACCAACCGTTCCCAATTTCCTAGCTAGACTTTTTTTGAGAGATATATGCGATTCAATTTCATCCCCTCCCAATCAAAGATCTCCTCCCGCCTGTTATTTCTCAATATTCTTATTTGCCTCGCATTCGCCACCATTCTCATCCTGGTACTGGTCTCTTTTTTCAGGCTCGGCAACGGGCTGCAGACCCTGGTGGACGAAGATCTCGACGTGGTAATGAACAGTTCGCAAACCGGACGCCAACTCTCCAGCCTGTTCTCGGCCATGGACGGGATCATCACAGGCAAGTTCGTGGACGAACAGACCTTTCTCACCAGGAGCAATCAGCTGGAAAATCAGCTGGCCAGACTGTCGGAATCAAGGGCTCTGACCGATTCCCGCAAGGCGCTCAATCATCTGAACATCAACTTTATCCAGTTTGTCCAGGGCGCAGTGGACTTGCAAAAATCCGTGCAACGCCAGAAAACGCTGCTGGCCCAGACGTCCGCGGCACTGCAGTCCCTGGAGCAACGTCTGGGCGTATCCGATGGAAGTCGCGTCTCTCTGACGCCCCTGACCACACAGGCCAGGCAGTTCCTTACTGAAATCATGCTCCGTGAAACCGGCGACATCCCCGACTCTCTCCAGGACAATTCCCTGGCCACGGAACCACCCGGACATGCCGGACTGCGCTCCCTGTGGCAGGAATTCAACAAAGCGGCAGTCTCCCATGCGCAGCTCGGTTCTTCCATCAGGCAATGCAGCACATTGTTTCACTCCCTCATCAGGCTGCGCACTGAGCTTGTGGAACAAAAAAACGCCCTGGAGAACCTGCGGCAGGCCATCGCAGCGAGTATTTCCTGGGTGTACAGCAGCCTGGAAGCACGCGACCAGCACCTGGCGACCACGGTCATCCAACGCAACAAGGACGCCGCCCTCAGCGCCTACAAAACCATTGGCGCGGCTCTCGTGCTGGCCGTCCTGGTCAGCATCTGCGTCAGCCGCTTTTCCCTGTTTCTGGTCAGATCCGGCATCAAGCAGCCCATGGAAGCCCTCAGGCGGGGGTTCGCCGCCCTGGGCAAAGGACAGTACGATACCGTTGCCCTGCCTGAAGGATCAGAGGAATGGCGTCTGATAGGATTGCATTTTCGCAGGCTCGTCCGCCGGCTCAAGGACCAGAACTGGCTGCGTACCACCAAGGAGAGGCTGGATGACGGCCTGCGCGGCGACTGGGACGGAGATGAGGCGGCGCAACGTCTCGTCAACATCCTGACCAGTTGCCTGGACGGACAGCTGAGCGCCATCTACCTGCTGAACGAAGAAAACATGCTTTGCCTGAGTTCAGGATACGCCATGGAAGGCCGCCCGAATCCCTATGAGAACTTCTCCCTGGGAGAAGGCGCCGTGGGGCAGGCCGGAATGGACCGCGAACTGCGTGTCCTGAAGAGCCATGGGGTCGACCTGCCTGCCCTGAGCCACCTGGACGGACACAGTCGATTGAAAGAATATCTCCTGGCGCCCATTTCCTTTGCCGGCCGGCTGCTCGGCGTGCTGGTGGTGGGCACATGCGACTCCTATTCTCCGCTGCAGGTGCAATTCGTCCGCCAGAACCTGGAAACCATCGGCATCAGCCTGCACGCGGCCATATCCCGTACGCGCATCCATGAACTGCTGGAAACCACCAGGGAACAGGCCACGGATCTGCGCGTGCGACAAAGCCTGCTCAGCCAGACTAATATCGAACTCGAACAGCAGGCCGAGGCCCTGCGCGAAAAGGAAGAATCCCTGCAGAAGCAGAAAACGGCTCTGCGCGACGCAAACAAGGAACTCGCCCAGCAGACCGAAGCGCTCAAGCAGTCCGAAACCCGGCTGCGGCAACAGCAGGAGGAGCTGCAGCAGGCCAACAGGGAACTCACCGCCCTGACCAACCGCCTCGAGGACCAGGTTGCCGAACGCACCAGAAAACTCGAGGACGAGGCCGTCAAACTGGAAACAGCCAACCGCCGCCTGCGGGATCTGGACAAGATGAAAACCATGTTCGTCTCTTCCGTATCCCACGAACTGCGCACGCCGTTGACCTCCATTCTCGGCTTTGCCAAGCTCATCCACCGGGATCTGGCCAAATCGTTCTGGCCTGTTGCGGACGGACATAAAAACCTCGAACGACTGCGTGCCCGCATAGACGACAACCTCGATATCATCATTCACGAAGGCGACCGCCTGTCCCGCCTGATCAACGACGTCCTTGACCTGAACAAGATCGAATCCGGGCGCATGCAATGGCGTGACATCGAACTCGAGCCCTCGGAACTCATCAAGCAGGCCGTGCGTGCGCTTTCTGCGGACTTCCGTGAAAAGCAGGACGTGGAGCTGTGCATCGAAATTCCCGACAGTCTGCCTGTCATCCGCATCGACCCGGACAGACTGAGCCAGGTAATCATCAACTTTCTCAGCAACGCGGCCAAATTCACGGACAAAGGGTCTGTGACGGTTCGCGCTTTTCCCCATGACGGCGACATGCTGCACATTCAGGTCCAGGATACGGGCATGGGCATTCCCCAAGACGACCTGGACAAGATTTTCGAAAAATTTCACCAGGTCGCCTATGAAGACATTCTGCACGAAAAAACCCAGAGGAACCGGGCTCGGCCTGACCATCTGCAAGGAAAGATCATCGAGCATTACGATGGCCGGATCTGGGCGGATTCCACCCCCGACAAAGGCAGCACCTTCAGCATCGCACTGCCCATCGTGCCCAACAAATCCGCGGCCTCTGTTTCTTCCATCTGCAGCGCCAAAAGTATCAAATCCGCATCGGACCGTACCCAACCATGAACACTCCAAACGCGTTCATGGCCACGGGGCACAGGATGACCAGACCAAGAAGTTTTCAGTCGTGGGAGGCAATAAAGATTGAGAAATAGCACGAAATCATGGATATGGGCGTCAAGACCAAAGCTGCTGATAGCCCTGCTCGCGGCCACATTGACGACCTTGTGCATCACCGGCTGGTGGGGCAGCAGAGGTGCTGCCGAAGCTTTGAAGGAACAATCGGCGAAACAGCTGGACACGGTGAGGAGAACCAAAACCCAGGCCGTGCATACTTATTTCGACGGAAGTAATCCAACGACCTGCTGTTCCTGGCGGAAAACCCGGCAGTTGTCGTCCCCCTGCGCCTGCTGTCCAGAGCCTACGATTCCTTTTCCAGCGCCAACTCCCTGGACAAGGAAAAAATTACGTCCATGCGGCCGGCAGCTCCAGAACCATTTCGAATCCATCTATTCCACAGAGTACATAAAACGCAACAACGGACGCAAACCGGATCCCTACCTGGGGCCAGCTCAACGACAATTCCGTGGCCCTGCGCTATGCCTTACAACCTGGGCACCGCCTCCATGGAGGACAACTCCTCCTACGCCGTCCTGCACCAGCAACTCGACGCCTTTCTGCCCGCTTTCGCCAAACGCAACGGATACCGCGACATTCTGCTCGTCTCCACGAGAAACAACCAGGTGGTCTATTCGCTGGCCAACAACACGGATTTCGCCAGCTCACTGGAAAACGGCCCCTTTGCCCAGACCGGACTCGGAACCGTTTACCGGGATGCCTCGGCCTTGCCGGCATCCAAAGTGGCCTGGACGGACCTTTCGCTCTACCAGCCGAACTTCAACGAGCCCAGCCTGTTCGTGGCCGCCCCGGTCATGCAACAGGGAGATACCTTTGGCGTGATCGTGTTTTGTGGTGGCTCCCCGCCGATGTCCAGTCCATCCTGGATGACCACACAGGTCTGAGCAGCAGCGGAAGAGTCCTTTCTCGTTGGCCCGGATTACCTGCCCCCGGACCAATACACTCCACGATCCGGAAAATCGCAATATCAAGTCCGCCCCTGCTCCATCCGGAGCTGGCTTCCATCAATACCCTGGCGGTCCGCGACGCACTGCAGGGAAAATCGCGGTTTGCTCACGGCCTCCAATTAACGTCGGAAAACCCACGCTGACCGCCTACGGTCCGGTGGACGCGGCAGGAACCCGCTGGGGCCATGCTTGTGGAAATCAACGAATCCGACCTGCTGTCTCCCATCACCAGTCTGCGCCTGTCCCTGGCCCTGGTCGGAGGTCTCATTTCCCTGCTCATGGCCGGATTCGCCATCTGGGGAGCCCATACCATCGCCCACACCTCTGCGCAACGGAGTGGATTTTGCCCAGGCCATTGCCGAAGGCGATCTGGAGCGTACGCTCGATGTTCCGCAAAAGGACGAACTGGGGCGCCCTGGCCAAGGCACTCAACAATATGGCCCAGAAGCTCAAGGACCAGCACTGGCTGGCCGAAGGCAAGGCCGGGAATGCATGAAAAACTCCGCGGCGGACTGAATGCCAACGAGATGGCCCGGCGCTGCGTCACCTTCCTGTCCAGACACCTGGAATGCCATGTCGGCGTGCTGTATCTGGCCGAAGACGAGGAATGGCTGAAGCTCGAAGCGGGCTATTCCTTCTCGGACCGGACAGGCACCTTCAATCGCATCCGGGTGGGTGAAGGCATGGTCGGTCAGGCTGCTCTGGAAAGTGAAATGATCACTTTCCGCGCCACCCAGAACGTTCCCACCATTCAATACGGGCTGGGCGAAGAAGTACCGGGCTATTTTCTCATCGCCCCTTTTTCCTATGAAGAGACCCTGCTTGGCGTCATCGAACTGGGTTCCACAAGTCCGTTTACACCGCTCAAACGGCAGTTTGTTCTCAACAACCTGGAAAACATCGCCATCAGCTTTCACTCCGCCCAGGCTCGTTCCAGAGTGCAGGAGCTGCTCAAGCAATCCCGTGACCAGCCGAAACCCTGCGTGAACAGCAGGATGAGCTGCAGACCAAAAAACAACGAACTTGAGGAACAGACCAGAGCCTTGCGCACGTCCGAACAGGCCCTGCAGGAGCAGCAGGAAGAACTGCGCGTCACAAATGAAGAGCTCATGGAGCAGACGCGCGCGCTGAAGGCCTCGGAAGAGTCTTCGCGCCAGCAGCAGGAAGAGCTGAAAGTGGCCAACGAAGAACTCGAACGCCGCTCCAAGGATCTCGAGTTCCAGAAAGAGGCCATGCGCAACAAGAACGTGGAACTGAAAAAGGCCCAGAGGGAAATCAAGCAGAAAGCAGTGGAACTGGAATCCGCCAGCCGCTACAAATCGGAATTTCTGGCAAACATGTCCCACGAGCTGCGCACTCCATTGAACAGCATTCTCATCCTGTCGCAGATTCTGCGCAACAACCGGGAAAGCAACCTCACGCCCAAACAGCTCGAATTTGCCCAGACCATTCACAGCTCCGGATCGGATCTGCTTTCGCTGATCAACGAAGTGCTCGATCTGTCCAAGGTGGAAGCCGGAAAGACCACCCTGAGCACCCATCCGCTCAAGCTGCATGAATTCGCCGACAATGTGCAGCGCTTCTTCAAACAGCTCATCGAGGACAAGGGGCTGACATTCGAAGTGCAGGTCGACTCCAATCTTCCCGAGACCATTCTGACGGATGGCAGAAGATTGCAGCAGATCTGCAACAACCTGCTCAACAACGCGATCAAATTCACCGAAGAAGGCCTGATCAAATTCAGAGTCCGGCGCCCAGCCACGGGGAGCGATCTGTTCCGAAGCGGTTTGGTTCCGGAACACGCGCTGGCCTTTGAAATCAGCGATACGGGCATTGGCGTGCCCAAGGACAAACAGATGCTGATTTTCGAGGCGTTTCAACAGGCCGACGGCACCACCAGCCGCAAATACGGTGGAACAGGGCTCGGACTGTCCATTTCAAAGGAACTGGCCGGATTTCTGGGGGGCGAAATCCAGCTCAAGAGCGAGGAAGGCAAAGGGAGCGTGTTCACGCTCTACCTGCCGGAGGCCCTGCACCTGGAGGAACAGGACCAACCCATGTGGGAATGCAAGCAGCGCATTCCGGAACCGCAACAGCGGACTGCCGCCACTGCATTTGGCAAGCAGCCGGAAACACTCTTGGAAGCAGCCGAACCCGCTGTCTCTGGAGAACTTGTCGAACCGCAGGGAGAAACCGCACTGGCGGAACGAGTTGACAATAACAGGCTGCTGCTGATCATCGAAGACGATTCCAACTTTTCACGAATCCTCTACAACCTGGCCCAGGAAAAAGGCTTCAAATGTCTCATCGCCCATGACGGTGAAACCGGCCTGCATATGGCCGGAGAATACGGGCCCCACGCCATCATTCTGGATATCGGACTGCCCGGCATGGACGGCATCGCGGTGATGGAGAAACTGAAGCGCAATCCGGAAACCCGCCATATCCCGGTTCATATCATCTCGGCCATAGAGGAATCGCGCCACGCCCTGCAGATGGGCGCCATAGGCTACCTGACAAAACCCGTCAGTATGGAAAAGCTCCTTGGAGCTTTCAACAGGCTTGAAACCATCATCAACCGTTCCGTCAAGCGGCTGCTGATCGTGGAAGACGACCCGATTCAGCAAAAAAGCCTGGTCGAACTGATTGGCGCCGACGATGTGGTCATAGCCACGGCCGACAGTGGAGAAAAAGCCCTTTCACTGCTGCAGCAGGAAACCTTCGATTGTGTCATTCTGGATCTCGGGCTGGCCGGCATGTCCGGATTCGAACTGCTCTCCAGCATCAAAAACCGGCCGGAGCTGACCAATACGCCCGTGATCATCTACACGGGCAAAGAGATCAGCCCCATGGAAGAAGCGGAACTGGCCCGCTATGCGGAAAGCATCATCATCAAGGGCGTACGCTCGCCCGAACGCCTCCTGGATGAAAGCGCCCTGTTTCTGCACCGGGTGGAGTCCGCCCTGCCCCAGGACAAGCAGCAGACGATCCGCATGGTGCACGACCGGGAAGCGACCCTGGACAACCGTACGATTCTCATAGCGGACGACGACCGCAGGAACAGGCTTGCCATTTCGCATGTCCTGGAAGAAAAAGGCATCAACATCATCAGTGCGGAAAACGGCAGGGAATGCCTGGAACTGCTGGAATCCAACATGGACATCGACCTGGTACTGATGGACATCATGATGCCTGAAATGGACGGTTACGAGGCCATGCAGCGTATCAGAAAGCAGCCTCAGCTGAAAAAACTGCCCATCATCGCATTGACCGCAAAGGCCATGAAAGGCGACAGGCTGAAATGCATCGAGGCCGGGGCCAACGACTATCTGTCCAAACCCGTGGACATGGACAAGTTACTCTCTCTACTGCGCGTATGGCTCCACCGATAAACGACAACTCTGCCGACAAGGACAGCGAGAACATTGAATTGCAGCTGCTGCTCGAGGCCATTTACCTCAAGTACGGCTACGATTTCAAAAACTACTCCAGAGCGCATCTGAAACGGCGAATCCGGCATCGTCTGGCTATGTCAGGCATGAAGAGCATTTCCGAGCTGCAGCACAACATCCTCTACGACACCGCGCAGCTGGAACTCCTGCTCATGGATCTGTCCATCAATGTCACGGAAATGTTTCGGGATCCGTCGTTTTACATGGCCGTCCGCAAGGAACTGGTGCCGGTGCTCAAGACCTACCCCTTCATCAAGGTCTGGCATGCGGGCTGTTCCTCGGGCGAAGAGGTCTACTCCATGGCCATCGTGCTCCACGAAGAAGGGTTGTACGACCGTACGCAGCTCTACGCCACGGACTTCAACGACCAGATCATCCGGCGTGCCAGGGAGGCCACCTATCCGGTCAGCCTGATCAAAGACTACACGGCCAACTACCAGAAAGCCGGCGGGCAATCCTCATTCGCCGAATACTATACGGCAAAATACGACTGCGCCCTGCTCAGCAAGCAGCTCAAGGACCGTATCGTGTTTGCCGACCACAACCTGGTGACAGATGGCGTATTCGGTGAAATGCACCTGATCTTCTGCCGCAATGTCTTGATTTATTTTAACAAGGAATTACAGAACCGGGTCATCGGCCTGTTTCGGGACAGCCTCGTGCCTGGCGGTTTTCTCTGTCTCGGCACCAAGGAAAGTCTGCAGTTCACCGAGCATGCCGAGGCATTCGAGCCGCTCATCGAATCCGAGCGGATCTATCGCAAACGATTTCTGCACGAATGACGGCACGGAGTGTGCCGCGCTCTACTGCACTTCTATTCCGGCTTCAAAGTACTTGCCCACGCCATATTCGTGACGGCGAAAGAACTTCTCCGGGCTCGGACCGATGATCTGCATCTCCGGGTGGAGTTTCTGCATGTCCAGGGCAATGTGCATTTCCTTGGTACAGCCGGTGGAAAAGGTGGAATCCTTGCCGGACCAGGCCGGGGGCACCTTTTTGCCCATCAGTTCGAAGCTGTGTTCGATATCTTCCACGCTCTGGAAACGCCAGACATTGATCAGTCCGCTGCGCTGGACCATTTCCCACATGTACATCAGGTCGTCGCCGTCCATTCCGGGCGTGAAGTGCTCTGCCGGGTTGATGATGAAAGCCCCTTCCAAGCGCTCGCGCAGGTAGCCGACAAAGGTGCTCAACACGCTGGTGGCCGTCTTGGTCTCGCCCGGGATGCTGCCCACCACGGCGCTGTAGAACATCACGCTTTTTCCCGCGGCACGGGCTTCCCGCATGGACTGAATGATTTTGCCGGCCAGCTGCCTGAGCCGGAATTCGGAAAATTTGACAATATGTCCGGGTTTCTCCCGGAACTCGATACGCAGCCTGCCTGCGCCGTCACGGGCGAAACAAAGAATGTCCCTGGTGAAGGCAACGCTGGTTTCGATCAGCCGCCGTCTGTTTTCCCAGCCTTTGGCTATGATCAGGTCCGATTCCTTCCAGGCACGGGCAAAGGTGACGCTCGTACGATAGAGGTTCAAACGCTCGCGCGTACCGTCCGAAATAACCATGAACTGGTTTTCCCGCAGCAGCCGCAGCAGTTCGTTTTTGCTGTGCCGGTGTTCGCGGGAAATATGCGCCGAAGCCAGCTCTTCCGCCAGCAGTGGATCCTCTTCGGTGTCCCAGATGACCGGAGCCTGGAAGTGAAAGCTCTCCTTCAGGGCCAGAATCACGCTATGCCCCTGGCGCAGCAGACTGCGGATGATTTCCAGGTCGAACACCAGCCCTCCGGAATGTTCCGGGAGATACAGGATCTTTTTGGGCCCCTGAATCTGCGGTCCCAAGGCCTTGGTGATGCCGTCAAAACCGTTGTTCCGCTGCATGGCCCGCCGCAACCCCTCTTTGGAGAGCGCGCCGGCGCCGCCGAACCAGATTTTTGAAAGGGTTGAAAGAGCGAACAGGCTTTCCAGTTCGTGCCTGTCCAGTTCCCAGCGCAGGTCGGCCACACGTCCGCAGAATTTGTTTTCACTGAAGCAGTAGTTTACCAGCTGGTCGCAGGCGTTACCCGACAGAAATTCCCTGGCACGGAGATTGTGTTCCTTTTTCAGATCCCGGTAGGGATCCACAATGCCGCTCTGGGTCAGAAAAATATTGGTCAGCCGCTTCATCAGGCGCGAAGGAATAAGAATATGCGAGTTCACCGCCTGTTCGAACCTGTGCCGGCAGAACTCAAAAACTCGCTGACGGGTGTAGCTGTCCTTGATGTACTCGCTTACCAGCCGCTCCAGAGCACGCCAGGCTGCCGTATAGGCATGCTGCAGCGATTGCGGAGCCTCGGGCTGAATCAATTCCTGGAGCCGTTCATCCGCGCAAGGGATATACACCTGATCCTCGTCCATGCTGATCATGAACTGCAACTGCTCGGGAGAAGCATTGGAAATGGGGTCCTGCAGATACTCCAGATTGTTTTCGGTCATGAAATGGAGAATCCAGGCATCCAGGATCGGATCGCGCCCCAGGCGCAATTCCCTCAGCGTTTGAACACTCGGCAATTGGCTCACGTTTTTTCCTTGTCGGCGGGTCTCAGAAATTTTGTTTCTCGCATTCCGGAACCTCACGATCATCATCGGCTTCCGACTTCTCTTCCGAGTACAATGATCCGATGAGTCCCGTACCGCGCAATTTCCTGAAATAGGAAGAGCTGTCCAGCTGGGCGAGACAAAAACTTTTCTGCGCGCAACTGACTATAATTTTATCGTTATTGACCAGGGCAATGCCTTCCTGTCCGTCCAGAGTCAGATAGATTCTGGTGGTGGTGTCGTAGACCTCCACACACAACTCCACATCGGCCGGCAGGACCAAAGAGTGAAATTCGCCCAGAAACGGACAGATGGGCGTAACGCTGATGGCTTTCAACCCCGGGTACAGCAGCGGCCCCTGCGCGGAAACCGCATAGCCCGTGGCACCTGTGGGAGTGGAGAGGATCAGGCCGTCAGCCCGCATGGATCCGATCATTTCACCGTTGACGCTCAAGCGCAGGCTGACCAGACGCGCCAGGCCGCCCCGGGCGATGACCACATCATTGATGACTGTTCCGGTGGACACGGTCCGGGGACCACGCTGCAGCGAATAGTCCAGGGCCAGATGTTCCCGAATGGTGAAATTTCCATCCAGGATAAGCTGCAGTTTTTCCTGCCAGTTGTCCGGGGCCAGTTCCGTGAGAAAGCCCACTTTGCCCAGGTTGAGCCCCAGCAAAGGCAAACCAGCGGCTACCGTCTTGCGGGCCACGGACAGCAAGGTGCCGTCTCCCCCCAACACCAGGACGAGATCGGGCCTGCTCTCCTGCAAGGACATTTTCTGAAAGCAACCACCGTCGGATGATTTGTCCGAGGAGTTGTTCTCCACGGCCAGAGCCCCCACGCCGCGGTCGGACAACCAGGCGCTAATCTCCTGCCCCAGGGCTTTGGCTTTGCTGTGCCCAGACTTAGTTACAATGAGTACGTCACGTACAGGCTGCTTCATCCCCATCGTGTATTCGAAAGCTCTGGACAATTCAAGAATCACCTTGCCAATCGACACCCCACCCGGCCCCTTTTTTTCGGTTTTCCTCTGACGAACATAAAAAAATCACGTACAGTCAGATGTGCATTCTATAGTTAGGAACACTCTTTGCTTTATACCCTTCAGATGCCAGCAGATAACAACCAGCGTGCGCATCACCAAAGACCATAAAACAACTGAAACAGTTAACATTGCTTACAAAATAGGGACACTAAAAAAATGAACTGCTCCGAATGTTTCTTAGCCGCAACCAGAATCCCGAAAAACGGAACATTGTGTCTCCTTTTTATAACCACTGGAGGTGCGTATGCTTAGGAATTTCAGCATTGGAACACGCATAACCGTGTTGCTGATCGTGATGGTCGGCTTCATAGTCGGAGTTATCTTCGTGTTCATGCAACTGACCAATACGGTTGCTGGAATCGGGCTCAAGGAAGTCAAAACGGTCATGATCGAAGACCATAAGGCCCGCCTGAAGCTCGCCACGGAAACCACGGCTCACATGCTGGGGGAAATCCTCAAAAAGGTCCCTGACGAGGAGGCCAAGGCCGATTTGATAAGCGATACTCTGCTCAACTATCGCTATGAAAACGACGGCTCCGGCTATTACTTCGTCTACAAGGGCACCACGGTGGTCGCGTATCCGCTGGCCCCGGAAAAGCGCGGAGAGGATTTCAAGAACGTCAAGGACGAAAACGGCGTCTACGTCATCCAGGAACTCGCCCGCAACGCCCAGGGTGGCGGAGACTTCCTTACCTACCACTGGAAGAAGACAGGAGCGGGTACGCAGCCCAAGCTGAGTTATGCGGTCATGATTCCCGGAACGTCCTTCTGGATCGGCACCGGCGTATACATTGACAATGTCTCCGCCCAGCAGACCATCATCCAAAAGGAAATGGACGATCTGGTCGCCGACCGGACGACCATTACCCTCAGCGTCATCGGAGCCATACTGCTGCTGGTGATCATTCCGGCAGGAATCGCCACCGTGGCCTCTCTGGTACGGCCATTGCGGGGCGCCATCAATGCTGCCGAAGAGGTCGCCCAGGGCAACCTGGATGTGAGCATCCAGAAGCAGGGAAAAGACGAAATCGCCGCCTTGCAGCAGGCGCTCAACACCATGGTCATGACCCTCAAGGCCAACATCGAGGATCTCAGCGCCAAGGAAGCCGAAGCGCATCGCCAGACCGCCATAGCCAGAGAGTCCGAACAGCAGGTCAAGGAAGCCATGGATCGCGCCGCCCAGGCCACCCAGGAAGGCGTGCTGCGCGCTGCTACCCAGCTGGAAGGCGTTGTGGAAAATATCACCGATGCCACAAAGGACCTGGGAGGCCGCAGCCAGGGCATTCGCCAAGGTACGGACAGCCAGATGGCCCGGATCAATGAAACCGCCACGGCCATGGAAGAGATGAACGCCACGGTCCTGGAAGTGGCCCGCAACGCCGGCCATGCGGCCGAACAGTCCGAGCGCTCGCGAGACAAGGCTCAGGAAGGTGCCGATCTTGTCGCCCGTACGGTGTATAGCATGAATGCGCTGCAGCAGATGATGACGGAAAAGCTCAGGGGCAACATGCACAAGCTCGGCCAGCAATCCGAATCCATCGGCCAGGTGATGAATGTCATCAACGATATCGCCGATCAGACCAACCTTCTGGCCCTGAATGCCGCCATCGAGGCAGCACGGGCGGGCGAGGCCGGACGCGGATTTGCCGTGGTGGCCGATGAAGTCCGCAAGCTGGCGGAAAAGACCATGGGCGCCACCAAGGAAGTTGGCGAAAACATCAAGGAGATCCAGAATCTCGCCCAGGCCAATGTCACGGGCATGGACGAAGCCGTGGACGCCATCAACGAGGTCACGGATCTTTCCAACAGTTCCGGCACCATGCTGCAGGAAATCCTGGAAATGGCGGACATCTCCGCAGGCCAGGTGCAGTCCATCGCCACGGCGGCGGAAGAACAGTCCGCGGCATCCGAAGAGATCACCCGGAGCATTGACGACATCAACGCCATAGCCAACGATAACGCGCAGCGCGTCAATGAAACCGATACGGACATCCAGAGGCTTGTCAGTCAGGCTGACGAACTGAGCCGGATGATCGCTGAAATGAAAAAGTAGGCACCGAGAGCATTTGCTCCTGCTCTCCAAAAATCAGGCGCCCTGGTTCATTGCAGAACCAGGGCGCCTGTTCATCTTTTCAATGGAATCTTCGCGAAGGATCAGTTGACCTTGGGATCGAGTTCGCCCTTGGCGTACCGTTCGGCCATGGTTTCCATGGAGATCGGCTTGATCTTGTCCGCGTGTCCGGCCGTACCGAATGCTTCGTAACGGGAAACACAAATACCCTTCATGGCCTTGGTGGTTTCGGTCAGGTATTTGCGCGGATCGAATTCCGCGGGCTTTTCGGTCATGAATTTGCGAATGGCGCCGGTGGAAGCCATACGCAGGTCGGTGTCTATGTTGACCTTGCGAACGCCGTGTTTGATGCCCTCGCAGATCTCTTCCACAGGCACGCCGTAGGTCTGCCCCAGGTCTCCGCCGTAATCGTTGATGATCTTGAGCCATTCCTGAGGAACGGAAGAGGAGCCGTGCATGACCAGGTGCGTATCGGGAATACGGGCATGGATTTCCTTGATACGGCTGATGGCCAGAATCTCCCCCGTCGGCGGGCGGGTGAACTTGTAGGCGCCGTGGCTGGTACCAATGGCGATGGCCAGGGCGTCCAGTCCGGTTGCCTTGACGAAATCAGCGGCCTGCTCCGGATCGGTCAGCATCATTTCCTTGGTAAGCTTGCCTTCAGCGCCCACCCCGTCTTCCTTGCCGGCAGTGCCCGTTTCCAAAGAGCCCAGCACGCCAAGCTCACCTTCAACCGATACGCCGCAGGAGTGGGCCATCTCCACCACTTCTTTGGTGGTGTCGCGGTTGTATTCGTAGGTCGCAGGGGTTTTGTGATCGGGCATCAGCGAACCATCCATCATCACGGAACTGAATCCGGTCTGAATGGACTGCGCGCATACGCCAGGAGAGGCGCCATGATCCTGGTGGAGGCAAACCGGAATGTCCGGCCACTGTTCGATGGCAGCAAGAATCAGGTGCCGTACGAAAGAAGCACCGGCGTACTTCCGCGCTCCGGCCGAACACTGCAGAATGGCCGGGCTGTTGGTCTCGGCGGCCGCCTGCATGATGGCGTGCACCTGCTCCATGTTGTTTACGTTGAACGCCGGAACGCCATACCCATGCTCAGCGGCATGGTCCAGCAGCTGGCGCAAAGTGATAAGTCCCATCGCCTCCTCCTTGTATCGGTTCTAAAATGATGAATATTTTCAAGCATGCCCGTTTTGTTTCGTATACCATCAAATCATTACAGGGCCAAGACATTCCAACCGCTTTTTGGGGGAAGGGGGGAGAGGCGGGAGAAAAAAATATCCTTTTTCCTCGAGCCTGCTCTTGTCGACTCTTCTGACTGGAATAATATTAATTGTATATCGGCAATTCTAATAAAAGCTGTTGCTTTATTTTTTAACTTATCAATATAATGCCTAACTCCATATGATCATCCACTTTGAAATATTCTTTTATCGCAACAAAAAAAAAATGAACTAATTGATGCCATCAGTATTCTATCATCTAACTAAACAGGAAATTTTCATCAACGAGGAGGAATTCACATGCTTTTTAACAGTCGCATTATCCTATTTATTTTACCAAACCGTACTTTTCTCTTCCTGATTCTGATGCTTAGTTTTACTGATATAACATATTCAAATGCAATGCCTCTAACAGAGTATCTTGCATCAACAAATGATCCACATGTTGCTGTTGTAGAGAACGGGATTTATTTTTATGGGGCCCATATTCACATGAAAGATCCCGAGGTTCCATTCTATGCCGCAACTGAACCAGAAGAATGCGTTATTATAGATTATAAAGGTAAAAATATATTATCCTACAATATTTCAGATGATTACAGATGGCTTATCAATGTTGATAAACCTGAAGACTTTTATAAGGAAGTAGCAATCGCTAAGAACTTCCCTGAAGATGGAATGACTACTTTGTCTTTTCTTGTAGCTGACCAGGGAGAACGTTTATTACGACGAATCATATCTCTTACAACCCATAAGGGGAAATTGTCAGTATTTACATACTGGCTCATAAATATCCACCCTTTGAACACTATATTAATGAATGACTCTGAGAAGTTACTTGCCAATTACAATCCAGTCCGAAATGTATATCTCGGGGATGTATGTCCGGAGATTACCTTAGGATGTACAGGCTGTACGGTTAATGCAACACACTATTTGACCTATGCTGATGGCACCTGGCGCGCGACAAATCCCGGTGAATTCAAAAAGATCTACCTGGAGTGCTATAATAAAGAACTTTCATGGCTGCGGGAAATCGCTCAAAAAGAAGGATTGACCTTGGAACAATTTTCAAAAAAAGAATTCAACAGCTATATGTATAGCATGATACGGCTAGTGTATTATTCATTCATGGAAGGCATGTCCGTGCAACAATGTGCAAACCGTATGAAAGAATTTAACATTCCAAAAAAATGTTTCAAGAAGTTGCTCAATGAAGTGAAAAATGAAGTTGCAAGTTATAAGTGTGTGCGTACTGAAACGAAAATTTATTAAAAAAAGGCCCCCGAACGGAGGCCTTTTAAAGGAGACAAACAAGCCGGAGGCTTACAAAATAGGCAGATATTTTTCGATTTCGTATTCAGAAACATGGGTTCTGTATTCGTCCCATTCGATCATCTTGTTGCCCACCAGGTTGGCGTGGATATGCTCGCCCAGGATGGACTTGACCAGCGGACTCTTGTCCAGGGCCATGGCGGCCTCGTACAGGCTGCCGGGCAGGGCGTCGATGCCGCGGTTGGCCATTTCCGCGTCGGTCATGGCAAAGATGTTGTCTTCCACGGCCGGGCTGATCTGGTAGCCCTTTTCTATGCCTTCCAGCCCCACGCCGAGCATGACGGCGAACGCCAGGTAGGGGTTGGCGGCCGGGTCCGGACAACGCAGTTCGATACGGGTGGCGGCTTCCTTGCCGGGTTTATACATGGGCACCCGGATCAGGGCCGAACGGTTGCGCTGCGCCCAGGCAATGTACACCGGAGCTTCGTATCCGGGCACCAGCCGTTTGTAGGAATTGACCCACTGGTTGGTCACGCAGACGAATTCGCTGGCATGTTTGAGCAGGGCCGCAATGTAGGATTTGGCTTCACCGCTGAGGTGGTTGGGATCCGCGGGATCAAAGAAAGAGTTCTTGCCGTTTTTGAACAGGCTCTGGTGTACGTGCATGCCCGAGCCGTTCTCTCCGAACAGGGGCTTGGGCATGAAGCTGGCGTAGCAGCCGTGCTTGCGGGCCACTTCCTTGACCACGACCTTGTAGGTCATGGCCACATCGGCCATGGTCAAGCCTTCCTGATAGCGCAGGTCGATTTCGTGCTGGCTGGGAGCCACTTCATGGTGGCTGTATTCGACCTGAATGCCCATTTTCTGGAGGTTGAAAATGATGTCGCGGCGGACGTCATTGGCCAGATCCAGGGGCGGTGCGTCAAAATAGCCGCCCGCGTCCAGGGTTTCCGGGCATTTGGGCGAGGCGAACAAAAAGAACTCAAGCTCGGGGCCCACAAAATAGGTGTAGCCCTTTTCCGCTGCCTTCTCGAGGGTTTTCTTGAGAATATACCGGCTGTCGCCCTCGTACGGCGTACCGTCGGGGGTGCAAATGTCGCAAAATACACGGGCGACCGGACGATCGGACGGACGCCAGGAACAGATCTGAAAGGTTGTGGCATCCGGGTAGGCCACCATGTCGCTTTCCTGGATGCGCGTGAACCCGAGGATGGAGGAGCCGTCAAACCCCATCCCTTCGTCAAAGGCGGCCTCAAGTTCGTCCGGAGTGATCTGGAAACTCTTCAGGGTGCCCAGGATGTCGACAAACCAGAACTGGATAAAGCTGATATTGTACTCTTTGACTGCCTTGAGCACATCGTCTGCATTTTTGCAATTGAAAACAGGGATGTCCATACATTTCCTCCAAGTTTTTGACTATGCAGTTCCGGAAAAAAGTCCGCTTTTCATAGCCCCTTGTTACAACTTTCGGGCCAGTTATCTCTTCCAATAGCAGATCACGAGCTTACAGGAAACCCGAGACCTGAGAAAAAAAGCTATATTATACTTTTTTGTAAAATAGCTTCATTTATGACAATTATTTTATACATTATTGTATAAAACATTACCATAAATGAAGCTCAAGACAAAAACGTAGCCTTTTGACGAAAAAAAGTCGATGGATCTTATTGACCAAAGAGGGAGCGAAAGAACACCTGCATGCGTTCTTCCCTGTCTTCGAGACGGGTCAGACCGGCCTGCCGGGCCATTTCCAGGGCGGCCTCATAAGCGTCGGGGGCCAGCGGCCTGTTCAATTCGGGGAATTTGCCCGCATCACCACAGGGCCGGAACTGGTCCATGATATTGACATAGGTATTGGCGGAGATCTCCTTGGCCAGGAACTGCAGCCACTTGGCCGTACCCCCCAGTCCGGAAGGCATGAGCAGATGGCGTACGAGCAATCCCCGCACGGCCATGCCATGGCTTTCCAGCTTCAGATCCCCCACCTGGCGGTGCATCTCGCGCACGGCTTCTCTGGCGCATTCGGGATAATCCGCGGCCCCCTGGCAGTACGTATCCCCGGGGGTGCTGTCCCAAAACTTCACGTCGGGCATATAGATATCCACCACGCCGTCCAGCAATTTCAGAGTGGGCACATTGTCATAGGCGCTGGTGTTGAACACGATGGGCAGTTTGAGCCCCTGCTCTATGGCCAGCGGGAGCGCCTCCAGAATCTGGGGCACCACATGCGAAGGGGTCACAAGATTGATGTTGTGCGCCCCCTGCTTCTGCAGCTCGATCATCATCCAGGCCAGTTGCTCGGGGTGCACTTCGGTGCTGTCCGCGGGCTTGTGGCTGATGTCGTGGTTCTGGCAAAAGACGCAGTTAAGATTGCACCCGGCAAAAAAAATAGTACCGGACCCTCCAGCCCCCACCAGAGGTCCTTCTTCGCCAAAGTGCAGGTTATAGGATGCAACACGGGCAAACCGGCCGGTCTGGCATTGTCCCAATTCGCCTTCCAGCCTGTTGACGCCGCAGGATCGCGGGCACAGGCCGCAGAAAGCCAGACTCGCCAGGGCCGTACGCGCGCGTTTTTGCAATTTACCGGATGCGTGCAGCTCAAGATAACGAGGCATGTTAAAGCCTACTTGAGCATCCGGGAAATTTCCGAACGTTTCTCCCAAGAAAAGCCGCCGGGAACACACGGCCATATGGAATTATTCTGGTACAACGGTTCCTCCCCCAATGGATACGGCGAATGTGCTTGAGCTTCTTCAAAAAGCCTGCTGCCTGGAATAGGCGTATAATGCGAAATATATGGCGTCAAGCCGAGGGAACGCACTGCGGCAAGAGTCTGACTCAGTTCTTCGAATCTTTGACCGGGTAAACCGAATAAAACATATACGCCTATTTGCTCGGCTTGAAAACCCGCATTGAACATATTTTCCAGACCTTGCCGCCATTGCTCACGGGTAAGTTTGCAATCCAGCCTGTCCGAAAAAGTCGTGGTCTCGAGCCCCAGGCGGATGGTGCTCAACCCCGCCCTGTAAAGCAGACGGCATATTTCCGGGGTCAGCAAACGGATGTGCAACGCATTGGGCGTATGCAGCCGTACAGGCAACCCCGTGGCAATGATCCGCTCCAGCAGCGGCTGCAGCCATTTTTCCGGCTGCACCAGTACGGCATCGTCAAAAAAAGCGAAATCCCGGACTCCCTTGTCCAGTTCGTGTCGCATCTCGGACCAGGTCAGTTCGACGGGTTTGGTGACGAAATGATCATACAGTTCGTGGCTGGCGCAATAGGCGCAATGAAAAGGGCAGCCTCTGGATCCCAGAATGGGCGCGTACTCTGGCGACGGGTACAAATCCAGCGCCAGGCCGAATCCGGAATTTTCAGGAACAGGCCTGGCAGAGACACCCAAAAGCCCCCAAAAATTTTGCCAATTTTCCAGAGATTCGAAAGGCCCCTGCACCACAAGATCCGCCAGACCGAACCCCTCGGCATGTTCCCGGCACAAGGTCGCGTACGCGCCGCCCAGAACCAGCCGAGCATTCGGGAAGACCTGACGCGCCAGGCGCATGGCAGTTACGGCTCCAGGATACCAATAGGTCATCTGGCAGGTGACCAGCACCACATCCGGCTCGGGCTCCAGACGTTGGAGCGCTCCGGCCACGGCCTCATAAGCAAGTCCGTAGCGGCTGAACTGCCGGGGTTCATGGCTCAGCGCACCGGGCAGCGGCAACCTGGTCTTTGGAAAATTGCCCGTACCGTTGGCCTTGATCTTGCGCCAATGGACATCGTTCCAGGTAGGGTCCAGGCAATCCAGCAAAGCGACCGCACAGCCACTGTTGCGCAGTGTTTCCAGACAGGAGAGCAGTCCCACGGGACGCTGCCAGAGGTTGTAGGCGGCGAAATCGTAAATCCACGGATTGATGCCCAGCACTCTGGGGCCATCCGCGCAATCCGCCGGAACCGACCACGGAATGGTCGGCCATGGGGGAAGCAAATGTTGAGGCATTGTGATCAGAAAAAGACCGGCGGAGCAGATACTCCGCCGGACCAGTTAAAATCGAAACAGGACGAGGGATTCCTTGCGGCTCATGGAACCATTGTGATTGGTGTCGGCAGAGTTGAAGCCGGCGCGCATGCTTCCGGGATACTGCAGTTCCAGTTCCTTCCAGGTAACCACGCCGTCATGGTTGATATCGATATCGTTGAAATTGAAAACCACGGCGTCGGCGCCGCTGGCTTTCCATTTTTTGGCAAATTCCTGCAAAGAGATGATGCCGTCGTGGTCCTGGTCGTCATCCTTGGTAAAGGCGACGGCTTCTGCCGCCGAACTTCCGGCATGATACGTATCGAATTCCTGTTTACTGATCTGCCCGTCTTTGTCCGAATCCAGAGAATCAAAAGCAGCCGTCTGTTTCTCGCCACCGGAAACCATGGCGGCTGTCAGCAGAATAAGCAAAGATGTCAAAATGATAACGCGCATATCCCATCACTCCTTGAGCTTGCTTGCAGCAATATTCCATGAAAAGCCCCCCGCCGCAAGCCTGGGGGTTGCTAAAAAAGCAATATAACCACTGTTTTTCCCACCGCCAAGGCCTGCTTCGAGTCAATTGCATTTTTTTCATCTTAAAACAGGGTACTTGCAATGCTGTCCGAACGTTGTTCAAGCAACAAGCCTCACTCCGGGCGAGCGGACAATAACCTTCCGTAGTCATATGGAAACAACGCTCCTCCTTGCCAACCCATTTGGCCTGGAGTATAGACGATTATACAGAACAGTCCGTCAATTCTGAAAAAAACTCGCATGGCGAAAGAAAAAAGCCCTGTCGATTTTCCAGGCATACAAACGAACCGATTATCGCCGCAACCATACCAACCGCAATTTTCAGGGGGAATACAATGCACGCTGAACCGGAAAACACCGATACCACCACCATAGACAAGGTGCTGCGCATTCTGCATGAGGAAATCGTGCCGGCACAGGGCTGTACGGAACCCATCGCCATTGCGCTGGTGGCTGCCAAGGCCAGGGAAGTTCTGGGGGAACTTCCCGAACTGGTGAAAATTTTTGTTTCCGGCAACATCATCAAGAACGTCAAGAGCGTGGTGGTGCCCAACAGCGGCGGCATGGTCGGCATTCAGACCGCCGCGGCCATGGGAATTGTGGCCGGAGACTGCAAAAAGGACCTGATGGTCATCAGCGAAGTGACCGGCCAGGACATGGAAGAGGTCAGAAAATACCTGGAAAAGGCCTCCTTTGAGATCATCCATGAAGATACGCCGGTCAAACTCTACGTGCGTATCGAAGCTTTTTCCGGCGACAAAAGCGCATTGGTGGAAATCCAGTATTTTCACACCAACCTGACCAAGGTGGTCAAGAACGGCGAGGTGCTGCTCGACCACGGGTTCAGTCCGGAGAACTTCAACACCACACAGGAAGACCGCTCCATCCTCTCCGTACGGCTGATCTACGACCTGGCCAAAAACATCGACCTGGATCTGATCCGTCCGCTGTTCCAGCAGGTTATCGAACTAAACTGCGCCATTGCGGACGAAGGCCTGCAGAACACCTACGGCGTGAACATCGGCAGCAGCATCCTCAAGAACATCGAACAGGGGGTCTACGGAGACGATCCGCGCAACCGCAGCGCCAGTTACGCCGCGGCCGGCAGCGACGCCCGCATGAGCGGCTGCCCTTTGCCCGTAATGACCACCAGCGGTTCCGGCAACCAGGGCATGACCGCTTCCCTGCCCGTCATCAAATTCTGCCAGCTGCGCGACTATTCGGAAGAGCAGCTGATCAGGGCGCTGTTTCTCTCGCATCTCTGCACCGTGCACATCAAAACCCAGGTGGGCCGTTTGTCCGCCTACTGCGGCGCCATGTGCGCGGCCGCCGGAGTCAGCGGGGCCATCACCTTTCTGATCAACGAGGAATTCACCTACGTGGCCCACGCCATTATCAATACCCTGGCCAATGTGTCCGGTGTGATCTGCGACGGCGCCAAGCCTTCCTGCGCCATGAAAATCGCCACGGGCATCTATGCCGCCTTTGATTCGGCCACCCTGGCCGGCTACCACAAGGATCTGCACGGCGGCGACGGCATAGTGGGCGACGACGAGGAAGCCACCATACGCAACATCGGCGTTCTGGCCAGTTCCGGCATGAAGCAGACCGACGAGGTTATCCTGAAGATCATGACCTCATAATGCGGCGCAGTCCGCAGTATTTTGTTGATGCATCAATAATCGAACAGGCCGGTTGTGGCGTTTTCGTGCATTTTCTGATCTCTAACCAGGGCAACGTCCATGAAACTGAATTCCAAGGACTGGGGATGGGTGGCGGTAAACATCGGCATGGGTATTGGAGCGGGCATTGTTTTTCTGCCCATTCAGGCCGGGCTGGTCGGTTTGTGGACCTTTCTGCTGGCCATACTCATCGCCTATCCGGCGCTGTACCAGTTTCAGCGTCTGTTCATCAATACGCTCATCGAATCACGCCAGGCCACTGATTACCCGGCCACCATCAGCGAATATCTGGGAAGCAAATGGGGCGCCGTGCTCGGCATCATCTACTTTGTGATGCTGCTGATCTGGCTCTGCGTGTACAGCGAAACCGTCACCAACGACAGCGCCTCCTACATTCGCGCCGCCGGCTGGACCAGCGGGCTGCTCTCCGAAAACCATCTCTACGCCCTGCTGCTGATCTCCTTTCTGGTGTTCATCGCCTTTGTGAGCAAAACCCTGCTCTTCAACCTTTCAAAAATCCTCATCGTGGTTATTCTCTCCTCCCTGGTGGTGCTGGGAACCATGATGATCCCCTTATGGGAAGTCCGGAACATTCAGGCCATCGGATCTGTTTCCAAATTGCTCACACAGACCATAGTCACCCTGCCCTTTGCCATGACCTCGATCCTGTTTCTGCAATCCCTCAGCCCCATGGTCATCTTCACGCGGTCCGAATACGATGATATCGAAACCGCCAGGAAAAAGGCTCTGAGCATCATGAACTGGTCCTTTTTCATCCTGGCGGGAGTGGTGTTTTTCTTTGCTTTTTCCTGCACCATGTCCATCACCCACGAGGAAGCCTACAACGCCTTCAAGGCCAACACCTCTTTCCTGGCCATCATGGTCAGCGATTTTCCCGGAAAACTTGTGCCGGCCCTGGGGGTAATCATCGACATCTGCGCCGTGACCACGTCTTTTTTCGGCGTACTGCTGGGCCTGCACGAGGCCTGCGTGGGGCTGTACATTCAGCTTTTCGCGGGAAACAAACCCAAAGAAAGCCTGAACATGGGGCGCATTTCCGCCGGAGCCGTAGGGCTGATCATCCTCCTCGGCTGGACAGCCACCATCGTCAATTCCCCCATCCTCTATTTCACCTGCGTCTGCAGCCCCATTTTCGCCATTATCGGCTGTTTCATCCCGGTTGCACTCATCTACAAAGTGGACGAGCTGGCCAAATACCGCGGGCTGCAATCCTGGCTGGTGCTGCTCACGGGCGCGCTGCTGGTGGTGTCCCCCCTGCTCGCCTGGCTTGACAAATAGTCTTCGCTGTCCGCCCCTGAGAGAAACAGGCAAGCATCTTCCCGTCACCGGTCTGTAACACAGGCTTTTTTCCGGATACCGTACGCGCTCTGCGCTGCGGTATCCAGGCTTCTGCCGTATGTTCCCGAGCTCAATTCAAGGTCCACCAGAAGGACGTGGCTGAGGCTTTTCGCAGAATCAGGCATAAATTGCGGAGAAATGTGCCTTTAAAGCAGGGCTCGGAACACTTACTTATTCCTTCAGACGATCACGGCCCGGCAATTTTTCAAAGAGCGCCTCAAAATTTTTTACAACGGCTTCCACAAAGGCGCTCCCAGGCATGTGACAGCTTTTTTCCGCGTTTCGCTGTTTGAAACGCGCGCAATTTACGCAAATGCATATTATGGAGTACGATATGTTGAAAATACTTGTTTCCCTCATTGTCAGCGTCGGCCTGCTGCTTACACCTTTGACCCCGGCTCTTGCCCTGAGTCTCAACCAGAACACACTGGCGGCTCCCCCATACGAGGATACGCAGAAAATAACCCTGAACATTGGTGGACAGGCCATCCCGGCGGTTCTGTACAAAAACCGTACTGCGGATGATCTGCTGAACAAACTGCCTCTTTCCGTGAACCTGACCAAAAGCAGACGCAACTACTACGGGGGCATCACGCCTTTGCAGTACGGGCCAGGCGATGTGCAGAAAGGTTCAGCCGACGGCGAACTCGCTTACTGGATTCCCGGCAAATCCTTCGTGATCTTCACCAACGGCAACTCGGATGCGCTGGAGGTCCCCTACATCATAAAAATAGGCAAACTCATGATAGACCCGGCCTACCTGGAGAAGTTCAACAGCTCGATACGGGTGGACATTTCCATGGCGGATTAAGTGCCGCCCCCGAATACCACGGCGTTTTTCCGGATATTCATAACGAAAAAGGGATGCATGGTTTCATGCATCCCTTTTTTGTTTTCCAATCATCCTTCGTAATTGTACGGAAAAAAAGGACAAGCTTGCCAGATCAAGGGGAGTGAACTATAGGAAATCCTAGTAAAACACCGCTTTCGCAGCAAACAAGACGGAAGACATGATAAAACTCCCAGCCAGCTCCAAACAACGCGCCCTCTGGGCCCTTGCCGCTCTCACCATTCTGGGGCTGCTGCTCCGGCTGCACTACCAGCTGGGCCGTTCCTATCACAACGACGAAATCGGCACGCTGCTGTTCATCCGTATGGATTACGGCTACCTGCTTTCCCATGTGCAGATGTGGCTGACCATGAACTACTTTCTGGTGGTTCTGAAATTTCTCACCGGTCTGTTCGGAACCAATGATCCCACGCTGCTTCTGCTGCCGCTTACCGCCGGACTGGGCACCATACCGCTGACCTACGCCCTGGCAAGAAAAGCCCTGGACGCCCCCGGCGCCCTGGCCGCGGCCGCGCTGGTGGCCGCAAACCCCTTCCTGGTCTATTACAGCGTGATCATCCGCTCCTATTCGCTGATGGTCTTTTTCGCCCTGCTGCTCCTGCTTTCCTACCTGCGCTGGCGCGAACGTCCCACCATCGCACGGGGAGTGCTCTGCAGTACGGCCATATTCTGCATGCTGTTTTTTCAGCCCAACAGTTCGTATCTGGCCGCCTATGTCGTGCTCATGGCCCTCTACGACCTCCTGGCCGACAAGCAGCGGGACCTGAAAAAATTCTGCGTGACCCTGGTGCTGCCCGCTACCGTGGCCCTGGCCGGATTGCTGGTCTGCTACGCGCGCCTGTGGGAGCCCATTCAGGCCTACCGTACGGAGTGGTCCTTCACGGCGCCCACGGCCGTGGACTACCTGCCGCAGCTCTGCGCGGACTTTTTCGGCGCCTGGTACGGAATTCTGCCGTCCCTTGTTCTGCTGGGAGCCGGGCTGCGCCTGGCTTTTCGCGGCAATGCCGTTCTTGCGCGCCTGGCACTGGCCATTCCCCTGTCCATGCTGTTCGCATCCCTGGCGGGCTTTTCCTGCTTTCCCTGGGCGCTTTCGCGGATTCTGCTCTACATTCTGCCCCTGGCTCTGATCCTCATGGCCGCGGGTCTGCAGAGCATTGCCGCAGCAATGGCCGCGACGGACAAACGCAAAACCCTGGCCCTTTGCTCAGGCGTGCTGCTGGTGGCTGTGGCCGTATGGCCGCGTATGATGGAATTCTACGACATGTCCCGCGAACTTCCGGTCAGGAAAGTGGCGGCCTACATTCAAGAACAGGCCAAGAACGCCACGCCCGATGTGCTGGAAATGGACTCGACCGGCATGCAGCTGCGGCCGTACCTCCCCGTACATACCGTACGCGAGCTGTATCGCGACGTGTTGCACAAGGACCTGGAAAACCCGAAACAGCGTACGGTGTTTCTGGTTACCTCCAACTGGAAAGGCTACGCGCGCTTTCACGACTGGCGCATCAAGACGGACCAGCCGCAGCATTTCATAGGCGGGACACAGATCATTCGCTACCAGGGAACCGGCCTGGCAATTCTGCAGACCATTTTTACGGATCTACTGCGTACGACGGACAACAAGCTGGATCCGCTCTACACGCGCCACTACAAGGCGCTGCTGGACATCTACGAGATTCTGTCCCCCGCGTACGCTCCCCATGCGGACCATGGGCGGCTGCTGGACCGCTACTATCTGTCGCGCCAGCAGTTTATTCGCCAAATGTACAATCCGCCGCAACGGTTGTACCGTCCGGAGTAAGACCTATTTCATGAACATGATCCACAAATGGGAAAGGGGCATGACCAGCACCAGCGCCGGGAGCATGTTGGCCACTGGAAAGGGTTTGATACCGCAGATGCGGAAACCCGTTGCCAGCATGATCAGACCGCCGCAGGCCGAAAAATCCGCCAGCATCGCAGGTGTGGTCAGCGGCAGAATCCAGGATGAGACAAGATACAGCGTTCCCTGTACGAGGAGTTGCGGCACAACCAGCAACCCCACTGACAAGCCCATGGTGGAAGCGAAAATGGGTGCCGTGAACAGGTCCATAATGGCCTTGACCAGCAACAAAGTCGGATCCCCTGTCATTCCTTCAGTCATGGAACCGTACACGCCTGTGCCACTCATGCAGAACAGCACAAGCAGGGCCACATATTTGTCCAGAAATTCAGCCTGGCTCAAGTCGCCGGACGGTTTGGCAACTTTTTCAATCCACCCTCTGGCCTTGCTCGCGGCTTTTTGAACCCCGGTCTCCAGCTGAATCAGCTCACCGATTACCGCTCCCAGCACAAGGGCCAGAACAACGGGAGCCAGGTAAACCACCTTGACGATCATGACGACGCCAAGCCCCATGGAGGCACAACCAAAGACCATGGGCATGCGCATCCGGAAATTCTGGCTGAGTTTCGGGCCAATAAGTGCCCCGGCCACGCTGCCAACAACCAACGCGGCCCCATTGACTAATGGACCAATCATTTACATTCCTTCAAGACGCTAAGCGCGTCATTATATTTTAGTGTTGTACTACAGAAACGACGCGCCACAAGACCCAGGACTGTCCAAAGCGACAGCCCGGCTTTATGGCGTGAAGCACGGCTTTACGATCAAGCGCCACCCGTTACTCGGAGGTGACTCCGTATTCCACTAAACTCTTGGTATAAAACACCCGAAGTTTTTCAGTTTCGATGCGGGCGAACAGCTTGTCGCATTCCTGGGGAGTGAGAATCAGAACTACTTGAAGAGGAGGGTCTTCCAAATCGAATAAATTGCTCGAATGAAAACGTCCATCGTGTCCGAATCCAGCCTTGCCGGTAAACAGGGTAGCACCCCGGGTACCGAGTTTCTTTGCCTCATCCACAATCCAGCACGCGACAGATTTACCCTGATGCTCGCGGCTTTGCTGTGTAAAAAATGTTACACGAAATCCTTCCATTTTAATACCTTCTATTACTGATGACATGTCATCAATGCTAGCTCCATATCAATTGACCTGTCAACACCGAATGTTCTGATATTTTTTCCGTATCCCACCTTTCAGACTCACTAAATTCAAATACTTACCTATAACTGCACATTGACAGCAATACTTTAGCCAGTTAGTAACACAAAACAGCAATACTTCTACGGAGGAGACATGAAACACAAAAAAAGCTGCATATTCTTCCCCATTTTTCTGCTCTTTCTGGCAATGGCGGTGCCCTGCCAGGCAGCACGTACGGTTACCGATTCCCTTGGCAGAAACGTGGAAGTCCCGGATCAGGTGGACAAGGTCATCTGCTCGGGCCCCGGCTGCCTGCGGTTGCTCACCTACCTCCAGGCACAGGACATGATTGTCGGTGTGGACGACATTGAAACCAGGCGTTCGCGCTTTGACGCAAGGCCCTATGCCCTGGCCAATCCGCAGTTCAAGAAAAAACCCCTGTTCGGTGAATTCCGCGGATTCGACAATCCCGAACTGATCTTGACTCTCGAACCCCAGCCCCAGGTGATCTTCAAAACCTATGCCTCCAGCATGGGCTATGATCCTGTCGAACTGCAGGAAAAAACCGGCATCCCGGTTGTCGCGCTCAACTACGGCGATCTGGGCAAACTCAGACCGCAACTTTACAAATCACTACGCCTGATGGCGGAAATAATCGGCAAAAAGGAACGGGGCGAACAGGTCATCGGCTTTTTCGACGAGCAGATTTCAGACCTCAAGAAGCGGACCGCTGATATTCCAGAAGACAAGCGCCCCACCGTCTTTCTCGGCGGAGTGGCTTTCAAAGGGCCCCATGGTTTTCAATCCACGGAGCCCACCTATCCGCCTTTTCAGTTCGTCAACGCCAAAAACCTGGCCTACGACCCGGCCATGTCCAAAAAGGAATTGCGCCAGAGCGACATTGCCAAAGAAAAAATCGTGGCCTGGAATCCCGACTACCTGTTCCTGGATCTGGCCACACTGCAATTGGGCGAACAGGCCGGAGGCCTGCACGAACTGCGCACCGATCCGTCCTACCAAAGCCTGAGCGCGGTGAAAAACGGCAAAGTGTACGGATTGCTGCCCTACAACTGGTACACCAAAAACTACGGCTCCATCCTGGCGGACGCTTATTTCATAGGCAAATTGCTCTATCCCGAGCACTTCGCTGATGTGGATCCTGCGGCCAAAGCTGACGCGATCTACAGCTTTCTCGTGGACAAACCGGTATTCGGCAAAATGAACGAGCTGTTCCAGGGACTGGCCTTTCAGCCGCTCCCCATGAAGTAGAAGCAGCTGGGTACGTATGACTGACATAACAAGCGAATTCGCGCACGAATACCAGGGGTATCTGCGCTTCAAACGGCTGGCGCTGCTGGCCGGTTTTTTACTGCTCGGCGCGGGCCTGGTGCTCTCCATATCCCTTGGTGCGGCCAATATTCCCGTGGGGGATGTGGCCGCCAGCCTGCTTGGCCAGGCAGTTTCCAAACGCGTGGACATGATCGTCTGGAACATCCGCCTGCCCCAGGCCCTGGCCGCCATAGTGGCGGGTGCTGGGCTGGCCATTTCCGGGGCTGCCATGCAGTCCATACTGCGCAACCCCCTGGCCTCGCCCTTTACACTGGGCATCTCCCATGCGGCAGCCTTTGGCGCGGCCTTTTCCGTGATGATACTGGGCGGCGGACTGATGACCTCGTCCAATGTGGGCGCCATCACCATCACCAATCCCTACGTGACAACCGGCTCGGCATTCTTTTTCAGCCTGCTTGCGGCAGGGGTGATCATTCTGGTTTCCCGTATCCGGGGCGCCACGCCGGAAATCATGGTGCTCACAGGTGTTGCCCTGGGCGCCCTGGCCACGGCCGGGACCATGTTTCTGCAGTTTTTCGCCGACGACGTGCAGCTGGCGGCCATTGTCTTCTGGACCTTCGGGGACACGGCCCGTGCTTCCTGGAGCGAACTGGGGTTCCTGAGCGTGGTCACGCTCTGCTGCTGCATCTATTTCATTGCCAACGGCTGGAACTACAACGCCATGGACGCGGGCGACGAAACCGCCAAAGGCCTGGGCGTGCGGGTCGAATACAAGCGTATGCTCGGCATGTTCATTTCCTCGCTGCTCACGGCTTCCATCATCGCTTTTCTGGGAAACATCGGCTTTGTGGGGCTGGTTGTTCCGCACATGGTACGCCGGGTCATCGGAGCGGACCACCGCTTTCTGCTGCCCGCCACCATTGTCTGCGGAGCGCTGCTTCTGCTGCTGTCGGATACGGCCGCGCGACTGATGCTCGCGCCGCACGTCCTGCCGGTTTCCGTCCTCACCGCGTTCCTGGGCGCGCCGGTATTCATTTATCTCATCATACGGAGGCGCTGAGATGCTTCTGGATATCAACGGCCTGGCTTTCAAATACAACAGCACCCCGGTGCTGCGGCAGGTCAGCTGCTCGGTCCGGGCCGGCGAACTGCTGGCCATTCTGGGACCCAACGGCGTGGGCAAGACAACCCTGCTCAAATGCATCAACGCCATCCACCGCCCCAACAAGGGCGAAATCCTGGTGGCCGACCGCAACGTGCTGCAGATGCGCAGCAATGAAATCGCCCAACACATCGGCTATGTGGCACAGCGTACGGAGACCGCCAAACTCACGGTTTACGACGCCGTGCTCATGGGACGCAAACCGCACATTCGCTGGCGAGTGAGCAGCAAGGATCTGCAGCTTGTGGACACGGTGATCCGGCAGCTCGAACTGGATGGCCTGGCCCTGCGCTTCATAGACGAACTCTCCGGCGGAGAACTGCAAAAGGTGGCCGTGGCCCGGACTCTGGTGCAGGAACCCGACCTGATGCTGCTGGACGAACCCACCAGTTCGCTGGACCTGAAAAACCAGGTGGCCATCTTGCGCATGATCCGCAGCGTGGTGGACGCCCACGGACTGGCCGCGGTCATGACCATGCACGACATCAACGCGGCGCTGCGCTATGCGGACAGCTTTCTGTTTCTCAAGCAGGGAGCCATCCATGCCTGGGGCAAACCCGCCGACATTACGGAAGATATTGTTCAAGAAGTCTACGGCTTGCCCGTGGAAATACATTACTGCAACGGCTGCCCGGTGGTCATTCCCCTGGACGGCCCGGCAACCCCCTTGCCAAAGGAGAACGCATGCCCTGCAACCTCTCTGAAGATACACTGAAACAGGTCGTGGCCTTCCACGGCCATACCTGCCCCGGCCTCTACATCGGCATCCGGGCGTCCGAACTGGCTCTGCAGGAACTCGGACACAATGACGAAGCAGACCTGGTGGCAGTGGTGGAAACCGACATGTGCGGCGTGGACGCCATCCAGTTTCTCACCGGCTGCACCTATGGAAAAGGCAACCTGATCCACCGGGATTACGGCAAGATGGCTTTTTCCTTTTTCAGCCGCAAGAACAACACCGGCTTTCGCGCACTGCTGAATCAGGAAGTCCGGGGCGGACTGGACGATGAGATAGGACGGATCATGGGACGCACCCTGGCCGGTACGGCCACTGAAGAAGACAAAAAACGCAACCAGGAACTGCGTACGCTATTGCAGCAGCGCATCATGGATGCCGATCTGAACGACATGTTTCATGTGGACCGGCAGCCCGGCCTGGCGCCCAGCCGTGCCCGCATTCTGGAAAGCCTGGTCTGCGAAGCCTGCGGAGAAACCACCATGGAATCCCGTACGCGCCGGATGGGAGGCAAAACCCTCTGCATCCCCTGCTTCAACAAGGTTGAACAAAAGATCTGATCCCTGCCGCAACCTGCTGCCAAAACGCACTGTCCTCCGCGCAAGGCCGCGGGTTGCGGCCTTTTCCTCTCCGCTCCCCTCGGATTGCACTCCAGGGCAAAGGGACGGATTCAGTCCAGCATCCGCCGGATTTCGTTGATAAGCGGATCAAAGTCCGACAGTGGTTTGAGAAAGATGGTGTCGGATAGGTTGGCGTCCCGGAGCATCTCCGCGGGGATGCGATATTCGGGCGATCCGGTATACACGATGAATTTGAGGAGTTTCCAGCGTTCCCTGGCTGTGTTGATGAAGCCCTGGCCATCCATACCGGGAAGCCGCAGATCCACAATCACCAGTTCGGCCCGGTGTTGCTCCAAGTATTGCAACGCTTCCTCGGCGCTCGCCACCTGGGCCACATCAAAGCCTTCATCTTCGATGCAGATGGCCAGGCTGTCCCTGACGGGAATATCGTCGTCGAGAATCAGGATCTCATGGGTCATGGCACGTATCCTTTAGCAACGGCAGCATAATGGTGAACCGCGTCCATTTGCCCTGGGCCGAGTCCACTTCCATACAGCCCTGATGCTGATCGGTCACGATGAAATAGGACACGGACAGGCCAAGGCCGGTTCCCTTGCCGACCTCCTTGGTGGTGAAAAAGGGCTCGAAAATTCGTTTGCGAAGGGTTTCGCTCAGGCCCGGACCGTTGTCCTCGATTTCCACCACGGCCATGGTATCCGTACGGTGCAGCCGGCAGATCAGGCGCGGACGTTCGGCTTTGTAGGTCTTTTCCATCATGGCCTCGGCGCCGTTTTTGAGCAGATTCAGAAAGACCTGCTGCATTTCGTTGCCGTCGCAATAGATGGGGGGCATCTGCGGATCGTATTCCCGGACGATTTCGATTTTGCGAAAGTCGTAGAACTTCTTCATGTCGTAATCATTGGCGACAAGTTCCAGTGTCTTGTCCAGCAATCCGGCAAGATCGTGGTCATCGTGTTTTCTTTCGGTTTTGCGGCTGAAACTGAGCATGTTGGACACGATGGTCGCGGCGCGATTGCCCGACTCGCGAATTCCAGCGAGCATTTTGGGAATTTCCCTGCGTCGCAGGTATTCACGAACGCTTTCGAGAGAGATGCCGCATTCCTCGGCCACCACCGCGTTTTTTTTCAAATCCCCGAAAATCCGCTTATCGATGTTGTGCGCATAGCCCAGAATGCCGGCCAGCGGATTGTTGATCTCATGGGCCATGCCGGCGGCCAGCCCTCCCACGGAGAGCATTTTTTCGGACTGCACCATCATTTGTTCCAGGCTGATGCGGTCGGTCACGTCATCGATTCGGATCACCGCTCCATTGATGCCGTTGGCGATGAGCGGATAGATGGTCACATCCTCATGACGCGTATCGCCGTTTTCGGTGCGGTGCTGCAGAGAATCCGAACAAACCGTGCGCGTACGCATGGCATCCCGTACGCGTTGCATCTCCTGGGCAAGGCGCGGAAAAACCTTTTCCAGAGGCTGGCCGATGGCATCTTTGGAAGACACCTGGCTGGCCCGCTCGGCTTCAATGTTCCACTGCGTCACCACGCCCTGCGGATTGACTCCAACCAGCACCGAAGGCATGGAGTTGATGATGTTGGAGAGATAATTACGGGTTTGGGCCAGTTCCGTTTCCGTTTGTTTGAGTTCGGCAATGAACCTGGCCTGCTGTACGTTGCGGTAGGCGATTTCAGAAAGGAGCTTGGCCAGGGTGAACAACACGTTGGCCACATCCTGGAAGCGTTCCCGCTTCATGGAGGGCACTTCAAGGAAGGCTGCCACAGCCTCTTCCTCATCAATGCCTATCTCCCGTGCGTAGTCTCGAATGACCTGTTCAGACTGGGTTTCATCCCGAATCTGCCCGATGAGCCAGTTGGCCACATGACGCCCCCCCACGGAGATTCCGGCTCCGGCATCCCACAATCCGCCGCTCATGCACTGCTGCACCACGGGCCCGTCCAGATTCAGTTTACCGATGACGGCATCAGAACGATAACAGTTGGCGCAGCCTTTTTCATTTTTACGGATACTGTCGCACAGGCGGCAGAAGTTGCTCGGCTTTGTGATGGGCGATCCGTCCGCACGGGTAATTATGGAGGCCACGCCCGTGGCTTGGGCAAACTGGTCCTGCAATCTCTGGATTCTTGGAAGGTCGAGCAGTTCTTCAAAGGCGACATCGGTTTCGCCGTTCAGCGGGCTGGTCAGGGAGGCAAGCCGTTTTTCCAGATTTTCCTCGGCCTGCTTTCTGGCGGTTATGTCTCTGGCGACTCCAAGCACGCCCACCAGACGTCCCCTGTTGTCACGAATGGCTGTTTTTTTGGTTTCCGCGAATATTCTGGCTCCGCTCACCGGATTGATGATCCATTCCTCATTGATGCTGTGACTTTCCGAAGACAGTACCTTCAGATCGTTTTCCCTGAAGACATCAGCCTGCTGCTTATCCACAAAATCATAATCGCTTTTACCGATTATCTGGTCTTCCGTAGTCCCGAAAAACTGCTCGAAAGCCGTATTGCAGGATCTGAAGATGCCCTGAGGATCTTTGAGCCATACCAGGTCGGGAATTGCATTCATCAGAGTGCGCAAATAGGCATCTGAATCGGGTTGCAACGTATCATCTGCCAACTGCTGCGGACGGAGAGATTCAGCCATAGGCGCCTTTTGAACTTATCATGCTACAAATTGCGGACGGGAAAAAACTACTACTGACTATTGTATTAAATCACATGGGCCAGATAAAGTCCACATTCGTTCTGATTTATGCAACTACCAGATGTTCCCGACAATGTGCCGGCCGGCATCGTATCCGGGAAACACACCGTCCTGACTATTTTATGCAGATCAATTCACACCTGCCTGCGTTCAGCAATTCAGATATTATCATACCGCACGCCATAGTATCCCGTATAGTAACAAATTATACTATTTATATGTTCGTAGATACTATTTTTTACCGTCTGCCATGACCGATTGTACCCGTGTTTTCCCTTTCCATGCTTACTGTCCATACATAAAGACATAATATTTTACACAGTTGCTCAAAGCGAAGAGTCATTATATACTGATGCAATTGTAAAAAACATTCGGATATGAATCAGTGCGAAAAATTGATAATTTCCCCTCACTGACTGACATGGAAAGCCACGCCCCTGGCGGGCTCCACGGCGTATTTCGCGGGAACGGCCCCTTGCGTTTTTTTCGACCCCATAAATCAAGACAGTTGCCCAAAAACAGGTTCCGTACGTCATGATCAACAAAACCATCCGCATGCGACTGATCATCGCCCTGACTTGTATTCTCGTGTCGTCCTTTCTGCTGCTCAGCATCATCAATTACAAGGCCACCAAAGAGAACGTACGCGCCGAGCTGCTCTCGGCCCTGCCTTTGACCGGAGAAACCATTTACTCCGAAATCCATGGCGCGCTGATGCGGCCCATGTTCATCTCCTCGCTCATGGCCCATGACACCTTTCTTGTCGACTGGGTGACGTCCGGGGAAAAGGACCTGGGAAAAATCACCAGGTTTCTCAAGGAAATCAAAGAGAAATACGGTTTCTTCACCTCTTTTTTCGTTTCCGAAATCACCGGAAACTACTACTATTACAACGGAATCCTCAAACGCCTCAGCAAGGATGACCCCCATGATGTCTGGTATCGCGACTTTGTCGATACGGACAAAGAAATGGTTCTGGATGTGGACACCAACCAGGCTGCCAATGACGCGCTGACCGTTTTCGTCAATTTCAGGGTTCTGGATCAGCACGGGAAACTGCTGGGCGTGACAGGTGTGGGCCTGAAAATGTCCATTGTGTCCCAATTCCTGAAAGATGCGGACAAAAAATACAACCGGCTGGTCTTTCTGGTGGATTCAAAGGGGCTCGTCCAGGCACACCCCAATCTCGATGCCATTTCCAGCACGAACATCCACGACGAACCAGGCATGGGCCCCCTTGCGGACTCCATGCTGCAAGCCGGCAATCCTCCTTCCAACTACGAATATGAAACCGATGAGGGGCAGATCCTGACCTCCGTACGCTACATGTCGGATCTGGACTGGTTTCTGATCGTCAAACAGAATGAAAATTCCGTTCTGGCCGCTGCCAGGCACAATTTTTTCCGAACCATTTTTGTGGGATTGATCGTATCGATCATCGTCATCATCATCTCGCTGCTCACGGTCAACCACTTCCAGGTCAGGCTCGAACGCATGGCCCGGACGGATGAACTGACCGGCCTGGCCAACAGGCGGGAATTCGAAGCCGGGTTCGAACGGGCCGTGGCCCGCCACAAGCGCAGTGGAACCCCCTTTTCCATGATCCTCCTGGATGTGGATTCCTTCAAACATATCAACGACTCCCTGGGGCATCTGGCCGGTGACAGCATTCTGGTCAGCGTGGGCGAGGCCATCCGCAACAGCACCCGAAACGTGGATCTGATCGCACGCTGGGGTGGAGATGAATTCATAGTCCTGGTGGAAGGGAAACTGGAGGAAGCCAGATCTGCAGCCGAACGCATCCGCAAGGACGTACGGCAGTTGCCCGGAGCTTCCGGACTCAAATCCGGACCTGTCACTGTGAGTTGCGGTATTGCCCAATACGAGGAAGACGACAACCTGGATGCCCTCATGACCAGGGCGGACAAGGCTCTTTACGCCTCCAAGCAACAGGGACGGGACAGAATCTCATCCTGATCTCCGCATGAAAGCGGAGACGAATATCTGTTATTTTAAGCACCATCCCATGGACGGTTGCAGCCCCGCATGTCTTGCCTCTTGCCTGCAGTCAAGGTACATGACTTAGGACGTATCCCCAGTAATCAAGGAGTATTCATATGGATATCGCTCAGCTCCTTCCCAGAGCTCTGACCATCCCCGCCCCTGTCCATCTGCTGGAAATTCTGCTGCTGGCCACTTTTGCGGTGCATATTCTGCTGATGAACACCGTGCTCGGCGGCGCCATCATCGCTCTGTGCGGCGAACTTCTGGGACGCAAGGAGGCCGATGACAGCGCGCGGCATCTTGTGGCCAGGGCCATTCCCACCAACCTGGCTCTGACCATCAACTTCGGCGTGGCGCCGTTGTTGTTCGCCCAGGTGTTGTTCGGACAATTCCTGTACACCAGCTGCATCCTCTCGGCCTGGTACTGGCTGGCCGTGATCCTGCTGGTTATCCTCGCTTACTACGGACTCTACATATACGACTTGAAATATTCCGGCCTCAGCAATCTGCGAGCCCTGGTGCTGGCGGTCTGTGTGCTGCTGCTGCTGGATACGGCCTTTATTTTCGTCAATGTCATGAGCATGGCCCAGACCCCGGCGGACTGGCCCGCCTATTTCGACCTTCCGGGCGGCAGACTGCTGCACCTGAACGACCCCACCCTCTGGCCGCGCTATCTGCATTTCATCATGGGTTCCATCACCGTTGGAGGATTGTTCACCGCTCTGGTAGCCCTGCGCGGGCAACGCAAATATCAGATCGACTACTCCGACCAGATTGCCTGGGGCATGCGCTGGTTCACTTTCGGAACGATTATCCAGATGGCCGTGGGCGTATGGTTCTTTCTCAGCCTGCCGCGCGAAATCATGACCATGATGCTCGGCCGCAGCGGCTTCATGACCGGCCTGCTCATGGCCGGTATCGGCATGTCTCTGGTTGCCGTGTTTTTCGGTTTCCGCAAGGACGTCAAATCCGCCACTATCTCGATGCTGATTATCGTCTGCATCATGGTCCTGCTGCGACACCTCGTACGTCTGGCCTACATGGCCCCCTATTTCAGTCTCTCGTATCTTAAAACAGATCTGCAGTTTTCGCCGCTGGTGCTGTTCATTGTAAGTCTCGTGCTGGTGGCGGCAGCCTGCATCTGGATGATAAAACAGGCCGTGAAGGCGAGCGCCGGACCGGACGGACATTCCGATCATGCCGACGGGAAGGAGGACTAGGACATGGATTTTCCCATCTGGTGGATTCCTCAACTCGGCGGTGCGCTGCCCATAGCCATCATTGCCATCGTGCACGTTTTCGTGGCCCACTTTGCCGTGGGCGGCGGACTGTTTCTGGTCTTGACCGAACGCAAAGGCTATAGGGAAAACTCCCAGGCCATCGTTGACTACACCAAACGGCATACGTTATTTTTCCTGCTCATAACCATGGTTTTCGGCGGCGTGACCGGCGTGGGCATCTGGTTCATCATCGCTCTGATCAGTCCGTCGGCCACCATGACCCTGACCCATACCTTTCTGTTCGCCTGGGCCACGGAATGGACTTTTTTCCTGGGCGAAATAGTCGCCCTGCTGATCTACTTCTACACCTTCGGCCGCATGGATCGCTCCAAGCACATGAAAGTGGGCTGGCTCTATTTCATTTTCGGCTGGCTCTCGCTGTTCATGATCAACGGCATTGTCTGCTTCATGCTCACCCCCGGAGGCTGGCTGGAAAGCGGCGACTTCTGGCAGGGCTTTTTCAACCCCACGTTCTGGCCCGCCCTGGTGTTCAGAACAGCCCTGGCTCTGATGCTGGCCGGACTGTTCGGCTTTGTCACAGCCCCGCGCATCAAGGATGCCAAAGTCCGCGAACAGATGGTGCGCTACACGGCCCGCTGGGTGGCGCTGCCTTTTGCCGTACTGCTCTGCTCTGGGCTCTGGTACGTGCTGAGCCTGCCCACGCCGCAGCTGGACATGGTGCAGAAGTTTTCAAGGGAAATCCCCTTTCTGGTACATGTTTTCGTGATCTGCTCGGCTCTGGTGTTCGTGGGAGGACTGGCCTTCGCCTATCTGGCGCCCCAGCGCAACCGCGTATCCCTGGCCTACCTGCTGCTGGTGCTGGGTCTGCTCCAGGTGGGGAGTTTCGAATGGGCCCGCGAATCCGCGCGCAGACCTTTCCTGATCTACAACCACACCTTTTCCAACTCCATAAAGCTCGCCGACGTGGCAAAAGCCAATGCGGACGGTATTCTCAAGCACGCCAAATGGGTACGCAACAAAAAGCTGGACAAAAACAACCAGATTGATGCCGGGCGCGAGATCTACGCTCTGGAATGCCTTTCCTGCCACAGCATCGGCGGTCCGCTGCTGGATATTCTGCCGCGTACGAAAAAATACTCTGTTTACGGACTGGCCGCCCAGCTCGACGGGCAGGGCAAACTCCTGAGCTACATGCCGCCCTTTGTGGGCACGGCGGAGGAGCGTACGGCCCTGGCCAGGTACATCGTGGAAGGACTGCACGGCAAAAAGGAAGAAACAGCCAGTTTTGAGCCGCCCCAGCTTCCCACGCCCGAACCCGAATTCGACCAGGACAACGCCGAGTACGTGCTCCTGGCCACCAGCGGCACGGGCATGCACTTCTTCTCGGACAACAGCCGCTACTTCTCCCTGCTGCCTCCGGGCAACGATTTTCAGGCGCAGCTCATTTACCGGGACCCCATGCCCGAGCTGGTCAGCGACAAGGTCAAGCTGACCTATGCCCTGGAAGAAGGTTTTCGCGACCCAGCGAAACTGCTGCGTTTGTGGAAGGAATTCAGCGAACTGTTCAAATTCAAGCAGCCGCCCAATGCGGGCTATACCGGCAACGGCACCACGGGCGAGCTGACCTGGGATGCAGACCGGGGTATCTGGCATGCGGATTGGGTGCCCGTGGTTCCCTATGATACGGACGGAAAATTCCTGCCCTATCCGCTCATTCACCTGGAAGCCCACGACAAGGACTCCGGCAAGCTGCTGGTAGCCACGGATGCCGTGGCCCCGGCCTCCACGGAAATGGGCTGCCGCAATTGCCACGGCGGGGACTGGCGGATGCCTGAAAAGGATCCCATCACCGGTTACTCCAATGCCACGGCAGGGGACGTACTCGAGGTCCACGACCGCATCAACAAGACAAAACTGCTCAAGGAAGCGCTCTGGGCACATCCCAAGCCCTGCCAGCGCTGCCATGCGGATCCCAAGCTGGACGCCAAGGGCGATCCGAAACTGTTGAGCCTGTCCGCCGCCATTCACGGCTGGCACGCCAACTACCTGACAGGACGCGGCGCGGAAGCCTGCGAGACCTGCCACCCCAACAACCCGCACGGCGGTACGCGCTTTTTCCGCGGACGGCATAATGACATGGGCATGGACTGCACACGCTGCCACGGCACAATGGAAGACCATGCGCTGGCTCTGCTCAAAAAGGAAGAGGAAGCGGGCAAGGAAGGCGCCGTACGCCTGATGCGCCACCTGAAGCCCCGCAGCGTGCCCACTGTCATGGACATCTCGCCGCGTACGCCCTGGAAACAGGAACCGGACTGCACCGGCTGCCACGACTTTGCGGAAGCCCCGGACTTCAGCACCTGCACGGCTTTCAACAAATGGACCAACGGCAAACCCGGAACGCTCTATCATGAGCGCAAGGACGACCTGGACGCCGTGCTCTGTTCGAGCTGCCACGGCAGCCCGCACGCCGTGTATCCGGCGGACAACCCCTACGGTACGGACCGCGACAACATTCAGCCGCTGCAGTATCAGAAGGAAGCCGGCACCATGGGCACCAATGGCGGATGCGTGGCCTGCCACACCACGGACATGGGAGACTCGGCGCACCATCCCATTCCCTGAGTTTCCGCGACGCAATAACAACAGCAAGGGCAACGCATCCGCAACCGGAGCGTTGCCCTTTCCATTGGATATCCTTCCATACCCAGCCCGCATTGCATCCGCGGACCATTTGTCTTATCAATTGGGCATGATCGACACCGTATGCTGCAGTTGCCCAGTCTCGTTACCTGTCCGCCTGTTGCAGACATTCACTTTTCCAGAAAATGAGCTCCAAGAGGATTAAGCCGTTATGAACGCCAACAAACTCGCCATACTTTTCGCTTCCACTGGAGAAAACCCGCAGGAACATCAGGCCGGCCTGGAAAACATCCGGGCGTTCATCGCCCAGGGGCTCGGTCCCTTCGAAGAGGCGGCAATCATCACCGGAGAAGGGCTCGATGACGTCAATATTCCGGAAATCAAAAATCATTGCCTGGACAAGGCCGTGGAAGCGGGCGCGGGCTGGTGCCTGGTCATGGATCCCGTCCACCGCCTGGCTCCGGAGTCCCCCAAGCTGCTCAAGGACGCCTTTGCGCAATTCCAGGGCATCTGGGGGCTGTACGCCACCTGCAACGTTCAAAACGCCGACTACAACATCCGCATGCCGCAAATCCTGACCATGGAACTTCCCGAGGATCTGCTGCTTTTCGATCCGCAGCTGACGCTTCACGGGCCCTTTTTCGTGCGTACGGATGCCGCCCAGGAGGTGCGCTTTGATCCACGGCAGAATATCGCCTGGGATCTTGATTTCGCCCTGCGCTTCTGGCCCGGGCACAGGACCTGCAAAAAGCCCACGCTCATCGGCGGCGTTCAGGCAATGAGTGAATCAAAAGTCGCGGCCTTTCAGGCGGTATCGCAGGAGCTCATCGTCAAACAACGCCAGAAACGCGGATTGCTGCGAGAGAACACGGCCGTCATCCAGCGAACCAATGAGAAGATCCACGAACTGCAGGGATACTGCCGCAGCGAACAGGCCATCCCCGCCGACAAAGTTCCGGAACTGACCCGGCTGCTGCCCTACCGCGGACTCATGGATATCAATCTGAACGAACAGCTGGGCTTTCAGATTCTAAACATGAATGACGACCAGATAGCCAACCAGATGGCCTGGACCGGCACGTACAGACGGCTGGCCACCACCATCTGGTCCACCCTGGTGATGCAGAACCCCGGCCTGGTTCTGGATTGCGGCGCCTACAACGGGCTGTTCGGCCTGATTGCCGCGGTCTGCTCGCCGCAAAGCCACGTTATCTGCATCGAACCCGAACGCGAGGCCTTTGCCCGGATCCAGATCTCCCTACAGGCCAACAACATCAATAACATCAGCAACGTACAGTACGCACTGGACGCCACAGCCGGAATTGCATCACTGTATCGCCTGGTGCAACAGCAAGGGCTCTGCCAGTATGCGGCCATTCATCCGCGCACCCAGTGCCCGCTGCAGGACGCGCAGCTCGTTCACACCATCCCGCTGGATAATCTGCTGCTGCTCTTCCAGAGCCTCGAGTCTGAAAATGCGCCCAAAGCCACTGTGATCAAAATGAACCTCTGCGGCAACGAAGCCGCTGCCCTGATGGGTTCCGTGCAAACACTGGAAAACATGCACCCGCACCTGCTGCTCACAATCTATCCGACCACGGACATTCCAATGCTGCAGCAGATTCTGTCTTCCAGAGGATACGGACTGTATTTGCTGGATGAATCCAAGATGGACATCAGTCCCCTTTCCACGCTGCCGACCGGAATAAAGACGCCATGCGATGTTTTGGCCACCACACTGCAGCCGGCGCAATTGCAACAGCTGCTGCAACCACAGCAGGGCTGAGTAAAGAGAAGCTTTGGGCTGAAGAATCTTCCGAATGATGCGCACGGTTGCCTGAATCCACGGGGGCCCCATGGACCGGCATGTGCGCAAAAAAGCCCCTGAACTCGAAAGTTCAGGGGCTTTTGCATATGGAATACGGACGGTTAGAGCAATGCCGCGGTTACGGCTTCCGCTCCCAAACGTCTGACCATGCCGCCAATACGTTCGCGCTTCTTTCCGTTTTCCCTGTAAAAGACCAGTCCTCTGGCCACCAGGCGCATGGCTTCTTCCTCGGTGAGTGCCTTTCCCAGCAGGATGCCGGGAGCCGCATGGGCAGTGGCACAGCCTCCGAAATAGAGATCCCAGCCCTTGACCCCGGCCACCAGGCCGATGTCCCGTACGTGGCTCAGTCCGCAGGACATTTTGCAGCCGGAAACGCCGCTTTTTATTTTAAAGGGATAGGGACCGTTTTCCTGAATCACAGCCACCAGCGTATCGCTGATGGCTCCGGTTTCCTGTACGCCCATCCGGCAGACTCCAGCGCCCGTGCAGACGCTTACTCCCGGAGCGCATTTCCGGACCACAGCACCCAGTGCTTCTGCGATTTCTTCCACCTGCTCCTTGGAAACGCCCGCAAGATTGAGACGTTGCGCCGTGGTGACGCGCAGTGTGAATGCATATTGATCCATCAGGCCCGAAAGCCGCTGAAGCAGATCCAGCGACATTTCCCCCTGGTTCAGACAAATCCGTACGGCATAGCTGCCGTCCTTGCGCTCCACCGGCCATATGGTGAGCGGCTTTGCTTGCGTAGTGTTCATGAGAATCTCCTTATCCAGGGCTCTGGCGCCCCTGGTTGAGGCAACTCTCCAACATCTTTAATACGCTTTAGTCAAGCCGCGCCAAAAAAGGTTCAATGCTGGTGGGGAAGGTAATACCCCAGAATCAAACCGTTATTTTTTTACCTGAGATACTGTAACTGACATTTCTATACGGAATTATGGCGCACTCGCCGAGATCTTCGACAAACTGCCGGGCCTTGGTCTGGGAAATGAATTCCGTCTGCGGCGCGTTGAGCTTGTCGTAGACGTTCTGCACGTTGCGTATGAAGGACATTTTTCTGAAATTCTGAAAATACGCATAATAGGGAAGGAAAGACACGGGAAGCATGTAGACGGTATAAATGGGCAGGTACATCGCAGCTGTAATCAGCCTGGACAGCAACAGTAATTTTTGGGGTGACGCATTGGAAAGAAAGAGTTTTCTGAACCGTTCCACGACATTTTTGGCAAGCCAGTTTCCTTCTTCCGAATAGACCCATAAAATCAAGGTGCCACCAGGAGCGAGATGACGCTTTAGATTCTCCACGGTCCGCCGCGTATCGTCCGTATGGTGTACGACCCCGATGCTGATGACGACGTCAAAGGTTTTCCCCAGGTCCATATTGGCGATGTCCGCAGTGACGAATTCGATATTTTCAGCACCCGCATTACGCGCTTCCGCTATTTCAACGGTATTGAGATCCACGGCAGTGATCGACCTGGCGTAAGGCGCCATGAAACTGGTGTGTTGTCCGCCGCCGCAGCCTGCTTCAAGCACTGTCTTTCCTTCAAAAAACGTCAAATCGTAAGGAGCGATCCAGTCCTTGAACAAAAACAATTCAGTATCTTTGAAAATCGACCACTGTTCGTGCCATTCCGGATGTTTGCTCTGCATTATAGTGCCCAGTTCGTAAGGTTCCCAAAAGAATCTGCGGAAGGAAACGACAAAACCACCCTTCCACTTCCTATTATCTGGAGCGGAAAGTATTTAACGGCCCGCTCCAGCGCGGCTATCGCCGCTTGCCCCCGACTGCAGGGTGGTCGTTCTTATAACCAGGATCAACAAACTGTCAGACACTTTGTGCTCCTGGTAATAATGATTGCATCATGCCCACAAAAACATCTGGAATAGCTTTATTCGATTTCTGACCGAAAGACGAGTCGGTAAGCCCATTAAAACTGCTCTTTATGCAGCCCGCGAATTGTTAAGACTCACTTTTCCAATGCAGGAACTACCTTCACCGAAGCGCCCTCTGTAGTGTTCAAAAAATATCTTTTTTCAGCTTACTGCGAACAATACAAGATCCCTTCGAAGTCGATTGAAGACTAAGCCGGCAAAGCTGTTGCATCTTTTCCATCATAGCGGACATGCCATTGCCAGAGCCTCCAAAATGTTTATACTAATTTGGTAGCAAAATAGCCAACGGCGCACTCCCGGCGACAGCGCCCTGTTTTGAACGCAATATTTTCGTGGTCCAAAATGACCACAAGAAAATGTGCTTGGGACGTTGTTTTTTTGAGCTTTTCTGCTCTTGAAAGTACGTCAGTTTTTGTGAATAATCTTCACATAAATTGCTTAAGGTATGATTTACAGCCAGCCCTTGCTGACCTGCCCGGCGCCCGGTCTTCCCGACCGTAAACCCGACTTGACGTTTTCGCTTTTTCTCTCCGACGCTGTGAAACAACCTGCCGTGCCCACGCCAGATACCATCAAACCTGTTTGCAGTATGACCTGGGTCAACCTCGCGGACACATTGCCGTGCAGCAGTAACATACTAAATTGACATGAAATACTCTTCAATCCGGTTCCGGGGAACGGCAGATATGAATTGTTTCAGTCGCCCCGGCGGCGAACTAAGGGACAAGTCCGGCTTGAGTTCTGTGGAATAAAAAAGTGTAATCTGTTACTATTTCCCAATTCCCCACCCCTTTTGAGGGTGAAAACAGCGAAGCAGATTGCGCCCCCGTCGTCGGGTGTAATTACGGAATTTTTCCAAAAGTTCATCATACAAACAGCAGATTAAAATGGATATCTCAATCAAACTCACGACCATATCCGCCGTGTCGTTGCTTTTAAGCTTCCTGATGCAGTTTTACGCATTCTCTTTCAAGGCATCTAAGGGGTTTAGCACCTTAAGTTTTTTCTTTTTGTTTTTATCCCTGGCCATGCTTACTCGCGCACTCTACATTCCATATCCATTTTTCAGACTATTCATCCCTTTTTTTGATGGCCTCAGCGTATTTTTTCTTTATGTAGGCATCCATCTCTTTAGAAATCTAAAAATAAAATTTTCAAGTATAACAATAATTTCTCTACTCATTGTCTCAAGCCCTTTGTTTTACGTGATAATGGACATTCCACACATATTGGGCACAATATTTATAAACATACTTTTAATGGTTGGATTATTATTAAGCATAGTTGCAATACTCAAACACAACAATACAAAACTCTATAAATTTCAAGTTCTTTGTTCCATAAGCCTCATAATGGAAGAGCTCACTATTCTTACCAGAATAATTGTCAGTACTCTTACCTACAACAATACTGAAATAACCTTTTTCGAGTTTATCTGGGAACACACACAAACGATACAGCTTGTCGATATAATTCTACTTTCTACGTCTTTCATCTTTGGTTGCATAGAAATAAACGAGGAAGAAAGAGATCTGCAAGAGAAATCACTTGCGGAAAGTCAAAATTTTCTACAGACAATTGTAGACACCATTTCTATTCCTATTTTTTATAAAAATTTACGTGGTGAATACGTCATGATCAATGATACACTATGCAAAACATTCAATACCAATAGAGACAACGTCCTTGGCAATAGAGCAAACTCTTTCTTTGACTCTAAAACAGCTGCTGCACTTGAGGAAGTAGACAAGATAGTACTCAAAACAATGAAGCCATACAGCTATGAGACAAAACTACCTTTTTCAGACGGACTATTCCATTCTGTTATTGAAAACAAAACAATATACAAAAATACCAACGGTGAACCAGTAGGTATTGTAGGAACAATTACTGATATTACAGATCAAAAAATACATGAGGCAAAAATTCGTCATATGGCCTTATATGACATGTTGACAACTCTCCCAAACCGTAATCTTTTTTTTGAACTTGCAGATAAGAGTTTTGATTCAGCCAAACGCTTCGAGAGATATTTTTCTTTGATGTATCTTGACCTTGACGGATTTAAAAGCATAAATGACACCATTGGACATGATGCTGGAGATTATGTCTTGAAGCAGGTTGCAAATCGCCTTAAAAAATGCACCAGAAACTCTGATGTAATTGGAAGACTGGGTGGTGATGAGTTTGCCATTGTGTTCAATGGAACAACAGACACAAATCATTTGACCGACATTGCAAACTCCATCATCAATATAATTTCCCAGCCCATGCTTTATGAAACAAATGAACTGTCCATAGGTATCAGTATCGGCATTGCCATATGCAAAGAACAGGATGAGAACTTGGACAGCCTTATAAAACGTGCGGACTCCGCAATGTACGAATCCAAGCGTAATGGCAAAAATCGCTTCACTCTTTACGAGTAAAACTATGACGCCTGATTCCCATCACTATGTCGATGCATTTTTCGCGCATCAGCCCATTTTTGACCTTGAAGGAAAAATCTGGGGCTATAAACTGCTCTACCGAAATGATTCCCAAGCCCAGGAAGCCCTGCTCTCGGACGAAATGCTCGCCACACTGGAGACCCTCGCCAATCTGGCCTTGAGTCCGGACGACCATTTCAGGCGCGCACGGCTTGTTTTGTGTTTTCCCTGGGAAGGCATTCTGGAACAGAACATTCCGGACATTCAATCCGACCTGACGATTATCAATATTCCGGACACCGATTTTCTGGACGAAAGCTATCTGCAACCACTTCTGGACCTGAAAAAACGCGGATTCTCCATCGCCCTGAAAATAACCAATCCCGACCGCCGGCGCATCTCTCTGTACGCGGCGGCTGACATTCTTTGTTTCGACATCGACACCTTTTCCCCCGAGGCCTTTTCCAGGCTGATGCCGGAGATTAACGGTAAAAAGCCTGTTTTCATGGCTGAAAAGGTCGAAACCAACGAACAACGGAACTTTGCCAAGGCCATGGGCTGCTCGTTGTTTCACGGGTTCTTTTTCCAACGCCCCCAAAACCATACCGTCCGTAAAATCACCTCATCGGAAGGCCTCAAGTTGCGGCTTCTGGCGCAACTCGAAAATCCTGAGATAGAAATCAATCAGATCAACGACTTGATCAAGCAGGACGTGTCCTTGGGGTTCCGCCTGATCAACCTGCTCAATTCGCCCGCGTACGGAATCCGCTCCAAGATTCAATCGGTCAAACAGGCGGTGATTTTTCTCGGATTGAAACAACTGAAAATCTGGCTGCGTACCATCCTGCTGACAGATTTGCATCCCCCGGACATTTCCAGGGAGCTTTCACGAGCCTCACTGCAAAGGGCCAAGTTTCTCGAACTGCTCTCCATGTCATCACATTCGCCTGAATTGTCCGAATCATTGTTTACACTGGGACTGTTTTCCCACATTGATGCCCTGCTGGACATGCCCATGGAAAAGGCCATAAAATTATTGGATAATTTGGACAATAATGTCACTGACGCTCTTCTGGGGGAGGATACGCCCTTCAGCAACTGGCTGGAGCTGGTTGTCTGCATCGAACATTCGGACTGGATTTCGTCAGGGAGTTATACGGCCGCGCTGCATATCGACACCACGCAGATCATGCCCTGTTATACGCAGGCACGGGAATGGTCGTACTCCGTGCTGTCCGTCATCTCATAACACGCGGCATTGTGAGGGACATGCGGCAGGGCGACGGAATTGCAAGCCCGGCGCACAAGCCTGCGTACTCCTGATTTCACGTAGGAGCTCTGCAAAAGCCAATCGAAAAAAGCAATAAACTTTTCTTTTTGGGTATTGTTTTTCCAAACAATATGGCCAATAATGTTCATAATAAGAATCTGTGCTATATCGGGGGATGACAGATTCCAAGGCAAAGTTCCGATCACACAGCCATATCGTTGTACTTTCATCGTTGCTTGGGAGGGGGTGTTTGAGCAATCTTCAGTGCGTCCATCATCTTTTTGTCCTTTCTTCCCTGATATCCACGTCTATCTTGTCAGCATGGAACAATAGAATGTCCGCATGGATGGTGCAGGGATTCCTTTTCCTCATCCTGGCGCATTTGCTGCTTCCCGCATCCGCACTCGCAGGAAAATCCCACCCTTTCATTTCCCTTAGTCCTGAGGAAAAGGCCTGGATCACCGAGCATCCGGTCATACGTCTTGGCGTGGGGCGTTCGTATCCTCCTTTTCAGTACATGGAACCGGGGGAAATTTTTCAGGGTATAGCCTCGGATTATGTCAAACTCCTGGAACAACGCCTGGGCTTCAAACTGGAAATCCAGAAAAATCTTACCTGGGATCAGGTCATGGACAAGACCATGGCCGGCGAAATCGACGCATGGGCCTGCGTATCGCCTACGCCAGACCGTCAGGAATACATGATTTTCAGCAAACCCTATCTGCAGTTTCCCTGGGTCATCTTCATGCGCAAGGACCACCCTTTCATCTCCGATGTTGAGGAATTGAAAGGAAGACGGGTGGCCGTAGTCAAACGACTGGCCAATTACCCGCGACTCAAAAAGATTCCAGATCTCAAGTTTGTTTTCGTCAAAACCGCAGCAGAAGGCTTGACCAGCGTATCGGTGGGCAAAGCCGACGCCTACATTTTGAACCTGGCGGTGGGCGATTATCTGATCAACAAAAACGGCCTTACCAACCTCATGGTGGCTACAGCCACCGACTGGGGCACCAATGACATGTGTTTCGCCAGCCGGCGGGACTGGCCAATGCTGGCGAATCTTCTGCAGAAAGGCCTGGATTCCATATCCCAGCACGAACACAATACCATTGTCGGCAAGTGGTTGCATGCCGACCTGAACCTGGGCATCTCCTGGGGGAACATTCTTTTCTGGGGCATGTGGCTTCTGTTGGGAGTCACTCTGGTTTTCAGTGTCATGCTGCATTGGAACCACCGCCTGCAGCGTGAAATCCGCGACCGCCAGGTTGCGGAACATGCCCTGCACAAAGCCTACTCCGAGGTGGACATCCTGGTCCGGCAACGCACCGCCGCACTTCAGGAAAGCCAGAATCATCTCAACCTGGCCCTGGATACGGTCTCGGCATTTACCTGGGAAGTTCCCGTAACCTGGAGGGACGAAAGCCCCCATTTCGATACCTTGTTCTTTTCTCCCAACGCAAAGTCCATTTTCGGGGCAATCGAGTCAATGCGTATCCCGCTGGATCAACTTCCCATGGAAGCGGAAGACAGACAAAACGCCAGACAACTTTTGAGCGACTTCCTGCTGGGCAGGGAACCTTCTTTCTATCTGGAATGCCCGGTTGTCACTCCGGACAGCGGCCCGCTCTGGCACGCCCATGCGGGGCACGTCGACTGCAGGGATCACTCCTGTCAGCCCGACAAGATCTACGGCATTTCCGTGAATATCCATCACCGCAAACTGATCGAGGAAAAGCTCCAGCGCCATGCCAGCGAGCAGGACGAACTCAATGCGCGGCTGCTGGAACTCGACAAGGTCAAGTCCACCATCGTCACCAATGTCTCGCACGAACTCCGAACGCCTCTGACATCACTGCTGGGTTTTGCCAATCTGACCCGAAAAGCTTTTATCAAACATTTCGGACAATTTGCGGAATCAAACGACGGTCTTCGCAAACAGGCCCGGCGCATCGAACAGAACCTGAACATCATAGAAGAGGAAAGCCGCCGCCTGACGCGGCTGATCAATGATTTTCTGGACCTTTCAAAAATCCAGTCCGGCCGGATACAATGGAACGACAAGGCAGTGGACATGACGCAACTCTTGAAACGCACTGCGCAGGCAGCCAACGCCCTGTTTCTGGAAAAGCCGGCCATTTCCTTTGAAGTCGATATCCCGGAAGCCCTGCCTCCATTGACCATGGATCCCGACCGCCTCGAACAGGTGCTCCAGAACCTGCTGCACAACGCCTACAAATTCACCAGTGCGGGCCACGTCCGCCTGTCCGCGCGCCAGGATGCGGACCAGCTGGTCATCTGCATAGAAGATACGGGGGCGGGTATCCCCAAGGATGATGTGGAGCACATCTTTACACGCTTCCACAGGGTCGAGGGGGGAAGAGTACGACAAAAAAACCGGTGGTACGGGGCTGGGACTTTCCATTTGCAAGGAAATCGTCGACCATTACCACGGGGCCATCATCGTACGTAGTGTTCCGGGAATGGGCAGTGAATTCCAGGTGCGCCTCCCCCTGGCACTGAATGAACCGGTCTGACTGACAAAACAGATCATCTCAATAGCTATCTGCGGCCGTTGCATTTCCAGGGCACATTAAGAGATGACATCCGATACTTCCACATGTTATGAGTCCTTCAACTACAGTCACAGCTACTATTGCTGCAGTAGAAAACTTTATGGCTGTATTTTGTATACAATACAACTATTCTTCAAGATTTCTTGCCAAAAATATTCAACATCAAAATACATTCAAGACCTGCCTTGTGTGATTATTCATTTTTACAGATAATTTTTTTATTCTTTATGAATATTCCGACAGTTACCTGGACGAATACATTATACTGATTTCATAAAATGACTCGATGAATTCCGAAATGTTATTTTGTAACTGTTCAAGACCGATATTACCAATAAAAACACTGAAAACAGGAATTTCAAGTGGCGGATACTGCAAATAACACCAGAGAGATCACAAGCAAGGATACCCTTCTCCTCCTTCTGATAGTGCTCACAGGCGGCCTCCTGCGCTTTTACAAGCTTGATTTTCAAAGTTACTGGCTTGACGAGCTCTGGAGCATACATACGAGCCGCCCTGACGCTCACTTCTGGCAAATGATCAGAACCACGGTTTCGGACGTACATCCGCCCCTGTACCAGATTCTGCTCTGGTTCTGGCTGAAAATTTTCGGATTCACGGAATTTTCCGGACGCGCCCTGTCCGCATTGCTGGGAACCCTGGTCATTCCTGCCATCTTTTTGCTTGGGAAAAAACTTTTCGACAAACAAACCGCTTTTTTTGCGTCAGCCATTGTCGCGCTGAACATCTTTTTCATTACCTACGCACAGGAGGCGCGCTCATACGCTCTGCTGGCCCTGCTGACCGTGGGCTGTTTCCATGCCTTTCTGCTGTTCCTGGAAAAGCAGACCTGGAAATCCACACTGTGGTACGGGCTGCTCATGGCACTGCTGATCAATACGCATTACTACGGACTGCTGGTGGTCTTCATTCAAGCCATGATCGTTCTGCATCAAATGCTCATCCAGCGTAGACCTTTTCGCACAGGCCTGATCATCACGCTCATGGCCATCTTTTGTCTGTCTCTGTGCCCCTTTTTATCAAAATTGCTGCAAAATGCGGCTCTCGGCCACAAATACTGGATGGAACCTCCAGGATTCGCACTCCTGCTTTTTTGCATCCTGACCTTTTACATGAACCAGGTCCTGGTTGTGCTCGGCGGCTTGCTGGCCTGCCTCGCCGTCTGGCACGGCGTCAGAAAAAGCGCGGACCACCATGACAGACAAAATGTGCTGATGCTGGTCTTCTGGTTTTGCACGGGCCTTGCCATCCCGGTCGTCTCCTCGTACCTCCTGACTCCCAATCTCACGGCAAGAAACCTGACCATTATCCAACCGGCCTTCTGCCTGCTGGCAGCCTACGGCATGAGACAGGTTCCCGGCCGGATCCTGCGCGCCGGCGTGGTCCTCATCTATGTTGGGCTTTCGTTTCTTCCGCTGTTCGTGACGTATGACTACTACAACAATCACGCCAAGATGCAGTACCGTCAGATAGTCAAAAGCGTCATAGCAAATGACAAGGGCGAAGACATCTATGTTCTCGGAGACGAAACACTGGTTTTCAATGTCTACTTCAAATACTTTACAAACAAGTCTCCTGCGAAATCCCAACAGGAGTTGCTCCAGGACATAGAGAATCATCATTTCAAACCCAATCAATACTTCTTCATCATTGATTCGTTAAACTATATGCAACAGTTCAAAGATCTGGATAAACTGCTTATCATCAAAAAATACGATGCCTTCGGTGGGATGGTCTACTACAAGGCTGCCCTGAAACAGGCATCTTTCTGACAGGGAACGGACAAAGATGTTTTCGGTACTTTCGGGGAGGCCATTGAAAAGTCCGGTTATTTTTTGAGTGCAAAGCTCGTTGCTGCGCCTCATGGCGCCGGAAAATCCCCTTTTTTCTTCAGCAGGGTGCCCAGATACCGGGTGTAATGCGGATTGTCGCCCTGCTTGCCAATGGCTTCCAGGACCTGCTGATGGCCTGCTCCATGTCCCGGGCCTATTGTGCATCCGGCTTATGCGCAACCGGCTGCAATTGATTACAGATTTTCACCGTTCCTTCCCTCTGTTTACCTGAATCTGTCCAATATATTCAGCTCTTTTGTCTTTCCCTCCTGCATCCTGCTTTCGCCTGCTTCTCTCCTGATCCTCCTTCGGACCACAGATGGACCTTTCAATATTGTCAACTGCAATGGCAGGAATTCTTTACATCTCAAAAAATATCATTACTCTAATTAGTTAGGAATACTTTGACAGAACAGAACATCCCCTTTATCGCTCTGTTTTCCAATTGAGACACGGACAATTTTGTCAGTTGACATATTTTGCGTAAAAATCATAAAGGCAATAAATAGAACAGAAGGTAAGATTAATCATATTGCAGAGTTATACGGACACATAGCTGTCATAACTTCATCGGGAAAGATCAGCAGCAATCACAATTGCGGGCAAGCAAAATCCGCATTGAATACGCATCCCGGTGAATTTGAATATTGATGATCAGCTGCATCAATGGTGCGGCAAGGGTGGGTAGAGTATGAATCATGAGCAGCGCAGGCTTGCCAACAGACTGTTTTTTGACCAGCAGGATTACGAAATGCTGCGCATCGTCAATGACGTGCTGCAGCGCGGACAGTATTCCGGCTTTAAAAAAATACTCGCTCCCTATCTGCATCCCAACGGCATCAAGCAGATGGCCGCCACGCGGAGCCTGCGTATCGCTCATGCGGTTGTTCACCTTCTGGGGTCGTTGGAACGCGGCAAAGCCCAGGACCGCATCAAGGCCCTGCGCGCCCTGAAGGATGAGGTTCTGACCGCTTCGGACAGCTCCCTCCCCCTGAACACGGCACGGGTTCTGGTTCAGATCATGAAAGAAACTGGTACGCTCCAAAAGTGACCCGCTGCGACAGCTGGTTCTGGCGCATGACTTTCGCCGCGTCATCCTGGGAAACCCCCGGAGCATCCGGCGCGAACTGCAGAAGTACCACCTGATAGAAATGCCCGAGGACTGGTCGCAGCTGGCCTTTGACGACCACGTCCACGACGCCAATACGAAAGGACGCAAATCCCCCACGCACCTGATCATGGATGCCTGGATCAAGGGCATACGCAAGCTCACGGTCATCTACTACACGATCATTGACCCCGACGCGGCCATGGAATTGCTGGAAGCCGCCAAAATTATGGGGATTTCCGCACGCATCGGCATTGAACTGCGCGTCCGGCACCGCGACCATTTCATCAAGCTGCTCTGGACGCCCAGGGGACTCGCTGATCAGTCCGACCTGCTCAATTTCTTGAACAAGCCAGACATGGAGGCATTCCGACAAAAGGGGCAGAACGTACTGGAGTACCAGCACAAATACATCTGGAGCATTCTGGAGAAATACAACAGCTCCCTGCGGCAATCCATGGGGGCGAGCCTCGGCATTTCCCTGCCTTCCATTTCCAAGGAAGAATATCTGGAATTCGTGGGTGTTGGACAGCCCACGCTGTTTCACCTGGGAAGCATGATCAGCTCGCGGGCCCGCAATATCCTGAACAAGCAGCCCAAGGCGCCCAAAGAAGCCGGCCCTATCCCGACCGTGGATGTGGAGCAGGTCATCGAGCAATGGCTGGCGCCCGAACAGAACCCGGAAATAAACAATCCTTTCGTACCCCACGGAGCGGACGACGAACCCGAATTGCTGACCCTGTCCGCACCGCAGATGATCAATCTGATTCGCGGACTGAATGTGCACAACTGGGTGACTCTGGACCTGAACGGCCTTTGCATAGACGAGGTGCTCATTCTGCTGCATCAGTGCAACGGCGGCATCACCCATCTGGAAATTTTCAACCTGCACTATTTCGAAACCGGCAAATCCATTGATTACAAAAACATCCTGGAGCTGCAGTCCGTAGTCAATTCGGCCAATGTCGTGCTGCTCAAACGCTTCATCCACCGGATCATCGAATCCGTGGACAGCTGCCGCAAGTCCTTCAGGAAAGAACGACTGCACGATTTGAACGCCCTGCTCGAAGATCTTTCCTCGTTTCACGCCCTGTACAAAAACCACCCGCTGCGTTCGCGCATCGGCTCGGACTCCACCGGCCAGTCCTTTCGCCGCCACGGCATGGGGCAGGTCGTTGCCGACACATTGCCGCTCAAGTCCCAAAGAGCCTTGAAACACTCCAAAACCCACAGTTTTCTTCCCCTGCCCATCGCCATGGACACCAGGGCCCAGATCATCTTTTCCGTACACCCTCCCACAGGGGCCGGAAAATTCTTCAACGCTTTTCTAAGGATCATGCCCAAATGGTTCACAAGCGGAAGCGTGCCCGAGGTATCCTGGAAACGCACCGGCTACAGGCTCGCGCCCGAGGGCAAGGGCAACATCTACACCCTGGGCGGTGTTCCCAAAAAAGTCGAGGGGAACAACGAGGAGGATCCCCCCAGGCAAACGGGCTTCAATCGTTGGGCAAACCTCAACGGGCACCTGAAAAACGTGCTCAAGATACTCTTCGGCTTCATCCCCGCGGCCATTTCCTTCTACTATACCAAGGACTGGTGGCTGCTGGCCTATTTCGGCCCCTTCATCTGGTTCGGCATCACCGGCGTACGCAATATTATCCAGTCGGTGCTGGCTTGTGGTGGTTTTCAGCGCTCGTCGCTCTTCAAATGGAATGATTTTCTGAGCTGGGGGCGTTTTTCGGATTCATTGCTGTATACGGGGTTTTCCGTGCCCCTGCTGGATTACCTTGTCAAAACCGTGCTTCTGGATCGCGGCCTCGGTATCACCACCGCCTCGGATCCGGTGCTGCTGTTCTCTATAATGGCTCTGGTCAACGGAGCGTACATCTCCACGCACAATACCTTTCGCGGTCTGCCCCGGCGTGCCGTGGTGGGGAACTTTTTCCGGAGCATTATCTCCATTCCTCTGGCAATCCTCTACAACATGATTCTTGGAAGCATCCTCGGAATGTACGGCATTCCCAACGTGGATGTCATTCTGCAGAAATGGGCGGCCATCATCTCCAAGTTCGCCTCTGACTGTGCCGCAGGCATTATCGAAGGCATGGCCGACCGCTCCAGCTATGTCCGGATGCGTAAGCGCGACCTGGATGCCAAGCTGAACCAGGTGTTCCAGACCTACGCCAAACTCGAAGTGCTTTACCCGCAGGACGATGCACTTGATTTGCTGGCATCGCCCAAGGCCTTCATCGAAACCATCGCCACCGAAACAAGCGACCTTGAGAAGGTCATCATCGTCAACGCTCTGGATTTGATGTATTTCTGGATGTATCAGCCCCAGGCGCGAACCGTCCTGCGCCACAAGTTGCGGGAAATGGAACGGGACGAACGCAAAGCCTTCCTGCTGTCGCAGTGCGTGCTGGAACGGGAAAAGGAAATCAGCCTGCTCCTGGTTCAGGGACTGCTGGGACGCAAATTCAACAGCGCACTGGCTTTTTACCTCAACAACCATGAGAACTACCTGGACCAGATCCAGGATGTTGCGTCAAAGCCAAAATCAAAACTTGCCATTTTCTGAAGCACGGGCGGCAAAGGACAATCTGCCGTCCTGCGTATGCCCCGAGCCTCCGCATATTCCGTATGCTATGCATCTGCTCGTCCTCAGTGCTGATGCTCTACTGCATGGCATCTTATTGGGGCCGGCAACGTATTGCAGATGCTCGAGGTCGAGAAATCTGCCAGGTTGACAGCTTTTGCATAATGGTAATAAATGAACTAAATTTCATAAAATGACATCTATTTCATACTGAGAAGCATGACGTTATCCACCGCACCGGCCGACGCCAGACGGATATTTTTGTTGCCGCCGGAGGTGGATACAGGGGTGAGGGCTTGTCCGGCCAATGCCCTGGAATCTGTTGGAGCATGAAGGGAACAAACGCCTGCCCCAATGGGTGGAGCTGTTTTGCCGGAAACACTGCAATGCCTCATGCGGTTTTTTTCGCATTCCCCATCAATACGCATGGGAAACCCTCTGCAATGGGCCGGAGTTCCTGTTTCACTCTGGCATTGCAGAACATAAGCATTGGTCCTTGACGCTGGTGCTCGCATTCAACAACCATCTTTACTTGGAGGTCTTCGTGATCAAACGCCTCGCACTTCTCGTACTTGTCCTCTGTTTTGCTCTTCCTTTGTCCGCTTTCGCCGAGTATCCGTCCGAACCCATCACCATCATCGTGCCTTCCAAAGCCGGCGGATCCACCGACGCCTCCGCGCGCCTGGTCATCCACGCAGCCAAGAAATACTGGCCCGAAGCCGAATTCGTGGTCAAAAACGTGGGTGGCTCGGGCGGCCAGAAAGGCTTTGAGGAAATTGCGGACGCCAAACCCGACGGACTGACCATCGGCATGATCTTCACTACCCAGGTCGTGGCCCATATTGTTTCCAAACGCGCACGCTATACCCTGGACAGTTTTCATATCATGGGCAACATGTGCGACGATCCCGAAATCGTGGTCGTTCCCCCGAACAGCCCTTTCAAGACGCTTGACGATCTGGTCAAGGCCGCCAAGGACAAAAGCCTGACCGTCTCCGTCAACGGCATTGGCTCCGATGACTTCATTGCCGCAAAAAAATTCGAAAACACCGCCGACGTCGCCTTCAACCTGCTCCCCACCAAGGGATCCACCGAGCAGAAATCCGCCACCATGGGCGGCCATGTGGACGCCAGCTTCATGAACCTGTCCCAGATGTTCGCACAGCACAAAGCCGGACAGGCGCGCATCATCGCCATCCTGGCTGACAAGCGCTCCGAACTGCTTCCCGATGTCCCCACCGGCCAGGAGCAGGGATACGACGTGCTCATGACCGCTACCCGCGGCTTTGTGGCCCCTGCGAAAGTGGACAAGGCCATCCTGGACAAACTCGACGATCTGCTGGCCAAGGTGCTCAGCGATCCGGATTTTCTCGCCGCCGCCAAGAAGGACAATCTCTTCCTGCAGGTCATGACCGGTCCGGAATACCTCGATTATCTGAAGAAACTGCAGGCCGAAACCCAGGTCTACTACGACAAGGCGCCTTGGTAAGATGTCCAAGCGTTTTGCCGAACTCCTATTATTGTTAGGCTTTTTGGCGCTCGCCGTACTGCTCTACCGCAGTACGGCGAGTTATCCGCCTTTTGTGCAGGGATCCACCGCAGCCTACGTTCGCTTTCTCGGCTGGACTCTCGGGCTTCTGTGCGCTGCGCAACTGCTGCTGTTCATCAAAAGCCGCGGCGGAGGCTTCGGTCAGCAGAAGCTTCGTCTGTCCGCCGACCCCAGACGCTTCTGGCCCTTGCTCATTCTGCTCGCGCTCTATTGCTGGGCTCTCGGCTATCTGGGCTTTTTTCTGTCTTCGGCGCTTTTTCTGCCCGCCACCATGCTGGGCATAGGTTACCGCCGTCCTTTGCCCATTGTCTTCACCACAGCGGGAATACTGATCTTCGTTTACTACGTCTTCGCCAAACTGCTGGAAGTTTCCCTGCCCAAAGGAAGCCTCCTGTAAGGAATACCCATGATTCTTGAGGCGCTGCACTCTCTGTTGATGCCATCTTCTCTGCTGGCTGTGTTCATAGGCACGGCCTCCGGCGTTCTTGTCGGCGGCATGCCCGGATTGACGGCAACCATGGCCGTTGCCCTGCTCATTCCCGTAACCTTTGCCCTGGAACCTCTCACCGGCCTGATCCTCATGGGCGGCGTATACTGCGGGGCCATGTACGGCGGATCCATTCCCGCCATTCTGCTGCATACGCCCGGCACTCCCGCTGCCGCGGCCACGGCCATAGAAGGCTACCAGCTCACCAAGCAAGGCAAAGGAGGACTGGCTCTCAAAGTCTCGGTCATCTCCAGTTTCATCGGGGGCATCTTCTCCACGCTGGTCCTGCTCTGCACCGCTCCGGTGCTGGCCATCGTGGCCCTGCAGTTCGGTCCGCCGGAATACTTTCTGCTGGCCATTCTGGGACTGGTGGGTATTGTTTCCCTGGCCGAGGAAGGCAAACTCATCAAGGCGCTCATTTCCGGCGTTCTGGGATTGATCATAGCCGTGGTGGGCACGGACCCCATCTCGGGCAGCCTCCGATATACGCTGGACATCCGCGATCTCTACGATGGCATTTCCTTTATGCCGGCCCTTATCGGCATGTTTTCCATCACCCAGATGCTCAAGTTGTCCGGCGAGAAACACATTGTTCAGGAAGATATGCGTACGCAGCCTCTTAAAAAGGAGCCTTTGCCCAAGGGGTTGAAAAAATTCATCGCACTCGGATCCGTGGTGGGCACCATCGTGGGCGTGCTTCCCGGAGAAGGCGCGACCATCGCTGCATTCGTTTCCTACAATGTGGCGCGCCAGAACTCGAAAAACAGAAAAAAATTCGGCAACGGCAACCCCGAAGGCATCGCCGCGGCCGAAAGCGGCAACAACGGATGCGTGGGTGGTTCGCTGATTCCCACGCTGACACTGGGGATCCCCGGCAACAGCGTGGCTGCCGCCCTGCTCGGCGGATTGATTATCCACGGGCTCATTCCCGGACCCGAGCTGTTTACCAAACACGGCGTAATTACCTACGGTTTCATTTTCTCCATGTTTCTCGCCAATGTCTGCTTTCTGGCATTGGGACTCTTTTTCGCGCCCTACTTCGCGCGCATCTCGCTCATCCCCACGGCGCTGCTCATTCCGGCCGTATGCGTATTTTCCGTACTGGGCTCCTACGCCATGAACAACAGCCTGTTCGACGTGTTCATCATGCTCATTTTCGCGCTGGCGGCCTTGTTTCTGGAAAAAAACCGGCTTTTCACTGGGAGCGCTCATACTGGGGCTGATTCTGGGGCCCATAGCCGAAACCGGCTTTGCCCAGGCAGTCATCATCGGACACGGGAGCTATTCGGTCTTCTTCACCCGTGGCCCCTGCCTGATTCTCTGGGCCGTGATTCTGCTGCTGCTTGTTCCGCCCGCGATGCAAATCTACAAACACCACTGGGGAAAACCGCAGAAACAATCCTGATAGCCATACGCCGGTTGTGGACGCACAGACATCTCGCGTCCACAACCGTTTTTCTTCACACCCCTTCCCCTGCCTGCGTCCCTTTCGCAAACTTCCACTGCAGGAACCTTACCCCCCGTCCGCGCCCGCAGCCAGACAGCGACACTGGAACTGTGTTCATCGCTGGCAGAATAAAAAAACAGACAAATTCGTTTGAACAGAATACCCGCTTGGTGTATTATCTAAAACTCTCATAATGTTCCCAAATACAGAGTAAACTTGTTTCTTTTTATCGTATTATACTGAATTTACAAACTCTATCTGAAACAATGCCGATTTTTGACGTTTTTTACAAAAGAGGACGCCGGTGAACAAAATCCGCTTGATATCCGTACTTGTTTTTATTTGTCTGACCCTGATTTTCGTTCTCGGCCAGCTCGACACGTACAATACCATTGCAAAAGAAACAGTAAATAAAGCTAAATATTTGAACAATATATTTGCTTCTGCAGTCCATGCCAAATTCCATGTTGTAGAACTGACAATGGAAAAATTAGGAGATCGGCTGTTATGTCAAAATTTTTATTTAAATCCGTCAATTATCAAACAAGTCTTATCTAAAACACAAAAAACAAGCGAATCAACAGTTGGATATGGATTCATATCTCCTGATGGACACTATATTGCTTTCAGTTCAAATTTAGATTTTCACAATATACAGAAATTTTCAAAATATAAAGATATAAAAACAATATTAAAAAATACTTCCAAGGCAGAAAGTGTCTTTTTTGGAAGAGTATATTTCATGAAAAATATACAGAAATGGATTCTCCCTGTTTATAAAAAGATACAAAAAACCGATGGCTCCATAATAGGAACTCTCGCTACCGGAATAGATATCGATTCTTTTTCTGATATGATGCAGGGGAATCTTGATATTCAGGATATCAATACATTGATTCTCAATAACAGCGGTCACTGGCGCGTGCATATTTTTCCACTGGACAATGATAAATATGAGGACGCCTATTCAAAACCATTGCCCATTGATGTCGTCAAACAGGCCCAGAAAGATTTGTTTAAAAACTATAAAATGACGCCGCAAGAATTCAGAAAGTCCAATAATTCTTACATATACTATACCAAATCAGAAATAAGAGGAAGAATGACCTCAATTGACGCAGCAAGATTCCTCAAACGCTACAACTTGATCGCCATTACTTCCATTCCCGAAAAAAGCATCACTACCGCTTTCATCGCACAGGGATTCTATATAAAACTTATTGGTTTCATTATCACAATGCTGATACTCGGAGGCCTTTTTATCTGGGCCTTGCGAAAAGAAGAGGCCACCAGAAAAAAACTCGCCTATCTTGCCATACACGACTCTTTGACCGGATTGTACAATCGCGAAGCGTATACTGCCATATCAAAGCAATGGACGCAGCCCAGCTCCCCGCCCTTTGCAATTGTCTTTCTCGATCTGGATAATTTCAAAAACATCAATGACACATTCGGTCACACCACCGGTGACCTGATTCTCCAGGAAGTCTCAAACCGAATTCTGCAGTGCGTTCCCATAGGTTCGGAGGTCGTACGCAACGGGGGAGACGAATTCACCATCCTGATTCATGAAACCGAACTGGATACCATCACCCGAATTGTTTCCCAACTGCTCGAATACATTGCCGAGCCGTATTTCATTTCCGGAATGCACTTGCATCTCGGCGCCAGTGCGGGCGTCTCCTTTTTTCCAGACGACGGCATGGGGCTCGAACAATTAATGGTCAATGCGGACCTGGCCATGTATCAGGCCAAAAAACAGCGGAATTCCTTTTCTTTCTACAACGAGGAACTCAAGAAGGTCATGGACCGCAAGACCAAGATAGAACACTACCTGCGTACTGCACTGGACAAAAACGAACTGCACATGGTCTACCAACCCCAGATAGACAGGACAGGCACTATCCATGGCATTGAAGCGCTTGTCCGCTGGCAGAATCCCGAACTCGGATTCGTTCCACCCGACCAGTTCATCGGCGTGGCGGAAGAATCCGCACTCATGGAAGATCTCGGCAATTTTATCCTGGAGCAGTCCTTATCCGACTTCGCACAACTCGCTCAGACCTTTGGCGAACTGCATTTTTCCATTTCCATCAATATTTCCATAAAACAGTTTCTTGCCAGCGGCTTTGAAGAAATGCTCATCAACACCATAGAAAAACATGGCATTGACAAGAACAGGGTGACCATCGAGGTGACCGAAACATTGTTCATTGACGATATCGAGCATTTTCTGCCGCTTCTCCATTCGCTGAACAACCATCAGATCACCATTTCTCTTGATGACTTCGGTACCGGATATTCCTCTTTGAGCATGCTCAGAGGGTTGCCCATAAAGGAATTGAAGGTGGATAGGAGTTTTATCGCCAACATCACCAATATCACCAAGGATGCGAACCTGATCCGATCGATCATCAATATGGGGCACACCATGAACATGGTCATTGTCGCCGAAGGGGTTGAAGAACCCGAGCAGCTTGCCGTTCTCAAAGAATACGGCTGCGACATCTACCAGGGGTACTTCTACTCGCGTCCGTTGAAATTCGCTGATCTTGTCGCTTTTTTCGAAGAATTCAAATAGAAGGTGGTCCGCCATGACGGACCACCTCAAAAAACGCTCTGCCGCATGGACCCGGGGCCGCAAGCTCAGGCAAAGGCCGCCCTCCGGTACTGCCGCGGCCGGTTTACATCAGGACATTTCCTCGATGACCATGCTCAGTTTTGCGGCCATTTCCGCTACTTCCTGCACGGCTTGAGCGGACTGCTCCATGATTTCCGAGGCTTTTTGAGACAGGTCGGTCACATCCCCGGTGGACTGGTTGATTTCTTCGCTGGCCAGGGACTGTTCTTCCGCAGCCGTGGCAATGCCGCTGACCTGCGCCGCGGCGTTTTCCATCATTCCCACAATGGTGTCCAAAACCTCCCCCGATTTTGTCACCAGTTCCGTACTATCGGCAATTTTCGTAACGGCCTTTTCGGTGGACTGTATATTCACTTTTGCCACCTGCTGAATATTGCCGATGGCGGTGCCCACCTCCTGTGTGGCGGTCATGGTTTTTTCAGCCAGCTTGCGGACTTCATCCGCCACCACGGCAAACCCCCTTCCCGCCTCGCCTGCACGGGCCGCTTCGATGGCCGCGTTGAGCGCCAGCAGATTCGTTTGGTCCGCGATGTCACTGATCACGTTCATGACATTGCCGATGCCCTCGGCCTGCACCCCGAGTTCCCCCATGGACTCCTTCAGACTCAGGGCCTGTGCCTGCACTTCCTCGATGGCATGGGTCAGATCGTTCAGATTGGAGGCCCCCAGTTCCGCTTCACGGCGCGCATTGGTGGTGACTTCCGAAGCACTGGATGCATTGCGGGCCACTTCAAGGACAGAAGCCGTCATTTCATTCATGGACGTGGCGATCTCAGACATACGGTCACGCTGCAAAATCGTCCCTCTGCTGGCTTCATCCACCTGGGCCGAGAGTTCCTCCGAGGCAGAGGCCAGATGTTGCGAGATGCTGTCTGCTTCCGCAGCCGCTTTTGCGATTATGGCGTGTTGTTCCTCGACCTTTTTCTGCTGCTGACGGATCTCGGTCAAATCTATCATATACGTCACCGCACCGAGCAATTTTCCGTCCATGTCGTAAAAAGGCAGCGAATTGACGTGCAGGACCACCTGTTTCCCGGACGGGAACGAATGGCTCAGCTCCTGATCATGCATTTTTTCCGTACGCAACGTATCCGTGGTGATGCTTTCGTGTGACGCGTCTCCGTAGAAAAACTCGCCAAAAGCATGCCCAACCCACTCGTCGGGGCCTTTGCGCGACTCACAGAGATCGCAGGCCGGTTGGTTGACCCAGATCACGTTTCCACCCGGATCCGCAATGACGCACGGAATGGTCATTCCTCTGAGTACGCCGTCGGAAAATCCCAGTTTATTCTTCAATTCGGCAACCATGACCTGAATCTTGGAAGCGAGAACCGAGAACTCATACTTATACGAGCCTTCCAGGCTGGCCTTCAGATCCCCGTCCGAAACAGCCGAGGCAAAAGCCAGCACACCGTTAACGGGAGCGAACACCAGCTTGCGAAGCAGCCACAGGCAAAGCCCCACAACCAGGACGATGACGAAAATTCCGCCAATGGCCATGACGTTCCGTTGTTCCAGCGCCGTGGTTGCCAGATCATCCTCATACGCGGAAAGAATCACGATCCAGCCCGTAGTGGGTATCTTGTGATAGACCATGATCTTTGCCCGTCCCTTGAAAACGTACGTGGAATCCCCACTTTGCGAGGATTCTCTTTCCTTGAAATAATTCGCCTGGCTCCCTGTGGTCATGAGCGATCCCTTGCTGACAGCATGGGCAATAATGGTCCCGTCCTTATCGTATATGAATCCATACCCATCCCGACCGAAACGCAGGCTATCAAGAGTTGCGGACGCCAGGCCCGCCCAGTCCAGCAACAGAATACCCCATCCGGACATCTTACCTGAGCTGTCCCTGATTTGCTGCGAGAGGCAGACAATAAGGCGTTCGTCCCCACCGGACTTGAACACTTGGTCATGGACCACGATGGCGTCCGTTTTGGATTGTTGCACCACATTGAAAAAATCTTCCTTGGCAATGGAAGTCCCAACAAGATTCTTCTTGTCGCTGGTGCTGGCCTCAACCACGTTGCCGGAAGGGTCCACCAGCATTATTTGTCTGAAATAAGGTATATTTGAGGTAATATCTGTCAGCAGCAGCTGTTCATCCTTACCAGGCCCCTCTGCGAACACATTGCGTACGGAGGGCTGATTACTGACCGTCCGCAACATTCCCTGGGCTTCTTCAAAAAAGGACGCATATTCCTCTGCAAGGCTTTTGGAAGTTTGCTTCATATTTTCGACTGAAGCGCAAGACAGGTTTCATAAGTGCTCGAACTGACCCAGAAAATACTGCTTATTACGACCACTATGATCACCAGGCTGATGCTCAACGATAAAATCGTACCTATGCTTCTGATCTTGAACATGCGCGCTCTCTCTTTCATTGGACGGCTGTTGAAAAATTGTTCCAGTCAAAATTGTACTCATGAAGCCCCACCAGCACTGCAATTGCATGCGCCTTATCCGGGCATCAAAAATTTATAGATAAGCATACCAGAAAAGATGAAGTAATCGTAGGGAAAATCTTGCAGTCACAGAAAAAAGCACCAAGGGAATACGCCCGGGATGGCACTTCACAGTCATTTCAACATAGCAGACAGGTATTCCTCTTTAAACCAAGAGGTTACCAGACATGGACGACATGACCGGCTTATGGCAGCATGCCATCTCTGGCGGATTGCTCCTGCAGAATTCACCGCCATCAAGAGAGAGATGCATGGACAAACAAGCGGTATTTGCTGATTTGCAAAAACATCTGGCTCCTTCGAGCATCTTTACGGATGCTCTGCTGGCCCGTTTCTGTACCTGGAAGATAGGTGGTCCGGCCGACGTTCTCGTCTGTCCGGCTTCTGTTGAGGAGGTGCAGTTGGTTGCACAATACGCCCATGGGCACTGCGTCCCGCTGGTCGTGATCGGAGGCGGTTCCAACATACTTTTCGATGACGCCGGCTATCGCGGCATCATCCTGCGTATCGGGGAAAATCTGGCCGGATTCGACATGACTCCGGATGGCTTCGTACGGACCGGAGCCGGAGTGTGGACTCCGGGATTCGTGCGGCGTGTGACACAAGCGGGTTTTGGAGGGTGCTCCCATGCCATAGGCATTCCGGGAACCATCGGCGGACTAGTGGTCATGAACGGCGGCATGTACCACAAAGGCATCGGCGAACAACTGGTGGAAGCCACTGTCGTACGTACGGACGGCAGCATCCAAAACCTGTCGCGTACGGAGTGCGCATTCGCCTATCGTTCGTCCGCCCTGCAGAAAATTGACGGGGTCCTTGTGGCCGCGTCCTTTCAATACGCGCCGGGAGACAAAAAAGAACTGCGCCGGGAGATGCTCCGGACATTGAACGTACGCAGCCGGAAATTTCCCCGCAAACTGCCCAATTGCGGATCGGTCTTTCTCAGCAATCCCTCGCTTTACGAAACCGTGGGTCCTCCGGGCAAAGTCATCGAAGAGGCCGGATTCAAAGGGCAGCGTTGCGGCGAAGCCGAAGTTTCACAGATGCACGCCAACTTCATCATCAACACCGGACAGGCAACCTCCGCGGATGTCCTTTGTCTGATCTCAAAAATACGCGCCAGCGTGTTCGCCCGTACGGGTCATAAGCTCCAATGCGAGGTCCGCCATCTCCCCCCCACGGGCTCCATGCAGCAGGCACACATCAGTGCGGAGCAGTCCTTTCCTGCTTTCTAGCAGCCCTTGAGAATCGGCCTGACATAGGCAAAAAATACGCGGGCGCGGCTGATGGAGTACCTATCAACCGCAACTGAGCGCTCGCTCACCTCCAGGTAATGAGATGCGGCCTGCAAGCACCGGTTTTTCCGCAAATACAGCATAATCCGTGCAAGCGGCCGTATTCAGGAGGATACGGCGCAAACTCTCCTGCTCCCGGAATATGCGGGTTGAGATGCAGTGCGCCATCACACCATACCCTTCTGTTTTTCAAGAGTAAAAATCTGTTTCAATCGAGACTGAGTCAAATAAAACCATTCTTTTCCCGGGTTATCGCCTTATCCAAGCCCCAGGCTTGTTCCAACAGAGTCGTATCAACGATCAGCATTTACAAAAACCCGGTCATATGTGATAGAATAGAGTTCCAAAAGTTGCTCAATGCGACTTCCTAATCTGTGTATGTTTTAACTTCTTTAGGAGGTGCCTACATGAGTGTTCCGGCAAAAAGCAATCCACGATGGGCAGAACTTCTCACGGGTAAAAAGACCTATACCCTGAAATTTCTGGCCGCCAAGATCATGCTCGGACGTCTTGCCCGTTCCGTACAGGCTAATCCAAGCAGCCTTCCAGCCGCCATTGACGAATTGCACACGTTGTTTTCGAAAAATGAAACCAGTGCAGCCGCCCAGGGCGATTTGAACACCATTTTCAGTTAGGAGCAGAAATGCAACAACAATTGATCTCTCTCAATGAGGCTGAAAAGCTGATAACGTCGGGGAATACGCTGCTTATCGCCGGGGATGAAGCCTTGCTGCAGAAACTGCCGTCCGGCAAATGGATCGGGGGATCGATCCCCTACTTCATTGCTCCCAACCAGGGAGGGCTGGCCACCAAAGACAAGGTGTTCGTCACGGACATCTCGCAACTCGCGGCGTCTATCCAGATCAAGATCTATGACCAAGACAGCCTTGGATCCGTGTACACGGATGCCGGAAATTCCGGATTCAGCATCATCATCATTCCCGCTTTGAGTCCGGCGCATATTTCATTCTCTCTGAACGGCCCCACTTATCAGGATTTCGGCAGCCAGCCCCTGATCGGCTGGATTTCCGGTGTCTTTCTCGAGGATCTGGGAAAAGTGACTCCGAAAGTTTTCAACGGGCAAACAGGCAAAAGCTCTGAAGAAGAAGCGTTGGTCATGCACGTTTCACTGCCCGCAGGAAAAAGCATTGACGTCGGAATCGTCAACATCTTTGAGCAGGGCGACGGAGATACACTCGTGTTCGAGGCTGATGGATTTTCTTGCTCGGAAGTACTGGTAAACGGCAAGAAAGAGAATTTTGCGGACTATGTGCTGAAAAACAAGCTGGACACCAAACTGCCTCTTGTCGCGGACTATTATGGCGCCATGGTCAACACCAGCTTTCAGAGTGTCGTCCCTGGAAAAAAAGTGAATTTTTATGCGCCTGTTTTCAAAGGCGTCCAATATCGGCATGCCAAGCCCATTTCTGATTATGCCGAGGCTTTCAGCGCACAGCTCGAACAGAACAACATTGCTGGTGCCAACGTGAGCTTTTCCTGCAACTGCATTCTCAACTATCTGTACTCCGAACTCGAAGGAAAAAAGACCGGTCCCTTTGTGGGCCCGATCACTTTCGGTGAAGTCGCCTACCAGCTGCTGAATCAGACCCTGGTGTATCTGGAGGTAAACGGCTAAAGAATGGCTGTAAAACATTTTTGAGCGGCAGCCAAAAATTTTTTTTCGCTGCCGCCTTTTCTTCCCGCAAAGAAAGGGAAAAAAGATCTGGTTCTTCCGGGTTTGCCGTGGGAAGCGTCATAATGCAGGCGATTTCCAGGCAGCAGGCACACATCAGTGCGGAGCAGTCCTTTCCTGCGTTTTAACGGCGCTGGGGAAGAGGGACCATAACTGTATCCGTATTCCCGAAATATTGTGAACAGACTCAGGATACACCCTATTTTTGCACGGCCTTGTACAGGTCGGCCAGGCCCTGTTTTTCAAGCGTATACCCATGCTCCATGAGCACATTCGCTTTGTCGGGCCCAAGAAAATAGACAGCTTTGCCAAAATCCAGTGTTTTTCCTTGAACCGGCAGAAACAACCGTTGTCTGCCGTCCATGTAGTGCAACAAATCATCAAGGGAATACTTTACCGGAATGTAGATAGCTTTTGATTCGTTGCGTTTTTCTCCAATGCTGTAGTAAAGCAGATAGGACATCTGGTCCCAGTTGGCTCCTATGACCACCGCATCCTTATCCACATAATCCATTACCTGCTTGAAATACTCTGCATCCGCTGTGTTGAAATGTTGCGTTACGAGCATCCCATTTACGGCTGTAAATGCGACAACGGAAGACAGGCAAAGCACCGGAAGCAATTCAGCGCTCTGTATTTTTTGAACAAGAATCTGCGCTCCGATTGCAACGTAAACAAATGAGATGACATAAAGTGGTAGAAAGTAGACGAAGATATCCGGGATATCATATCCGAGAGCATATCCAAGGACTGATGCAAACAAGATCGAGAAAAAAATCTTAACCTTGCGGTCTTCATGTTTGTAGAATCCGTATACAGCAAGGGGGAACAGAAAATTCAATTCAACAAAGTAGTATTTGAAAAAGCGAAACACGGATTTTTCTAAAAATTCCATGAAAGTAAAATGGTACATTGCGCCTTTGAATTCCGCTCCTGTCACATACCAGATGAAAGCCTTCCATGAGTCAACTACATAGGGGACGTAGGAGATCTCTGGTGCCGTGCTTCTCCAGTACAGATAGAAATACTGAAGCGCGCCAAGTGCGACCAGAGTAAGTACTACAAGATAATTCTTTAACGACAGAAAAACCTTCTTGTTCACTGCAAAAATATAACAAACGATTGCCAGCAGCCAGGTGATCGAAGTGAGATGTACGCCGAATGAAAACGCATATAATCCGCAGGCGATATATAAATCGATGATTTTAGTCGAGCTGCGCCATCTGAACAAAAAATAGAGGACAAGAACAAAAAACAACATGTGCAGCGTATACAATTCGGCGATGACAGACTGGGACCAGAGAGAACGGCTGGAGGCGTAGAGCAGAGAGACGAAAAAAGCGACGTTGTCCTTGACTCCAGAGGAAACCAGCAGTCGAAAAAAAATCAGGCAAATGGCTATGGAAAAAACAGCGGATAACAAATTGGCCCTGAACGCAACCGACCCCAGGGGAAAACAGTTAGTAAACACGTAGTTCAAGACCATGTACAACGGAGCCCCGGTGGGATGACCAATCCCGAGCACATGCGGAACAAACTGAAATTCACGGGAATCAACCGTACCACCCGGCCCAGGCAAAAGCGTCGTGCCATACAGCGTTGCCGCGCAAAGGAACAAAAACAATGGGTAGATAAACCTGTAATTTTTTTTTGACATTCGGGGTACTTTTTTCAAATAATCCGGACAGCGTAACATTCGGATCATTTCCGCCGAATTTGAATCCGCCGCCAATAAAATTTTAATATGCTGATTTATTGGACAAAAATTAACTCTTGTCTTGAAGGTAATTCAATAGCACATTGCCCGGCATGATCAGGAAGCCAAGGCATAGTCGTTTGGGCATACGCAAGGTCCGTCCTATTTACAAGAACTTCCCTCTTCTGTCTTGAACGTGACTTTAGCAACGCACAAACAGTTCACATCGCCCCAAATTAGCCCTAAATGAACGTCCACTACAAACAATATTCCCTATTCAGAAAAAAATAGTTCTTATGCACATCCTGTCCTAGCCCGCTATTTATCTTTTAGTCCTTGTTTTTTAATGATGATGACAAAGAGCTTTTCTTCTGAGAAACCGCTATAGCATACTTTTTGTTCAAAATTGTTTTAATAATTTGTTTATCTGATTTTTACTGAACAATTAATTACCATTTTATGTATAATTTAATACTATTACAATTCTTCTGTCCTTCTTTTATATTCTTATTAAGGCGATAACAGGACAGATTGCGACTAAGGCAGAACAGGGCAGCCACCTGCGAAGATGGCTGCCCTGTTCTTTGCCTCCTGGTGGCAGCAGCAAAAGAAGATGTCCTTTGCCCTGCCCCAAGGTTCTTTGATTATTTCTGATACCAGGTGCCGTCCGGCTTTTGCAGCCAGGTGCCTGCCGGAGCAGACTCCGCAATATGCGCGGCACGGCGCTGTCCCACCAGGTCCGGGGTGGTCCCGGCTTTCTTGGAGATAAACTGGTACACAGCGGCCCGGTCCTTGTTTTCCGCGTCCACCACATCGGCCTGTTTCTTCGGCCCTCTGAAATCGAGAAAGCCCTGATTGTTTTCGCCAACGGTGCCGTCGGCCAGCAAAGCCGCCACCAGGGGCCTGCGAGCGATCAGTCGATCCTTGAGTTCTCCGGCCAGAGCCGTCCCCCGCCAGTGTGCAGACAACGAGAATGAGCGCAAGAGTAACCAAATATTTAGTTCGCATTTTTGACCTCCGGTTTGGCTGGAACGTCATCGATGTCGGAGAAGAAGTCGTCAAGAGCCTTGTCGACTTTGACATTGACGTCAATGGTGATGTGAATGGGCTTGACCTCCACGGGGGCGACTTCCACCCTGTGACTGGTGGAACAGCCCCAGGATACAAGCAGCGCAAGGCAAGCCGCGATGCATGTGAGATGTTTCATGAACTCTCCCTACTGAATCATGTTAACAATATCTTTATAAAGCAATATTCGGTTCAAGGGCACGCTGAAGTTGACGTCCAGCTGCATACCCTGGAAATTGGACCCCTGCACATTGCTGTCAACGCGAATAAATCCCCCGAACTCTTTCTTGTAGACAAAGGGCAGCGGACTCGCGGGCTTGCCGTCCAGCGACAGCCGGACAAGCAGATCGTCATCCACCGTGTCCGCCTTGATGCGTACCCATTTGTACTGATAGTCGCGCACCGCCTCCTGGGCCAGTTCCAATTGCCCGCGTTGGGGCGTTCCCTCAGGGATGGCCGCCACAAGATCCTGCATGGCCTGCACACGGATGACCCCGCCCTCGCCTGGGGTGGAATGCAGAAAGCCGCCGTTAAAGGAAATTTTGCCGCGCTTCCAGGTCACGGGCAACTCGCCCGACAGGGCTGCTTCGCCATCGGCCTTTGCCAGTCCCAGCTGGGAAAGCAGTGAGGACAATTTCAACTCCGAACAGTACAAGGTGATGCCGTATTCGTCCGAGGCAGGAGCCACCCGGAAGGCATTGCTGAAAACATGGCCGCCGCACCAGTCGAATTTGGCTTGCTCCACCAGCATGGATCCGCCGTTCTCCAGCTGGTAGACCACCTTGCCGTTGGTCAGGGCGATATTGCCCGACTCGATGGAGTCGAACGTCAACTGCTGGGCCGGGGCGCTGCGCAGGCCGAACAGGTCCGGAGTGGCAAACGCGAAGTTGATGCCCCGGATAACGGTGCCGTTTTCCTTGAAGGTCAGGTTGCCGTTGGTAAACGACGCACCCAGGCGGCTTTGAATGCCGTCCGCGTCGACCTTTGAGCTGTCCCTTGGCCTTGACTGTCCCGGTCAGGACTATTCCCTTCAGGGCAGGAGCCACGGTCGATGGATCAAATGCGCTCGTAAGCGCATACTTGTTTACGCTGAAAGAAAGATCCGTACGGTTGCTGATCAGCGAGGAAATGCCTGAGAACGCCACACGCAGCCGAGGCAGCACGTTCGATGTCAGGGTGCCGTCATAGGTAACGGCCGTGCCCTGCTGTCTGACCTGCGCGGATACGTCGCCCAGCTTGCGTTTCTGCAGTCGCAAACCCGAAGCCTGGACTGTGCCCTGTTTACCCTTTTCGGACACGGGCCACTTCAGGGGCAGGGGTCAGGCGTACGGGGCCCGAGCCCAACCCGGTGCTGTCGATGTCCGTGGCGCGCGTATCGCATTTCAACAGCAAATCCGCCGAGTCCAGCCCAGCTGTGCCCTGAAGCGAGACATCAAAGCCATCCCATGCGGATCTCCCGCTCTCCGACCTGCAACTTGAGCTTGGCCGGGTTACCCGCCGCAAGAGAAACATCCCAGAGTTCGCGGTTGTCCTGCCTGTGCGCGGCATGCAGGTTGCCGTCCAGTTCGACGCCGGCTCCGGCCAGATCGAAGCTGGCAACAACGGAATCCGCGTTCAGGCGGCCCGACCGTACGCCCACGCGTATGGGCATGGGAGCGACCAAAGATACGTCATCCATGGAAAAGGAAAGCGCGTTCTCCGCCACGGCCCCGCGGACCTTGAGCACTGCGCCGTCGGCCAGCCGGACGCCCAGGGCCCCAAGACCACAATGCGCCGCGGACAGCTCGAACTCGCCCGTTCAGGGCTGCCGGATCAGTCAGGTTGATTCGGGCCTGAACCGAGAAATCGGCATCTCCGCTAACAGGCTGGGGCAATAAATCGGCAAAAGCGCCCAGACGAAACGCCGTACCATGGACAGCAAACTGCAGGTCGTCCAGAGACGGTCCGAGATCACCATCACACCTCCACTGTCTGGTCACGGGGGCGCAGTTTTCCTGAAAAATGCAGTGTTTTTCCTGGCTTGATGTCCGCAGAGAAAGGTACCGACAACTCCTGTCCTTTGATGCGGCAGTTCAGAATGCAATCACGAAGCGTCAGGATGTCGAAGGGAAGGTCCGCAAGGTTAGTCTGCCCGCTGCTTTGGTCGGTTGCCGGCAACAGCTCCAGAACCGGAAGAGAAAAATTGCTGCCGTCGTACACCACCGGACAGAGAAACACCGTCCAGAATGACCGCATGAACCCGCCCCCTGCTCAAGGGAAGCCGGCGTATAGGTAACATGTACGTTGGCCAGCTGCAGTCCCTCTGCCCCTTTACCCAGCCGTACCGGTCCGATGTCCGCGGAAAACAACCCCGCATCGCGTATGGAAAATTCCGTCAGGGGCAACCCCATGTCCGCGGCCAGCTGCCGGCACCAGCCGCTCCAGATAGCCTGGCGCCCACACAGTCAGCCACCAGCCCGCTCCCAACAGCAGCACCAGAAGCCACGGGACTATTCGGAGGGCCCATTTCAGAATTTTTTTGCCAATGTTAGCAAACATTCTTTTTTCCTTACCCATTTCTTAAGGAACTTGGCAAGACTCTACAGATTGGGGCGCTCTTGTGCCCAAAAAAATGGTCGCTATGCATTCCCGAATGTTAAGAGGGGTATTGGATTCTCAATTCTGCGCCAGACAAAAATGGACGACCCCAGACAAAACAGGTTTGTCTTGCTCATCAAACACTTCGAAAAAAGCATCGCAACTACCTGCTTGCATGGAAAATCATTCGTAACATTCGGATTTGCTTGACAGTCGTAATTGATTGGTATCAGAGATACAGGTATGAGGCTGTTCCGGAATTGTGGAGAGCCTGATTATACGGAACGCCCAGAACGTTCTGAACGAGGTGATATCATGTCTTTAACAGTAATGCTCATTGTCCTGCTTGCTGCCACTTTGCACGCAACATGGAATTTTTTGGTAAAACAGAATGGTGATAAATACATCAGCATGACAGCTGTTGTTCTCGGACACACTCCGTTTGCCATGGCTGTGCTGCTTGTTTCGCCCTTTCCAAAAATCGAATCCCTTCCCTACATACTTCTGGGAGCCGCACTGCATACCGGGTACCAGCTGTTCCTTTTGTACTCCTACCGAATAGGCGACCTGAGCCAGGTCTACCCCCTGGCCCGCGGGACCGCGCCTTTGATCGTTACAGCGGTATCCATGGCTTTTTTGGGAATCCACCTGAGTTCAAGCCAGCTGCTTGCCATCATCATCATCTGTTCCGGAATAATGAGCCTGGTTATCGTCCGCCGCAATGACGGACTGCGGAATTACCGGGCCGCATCCCTGGCCATTGCCACCGGCGGCTTTATCGCCTCCTACTCGCTGGTGGACGGATTTGGCGCCCGCGTGGCCACTACGGCTCTGGGATTCTACGGATGCCTTTCCATCATCAATGCGTTGTTTTTTGCCCTGATAATACGCTTTATCAAACCCGGAACGCTGCAAACCGTCTTCCAAAGCAAACAAAAGCTGGCCCTGAGCGGCGGCCTTGCTTCGTTTACCGCGTACGCGCTGGTTATCTGGGCCTTTACCATGGCGCCTATAGCCGCAGTCACGGCACTCCGGGAAACAAGCATCATCATCGCTGTATTTCTGGGAGTCTTCGTGCTCAAGGAACCCCTCGACCTGGTGAAAGTCATCGCATCCATGTTCACACTGCTCGGTGCGGGATTACTGCGGCTTACCCGGTAAATTTCTTGTCACAGGTCGTTGCCCGTACCTCTTTGTCCATCCCCCCCATACGGGCAACGACAGGACCTGTGGAGTCGCAGCTGCCTTTTGTCCTCCTAAAAGGGGCACTGTGCCAACTTTGGTGGATTACAAACCGAAGCAGGCGTCAGGCTTGTCGGCAGTATTTCAACGCTTTCGACATTCCCTAAAAATAAATCTAATCAGATTATACCGTTATACATATACATCATGTCTTGCCAAATATGGCCCAATATATGCTAGATTCTTTCAAAAAGGAGAATCTCATGACCCCCCCGCAAGTTTTCCCCCATTTTGATTACCATAGTGCTGTTGCTGCTGTTGGCGCTTCCTGCCAGCGCCATGGCTTCCGATGTCGTGTGTTCGGATCTGCTGAAAAAATGCCCGCGAAAACCAGATCCTATTTGTGAAAAATTCAGAACCGCAGCTAAGGAGTCCTATGCTGCTTGCCAAATGCAGTACCAAATCTTTCTGGAACGATTCAGCTCCGCTAATTCTGATTGCCTGCAGGGTCTTAAAGAGACATTTTTATCCTGCCCCGGCACGGCAATTCAATAACAGCTAAAGGCTATTGAGCCCCACTTCGACGGTTAAAGGAACACAGCTAATAAAATTTCGTACGCTTCCTCAAACCTGCGCTCTTCTTTCCATTACGAAAAAGGGCAGTTACCGCTTTCATGGTAGCTGCCCTTTTTTGCGTATTGGCGCTTGGGAGTCACAGACCGAAACTTTTGTCTGTTTCTTGTGCGGAGACATTCCCTTTACAGTCTGCAATACAGATCGGATGGCCTACAGTTAAAGTGACGGGACATCGCGCCAACCCTGGCGGTACTCTCCACCGATGTTGGCACCTGAGGGCTAGGCAAGATTGTGATAACGACATAGGTATCAAATAATTAACCCCTACCACCCCAAACAATGTTGTCCAAGACATACCCATCTCTCCACCAACGAAAAAAAGGCCAGTCAACTTTTCAGTTAACTGGCCCTTATTCTTGCGTCTTAGTGGTCGGGATGAAAGGATTTGAACCTTCGACCCCCTGAACCCCATTCAACGGGGTTCTCGATCCAAGTTTACCCACAAACCATTTAAATCATATACTTTTCTGCGCCTCTCATGTCTTTTGTGCTACATGTGTATATTGTGAATGCACACTGTTATTCTGCATACTTACGGTGTGCCTTTCTCGCTGTTACTAAAATATTTGCTACATTTTAATAACTTCCTCAGATCACCTTTATCCGTGAAAAGAAGTAACTTCTGCACAATGATTTCGAGACGGCACCCTCTATTTTTAAAAACTGAAATGGTCGTTGCCGTTTTTCCATCCTGGAGGTCATATTGATGATTCAGGTAATGGCAGTCTGCTATTTCCTCATTACAGTTTCTGCTGCCGGATGGAACTGAAACTGGAAAGCCGGTGTACCGGCTTTTGGGAATAAATTATTTTAATTTTATTGTTGGTATCTATCCCACACGAGAATAAGCGTAGAAATTTTTAATGTATGTGTGCAAAAATCGGCCTTTCGATGGATCAACCATGAATTGGTCATAGATATTTTTAGGAACACCATAGTATTGGTAAACAGCTCCACTCAAGAATTCAACTTCTAGTGTCTCTGAGCTTTCGTCATAACCGATAGACGCTACGTTTGATGATGCTACAGAGTATCGCTCCATAATACTTCATTCCTCTTCAGATTGATCATTAACTTCTTGTCGCTGTATTTGTAAGTCCACCATTACTGCGCGAGGGTTCTGTCCACGCCAGGAAGCCACAACGCGTTCATAGCTTTCATCACGTCGGGCGAGTCCCCCATTGACCACTAACATCAGGGTCTGAGCTTTTGGGCTGGTGTTCCTTTGAAGGTAGAGTTATTCTACATCTCATTGGCAACTTTGCAGCCTCTCCAAGTATTACGGCTTCACCTGTTCTAAGAACAGGTAGCACATCCAGTAGACTCAATAATCCATCTGGAAGTGCTCCTTGGATGCGACTCTGATCAACAGGATTGGAAAGGCGCAAAGTAAAAAAAGTACCACATTGAGAAAGTATAGTCTCATTAACTTCGGAAGGACGCTGGCTGACAACCATTGCGCCAACTCCATATTTTCTACCTTCTTTTGCGATTTTTTGGATAATTTCTGTGGCGAGATTGCTTGCCGAAGAAGATAAATATCGATGAGCCTCTTCCATTACTACAAGTAATGGGCGAGTTATGCCTCCTTCAGATTTCTCTCGGCTCCAAAAAAGAGACTCATATACGATTTTTAGCATTGATCCGATTAGTCGCTCGAGAACAATGCTTGGCACTCCGGACAAATCTAGAATCGTTATGGGCTTTTTGCTTCCAAGCCAACCAGATAGGAGACAATCTAAATCCTTGTCAATTGAACCGTCTAGTTTAGGTTCCCATGGCCCAGGATGTAATAGAAAGTCGTATCTTCGGTCGAGAAGCCTCGCACGAAACAGATTTAACTGCCTTCTAATTCCAACAGCTTGTTGATTTAAAAATGGTCCTTGGGCACCCATTGCATGAGGTTTATATTGAGGAGGTACTAGTTCCTCTGCATCGCCAGGGTTTTGCAGTGTGGGTTGGTCTCGATTTTGTCCTTCATAAGTCGTAATTTCAAAGTCAATAAGGTCATACCACAGTTTTTTCAAACTAAAAGGAATTGGGCTATCAACTGTTATTGAATTTTCCCTAACACCAGGAAAATTTTGCGCTCGATGCGAAAATAACTTTAAGGAGTATATTTTTTCAGAAAAAGCTGTTTCTCTAGGACCATCAACCCCACCTGTTAAAAAATTCAACAAGTCAGAGGTATCTAAAGCCCAATACGGTACAAGTAGTTTTTCTTCTCCCACTTGGGCGTCAACTGCGTATACTGTGGCGATATCCGATAGTGCAGAAGAATATTCACCATGTATATCAAGTAATAATATTCTCGCATTCGGATACTGCACTTCTTCTTGAGTCCTTCCAGAAATAGAGCGAAGTAAACTTGCAACAGTAGTTGATTTTCCTGAGCCTGTTGAACCAATAACGGCAGAATGTCTTGTCACAAGCTCTCGAAGTGCGATTTTAGCGGGAATGCTCTCGGCACTAGACAAAGATCCAATTGTAACTTGTCCAATGTCATTGGCGCCATAAATTCGTGCCAATGTGCTTTCAGTGACAATATGAACGCAGTCACCGATATTCGGATACTGGCTAATTCCTCTTTCAAAGGCTCCTGCGACCGCCTCCCCAACGAGTTGTATTTCCATCCACCTAGATGAGTCTGTGGATTCAGTCATAGTGGATTGGGAGATGACTTTTGAACCAACTCCAGAAACGACTCCAAATAAATCCTGGTAGCCTTGTGGAATTCGAACAAAGCTACCTACTTGGCCAATTTTGTAAGCCCGGCCTTCAATAACGGAGAGCCCAGAGGCGACCGATTGTGCTAAATATACATTTACCGAGGATCCAGAGACAGATGCGACGTTTCCTAAAAAAGTGGGATCGTGACTAAGCATTGACGCCATCCTCAGTCCCATGATTTTTGATATCTCCACCAGACGTTTCATCAATAGGGCACATGTTCTGTAAAGCAATATCTTCAGCCTGGGTAAGGGCAAAAAAACGAGCTAACGTAGCAAAATCACCCAATAAAAATTCCCCATCTTGACTCTCTGTGCTGTTCTTCCAGAACGTGCTTCGAATACTAGTCCACTCTTCAGTTGGCGGTTGTCCAGGACGCCAAATTCCTTTCACCCCGAAAATTATTGCTCCATCGCGAGCATATAAGCTCATGTTTGGTCTACTCAATGCCAATTTGGCCGCAGGACGTTCATTGTCTAATCTATTAAATTGAAATGCGATCACCGCAGTATGAGAATTAGAAGCAAGTGACTCTTCAATTACTGAAGAAATATGTGCATCAAAAAATGAGAAACCTGAGCACAATAAAATTGAATCAGGAGTTTTTAGAAACACCCTTAGTCTTTCAAAAAGGGCTGAATATGGCTGACGTGAAATCTGGTCATATTTTAAATGGTCTGGATAAATCAGTTTAGTGGCTTCTCGACTTCCGGTCCTCACAATTGAATCCGGCCCTATTTCCCATCCTAGCGAGCCATGTATTTTCCAAATACGAGACCATCTTGAAGGTAGTGTGTCATCAGATATGCTTGTCGCATCAAAAAAAGGTTTATGTGCCCCCGAAAAACCATCAAAATAAGGGAGACGTAACCTTTCAAATGCTTCCTCCAATAGCAAATCGTAGTTTGGAGTAAATATTTCAACAGGATGCTCACGGTGTGTGCCACCTATCCAAGAAACTAACTCTGTATAAGGATTATGTTCTTTGGGAAGATACCTATTAACAATTTTACCAATACTTGCACAAATATTTTCAGCTAAATTAGAGTAACCTGAGCTATCCATTCCGTGAACTTTTGCTCTACCTATAGCCAAAGCCAATCTCCGAATTTTTGTAAGAATAGTCTCAATATTCGGTGAGTCACCTAGTTCATGGAGAAGCAGGTCAACTACTTTTCTGCTGTTACCATCTAGACCGTTTAGGACTTGCTCTGTTAGGCCTTCGATATTTGGAATTAATGCATGACCGGTACTAGCTAGTCGCCCATCATTGTCAACACGGACAGAGACTGGAGCACCTGCCCCTATGAATATTCCAATTCTTTTTTTCCCTTGCGCAAGTATTTGGCGCAAGTCGATCATGAAACGGTCAGGGTTATGAATTGTTGTGTCCTGCATGTCACATGAATCCTCTTTTAGCTATTTAAACAGCTTTTTTCATCCTGTAGCCACATCCAGTTGGCCACCCCTTTAGGCCTCCAGATTTCCCTACCCAAAGAAGCAACCAAACTCATCCTCTTTCACCAACTTCAAAAACTCCTCAAGAGAACGAAGCGAAGGACACGGTTCATAGAGACCCCATTTTCCATTGCCCCGCATCCAGTAGATTTTCCAATCCTTTTGGGCTTTGACATACCTCGTTTTGGCAAACGGATTATGGACCTTTTGTGATGGATCCATGAAAAACGGGCGGATCTCAAACAGCACTACTGTCTGTTTCTTGGATCAACCTCGTATCCCCATTTCAATTCGTCATGGAGATGTGGCGGCGGTCCCTGTTCTTGGCAGAACTCTTGAGTAACTTGTCATATCTGCATTGTTCGAATTCACTGATTGGCATAGTTAGAGCCTTTATGTGTAGTGCAAAACTAAATATTTAAGGCCGGTAAACCAATATTTTAGAAATAGATGGCGTAGCTACTTAACCCCAAACCTTTTCTTCAGTCTGTTTACAGTGTGCTCCCATTTTTCAGTTCTTGGACGGCAAACAGAGTGTTGATTTCCAAAAAAACCACGCTCACTAACAGCTGATTTCAATGGGACTGTTTGTTGCCATTTCACACGAACCATATAGTTTGCTTTTTCCGTGTCATCGTGTGCATCCCCCAATGATTGGTCTGCATCAGGAACTTGAATGATTGGGGACTCGACTCCGTCGTTATTCTTAATCATGAACTGGTCTGCCTTCACAGGAACGTCTTCTACAACGCCTACTCCAAGATAGCCGTTACCGGGCGAGTTGACCCATACTCTACCACTTGGCTGCAGCTTGAAAAGCGTGCTGCTGTACCAAGTACCACCACCAGCTACTATATATCCGTATTTTCTTGCAGATTCCCAATCGTAGCCATTACCAAAAGATGAATAGTATTCACCATTCCAATTGCCTTTGGTTGGAGATTCTTCGACAGTACTCGATTCAGTGGGATCACGGAACCATGCACGGGTCAAATACTCTCGATCCCCATCTTTAAAGACTCGGAAGAAAGCTGCGTTAACGGGGACACCATGCACTTCAGAGAGGTAGGTGACGATACGTTCAGTAGAGTCATCAAGCGCGGAAGCAACAATAACTAATTCGTGGTCATCATTAAGTGTTTCAGGGAGTTCTTTGACGCCAAATCGCTTACAAAATGCTTCGTCCAACGATACGGAACCATTGTTTATGTACTTTTCCTGATACTTTTCGAATATCCCAGAAATCTGGTCGGCCTTCAAGGAACGAACCCATGATGCATAATCAAAGAGTTGGGCCACCACCTCGCGAGGAGTCATGTTTTTCTTTAGTTCAAGGACAATAAGATTCCCGTCTCGGTCAATAGCGAGGAGATCAATATAGCCACCGAAGTCAG
>CAXXHY010000057.1:0-21230 GCA_963667575.2 Desulfovibrionaceae bacterium | reverse complement strand
CCTGTAGAGTTCGGTTTCGAACTGTTCCGGAAAATCGAAGTGGATGGAGCGGATCCCGAGTGAGCGGGCCAATTCCACGTTGCGGGTGGCGTCGTCCACGAAAAGGGTTTCCGCGGCCGTGGCTCCGGTTTTTTTGAGGGCGTTTTCAAAACAGGCCGGGTCCCGCTTGTTCAGCCCTTCGTGCCAGGAGTTGATGACCATGTCGAACTTGTCGAAAAAGTGATGTATCTCGTTGAGTTCGTCCAGCCAGTTGGTCTGGTCGCTGAGGATGCAGACCTTGCGGCCGGTTTTTCGCAGCAATTCAACAAAAGCGAGCATGCGGGGCCGGATGCGGAAGCCGTCGAACATGACCTTGCGCATGGCGTTGTCCTCGCCCTGCAGGCCGGAGCGGTCGCGTACCGATTGCCAGAAAGCTGCCTCGTCGATTTTGCCCGTGAGATAGCCGTCGTCGTAAGCGGCGTTGACGGCCTCCTGCAGAACCTGCCTGGGGTCGAGCCCCTGGGCCGCGGCAACGGACATGAAAACGTTCAGAAAGCCTTCTTCGGCGATGACGCCTCCGAAGTCGAAAAAGACGAAATTGATAGGTTTTGTGGTCTCTTGTGTCATGATCTCAGATGGTTATTTGTTGTCCAGAGCATCGTCGATGGCGTCGAGAAACTGCTTCATGCCCTGTTTGAGAAAATTTTTGGTTTGCCAGCTCAAAAGCTCCGAGTAGGAAGGAAAGCCAAGAAAAAGCTTTTCCTTGGAGACAGGAGTATCTTTATCGGTGTTGGGAAAACAGACCAGAGTCTTTCCGGAATCGATTTTATCCGCATAGAACAGGGTTGCCTTGCTCAGATATTCGGCCTGATCCTTTTTTATGCACAGCAGCAGGTGTTGCTCGCCGGATTCACTGGTTTCGACTTTCTGGATTGAGCCGATGGGCAGGCCCTGGATGGTGACACTGGTGCCGGCGGTAAGATCGGTCTTGCCGATCATGCGAACGGTTACCTTGGTGCTGGTGAGCGGATTGCATACGCCGAAGTAATCGCATCCGGCAAGAAAAGGCAATATGGTCAGGGCCATAATCAGTATGAGATGATGAAGTCGGACACGCCTGACGGCGGCACTGATCTTGTTCATTTGGGGACCTCCGTTTATTCTCCAGTATACATACAACAGATAAATTGAACAGGCCATAGTGCGAAAATGGAGGAAAAATTGCATTTAGTTAGAGAAAAAGTCAGGTTTTGCTTGCTATAACCGTGCGAGTAATATAATTTATTGTATAAAGAACAAGGGCTTCGTTGCAATGCCATAGTGACACCTTCAACCTATCGATCCCGGATTTTTGTTCGATTTTCGAACTCGACCGGCTTTTTTGGGGGCGACCATGAACAAAAGCGAACTAATTAAGACCTTGTCTGAAGAACTCGACATGCCGACGACTGAAGCCAGTTTGTATGTTGAAACGTTCTTTGATTGCGTACGACTGGCACTTCTGGAAGATGCGCGTGTGGAGATCAGAGGGTTTGGATCCTTCAAGATCAAGGAATATGAAGGATACCAGGGAAGAAATCCCAAATCAGGCATTTCCGTTGAAGTGCCGCCCAAAAGACTCCCCGTATTCCGGACCGGAAAAGAACTCAAAGATCTCCTGAATGATTAATCAGTATCGCCATTGATGGAGCGTATCCATGAAGCAGACAGAGATCCTTCTTGAAACCGGTACCAATGAACTCGAAGTCATCGAGTTCTATATCGATGAGCAGGACAAGGATACGGGAGAAACCATCCGCTGTTATTTCGGCGTGAACGTGGCAAAGGTGCTCGAAGTCATCGAGAGCCCGGCCCTTTCGCATCAGAAGTCTGCGGCCCATCCGTGTTTCCTGGGCACCATTCCCCTGCGGGATATCGTTCTTCCGGTGCTGGATTTGAGCGTCTGGCTGGATATGCAAAAGGTACCCAATGAATTCGAGGTCATTCTGGTGACCGAATTCAACAAGACCATTGCCGGGTTTCTTGTTTCGGGCGTGACGCAGATTCACCGGGTTACCTGGAAGGATGTCAAGCCTCCTAATTCCTACCTGTCTAGCATGAAAAACATGTGCATCACCAGCATGGTGGAACTGGATGATCATTTCGCCCTGCTGCTGGATCTGGAAAAAATTCTCACCGAACTGGACCCGGATTACGGCAAGGATGTGGTGCCGGAAACTCTTGTGGCCAAGAAACAGTATCGCGCGCTGGTTGCGGATGACTCCACCACGCTGCGCATGCTGGTACGGGACCGCCTGGAAGAGGCGAATTTTCTGGTCGAAACCTGCAACGATGGAGCCGCGGCCTGGGATTATATCTCCGACTTGAAAAAGAAGGGCCAGTCCGAGGGCAAGCGCTTGACGGATTACATCGACATCCTTATTTCCGATATCGAAATGCCCCGTCTGGACGGGTATACGCTGACCAAGTACATCAAGGACGATCCCGAACTGAGCAATCTGCCTGTGATCCTCTTCTCTTCGCTCATTACCAAAGATCTGCGTCATCGCGGCGAGTCTGTCGGGGCCGATGATCAGATCTCCAAGCCCGAGTTCATCATGCTCGCTGAGCGGGCCATCAACCTGATAGAGCGGGATGAAGAATCTTGACGTTGCCGTGAGCTTTGTCTACATGCAGGAAAATTTCCGGGACAGTGCCCGTCGCTGTCCTTTTTTGTGCCCGGGAGATACGGATTGATGGAAAAGTCCCTTAAGAACTTCATAAACGAAGACCTTGAAATTAAGCATCTCAAAATCGGCGAATGTATTTTCACAAACGCCAATGTCGTTGTCAGCACCGTACTCGGTTCTTGCGTAAGCGTGACGTTTTTTCACAAAAAAACACTTTATTCCGGCATATTCCACGCCATTCTGCCCGAACATGACGAAACCAAATCCGAATTCGGATCCTGCCGTTTCGTGGACTATTCCATCGACAGCATGGTGCAGAAATTCGACAGGCTGAATATCAAGCCGAAAGAGCTGGAAATAAAGCTTTTTGGCGGCGCTTTTACTTCCGAACGGAACTCCCGGGAAGAAGTGCTGCGAATTGTCGATGTCGGGGCAAAGAACGTGGCTGTGGCGCGTCGCAAGTTGCGCGAGCATGGTCTGCGGGTCATCAATGAAAGCGTTCAGGGCGACAGGGGACGCAAGCTGTATTTCTGCACCCATACCGGAGAGGTCTGGGTCAAATATCTGCGTAAAATGCAGATGCTGGATCAGAAACGCTTTGAGGCGAGCTGCCAGTATTGCGACAGCCTCCAGGCCAGAGCCTCCTGATTTACTGCATCACATCCACCAGCCGCCAGCTGCTGTCCAGGGTGAGGCTGTCCGAGATATAGCCCCAGCCGCTGTTCTGCGTACTGTCCTGCAACTTGCAGGAATAGGTGAGCTTCCAGTAGGCCACCTTGCCGGTGGTCTGCTTGTGCCAGATGAGCATGGGCAGGCTGTCTATGTTGGCAATGCCTCCCAAAGACCAGGCGCTGTTCAGCGTGAGATCGTCCGAAACATAGCCCCAGCCGTCATCCTGGGTTTCATTGGGGAGCTTGCCGGTGGTGGAAAGTTTCCAGTAGGCCACCTTTCCGTTGCTCTGTTTCTGCCAGATCAGGTACTTCTGCGAATCGATTTCCGTTATGGCGGCCAGCCGCCAGGCGCTGTTCAGCGTGAGCGTATCAGATACGTAGTCCCAGCCATCCCCTTGGGTGGTGTTCTGCAGCCGGTAGCCATTGGCGGTGAGTTTCCAATAGGCCACCTTTCCGTTGTTCTGTTTTTGCCAGATCAGGCTCTTGTATCCGTCAATTTCCGTAATTCCGGCCATTTTCCAGGCGCTGTCCAGGGTGAGTTCATCCGAAACATAGCCCCAGCCATCGTCCTTGGTTTCATTGGCCAGTTTTCCGTCGTCTCCCAGGCGCCACCAGGCCACTTTTCCGTTATTCTGTTTTTGCCAGAAAAGAATATTCTGCGAATCCACCTGAGTGATGCCGCCAAGGGTCCAGGCGCTGTTGAGAGTCAGCGTATCCGAGATGTAGGCCCAGCCGTCGTTCTGGGTTTCGTTCTGCAGATAGTAGTTGCTGTCCAGTTTCCAATAGGCCACCTTGCCGTTGGTCTTTTTCTGCCAGATCAGGGAATCCGTACTGCCTATGGTGGCGGATCCGCCCATTGACCAGGCGCTGTTGAGCGTCAGAGACTCCGAGACATAGTCCCAACCCGTGGCCTGCGCACTGTTGTAGATTTTTCCCGTGGTGGCGATTTTCCACCAGGCCACCTTGCCGCTGGACTGCTTCTGCCAGATCAGATGGGCGGCTTCTTCCAGGGTGGTTCCTGTCATGGTAAAGGCCATGCCGCCCCATACGCCGTACGTGTAGGAAGAACTGAGGCCCTGGAATGTGTACCAGTGCACGCTGGAGTCCCAGGTGTTGTAGCATGCGTATTGTTGGGTCCCCGAATCGCTGTAGCCGATGACCGTGATGAAGTGGTCGGTTTCGCCGTCACCGTCGCTGTCCACCAGAAAGGCCATGGGGCGTCCGGCGTCGATTTCCGCTTTCAGAACATCCCAGGTAAGCGTGGTTCCCATGTAATAGAGCGTACCGCTGACGGAATAGGCCGCGGATCTGTAGGGCGCGTAGGAGGTGAAGGCGGGGATGATGTCGCTGGACCAGCTCCAGCCGTAGCGCAGACCTTCCGCACTTCGAGAGGTCTTCATGAAATCGGCCACACAATTATCAGAGTGGCGTTCGCTGGCCAGCTCTGCGGATTTGTCGGTAAGAATGCTCGGCGTCTCATCGTCTATGGGCAGGCAGTAGTCTTCATAATGGGCCGGGGATTCGGAACTGCCCTCGGATGCGATCATCTGATTGACGTCGCCGGACTGGGAGGCAGCCGAACTGTCCACCAGATCATCGTACCCGTTCAACGCGTAATAGCCCACGATCATGCCCACTGCCGTCGGGCCGCATCCGTGGTGCCAGATGTAGGCGGGAACACCGGTGATGCTGGCCTGCGCGCCGGACAAGAAAGACGTCCCGCTCAGCTGCTGCGTTGTGGAAAGGGTGTCTACGGCTGCGGGAGGGAGCGTCGGTCCGGTGGTGCTACGGTGCGGCTCGAAATAACTGTCCGGCAGGTCAGTACGCACTTTGGTTGCGGCGTGGCTGATACGACTTTCGCGTTGGGAGCAGTCCTTGTTCCAACCGCCAATGACCTTCAGCATATACCCTGTTTCCGGTGTCAGCTGGAAACCTTCCAGATCGCTGGCGCTGGAAGTTATTCTGATAATGTCGTCGGATTTGTTGGATGCGGCGACAGTAAGCGCCTGGTGCAGTTCCTGATTGCTGGCCACGCAGAATTCGGCCGCCTGGGCCTGCTGGAAAAACAGGAGCAGAAACAGCAGAAAAAGTGCGGACAAAATACAGCTGTGCGCGGAATGGATCGGCAAATTCAGAAGACAATCCGAATATTGAAACTGTGAAGCTGTCCGCATTCAGGGCTCCCGGCGTTCCGCTGGTTTGAAGTCGGAGATTCTTAAAAGAGTAGTAAAAACCATACGTGCCGTAGGCAAGACGTAATGAATTCATTTAACTGTATCGGCCGAAAAAAAACTGGCTTAAGTGTTTCAAGTATCTATTTAGACGAACTAAATAATTATTAATAAATTTAGGTAAAGCGGAATTGAGTTTGTAAATCTGAAATGGCGCTTGACAGTATTCCTTGATTCCAATATCTCTATATCAAGATTTAAGAATATAGTATGGATGCACTTTTACACGCGCTCAAGGCTCTAGCCGACGAAACCAGGCTCAGGCTCATCAACATGCTGCTGCTGTACGAACTGAATGTTGGCGAACTGGTCCAGATTCTTGATATGGGGCAGCCGCGCATCTCCCGACACCTGAAGATTCTCAGCGAGGCCGGACTGGTTCGCTGGCGCCGCGACGGACTGTGGGTTTTTTATGAAGCGGTAAATGACGGGGACTTTCTTTCGCTGCTGCATGCGGTTCGGGCGCACTTTGGCCGGGAAGCGCAATGGCTTGCGGACAAAACCCGCGCCGAAGAAGTGGTACGTGAGCGCTCCAGGGCGACAACGCGCTTTTTCGATTCCATAGCGCCCGAGTACGACCGGATTACTCAGGACATGCTCGGCAACTGGGATATAAAGTCCGAGTTGTCCCAACGCATGCCGGATTGCGAGGTGGCTCTGGATCTGGGATGTGGCACCGGAGATCTTCTCGGCGTGCTTCTTGGCAAGGCCAGGGAAGTCATCGGGGTGGACAGTTCGCAGAACATGTTGGAAATAGCCCGGCGGAGATACGCCCGCGAGCAGGAACGGCTTTCCTTGCGTATCGGGGCAATAGAACATCTTCCTTTGCGTGACAGCGAGGCGGATTTTGTCCTATTATCCATGGTCCTGCACCATCTTTCCGACCCTGGCGAGGGGTTACGAGAGATTCATCGCGTTCTGGATCGCAACGGAATTTTCTATTTGATTGATTTTGAAAAACACAGTCAGGAAACGATGCGCCTGCACTATGGAGACCGCTGGCTTGGTTTCGAGGAGCAGGAAATGGAACTCTGGGTAGAAAAGACGGGTTTTCAGATTGAAGCCCGGCATCGTTTTCCGACATCCAACGGATTAACCATTCTGCTGTTCGCAGCACGAAAACCTTAAATGGAAGGAGAACAATCATGACCGCACCTATCGACCTGTCTTTGGACTACAAGGTCGCCGACATTTCCCTGGCCGATTGGGGCAACAAGGAAATGCAACTCTCCGAGAACGAGATGCCCGGACTCATGGAGCTGCGCAAAAAATATGGCGACAGCAAGCCTCTGGCCGGTTTGAAAATCACAGGGTCCCTGCACATGACCATTCAGACGGCCATGCTTATCGAAACCCTGCACGCGCTGGGCGCCGACATCCGCTGGGCTTCCTGCAATATTTTCTCCACCCAGGACCACGCAGCAGCAGCCATAGCCGCCAACAAGACCGCCAAGGTATTTGCCTGGAAGGGCGAGACCCTCGAGGATTACTGGTGGTGCACCGAAATGGCGCTGACCTGGCCTGATGGATCGGGTCCGGATCTGATCGTGGACGACGGCGGCGACGCCACCCTGTTTGTCCACCAGGGCGTAAAGGTCGAAAAAGATCCTTCCCTGCTGGAAAAAAAGTACGATAACAAGGAATTCGCTCTGGTCATCGAGCGCCTGAAGCTGAGCGTCAAGGAAAATCCGCAGCGCTGGACAAAGGCTGCTGAAAAGATCCGCGGCGTTTCCGAGGAAACCACCACGGGCGTACACCGGCTCTATCACATGGAAAAGAGCAAGGAACTGCTGTTCCCGGCCATCAACGTCAACGACTCGGTCACCAAGTCCAAGTTCGACAACCTCTACGGTTGCCGCGAATCCCTGGCCGACGGCATCAAGCGCGCCACCGATATCATGATCGCCGGCAAGGTCGCTGTTGTCTGCGGCTACGGCGACGTGGGCAAGGGCTGCGCACAGTCCATGCGCGGGTTCGGCGCACGCGTCCTGGTCACGGAAGTGGACCCCATCTGCGCACTGCAGGCCTGCATGGAAGGTTTTGAAGTCGTCACCATGGAGCAGGCTCTGCCCCTGGGCGATATCTACATCACCTGCACCGGTAACTACAAGGTCATCACCGGCGCTGACATGGAAAAGATGAAGAACGAAGCCATTGTTTGCAATATCGGTCACTTCGATAACGAAATCGACATGGCCTATCTTGAAGATACGCCCGAATGCACCAAGCTGGTCATCAAGCCGCAGGTGGACAAATGGACTCTGAAAAGCGGCAACTCCGTGATCATCCTGGCCGAAGGCCGCCTGGTCAACCTCGGATGCGCCACCGGACACCCCAGCTTTGTTATGAGCGCCTCTTTTACCAACCAGGTGCTGGCCCAGATGGAACTGGCCGCCAAAGACCTGGAAAACAAGGTCTACATCCTGCCCAAGAAGCTGGATGAAGAAGTGGCGCGGCTGCACCTGCACCGCTTCACCGCACGCTTGACCAAGCTCAGCCAGGAGCAGGCCGATTACATCGACGTGCCCGTGGAAGGCCCGTTCAAGCCGGATCATTACAGGTACTAAGAGATAGAAGTAGAGAAGAGAGCAGAATAGAAAAGTAGAAATGCCTCCGGCGGCCCAAGAACCCTTTTGCAAAAGGGTTCTTGGGGATCTCCCAAAACTTTTGGCATGGATAAAACCAACCAGTTGAAAGTTTTTGGGGATTCTTAAACCCCTTTTTACAAAAAGAGGTTTAAGCCGCCGGAGGCATTATTTTTTTTATCTAGGCCTTTCCGAAGCTGCACTGGGGGTAGCGGCAGACGTCGCAGCCGAAGCAGAGTCCGCCGTGTCCGAGGTGCGTGACATCGGAGCGGGTGAGCGTTTCTCCGGCCATGAGTCGCGGTACGATCAGGTCGAAGATGCTGGTCTTGTGGTACATGACGCAGCCGGGCAGGCCGACCACGGGAATGTCGCCGAGGTAGGCGAGCATGAACATGGCGCCGGGCAGAATGGGCGCGCCGTAGGTGACGACCTTGGCGCCGGCATTGCGGATGCTGGCCGGAGTCTGATCGTCCGGATCCACGGACATGCCGCCGGTGAGCACGACGATCTCGGCGCCTTTGGCGACCAGTTCGTGGATGGCGGCAACGGTCATCTCGGTATCGTCGGAAGAGTAGATCGTGCCGATGACGTCGCTTCCGAGCGCCTTGAATTTCTTTTCCACCACAGGTCCGAATTTGTCTTTGATGCGTCCGTGGTAGATTTCGCTGCCTGTAACGATCATGCCCACGCGATGCGGAATAAAGGGCTTTAGCTCGATGACCGGAGCGGAGTGTTCGCAGATGGTTTCCGCGGTTTCGATGCGGGTGGTGGCAATGGTCAGGGGCACGACGCGCGTACCGGCTACAATGGTGCCTTTTTCAACCCGGTGGTTGGAGTGCAGGGTGGCGAAGACCACGCTTTCGAGATCGTTGAGCCTCTGCAAGGCCTGCGTATTGATTTTCAGCAGTCCATCCATTTCGGCGGTCAAGTTGACGCGCCCTTCGGCAGGCTCGCTCAAGACAATGCCCGGACCGGCCGCAGCCTTGGCCAACCGTTTTGCAGCCTCATCTTCGTGGACAATATCTGCAGACAATTCGAGCGCATAGATATGCTCCTTGCCCATGGACAACAGCATGGGGATGTCTTCCTCGGTAATGATATGTCCTTTGCGAAACTGAGGCCCCTTGGATTCGCCCGGAACAATACGGGTGAGATCATGCCCCAGAACCATGCCGATGGCGTCTTGAACCGCTATAACTTTCATATATCGCTCTCTCTTGAACCTGGATGTTTTGGTAAGACATTCAGACGTGTATTTTTTTGAACAACCCGCATGCAGGAGGGGACGGCAAAAAGCAGGATGTTGTCGTCGTGAACGACCTGCAATACAGATGTCACGAATTTAGCAAAGAGAGTGCCAGAATGGAAAAAAAGAGTAAAGAGTAATTTGTGGTAATTATATCAAAATGTTACGATATTTTGAGAAAAAGGATAAAAAATAATACCTGGAAATTTCGAGGTTTTTTGAGACTCAAATTGGACATGTAAGCGTTAAAAAAAGATACATGTAAAGGGATAACCCATTCACCTGGCCCCCTTCAGAAGAAACAGTCTCTTGGTCTGAATTTTGGTAATGGATTTGTAATTACAATAAGAAAACAAGTATGTAAAAAAATATTTATTCATCACGCAAACTTTTAAAAATTTCAGGATATCGTTTGCAGAAGTGCAATGGATCCTGAATTTTTTCCCCTTGCAAAGGAACAAATTCCGGATAGCCATATTTTGCTACATAGTCTCTTTGAACTCCTGTACAAATAGGACCTGCAGCACATTTTTTACAAACTGAATTTTGACGATAGTAGAGGCGCATACGAAAATTTGAAAGTAGCTTACAAAGACGTGTTTGAATATTGATACAGGAATAGGAAGGAGTAAATGTTGGAAGAAAACTCCCTGCGAGGATGGATGCAATTGCGGCGAACCATCCTTTTTGCAACCCTACATTTAAAATAGGATCCCATTCCTGATCCTCATGAAATTTTTGCCATTGAGTTCGAATGCAATCCAAGTGATTGGGTAAAAAACAAAATGGAAGAAATCTGACATTTATGATTTTAAAATGTTTTTTCCAGATGTCCAGTGCATTTGAAATGGCATCGCCAATTACCCTATAATCCGAGATTCTGATAGAACTTTCTGAGCTTACCTGGGTTGCTGTTTCGGAGGGATTAAAGACGATTAAGTTTATGGTCGCAGGATGATAGGGGGTAAGTTGTTCAAAGAAAGAGTTCAGGTAGCTGTAATTGTAACTGGTGATTACTGTATTTACTCTGTATTTGAGTCCTAATTTATGAAAATTATCCAGTGAACGCATGACTTTGTCATGGCTTCCACGAACATGTGTTAAAGAATCATGAATTTTAGGAGAGTGAGAATGAATGGAAAAAAGGCCTTCAGTAAGTCCTGCCTCTTGTAGTGTCCTACAGTAGTCTAATTTTGAGCAAATAATACCATTAGTAATAACATTAATTGTAGAAAAGCCAATATCTTTGGCGAAAGTAATCAGTTGAGGAAGATCCTTTCTGATGGTAGGTTCTCCACCAGAAAAGTCGATTTCACGCTTTCCCCATTTATAGGCAAGAGTAATACGCTTTTTATTTTCTTCAGTACTCCAGTCTTTTGTGGTATGATTTTTTAATTCCTGTAAGTAGTAGCAAAAATCACAGCGTTCGTTGCATGAATAGCCTACATGAAGAACAAAACGTTCGGTTACTTTATAAATCGTCATTTTATTTCCCTGAGAAGCGTTTCTTTTCAATAGAGTAGCCTCTGGCCTGGAAATAGGCCGAGGCGAGAATCAATAAAAAAACCTGCAGTCCGTATCGTAGTCCTGCAGCTTTAAGCGAATTAGAAAAAGACCACAGGCGGAGGCGGAAAAAACTACCGACCTTGCCCAGTTTCTTCTTGATATGAAAATTGCCTCGCCCACGGGTTATTTGCCACCGGCGAAATTCCGACCAGCTTTTTCGTTCTTCATGAAAAACTATTTGTTCTGGAGTATATTTGATTGCGTAATTATTCTTAAGTGCATTTTTGGCAAAAACCGTATCTTCCCCACCAGCAACAGGAAAACTTGTGTCAAATTTTCCAATGGTTTCGAATGCCTGTTTGGTAATTGCAACATTGCAGGAACTGAAACTGATAGTATATCCATAAGCATCGACTTTCCAGACATTTGGAAATCCGAGAAGTCCGCCTCCAGGAAATCCCAGGTAGCCTACGATTCTTCCAAAGGAAGTCTCTGCTGTGGTTATGGTATTTCCAACGCTGATATGTTCCTTGTGCAGAACAGTTACGGCAGATTGCAAAGTTTCAGGGGCAAGAGCGCAATCAGAATCAGTAAAAAAAAGGAAATCAGACTCTGCTGATTGGGCGCCAAGATTACGTGCAGTGGCCGGTCCCGAATTGCAATGAGTTTGAATGATTCGAAAACGTGGATCTTTAAGCGAATCATATCGAGCCGAGGGTGAGCAATCATCAACGATCACAACTTCAAACTGTTTGAGATGTTGTTGCAGCAGTGACTCATACAGCGTTTTTAACTGAACTTGTGTAATCTTATAACTGGGGATTACAACAGTAATTTTTGGGGAATTTTTCATTGTAGATGAATTTATTTACGATGATATTAAAAATCAGATAATCAAACAATTAAAGAATCTTTGTTCTTTTGGCAATGATATACCCAAGTAGGAAAAAAAGTATTTCTGCCATAAGATTTACAATACGCAGGACGAGAGTAATTCCCATTGCTGTCGGTTCATCAACCATAGGCGTATAGAGCAGTATCAAAACCATTTCCCGTACGCCCAGACCTCCAGGAGCACCCGGAGTGAATGTCCCCAGTATCCAGGCAATTGAAAAAGCCGAAGCATGATAAAGGAAGTTAATGGAATGCGTATCAAAAAAATATCTTTCAATAAGTAATAAAATAAAACCATAAGTCAATTGTGAAAGAATGTAAAAAAATAGAACTTTTAGCAAAGTTCTTATGTCAATTGTTAAAATAGTATCCAGTATGAAAATACGTATTCTTTTTATGAAAATAAAAATGATAATCGCAGACAAAATAATAAAAACAGAGATTGTAATGCCACGATGTTGTATATCCTCTTGGAGTATTTTGGGGATAAATTGATATAATTTTTTGTAGTCTTTAAGAAAAAATAATCCTACAAAAAAAACGCTTAAACAGGATATTGTAACAAGAATATTATCCCATAAGAGTGATAAAATAGTTTTGTTTCTGCTAATACCTTGTTTTTGTGTAAGGTACATTCGTCCGATAAACTGAAATATATTTCCTGGTATGTACTTTGCCACTTGAGAAAAAGATACGATATAAATTGATGATTCCAAAGAAATTTTTTCAGCAGGATTTGCAAGTAGTAGAGTTTTCCAATTAAACGCTGTGTTGCAGTAAATCATAAGATTTAAAAAAACAACAAAAGGAATTGATATAAGTACACTAGCAGAATGAAAATTTATTGATATTTGGTTTGCAACTTTATAAAATTTTATACAAAAAATTGATAAAGCAATTATAAATAAAAATCTTCCTATCCATAAAATGAAGTTTTTCCATTTTGATGTTTTTTGCATGTCAACTAGTGAATGATGCTGCATAATCATACTTTAAATGAGAGGTCAGGGAAAAGAATAAAATATTACTCAACAAAAAGTATTTTTTAAGAAGACGGATTCATTGATCATGATTATTTCTTTTCAGGTTCAGGAATTTTCCAGATAGTAACTGCACCATTGTCATACACTTTTTTCATTCCAGTTCGTGTGTAAATAGTATTCAATGTGTTGAATTTCTTGGGCTGCAATTGGCGGCTTAGATAAATATAATTAAGTTTAAGTGTACGGTAGATACATATGTATGACTCCGAACTGCCTCCAGGTGTAAAAAACGAGATTGCAGCTTCGCGCACCGCTTGTGATGTCGTGCTTCGACTGCAGGTTCGCACGGTCCGTCCGGCAAATGTGGGCACCCATATGCCTCTGCCTCCGGAGATATAATCTTTTTCCGGCCATTGCTGCACAACAGCGTCTGGGGATGTGTTATCCCGCAGCCAGAGCAGAGCATCCCAATCTTTTTGGGAGATATTGACCGTTACTCGCGGGTTGTGCGTCGAATGCCAGATGATATCATGGATGGTGGTGGGTATTCCCAACAGCATGAAGAATGCAATGGCACTGACGGTCAATCCTTTGAAACGCCGCATACGGGCAATCTGGGAAAGAGCCAGTGCTGTTCCCAGAGTGAGCCCCAGAGCGGTGACGAAACTGGCCTTGAATTCCACATTGAGACCCAGTTGATTGGGCGGAATGAAAAGCAGGCTCATTATGGTGGTGAACGCTCCCACCCCCACCAGCAGCAACGGTTCCCAGTGTTTTTTGCGAGCCGCGTACCATGTCCCCCACAGTCCAAGAACTCCGGAGACGCCGTATGTGGTCAGCCATTGAGGCGGATACATCTCAATTCTTTGCAACCGGAACCACCATGGGCCTGCCGAATGACTTGCCAAGCTTGTGGCATTTTTCGGTTCAATCATGTCCAGCCCAACATATATCAATAAGCCCAGGAGGATACAAATAAGAGGAATGACGGAGGTACGTCGTTTTTCCTGTAGTGTCCGAAGTCCTTCTCCCAGACCGGTTACCGCGTATCCGATACATCCGACGAAGAGGCTGGTTGCCGGAAGTGCCAATAGCATCGCGCCGCGTCCCAGTGCATTTTTACGAAGGGAATACAGGATCACCCATGCAGCCAGAAAGCAGATTGCCAATTGATGCTGCGGAATATACAGGCACAAACGGAAAAAACCGCTTGCAGCGAATCTGTGTTTGACGCCGAACAACATGGTGAAATCCAGGGATTCGACATTCATCAGGGTCATGGCCGGAATGAAGTTGGAACCAAAGAGCAGCATGCTTGTCAGTCCGTCCAGAGACAGGGAAGCCATAACAAACATGACCGCGACAGTAGAAGCCCGGATGCCGGCTCCCATGCAGCGGCAGGCATAGTTCAGTAGAAAAAGCATGCCCAGGGTCTGCACGAACGTGCAGGACAGAAGAATTTTCGTATAGGATCCTGGGATGCCGGGAAAAACAGCATCAAGCAGATGCGCTGAAGCCGGGATGAGGTAAAAAAGCCAATAATAAAACAGAGGATTGCCTGCGGAATAAGGATCCTGTGGCGGCAGTCCGTGCAGGACCATGGTTTGCGTAAGCGCAAGGTGTTTGAAAAAATCAGCGTTGAAATAAGCAGTATAGTGGACTTTATCGGCGTAGTTCGAGCCTACGGTGGAGTAGACGAACAAGAGCACCGCGCCGAGAACAATGGCAATGACCAGCGTATTTGAGTCAAAGGCGCCGAATGTTGTTTTCAGTTTTTGCTTTGTGCTGTCCATATGCATTGTTGCAAAATGAACGGCCAGGGTAAGACATAGAGGAACTGCCAGGATCAAAACCAACGAATAATAATGAAAGAGCGAGCCGATAACGGCTATGGCAACAAGGCTTCCTGCAATTCCGGCAGCGGATGACGCAAGCGTGAATCCAAAATTGTCACGTACGCCCGTGCCCATTTTGAGAGCCCATGTGATCCCGGGCAGGGCAAAGACAAGATAAATGGCTGCAGAACTGAGGAACGAGCGAAATCCAAGGGACGCGTCAATGGTCAGACCAATGGGGATCAATGCCAGGAACAGCAAAATTGGCAAAAGTATTTTTCTGGAAGAATTCACATCCACTCCTTGAAATGAAGCGCATTATCACTGCTAAAACAACGCTGCTTGATAGCAGAAAATTCAATCTTCATTTGTAGACCGTTTGACACAATCCACAATGTCCGAGGAAAATTTTCGCAGGTTCAGATGCAGGAACATCTCTCCCAATAGGCCAAGCGAAATCAATTGAAAAGCGACGATAACCAGAAGAATTCCCAGAAAGAACAAGGGTCTCCCTCCCACGGGGACACCCATGAACCACAACATACTGAGATAGGATAGAATACCGCCTCCTAAAACACCGAACAACAATCCCATGCCTCCGAAAAGATGCCCCGGACGGTGAAGAAAACGGGTAATCGCGACCACGGTGAAAAGGTCCAGCATGCCCCGGACATAGCGGTTTACTCCGAATTTGGAATGGCCGAATTGTCGTTTCTTATGGGCGACAGGGGCTTCGCCTACTTTGTATCCCTTGTTTTTGACGAGAATGGGAGTGTAACGGTGGAGTTCACCATACAGATGCAGATCCTTGACCGCACGACTTCGATAGGCTTTGAGTCCGCAATTGAAATCATGCAGCTTCACACCGGTAACCAGGCGGGTAGTCCAGTTGAAAAATTTGGAGGGGAGAACTTTTTCCAGTGGATCCTGGCGGTGCTGTTTCCAGCCACTCACCAGGTCGTAATCACCCTGATCCATGACCTGCAGCAGCTTGGAAATTTCCGCCGGGTCGTCCTGCAGGTCCGCGTCCATGGAGATGATTATCTCCCCATTGGCCTGACGGAATCCGGCACTCAGGGCACTGGCCTTGCCGCAATTGCGACGAAGCCTGACTCCGATGCACTGTACGCGGAAATCGGCCTCGCACAAGGATTCGATTTTGTTCCAGCTGCCGTCAGTGCTGCCATCGTCAACCAAAATAACTTCAATGGTATCGTTGAGTCGAACGTATTGGTCATCAATGGCCTGGACCAGAGCGTCAAGGGATTCCACTTCATTATAAAGCGGTATGACGATGGAAAGCATAATCAACCTCTCTCCATTTGAGATAACCCGGGGTGTTTACGAGTAATTTTGCTTAAGTTGTCTTTCCGCTGAGCAATACCGCCGGGGACTTGACCAGTTGAAAGGGGCAGAAATTATTATCTGTTTAACGCGTGTTATTAACTAACTTTTTTTAGAACTAATTGTCACGCTAGTTTTTAACAAGATACCGACAGTCAGCTTTATGAAGCCTTTTTGTCCGTTCTACAGGCATACGGGGGCCTAAAAAAGAGTATAGGCTAACTTTTTAACGGCTGGAGCGATTCTTGCCAATTAATATAAAATGAAATGCAGCAAGATGAAAGCGCCAGCATTTACTCTCCAACAACGATGGCATTGCGTGAGGTATTGAACTGTATCGTACCATTCTGAATAGCACATTGCGTACGATTATTTTTGAATCGTATTTTTGTGTTAAAATATCCTCCTCACCCCCTTCCCGCTCTTGGCAATCCGGGCAGAAGCGTTTACAAACGCACTGCAGCGGTGCAGAAAGCCGTAGCAAACTCAATCCCAGCATATTTTTTTGTCAAAGCCACGAGGAAGAACAATGCCGAAGCGTAAAGAATTGGCCAACGCCATCCGTGCCCTGAGCATGGATGCCGTGCAAAAAGCCAAGTCCGGGCACCCTGGTGCGCCCATGGGCATGGCGGACATGGCAGAGGTGCTCTGGAACGATTTTCTGAAACACAATCCGGAAAATCCGGGCTGGTGGAACCGGGACCGCTTCGTGCTTTCAAACGGTCACGCTTCCATGTTGCTGTACTCGTTGCTCCATTTGACGGGCTATGACCTGAGCATCGACGACATCAAGAATTTTCGCCAGCTGTATTCCAAAACTCCGGGCCATCCGGAATATCGCCATCATTTGGGGCCGGAAGCGCCCGCCGAGGACAAGGTCCACGGTGTGGAGACCACCACCGGACCTCTGGGGCAGGGGCTGGCCAACGCCATCGGCATGGCCATTGCCGAAAAGATGCTCGCCGCCCATTTCAACCGCGACGATCTGTCCGTGGTTGACCATTACACCTATGTGTTTTTGGGCGATGGCTGCATGATGGAAGGCATTTCCCATGAAGCCTGCTCCCTGGCCGGGAACCTCGGTCTGGGCAAACTGATTTTTCTCTACGACGACAACGGCATTTCCATCGACGGGCCCACGGGGGGCTGGTTTGCGGATGATACGCCTGGACGTTTCGAGTCTTACGGCTGGCATGTGGTACGGGATGTGGACGGACACAATGCGGAGGCCATCAATAAAGCCATCAAACAGGCGCGGGAAGAAACACAGAAACCCAGCCTGATCTGCTGCAAAACCATCATTGGTTTCGGCTCGCCGGACAAAGCCGGCACCTCCGCCTGCCACGGCGCACCCCTTGGTGAAGAGGAAGTGCTTGCCGCAAGAAAGCAGCTGGGATGGGAACACGGGCCGTTTGAAATTCCCAAGGAAATTTATGCTGCCTGGAATGCTCAGGAAAAGGGCCGGGCAGCCGAACGCGAATGGGAGCAGACCCTTGCCGCCTACCGCGTGAAATATCCCGAACTGGCGTCGGAGTTCGAACGCCGGATGCGGGGCGACCTGCCTGCGGATTGGGATGAAATCTGCAAAAAGCTCATACTGGCCACAGATGCAGTTGAGGGCAAGCAGGCCACGCGCAAATCCTCCCAGGCCTGCCTGGCCGTGCTGAATCCGGCCATGCCCGAAATGCTGGGCGGTTCGGCGGATCTGGCCGGATCCAACGGCGTGAAATGGGACGGTCTCAGGGCCATCACCAAAGCGGACGCCGACGGCAACTACATCAATTACGGCGTTCGTGAATTCGCCATGTACGCCATCATGAGCGGCATCAGCCTGCACGGCGGACTGATCCCTTACAGCGGCACATTTCTGGTGTTTATCGACTACGCGCGCAATGCTCTGCGCATGGCCGCACTCATGGGCATTCGCAGCATCTACGTGCTTACCCATGACTCCATCGGTGTGGGTGAGGATGGGCCAACGCACCAGCCTGTCGAGCATGTGGCCTCACTGCGGCTGATCCCCAACGTGCATACCTGGCGTCCGGCCGATGCCATGGAGAGCGCGGCCGCCTGGATCAATGCCATTGAAAACACCACAGGCCCCACGGTTCTGGCTCTTTCCCGCCAGGGATTGCCCCAGCTGGGCATTCCCAAAAAGGCCATGGAAACGGTCAAACGCGGCGGATACATTCTTTCGGATTGCGAAGGCACCCCCGAACTGATCATTCTTTCCACCGGCTCCGAGGTGCACCTCTGCGTGGAAGCTGCTCTTGAGTTGATTACCAACGGCCACAAAGTCCGCGTGGTTTCCATGCCCTGCCTGGAAACGTTCGACGTGCAGGATGCCGACTACCGCGACAAAGTCCTGCCCGCGGGCGTGCCCTGCATGGCAGTGGAAGCGTTGCACCCCATGCCCTGGTACAAGTACGTGGGCAGAGAAGGGCGGGTGATTTGCCTGGATCATTTCGGTCTGTCCGCTCCCGGCGGCGCCCTGTTCCAGGAATTCGGGTTCACCACAGACAATATCGTCCGTACGGCCAAGGAAATGCTTCAGAAATAACCGGACGATTTACATCCATACGAAAAGCAAAAGGGAGACGTGCATCAGCGCGTCTCCCGTTTTTGCTGTCCCGTGCCTATCCTATCCCCTTAAAAATCGTCTGTATCTTCATCCAGCGCCAGCAGCACACCCCCGCCACTATGCGTACCGGTTGCCGAAGAACGCCCACCGCTTGTGTGCGAACGTCCGGGGGGCAGAGCCTTCGGAGTGTATGCGCCGGAATGGCCGCCTTCCATCTTGAAGAAGCCCATCACCTTGAGCAGGTGGGCTGCCTGGGCGGAAAGCTCTTCGGAAGTGGAGGCGGTTTCTTCAGAAGCAGAGGCATTGTGCTGAATGATCTTGTCGAGCTGCTGAATGCCCTGATTGATCTGATCCGCCCCGGTATTCTGTTCGTTGCTGCCGGCGGAAATCTCCTGTACCAGCTGCGCGGTTTTCTGGATGTCCGGCACCAGTTTCTTCAGCATGGTCCCGGCTTCTTCGGCCACGGCCACGCTGGAATTGGACAGTTCGCTGATTTCAGCTGCTGCCGATCCCGAACGTTCGGCCAGTTTGCGGACCTCGGAGGCCACCACGGCGAAGCCTTTGCCGTGTTCTCCGGCTCTGGCGGCCTCGATTGCCGCATTGAGCGCCAGCAGGTTGGTCTGTCGGGCGATTTCCTGAACAATGGATATTTTGTCCGCGATTTTCAGCATGGCGTCCACGGTATGGGCCACGGCCTTGCCTCCCTCGGAAGCATCCTGGGAAGACTTCTGGGCAATGCGTTCGGTCTCCGCTGCGTTGTGGGCATTCTGGCGGATATTGCCCGCCATCTGTTCCATGCTGGAGGAGATCTCCTCCACGGACGCGGCCTGCTGGCTGGCTCCATCGGAGAGGCTTTGCGAGGCTTCGGCCAGTTCACGACTGCCGTGGGAGACACGTTGCGAAGCAACAAGCACTTCCCTGATCACCTGGCGCAACTTGCTGGTCATGAATTTAATGGATTCCGCGAGTTTGCCTATTTCATCGCCGGAGTGGATGTCCACCGTGGCGTCCAGGTCTCCATCCGCTATCCGCCCCGCGAAGTTTTGAATGGCAGTCAAGGGTTTGATGATGGATATCTTCAGCAGACTCCAGGCTGACAGGCAGACCACCAGCAAAATTCCCACGGCCCAGGCCGCGATGCTGATTCTGGCAGCACGCACTTCCGCCTTGGCCTGCGCCAGCGAACTGATGATTTCAAACGCGCCATGGATCTCGCCGGTCTTCCACCCCTCCAGGGTTCCGCCGGTGGGGGGGGTCTTTGCTGCCTGCCGGATCGCCATGGCAGGTCAGACATTCGGGTGTCAGAACAATGGGGCGGAAGTAGCGGATCTGGTCTTCTTCCACGATGACTCTTTCGTGCAGCTTTTTGGCCTTCAGTTCCTTGAGCACTTCGCGTTCCAGCGCAGTGGGTTCGTTAATCTTGTTTCGAGGGCTGACTTTGGGCACGCGAAAGCTGTATCCTGCTTTTTCGGCATTTTCCTTGGTCAGATTGATGGCCGTGATGACAGGCACCGCCTCCATGATCTTGTCCGGAGGGAGGGTTTCAAGCGGGCTGATGACACCCATTTCCAGTTTTCTGGAAATATCGTTTCGTGCGGCCTCGGCCATCAAGACGATGGCCCGGCTTTTTTCCAGAATGGCTTTCGAGGTGCCTTCCTCTATGTCCGAAACCCGTTGCACAGCCATGACAATGGCGATGACCAGCGGACCGAAGATGACGAAAAACAAGATCTTCCACTTGATGCTGATGTTGGCGAGCATGTTTACCCCGGAGGCTTGAGTTTGGCTGCGGTAAGCAAAGGTTTGCTGCGTCTGTATTCTTTTTGCATGACCGTATCGTACCGCTGTGTTACTGCTTAAAAAAGTCAAGAACAGATAAAACAAGTACAATAAGTAATGAGCCAAAAAAGACGGCAGAAAGCCCTTTCGCGTAGAAAAAAAATTTTTCTATATAAAAACTATCCTACCAAAAAAGGAGAGGGAGTCAATAACGAGAATCGATTATTTGAATAAGGAACAGTTAGATAACAGCTATACCAAAATGGTATAAAATTAGGCAGTCAGCTTGCCAAGTCGGGGAGACTCCTTATCTTTTGTGACAGTATTTCCATAACAGCTAAGATCCTGTACCCTACTTGACGAGTGCTATTCCGAAAAAAGAGCCGTTGCCAGGCAAGGACAAAGGAGAAAGTCTATGCGCATCACAAGAGTACTAGTATCGTTGATGATTCTGTTGCTGGCCGTTTCCGTTACCCCGGCTAAAGCAGCCGAGGTCTGGAATGTGGATCCGGATCATTCCGCAGCCCATTTTTCCATTCAGCATCTTATGCTCACCCAGGTTCGGGGCATTATCCCTGATCTTCAGGGAACCGTCAGCTTTGCTGATGGCAAACCAGTGTCATTTAATGTTACAATCAAGGTGGACAGTCTGAACACCGGGGTGACAAAAAGGGACAATCATCTGAAAAGTCCGGATTTTTTTGACGCTGCCAAGTTCCCGACCATGACTTTCACAAGTCAGAGTGTTGCACCTGAAGCTGATGGCTACAGGGTTACTGGTATTATGACCATCAAAGGGGTTTCCAAGGAAATCAGCGTACATTTCAGCGGACTTAACAATGAGCGGATTGACCCGTGGAAGCATACGCGCCGCGGTGGAACAGCGGCTTTTACCGTGGACCGTCGCGATTTCGGCATGAATTGGAA
>CAXXHY010000056.1:0-317943 GCA_963667575.2 Desulfovibrionaceae bacterium | reverse complement strand
TTCTGACGCTGATTCTCTGCGGGCTTGCCGCGGGCATGATTCTGCCCCTGTTCCAGTCCGGGGTTACTTCCAGCACCACGCCCATTTTCCGTCTGGAACGAGTTGGCGAACTGGAGGCCTGCATGGCCAACATCATCGCCGCAGTACGGGCGCCCACCTCCGACGGCAGCACCAATCCCTACCAGGAACGCGATGGGGGCATGGACGCCCTGAAAGACGCCATCGAAAACTCGGAGACGTTCAGCAAATGGGTTCCGGACGGCGCGTCCATAACAGCGACCACTGACGGCCCGTACAAGCTGGGCACCAAGTCGACTCCGGAAGTGGATGACGACTACGACCAGAACTACGTACTCATGGTGACGCTGACCGATTCCGAAGGAGCTTCCATTTCGTATTATTTCTGTGAAGGCAGCAATTATCAGACCAGTGACGACGACGAATCATAAGGGGGGAGTGAAACATCATGGGGAATGGAACCGCCGTACGCCAGACCTCCTGCCATGTCCGGGCATTTTCGAACACCTCGGGTTTTACCATGGTGGAGCTGGTGCTGTCCTTGGTCATCCTGGGGATTATCGGCGCCATAGGCGCCATGGGGCTCACCGATGCTGTTCGGGGCTATATGTACGGCGTGGATAACGCCAATCTCGCAGGCAAGGCCCAGGCCGCCCTGGACAGAATCAATCTGGAACTGACGCACGTCAATTTCTGGGATGAAACCAATGATAAGGAGCAGGACGGTGTCACGGCTTCGTCCACCACGTCCATCACCTATGACGTTGACTTCGGCGACAACCGCGACTCGGAAGACGGCGTGGTACTCGCCTATAACAGCGGCGCGGGCACCCTGACGCTGAAGTCTGGCGGCGACGCCAAGATACTGGTGGATGACGTGACGGGTTTTTCTTTGGAATATTTTGATGATCCTGCCGATAGTACGGGAAAACCAGCTATACGGCCAAGGAAACCATGTGCATAGGAGTAACCCTGGAATTGACCGGGACAAATGGCCAGGCCGTGACTTTCAAGACCAGGGTCGTGCCCATGTTCAACCTGCCCTATGATACGACATCATCGTAACAAGGAGTTCTGGTATGTCGCATAACAAGAATCACATCAGGGCGACAGTTCGCCGGAACAATCAATCCGGTTTTTCCCTGTTGTTTATAATCGGAGTCATCCTGGCCCTCTCCACGCTGGCCTCGGCCATGCTTTCTTTGTCCACGTCCTCGGTCTATACCCAGCTGAACACCCTGGCCATTGCCCAGGCCAGGCTTGTGGCCCTGTCCGGCTACAATTATGTCCTGCAGTTCAAGGAAGACTATGACGAACTCGAAGGCAAGACCTTCAAGCTCAACGACGACAGCCAGTTCACCATCGGCGACAATATGCGCCAGCATCAGGATAGCGACGGCAATCTCTGGATGGATGTGGAAATCATCGGTACCGTGCACCGGGGCACCTCCAGCGAAGCCAACTACGTGCTGGCCCGTTCCTTTCAGCCCGAAGACCAGGGCGCCATCACTTTTGCGGACAACTGGGAGGATTTCGACGATATCACTCCTCATGACGGACTAGGAAAAAATCCCATTACCAAGAATGATGACAAGACTTTTACCATCGGCAATAACGAATATTATGCGTTCGGGGCCTTTTATTATATGGGCTCGAAAAAATTGAACTGGGGGGCAAACGAGTGTCTGGTGGGCGAATGCCAGTTCAAGTACGGTTTTCGTCTGTTCTTTGTAAGTCATTATGATACCAGTGATGCCGATGGTATTGTGTTTACATGGTTCAGTACGCAGACAGATGAAACCAATGCTGAAACATCAGATACCAGAGGAAAATCTTTGCATGGGACAGATTGTTGCGCATATGAGACCTATCGAGGACAGTGTGATATAGATGATGATGATGGTAAAGATCTTTCATATAACGATTATTATGATCATGATGGCAATACTCATGGTTATGTTTATGATGATGAAGATGACAGTGAATATGCTTGGTGCAAAGCAGACATGGCGGATGCAACCAATACCATTTACGGATCTAAATATGAAGCCTGTGCAAAAGATGAGAACAGTGCGGATTGCGATCTCTATGCGTCAGTTGGCGGCGATTCGCAGCACGGCGAGATGATCGGCTACGGGGGGGACGGTAGGTATTATAAGGTCTTCAATGACCGGACCTTGTACGGCTGGCTGGATCCCGAACGCAACGGCATTCAGGAACCCAAGATGGGGATCGAGTTCGATAACTTCTGGAACAATGATGTGGGAATTTGCAGTAGCGGGACAACCGCCAACCCGGTGACGGGTTCGCGGGATGACCCTGGGTCCAGGAATTCTGCCGCACATTTGGCTTATGTTTTCTGGGGAGATGACGCACCAGTTGATGAAAGTGTGGATGATTTTGATTCCATCTTATATCCTTGCGCTTTGTATTATAATTATTCTTCAAGTCAGCAATGCACGCAGTATGAGACCGTCTGTACGAGATATGAAAATGTCTGTACTGGAGGCTATCAATATGAATGTACAAAATATAATAATTGGGGAAGGTGTCAAAAGTGGGAATGGGTATGTCAGGGGTGGGAACAGCAATGTACGCAGAGTTATCAGAATTGTACAAAATATGAAACAGTTCAAAATTACGAATACTATACTGTAAATACATCTTCCTATGGACTTGCTTCCGGAACTTCCAATCTTACGGGATCCAATACCTACGACGATAATCGGCATTATCGGGGTGAGAACAATACCCTGACGCAAAATCTGGACACCGGATACGGAACAAGTTGGGCAAACAAGACTTTTGCCTTTCGGGCAGAAGTTGAGCGACACTATCGCTACTCCACTGATGATGGAACATACGAGTATATTCTTACTTCCTGGTTGCATAATTGTACTACAAGTGATTGTGCAGAATATTGGGATAGTGACTATTATGATCCTGATGAGGATAGTGATGATTTATATTTTTCGGATACCAGCCGGTTTCTCTGTTGGGACAGTAATGATACGAGATGTTCGGACGAAAGTATTGCGGCGAATACTCCGACATTAAAGAAGACTATTTATCTTACAGAAAAGCAGAATGAGCAACTTGACACCATTATGTTCGGATTCACTGAAGCCACGGGTGGTTCAACGCAAAAGGCCACCTATTCGCAGTTTATTCTACAGTTCATCAAGCAAAATGATTATAATTACGTAGTCACAGATCCGGGTGAAGACGATTACAAGATAGAGATCTTGAGTCGCCGCCGGGTGCATAACAGGCAAATCAATTAACCACCAGGGAGTAGTTTCATGAAATATCAGAAGACGCTTGTTTCCATTTTTTTCGCAGCTTTTCTGCTCCTGGGCAGCGGGTTGCTGCAGGGTATTGCCTGGTGCGCGAGCTCCCTGTGCACCACCTGCGGAAACGGCAACAGCCAGACCAGGTCCAGGGACTTTGATACCTCGCTGATGGGCAATCAGCCGGAGAACAGATCATCGGCGCAGCCCCCTGTGATTCAAAGCAGCGGCAAAAGCCATTCGGATCGGAATTTCGTTGAAAAGGGGAATGGGGCGCAATAAACAGTTATTGTCTGCCCGTTCGTTTTTTACGCCCGGCAAGGTTTCTTGCCGGGTTTTTTTTGTCCCTGTGAATCAAGGTGTTATGAAAAAGTTGCGTGGTGCAGGGGAGGCGAAGGCGTTCGGTCGCAAAAAAAGCAAAATTGTTTTCATTTCCCAGGAATTTTGTCTATAATTGAAGATGGTCTTTTTGCGAGGCGCCGACAGGCCGGCAGGGGGACATGTGAGGGCCGGGAAAGCAGTAATCGCAGGACTTGCGAAAAAATCGGCACTTTTTCGGAACCCGGGCGTCTATTACTGGGAGCGGTAAAAATTCAACGAGCCGCTTCCGTCAGGCTAACGTCGCTTGACTCCGACTGCGGCGTGGTCGTTTTTTTAACCGGGGTTAACAAAATATTAAGCATTTTTTGCTTTCGGCAATGTCAGGTTGGAAGCAATCCGGGCGGGAACTGTCCTTTTCGGTTGATCCGGCATGTTTCATAATTCCGCCTTCAGACAAAATGCATTCGGAAGGAATTGAATGAACATATTGTTGCATAAAGAAAAAAAGGGAAAACCGGACTCCCTGTCGGGTTTTACCATGATCGAACTCGTGGCCGTGCTGATCGTTGTCGCCGTACTGGCGGCAACAGTGATGTTCAGTGTCGCACCTGATCAGGAGTCGTTGAGTTCGGCCCTGAATACGTTCAGGTCGAATCTGCGTTATGCGCAGTCCCTGGCCATGGGGCAGTCGCACCTGCTCGATGAAGACCCTTCGGACAATACGGTGATCTGGGGGCTGTCCTGGGGAGGCAGCACGTATCAGCTGCAGGTCCAGGGGGCCAGCCAGGATTACATCAAACTGCCGGGTTCCGACAGCGCCACGATCACCCTGCCGGGAACAGTGCAGTTCGGCAGCTCTGGGAGCATCCATTTCAACTATCGCGGTGAACCTGTTTCCACCAGTGAAAGCGCGCTTTCCAACGACACGAGCATAACCCTGACCCAGGGGACTCTTTCGCAAGCAGTGACCGTTGTCGCTGAAACGGGGTTTGTCCAATGAACGCGTACACCCGACAATCCGGTTTTACTCTGATCGAAATGATTCTGACGCTGATACTCTGCGGGCTTGCCGCTGGCATGATCCTGCCCCTGTTCCAGTCCGGGGTCACTTCCAGCGCCACTCCCATTTTCCGTCTGGAGCGCGTGGGACAACTGGAGGCCTGCATGGCCAACATCATCGCAGCGGTACGCGAACCCACCACCGACGGCAGCACCAATCCCTATCAGGAGCGCGACGGGGGCATGGAGACGCTGAAAGAGGCCATCGAGAACTCGGAGACGTTCAGCAAGTGGGTGCCGGACGGCGCGTCCATTACAGCGACCACGGACGGCCCGTACAAGCTGGGAACCAAATCGACTCCGGAAGTGGCTGACGATTACGACCAGAACTACGTACTCATGGTCACGCTGACGGATTCCGAAGGCGCCTCCATCTCGTACTATTTCTGCGAAGGCACCAATTATCAGACCACCGACGATGACGAGTCATAAGGGGGAGTGAAACAGTATGCGCATTGAAGCAAACGCAAACCGGACCCCCGGCAACGCATGCGGGATCCCGGACGCAATCGGACGTTTACGGGCCCCTGCAGGATTCACCATGGTGGAGCTGGTGCTGTCGCTGGTTATTCTTGGGATTATCGGCGCCATCGGAGCCATGGGGCTCACCGACGCTGTTCGGGGCTATATGTACGGCGTGGACAACGCCAATCTCGCGGGCAAGGCCCAGGCCGCCCTGGACAGAATCAATCTGGAACTGACGCACATCAATTTCTGGGATGAAACCAATGACGTGGAGCAGGACGGTGTCACGGCCTCGTCCACCACATCCATGACCTATGACGTTGACTTCGGCGACAACCGCGATTCGGAAGACGGCGTGGTTCTCGCCTATAACAGCGGTGCGGGCACCCTGACGCTGAAGTCTGGCGGCGACGCCAAGATACTGGTGGATGACGTGACGGATTTTTCGTTGGAATACTTTGATGATCCTGCCGACAGCACGGGGAAAACGAGCTACACGGCCAAAGAAACCATGTGCATAGGGGTAACCCTGGAATTGACCGGGACAAACGGCCAGGCCGTGACCTTCAAGACAAGGGTCGTGCCGATGTTCAACCTGCCCTATGATACGACATCATAGCAACAAGGAGTTCGGGTATGTCGAAATGCAAAATACACAGGAATGCCGGCAACGTCTGCGCTGAATCCGGCTTTTCCCTGTTGTTCATAATCGGGGCCATTCTGGCCATTTCCACGCTGGCCGCGGGCATGCTGTCCCTGTCCACGTCCTCGGTCTATACCGAGCTGAACACCCTGTCCATTGCCCAGGCGCGGCTTGTGGCTTTGTCGGGCTTCAATTACGTCCTGCAGTTCAAGGAAGACTATGACGAACTCGAGGGCTCGACCTTTACCCTCGATAACGACAGTCAGTTCACCATCGGCGACAACATGCGCCAGCGTCAGGACAGCGACGGCATTCTCTGGATGGATGTGGAGATCATCGGCACGGTGCACAAAGGAACGCCCAGCGAGGCCAACTACGTACTGGACCGGTCCTTTCAGCCAGAAGACCAGGGCGCCATCACCTTTGCCGACAACTGGGAGGATTTCAAGGAAATCACCGCGGATAATGGGAAAAATCCCATCACCAAGAACAGCGACAAAACCTTTACCATCGGCAACAACGAGAATTACGCGTTCGGAGCCTTTTACTACATGGGGACCAAAAGCCTGAACTGGGGCGCCAACGAGTGCGTGCTGGGTGAATGCCAGTTCAAGTACGGGTTCCGCCTGTTCTTTGTCAGCCATTACGACACCAGCGCCGCGGATGGCATCACCTTTGCCTGGTACAATGCGCAGAACGACGGTACGGGCACGGATGCTTCCGTGCACGGCAAGGATTGTACGGATTATGAGGCCTATTCGGACGAGGATGATTACACGGCGTGCCAGGACAGCATGGCGGATTCCACGAACACCATCTACGCTTCCATCTACGAAGCCTGCGAAGCGGATTCGTCTGACTGCGGACTGTATGCGTCGGTGGGAGGGGACTCCAATGCGGGTGAGATGATCGGGTACGCGGGCGACGGGCGTTATTGGAAGAGTACCTCCAACCGGACGCTGTCGGGCTGGCTGGATCCCGAACAGAACGGCATCCAGGCTCCCAAGATGGGGATCGAGTTCGACAACTTCTACAACTCCAGCTCCAACATCTGCGGCAGCATCGGCAACATACCGTCCACTGGTTCGCGTAACGACCCCTACTACAGCGGCTATCCTTCGCACCTCGCGTATGTGTATTGGGGAGTGGACGAATCCTCGAGTTCGACGCCGTACGAGTGCGCGCTGTATTCCGGATCTACTACCACTGGCGGCCATGGTCGCGGTGGCGGCGGTGGTACCACGACCTATACCTATTATACCGTTAGCAGCGCTTCCTACGGACTTTCCGCAGGAACCTCCAATATCGAAGGGGCCAATACCTACGATGACAACCGTCATGGTTATGGATTCAATACGAAGTACGTGAACCGCTCGAGCAATGCTTCTGTGGGATACAACTGGGCCAATTCCTCTTTTGCATTCCGTGCGGAAGTTGAACGCCATTATCGCTACACGAATGATGACGGCACCTATGATTACACCATCACTTCCTGGTTCCGAAAGTGCGATTCATCAGATTCGGCATGCGGCAAGTACTGGGATGATGACTATTATGATGCCGACGATGATACCGATGACCTGTACTTTTCCGATACCAGCCGCTTTCTCTGCTGGGATTCCAGTGACTCCAAGTGCGATTCTTCCAATCTGAATACGCCGACACTGCAGCAGACTGTGGGCTTGACTGAAGAACAGAACGAACAGTTCGACACCATGATGTTCGGTTTTACGGAATCCACGGGTGGTTCCACGCAGGATGCCACCTATTCGCAGTTTATCATGCAGTTTATCAAGGAGAATGATTACAACTACGTGGTTACGGATTCGAGTGAAGCTGATTATCATATAAAAATCGCAAGCCGTCGCCGCATGCACAACCGTAAAATAGACTAGCTTGAATGGAGTATGGCATGAGATTTCAAAAAACGATTGTAGCCACTGTTTTTGCGGCGTTCTTGCTGCTGGCGAGTGGCTTGTTGCAGGGGCTTGCCTGGTGCGCCAGTACGGTTTGCGAAACCTGTGGAGACGATGACAACAGCAAGTATTCTGAAATAGATTCTTCGCTGGGGTATGAAGGAGAGGGCGATGGTACGTCCTCTTCGAAGCAGGCCAGCTCGGCGCAGTCCTCCTCATCCCAGAGCAGCGTCATCTCACATTCGGGTCGGAACTTCGTGGTAAAAGGACATGATTCGGAATAGTCGGTAAACTGTTCAGATATTAATGATGGGATGGCCCCACCCCTCCAATGGCGGGGCAAGCGGCGAATGCCGCGGGAGCGGGTCGTTACGTATTTTCCGATCCCATTCATAAAAAAACGCCCGGCAAGGCTTCTTGTCGGGCGTTATTTTTGTCATTGCGGAAAAATATATGGAGAAGTTCAGACCTTGCGCCAGCAGTTTTTAGGCAGTCTGCGCAGCAGATCCCCCAGAAAAATGGACACAGCCAGGCCGCCCGCAACATAGCCGATGAGCCCGAATGTCAGCCCCAGAGGCTCGGTTGCGAGGTTTGTTGTAAGCTGGATCTGCAGGGCATTGGCCGCGAGGCAGAGAATATAGCCGGTAAGCGCAATGTAAAGAAGTTTCGCCACCCGGAGTCCGCGTTTGAGCAGCAGAACGCCGCAAAATCCGAACAGCAGCGCGGCGAGCATGGCTATGCGCGGCTGCCGCCAGATCCAGCCCGGCAGCCCAGGCGCTGTGGCATCGGACAGGGCAATCTGCATGCCGACGCCCATGATGCAATAGAAAAGTCCAAAGGCAATGAACACGTAGCCCAGTCCTTGAGAGGAAAGGGTCTGCAGCGAGGGAATCCGGGCGGTTGACGCAACGGACAAACGCTCCATGACAGAGTTGGTCAACCCTTCGGGAACATCAGGCAAAGGAGCAGACCGGGCCGTACGGATGAGCGTGCACATCCGCGCATGCTTGTCCCGGTCATCGGACGGGGTTTCCTGGATGTCGTTCAGGAGGTCCTTCAACAGCGTATATTCGGATTGTTTGTCGTCTTTTGTCATTGGACGTCCTCCTCTTTGTCCCATAATTCCGAAGGAAAGACTGCCTGTAATTTTTCAAGTGCCTGATAGACACGTTTTTTTGCCGCATTTTCAGAGATTCCGCAAATCGCGGCTGTATCGCGAAAGCTGAGTTCCTGAAAGAAACGCAGTATCAATACTTCCCGGTGTTTGACTGGAAGGGTGAGCAGCGCCTTTTCCAGCCAGAGTTTTTGTTCTTGTTGCAGCAGTTCAGAGCCAGGACCGGGAGAGCCTGATGGCTGGGCTGCAATATCGTAGGCGGTATCCTGTTTGCGCAACTTGCCGCAGCGGAGATGGTCCCGGATGATGTTCAGGCAAATGGTATACAGCCAGGAATAAAAGGACGTGCGTCCGGAAAACGAATGCAATTTGTCAAATGCGCGCAGAAAAGCATCTTGTACGAGGTCTTCCGCCTCGTGGAGGTTTCCGGTCATTCGCAGTGCCAGTGCGAACAACGGCGCTTTGTATGCGTCAACCAGCACCGCGTACGCATTGCTGTCCCCGGATTTGATCCTCCGAATAATTTCAGTTTCCTGCAAAGAATCAAGCTCCATGCGTCCTTTATCATACATAATGTAGACGTATGCTAGCAGAAAAAGGGCCGAAAAAACACAATTTACTTTGAGGGGGATTGAAGTTTTGCAAACTAATGTGATAATCACCTTACAAAAATACAGCAGAATGTTAGAAAAAATTTAAAAAATCTGTTGACTTTTTTCAGCTATTTACTGTATTCAACATAAAAAAAGCTAGGATTGTTCCGGAAGGATTACGTGTGAAGTGACACACACAGGGTTTACAGGGGAAAAGGTTTGACAAAAGCCCGCATGTGATATCCGGACCATACGGCAAGTCAGGGAGCGAATGATGGCTGGAGGCAAGGGGACATCTACTGATAAGTTGCTCGGTATGATCCGGAGCAAGGGTAAGTCTGGCAAGGTTGCGCCTTCTGGTGCGCAGTCCACGCCGCAGGCTCCGGAAAAGGGCGCGAATCCTCCTTCCGTGAGAAAACCCGCAGGGCCTCCCAAGGCTCCATCTCAGCCCAATTCGCCTGATGGTCGTGTTGTCGCGTCGCAGCAGCGCTCCGCGCCAAATGCGAAGCAGGCGCCCCCGCCATCGCGGGAAGTTGGTCAGGCGCCCCCTCCCGTAGGGGCGGTGTCTGTGTCGGACCCTTCTGAGGGGACGAAGCAAGGAAAGAAATTTTCGATGGGGTTGGGAAAGAAGGCCGACAGTGTGCAGGGTGAAAAAGTAGCAAAGGTGGACAAAGCCGACAAGAAGCGCAAGAAAAAACAGGGTGGCGACAAGGCGTTAAAAAAGGCAGCGGCGCAACGTTTGCCTTTTTCTTTTTCAAAGAAGTCCGGCGGAGTCACCATAGGCGTGGATCTCGGACCGGATAGTCTTCGCCTGGCCAAGGTGTCGCGTTCCGGCGGCCGTCCGAAGCTCCTGGCCTACAAGCGTATTCCTTATGACCCGGCAATGATGCCCGGGTCCGATGAGTTTGTCGGCTTTTTGCGTGAAAAAGTGCGCGGGTTCATGTCCGGAGTGCGCAAGCCGCAGATCTGGTCGCTTGTGTCATCCGCAAAGGCCGAATTCTGGCATATCACCATTCCCAAAGTTTCCCGCCGACAGATTGTCGAAGCTGTTTACTGGTCGGTGAAAAAGGAAAAACAGTTCGAGGAGAACGAGTATCTTCTCGATTTCGACGTGGTTGGTGAGATTGTCGAGAAAGGGGTGCCCAAGCTTGCAGTGACGGTCTGTCTTGTACCGCGTGCGCAGGTTGACGAGATGTCCGCCCTGTTCGTCAAGGCCGGTTTCAAGCTGCACGGTCTGACCATAGCCCCCATAGCTCTGCAGACGCTGTATCGTTCGCAGTGGGTGACCACGGAAGCCGGGACTTGTGCAAATTTGTATGTCGGCAGAAACTGGTCGCGTATCGATATTTTCGACAAAGGCAACCTGGTGTTGAGCCGCGGTATCAAGGCGGGCGTCAACAGCATGGTCGAGTCGCTGGTAGACAGTTACAACCAGCAGCATGGCGGTGGCGATCCTGGTATTTCGATTGATGATTTTGCCAGTGACGGACCTGTCATTTCCATGGAACTGGATGACGACCAGGGGCTTACCCTAGATTTGTCCCAGGAGCCCGGACAGCCTGAGGCCCGATCTGTTGCGAGCATGGATATTGATCAGGGCAAGAAGGTTCTTTTTTCCAGATTACTGGGATCTCCCAAGGAAATATCCGGTCCGGGCAGCGAGCTGAACGACCGCGAAGTCATTGATCTGGTTCTGCCCTCCATAGAGCGCCTCGTACGGCAGATCGAGCGTACGTTCGAATACCATTCCACCACCATGGGCAATGAACCCGTAGAACAGATATTTTTCTCCGGGGTTATCTGTACCAACAGATTACTGCTTCAATACATCTATTCGCAGTTGGGCATCGAGACATTGATTCTGGATCCGCTGCATCCGGACAACCCCAACATGGGGCGCTTGTCCGGGCCGGAATCCATTGTGGAGCGCCTGGAATACAACCTCGTGGTGGCGCTTGCTCTTAGCGACGATTCCATAACTCCCAATTTTCTGTTTACCTACAAGAGTCGCGAAAAGGTCAAACAGAGCCAGATGGTGGACAAGCTCATTTATCTGGTGACTATTCTGTTGCTGCTTGTTCTTGCCGGGGTGTATATGTGGCAGGGCGGTAAAATTTCAGCTTCCGAAACCGAACTGGCCTCTTTGCAGAAACATCTGCAGACATACACGCCTCAGGTAACGGAAAAGCATCTCAAGGAACTTGCGGAGCAGTTGCATCAGCAGAACAGAAAAATGAAGATGGCGAGTCTTCGCTATCAGAGTCTGGGCGCTCTGGGGGAAATCTTTTCCTTGACCTCCAAGAATATCAATATTCTCAATATCAAGATGGATCTCGGTCCTTTCGTGCCTTTGCCTCCAGATGACGGCAAGGACAAAAAGAAACCCGCCAGAGGTAATGCACCGAGTAAGAAGTTGATAACCCTCGAAGGGTTCATTGAAGGCCCGGACAAGGAAAAATACGACGATGAATTTACCAGATATATAATCAAGCTTGAGAATTCGGCAATGTTCACAGTACCGATAATTGACGATAACAAGATTGAACGCTTCGGCGCTCGTGGTGAAGTGCTTCATTTTGTAATTCATTTCAACACATTTTGAGGCGAGTACCTATGGCTAAGACCGCACTTCCAGTTTCTAAAGAGACACTTTACAAGATAGGTATTTGCATTGGTCTGCTCCTCGCATTTATTTTGCTGCTCATTTTGCCCAGTGTAACAAAAGAAAAGAAGCTGAAGCGAGAGATTCTGGAGGTTCAGGCGGATATCAAACGCCAGGAGATACTTTTTCCAAAGTATATTTATCTGCAGGCTGAGCTGAAAAAAACGCCGGTCAAGGAATTGCCTCTGCCCGACGTCAAGCCTATCGGCGAGGAAGATGTCAACAAGGTAACGGCACAAATAGAACAGCTGGCTACCCAATCCAGACTCACAGTCAACGAAGTCACTCCGGACCCCTATTCCTTGTCACAGGTGACGGGCGCTTTGGGGGTCAATTGCGAATTTTTTGGTGAGTTTCAGAACGTGCACACTTTCCTCAAGTCGCTTGGTGGAGTTGCATCTCTGATTCATGTTGAAACATTCACAGTCCAAGAGGGTAAAGGCGGAGTTCTTTGTTCCATGCGTTTGCTGTTGTCCGTGGTCACAGGCTAATAGACATGTGTCTGTATAAAATGCCGGGAATATGCATGAGTTATTCAAGAAGAACGCAGTGTTCCAACACTGATTAGGTTGCTGAGCATGGAAAAACGGGAAAAAATCTTATTGGTCTTGATGGTGGCGGGGGTACTGTTTATCGGTCCTTACTATTTCTTTTCCGGTGGCGGAAAAGTCCCCACAGTCGCGGATCTGGTCAATAAGGAAGCCTTGGATAAAACGATCAAGGAAGTTGACGCCATAGCTCAAAAGTCTGTGCTTACCCCTCTTGAAATTCTGAGGTTGAAAAAGGCGGAAGAACCCTGGGCGTTCAATCCTTTTTATGATCGCACCAAGGACGTCAAGGCTGAAACCGAAGTTGTGCTGCAACTCCCGCCGGGAGTTATCATAACGTACACCGGATATGTTTCTTTGGGTGGGGAAAAATACGCCATCATCAACGGTTTGGAATATCAGATCGGTAATCATCTGGAAATTGCCGGAGCTGAAGACTTTATTATTACGAAGATTCAAAAGAATAAGGTCATAATAGGAAAAACAAAAGACGATGGCAGCATGATCGGCGAATTAGAAATCGGGATTTATGAAGATGAATCTTTTTAACGTATGGGTACGGCTATGAGGAAATTATACACTCTGTGTTCTATTGTAGTGCTTCTGCTTGTTATCGGTCTCTTGTTGACAGGGTGCAACAAGAGCAACAGCCCTACCCAGAAGGACGCCTTTGTTGAAAAATGGCGTACCATAGCTCAGCAGTCGCAGGGGCATTCGCCGCCGGCATCCGCAATGATCAATCCTGATGCAGATCCGCGAAATCTTGATGATCCGGAGGGCTATGAAGATCTTGATTCCCTGGCCGAGGATCGCGAGATAGACCGTCCGTTGCCCAAGACTTTGGTCAGCCTGGAGATGCACCGCGCGAATCTGGTGGCTGTGCTCAAGGCTCTGGCCAAGATCGTCAACGTCAGCATCATCATCAGCCCCACCGTTGAGCAGAGCAAAAGGACAACCGCACAAAGCACCAGTCTCGCCTCCGGGGCCAATGCCGGCGCTTCTCAGGCGGCTGGCAACGCCGCACAAGGCGGAGCCGGGAATCCCAATGCGCAGCAGAACGTAGCCACAAGCGAGTCCAGGGTCGAACAACTTGTCACGCTCCATGTGGAGAACAAGCCCTGGGATGAGGTCTTCATGGGGCTCATCCGGACTCATGGCTTGTCCTATCGCTGGCAGGGTGAGATTTTATCCGTCATTACCATTGACGACATTCTCACCGATACGGTTATGCTTGCTGCCAAGTCCCGCCGGATGATGCAGCAGGTTCTTGTCAAGAAAGCCGAACCCCGGATTACCCGTGTCATCAAGATACGCTACAGCTCCGCGGCTTCCATTGCCAGATCCATCAATTCGCTGGTGTTCAAGAATTCCCAGTCTTCTTCTGACACTGGTGAAGAAAAAGCTCAGAAGACCCGAAGCGAAGACCAGTTTACAACGCTGGTCCAGCTCAATCAGGACAAGTACCAGGGCACTACTCGTGAAGACGGTACAGGTGTGGGCGAATCCGTGTCTTCCTCCGGAGGATCTGCGAAACTGATCTACAATGTCCCTGGAGACATCACTGTTGACACGGACACCAATACCATAGTTGTACAGGCGCCCCGTTCGGTGATGAAAATCATTTACTATCTCATAAACAAGCTGGACAAGCCGCGGGCGCAGATACGTATCAAGTGCTACATTATTGAAACCAACAGCACCACAATGCGCGAACTGGGCGTACAGTGGGGCGGCAATCTGTACTATCATAATGCCGGCAACAGCCGTTCGATGATTTTCCCCGGTGTCGACAGCAGCGGATCACCTTCCTACGGTGTCGGCCAGGGTGGTGACGGCTACGGCGTCAACTTCCCTCTGACTTCATCCGACGCCAGCGACATGGGTATGTCTCTGGGATTCCTGTTCGGTGAAATCGGCGAAGATTATCTGGAAATGCAGCTTTCTGCTCTGGAAACCGAAGACCGGGTAAACATTCTGTCCAGCCCGACTTTGATTACCCTGGAGAACAAGGAAGCGTTGCTCCAGGACGGTGTTGAAGTTCCCTATCCCGTTGAAACTGACGATGGCTGGGATGTGGAATGGGCCGAGGCCTTGATCAGCCTGCGCGTAACTCCGCAGATAGTCGGTGACAATTTCCTGCGCCTGCAGGTGCAGGTTCTCAAAGACGAGGTGGATGAAACCCGTTCGGTCGAGGGCTATCCGTACATAGAAAAGAAAAAGACCGAGTCCATGATTCTTTGCCGCGATGGAGAAACCATCGTACTGTCCGGCCTTACCAAGCGTACTGCTGAAAAGGGCACGGACGGTGTACCGTGGCTGAAAGACATTCCCGCACTGGGCTGGCTCTTCAAACACCAGCTGGATTCAGAGGATCTGACCGAAGTCATGGTCTTCATCACGCCGCATATCATGCAGCCGGTGAGAGCCAATGACATTCAGAAAAGCCACGAGCTGATCGAAGAGGAACTTCGGGAAGAAGGTCTTGTGGATGAGAATCACTTCGATACGCTGCAGGATTAACAGAGATTGTAAAACCCAGTAGGAAGTTGATGAAACTTCCGCGCCAGAACGCATGATATAACGGAGGCCCCGCCCAGTGCGGGGCCGACCTGACGAAACAGAAAGCGAGGCCTTGATTCTTCCGCTTTCAACAATACGCAGCATGATCATCGATACAATGCCGGTCGTTTTCCAGTAGGATACTTGTTCCTAGGAGGGGCGGGATACAATGAGTTATTATCATGAGTTGAATCTGACTCGTGAACCATTCTCCAATTCGCCTGATCCTGATTTTTTTTACCGTACGCAGGATCGCGTAGAATGTTTGAACCTGATGGAAGTTCACATCAGGCTGAAACGAGGACTCTGCGTACTTCTTGGGGACATTGGCACCGGCAAAACCACACTTTGCAGGCAATTGCTGATCGAAATGCAGGGCGACGACATGCTCGAGTCGTACTTGTTGCTTGATCCGCAATTTCGTTCCAACAAGGAGTTTCTGCAGTCATTGCATGCGATGATTGTAGGAAACGATGGGCATGATCTTTCTGAATTACAGCTGAAAGAAGGATTGAAAAATACGCTTTTCAATCTGACGCAAAAACAGGGCAAGACAGTTGTCCTGCTGATTGATGAAGGTCAGCGCCTGCGCCATGATGGAATAGAATTGCTGCGCGAATTGCTTAATTACGAGACCAACAGCAGCAAACTTCTCCAGATTGTGGTTTTCGCACAGAACGAGTTTCAGGAAGCGTTGCACAGCTACGCCAACTTTGCCGACCGCATCTCCACTCTTCTGCATATCGGGCCTTTTGTCTTTCGTGAAACCATTGAGATGATTCAGTTCCGCATCCGGGAAACCCAAAAAAATCCCGGAAAAATGCGCTTGTTCTCCTTTGGCGCACTGCATGCCATTCACAAATATTCCGAGGGCTATCCACGTAAAATCGTAACGCTTTGTCACCAGGCCCTGCTTCAGATCCTGATCGACAATCAATCAAAAGTCACCGCCGGCACTATCAGGAAAATCACCAGGAAGCGTCAGCTGGCCAAAAAACACAACTTTCGTTTTGCCTATGCTGCTGCCATAGTGCTGGTCTTCGCCTTGTCGGCATGGTTTCTCAATAATTCCTTTTCTTTTTTTCAGTCCGAGGAAAGTACGAAATCAGCAACTGCCGTGATTGAACCCTCCGTAGTCGCGCCGGCGGCAGGTCCGGACCAACAACCCGTCAGTACAGTGGCGCTTGAAACTGCTCCCCCACCTGGCAAAGTTGCCAAAGATGCGGTTCATCGCTCCTTGCCGTTACCGGAGGCGCTGGGCGATATAACACTGCCTCAGTCAATTTCCCTTGGGGGACTGATAGCCCAAATCTACGGCGCGGACAGAAAAAGCTACCGCAGAGAAATGCTCATCAACAATCCGGGCATACATCAATCCCAGATGCTGCAAGCCGGTACGGAACTGCATTTCCCTCCAATTCTGCAAACTCCGGGCAGTGCATTCAAGGGGCTCTTCTGGGTTGAACTGGATTCACAACCTTCCTTGCAAGGGGCCTGCAACGTCCTGCTGCAAAATCGGGAGGTTGATCTGCCAGTGGCCTTGCTTGCGAGTTTTACCCCTTCCAAGGGGTTGCGCTTTTCAATTGTCACAAAGCAGGTCTATGTTACCGAAAGTGTGGCACTGGAGACGCTGCAGTCCTTGCCTGATGTCCTGCGTACGAAAGCAAAGATTGTCAGAAATTGGGGTGAGCATGCGATTTTGTATACGACCCCGGATGCCTGGCCTCGGGAAGCCGGACAATCTTCTGCTGCACTTGATAATTCCGATAGTGCTTCATAAGCTTTCTTATCATTGTTTATTTTTTGTTTTTGCGCTTTTGCATAAGCTCATTGTTTGGTATTATTCTGACCGCATTGACTGTGTTTCTGTGGTTGGACTTTGTCGTTTGTTTTGCCATGATTGTTCATAGTATTAGGGTGTTACCTTTAGACAAGGGCTCGCACTGAGCGATGCCTTTAAAAGATGCCTCTGAAGCGGACAGCTTTGTTTTTCCGCTTCTGATAAATAATGTATTTCGGGGGATAGAGACGTGTCCGTAGGTTGGATGAGTGTTCGTGATAGGTTTCGGGAAATTCTGCTCAATTCTGGGTTGCTGGATGCCAGGCAGCTTGATTCCATTATGGAAGAGCAACGCAAAAGCGGCTTGAAATTGGGCAAGTTTCTGATTCACAAAGGCATTTTGACTGAAAAACAACTGGTGGACGTAGTCAGCCAGCAATTGAAACTCAAAAAGTTCGATACGGATGCCTTCCCCATGGATAAGCAATTGTCCGTACTGGTGCCCCCCAATTTTTCACGGGTCCACAATCTTGTTCCGTTGCAACGCAAAGGCAACGTGCTCACTGTCGCCATGACGGATCCCATGGACATTAATGCCATTGATACGTTGGAAACCCATACGAATCTTGAAACAGACCCCATAGTTTGCACGGATGACGAACTGTGCGACCTCATGTATCAAATGTACGGCATATCATCCGAACTGGATGAGGGATTGGATTCCAAGGATGAACTGCGCATCGATGCGGACAATGACGATGAGATGCCGCAGGAGATGGAGTGGAGCAAAGATGTAACGGTATTTTCCTTGAAAGGCCTTGCAGAGGAAGCGCCGGTAATTCGTCTTGTAAACAACATCCTTGCCCGGGGAGCGCGGGAAGGAGCCAGCGATATTCATATCAGCCCGGAGAAAAAATATGTTCAGATGCGTTACCGGGTCGACGGCAAATTGCGTCAGGTGCCTGCTCCTCCTAAAAGTTATTTCATGCCTGTCATTTCCCGTTTGAAAATATTATCCGGACTGGATATCGCGGTCACCAGAAAGCCCCAGGACGGACGCTTTACCTTCAAGATCGACGAACGAGAGATCCATGTCCGTGTTTCAACTATTCCTACCATTCATGGTGAGAATATGGTACTGCGGTTGCTGGATTTGAGCGGCCGCGGTCAGACCCTTGATGAATTGGGGCTGAGTACGGCTGACAAACAGAAAGTGGAGTGGGCCATCAACAAACCATGGGGCATGCTGCTTTCCACAGGTCCTACAGGAAGCGGTAAAAGCACGTCGTTGTATGCGATGCTCAAGGAGATCAACAAGCCAGATATCAATATCATGACGCTTGAAGATCCCGTGGAGTACCGTATAGAGAAAATTCGTCAGATCCAGCTTAACCGCAAGGCAGGCATGTCCTTTGCCAGCGGATTGCGGTCCATTTTGCGCCAGGATCCGGATGTGGTAATGGTTGGTGAAATTCGTGATGCTGAAACAGCCAATATAGCCGTACAGGCGGCCCTGACAGGACACCGGCTTTTTTCCACTTTGCACACCAACGATGCTGCCAGCGCCATCACAAGACTGATAGAAATGGGTGTGGAGCCTTTTCTGATATCCTCGACCCTGCTCGTGGCCATAGCCCAGCGTTTGATCCGCAAGGTCTGCCCGCATTGCCGCGAACCCTATACGCCGTCGCGGGCGGCCAAGGCTGCCATGGGCATAACCAATGACAGCGAGTTCACTTTCTATCGTGGAAAGGGGTGCGCAAAATGTCAGGAAACAGGCTTTAAAGGACGACTCGGCATTTTTGAGGTGTTGGTTATTGATGAGCAAATCCAGGAACTTATTTTGAACAGGGCATCGGCGCCCCAGATAACCCAGAGCGCCATGAAACGCGGCAAATTGCGTACGTTGCGTCAGGATGCCGCAGGCAAGGCCGCCAAGGGCATCACCACACTTGAAGAAGCTGCTGCCGCATCGTTGATTTAGAAAATGTTAATGAATACTAAGTGCTTTTATTAATTGCTAGCATGCAGAGAATGTATTATTGTAACTCTGAATTTTTTTATTTACCGCGTCATGCTATGATAGATTAATCAGAGCAGAAATTTTTAAAATTTTTTGCATTGAGTTATAAGGAAGTCCTCGCCAATGGCGGGGCCAGCGGCGAATGCCGGGGAGCGAGGCGTTGCGTATTTTTCGCTCCCATTAATAATTGGTACGCCGGTGTTACGTTCGGTATTAGTCCTTATGCGATTCCGACCCTGTTCAGTCTGGAAACGCCAGGGCTGTGGGTAACGCGGGAGGCGGGTTGCTTCCGCAGTTGTCCGTTGGTGCTCAGACCTGTATGGTTTCCCAGTTTTTTCAGGATATACCACTAGCAGATCATTGGGGTTGATTATGACTAAATATAAATATGAAGGAATAACCGAAGGCGGCTCTGCCATAAGCGGTTCGCTTGAGGCTGACACCATTGAAGCTGCCAGAGATATGGTTCTTGGAAAGGGATATATTCCAACCAAGGTCATACCGGAAACTGCCAAGGAAAACAGTTTTACTTCGGCTATTGCGCGAAAGTTCAAAAGTGTCAAAATACCTGAAATTATTTTGTTTACCAAGCAGTTTCGTACCTTGTTCGACGCGGGTATTTCCATAGTCAATCTGCTGGAGGTGCTGGAACAGCAAAGTGATAACGAGCATCTCAAGAAAGCGGTTGTGCAGATAGGAGATGACATCCGACAGGGATCAACTCTTTTTGGCGCTTTCAACAAGCATCAGGACATTTTCAGCCCTCTTTACTGCAGTATGATCCGAGCCGGTGAGGTTGCCGGTACGCTTCCCGAGGTTCTAGAGCGCCTCATTTATCTTATTGAGCATGAATATAAGGTTAAGAAACAGATCCAGTCTGCAATGGTTTATCCCATCATTGTTGTTGTCCTGCTGGTCGCGGCCTTCATTTTTCTGCTCAACTTCGTTATTCCAAAATTTGTCGGTATTTTTAAATCAGCAAGAATCGAATTGCCGCTTCCCACGAAGATCTGCATGTTCATGTATCAGGGGATGCAGAGCTATTGGTTGATAGGCCTGATAGTCATAGCGTCCGTTGTCACTGTCCTTTTCCTGTACGTACGTACGGAAAAAGGGGCTTATGTGAAGGATTCCATGATGCTGCGGATTCCTCTGGTGGGAACGGTTTTGCGAAAGGGAGCCATGGCGCGCTTTGCAAGTATTTTTTCCTTGCTTCAATCCAGTGGCGTTTCCATTCTTGAAACTGTGGGGATCCTGGCTGATACCATCGGTAACAACGCCATATCCCAGGAGTTCGACAATCTGAAGGAAAAGCTTCAGGAAGGGCGGGGTATCGCAGGGCCCTTGCGATCATCGCGAAATTTTACCCCTATGGTCATCAACATGATCGCTATCGGGGAGGAGTCCGGTAACCTTGATGAGATGCTTACCCAGGTGGCCAATCATTACGATTATGAGGTCGAGTACTCGGTTCAGCGTATGTCCGAACTTATCGGACCTATTCTGATGTGCTGCCTTGCTGTCGTGGTTGGTTTCTTTGCTACCGCCATTCTTTTTCCTATGTTCGATCTTACAAAGATGGTTCATTAACCGTAAAACGGCACTGGGTAGATGTTTACGTAAGTGTAAACCGATTATTGCTTTGTAACGTATTTCAGCGGTGGTGTGCGGCATGCAGGTGTTCTCCTGTATGCCTGTGGATGTCGTGTCCGAACAGTATAAGAAGCCTGTTTGCAATAAAATTTGATTTTTATGGTGCATAATGCAATTCCAAAAAAAGAAAGGCAGTCGTATCTGGAGCTATCATCTTAGCCTCTACATTATTGTTCCTGTCATATTCTCCAGCCTGTCTTTCTTGTCGCTAGTCATAAGTTATCAACTCGTCCTGTATGGGGTGCAGCGTGGGCTGGATGTTTTTTCTTTGCTTGTAGTTTGGGGAGCGGTCATCACCGGGGCCACTTTCTGCACGGCCTTGCTTGTTTCCTGGAGTATTTTGCGACCCATCGAGCGTTTCGTGTCCAAAGCGCAGAAGATTCCAGCAGTGCAAACCAGGCTGCCTCAAAAGAAAATATCCTCGAGCGATCAGCTTGCACGGTTTTCCACTGTTTTTCATGAAATTACCGACTTTTTGAGTGAGGTTGATTCCCGGTCCTTTTTTCCGGATATCATCGGCGAAAGCAAGGTCATGCGGGCTGTTTTCAGCCAGATCATGAAAGTGGCCTACACGGACGCCACTGTGTTGATTACGGGCGAATCAGGAACGGGAAAAGAGCTGATCGCCAAGGCCATACATCAGCACAGCAAGCGAAAAGATAAGCTTTTTATAGCCATCAATTGTGCGGCGATTCCGGACGGCCTGCTTGAAAGCGAACTGTTTGGTCATGAAAAAGGCGCTTTTACCGGCGCACTTGCCCAAAAAAAAGGCAAATTCGAACTTGCTGACCAGGGAACCCTGTTTTTGGATGAGATTGGAGACATGCCCCACGATACGCAGGCCAAAATTTTGCGCGCACTGGAAGAGGGGGTGGCGGAAAGAGTCGGCGGCAACCGGTCCGTCAAATTCGACGTCCGGATCATTGCTGCGACCAACAAGAATTTTCAAGACCTCATCAAGAAAGAGTTGTTCAGGGAGGACTTATTCCACCGCCTGAACGTATTTCCCATCCAGCTTCCTTCGCTGGTCAATCGCCGGGAGGATATTCCGCTGCTCGTACAGTATTTTCTGGACAAGTTCGGAAAGGGCAAGGATATTTCGCCTGAGGCGTTGCAACTGCTCATGACGGCTGCCTGGCCAGGCAACGTACGGGAGTTGCGCAATGTCATGGAGCGTGCGGCAGTGCTTTCGGAAAATGAAAGACAGATACTGCCCAAGCATTTGCCCGGTATCTGCGTCGAGCCCATCAAAAATGATCCGCCCGTGTACAATCAGGATTTGAATCTGGACGAACAGCTGGAGGATTATGAAAAATCCATTATTCTGGCTGCCCTTTCGCATACGGGTGGAGTTCAGGCCCGGGCTGCCGAATATTTGGGTATCAAACAACGCAGCCTGTGGCACCGGATCAAAAAGTACAATATCGACGTGAACACTCTCAAGCCGTAGGCTGCTCTTCATCCATAAAACGCGTTTGCTTAGAACGGACGCACGAACGTGCGGACGTTGGTCTTTGTTGTGCCTGAAGATCGTGGCGTATCATCGATGCGATTCGATCCGAAGTGAGCTCATTTCGTGTTTATTGATCAGAGACAACAGCGTTCTTTGTTTTGGAATGCACTAGTTATAGTTGCTCATGCAATACACAGTGCACAAGTCGTAGGCTCGTCGTACGTTCCAGCGGCAGGTATCGGTGACGAAACGCTGGTACAGGTGATTTTTGGTCTCTCTGCAGGTTTCTATGCAGGAATCACCGTCTTTGAGATCCAGGAGATTTGTCTGAAATTCGAGGCAGATGTCTTGCTGTTCGCCGCAGGATCCGCCGTATTCGCCGCTCTGGCCGGGAGGGGAAGCCATGGAGCAGCGAAACATGAATTGCGACGGATTGATGGGTTTGTTGAGGGCGCAGCCCAGCAGCAACGCTGTCATGACCAGAATTATGCCTATGTTTCGCATCTCATCCGCCTCCTTGCTTACTGAAAACTATCCTCCAAATCGCATTGGAAAGCAAGCCGGGACGACTTGTGAGCCAGTCCGGTTCGGATCAAAATGAAACGCGACGAAAAGCGGTCAGGAGATCAGGCTTTGCTGTAGTCCAGCATTCGCTCCAGAGCGATACGGGCCGGGGCGATACATTCCGGAGCAGGGGAAATTGGACTGGGGCGCAGAGCCGGGGCGCTGGAACACAAGCCCTGCAGGACGGACAGCAGGGTGTCTTCCGTAACCTTGGCCATGTTGGAGCATCCGCTTTCCTTGAGAGGTACAATGGTTTTGCGTCCGGCGTAGCGCTCGGCCATACGCAGGACGAGGTTGAGTTCCGTACCTACGGCAATGCGGGAGCCTTCCGGCGCTTCCTTGATATATTTGATGATGAAAGAAGTGGAGCCGTCGGCATCCGAAGCCTGGATGACGTCCGGCGAACATTCCGGATGGGAAACGATCTTGGTTTCGGGATGTTCCCGGCGGATGCGCTCGATGTCCGCCATATGAAAACGCTGATGCACGGCGCAGCATCCGGGCCAGATGAACAGCCGCGCCTTGCTCTGGGCTGCCGCGTCAAGGCTTGCTCCCTGGTTCCGGATATCCAGAATCAGTTGCTCTTCTTCGGAGATACCGAGTTTTTTCGCCGTGTTCTGGGCGAGATTGCGGTCTGGCAGAAACAGCAACGCGTCCCCTTTTTCAAGGCAGGCCGTCAGAATTTTCGGGGCATTGGCCGAGGTGCATACGGTGCCGTCCGCGGCGCCGCAGGCTGCTTTGACCGCGGCTGAAGAATTGACATAGGCAAGCGGGATTACCTTGCGGCCCGTACTGTTGAGCTTTTCGATGGCCTTGGCCACCAGGTGCGACGGTGCGGTGGCCGACATGATGCACTTGGCTCCGGGATTGGGCGCGTATGCCCGCTGTCCGGGGCGGCAAAGCAGGCCCGCGGATTCCGCCATGAAATGCACCCCGCAAAAAACAATGTTTTCCGCCTCGACCTCCGGCACCTGGCGCGCAAGTTCGAGCGAATCACCCGTCAGGTCGGCATGTTGTACGATGGAATCCGCCTGGTAGTGGTGCGCCATGATGCAACAGGTACTGCCGAGTTGCTTTTTGAGATCCGCGATTTGCTGGCTGACAACACTTTCCGAACTACGTCCCTGGGTACAAGAACCGCTTTCCTGAGGCATGACAAAAACCTTTGCTTGAAATTGAAATATTATAAGGGAGCGAGGCGCATACTGAGATCCGCATTGGGGGCCGAGTGCGTAAGACGTCCGACGGAAACAAAGTCCGGACCGATCAGGCCGATTGCATGGATTGTTTCCAGATTGACGCCGCCGCTTGCCTCGCTTTCGATTGCCCTGGGAATAAGCGTAAGGGCTTCGTTCATGGTTTCAGGCGTCATGTTGTCCAGCATGATGCGCTCCACCTTGCAGGCCACGGCTTCGCGTACGTCGTCCAGAGTCCGGCATTCCACTTCGATGGGAGGGCAGGGGCTGTAGGCTGCGCGTAAGCTTTCCACCGCCTTGGTGATGGAGCCGCTGCGGTCGATGTGGTTGTCCTTGAGCATGAGCATGTCGCCCAGATGCATACGGTGGTTTTTACCACCCCCCACGAGAACGGCGTACTTTTCCGGGTAGCGTAGCCCGGGCAGGGTCTTGCGCGTATCCAGCAACTGCGTCCGGGTTCCTTCCAGAGCCCGTACGTAGCGGCTGGTCAACGAGGCGATCCCCGAAAGATGGGTCATGAAGTTCAGGATGATTCTTTCGGATTTGAGCAGCAGCACGGCCGAGCCCTTGAGGGTGAACAAGGTGCTGCCTTTTTTGACGGTATCGCCTTCGGAAACATTGTATGAAGCCGTATAGGTTGCGGCAGGGTCCGTCATAGAGATGCATTCCTGAAGAACCATTTCCACTATGGGGAGTCCGGCCACCACAATGGTTTCTTTGGCCACGATGTAGGCTTCGAGCTGCTCATGCGCCGCGAAGAGAGCCTCGGAGGTGAGGTCCGGACCATCTTCTTCCAAAGCCGTACGTATGGCGCGAGTAAGAAAATCCAGGGCTGGGCCCTGAAAGAATGTTTGAAAAATATTTTTGTCCATGGGCAGTAGGTAATACGCTTTTCTGTGAAGAGGCTCAATGTTTTTTTGTGGACAGCTTCACCGCCTGTTGGATTTTGTCAGCGATATTCAGGGGCTTCCGCAGTGATGCTCAGTTGCATCTGCCGATGTCTCCAGGCATCAGTAAGGTAATTGTTCGTTTTTGCAAGATAATGATTGTACTGTGATGCACCGCTGTTGCTGGTGATGCGCCTATGCATCGTCGCGCAAGTCGTATTCTTCGTGACAGTAGCGAAATAATTTCCTGTGGAGTGTTTTGGTGGGAGTTTAACTGCTTGAAAACAACAGACATTATGTGGCAAATTTAGATTAGCCCATATTTTTGATTCGATTGGCATCTATCTTGCGATACTAACGCGAACACTCTTGAGAGAACACTCGCTATTGATGCACGCTTGCAAGCGCAAAACTGTTGTTGAGCTTTCTATACGCTATGATATTGTATAAGCATATGTCATAATAAAGCTTATGAATAATTCTAACTGTCTTCCAAGGAGAGTTTATTGATGAAAACTCAGGAGATTTTTAGTACAACAGGGCGCATTGTTTCTGGTCCAGGAAAAATCAATTCTATTGTTGATGAAGTTAAAAGACTCAATGGTGCGAAAGTTCTCATTGTCACGGATCCTGGGCTTGTAGCTTCAGGTGTCGTTGATACACTTGAAGATATTTTTAGGAAGCAGGGAATGGCTTTCTGCAGATACGATAAAGTTGAAGCAGATCCCAAATACGAACTGACTGAGGATGCTCTTGAATTATTGCGTACGGAAAAGGCCGATCTGGTGCTTGGCATTGGCGGCGGCTCGTCCCTGGACATCGCCAAGGTCGTCAGCGTCCTGGCCACCAATAAAGAGTCCGTAACCGAACTGTTCGGCATCGACCTGGTCAAAAAGCCGGGAATTCCCCTGATTCTGATTCCCACTACCGCCGGTACCGGCAGCGAAGTGACTCCCATTGTCATTTTGTCGGATCACCATGAAAAATTGAAAAAAGGGTGTGGTCAGTTCGTATCTGTATCCGTCCTGCGCATTGCTGGATCCGGAGCTGACCATCGGCCTGCCCCCGGCGGTGACCGCGGCATCCGGCATGGACGCGCTCATCCATGCGGTGGAGGCCTACACCTCCCGCAACGCCACTCCCATGACCGACATGCTGGCCAAAGAGGCCATCAAGATTATCTTCGCCAATTTGCGCAAGGCATACGCGGACGGAGAAAATATCGAGGCGCGCGGGAACATGCTGCGCGGCAGCATGCTGGCGGGCATGGCCTTTGCCAACGCCGGTGTCACCGCGGTTCACGCCTTTGCCTATCCCATCGGTGCGGAGTTTCATATTCCCCACGGCGTGGCCAACACCATCATGCTCGTGCCCACACTGCAGTTCAACATGACCGGCAACCTGAACCGCTTTGCCGAACTGGCTGATTTTTTCGAGCAGCCCGTACCGGGAATGAGTCGTCGCCAGGCTGCTCAGGCCGGAATCCAGGCCATCGTGGAGCTGGCTGAAGATCTGCGTGTCCCGCAGCATTTGACGGAATTTGGCGTCAAGGAAAGCGACATTCCCGCACTGGCGGAAGGCGTCATGAAGGTGACCAGGCTGCTTGCCAACAATCCGCGCAAGCTGACCTTGCCCGACGCCCAGGAGATCTACCGCAAGGCGCTTTAATACTGACCAGCCGCAGAAACAGGTTGTTTTTGTGCAAATACGGGCGGGAGCAACATGATCGGAAAACAGTCGCCGCAGTTTCACGGTTGTATGACCTCAGGCTGTGAGGGAGTTTTGCGCCCGTATCATGAGGACTTTGGCTTTCAATCCTAAACGTGGAGGATCCGTATGAAGCTGTACATGTTCGAGGCAGGGGTGCTGAAAAGCCAGAAACAGTTTTTCACCCTTAACAGTGGCTATGGAGAAGCCTTTGACGTGCCGGTTCCATTTTGTCTCATTGATCATCCCAAAGGAAAGGTTCTGTTCGATACGGGCAATGCCTTGGAAGTCGTCAACAACAAGCACGAACACTGGGGCGCCATAGTGGGCGCGTATGATCCCGTCATGACCGAAGACCAGTTCTGTGCCAACGCCATCAAAAAAGTCGGCTGCGATCCGGCGGAAATCAAATACGTGATTCTCTCGCACCTGCATCTGGACCATGCTGGCGGTGTCGGTCATTTCCCCAATGCCCGCTATGTCGTGCAACGCGACGAACTGCATTTCGCCTATGTTCCGGATCCCTATATGAAACTCGCCTATATCCGTAAGGATTTCGACAAGGATGTGGACTGGATGATCCTGGAAGGCTGGCAGGACGACGGGTTCGATCTCTATGGCGACGGCGCCATCCAGATCTACTTCACGCCCGGCCATACGCCCGGTCACCAATCCATTCTGGTGGATCTGCCCAACAATGGCCCGACCTTTTTTGCGGCGGACTCCTGCTATACGCAGTCCAACCTGGAGCAGGGCATCTTGCCCGGCCTGATGTGGAGCGCCGGGGACACCGTCCGCAGCGTGGACCGTATGCGCTACCTGCAGGAAGCCCGGGGCGTGAAAATCGTCACCGGACATGATCCCGAATCCTGGAAATCCGTGAAGCAAGCTCCCGAATATTACGACTGATGCACTCCCCCCGCCGGGCGCCTGCCCGGCGGGGCAACTTCTTCCCTTTGATTTCCGGCACATTTTCTCTGGTTCTGGACTTCAGGTCCGTTACAATTTACAGTGACAACGAAACTCTATCCAAGGAGTCCTGATGCGCGTACGTGATATTATGCAGGGCCCTGTGGAAGCGTTGCGCAAAGATGCCACGCTTCGAGACGCTGCGTTTTTGTTTCGTCGTCAGCGAGTGCAGGGCGCCCGTGTTATGGATTCGCACGGTGAACTTACCGGGATATTCACTCTGGAAGAACTGATGCAGGCACTTGCCAACGGCGCGGCCATGTCGGATTCAGTGGCACACCATACGCGTTCGGTATTTTGTACGGTGCATCCGGATACGGACATCTTGGAGATAGATTGGCAGGGAAGCCGTTTCCTTGCCGTGCTGGATGCGGATACGGTCGTTGGCGGCATAGACACCATGACCGTACTTGAGGCCGCTTACGGAGCCAGACAGTCCGGAGAGATGCCCTATCACCAGATTTTTCAGGGCCTTCCGGAACCGGTCTTTCTGGTGGACAGCCACTGGACCGTGGGCTGGCACAATGTTGCCGCCGGGTTGCTTTGCAGCAGGATCAGTATGGACCTCTGCGGCTTGCAGTTGTCCGAAGTGCTGCGCAAAGCCGGGTTCGAAATCGAGGTGGATCCGGCCGACGGTCAGTCCATCCATATGGCATGGCGCGATTCCGTCCGCCTGCTGCCCATCATCTGGCGGGTCAACGCCGAAAATCATCCTCTGGGCTTCATGGTGCTGCTGCGCAATGTGCAGGACCAGATGACCCGTTCGCGCGAACTCATCAATTTGCGCGATCTTTCCGCCGAACAACACGCCATCATAGATTCTTCCTTTGACGGATTCTACATCACGGACGGCGAAGGCCGCACGCTGCGTATCAACCGCGCCTACGAACGAATCACGGGTATTCGGGCCAATGAGGTCATCGGCCGGACCATGAGCGAGCTGGTGGATGCGGGGTTCTACAACGAATCCGTCACGCTGCGGGTTCTGAAAAGCCGCAGGACCGAAACCATCATTCAGAAGGTCAAGGACACCAAAACCATTGTGGTCACCGGCACGCCCGTTCTGGATCACGAGGGCAATATCTGGCGCGTGGTGACCAATGTCCGGGACGTAACCGAACTGCGTAAGCTACAGGCCGAGCTCGAGCGCATGGCCCGTTTGCAGAACCACTACCGTAAAGAACTGGACACCCTGCGGCGTCACATGGATCACAAGGCCAAGGTGATCATCCGCTCCAAGGGCATGCAGGAAGTCTACGAGCAGGCCATGCGCCTGGCTCAGGTGGATTCCACGGTGCTTGTTCTGGGAGAATCCGGCGTTGGCAAGGAAGTGGTGGCGGAACTGATTCACGAGAGCAGTACGCGCCAGGAGCATCCCTTTGTCAAAGTGAGCTGTGCGGCCATCCCCGAGCACCTGCTGGAGTCCGAACTGTTCGGATACAAACCCGGAGCCTTTACCGGCGCATTGCGTACGGGAAAAACCGGTTTTTTTGAGGAAGCCAATAACGGGACCCTTTTTCTGGATGAAATCGGCGAGATGCCCCTGGGGCTCCAGGCCAAGATGCTGCGCGTGCTGCAGGACAAAAGCTTTGCACGGGTCGGCGGAGTGCACCGCATCTCGGTGGATGTGCGGATCATTGCGGCCACCAACAGGAACCTGGAAGAACTGGTGGAGCAGAAGCTTTTTCGCCGCGACCTGTATTATCGCCTCAATGTGGTTCCCGTATATGTGCCGCCTTTGCGCGAACGGCGGGAAGCCATTTTCGACTTCATTTATCTTTTTCTCGGACGTTTCAACCAGAAGCACGGACTGAGCAAACAGATCGAGGCCGATGCCATGGACGTGTTGATATCCACGGAGTGGCCGGGCAACGTCCGTCAGCTTGAGAATACGCTGGAGCGTCTGGTGGTCATGGCGCGCAGCGACGTCATCACCCGCCAGGACGTTAACCGCGCCATTGGTTCGTCCGACCCCGGCGCCTGCTCCGAGGTCCAGGCACATGTGGACGACAAATCTCTGCAGAGCATTCTGGAGGAAGCCGAACGCCAGGCTCTTTCGCGTGCGCAGAAAAAATATCAGAGTACACGGGCCATGGCACGGGCCCTGGGCGTGAACCAGTCCACCGTGGTGCGCAAGATGCAGCGTTACGGAATCAAATCAGGGTAGTTCTGTTTTATGGCACAATGAAAAAAGGGCGCCTGGGCGCCCTTGCTTTTTTCTGTCTGATGCGTGGATTATTTGGCCACGATTTTGATGGTGTCGCCGGGGCGCAGAACAGATTTTTTGTTCATGTTGTTGAGGCGCAGCAGTTCGCTGGTGGAGGTGTTGAAGCGGTTGGCCAGCCCCCAGAGGGTGTCGCCCTTGCGAACTTTATAATGGATGGTCTGTCCGGAACGGCGGGTTGAGGTCTTGCCGGGGACGACCAGCTTTTGCCCCGCGCGCAGGTCCTTGGGAGATTTCATATTGTTGGCTTCGAGCAAGGCCTTGACGCTGGAGCCCGTGCGTATGGCGACGTGCGAAAGCGTGTCACCCTGGCGAACCACATAAGGATCGGAAGAGGAGCTGGCTGTTTGCTCAGAGCGCGTGCCAGGCACTTTAACCTTTTGCCCGGCGCGGATCATATTCGAACTGGTATGGTTGTATTTTTTCAGCTCACGTACGGAAACTCCGGTACGGGCGCTGATTGCCGACCAGGTGTCGCCACTGCGCACTTTGTAGACGCTTTTGGTGTACTTGGGAGCGGACTGCCGGCGTTCTTCGGCAAGGATGGCGCCGCCGTCCACGTCGATGGGGACAATGACACGCTGGCCGATCCGCAGCCGATTGGATCTGGTGTTGTTGACCGTTTTGAGTATCGCGATGCCGACCCCGAATTTTTTGCTGATGAGCGACCAGGAATCTCCGCGACGCACCGTGTACATCTGGTGATCCTTGAACATCTTGGAAACGGGCTTGGCAAGGTAATCCTTGGCTTCAGCCATTTTTGTGAGGGGAACATGCACGGTGGTCGCCTTGCCTGGAGGGGAAATGACGCGCTTATGCGCCAGGTTGAAGCTCAGGAAGGTTTTCCAGCTCATGCCGCAGGCCTGGGCCAGGCCCTTGAGGTTGGTGCCTGGTTTGACCTGAAGGTGGGCCAGGTCCGTGGAGGCATCGCTGCTGGCAGGAGTGAAGCCGAGCGCCTCGGTGTTGGCTATGATTTTACAGACAGCCAGAAAACGGGGGACAAAATCCAGTGTTTCCTTGCGCAGACGCGCTTTGTAACTCAGGCTTTCGTTGGATTTGGCAATGGCGAAAAATTCTGTGGTGCCCAGTTGTTTGCAGGCCTTGTCCAGTTTGGCTTCTCCGGCATTGTAGGAGGCCAGGGCGAGGGTCCAGTCGTGAAACATGCCGTAGAGCGTCTTGAAATATCCGGCGGCCGCGTGGGTGGCCTTGAAAGGATCACGGCGTTCGTCGATCCAGCGGTCAACGCGCAGTCCGTAGTTGCGGCCAGTCTGGGACATGAACTGCCAGATGCCTGCTGCGCCTGCGTGGGAGTAAGCTTTGGGATTGAATCCGCTTTCGATGAAAGGGAGATAGGCCAGTTCTTCGGGAAGACCTTCCTGCTTGAAGACTTCTTTGATGTACGGCAGGTAGGGGCCGGAGCGGATTATCCAACGCTGCAGGGTACGCGGATGTTCGCGAACGAGGAAGAGAAACTGCTGCTGGATAAGCCGCGCGGAATCTTCGTCCAGCACGTAATCGATACCGAGACTGGTTTCCAGGGCCTTTTTTTCAGTCTCGGTGAGGGTCACCTGACCTTCTATTTCAGGCCATGGTTCTGTGAGTTCCTGGTCCAGCGGTTCTTCTTCGATCTGGATTTCCGTATCGTTTTCGGCTGCAGCTGCTTGAAGGTCCTCTGCTGGTTTTTTGACCGCGCACGCAGAAACGGAAAGAACCAGAATGGCTAGTAGCAGGTATAAATATACTTGTTTCATGCAATTCTCCCCAACATTGTTATTAGCAAAAAGAGCTAATAAAATCAATCGGCTGTAGATGTTGGCTGGATTGTCTGATGCTTTTGTGCTATCTCTACAAAATGTTTAGATATTTTATTGATGATTCAGACGAACTTGAAAACAGAGAGAAGGGAACGTCATACGTTTACCTGGAGAACACATTTCCGTAAGATGTCAATCTTACGATTTGTCTGAAGTGCTTTGCCTAGCGTAGGATGGCTTGCTGGTCAACTTTTTCGTTCATTATGATCTGTCCGAATGGGGATATTTTTCATATCATGACAAAGCAGGAAAGGCGCGACGCCATAATTGACGGGAGTACGTTCCGGAGGAACGTGTACAACCTTTTGCCGGAAGGTTCGAATCGAATTCTGGATTTTGGCTGCGGATCCGGAGGGCTGGCCCTGCGGCTGCAGCGCGACAAGAAGTGCACCGAGGTCTATGCTCTGGACATCGACAGAGAGGTGAGCGCCGGACTGGAGGGGTTGGTGGACGGCCTGTTTCATGTCAATTTCGAGCTTTCCGGTCATCAGCTGGAACCGGAATTTCTGGGATTTTTCAACTACATCGTGCTCCATGACGTGCTCGAACATTTCAAAGATCCCTGGTATTGCCTTGCCAAGATTCGCAAATTTCTGGCGCCCGACGGGCTGTTGATCATTGCCACGCCCAACGTACAATATTGGAAGCTGCAGCATACCATCCTCAGCGGGGACTTTCCTTATGGTCCGGGATTGTGGCATACGGGGCACTTGCGCTGGTTCACGGTACGTTCTCTGCTCGAACTGTGCATTATGGGGGCTTACGAGATTGATGCCGTCATGCTGGAAATACCCGAGGCTCCGGATGTCAAATTGCTCGAAAACAGGCGCAACCTTACCTCCGTGAGTTTTCCCCCCCTGGAGTTGCGAGGAAAATATCCCGATATGCCAGTGGTAACGGTCAATTATCCGCGTGATGTTGGTCGATATTATCCGGTGTTTTTCGCGCACAAACTGCTCGTGCGCTGCAAACCCAGCGGGCCGGGCGACGAAAAACTGCGGCATATGGTTAATAATTGTCCGGAACTGGCCGCCATGCGCAGGGAACTGCAGCTTCCTTTCGACGTGTACAGTCCACCCCGCATGCATTTGCTGGTGGATTCCGCATTTTGAAAATTTTCTGAGTTGTTTTTATGTAGGAAAAGGCGGTATTGACTAGAGAGATTTTTTTTCGCTATCCCTTGTTTTTGTATTCGTTTATTGTTTATAATTTAACAATAACTGTTAACTAACTGATTTTACTTGGAGGACGCTTTGGCGACGCTCAACAGCGCATTGTTTGTGGATTTTGATAATATCTACAGCAGAATTTTTAATGACCATGGCAAAGAACTTGCCGAAAGCTTTGCCACAAACCCCGGCCAATGGCTTGACTGGCTGACGCAAAATGAATTTTTTCAAGGTGGACGCAGAGTAACGCGTGATATCCTGGTTCGTAAGTGCTACTTCAACCCTGCAGCTTTTTATTATTACCGTCCTTTTTTTGTGACATCCGCGTTCAATGTCGTTGATTGCCCGCCCTTGACAAAGGGGGGTAAAACCAGTGCGGATATCCATATGGTATTGGATATTATAGATGCGCTTGAAAATGATTCTCCTATATATGATGAGTTTATCATATTTTCCGGAGATGCGGATTTTACTCCGGTGTTGATTCGTCTGCGGGAAAAAGGCCGCAAAACAATCGTTCTCGCCGTGGGGGCGACTTCCCCTGCTTACAGATCCGCGGCAAGTACCCTGATAGGAGAAGATCAGTTTGTTGAGGAGGCCCTTAATTTTTACCTGATTGAGCAAAGCCGTTCTCCGGCAAAAAATACCGAATCTCTTAAAAATGAAATTGGCGAGTTCATAGTGGAAACTGTGAACAAATCCTCCGAACCAATGGTGATGGCAACCCTGGCAGATCGCATCCGCAGAGAATTTGCGGAGCTTGATCTGAATGACTGGTTCGGTGAGGGAAAATTTCGCGATTTTCTCACCAGCATCGACCTCAAAGGCCTAGCGCTGTCATCGGTCATACCCGGCTATGCGTACAATCCGAATCTTCATACCCTGCCTGAAGCCGATGAGGGGCCAAGCCAGTTTGAAAAGGATGATCCCGATCTGTTTGAATTTGCCAAGTACGTGCATAGTATAACCGATACGCCTCTGGTCACTCCGGCCTGCTACAAGTTCGTGTTTGAACTGCTTGCTGACGAAATCGCAGAAAATGGGTTCAACCTGACCATGACGTCGAAGAATTTGCGGGACAGGTGCATTGAAAAGGACGTGCATCTTTCCAGGCAGCAGGCCAATTTTATTTTGATCGGATTGAGCAAAGTCGGTTACCGATACAAGTGGAACGGCAAGGATACACCGGCGGATCTGGCAAAAGCATTTGCCAAGAACGTCTTCGATCTCTGTATATCTTCTCAGATGTCTCTGAAAGAAAAGGACATGGACAGACTTTTGCGCTGGATCATGCCCAAAGGCTGATGTGACTCACCGGCGTTCTTCATTTGAACGCCGGTTGCTTTTCTCTTGCGACTGCGGCAATGCTGCTGGGCAGCCTTTTGAGCAAACGGACTCCATGGTACGTGGGATCTTAAAAAGTAATGCACGTACGCAGTTTTTGTCGTTTGGGAGAGCCTGAAACCGTTTCTGCCTGCGCAGTCATTGTCATCCTTCGCGATGACTCTGCGTATGCTGGAAGGTTTTAAAATATTTCAGATTGTATATATATGAAGACGGCTATACTATTCTTCTCGTGGTAATGCTTCCGGCAGGATAAAATCCGGGCATAGCAATTCGTATCCTTTTTAAGGTCGATGCCGTTGTCTTGAAGGGGAGGGCAACACGCACATGCAGCGGAGTATCTCGGGTCTTTTCTTTTTATCCATCATTTCCATTGTTCTTTTTATTTTCATTTTTTTTGTTTCCTTGCTTTCTTTCGTGGCCAGAGATGAGTTCGCTGATGATACCAGACGGTTGCGTCATGAGTATTACGAATCTCAACGGTCCACGCTGAAAAATGAGGTGAACGAGGCCATTGAGTACGTTACGTTTATGCGTGCGAAGTCCAGAGCTGAGCTCAATGAACATCTTCGTTCGCGGGTGGATGAGGCCTTTGCCGTGGTTTCGGCGCTTTATGAGGGGCAGGGCAGCGGGACAATGGAACCTTTGGTGAAAAAAGTGCTCTCCTCCATGCGTTGGGACAACGAGCAAGGATATTATTTCGCGTTCGACACCGCCGGACAGTCCTTGTTGAAACTGCAGAAAGATGTGCTGGAGAGCATTCCCGCGGACAGTGAAGCCTATGCTCAGATGATCAATCTGATTAACGACATGGTACGTATGGTTCCTGAAGAGGGGGATGGCTTTTTCGAATATCTCTGGCCCAAGCCCGGCATGGGCGACCAGATCAAGCTTTTTCACAAATACGCCTACGTCCGGTATTATGCGCCTTTGAAGTTGCTGATAGGCAGCGGCGTCTACCTGGATGATATGGATAAGGACGTACAGGATACCGTGGCCCAGCGTTTGTCGCAGATACGTTTTGGGACCGGTGGGTACGTGTTCGTCAAGGATTATGACGGAGAGGAGATCGCCAACGGCAGCCAGCCCTTTCTGGTTGGCAGAAATCTCAAGGAGATGACGGACGTTCAGGGGCTGGAGGTGCACCAGGAACTCAAAAAAGCAGCTGTACGGCGGGACGGCGGATTCGTGAAGTACCGCTGGAACAATCCCAATACAGGCAAAATTTCCGATAAGCTTTCCTATGCCAGGGCCGTGCCCGAATGGCGGTGGATAGTCGGGGCCGGTGTTTACGTCGACGAACTGGACCGGATCATTGCTCAGAAGTCGGACGAACTCCGCGACCGGATCAGAAGTTACATCATTCAGGCCGGAGTGATTCTGATCGCTGTGGTGCTGCTGTCCATGGGCCTTGCCTTCTTCCTTTCCCGGCGTCTCCGGAGGCAGTTTGATGTTTTCAGTGCTTATTTCAGAAAATCAGCTGCTTCCAACGAAAATATGGACAAAAGCAGTCTGACCATTCTGGAATTTCTGGATCTGGCGGATGGCGTCAATGCCATGGTGGACGAACGGCGCCGCATCCAGAGGAGCATTCTGGCCTCTGAAGCACGTTTTCGGGGCTTGTTCGAACAATCGCCCGTGAGCATTCAGATCTTTTCTTGCAAGGGGGATCTGATCAAGGCCAACAAAGCGTTCGAACGAATGTTCGACATCCAGGAGTCGGATCTGCTGGAGTCCAGCTACAATATTCTGAAGCGGCAAACTCCGTATAATGAGGATTTGCTCGCCGCCATCCGGCAGGGATTCGAGGGGGAGTTCGCCCAGTTATCGGACATGCTTTTCAGGCGGCTCATCAATGGAAAAGTCGCGAATACTTGGTTGCGGGGATCTGTCTATCCTGTAAAGGGAAAGCAGGACGAGCTGCTGGAAGTCATCATTATTCATGAGGAGGTTACCAAACTTCGCCTGGCGGATCAGGCCCGTAAACAGGCTTTGAGGTGGCATGAAGGGTTGAATCGGATGTTCGACGGTATTTTCAGCTGCGACAGTCTTGTGGGACTGGCGGATCGTATTACACAGGGCATTGTCGATACGTTCGAGGTGGAGATGTGCCGTCTCTGGATCATCCGGGATGAGAACAAGGAGGATCCTCTGGATCGTGTTGCAGCGCAGGGCGATTTTGAAATTCACCTGGACAAGGGGCGTTGCCTGACCATGCTGTCCGCCACGGGGCTCCAGGAAGAGGCTTCGGACAGGATCCGGATTTCATACTGCGAGTATTATATCGCCCTGATTGCTTCCGGGGAACTGGCAAAGTTTGTGACCAATGAGGTGGCGCGCGGCGCGGATGGCAGGGCCCGCAGCTGGGAAAAGAATTTCGGACTGGCGGCTTTTGCCGCATACCGGCTGCCGGATGAAAGCGGCCAAACGTGCGGTGTGCTCACATTGTATTCCAGCCATGTTATCTCGCAGGAGGAGGATGACCTGTTGCAGCTGGTGGCCAACACCGCAGCGCACGTTGTCCAGCTTGGCCTGGCCACCGAAGAGCTCAAGCATGAGACCGAGGAACGCAAAAAAGCGGAAGAACGTTTGCTGCGGTTGAATGAGGAACTCGAACGCCGGGTGGAATCCCGTACGCTGGAGTTGAAGCAGGCCAACAGTGAGCTCGAGCGGGCGACCCAGGCCAAAAGCGAGTTTCTCGCCAACATGAGCCACGAAATCCGTACGCCCATGAATGCCATAATCGGACTCAACGATCTGCTGTTCATGACCAAACTCACTCCCAAGCAGGAGGGGTACCTCGAAAAGATCAGAAGCGCGACCCTTTCCCTGCTCAACATCATAAACGATGTTCTTGATTTCTCCAAAATCGAGGCAGGAAAACTGGAACTGGAGCAGGCCCCCTTTGAGATGTGGGACGTTTATGAGAAGGTCGCGGATATTTTTACCATCCGCGCTCTGGAAAAAGGGCTGGAATTGATACTGGACATCGCTGACGACGTTCCGGAAGTACTTATCGGCGATTCCTATCGTCTGGGACAGGTGTTCATCAATCTGTCCAGCAATGCGGTAAAATTTACCGAACAGGGCAGCATTATTCTTCGCGCCGAGTTGGATGGCATCGAGGAGGAGTACGCAACTGTCCGTTTTTCCGTCAAAGATCAGGGCATAGGCATCCAGCGGGAGGCTATCCCCTCGCTGTTTGAAGCCTTTACCCAGGCGGATGGTTCCACGACCCGAAAATACGGGGGCACGGGACTCGGGCTGGCTATCTGCAAAAAGCTGGTGGACGCCATGAGCGGAACCATAGAAGTTTTCAGCGAGCCGGGCAAAGGAACCGAGTTTGTCTTTACGGCCGCTTTCAAATGCGACCAGAGTCTGCAACGCCCGGTCTGGAATACCCCGGAGAGAATTCTCGGCCGTCGTATACTCGTGGCGGACGACAATCCGGACATGTGCAACCTGCTCCTGCAGTATCTGCGTACCTTCGGGTTCGAGGCGGATGCTGTTGCTTCCGGCAGGGAAGCTCTGGAGACCTTGCGGAACAGAGCTGCGACGGATCCGTACTCCGTGGTCCTCTTGGATGTGTTCATGCCCGAAATTGATGGAATCGAACTGTGCCACGAAATTCTGCATCTGGAAATGGACGCCGCCATACCCCACCCCATTGTCATTCTCATGGGAACCGCTTTTGTGGATGATGAGATGATCAATCAGGCCGGTTTGGGGGGAGCCACGGATTATATTTTGAAGCCCATCGGCAAGCATGAATTGTTTCAGGCCATTCTGACGGCATTTGGAGCGGAAGGAACTCCGATACCTGCAGGTGTTCCGTCCGGGCGGCAGAGAGGGCCGGTAATCGAACACAGCCTTCAGGGGGCGCGGGCTTTGCTGGTCGAAGACAATACCGTGAATCAGGTAGTGGCGGTGGAGTTGCTCAAGAACGCCGGCCTTGAGGTGGATACCGCGCAAAACGGGAAAGAGGCGTTGGAACTTCTCGAACAGGGCATTGCCGGTGCGCCGGCCGGAAGTCGATTGTACGACGTCATCCTGATGGACGTGCAGATGCCCGAGATGGACGGCTATGAAACAACCCACAAAATCCGGTCTCTCGCCCGGACAGAGCAGGGGGCCGCCTTGCAAGGCATCCCCATCATCGCCATGACCGCCCATGCCATCAAAGGGGATAGCGAAAAGTGCCTGGCCGCGGGGATGGACGATTATATGAGCAAACCGATCAATGCGCTCGGATTGACCATGATGCTTGCAAAATGGATTCGGCAGCCGGAAGTACAGCCCAAAGGGACCGGTTCCGACCTTATCGATACGCAACCTGACGGATTTCCTTCTGAGAACGGCCAGTTCCTGCATCTCGATGTCGCCTCCGGAATACGGAATCTCGGAGGAAACAGGAAGCTCTACATTCGGATGGTGGAAGAATTCATCCGCAGTTATGATAACGCCTCTGAACGCATCGATGGCAATCTGCAGTCCGGTGATGATGGGGCGCTGCTGCGCGAAGCGCATAATGTCAAAGGGGTAGCCGGCAACCTGGAAGCCCGTGAACTGCAGAATCTGGCTTCTGATCTGGAGCACAAAATATCTCAAGCCGGATTGTCCGGAATTGAAGCCATGGTACGGGAGTTTGGGGATTTGCTGGAGGCGGTTCTTGATGAGTTGAAACAGTTCATTGCCAGTTCCGGCTCTGCGTCCAATGAAAACCCGAAGCCGGAAGATCTTGAACCCCTGTTTGTAAAACTGGTCGAGCAGGTTGAAAACTTTGATTTTCGCGCGTTGGATACTTTACAACCGGTTCTCAAGCTTTTGGGTGACAGTACGGACACCCCGTTGCCTCAGTTGAAAAAACTCTCGGAATTATTGATACAATTTGAATTCGCAGAAGCTCTTGGAGTGTTGATGGATTTGGCTGAAGAGTACAGCATCAGTTTGAAGTGAAGGTATTGCTTTGTTTTCTGTAGCTGCAGACTTACAAAAGAATATCTTGTTGCATCTGTTATATTATGTTGTAGTGTTGTTGTGATCCCAAAAAGAAGGTGAGAATTTTTGCTCGCCCTGTAACCGAAGCTGTTTTTGTACTGTTTCGAAGTGGCGAAATTTTGTTCCAATAGTAATAAGTGCAGAAATTCTGAATTATTTTGCGATGAATAATAAGGGCGGCCGCGCCATAGGCGGGGCCAGAGGCGAATGCCACGAGAGCGGGGCATTTAGTGTTTTCCGTTCCCCATTGATATGTATTGTTCTGCCCCATAGGGTCAATCTCATGGGGATGTTGCACAGAAGTAATGAGGTGGCGCAGATGTCGACAATTGAATCCAAAAGACGCGTGCTGATCGTTGATGACGATTTTACCAATGCGGAGCTTCTGACTTCGATTCTTGAAAAAATATACGAAGTCAAGTCTGTTCACAATGGTGCGGACGCTTTGGAGTGCATCAGGACCGAACTGCATCCGGACATTATCCTTCTGGATGTGATGATGCCAAAAATGGACGGGTACGAGGTTTGCGAACAGCTCAAGTCCGATCCAAAGACCGCCGATATTCCGGTTATTTTTATTTCCGCACTGCATTCCCCGGGGGATGAGGCCAGAGGGCTTCAGCTCGGGGCCATGGATTACATCAGCAAGCCCATCATCCCCGCCATCGTGTTGCTGCGCATCCAGACACAACTCGAATTGAAGGCTCACAGAGAGGAGCTGGAGGAGTTGGTCGCAGCCAAGACAAGCCAGCTGAAAAGGGCCTACGATGAACTCAAGGAACTCGACAGGCTCAAATCGGCTTTGTTGGAATCCGTTTCCCACGAATTGCGTACGCCGCTGACTTCGGTCATCGGCTTTGCCAAGGTTTCTTCAAAAAAACTCTCCAGCAGCGTGCTTGCTGAGCTGGAAAGTCTTCAATGTGAAAAAGGTCGCAAGTCCGTTTTGCAGGTTCTGGACAATTTGCAGCACATTGCGCATCAGGCCGAATATTTGAGCAAGCAGGTCCGCAATGTGATGGAATTTTCCGAACTGGTGGCAGAAAACCAGATGATAGCCACCAGCCCGGTGCCTCTGGAACCGCTTCTGAGAAAAACAATCGCTTCTGCCGGCATGGCTGCAAAAAGCCCACATGTCAGGTTGAAGCTTGAAGTGGAACCTGATTTGCCTTTGGTTCTGACCAATCCGCAGCGTTTGGAGCAGGTGTTGGAAAATTTGATTTCCAATGCCTTTAAGTTCAACGGCGAGGATGGAGAAGTGTATTGCCAGGCCAGGCAGCTGGGTAATGAGGTGGTCATCTCCATTCATGATGCCGGTCCTGGAATTCCCAATGAAGAGCAGGTGCGTATTTTTCAACATTTTCAGCAGCTTGGAGATTCCGTGACCGGTAAGCCCAAAGGACTTGGCATTGGCCTTTCTTTGAGCCAGGTCATTATGGAACGGATGCAGGGAAGAATCTGGGTCAGCAGTAAAGTGGGCAGTGGGAGTGTTTTTTCTGTCGCCCTGCGAATTCATACGGGCGAGTAGAGTGAGGTTGGCGTATTTATCTAGAGATATGGAATACGCGGAGTTTATTAATGATTAAAGACGCGCAGCCGGTTGCGAAAAAAAGGGTTCTTATTGTCGATGACGACATCACCAATATCAGATTGCTGGCAGATGTTCTGGAGGATGAATATGTCATAAGCCCGGCCCTCAATGGAAAGCAGGCTCTGGTCATCGCCAATTCTTCAAAAAAACCCGACCTGATTTTGCTGGATGTTATCATGCCCGGCATGGATGGCTATGAGGTCTGCAAGCTTTTGAAACAGAACCCTGACACAGCCGATATTCCGGTGATTTTCATCACGGCCATTCGGGAAGTGGTTGATGAGGCCAAAGGGCTCGAGTGCGGGGCCATTGATTTTGTGCGCAAACCCTTCAGCCCCCCCTCCATCAGGGCACGGGTCCGGAATCATATTGCCCTGAAAGTCGCCAGGGAGATGCTGAAAGAACAGAACGAGAAACTGCGAAAGTACAACCAGCTCAGGGAAGATGTGGAAAGAATTTCACGCCATGATTTGCGAACACCTTTGAGTACCATTATCGGAGTACCGCAGCTGATGCTCAATGATGATTTGACCATGAAGCAGAAGCGGCAACTGCGGCGTGTCGAAATCGCAGGGTATCGTATGCTGCATATGCTCAATATGTCATTGGATCTTTTCAAGATGGAAACAGGCTCCTATGTTCTGGCCCCGGCATGTGTGGATCTTGTGCCACTTTTGCAGAATATCTCGGAAGAAATGACTTCTCTATGCAGAACTTACGGGACAAAGCTCATTATTACTGTTAATCGTTTTCCTATTAGTACGGATAATATTCGCTTTCTCGTGCACGGAGAAGAGATGTTATGCTACAGTCTTCTGACGAATCTAATCAAAAATGCCATCGAGGCATCTCCTGCGGAGGGTACTGTTACGGTCTGCCTTGAGGAAAACGAAGACAAATGCATCAGTATACAGAACAATGGAACTGTTCCCGAGGAGATTCGCGATACTTTTTTTGAAAAATATACTACCAGTGGCAAGGAAAAAGGGACCGGACTGGGCACCTATTCTGCAAAGTTGATTGCCGAGACCTTGGGCGGAACAATCTCCATGCAAACATCGGATACATTTGGTACGATCATTACCGTACGGTTTCCAGAAGAATTTTCAGACTCCGCTACCGGAACTTGAAGGGACAAGCATTTTTTCACGGGAAATTGAACCGGAAATATCTCCGCGACCGGTTTTGTCTGGTCGTATTTTTTATGTTACCAGGGATACCAGACAGTTGGATAGATGAAGATACACATGAGGTGCGTTGGACTTTTGGAACGCGTTTGTCTTTAAAGGCCTGATTTTTACTATGTTGCTGAAGTTGTTGTAATCTGTAGATTCGGTAAAAAATGATAATGACGCCGTTTAGAAAGTATTTATATTTTTATCTTTTGCTTCTTCTGATTGTCGTTATCTTCTTCGCATCCCTGGTCTATCTTGTTGACGTGCGTGCTGTTCATCGACATGAGAATTTGTTCAACAAACAGCAATTATTACAGACTCTTCTTGTTAAAAAAACAATACAGCAGCTGATTGATAGCGAAATGTCGGCTGCCAAGGCAATTTTTAATAATTCAAAAGTATCTGAATCGTCAGACTCTTTAGGTATAGAGCAAAAATTTGATTTTCTGAGAAATATTGAAAGCAGCGTAGCAGCTGTTTTTGACGTAAGCCAATCCGGTGAAATACTCAGGGAAATGCATGCTGATGATTTTCCTGTCCATGAAATGACTGGAATTGTTAAAAACTGGTCGAAAAAGTACGGCCAGGGTATCAATGATGCCGCTGAACAAGTCGTTCCCCCCTTTTATATCACCCAAGAATATCAATACATGGGCACTGTATTCAGGCGATTGGATGAACAAAAGCCTGGCTGCATCATTGTCGTGATGGATTTGCATTCCATTTTTGTCCAGTACATAGGTCTGCTGAAATCCGGACAATATGGTTCCGGGTACGCTTTGGATGAGCGGGGCGTAATTTTGTTTGACCGGGAAACGGAAATAATCGGGCGAAGCATCTTTGATGGAATGCATGACGCCTTTCCTGAAGTCGAGGCTTTGGACAAGCGCATAATCGCAGAAGATACGGGGATGGCCAATTACGCCTTCACCATAACACGTGGTCAAAAAGTTTACCGTAAACTGGTAGCCTGGAATACCGTGAAATTCAAAGGGCGAAAAATCATAGTCGCACTTTCAGCTCCTGATACTGAAATAAACGCCACTTTGGAAGAATTGCGTAATTTTTACATCATGCTTGGGGGAGTGCTGGCATTGTTGCTGGCCACAATCACCTTGAAGCTTTTGCGTCGCAAACAGCATCTGGAGCTCTTGGAAGTGTCGAGCGTTTCAAAGGAACTATCAAATCCACCTGGGAAGGCATTCTCATTCACAAGGATGGTGACATCCGCCTGGTGAATGAGCAGTTTTATGCGATTTCGGTTATGATGAATCGGATTCTCTTGAAGAGATGACTGCCTCGATGTTTTTTTCTCAAAAAGCTTTGAAAAAAATGGAGCAGCAAATCGTGGCTGGCGATAAGAATCTCTATGAAACCGAGGGAAAACGTAAGGATGGGAGTACCTTTCCCTTGGAGGTCAGGGTACGGGAAACAGAATTTTTGGGTGAAACCGTGCGTATTGCCACCTTACGCGATATAACAGAATATAAAATGATGCTCGAAGTGGTCCGTTCTGCGGAGAGAAACTACAAAGAAATTTTCAATGCCACCAATGATGCAATTCTCATTCAGGAACCTCAGACGAAAGTGTTTATCGACGTCAATGCCGCGGCACTCAAAATGTTGGATACGCATATGATGAGATAATGCAGAAGAAGATGACTGATCTGGCCCATGGAGAAGTCCTTACCATGAAAACGTGCCAGACTGAACTCAATGAAGAATTGATTGATTGTGAACCACGTTTTATTGTTTGGAAAGCCAGGCGAAAGGATGGAAGTGTTTTTTGGTGTGAAGCAACGGTACGCATTTCCAGCATTGGCGGGAAAAAGCGGATTCTCACAGTGCTCAGGGATATTACTTCCAGAATGCAGTATGAAGAAGAACTGCGTCGAAGCGAACAATATTATAAAAGTCTGTTTGAAAATACCGGTACGGCAACGGTAATTTTTGATGCATTCGGAATCATAGTCAGCTGCAATACAAAATTCGAACAACTGAGCGGGTTCAACCGGAGAGGAAATCGAAGGTATCAAAAATTGGGCGGATTTCATTGAGGCCTGCCCCTTCGGCGAAGTGGAATCCTGTGAGTGCAATCTCCTGAACAACGGGGATGATAACGGCGACGACCAGGGCATTCAGTTGCTGGATAAACAGGGCAATGAAAAATACGTGCAGCTCACCGGTGGTGGGCATCCCTGGAACCTCATACAAAGTCGGCTCTTTTCTGGACATTTCCAAGCGCATTATAGTGGAACGGGACCCTGGCGGCTTTTTAACTTGAGCCTGGAAAGAATCGTTGCCAACCGGACAGAGGAACTGGCCAAGAAAGCAGCGGATCTGGAATCGGCCAATGTCCGGTTGACAGAGCTGGATGAACTCAAATCACACCTTTGTTTCTTCCGTTTCCCACGAATTGCGTACGCCTTTGACCTCCATCCGGGGCTTTGCCAAAATTATCCACCGTGATTTTGAAAAATTTTTCCATACGACCGAAAACGCTGACTCCAAGAAACTATCGCGCAGCAGACGTATTCTGGATAATCTCGGCATTGTGCTGCGCGAAGGCGAGCGCCTCACCAGGTTGATCAACGATATGCTGGACCTCAACAAAATAGAATCCGGCAAAATGGAATGGCATGATGAGTGGATTGATCCGCACAAGGCCGTTGAACTGTCCGTGGAAGCCCGTGAGTGGGCAGTTTGAAGAAAAGGAAGGTGTCGATTTGCTTGTGGAGGTCGGGGAGCAGCTGCCGCAGCTTGTTCGTCAATCAGGACAAGGCTGATACAGGTCTTGATCAATCTGCTCAATAACGCGGCGAAATTCACGGAAAAGGTGTAACGTGACATTGAAGGTCAGCCGCGATTCCGACCGTCTTATCTTCCGCGTATCGGATACGGGCGTGGGGCATACCGGAAGATGAACTGGTGGATATCTTTAAAAAATTTCATAAAAGCCGCGCTCCTTTGAGCGGTCCGTATCCCTCCGCCGGCACCGGTCTGGGCCTGGCCATCTGCAAAGAGATCATTTCCCACTACAAGGGAGATATAACTGTCGAGTCTTCCAACGATAACGGAAGTGTTTTCACTTTCAGGCTGCCCTTTAACTGATGCATCCCGCGTCCTTCCGACCCTTCCTTTTTTCCCCTTTGTAACTCTGCAGTTTCCGGATCGTACGCTTTCCGCATCGCCTTGTTCTTTGGCGCATTCCTGGTATAAGGTAATCATGAAAATGGAATCGAAAATTATCCAGCGGTCCGTTGATGCCGCATACGTATCTTTGAGCATCAACAGGAACACGATAACTCTCTTTTTAGCATCAAGGCATACGCGTAGCAGGTCGTTTTCGGGATCAGCCACTTTTTTCCAGTTTGGAGGCGCAGCATGGAATTGCAACTGGACAATCAGCTTGTGGAACAACTCGACAACAATGCGGTTCTGGAAAAATTGTCCGTTTCGACGGATACCGGACTCTGATCCCCAGGAGGTTGCGCAGCGCCTCGAACAATGCGGCAGAAACGGCCTGGAAGTGAAAAAGGAATGCCCGTTCCTGAAGTTTTTTCGATCCTTTTGGGGACCCATCCCCTGGATGATCGAGGCCGGCGGCCATTCTTTCGCTCATCGTACGGCATTATGTGGATTTCGCCATCATCCTGTTCCTGCTCGTATTCAACGCCATCATTGATTTTTGGGAAGATCACAAGGCAGCCAATGCGCTTGATGCGCTCAAGGAGCAGCTGGCCCTCAAGGCGCGCGTATTGCGTAGCGGCAATTGGGCGGAGATCGCGGCCGAGGAACTTGGTTCCCGGAGATGTCATCAGACTCCGTCTCGGCGATGTGGTTCCCGCGGATGTGCGATTGCTGGAAGGCGATTTCCTGAGCATCGACCAGGCCGCCCTGACCGGCGAATCCATGCCCGTCAGCAAACAGTCCGGCGATCCGGCCTATTCCGGATCAGTGGTCAAGCAGGGAGAAATGGTCGGGGTTGTCATCAGTACGGGCTCGAATACTTTTTTCGGGCGTACGGCCAAGCTGGTGGAGACGGCCGGCGCGGTTTCCCATTTTCAAAAGGCCGTGCTCAAGGTCGGCAATTTTCTCATCTTCCTGGCTCTGGCACTGTCTCTGGTTTTGATCCTCACAGAACTGGCCCGCGGACAGGACGCCCTGAACCTGATTCAGTTTCGTGCTGATCCTGGTGGTGGCCTCCATTCCCGTAGCCATGCCCGCGGTGCTGTCCGTGACCATGGCGCTGGGTGCGCTTTCCCATGTCCAAGCACAAGGCCATTGTTTCCAAGCTGCAGGCCATCGAGGAAATGGCGGGCATTGACATCCTTTGCTCGGACAAGACCGGGACCCTGACCTTGAACAAACTGACTTTGGGAGATCCTTATGTCTTTGGGGCGGCCAATGCGCAGGATCTGATTCTGGCGGGAGCGCTGGCTTCCAAGGAGGAGAATCAGGACGCCATTGACCTGGCCATTATCGGCGGACTCGAGGATCAGGCCGCCTGGCGTTCGCATGAACAGATCAAATTCGTTCCTTTCGATCCTGTGGGCAAAAGAACCGAGGCGGAAATCAGGGATGGATCCGGTACGGTATTCAAAGTCAGCAAAGGGGCGCCGCAGGTGATTCTGGCCATGTGCACCACCGATGAAGCCACGCGGAACAAGGCCGAGACTCTTGTTGACGACCTTGCGGCCAAGGGCTTGCGGACCATCGGGGTCGCCAGAACCACTCAGGCCGGCGCCTGGGAGTATCTGGGACTGCTGCCCCTGTCCGATCCGCCTCGTGAGGATTCGGCGGACACCATCGCCAAGGCCAGGGAACACGGCATAGAGGTGAAGATGGTCACCGGAGACAATGCGGCCATCGGCCGGGAAATCAGCAGGACAACTGGGACTCGGGACCAATATCCAGTCCGCGGGGGATATTTTCAAGGATGTATCCGATCCGGGGCAGTTGGGCGACCGTCACCAGAAGTGGATCGAAAAGGCCGAAGGCTTTGCCGAGGTTTTTCCGGAGCACAAGTACGGCATCGTCAAGGCCCTGCAGGAACGCGGCCATCTGGTGGCCATGACCGGCGACGGCGTCAACGATGCGCCGGCTCTGAAACAGGCGGATACGGGCATTGCCGTGTCCGGCGCCACGGATGCCGCCAGGGCCGCAGCCGACCTGGTTTTGACCTCGCCGGGGCTGTCGGTGATCATCAAGGCCGTGGAAGAGGCGCGCAAGATTTTTTCACGGATGATGAGCTACACCATTTACCGCATCGCCATGACCATGGACATCATGTTTTTCGTGGTTCTGGCCATGCTGATCTATGACTTTTATCCGCTGACCGCGGTGATGATCATCCTGCTGGCCCTGCTGGACGACATTCCCATCATGACCATTGCCTACGACAATACGTGGCTTTCCAAAAAGCCGGTGCGCTGGGAGATGCACCGGGTGCTGACCTTGTCCTCGTCCCTGGGGTTGCTGGCCGTGATTCAGACCTTTGGCCTGCTGTTCATCGGCGAGCAATGGGCCATCAGCGAATGGGGCCTGGACAAACAGCATCTGCAGTCCATGCTTTTTCTGCAGCTTGTGGCAGGCGGACATCTGATGCTCTTTGTCACCCGCACCAACAAGGTCTGCTGGCTGCCGCCGCATCCGTCCTGGCAGCTGTTCTGGTCCATAGTGCTGACGCAGGTGCTGGCCATCCTGATGTGCGGCTACGGCTGGCTTGTGCCCAAGCTGCCGTGGAGTCTGATCGGAGTGGTGTGGGTATACAACCTGGTATGGATGTTCGTGCAGGATGTCGCCAAGCTCGCCGTAAACCATACGCTGGACCATGGCATTGTGAATTTGCGCGGACGCTTTTTCAAGGCGGCCAACACGTCCCTGCAGCATCATTCGGGACTTGATGATTCGTAGACGCGATGGAATTGACAACTCAAATAGTATTGTGCTCTCTATAGTAAACTGAAAAGACAGTCGATTATTGCAGTGCTGGTTTTTTATTTTTAGTGGAGGTGTTGTATTCTGAAATAATTATTACAGATGAGCGGGAGAAGCATCATGCGAAAAAAATGCATCTGGGTGCTTATGTGCTTTGGGCTTGTAGTAAGTGTCCTTGGACATGACGCACAGGCTGCCAATGTCATTGTGAACCATGAGAACTGGAACCATTACGCCGATGTTACTGACGATGTGCGGGCGCAGGTGGCAACACTGAAAATATTTTTTGCGCACGCCTCGGTTGGTGGAAATATGGTAAGTGGCATGGAGGATCTGCATAGCGAAAACAGTACAACGTACATGATTCAGAACACTTCTGACGATGCCTCGCCACCTTCGGCGACCGAAGAAGGCGTCATGTACGACTACAGCCGCGGCAACCCGGGCTGGGCCGAAAAAGTCAGTCTGTTCGAAAACTATATTTCCAACGGTTGGCATGCGGATTCCGTGGATATGGTAATCAATAAGTTCTGTTATATTGATCAGTCCGCAGATTGGGAAACGTATCGGGACTCGATGCTTGGTCTTGAGAGCAGTTATCCTTCAACGATTTTCGTTTACATGACCATACCGATCAAAACGGCTGAAAACAGTGTGAGCGGCTGGTTGCGTCAGCAGTTCAACGAGAATCTGCGCACCTGGATAGCCTCTCAGGACAACAAATATTTGTTGGATATCGCGGACATCGAGGCCTATTCCCCCACCGGAGTTGAACAGACTTCCAGTTACAACGACAATACGTATCAGATAATGTACGCATCCTATTCCAGCGACGGCGGCCACCTGAACTCCACGGGACGCGTACGCATGGCAAAGGCCATGTATTCGCTTCTGGCTCTGACCGTAGACTCCTCTGAAACCACGCTTCCGGATACGGACCAGGTGTATATCTGGCAGCACCGCAGGAACGGCAAAACCGCCTTCTGGCGCATCGCGGAAACGGGAAAACTGGTCAGCAGCAACTACAACAAAGGCTGGGGCTATGTGTCTGAATCGCTGACTTTGAGCAGCCACTGGAATCTCGGCGGATTGACGACCATCAGCGACCAGAATGTCCTGTTCTGGCAGAACGGCAGCAACGGAAAGGTGGCCTACTGGACTTTGAATGACAGCTACCAGCTCACTGATGAGACTCAGGACAGCGGCTGGGGCTATGTTTCCGACGAAATAGAGTTGGACAGCGCCTGGAGCCTGGTCAAGATAATCACTCTCGACAGCAGCAAGTTTCTTCTCTGGCAGAATCAGTCCAATGGCAAGGTCGCCTGGTGGAAACTGGGCGCCGATTCCTGCAAAATCGCCAACAATACGCAGGATGACGGCTGGGGCTATGTCTCTGACTCCATTACCCTGGACAGTTCGTGGCGTCTTGCGGATTCCCTCGAACAGGACGGTTCGCGCTATCTGCTGTGGCAAAAGGAATCCAACGGCAAGGTTGCCTGGTGGAAGATCGATTCCTCCTGCAAGCTGGCCAATGAAACGCAGAACGACGGTTGGGGCTACGTATGCGAGGAACTGACCTTGAAAAGCGCCTGGACCCTGGCCGGGGCTGTCAGCCTTTCTTCCACAAATATGCTGATCTGGCAAAACCGTAACAAGGGCAAGGTTGCCTGGTGGAAGTTGAACACCAACGGCTGCACCCTGGTCAGTTCGGAGCAGGGCAACGGTTGGGGCTGGGTGTCCGAAAACAACACGCTCAACAGTTCCTGGCGCCTGGCGGCCATTACCTCTCTGCAGGATACTCCCGCCCTGGTCTGGCAAAAACAAAGCAACGGCAAGGTAGCCTGGTGGAAACTCGACAACAGCGGTACGCTCGTCGATGAAACGGAAGACAGCGGTTGGGGCTTCGCATCCGATGAAGTCACCCTGAACTCTTCCTGGACTCTTTCGGGAGTCATCCGTTAGACTGCATCCGCGGCCGGCGATGCCGGTCGCGATTGCCTTACCAGTTTTTCTGGTTCCAGACAGCAGGAAAGGATTTGATACGAAGCAGGTTGTTTTCCTATTTCGTAAGAATCTTTTCATGTTTTTCAGGAATTTTCTTTCCTGTTCGCCAGGGATTTTGAAAAATGACTTTTGACTCTAGGGGATTGGAGGTTTTACCCAATGGCATAGCGTGTGCAGTGTTTCTCGCTGCGGGTGTAGATTTAGTGTGCGGGGATTTGGCCTGTCCCCCCCCTTTTATTGTATCAAATGGACGTCTTGTCGTGGCTCTTTGTTGCTTTTCGGGCCGCGGTGTATCCTTTGATCAGCCCTTTGCAGGGCATAAACTATATAAGGATTTGCCTCGATGTCGAATACCATTCTTCAAAAAGAGCAGTTGATACCCCAACAAACCAGTAAGCTGGTCATAGAAGCCCCCAAAATTGCCGCCAAGGCACAGCCCGGTAATTTTGTTATTTTACGTGTGGATCCCAAAGGCGAACGCATCCCCTTGACCATTGCGGATACGGACAAGGAAAAAGGCACGATAACCATCGTGTATCTTGTTTTGGGCAAAACCACCGCCATGCTGGAAGATCTGAAAGAAGGGGATAGCATTCTCGATCTTTGCGGTCCCCTGGGAAAAAGTACGCATATTGAAAAAGGCGGCACCATAATTTGTGTCGGCGGCGGCACGGGCATTGCCGCAATGCATCACATTGCCAAAGGTCATCACGAAGCAGGCAACAAGGTCATCGCCATCATTGGTGCGCGCAACAAAGACCTTCTGTTATTCGAAAAAGAGTTGAAACTTTTTGCGGACGAGGTGCTCGTCTCCACGGATGACGGCAGTTACGGACACAAGGGATTGGTCACCGAGTTGATGGTTGACCGCCTGGAAAAGGACAAATCCATTTCCGAAGTGGTCGCAGTCGGACCTGTGCCCATGATGGCCGCCGTGGCCAGGGCAACCGAACCTTTCGACGTCAAGACCACAGTTTCGCTCAATTCCATTATGGTGGACGGCATTGGCATGTGCGGCGCCTGCCGTGTTTCCGTAAACGGCGAGACCCGGTTCGCCTGTGTGGATGGTCCGGAGTTCGACGGTCACAAAGTGGATTTCAAGGAACTGTCGACGCGTCTGCGCTCGTTCAAGAATATGGAAAAAACCTCTCTGGACGGCTACCACGAATGCAAGTGCATGAGCGTGGAGGAGTTGGAGAAAAAGGCCAAGAAAAAGCCCGTTGGCAAACGCATGCCCATGCCCACGCAGACACCGGAACAGCGTGTGACGAATTTTGACGAAGTGGCTTTGGGCTATACGTACGAAATGGCCGTACGCGAAGCCAACCGCTGTCTGCAGTGCAAGAAACCCAAGTGCGTGCAGGGCTGCCCGGTGGAAGTGCCCATTCCGCAGTTCGTGGGTGCACTGGCCAAGGGCGATGTCGAATCCGCTTATTCCATCATCAAATCCACCAACAGTCTGCCGGCCATCTGCGGGCGCGTCTGTCCGCAGGAAGTGCAGTGCGAAGGAAAGTGCATTCTCAACGCCAAGGAGCAGCCCATTGCCATCGGTCGCCTCGAACGGTTCGTGGCCGATGAATACATGTACCGCGACGCCTGCGATCTGATTTCCGGCGGCAATGCCGATACCTGTCCGATTCCGGACGATGAAAAGAAGGTCGCCTGCATCGGCTCCGGCCCGTCCTCCCTGACAGTGGCCGGGTATCTGGCTGCGCGGGGCTGCAAGGTTTCGGTTTTCGAGGCTCTGCACGAACTGGGCGGCGTGCTGGTTTACGGCATTCCCGAATTCCGCCTGCCCAAGCAGAAAGTCGTGGCCAAGGAAATCAACGCGCTCAAGGATCTGGAAGTCGACTTTCAGCTCAATGCCGTGGGCGGCAAGACCTTTGGAATCCAGGACCTCTTTGACCAGGGCTACAAGAGCGTGTTTATCGGCGTCGGCGCCGGTCTGCCGCGTTTTCTGAATGTCCCCGGCGAAAACCTCAACGGTGTTTTCTCCGCCAACGAATACCTGACCCGCATCAACCTGGGCCGGGCCTATGATTTCCCCAACTTCGACACCCCGATCATCCGCGGCAAGCATGTCACGGTTTACGGCGGCGGCAACGTGGCCATGGACGCGGCCCGTACGGCCCTGCGCCTGGGGGCCGACACCGTGCATATCGTCTACCGCCGTACGCTGGATGAAATGCCCGCGCGGCATGAAGAAGTCGAGCATGCCATAGAAGAAGGCGTGATCATGGAATGTCTGGCTGCTCCGCTCGAGTTCAAAGCCAATGAAGACGGTACGCTGGGCAGCGTAAGACTGCAGCGTATGGAGCTGGGAGAACCCGATGACTCGGGCCGCCGTCGTCCCCAGCCCATTGATGGGGATTTCTACGAACTCGAAACCGATCTCGCGGTCATTGCCGTGGGAACGCGTTCCAACCCGGTTCTGCTGAAAAGCGAACCCGACCTGAAACTGAATCGCTGGGGCTACATTGAAGTGGACGAAAAGACCAGCGAAACCAGCATACCCAATGTCTTTGCCGGAGGTGACATCGTCACCGGCGCGGCAACAGTCATTCTGGCCATGGGCGCCGGCCGCACGGCCGCCAAAGAAATGGCCCGCAGATTGGGCTGCGAATAACTGACGACTTCCCGGCTGCCGTACGCCGTACGGCAGCCGGATTAAAGCCTGGGGGGTTTTACGTCAGGAGTACGGGGCAAGCCGTAAAAATCTTTGGGAAAAGACCCAAACCGTGGAGACAGCTGCGAAGTACAACCAGGAAATTCGCTCCTGCTGTTGTCCCTCGGACAGAACATCAGGTGCTTGTTCTTTGAATCACTTCCTCTCGTAATGGCGTTTTAGTAATTTATTGCTTTTATTGTGCCAGCTTGCCTGCAAAGGTGACAGGCAGAATCTGATGTGTTGCCGGCACTGCAATATATGCAAGAAAACGGGGTACGCCATGATTGGAGTTTTACGGAATGTGACAATTGGAGTTCGTATCGGCATTCTGCTTATTGTTTTCGCGTTGTTCGTTCTGGGACTGGGAGGCAGTTTCCTGTACAGCGTGGACACAATTCAGAATCAATCGCTGCATGAAGCCGAGTCCGTAATGCTTGCCGGTTATAGGCGCGGGCTCAAATATTCCATCCAGACGCTGGCCAGCAATCTTGGCTATGTGGTCGCCAGGGCCAAAAAAGAGGGCTCCGATCCGGTGGAGGCTTTGCGGGCCGCCATCAAGCCGGTCCGTTTCGGCACAAAAGGCTATTATTTTATCTACGATACGCGGGGCTATAATATCGCCCATCCGCTGCGGGAGGATTTTCAGGGAACCGCGCGGATTGATATTAAGGACAAAAAAGGCAACCCCTACATACGCCAGCTCATTGATGAGGCCAAGAACGGGGGCGGATTCGTCACCTATTGGTTCTTCAAACCCAAAGAGACCGAGCCCAGTCCCAAACTGGCGTACGCGGAATTGATTCCGGGGACCGATTATCTGGTGGCCACGGGCATCTATATCGATGATATCAAGACCGAGCGCAGCCGGATCACCGAAGTGCTGTCCGCCATTGTTCATAAAGCGCTTAAGCATATTTCTTTTGGCGCCGGAGCTGCCTGTCTGCTTCTGGTCATTCCCTTGTGCATCGCCATAGTGCGCAGCATTCTGGTCCCCTTGAAAAAGGCCACGGTGGTGGCGCAGAAAGTGGCTGACGGCGATTTGAACTGCGAGCTCAATCCTCAGGGAAGAGACGAGATCTGCGGCCTGGAAAACGCCCTGATGCGTATGGTGGAGCAGCTGGGCAACAACATCACGGAAATCCAGCGTAAGAGCCATGAGGCCATGACCCAGGCCCAGGCAGCGGAAAACGCCTGCAAGGATGCCGAAAGCGCGCGCGAAGAAGCGGAAAAGGCCAAGAGCCAAGGGCTGCTGCTGGCCGCCAGCCGTCTGGATGACCTGGTGGGCAACCTGACCCAGGCTTCGGAAGAGATCAGTGCGCAGACCCAGGAAATCGCCCACGGCGCCTTGCGTCAGCGCGACAGAATTCATGAAATCGCCCATTCAATGGAAATGATGAACAGTACGGCTCTGGAAGTGGCGCAGAACACCAGCAAGGCCGCCAGCGAGGCTGACAAGACCATGGTCCGGGCTCAGGATGGGGCCAAGATCGTGCAGGAATCCATCACGGCCATGGGGCGGGTCAATTCCCTGGCCACGCAGCTCACCGACGACATGAACAAGCTCGGCGAGCGCACCGAGGCCATCGGCGAGGTCATGAACATGATCACGGATATTGCCGACCAGACCAACCTCCTGGCACTGAACGCGGCCATTGAAGCTGCACGTGCGGGCGAAGCCGGGCGCGGATTCGCCGTGGTGGCAGATGAAGTCCGCAAGCTGGCCGAAAAAACCATGGTGGCTACCAAGGATGTGGGAGACATCATTTCCGCCATCCGCCAGGCAACGCAGGCCAACCTGGAAGGCATGAACAAGGCCGTGGAGGCCATTGACCAGGCCTCCGGTCTTACGGATGACTCCGGCGCGGTTCTCTCGGAAATCCTGGAGTACGCCAACGAATCCTCTCTGCAGATTCAGGGGATTGCCGCAGCCGTACAGCAGCAGTCATCCACTTTCGAGGAAGTCAACACGGCCATGGATACCATCAACGGCATTGCCGTGGAAACCTCGGAAAGCGTCAAACAGTCCACGGAGGCGGTGGATTATGTGGCCGATCAGGCCGGGCGTTTGAAAGGCCTTATCGATGATCTCAAAACAGAGGGCGCCAGCTGATTTTTTTGCAAAGTTCATCTCCCTCTCATTCATAGGGCCCTGCGGTTGTCCGGCCGCGGGGCCCGTATTTGTTCATTCTATTGCGGCGCTGTTCCTCCTGGCCCGCGAGGACCAGGTCCTGCGCCTTGGGGAGGATGGGGCCCTTGATCGGGACCATGATCCGGAACACAGGCCAGACGATTCCGCATGGGGCGACACATGCCGTTTACAGGTCCGCGGGGAGCATTAAAGGAGCATGGAGTACCCTGGTTGTGATTTTGGCAGGCGGCAAAGGCCTCCTGCGGAGGCTGACGGGGTCCTTGTCCCTGTGGGGACCGCATATTTCCAGGATTGCGGGGCAGAGGATTGCCCGCGGAAGGCCCCATATGCTGCGGACCCCTGCCTTGTACGGGCGGTTGGCCGAATTGCTGTTGGCTGAATTGTTGTTGCCTGGGGGGACGGCGTTCCGTCTGGCCTGTTGCCATCTGTTCGGCCGTGGGAGTTTTTGAAGCCACTTCCCGAGCTGTTCCCCCACGTACGCAGCGTACGTAATTGAAAATGCGTATGTCGTCTCCCTGCGGTCCGCGTCCGTACGGGAATCCGGCGGGATCGCCGGATTTGGGATCCGAGCGCTGGGCGCCCGCACCATGTACGTCCATGAGTTCCGGCCTGGTCGGACCGTGAAAACGCATGTACCCCAGGGCCCGTCCGAAAGCCACGTACACCGCACTGTCGGCCCGCCCGTCATGCAGGTGCGTGGTGCTGCTCCAGTAGTAGGACTCGATGTCGCTGACTTTGAACAGCGGATCGATGGCAGCCGAATGGCTTGTGACCGGCGACCTGCCGTAGTCCACGATGCTTTGCAGTTCCTTGGCATTGGGCAGCCGCCAGTCATTGTGCCCGCCCAGGATGAGATTCTGGGCGTAGGACAGGGCGTCTTTCCACTCGAATGTTTTGCCGCTGTCGCGCTGTTGCCAGATAAGCCCGGTGCTCTGGTCGGTGACCGTACCGTCGCCATTGTCCGTGAATTTGTTCAGCCCGTAGTGAGGATTCCCCCGAACATAGCGCACGTAGTGCTGAACCGCCTGGTTGTTGATAGGGCGCACCAGCCCGTAGCCCTTGATACGGCCGTCGGCGAAATTGACGCCAAAGGCCGTGGGGGTCCCGCGCATAGTGCTGCTCACATAGCGCGTGGCGGACCAGTCCTGGCAATCGATGAGCCGTTTCCCCACAGCTGTGTTCCCGAATGTAAAAGCAAAAAAGCGCGTATCCAGGAATGGTCTGGCCTGGGCAGAGTTGCGTGATTCCTGCCCGCGGAAATCAATGAGGGAGTACAACTCCTTGATGGTGGGGGCTCGCCAGTCCGCATATCCGCCCGTCCGGCAGGACCTGGCGCCGGACATCGCCTGCTCCCAGGAGACTTCTTCCCCTCGCGCCTTGACCCACATCAGACCGGTATTCAGATCGGAGATGGTGCCGTCCCCATTGTCCCTGTAGTGGGGCTGGTTGCCCAGGTAGTTGGCGTCCTGCCCGTAATAGGGAGCCCCCTTGGGAGGAGAGACAATGGCCTGGCTGTCATCGAAATCCAGATCCTGTCCCGTATCCACGATGGTGTAAGGAAGGAGGGGCGCCAGTGCCGCGGCTGACGAAAAAGTGGCCGACCCCAGCAGCAGCCCTGCGAGCAGGATAGCGGTCAGTGATGATATTGATAAAAAGTGTATCATGCCATCTTCTCCCGGTTTTCGTATATATACCTCAATGCGGGAAAAAGAGACAGTCTGTCCCAAAAAGGAGTGGTTGTATGAGGGAGGGGGACAGTGGCAGCCGGATTGGCTCAGGGAGCTTTGACAAACACCTGCATGTACAGTTCGTCGGAAATGGTCGCATGCGTACCCGCGGGCCAGCCGATGGTTGCCTGGAGTTCCTCCGGTGTCTGGCGCTGGTGTAGAAGCGGGCCGGAGTTGGATTCCTTTTTTATGAAAGTGGCGATGGCCAGCATTCCATCGGGACGCAGCAAGCGTTTGGATTCTCGCAGAAAATCCTGGAGCTGGGAGGGGGAGAACATCTGGATCATGGCGGCCGCGAAAATGCAGTGGACAGAGCAGGGGGGAATGCTCGTGGTCTGGCTAATATCTTCCTGCAGCACCGTGAGGTTGGGCTCGAGCCGTTCCGCACGGGCAATGGTTATAAACTGGCTGTCCTTGTCCACGGCATAGACGTGCCCCGTCTGTCCGACAGCCCCGGCAAAATGTGCGGCCATATGGCCGGTTCCGCAACCTGCGTCAACAACCGTCTGGCCTGGTTCTATCTGCAGCGTACGCAGAATCAGCGGGACGTCGAGCTGTCCTTCGGAAAATTTCGGGAGGCGTTGGGACATGGATGTATCCTGATATTGTAAGGCTTGTTGCAGGTGCTGTTTGTTGAGGCTTTCTGTTCCCAGTAGTCTTGAATAAACGATAATTCAAGTTCTGCATTGGGCGGATCAGCGCAAAAGAAAGGCCGGCCCCTGAGGGCCGGCCTGTTGGTGTGCGTATGGCTGAGCGCTTAATACGGCGATTCTACCTGAACATAGACGGTTGTGCCGCCCGAGTTGTACGGACGGTAGTATACGCCGTTGACGATGCTGTAGGTGATGCCGGCTATGACCGTGACCGTGGCAGCCGCGGTGAGTCCCCAGAGGAAGGGGCGTCCGTACCACCAGGGCGGCGCGCCGTATCCGCGCCAGGGGCCAGCGTGCCATGGGCCGGGTCCGGGAGGTGGCGGCCGATGCCCGGGCCTGGGCGGAACCGGCCGATGCGGTCCGTAATAGGGCCTGCGATTGTAATCTGGTCCGGGGCGGCCTCTGTCCGGTCTGGGGTTGGGGCGTACATGGTTGGGCGGCCGGTTGCCGGGCCTGTTGTCTGGCCTGTTGCCAGGCTGGTAGCCGGGGCGGTTGCCCGGCCGATTTCCAGGACGGTTCCCAGGTTGATTGCCCGGTCTGTTGTCGGGACGGATATTGGGTCTGTTGCCGGGCCGATTTCCCGGTTGATTGCCCGGTCTGTTGCCCGAGTTGATCCGTGGAGGCGTTCTGCTCGGATTCGAGCGGATATTGCCGCGAGCCGGGGAACCGCCCCGGTTGTTGCGCATGTTTCCGCCGCCACGTCTCTCGCTTCCGCCGCCACCACGCCTTCCCCCGCCGCCTCCGCCGCGTCTGTCACGCTGGGCATAGGCCAGATTGGAATCAGGGGAGAAGGTCAGGCTCAAAATGGACGCATCGCAGACCAGGCCTGTGATGACGATGCCCATTACCATCATTTTCAATGGATGTTTCCAGTTGCTCATGCGTGCCCCCTTTTATTGCGGGTCTGCAGAACCAGGATTCTCGTCAGAGTCCTCGTCGGCCTGTAGCAATTCTGCAGCTTCAGCTCCTTCCGGAGGCGTAAAATGAAAGAGGCCTTCCTTGATTTCGGGTGACATGTTCCAGTCTTTGTAAACAATCATGAATTGCGGATTGCCGTGCTGTGTCTTGTCCGTGATCACGATTCGTATGGGGAGCGGCGCATCGCCGTCCGCGATCCAGACCTGCCAGTCCACCAGCAACTGGCGAAAGGCGAGATGATGATACAGTTTCCCGTCCATTTCCACGGCCTGTATGTACTGGCCGCTGATGATGTTGGGAAAGATGGCCGCGTACGGGTCATCCTTGATCAAATCCGCGGTGGGAACATTGAGGTCGAATTTTTCCAGCAGGAAGTCAACGGCCTTGTCCAGCCCGGCGGGAACGTCCACGAGCTGATAATTGCTGCTGGTCTGGTCCAGAAGGGCGAACTGTTTTCCATTGATGATGCTGAGCGTATCGGAACCGTCCCCCAGAGTGACCGTATGCACCTTGTCGGGTTTTTGCACGATGGTTTTGGAAATGCGGTGGTACTGGATTTTTTGACCGTCCGAAAAGACCCTGTCTTCAAAGACCTCGGACGTGACGCTGTAGGCTTTCAGCGAAGCCATGTAGTCGCACATCTGCTTGAACAGTTTCTGGGCCTCCGGGTCCACGTCCTGTGTCAGGGCGTAGGCGGGTGATCCGGAGAGGATACAAAGACAAAATAACATACAACTAATAAGGATCGTTCGCATTTCACCTCCATGTAGGTATGGATATTTGAAGATACGTCTAATATAAAATGATGTTTCCTTGTACCGCGTATTCAGGATGCTGTCAGTATTCACACGCAAAAAGTTTGCAAATTTGACAAGAAGAAAAAAGGGTGCGCGGAGTGCGCACCCTTTGATTTTTCAGGTAGGCAGGGACGGTTTACTGCGTACGCAGATTCTGTTCCTGCGGGTGGAATACGAGTCCTCCCTCGTCCACGTCTATGAGCAGTTCCTGCCCGTCGCGCAGGTTGCCGGAGATGATCTCCTTGGCAAGAGGCGTCTCGATGTGGTGCTGCAGGTAGCGCAGCAGCGGACGCGCGCCGTAGATCGGATCATAGGCCGCCTTGGCGATGTAGTCCTTGGCGTCTTCCGAGAGCACGATGCTGATCTTGCGTTCGTCCAGACGGGACCGCAGTCCGCTGAGCCGTAGGTCGATGATCTTTTTGATCTGATCTGCCAGGAGCGGTTTGAAGAGCACTATTTCATCCACACGGTTCAGGAACTCCGGACGGAAATGCTGCTGCAAGTCCGCAAACACGTTTTCGTGAACCCGTTCCTTGAACTCGCCATCGGGCGTGATGCCTTCCAGCATGTGCTGCGCGCCGATGTTCGAGGTCATGATGATGATCGTGTTCTTGAAGTCCACGGTACGTCCATGGCTGTCTGTCAGCCGTCCGTCGTCCAGAATCTGCAACAGCGAGTTGAAGATGTCCGGATGGGCCTTTTCGATCTCGTCGAAGAGCACCACGGAATAGGGTTTCCGGCGCACGGCTTCCGTTAGCTGGCCGCCTTCGTCATATCCCACGTATCCGGGAGGCGCTCCGATGAGTCTGGCCACCGTGTGCTTTTCCATATATTCGCTCATGTCCAGCCGGATCATGTTGTCTTCCGTATCGAACAGGGACTCTGCCAGGGTTTTGCAGAGTTCGGTCTTGCCCACGCCCGTGGGGCCGAGGAAGATGAACGAACCAATGGGCCGGGAGGGGTCCTTGAGGCCCGCTCTGGCGCGCAGTACGGCGTCGCTGACGGCCACCACGGCCTCGTCCTGGCCGATGACCCGCTCGTGCAGCTGATCATGCAGCTTGAGCAGTTTGTCCCGTTCGCCTTCCAGGAGTCGGGAAACCGGGATGCCTGTCCAGCGGGCAATGATCTGGGCAATGTCGTCCGGTCCGACTTCCTGTTTCAGCAGGCGGTTCGAGCCCTCATTGGCAGGCGTATGCTCCGTACGGGCAGCCTGTTCCAGCTGTTTCTCCAGGTTGAGCAGCTTGGAGTATTTCAGCTCGGCGGCGCGGTTCAGATCATAGTTGCGCTCGGCTTCTTCTATTTCGAAACGGGTCCGTTCGATCTCTTCCTTGATCTTCTGGACGTTGTTGATATTGTTCTTTTCGTTTTCCCATTGCACCTTGAGCACGGACTGCGCATCACGCAGCTCCGCGAGCTCTTTTTCCAGCTTGGCCAGGCGGTCCTTGGAGGAGCTGTCGCTTTCCTTGCGCAGGGCCTCGCGTTCGATTTCCAGCTGCATGAGCTTGCGGTTGATGGTGTCCAGCTCCGTGGGCAGGGAGTCGATCTCCGTACGGATCATGGCGCCGGCTTCATCGATCAGGTCGATGGCCTTGTCCGGCAGCTGGCGGTCCGTGATGTACCGGTGCGAAAGCATGGTGGCTTCCACCAGTGCGGAGTCGCTGATACGTACGCCGTGGTGCACCTCGAAGCGTTCCTTGAGTCCGCGCAGAATGGATATGGTGTCCTCCACGCTGGGCTCGTCGACCACCACGGGCTGGAAACGGCGTTCCAGAGCCGGATCCTTTTCCAGGTACTTGCGGTATTCGTCGATGGTGGTCGCGCCGATGCAGTGCAGTTCGCCTCTGGCGAGCATGGGTTTGAGCAGGTTACCCGCGTCCATGGCGCCTTCGGTTTTGCCCGCGCCCACGATGGTGTGGAGCTCGTCGATGAACAGGATGATCTGTCCGTTGGATTTTTCCACTTCCTTGAGCACGGCCTTGAGCCGTTCTTCGAATTCACCGCGGTATTTGGCGCCGGCGATCAGCGCGCCCATGTCCAGGGCGAAGAGGACCTTGTCCCGCAATCCCTCGGGCACGTCGCCCTTGAGGATACGCTGGGCCAGGCCTTCGACTATGGCTGTTTTGCCCACGCCGGCTTCACCGATGAGCACCGGGTTGTTCTTGGTGCGGCGCGAAAGAATCCGGACACAGCGTCGGATTTCCTCGTCACGGCCGATGACCGGATCGAGTTTGCCGTCGCGGGCGTCCTGAACCAGGTCGCGTCCGTATTTCTTCAGCGCGTCGTAGGTTCCTTCGGGGTTGTCCGAAGTGACCCGCTGGCTGCCCCGGACTTTGGTCAGCACCTTGAGCACTTTGTCCTTGTCCAGGCCGAACTGCTTGTTGACGCGGCCGACGCCGGTCTGCGAGGATTCCTCCAGCAGCGCGAGGAAAATGTGCTCCACGCTGACGTATTCGTCCTGCATGCGTTTGGCCAGATCCACGGCCTTGACGAAGATTTCGTTGAGGCGCGGGGTCACCAGAATCTGGTTGGGCTGCGCACCAGGTCCGCTGACCCGGGGCAGCTTGCGCAGTTCTTCTTCCAGGGCACGGATGTAGTGATCCGGGGCGATTCCCGACTTTTCGATGAGTTTTCCCACCAGCCCGTTGTCCTGTTGGACCAGGGCCAGCAGCAGATGTTCTGCGTCTATGCTTTGATGGCCGCCGCGAATGGCGATATTCTGCGCCTCGGCAACGGCTTCTTGAGATTTTTGTGTGAATTTGTTCAGGTCCATAATTGCTCCTCCAATAAAATATTCCTCTGCAGGCCTGTTCTAGCGACGTAAGGAAAAGAGCCGGAACCAAAACGTAGGGACAGGTTTTATCGTTGCAACAGAGCCTCCAGTTGGCGAATCTTGTCTTCCAGCTGTTCGATCCGGTCCAGCAGGTCCACGACAATGCTGCCGCCCTGGCTGGTCAGATCAAAGTCGCCGCAAATGCGTTCGAGTTTCCGGACGCGGTAGACGTCGACAACCCGGAAAAGGTAATTGTCGCCAGACGTCCGGACCGGGTCGAGCCAGCCCAGCTCGATGAGTTCGCCGACCAGTGCGGGATGCGCACCGGTCTGTTCGACGAATTCAACCCAGGAGATCATCTTGGACCGGGCCGGAACATCGTTTTCGACAATCTTCAAATACGTTTTCATACGCCCCCCTTACCGCGGTTCTCTGGGGGTGAACCCGGAGCCGTCCGCAAGTTTCTGCCAGAGCGCCTTTTCTTCGTCTGTCAGGTTCTTGGGTGACTTGATCACAAGTCGTACGAACTGGTCGCCTTTTTTCGCACCTTGTCCCAGCCCTCTGCCGCGCAGCCGCAGTTTCTGGCCGCTGTCGGAGCCGGCGGGGATGGTGATGTCCACGTCGCCGTCCAGTGTGGGAACCCGGACTTTGGCGCCCAATGCAGCTTCCCACGGCGCCAGGGGCAGATCGTAGACCACGTTGTTGTCGTCCAGCGTATACACGGGGTGCGGCGCAATGCGGATCTTCAGATACAGATCGCCCGCCTGGCCGCCGCCCATGCCCGGGTTGCCCTGGCCGCTGAGCCGGATCTTGGCGCCGTTCTTCACGCCAGCCGGTACGGTCACCTGCAGGGTCTTGGTCCTGGGCATCTGTCCGGGCACCTGCTCCTGCAGGTTGATGGCTTTGCCGCCGCCGCGATAGGCTTCTTCCAGACTCAGCTCGATCTGGGCCTCGGCATCACGTCCGCGCCGCGGGCGCGGTCCGCTCTGGCGAAAGTAGTCGCCACCGGGGCCGCCGAAGCCGCCCTGACGGCCGCCCATGCCTCCGAAAATGGTTTCGAAAAAGTCGCTGAAACCAGAGGCATCAAATCCGCCGCCACCGCCCTGGAAATTGAAGTGGGCGTTTTCATAACCTGGCGGGGGCTGAAAATTCTGCCCGTGCTGCCAGTTGGGGCCGAGCTGGTCATAAAGCTTGCGTTTTTCCGGATCCTTTAATACTTCATACGCCTCGTTCATTTCTTTGAACTTGTTTTCGGCGTCCTTGTCGTTCGGATTCAGGTCCGGGTGGTATTTGCGCGCAAGTTTCTTGTACGCTTTCGATATTTCATCCTGGGAGGAAGACTTGTTCACTCCCAGAATTTTGTAGTAATCCTTGTATTCAACGCTCATCTCGTATAGCTCTCCTCTTGCCCTACGATAGAGAATTCAGGCCAAGTTCAAAAATAACGCATTGATAGGGAGTGTCAAGTATCTGACGTGAAGACAACTAAAAGTTTGCCGGTGCTGTTGTACCACTACATCAGCCGGCATAAAGATTCCATAGCTGTGAGCCCGGAGATTTTCGAAAAACACTGCCGGGGACTGGCCGAGGCCGGATACCATGGCGTGGCTCTGGACCAGGCCGTCGATTTTCTGCTCGAAGGCGAACCGCTGCCTCCAAAATCGGTGCTGATCTCCTTTGACGACGGTTTTCTGGACAATTACGTCCATGCCTGGCCCATTCTGGAAAAGTACGGCCACCGGGCCGTGGTCTTTGCTGCTACGGAAAAGCTCGAACCTGCGGCTCCCTTGCGTCCGACGCTTCGCGACCTTTGGAACGGACAGATCAAGGCCGACGAGCTGCCCCGTGTGGACGCGCCTTTTCTGTCCAATGCGCTGGGCTATCCCACGCGTACGGATCCCTTCATGAACTGGGACGAGGCCAGGAATGCCGAACAGAGCGGCGTGCTGAGCCTGGCCGGACACTCGCTGCGCCACGATTCGGTGTTCAGCGGACCGGATCCGGAAGACCGCGAATTGTTCCGTCCGGGCCCCCGGACGCGGACCTTTGACAGAGTGCGCGGACCCGTGTTGTACGGACTGCCCCGGCTGCCTGCCGGACCGGCCCTGAGCACGCGCGCCTTTGTGCTTTCGGAGGCTCTGCTGGAGCGCGTACGCGGGCTGGTTCCCCAGGAAACCGAGGCGGCGGATGCTTTTTTCAAGGAGCCCGGAGCCGAGGACCGCGTCTGGCAGGCTCTGGACAAATTGCCGCGCGAGGAATGGGGCGTACGGGAAAGCGAAGACGCTTTTGCCGCGCGTGTCCGAGACGAACTGACCGCCTGCCGCAACAAGCTGATCAGCGAACTGGGCGGCGCGGAGCGCAGCGCACGCAAGGCCCTGGCCTGGCCCTGGGGCAAATACGCGCCCGCATCGCTGGCCATGGCCAAGGAAGCGGGGTTCGCAGTCTTTTTCGCCACCAGTTTTGGCGCCAATCTGTCCGGCTCCCGTCCTGGCGGCAATCCGGATCATGTGCACCGTTTCAAGGCCAGAGACAAATCCGCGGGCTGGCTTCTTTCCAGAGTACGCATTTATTCAAGCCCGTTGCTGGGTAAATTATACGCAGGAGTCCGCATTTAGGTTCCTGCCATATCTAATGTAGAATGAGTATTATGAGTGATTCGAACAAGTATGATGTAGTGGCCCTGTTTTCCGGCGGACTGGATTCCATTCTGGCCGCCAAACTTGTGGAAGAGCAGGGCAGGCGGGTGAAGTGTCTCCATTTTACCAGCCCTTTTTTCGGCAAGCCCGATCAGGTCGAAGCCTGGAAAGATCTCTACGAACTGGACATCGATTGCATCGACGTGAGCGAGGACTTCGTTCGTCTGCTGCTGGACTGGCCGCGTTACGGCATGGGCAAGGTGCTCAACCCGTGCGTGGACTGCAAGATCCTGCTGGCATCCAAGGCGCGCGACCTCATGGCTCACTACGGCGCGCGCTGCATCATCAGCGGCGAGGTCATCGGTCAGCGTCCCATGTCCCAGCGCCGGGACACCCTGAATATCATCCGCCGTGACGCCGGTGTGAAAGAGCTGCTGGTCAGGCCCCTCTGTGCCCTGCGCCTGGACCCCACCGAAGCCGAACTTTCCGGCGTGCTGGACCGCGAACGGTTGCTGGGCCTGGGTGGACGCGGACGCAAGGGACAGATGGAACTGGCTGAAAAGTACGGGTTGAAAAAGATACCGACTCCTGCCGGAGGCTGTCTGCTCACAGAGGTGGAGTCCGCCAGGCGTTACTGGCCGGTGCTGCGTCATGCGAGCAATCCCACGGCAGCGGATTTCGAACTTGCCAACATCGGACGACAGTACTGGATCGGCCCGCACTGGCTGGTCATCGGACGCAACCGTTCGGACAACGAGCGGCTCGAAACCCTGGCCCGGGACGAAGACATGCTGCTCAAGGTGAAGGGCTTTCCCGGACCGCTCTGCCTGGCCCGGAGGATTACGCCCGCACCGTGGCCCGAAGAAGTTTTCAAGGATGCGGCCGCGCTCTGCGCATCCTTTTCCAACAAGGCCGTACAAAGCGGCGGCCCTGTGGAAGTGAGCTGTCTGCTGGCCCGAAAGCAGGGCACCATTGCGGTGTTCCCCAACAGGACACCCGGCGGCTGGGCCGAGCCCGGTTGGGAGCAGGCCAAGGAAGAAAAGGATCAGCGCGAAGCTCTGCGTCTGGCCCAGGCCAACACCCATTCCAACGGCGGCAAATAATCACCCTCCGTTGCCGTTGCGTTGACTCGGACCGTATTGATTGCGTTTTCTTTATCCCTGTGTTTTATACGATGGATACTGCCCGGTTTTTTGTCGATTCGTTGCGACATTTATGCAAAAGTAGGGTATGCCTGACTTGTCTCTCGGGCGCAGTCGTCGTATGAAACTTTTTTTCAATTCTGTTTATTTGCACCGGAGCATAGCACATGGGCGAACCCAGCCGATATGACAAAATATACCCTGTCAACTGGGACCAATTGCATCGGGACTGCAAGGCCTTGTCCTGGCGTCTCATGGACCTTGGCCCCTGGCAAGGCATTCTGGCCATTACCCGCGGCGGATTGATTCCGGCCGCCATCATTGCCCGTGAACTGGACCTGCGTTTGATTGATACCATCTGCGCCATAAGCTATGACTGGCAGAAGCAGGGCAACGAACTCTCGGTTCTGAAAGGCGTGGATACGGACGGCGAGGGCTGGCTGCTGGTGGACGACCTGGTGGATACGGGACGTACCGCCCGTCTGGTACGCGAAATGGTTCCCAAGGCGCATTTTGCCACGGTTTTCGCCAAGCCAGAGGGCAAACCGCTGGTGGATACCTACATCACCGAAGTCAGCCAGGACACCTGGATTCTTTTCCCCTGGGACAGCGAACCCCGGTTCGTGCAGCCCATTTCCCGTTCCACATCCGGACAGGAATCCCTCAAAAATGCAAAATTGTATACAGATGGCAATAAATAAGGTGTACCCGTATTCCCTAACCCAAATTTGTTGGAGAAAAGCACAATGAAAAAGAGCATGCTCATCACCTTGCTGGCCTGTGCCCTGATGCTGGTCGGCACTCTGGCACCGCAAGCCTTTGCCGAGGAAAAAATGAAAGTCGGGTTCATTTATGTTTCTCCGGTGGGCGATGCAGGCTGGTCCTACTCCCATGACATCGCGCGCAAGGAACTGGACAAGATGGACGGCGTTGAAACGTCCCTGGTGGAAAGCGTACAGGAAGGCCCTAGATGCCGAGCGCGTCATCCTGAACATGGCCCGCAAAGGCTACGGTCTGATTTTCGCCACCAGCTACGGCTACATGGACGCCATGCTCAAAGTGGCCAAGAAATTTCCCGATACCAAGTTCGAGCACTGCTCCGGCTTCAAGATGGCCGACAACATGGGCAACTACTTCGCCCGTATTTACCAGCCCCGTTATCTCACCGGCATAGTGGCCGGCAAGATGACCAAGAGCAACAAGATCGGCTATGTTGCCGCTTTCCCGATTCCGGAAGTCATCCGCGGCATCAATGCTTTTGCCCTGGGTGTAAAGTCGGTCAATCCGGACGCCAAAGTGCATGTGGTCTGGACCAAGACCTGGTATGATCCGCCACTGGAAAAAGACGCCGCCAAGTCCCTGCTGGATATGGGCGCCGACGTCATCACCCAGCACCAGGATTCCCCCGGCCCCCAGGAAGCCGCACAGGAAGCCGGCGTATACTCCATCGGCTACAACACCGACATGTCCAAGTTCGCTCCCAAGTCCCATTTGACCGCTGCCATCTGGCACTGGACGCCTCTGTACAAGAAGTTCGTGGAAGACGTAAAAAACGGCACCTGGAAAGCCGAGTCCCTGTGGCCCGGCATGGAGTCCGATATTGTTGAGATCGCTCCTTTCGGTCCCATGGTTCCCAAGGACGTACAGGACATGGTCAACGCCGAAGCCGACAAGATCAAGAAAGGCAACGACACCATCTTCACCGGCCCCATCAAGGATCAGAGCGGCGCTGTGAAGGTCAAGGACGGAGAAAAACTTGACGACAAATCCCTGCTGAGCATGACCTGGTTTGTGGACAACGTCGTCGGTACCACGGAATAAGCGGATAGAGCGGTGATGCTCAGCTTCCGCAAACGAAAACGCGAAACTGTCTGGCAATGGGGCGGCCTGGTCATCGTACCGGCCGCCCTGGTCATATCCTTCGCCCTCTGTGCTCTGTTGCTGGCCGTCAACGGGTATTCCCCGTTCAAGGCCTACCTGGTCCTCTGGCAGGGGTCCTTCGGCGCCTCCTGGGCGCTGGCGGATACGCTGCTCAAATCCGTCCCCATTTTTCTCTGCTCGTTGGGGGTGGCCATCACCTTTCAGATGCAGGTCTGGAACATCGGAGCGGAAGGGCAGTTCGCCCTGGGAGCCATAGGCGCGACCTGGGTGGCGCTGACCTTTCCGGGCCTGCCGCCAGGGTTGATGCTGCCCGCCATGTTTCTGGCTGCGGCAGTGGCCGGCGGCCTCTGGGCCCTGATCCCGGCGGTGCTGCGGATCTGGCTGCACGTCAGCGAAATCATTTCCACGCTGATGCTCAATTACATTGCCATTCTTTTGCTCGATTATCTGGTCTACGGCGCCTGGAAGGATCCGGGAAGCTTTGGTTTCCCCATGACCAAGGAATTCGTTCCCGCGGCGGTTATCGGCATGATCCCCGGCACCCGCCAGCACTGGGGCCTGTTGTTCGCCGTCGTGGCCGGCATTGTGCTCTGGGCTTTCATGCGTTTTACCCGTACTGGGTTCGAGATCAAAGCCAGCGGCTCGGGCGTGCGCGTGGCCGCATACGCCAAGTTGCCCTATCCGTTTTTGCTGGCGCTGGTCATGGTTTTCAGCGGCGTGTTCGCCGGCTGCGCCGGTTTGATTGAAATTTCCGCGGTGGTGGGACGGCTGCAGCCGACCATCATGGCCGGCTACGGTTACACGGCCATTGTGGTGGCCTGGCTGGCCCGGCTCAAGCCCCTGCCCATCGCATTCGCCTCCTTTCTGCTCGCGGCACTGCGCGTGGGCGTGGAGAACATGCAGCTCGAGCTGCAGATTCCGGCCGCTTTTGGCGACGTGATGGAAGGCATCATCCTGCTTGCCGTACTGGCCGGACAATTCTTCTACACTTACCGGCTCGAATGGAAACCTTCATTGAAGGAAGGCAAGGAGGCGGCACGGTCATGAGTCTGGAATTCATTATCGCATTGCTGGCCGCCACCGTGCAGTCGGGCACGCCCGTACTGTTCGCGACTCTCGGCGAGATTCTCACGGAAAAGGGCGGCATTCTGAACCTCGGCGTGGAAGGCATGATGAGCGTCGCGGCCATGGGCGCTTTCCTGACCGCCTACGCCACGGGCTCACCCTGGCTCGGTCTTCTGGCCGGAGGCGTTTGCGGCATGGCCATGGGCGCTCTGCATGGCGTGGTCTGCATCACCTTTCTCGGCAATCAGGTCGTCTCCGGTCTGGCGTTGACCATTGCCGGGCTCGGATTGACCACCTATTTCGGCACCCCGTTCATCGGGCTGGCCGCGCCCGGATTCGGGCCCGCTCCCATTCCCGGACTTGCGAATCTGCCCGTACTGGGGCCCATTTTCTTTGACCATGATCTGCTGGTCTACCTGTCCTTTTTGGCTCCGGTGGGGCTCTGGTTTTTACTACAGCGTACGAGTCTGGGCATGAACATCCGGGCCACCGGCGAAATGCCCGCTGCCGTGGGCTCCGCCGGATTGAATCCCATCCGGTTGCGCTGGCTGGCTCTCGGGCTCGGCTCGTTTCTCATCGGCATAGGCGGCGCCTATCTTTCCCTGGCCTACACGCATCTCTGGACCAACGGACTTTCGGGCGGACGCGGCTGGATTGCCGTGGCCCTGGTTATTTTTGCGTTCTGGAAGCCCTGGCGGGCGGTGCTGGGCGCCTATCTGTTCGGCGGCGTCATGGCCTTTCAGTTGCGACTCCAGGCCGCAGGTACGTCGCTGCCGTCATCGCTGCTGCTGATGCTGCCCTACGCGCTGACCATCATCGCACTCTGCATATCGTCTTTTCGCGGCAGCAATATCGATGCGCCGGAAGCGCTGGGGACCAACATCGAACCGGATGATTAGGGACATAATGCCTTCGGCGGCTCAAAAACCTTTTTACAAAAGGTTCTTGAGTACCTCCCAAAAATTTTGGCATTACAGTAAAATCGTCGTGTACGTTCAATAAATATACATTATCCGCGGGTCCTGGGGGGCGTTCCCCCTGGCCGGGGTGTGGGGGCGGGAAGCCCCCACGACGTTCCCGCAAAAGGATGAAGCAGCACATGGAAACGGGTACAGAGCAGGGCGCGACGCCGGTCGTACGGCTGAACAAGGTCAGCAAGGCCTTTGGCACGAACAAGGCCAACGACGAGATAACCCTTGATATCAAGGCCGGGCGCATTCTGGCGTTGCTGGGCGAGAACGGCGCGGGCAAGTCCACGCTGATGTCCATACTTGCTGGGCGCTACGTGCCGGACTCGGGGCATATCGAGATCGACGGCCATACGGTGGATTTCACTTCATCCAAGGACGCCATCACCGCGGGCATCGGCATGGTTTATCAGCATTTCATGCTGGTGAACTCCATGACCGTGGCGGAAAACGTACTGCTTGGGCAGATGGACAGCGCCTATGCCTCGCCGCGGCGGATGGAAGAGACCATCCGTGAGCTTGCCGCCAGATTCGGTATGGAGATCGATCCTTCCGCCCGGATATCCGATCTTTCCATGGGCGAACGCCAGCGCGTGGAGATTCTCAAGCTGTTGTACCGTGAAAGCCGGGTGCTGATTTTCGACGAACCCACCAGCGTGCTTACCGAGGTGGAGACGGAAAAGCTGTTCGAGTCCATGCGCGCCATGGCTGCCCAGGGCAAGGCCATAGTGTTCATCAGCCACAAGCTGGATGAAGTGGTGGCCAACGCGGACGATATCGCCATTTTGAAACGCGGCCGCATCGTGGGGAAATACCTGCGGGACGAAGTGACCTCCAAGTCCGACCTGGCCTGCCGTATGGTGGGGCGGGAAGTGCTGCTGCAGGTGGACAAGCAGCCTGTGGAGCTGGGCAAGGTGGTGCTCGAAGTCAAGGATTTTACGGGCATGGGCCTGCACGGCATCAATTTTCAACTGCGTATCGGGGAAATCCTCGCCGTGGTGGGCGTGGCCGGAAACGGTCAGAAGGTGCTGGTGGAGTCCATCTGCGGCATGCAGAAACCGCCCATAGACACGGTCTGGATCATGGGCAAGCCCTGGCGCAATTTTTTCGCCAAGCTGTCCTGGAAAAAGTCTTTGTCATACGTACCAGAGGATCGTCTGGGCCTGGCCGTGGCCGAACAGATGGATCTGGTGGACAACCTGCTGCTGACCACCCGCAAGGGGTTTTCCAAGGGCCCCTGGCTGAACCGCAAACGCGCGGCCCAGACCATGACCGCCTTGATGGAGGAGCATCAGATCGCTTCCAACGGCATCCAGAGCCTGGCCTGGCAGCTTTCCGGCGGCAACCTGCAAAAGGTTGTGATCTCGCGCGAGCTCTATCGTCAGCCGGCTCTTGTGGTGGCCGAACAGCCCACACAGGGGTTGGATGTTTCCGCAACCGAAAGCGTCTGGAAGCATATTCTGGAGACCCGGGCAAAGGCGGGCATTCTGCTGGTGACCAGCGACCTCAATGAGGCTCTGCAGCTGGCCGACCGGGTTGCCGTGATCTACGAAGGCCGGTTCATGGATCTGTTTCCTGTGGAAGATACGCACAAGGTCGACATGATCGGACTGATGATGGCGGGTGTTTCGCCGGAAGAACAGGAGCTTGAGATTTCCTAAAAAAAACGCCCCGGAAGGGGCGTTCGTTTTTTCAGGCCATCATGGCGTGGAATTGGCGGACCTTGTATTGAATGTTGTTCCAGAGGCCCTGGGGCGATTTCATCCCGTCGAACAATGAAGGCAGGTTGTTCAGCTTTTCCGCATAGCGTTGCAGCCAAAGCACCATGAGGTTCTGATCCCTGGTGGTGATGGGCAGGGACGTATCCTGTTCTATCTTCTGCGCCGTATCCCGCATCATGTCCGCGACCATTTCAGCCACGGCGGCGTCTGTGGTTTTTCCCCTGCGCAGAATGGACTCCGCACTGTTTGCAATGCACAGCAGGGCGTCCACCGAGGACACCTGGGCAGAGGCGGGAAGCAGCGAATCCGAAGTATCCGGACGGACGCTTTGTACTTCCTGTGAAGGCTCTTCCATGGAGTTGAGAGCTTCTTCGATCATGCCCCAGGTGAAATAACCTTCCATATCCGGTTCCTCCTCAGTCGGCGTGGCCAGTTCCTGCGAAACAAGTGCGCTGATGTATTTATTTAGTTCCGTATAGTCTTCCAGTAACATGCGAATTCTCCTGGTTAGACGATGAGTACGTAGTATCGCAAAAATATCTCTTGAAGAGATCAGATTGTATTCTTACACGATTCCAAAAAATAATGAAACAGTGCCTTTCTTTTTTGTAATCCGGCTGTAATGTTTTTGCCAGAATACATATCGGCCAGAGCAAATTGCGATTATAGTCGTTTTATTTTCTTGCCGTATAACAGTACATGACGCAGCAGGACTGCTTATCGTTGACAAAGCATGAAAATTTTACGGGACTCGTCTCAGGAATTCACCAGACGCCCACAGCCGAAGCCGTACCGGGCATCAGTACGGCCTGGCTGAGGAAGGTAGGGATATAAACAACGTCTCAAAATCGTAATGGCGTCTGATATGATAATTTTCCCCGGGCATCCGCAAACGGAAAAACTCCGGTGGGTATGGTTTGTTCTCAGTGGGATGGCTGCCGCAGCCAACAGCTTCGGCCCCCATCCAAATCCCCCCAGACTTTTGCAATGTCTTTTTTTTGCCACTGCAAAAGTACTTTCATGATTTAAAACTATCAAAAAGTTCGTATTGAGTCAATATTTTATTTCGTTTATGTTTGAAAACGAAAATTCTGGTGTGAAAATGTTGTAAAATGAATATGATCAGCGCTTGGGACGGAGCCGGCCACGCCTTTGGGGGGCATCTGGACAAGGGGGAAAACCGTATTTATTTTTTAACCATTCGTGGTGTGAAAAAGTGCAGGGGAGGTGTTCCCCGGGTGCTTGAGCGAAATTTCCGTCAACCCTCGAACTCAATTCAGAGTGCGCAAAGAAGGAGAACGTGGTTCAATTCGGCAAGAATTCATTGGCTACCATAGAATATACCTTGAAATGGAATGACGGGCGGGCTTCCTTTGAGGAGTGGTTTCTTGCCCGCCGGGTGAACGCCTGGAGGGACATGTTCCCGGAAGGCCTGGAGCAGGCCCTCAACGGCAAATATCTGGGAGAAAGTGTGACTCTCAGCTACGGACCAGGAGAGCTTGTGTCGGCGCATAGTGAACGCAAGGTCCGGAGGCTCCCCCTTTCCGAATTCCATACGCGTACCGTAGCCGGGCGCTGCGTTAAACCGGCTTTGGGGCGGTTTTATCCGCAGGGGCTGCTGTGCGGGCTGCCGGGAAATTACCCCTGCACTGTGGTTCCGTTTCGTCTTCTGGACAAGCAGGATTCGGGAATAACAGTGGACTGCAACCATCCGCTCAGCCGTTTTCCTTTGCAGCTGGAGGCCCGTATCGTGCAGCTGGAAGACAAGCGCAGCGACACCGGAGGAAAGTTGTTCGTCTGGATGGAGGAGATCGCCAACTGGGGGCCGGGCATGCAGAGCGAACTGCCCCAGGTGCATACGGACTTTCATGAACCATCTTTTTACGAACGGCAGGATGAAACACCGGATACGGAGTTCTACAACAAGGCGCGGATCGTCGGCCATGTGGACGCCCAGGCCAGTGAGAATCTGAAACAGATGTACGCGCTGCATTTGAAGCCCGGCATGCGGGTGCTGGATCTGATGAGCAGCGTCCAGTCGCATTTGCCGGAGGATCTGCATCTGCAAGTGGATGGCGTTGGGCTTAACGATACGGAGATGGGGCAAAACCCGCTGCTGGCGGCTCACCGGGTGCACGATCTCAATGCGGATCCGGAAATTCCCGGCAAACCAGGCGGCTATGACGCGATAGTCTGCAGCCTGTCATTCGAGTATCTGACCCGTCCCGTGGAGGTGTTGCAAAGCGCCAGAGAATTGCTGCGCCCAGGCGGGCAGCTTCTGATTGGCGTGTCCAACCGCTGGTTCCCCACCAAGGCGATTACCGGCTGGCTGGACATGCACGAATTCGAGCGGATCGGGTATATCCTGGATTGCATCCGCCGTGCAGGATTCCGCGACAGGGCGGAGGCCTTCAGCAAACGGAACGACTGGCGCCAGACCGGGGATCCGCACTACTGGGAGACCCGCGGCGTCAGTGATCCTGTCTTCCTGGTACGTGCTTTCAAGGAATAACTGTTTTTGAAACCAGGGAGCTGAGCTTGGGGGGGGGCGGCTTTTAATGTGACAATCGTGTAATTCTTCTGAAAGCCTGGTGTAATTTGTCGGGCCTATTGTATTTCCACAAGCCAAACAGCAATCATCAAGACTGTTTCATCATCCTCCATGAGGCCGGAAGCTCTCCCCCGCTTCCGGCCTTTTGTTTTTCCAGAAGGCGAAGATCAGGAAAGAGAATCCTTACAGTTCAGTAATTCTCAGGAAAGTTTAAGGTAATCATCCGGGGGTAGTGTTTTTACCAGAACAGCAACGATCTCCTCAATAAGCAGTAAAACCCCCCCTGTATGGACCGGGAGATCATCCCCCTCCCGGTCCTTATCTTTAAAAAAACATGAAAATGGACGAAAAATGAGGTGAGGCATGCTGAACAGAATACTGCTCGTAATGACAATACTCTTGATCAGTTACACGCTTATCGTGGGCAATGCCCGCGAATCCCGCATCTGGCATGACCAACACGACATCCAGAACGGCAGCATTCCAGTGCTTTTCCAACCCCAGAATACGCCCTCCCTTCCGATTACCAGGGTCTGAGTCAAGACCTTCCCATAACGTCAGGCGTCCGTACGTACGGAGTCTCCGGCGGTCAGGTCCTTTGGTGGCGACACGATGACCTGATCGCCCGCCTTGACGCCTTCCAGAATCTGGGCCTGCTCATCATTGAGAATACCGACTTTGACCGTGACCAGACTGGCCTTTCCCTTACTGATGGTGAAAATCTGCCATTGGCCCTGGTCGTTGCGGAAAAGCGAAAGCCGGGGAACCACCACGGCATTGTCGGCGCTGTCCGTATAGATCCGGACGCGGAGCCGGTAGGCCAGCCCGAGTTCGCGTTGTTTCTGCGCCAGTTCCTTTAGCAATCCCTGGCTGAAATCCACGACAACAGGTACCCGCTGCTGCTCGACCCCCAGAGAAGACACCTTGGTAAAAGCCTGGGGCTTGACGCGTTCCACCACTCCCTTGGCTGGGATGTCCGCGAATACATCCCCCATGATGGCCACTTCCTGTCCGGGATGTATGGCTCCGGCCTGCTGGCTCAGAATGTCCGCGGTTACCTGCATTTGCGAAAGGTCACCTATGTCCAGCAGGGGAGCTCCGGCGCTGAGAACCTGTTCGTTTTCCACGTAACGCTTGAGCACGACACCTGCCACGGGCGCGCTGATGGTGGCACGCTGCAGGTCGGTCTGCGCCTTGTGCAGGGCCTGGGCCAGGGCATCGCTTTCCAGGCTTTTGCGCTTCAGCCATTCGGCCACGTATCTGGGGCCCAGTTCCGATGCCACGGCCAGGGTGTTCATGGATTTTGCCACCAGATTGTTCACGGCTGCGTCCACACGGCTCTGCGCATTGTCGGCTTCGGCTTTGAGCAGTTTTTCCTGGGTGGATGCGCCCTTGTCCAACAGCTCGGTCACGGACTTCGTATACCAGTCGGAAAATTTGTATTGGGCTTCGCTGGCTTTGGTCATTTCATTGGCCGCCTCGGTCATCTGTTTCATGGCTTCTATCCAGCGCATAAACTCTTCCAGCGCGGTTTGCTCCAGCGCGTTGAACTGGTTGAGATCCAGACGCGCCTGGGCTTGGGCCAGGGCAGTTTTCAGGGCCGTACTGTCCATCTGCGCCACGGTCTGCCCCTGTTTCACCTGTTGCCCTTCTTTGACCTCGATGGGCATGATTCTGCCGCTTACGGGCATGGTCAGCGCGTATACGCGGGGCAGGGTGGTACGTGCGCGGTCTTCCACCCAGGCGCGGATTTTCTGTTTTACGGCTTTGGCGGCAAAAACCTGTCTGCCGGAGCCGGATTCCATGAAAAACGCGACCACGGCCACCAGAACGGCAGCGAGAACAGCCCATTTGATCCATGATTTGTTGCTTTTGGCCATGACGTCCTCCGCGTTGAGCGCTTATTCTTTCATGCTGAGCGCTTCATTCCAGTTGAGCCGCGAAATGGACCGCTGGATGATGCACTGGCAGAGCAGCACGAAAACGATTGCCAGAACAACGGAGACAATCCAGCTCTGCGGATCGATGACGCAGGGCATGGAATACATGTCGTTCTGGTATTGTTGGGCCATGCCGTCCAGCATCCACCACCCCAGCGGAAGCCCGAGCAGAATGCCCGCTCCGTTGATCAGGATGTTTTCCCGCAGCAGCAGGTTGCCCACTTCCAGGGCCGTGTAGCCGAGTACCCGGTAGGTGGCTATTTCGCGTTTGCGTTCCAGGATGCCGATGAGGCTGGCATTGAGAATCGAGCCGAAAAAAATAATGGCCCCGAAAAAAATCAGCGGGTAGGCCATGCCCCCCAGCTTGTCCACAAAGGATTTCTGGATCAGCCCGCGCTGCAAGTCGCGGTTGCCGATGCCGGCGAGCTGCGGATATTGTTTGCACTGCTTCAGAAAGCCGCGCAGCTGCTTGGGTGTCATCTGCGTGCGCAGCTGGAGTGCGGAAACAGCCGCGGATTCGTGGATCAGCGTATTGAGGTAGTGGTAATCCGCATAGACCGAAAGGCCGAACATGGAGTCGATGATCTGCGCCACACGCACTGTCCGGGGCTGCTGCAGCCCTTTGGTGGGGGTGATGGTCAGGCTGTCGCCCGGACGTACGTCCAGTATGGCGGCCATGCGCCTGCTCATGAGCAGCCCCGCGGACGGCACTGCCACGGCATTGCCTTTTGCATCCCGTGGCACGGTCATTTGGGCACCGCGTACGAGTCCCATGATCCGTCCTTTTTTGCTGCGGTGCCCGTTGAGGAAATCGCAGGCCACTTCCAACAGGGGCTCCACTTTCACGACTCCGGGCGTGGCGGCCATTTCGTACACGGCCCCCTGATCCAGCTCCTGGCGAAAGGTCAGCTGAAAGTCCGAAAGCAGGATTTTGTCGAATTGAAAGTTGGCCATGTACTGGAGTGAGTCCACCATGCCGAAAGTGCAGACCAGCAGGGCGGTGCCCATGGCGGCGGCGAAAACGCCCACAAGCGTACGTACGCGGTTGCGGAACAGGTTGCGCAGGCTGAGTTGCCAGCGGAAGCCCAGATTGCGCCAGAACCAGGGCAAACGCTCGAGAAATACGCTGCCTCCCTGGGTGGGGGGCTGCTCGTGCATGGCTTCGGCCGGATTCAGACGGGTCACATGGGCGACGCCGCGCAACGTGCCCAGCAGGCCGAAGACAAGGGCAATGGTCACGGACAGCAGCATCAGCCCGGGGTAGAACAGGTTGTCCAGCCGGGGAAAAGTAAAAAAACTTTTGTAGGTGACGGTGAGCCCGGCGGCCATGAAATACCCCAGAACACAGCCCGCCAGTCCGCCGCACAGGCCCACGATGCAGCCCACCTTGAGAAAGTGGGCGCGGATGACGGCGTTCCCGTACCCCAGGGCCTTGAGGGTTCCCACAATGCTGCGCTGCTGTTCGGCCAGGCGGGTCATCAGCACATTGAGCACCAGGGCGGCCACGGACAGAAAGATCAGAGGCATCATGGTGGCCATGGTGGACAGTCCGGACAGCTCGGACGACAGCGCCAGATTTGAGGCCTGCTGGGCCAGCGGTGTGGTGGCGAATACGCCGTAGGGTTTGAGCGCGGTGCCCAGTTGATCCAGAACGGCCTGGGGATTCTGCCGGGCCTGAGGTGTCAGAAACCCCACCAGACTGTTGCAGGCGCCTTCGAAGCCCATGGCGTCCTCGGCCAGCTGCTGCTTGACGTAGAAAACGCCGTAGTCGGCCGGTTCGGGGACTATGCTGCCCGGAGGCATCAAGTACACGAACTCCGAGGAAATGGCCGTACCGACGACATGGAGCTCCTTGCGCTGGCCGTGGATGACCATCCGGAGCGTATCGCCCGGGGCAATGTTGCGGGCCGTGGCGAAATCATGGTTGACCAGGACTTCATTGCGGCGTCCCGGGGTAAAGTAGCTGCCGCTCATCAGGATGACGTTGTTGATGACATCCTGTTGACTGGGCGGCATGGAGAGCAGCTGGCCGGAAATGGGGCGGTCCACGCCGTCCAGGTCCAGCATGACGGAGGTGACCAGGCGTGCGCGCAGGCTGGCCACGCCGGGGATGTCCAGCAGATCCGGCAGCACGGTTGTGGGGGCCTTTTTGAGGTCGATCCAGAAATCCGCCAGAAAGGTTTCCTGGTAATAGCTGCTGCGCGCGGATTGAAGATTTTTCGAGGTGGCGAGAAATCCGGACAAACAGCCCACGCCAACGGCAACGATGAGCACCACGGCCAGCAGCATGGCCTTGTTGTGCCACAAGTCGCGGCGCAGCTTGCGGTCCAGTACGCTCACCAGGAAATGTCCTCCGCTTTGGCCCGTTCTTGATTGATATGACTGGTGACGCCTTCCATGGTCAGATTGACCACGCGGCGGGCCAGTGAGGCTATGGGCGCCGCATGGGTGATGATCACGATGGTGGTGCCGAGGCGCTGATTGAGGTCCGTGAGCAGCTGGAGCACCATGCGTCCGGTCTTGGCGTCCAGGGCGCCCGTGGGTTCGTCGCAGAACATGACGCCTGGGTTTTTGGCCAGAGCTCTTGCAATGGAGACGCGCTGCTGCTGGCCCCCGGACATCTGGGCCGGAAAATGGTCCAGACGGTCGCCCAGGCCCACAAGTTCGAGGGCTTTTTCCGGCTCCATGGGATCGTCGGCAACTTCCGTGGAGACCAGGACGTTTTCCAGAGCGGTCAGACTGGGCACGAGATTGTAGAACTGGAACACGAAGCCCACGTTTCTGCGGCGATGTTCCGTGAGTTCCTTGTCGTTCATCAGGGCGATGTCGCGTCCGTCAAAGAGAACTTCGCCGGATGTGGGACGGTCAATGCCGCCGATGATGTTCAACAGGGTGGTCTTGCCGGCGCCGGAAGCTCCCAGGATGACGGTGAGTTCGCCGGCATGGATATCCACGTCTATGCCCCTGAGCACGGGCACCTGGACTTCGCCCATGGTGTAGGTCTTGACCAGCCGGCGACATTGGATCTTGAGGCATGTCGTGTTGGTGTTCTCGCTGTCCATATGCGGGTCCGGGGCTAAAAGATGAGGGGTATGGTATAGCTATCTTTTTTTTATGCATAAAAGTCAAGAAAGGGATGTTTGGGAGCAGGAGGCTTCGAGACTGAATGTGAACTGAGGCGATGCGTTGTGTGAAGGGGCAGGCTTAAGGAAAGAGACGAAGGAGGGCGCAGACCCCTCCTTCAGTCCGTACAATGAAAGGGTTAATCTACGACCACCATCACGTTGCTGGCCTTGACCATGGCCTTGACCTGGGATCCGGTTTTGAGTCCGAGGGACTCCGCGGATTCCTTGGTAATGATGGAGACGATTTCAACCCCTCCGGCATCGATGACAATCTCGGCGTTGACCATGCCGATGTTGACGGTCTTTACGATGCCAGGGATCAGATTGCGGGCACTTACTTTCATTGCATACTCCTTATTCCTAGTGTTGGCTTAAACAGACGTATGGAATCGCAAGAGGAATAAGACAAGCATACACAAAGAAAAATATTAGTAAAATTAAAATGTTATTCGCACGATTTTGTTTTTTTTCGTGTCAGGCAGGCAAAAAAAAAGCCGCTGGCAGGCAGCGGCTTTTGTCTTGATATATACCAGGGCTCAGTGCCTTCCGCCCTGGTGTTTGTCCAGGTAGCAATCCAGCCAGCAGTGCATGATGGAACTGTGGATGGACTCAGCAAGACCGTAGGTGGGTGCGGGAACATAGAAATTGATGTCACCCAGCTGGCGCGATTTGTTGTCCGGCTTCATGGCGGAAAGCGTGACGCAGGTGATGCCGTTGGCTTTTGAGTATTCCAATGCCTTGACAATATTTGGGGAGTTGCCCGAGCTGGAGATGGTGATCAGCATGTCCCCGGGAGTTCCAAGCCGCTGCAGCTTTACCATGAAGACATCCTCATAGGAGATGTCGTTGCTCACGGCCGTGATGTACGAGGTTTCGGAAAAATTGACGGTTTTGAGTCTGCCGTTTTTCATGGCATCCAATCCGAAATGTTCGGCCATGGTACAGCTGGCGCCGTTGCCGGCCATGAAGATCTGCCGGGATTCGGTGTAGACCCGGAAGGTTTCCTCCACCCAGCGCTGCAGAGCCGCATCTGTGGATACTTCCTGCCCATCGCAGGAAGCGATGGTCTGCCTGTGATAGGTGCTCACTTCGTCGATAAATTTCGAAAAATAATTATCCATCGGAAATCCTCTTCTGTGCAGCTTGTGACAAGGCCTGCAATTGTTTGATTCAGAACGGTGGTGCGCCGGGTATTACTCCGCGGTCAGGACAAATTCGGGGGGATTCAGTACGTGCTTTTTGACAAAGCAGCTTTCCATGGTTCTGACAATGGCCTTTTTGTATTTTTCCGGAAATCCCTCGGGCAAGGTCAGCTTCATGGCGAAGCGTGTATAGCGTTGTTTTTCCTCGTCCCAGTCGCAGTGCATGTCGAACTTCATGCCGGTCTTGTCGATCTCGCGCATGTTGCAGAATTCCAGCGCATAATATGCGGTGCAACTGGCCAGGGAAGTCATGAACAGGTGCGTGGGAGTGGGAGCCGAACCTTCGCCACCTCTGTCAGGAGTCATGTCGGTGGTTATAACGTGTCCGCCCACATGGGTTTCAAGAGTTTTGTTTCCCGTAAATTGAACCGAGAGATGTTCGCTCATGTTGTATTCCTCTGCAAAGCCGAGTTGAAAGAGATCTCTGAATGTTGTGTGGCAGAATGCGGTGCAGCGTCGGATGGACGGCGCGGCACCGCATACGAGAACAGTGTTTCGCTTTGAGCCCGTTTAGTTATGCAACGGCGTTGCAATCCGTTGTGCTGAAGGAAATTTCCGGAGCGATATTGTCCAGAAAAGCCCTTACCGAGTCGTATTGGCCCGGAGCAAAACGGAGCTGGGCCACGCAGGCGTATTTGTCCAGGATGCTCATGACCGCAAGATTGTCGTAACCCTCGAGCAGGAATTTGAACCGGGCCACATCCCTGGGGGCAAGGGTCACGTAAATACGTTGCGATGCGGAGCAACTGGCTTTGGATAAAGCGGTCATGACTAGAGAATGCGTGCTCCGTCTTCCGTGACGTGGATCATGAATTCCCAGCGTACGCCGCCCCAATCGGGGTAGTACAGTCCGGGTTCCACGGTAACGACCATGCCTTCCCTGAAGACGCCCGGCGTATTGGGGCCGACGCTCGGCGGTTCATGGGTTTCCAGGCCGATTCCGTGTCCCAGGGCGTGGGTAAACCGGGCTTCCACCGAGTGCGACGCAAAGCAGTTTCGCGCGATCTTGTAGACATCGGCAATGGGTACGCCGGGGCGGATGCTCTCGATGGCCTTGTTCTGGGCTTCCTGGACGTATTCCCGCGTACGGGTGAAGCGGTCGTGGCCTGACTCACCGACCCAGAACGTACGGGTCTGATCGGAGCAGTAGTTTTCGAAACGGCCGCCGCAATCGATCAGGACCAGGGAGTTGCGCGCAACTACATCGTGTCCTGGAATGTGATGGGGAAGCGCCGCATTGGGCCCCACGGCCACGATGGAAGGAAAGGAAAGCTCCGTGGCTCCGATCTCCCGAAAGGCTTTTTCCACTTCCCAGGAGACGTCCATTTCGGTGGCGCCGGGAACCAGCATATCCGGGGCGCGGCGCATGACCTGATGGTTCAGGCTGATGGACCGTTCGAGCGCGGTGACTTCCTCGGGCTCCTTGATGATCCGGAGTTCTTCCACCATACCGACCAGAGGCTCCAGGGACAATTCTTCGGCCAGGAAACGGAAGGTTTCGATGTTGAGCGATCTCGCCTCGACACCGATTGTGCCCCCGCCGTGTTCTTTGATGAACTGTCTGGTCTTGTCCCTGCCGGAAGCGGTGTAGATGAAGATCTGATCTTCCGGCCAGACGCGTTTGGCTGCGTCTTCGTAGCGCGGATCGGTCAGCAGAAAATCCTTGGCTCCTCCCTCTTCCCTGGTAACAAGTATCCAGCCGGCGGTTTCATTGCACTGCGGGTCGTGCAGTTCGAATCCGCTCAAATAGAAACGGTTTGCCGCGTGGCTGACGAGCAGCGCGGATAATCCCCGTTCCGGTAACAACGCGCGGAGCCGTTCGCGCCTTTCAAGAAAACGATCCTTATTCATTATTACACCTTGTACGTTTTTTCCTCATTTCCCCGGACCATGCGTTCCGCCCATTCCACACCTTGCATTACCGAATGGTCCATGTTCGAAACTTCGTATTTCCAGCCTCCGAAACGTCCGCGTGAGTATATTTCAAGCCCTTCAAGATAAGGTATCAGGGTTTGCAATGCTTCATCCCGCTGCAGGGTTGGTACGGGATAGCCGTAATCAACGGATATGTTCCAGGTGCTCGCAATGGACTCACGGTCTGTTTCTCCCATGATGCCCGTGTTGCAAAGTCCCTGAATATTGCTTTCCATGAGAGAAGGCAAATTTTCCTGCTTGTGTTCCGAAAAGGATATTTCCGTCATCAAGGCCCTTCCTTGCCCTGGAGTGGCAAGGTTGTTGGGGGAATAATTGTGAAAATTGGTCAATCGATAAAAGGGGCAGTTGTTTTCCGGAAAATACATCCAGCAGGTTTGATCCTGGGCCTGTGCTTCGGACGCGGATGCGAGCCCCACGCCTGCGACGTACACGCCGTTATGGGTCAGAAGTCCTGCCGCCTGCCGCAAAAGTCCGTTCTGCTCGGCCATGAGTTCGCGGATGAGCAGATCCAACGGCCCGGTGTTCAGCAGATGGTCGTAGGTGATTGTTTCTCCATCCGCAGTGCGAAGCGTCTTTGCTTTCGCGTCGACATGAACCACCCGGCAATTGGTACGGATAAATTCCCGCATCATCCCGGCTATGCCTTCGAATATGGCCCCGGTGCCGCCATGCTCTGGAAAAATAAAGGTGTTGTTGGGCCCCCAGGCAACATCGTCCTTTTCCAGAAGAATATTTTCGAGCACCCGCTTCAGATCCACCACGCTGACGCGTTCGCCGATCCATTTGAAATCCATCAGCGCGGGAGGGGTCGCCCATACCTTGAAATTATAAGGAAGCATGAACAAAGAGGCAATGCCTGCACCGAAAATTGTGTGGATCCATTGTTCGAAATTTGCGGGGGGCTCCTGCTGCATGTTTTCCGGCAGCAGCCCGCGGACGCATTCCCAGCGAAGCTCATTGGGAAGATGGCGGATGTTGTTTTGAAAAGGATAGGGGACCCACGTGTCGGCAATACGTACGCGGGAGATACGCTGGTGGCTGATGTATTGCCCGTTCAGGGCTTTTTCCACCAGGTCGTCGTAATATTCGTAGTGCGAGAACAAAACGTGTCCGCCAATGTCCCAGGTGAACCCGGAGTCGTCCTTGAAGCTCGCGGCCAGCCCGCCAACATGGTCGTTGGATTCGAGCAGGATAAAGTTGGTTTCACCGAGCTCTTTCAGGCGGTAGCCGGCTCCCAATCCCGTAGGTCCTGCGCCGATGATCAGATATTTGAAGTGCATACCTTGTCCTTACATGAATAATCGCTGCGGGTGAAGAGAATAGGATCATCGATACGTTGAAAACTGCATATCGAGCCCCAGGGCCGCGTCCAGAGCGCTTTGTTTGCCGGTAAGATCTTCCTCGAGACGGCGATCTCCACTTTGCCTGATCTTCTGGATTTCTTCCTTGGAATACATACGCAGCAATTTGAATTTGTTGGCAAGCCAGTTTCCAAAGGCCGGACGATCCAGGTGCGCTTTGCGTCCGCTTTGTTTGGCGTGCAGAATCGCCAGTGTGCCCTGGTAGCAGGCATGGGACCCCTGTGAGAGCATGCGGATGTCATGTTCGAGGTCGTCATATTGGGAGGGCGAAAGCTGCAGGTTGAAGGGGCCGAAGTCCAGGAGTTTTTTCAGGGAAAAGAGATGGCAGCAGCCGGTTACCGAGTCGCATGGGCGCGCGTAATGGAACTGACCGAAGTCCGCAACCTGGTTGTGCAGGTCCGAAACGGTAAAAGGTTCGCAAAGCACCTGTGAGGATTCGTCGGGTATGAGGCCACCGCTTGCTGGATCGAACTCCGGAGCGGGGAGAAGATGCATGTCCGCGCTTTGCGCAAGATACGGCGTTGCCTTGTCCAGCACTCTGCAGCCCCATGCGCCGGCTTCGGGGCAGATTGACCGCGCAGTGCTTAGCCGGTACATCCAATCCGGCGGGAGCACAACGTCATCATCGAGAAAAGCAACAAAATCGCAGGATTCTTTCGCCGCTTCGTGGACGAGCCAGTTGCGCGCGGCCGCGGCTCCGATGTTGACGGGAAGCGAAATGATCCGCATCTTGTCCGTGTCCATTTTCTGTTGCCAGGCCTGGAGTACGCTGTGCGTCTGGTCCGTGGAGCCGTTGTTCAGGGCAAAGATGCGTTGCCAGCCCCGACTTTCGGCCACGGATTGCAGGCAGGCATTCAGATCCGCGGCTTTGTTGAAGGAATACAGCAGCAGGGCATGGGAGCCCGCGTTTTCGTCACTCGGGGCACTGTTTTTTCTGAAATTTTCGTACGTACGCAGTATGAGCGTCGTGTGCCAGGGCTTTTGGCGTAGAATTTCGCTCCGGAGTTGCGTTGCCGCGTCCGCCTGTCCCAGCCTTTCCAGGGCTTCGGCCCGGCGTTCGCAGGCCAGCATCATGTTTTCCGGGGCATTGGCGTATTCCTGCGCAGCCCGCTCCCAGTTTCCCTGCAAAAAGTACATGTTTCCCCTCAAAAATGCGAACAGGGGAGCGAGACCCGAGGGACCGGACTTGAGAAATACGTGTACATGATGCACATTTCCAAGAAGTTCGCACAGCGTGACGGCCTGCTGCCGCCAGAACAGGTTGTCCGGAGCGCCCCGAAGCATCTGCCGCACGAGCACCAGGCCCTGTTCGAACTGTTTGGCCGCAATGTAGGCCTGGTAGTCGGCAATGGAATCTGGTTTGCCCCAATGTTCTGCCACCAGTGTCAGGATTTGCTTCAGTTCCAGATCCAGATACGGCCTGTGTTCCTCGAGACGCAGGATGGTGGCGGCCAAATCGCCGTCGAGCGGGTCTTCTTCCCAGGCTGCAAAGAGGAATTCGAGGTGTAATGTGGAGCCGGGGCATTTGGCGGCTGCGGACGCCAGCTTGCGCAAATGCGCTGCGCCGACACTTCCAATGCGCAGACCGGATTTGACGGATTCCGGAAGTGAATTCCAATACTGCAAAAGCACTGTGGCCTCGTGTGGTTGGCGGTTGCTGCAGTTGTTTCGAGCAGAGCAGGACTTTTTGTCGCGTACGGTACGGGCATCCGACAAAAACGCGAAAAGGGCAGTTGGGTCTCTCGCTGGAACGAGCTTACAAACGTACGCTTTCGCTTTACGTTGCGTCCATCCTCGGGAATATATGCCACATGATGAAAAGGAAGTCATCTGAGCATGTTGCTGCGGTTACAGGTTGTTTGCGCATCTAGTCGGGCACAGGCGTCCGTAACTGGAAAACAATTGATACCAAGTGATTAATGGTGAAACTGGTGCTTTCAACAATGGGTGAACTCCGTCGTGGGCAGCTGCCGCTCAAGAGGCTGTGCGTCCCGATCTGCGTATTGCTTGTGGTATGTCTGGGATTCTGGCTGCGTCTGGCCGATATCACGCAGACCATAGTTGACCAGCCCATTCAGGCAGATGCGCAGCAATACGTCCACTATGCCGTCAATCTGCTCCTGCACGGCGTTTATTCGTCCGTAGATCCGAATTCCGGAAGCGCGCCTGTTCCGGATTCCTTTCGCTCGCCTGGCTATCCGTTGCTGATCGCCTTTAACGGCCTCCTGGGCGGGCCGGACAGGTTTTATGCGTACACGCTGTATTCCCAGGTGATCCTTGGCACCCTGGCCATTTTTCTGCTCTATGTGCTTGCCCGCCAGTGGCTCGCACCTGCTGCCGCGTTGGTATGCGCACTGCTGGCCGCCCTGAATCCGCATGCCATATCCTTTACGAACTATCTGCTTTCCGAGACGCTGTTCAGTTTTCTGCTGCTGGCGGCCTTGTGCGCCTTTTTTCTGGGAATCCGCAAAAAATACACGCCTTGGCTGGTCGTGTCTGGTGCGCTCTGGGGTTACGCCTATCTGACCAACGAGACTGTCTTTTTTGTTCCGTTTATCCTGGCGGGATTTCTTTTCTGGCGGCAACGGGACTGCTTTCGCAAACTGCGTACCGGGCTGATTCTGTTGCTGGTGGTCTATGCGCTGTTTCCTGCGGGCTGGAAAGTGCGCAATGCCCTTGATGTGCCGCCGGGAGTGGCTTCGTCCGGGCAGCGGGCCGTGGAAACCATGAGTCATGGAGCCTATCCGGATTTTATTTATCGTGACCCTGCCAAAAAATATTATCCGCAGTTCGAGGATCCGGAACAGCCCGCATTCGGCAGTTCCTTTGCGGCCTTTTCCCGGATTCTGTGGAAGAGAGCCAAAGAGCATCCCGGACGCTATCTGCGCTGGTATCTGCTGGAAAAGCCGCGTCATGCCTGGAACTGGGGGATTTATCAGGGCATGGGTGATGTGTTCGTCTACGCGGTACGGACGTCTTTTTTCATGACGTCGGAGATCGGGTTCCGCGTGCATACGCTGATGCGCTATTCCTACCCTTGTGTCCTTTTCTTGGCGCTGATCGGCATGGGTTTGTTCTGGTTCCGCGATTTTTCAAAGCAAACGGTGCCGCAGGCGTTGTATCTGTTGCTGCTCTATTTCACGCTTCTATGGATGGTCTTTGCCCCCTGGCCCCGCTATTCCGTTCCCCTGCGTCCGCTGCTTTATCCTCTCGCGGTCTGGTCGGCGAGCGGTTATGCCGTGCTGCTGAAAAGACTGTTGCGAAAAAAATCCGCTGACACTGACTAAAACAATGAAGACCGGAAGCAACACAGTAAACGTTGCTTCCGGTCTTATAAAAAAACACTGCGGGCACAGCTGCGTACTGCAGGTCCGCCCGTATTGGTCAGGTCAGAGAAAGCAGGTGGTCGGCCAGAAGTTTTTCGTCAAGGTAGGGGGCGCTTTCTTCCGTAATGAGCTGCACGTCGAGCACTTCGACGCCAAAGCGCTTGATTTTGTTGATTTCCAGCGGGGCGGGATAATCGCCTCTTTTGGAATCGATGAGCACGAAGTTCAGCAGATGATCGGTGGGAACCTCGCGGCCGCAGGAGCGCTGCAGGTAGTCGATGAGCGTCTTGACGCAGTCGAACAGCGTCATGCCGTACATTTCCGGATCCGGGCAGGAGTTGGGCACGTAGACCTTGGGGCAGTTGGTTTCCCATACGGCAGTGCCGACTCCTTTGGGCAGCAGGTTGGCGATTACGCTGGAGTAGAAGCTGCCCAGCGGATAACAGATCAGCTCGGAATCGCGAATCAGGGAATCGACTTTGGGGCGGATCTGGGCTTCGACAGGTTCCTGACTGTCCAGGGAGGCCGTCAGATACATGTTTTTGATGCGTTGCTTGATGGGATCGGTTTCCTTGCCGGTGATGTTGTGCTGTCCGACAATGATGCTGCCGTCTTCGAGTTTCACTGCCAGGTGCAGATCCCTGCTGATGACCGGGCGCACAACGCCGCGGACTTCCACCAGCTTGGTGAAGAGGTAGATGACCGGGTCTATGTGGCGCTGGTAGTTGAAGAAGCCGCCGGCCAGGATCAGGTTGCCAATGCTGGCCCCGCGCAGGTTGAAATCCTCGGGCATCTGTTCCGAGAAGAAGCGCAGATGGCTGCGGATCAGCTTGCGCATAGGGTCGGGAACCCGGGCAATGAGTTTGTCCTTGCCTTCGATCATTTTGTCCAGCCGGACAGCCAGTTCCTGTGAGGTGCTGTCCTTGGGAAAACGATAGGCGAAAAGGTCGAAAATGGCTGGGTTGCCTTTGACCGAACGGTCCGCAAGAGCCATGAGCCGGTTACGCAGATCTCCCACCGCCAGCATGTTGAAGGCATTTCTGATGGTGGCCCGAACTTCCGCCGGAGTCGAACGGCGTAATGATGTGAACGGAGTTGTGCGTACTGTATACGAGTTCCTGGCTCAACGAACGCAGGGCCGTGCCCCCAGTGAAAAAGAGGATTCTCGGTCCGAGTTCCGGGGCTTTCTTGTAACGGGCCAGGCGAACCTGGTCCGGAAAATCAACCGAATGGGTTATTTGAATTTTAGGCATTGTCCTTCGGTCCGAATTGGCAGGTTACTGGAATAATATACAGGCCGCCCCGGCGTGTTCTGCTCCGGTTGGCGGCCTGCATCAGCAACGAGTTAGAGAAGTTCCATACACATATGGGCCGCAAGATGGAAGTCAATGCCACCTGTGAGTTCGTATACGGGCGTATTCTGCAGCAAATCGAGATAGGCCTGCTCGGAGAAGTCATGCCGCACATCCGGTTCGGGGTCGTAGAACAGTCCGACCGATTTCATGAATGAAGGCATCAGATCCGGACGATCCTTGAGGCAGACTTCGGCCATTTTCAACGGCTGGTCGCTGTCGCGGCGCCAGTTGAGCAGGATAAGGCCGCTCATGGGCGAGGAAATGCGGAACTTGTTGGGACCGAAACACTGGTCGATGAAGGCGTCGTATTTGTATTCGAGGTTCCAGAGTTCATCCAGGGGGAGCGAGGAAAAACGCTGGCGGTCTTCGTTGTTCATAACCGGATGCAGGTCGGGGTTGTTCAAGGCTGTGCCCGGATTGATCCTGGGCATCTTGGCAACTCCGTACATCATGGGCTTTTCGCCACCTTTGCTGATCATCAGACGGTCGTTGCTCACGAACACGCTGCCCAGACTCATGATGTGCAGAGCTAGCGTGGATTTGCCCATGCCGGAAAAACCGGCCATTGCGAGCCCTGTCTTGCGGCTTTCGTCCGCATGGGTGACCCCGGCGGCATGAAAGAGCAGGCATTGGTTGTGCAGGCAGTGTTCGATGAAACGATTATTGATGAAATTGACGACCTGGTTGTCGTTCTGGATGCAGGGGCCGATGCAGAAATGCTGGCCGTTGCCAAAGGCATAGACAATGCCGGTCAACCGTTTTCTGACGATACGGCCGTCGGGAAGGTCAATATATTCTTCCTTGATTTTCGTCTTGCCCGGATCTGGCTGCTTGACGGTAAAGTCGAGCTGCAGCGAATCCGGCTCCAGGGCGGGAGCCTCGATCGCCGTGATGACCACCGTGGGATTCTGATATTCCCTAGCTGCAGCGTTTCCGTTCATGGGGGCGATGAAATCGCGGAAATAATCGCTCAGTTTGCTGATCAGCACTTCGGAATTGGAATCAACACGGGCGTAAAAGCCACGGAAATCAAGGAGCAGATGCCCCTTGTCAACTATCGGATATTGCTCCAGGTACGATTCGATGCACTGGGAGATGCTCGTGATAGGTGCGGTCATTTGCACTTCTCCAGGACATAATTGGTATACAGGTCTGCGGCATTGATTCCGTTGGCGTCTAGCAGTCCCCGGAATCCGCCGAATGCGGAAACTTCGAATACCATGGGGCCGTCTTTGGTTTCCACCACGTCCACACAGGTGAAATCCAGGTTGAAGAGGGACTGGGCCTTGTGGGCGAGGTCGATGATTTCCTGGGAAGGCTCATAGGGCTGGTACTTGCCGCCGGAACGGGTGGTGGTGTTCCAGGAATCCTTGCTTCCTGCCCGTGCGTAGGTCGCCAGGTATTCGCCGCCCATGAAGGCCACGCCCAGGTCCTTGCCGGGAATATCCACCATCTGCTGCAGATACATGACCGTATTGTCGTTCTTGAAGCTCAGTATTTTTTCACGCGCGTCAGGTCCGTCCTCGATGACTTCCATGCCCCGCGCCTTGGTGGAGTACAATGGCTTGAAAATGCATTTTTTGAACTTCGCCACGCATTCGAGGGCCTGGTCCACATTTTCCGTTATGGCAGTTGGCGGCATGGGGATTCCCCCGATTTTGAGACCAATGGTGCAGCTCGAGCGATCAAGCACACGCATGATGCTGACGGGATCGGAAAAAACCCTTACGCCTTTGCTCTGGACAAAGCGGACGATTTCAAGACGATCCAAAAGATGCGGGGAATACTGAGGCCCTGCCTTTTTGACAATCAGTGCGTCCATGTCGGTGAGAACGCATTCCTGACTGTAGGCCGTTTCTTTTTCCAGATCGAGAACAACGTTCTCCAGGTCCACAAGATGACAGGAACCGGTTTTCTGCTTCACGGTTTCTGACAGCAGTTCGGAGGACCAGCCTCCGGGGACCCCAATCACTGCGATTTTAGTCATGGTTTTTCCGTTTGATTTTGTGCTGTTAGTAGACAAAAATGTTTTCCGGGAGAACATACTCTTCCCAGGGCTTGCCTTGATGTGCGATGAGCCTGTTCAGCAAATACATACCGCGGAAATACATGTGCTTGGCAAAAGTGGGATTCAATTCAAACCGGACTGAAGAAATGAAGCTGCGCAGCAGTCCGAGGCTGAGTCTGGCCATAAAGCAGGTATCATTGTTCTTTTCCGCGTAGGATTTTGCAAAATGGTATACACCCAGCGTCGATTGATTGAGTCGGTTGCGCAGTTCCGGCTCGAATACCGGCAGACGGAAGTGCGATACCAGTAGCACTGAAATATCCTGCAACGGGTCTGTCTGTCGTGAACGATGCAAGTCAATATAGTGAATTTTCTGTGTCACATGATCGTAGAGAATGTTGTTGATATTGCAATCTCCATGAATGAACACGGAGTAGGGGGCTTCAAGTTCGTCTTCGATGGCTTCCGCCTTGTCCAGAAGTTCATCAAAAGAAAGCACTTCAAGCCCGCAAAAGTTTTGATGCTGCGTACGCAGCAGCGGATAGAGTCGGAAAACGTCGCTGACTCTGCTGCGCAGTTGCGAGATGAATCCCACGCGAACGGGGCCGAAAGCCTTGGTCTGTTCCCAGACCGTTTCCATAATTTCGCTTACCATGAAAAAAGCGTTGCGCAGGATTTCCAGATCCGCACTGAGCACCACATCCTGGTAGGTGCAGCCCCCCAGGAATTCCACAAGCATGGAGGCCTGCGGACCGTCTTCCTGGTACGCCAGAATGCGGGGCGGGAGTCCGGGCATAAGCGCTTCCCAGCGTTCGATATTCTCACGTTCCTGCAGCAGTTTCTTGCGGTTGCCTTCCTTGAACAGAACACCGGAAGCAATACGGTCATTGTGGCCGTCTTCCTTGTCCTGGTCCATGGCAGGGGATACCTTGCCGATGCGGCAGCCCGAACGGCTGCCCCAGATTCCCTTGAATTCCACGTCGGAAATGGGGGTTTCAACGCCTGAAACGGCCAGGGTTTCCTTCAACGCCTCGTATTGGTTGATTTTGAATTTTTCACCAACCGCTGCGAAAATGATGGCCTCGCCGATATTCAGCATGGCGTCCCCCATCCGTTCGAGATAACGCAGGATGAGGTGGCTTGTGATCAGGTTTTCCGTGTTGGATCCGGAGCGGAGTTCCTGCAGGATCCGGTCGAACTGCACTTTGTACAGCAGGTCCAGGTTGGCTTCGCTGCGGCAGATGCGGAAGGCCAGTGAAATGTCCTGTTTGATCACGGCCTGGTAGATCAGGTCGACGCATGTCAGAATTTCGGAGAAGAAGCGTTCGTAATTATACCGCTGGATAAACTCCGGATTCACAAGATACTGCGTCTGTTTGACGATGTTGACCGCGAAGTCCGCAATGCGTTCCAGGTTGCTGGAAATGGTATTGACCGCGCGGAACAGGTCCACTTTGCGTTTTTCCGTCGCGCCCTGGCGCAGTATGGCGGCAAAAGAGCTGTTTTCTATGACGCTTTTGAGGTTGTCGATATAGTCGTCCCTGCTCTCAATGGACTCGATGAGCTTGGGATCAGGAGCGTCGAGCACCTTTTTGGTGTTCTCGATCTGTTTCGTCACTTCAAGAATCATGAAGCGAAGATTGTCTGTGATGCCTTCTTTATGTAGTGATTTTTCCACGGTTTCTCTACCTTGGCTCTATCATCAAAGAATCGTCTTTCACAGTTTCTTCGGATTCCTCTTTCCAGCTGAACTTCAGGATCAACTTGCGACGATTGCCTTTTTTCTTGGCATCCAGCTCAAACTGGACCAGTCCCTCGGGCTCCAGGATCACTTCATTGGTTTTGGAGGAGAACACGATTTGCCCCGTTTCGAATCCGGAACGCAACGCGTCCAGATACTTCAGGATGCTTTCAGTGTCTTGCATGGATTCATGCTTGAATCGTTCGTCGCTCATAATGAAAACCTCGTTGGAAATGTCAGGCTGCATCGGGCATGACGTACCGGAATGCGGCCACAAAGCATGGAACGGAACGTTGCTTTTCCTGCATGCAATTGCCCGAGATGTCACCGGCAGCAGCCGGCGGCATCGGCCGTATCAACACACGTCTCTGGTTGCCTTGGCTTTGGCCCGTCACCCCAGTCGTTGTTTGTATTCTTCGATTACTTGTTTACGGGAATAACCGGAAATGATGAGATTTTTTCTGATCGCCATGTCATCCCAGCCGGGTTGCAGCCCGATTTCACGGGAACCTTTTTCCGGGTCTCTGCTGTCCGGATCCAGAGTCTTTTCGCCCATGTGGCAGTCGTCTCCCATAAAGACAAGGAGAGGGCGGGCTTTCCAGTCTCGCGAACGGTTCTGCTGCTGGATTACCGTGATGAGAAATTCCGTGTATTGTCTCGATTGCGGATTCCAGACTTCTACCCCGTCAACGTCGTAACCGGCCAGGAGAATGGGCCAGAATTGCTCGGGGTGGGGGATGACGACGCCGGCATTGAGCATACGGGCTTCTTCGATGATTTCCGAAGCGCGGTAGAAATACTGCAGGGAGAAATGGGTTTTGACGATATCCTTGACGGCCTTGAGAAACACCTGCGCATTGGCAATGAAACGATCGCCGTATGTTGCCCTGTATTTGTTGATGAAGTTGCGAAGCAGTTTGTTTTTGATCATGTGCTCCGGCAGATCCATCCAATGTTCCTCGATCAGAGATTTGAGCTTGCGAGCGTAGATGCGGCAGAACTCCACCAGAGTATCGTCCGCGACCACACGGGAAGCTGCCTGTTGTCTGCGATCGTCCATGGAATCTTCGATCACGGTATCCAGAAACTCGAACAGCTGGCCCGAACGGTATTTGAACGTATGCTTGAGCATGGAACGCAGGACCGCCGCGTTTTCGCCGATGTTCTCGCTTTTGAAATGCAGCAGCAGCTGGACCTTGCGGTTGAATCCATGGGAGTAGCAGTCGACTTCCACGCCGGAATAGCCGTTGAGGGAAAGAATCTCATTATGCTGTGTGGGAATAATGAGCTGATCATTCTTGTGCGGGTAGAGATTGTCCACACGTTCCATGATCAAATCCATGGGAACGAATTCCGGGTGCCAGTGCACGGCCAGCACTTCCGTCTGCCGCGGGTAGCTTTTGTCCGGCGTACGGACCCATTCCTGCTGTTCGGGCGTCAGGGTGGTGGAAATGACTTCGAAGAAGTTCTTCTGGTCTTCTTCGGTTATTTCCTGGGGTATGGTATCCAAAGACACGGTCTGTGTTTGCTCCGTGGAATCAAACTTTACCAGCTCAATTCTTTTTTTACTCATGCTGTTACCTTGTTCCTTTGTGCCACAACAGCCAAAAACCGGATGCAGGGAACAGGAAAGAAGCCACTATTCGTATCGGTCGTGGCAGGCTCTTTTGAGGGAGTTGATTTTTTCAACCTGCTCCATTGTCGCTTCAAGATCCTGCGCAGCCACAGCTGCCGCAAAGGCGTTTACCGCTTCCATGTAGGGAGCGTAGTAGGGATCGCCCTTGCCGGGAAACGAGCACATCCATTCGCTTGCCTGAACAAACTGTTGCGTCAGTTCGGCGGCAGGAAGAGCTCCGGAAAGCAGTGCGCAACGTATGGCCTTGAACTGTCTCTTCATTATCTTTTTCAAGGCTTTATATTTGGGAGGCTTGTCCTGTTCCAGGCCCGTCATCAATGTTTCGAGGTTGCGGCTGTCGTGGGCATTGTAGCAAAATTCGCCTTCCAGATCGTAATTTCCTTCGAACTGGGCATCATCATCATATTTAATTTTGATTTTGACAAGGATGCCATTGTTTTCACGCTTCAGAGAAAGCCCGAGCCTGGTGAAATTGGAAACGTCGAGTTTTGCATCGCCGATGGAAACGTTTCCAGAAGACATTTCTTCTCCCAATTGCTTGAGATATTCGGGAAGTTCGTCTTCGTGGAGCATGAATTCGACTTTGCGTTTGCTCGGTTGAGCCATAACAGCCTCCGGGGTAAAAAATGGAAAGCGCGTTTCATAACCTCTTTTGAGGTATACTATTTTAGCTGCTCTCCGGAAAAATAACAATGCTTCCCGAATTGACCTCGGAAAGACGACAATCCAGTGCGGCCGAACGTTCTGGCCGGGTCAGCTCCTGCCGCAATGGTGTTTTATGTCCACACCTTTGACGATAAAGATGACTGTTTCCGCAATGTTCGTGGCCAGATCTCCGATACGCTCGAAGCTGCGGGTGACGAGCAACGTATGCACGGAGCGCTCCACGGTCTTGGGCTGCTGGCTCATCTGTTCCACGAGCATTTTCACTGTGCTCATATCCAGGTCGTCGGCTTTCGGGTCCATGTCGCAAACACGCTGGGCCATTTCAGGATCCGCATCCTTGAAAGCCTGAATTGCGGTTTTGTACATCTCGTGACAATGGGTCGCCAGTTCTTCAAGCAGTTTGTTGAAGGGCAGGGGCGGCCGCAGTGAAAGCAGCAGGCCGTGTTCGGCAATATTGACCGCCTCGTCTCCCACGCGTTCGATGTTCACCACCATGCGCATGTACCCAACTATGGTACGCAGGTCCCGTGCAACAGGCTGCGCAAGGGCCAGAATCCGCAGGCTCTCGGAGTCGATGTCGCATTCCAGTTGATTGATGTTGTAATCGGAGTCCACGACTTGTTGGGCCATGTCCACATTGCGTTCGAACAGCGATGTAATGGCTCTGTCCAAGGCCTTGTCCGCGTATGCCAGAATTTCCAGCATTTTCAGGCGCAAGGCATCCAGTTCCTGTTGCAGGTGGGTTTCCACCATACGATCGACCATTAACCGAACCTTCCTGTGATGTAGTCTTCAGTCTGCTTGTTTTTGGGTCTGGTGAACATGGTTTCCGTGTCACCGCTTTCAATGAGCTTGCCCATATAAAAGAAGGCCGTCACGTCCGATACGCGGGCGGCTTGTTGCATGCTGTGCGTGACAATGATGATGGTGAAGTTCTGCTTGAGGATATGGATGAGTTCTTCGATTTTTTGCGTGGCGATGGGATCCAGCGCTGAAGCAGGTTCGTCCATGAGCAGCACCTCGGGTTCCACGGCCAGAGCACGCGCAATGCACAGGCGCTGCTGCTGTCCGCCGGAAAGCCCCAGGGCGGAGGAGTGCAGCCTGTCTTTTACCTCATCCCAAAGCGCGGCATGTTTCAGGCTGATTTCAACCTTTTCGGAAATGAAATTCTTATCGCGTACGCCGTTTACCCGCAATCCGTATGCAACGTTTTCATAGATGGTTTTGGGGAAGGGGTTGGGCTTCTGGAAGACCATGCCGACGCGACGGCGCAACTGCACCACGTCCAGCTTGGGAGTCATGATATCCTCGCCGTCTAGACGGATCTCCCCTTCCACTCTGGAGATGGGGATCAGGTCGTTCATTCGGTTGAGACAGCGAAGATAGGTGCTTTTTCCGCAGCCAGAAGGGCCGATCAAGGCTGTGACTTGATTTTCAGTAAACTCAAGATCAATATCATGGAGCGCTTTGAAATCTCCATAATAAAAATCAAGATTGCTGGAAAACATTTTGACTGTAGCTTGTGCCATGAAAAAACTCTTCTTGTGTTGTGGTTAAAATGAAATGCCGGCCAGATCCTGCTGTGCAGACGGTTCGGATGGCAGGGCCTGGGCAAGAGAAAAACAGAATACCGCTCCGGTACCACTATCCGGAGAATTCTCCACCCAGATGGAGCCCCCCATCTGCTCGACAATATGTTTTGCGATTGCCAGGCCCAGTCCGGAGGATCCGCTGTTGCGCGAGCGGTGTTTGTCGATGCGGTAGAAACGCTCGAAGATACGTTCGCGCTTGTCTCTGGGGATGCCCGGACCGTTGTCCTTTACGGCAAATACAAATCCGTTTTCCTTGCGTTCATGCCAGATTGTGATCCGTCCTGTTCCGTCCGCATGAGACGCTCCGTATTTGAAGGCGTTTTCCAGAAGATTTCTGAAAACCTGGACCAGGCCGTCAAAGTTTGCGGAAACAATGATGCTGCCCTGGGGCAGTTTGTTTTCAAAAATGATCTGCTGCACTCCATCGAGGTGCGCGCATTCCTTGTAAGCCTGGTTGAGCGCGCTGGCAGCATCTATGGGTTCGCTGCGTCCTGTTTTGCTGCCGTCTTCCAGCCGTGCGAGGCTGAGCAGTTCGTTGACGATCTTGGCCATGTGGTTGGCGTTGCGCAAAATGATTTCCAGGAACGTGTGCAGCGGGGTCTTTTGGTCTTCTTCAGGGATGCTGCCCAGGATGGTTTCCGCATATCCTTTGATGGACGTCAGCGGCGTACGCAATTCATGGGAGACATTGGCGACGAAATCGCTGCGCACCCGCTCCAGGGACTTCAAGGCGCTGATATCATGAAAAACGGCAATGGCCGCTGCCTCTCCCGTGTCATGTTCCTTGTTGCGCAGGCAGGCTATGGTCACGTCATAGACCGTATCTTTTACCGGTTCGATCTGCATGGTCGTGTTGCAGTTCTTGTCCTGGTTGGTACCGGAAGCAATGGCTTCGCAGGCCTTTTGCAATTCCGGACTGTCCACCATTTCCAACGGTCTGCGACCGATGCATTTTGTGGCATGGCGGCTGATGCGTCCCATGGCTTTGTTGACGGTCAGAATGCGGCAGGATGCGTCTATGACCATCACGCCTTCGTTCATGCTGTCGAGAATGGCTTCCAACTGGTTGTTCTGCTCCGTAATCACGAAAATATGCGCTTCGATCCTTTCCGCCATACGGCGAATGGAGCTGGAAAGGGCAGGGAAATCCGTGTTGGAGTAGAGCAGGGCGCGTTTCTTGAAATCTCCGCGTCCGATATCGTCCGCAACCCGGATGATTTCCGTCATGGATGTATCCAGACGTCGAATGGGAATCAGCGTGAATCCGAGTATGAAGCAGAACGAAGCCAGAAAAGCGAAAAGGGCATACGATTTGAGGCGTATAATCCGTTGTTGCAGCTCCGGCATGGGAATACTGATGCTCAACTGCAGCGGAATAGAGGAAAAGGACGCATGCAGAGGCATTGTGGCTTCAACCTGTCCGGTTTGCTGCAAATCATCGACGTCCACTGCATGTGGAAGCACCGGCAATTGGGGAGAGACCGAAGTTTGAGCGGTTCCCGGAGTTGACTCCGGCGCTTTCCGGGCCTGTGTCACGGAAAATGACAGGTTGAGTTTTCGGCCAAGGGCGGACAAAACGTCATTCAATTCGAGCTGCGTTTTGATGTCGGCCTTGGATTCGAGTATGGACCCAACCATATTGGTGACACGCGCTGCGTCATGACGGGCATAGGCGTACAGCTCGTCATTGATGACTGTACGAAAATACCATGCCGGCAGAATCACCCCCAGGGCAAGAGCAATAAGGATGCTGCCGACGAGACGCGTGCGGACCGCTTTAGACTGCTTCAACGTAACCTTACTCCCGGAATCTGTAACCGACGCCGCGTACGGTTTCCACGAACTCGGCATAGGGACCGAGTTTTTGCCGGAGACGACGGATATGCGTATCCACCGTGCGGGCGTAGCCTTCGAACTCATAGCCCCAGACAGTGTTCAGCAATTGATCGCGCGTCAGGACCCGGCCCTGTCGGCTGATCAGTTCGCCCAGCAATTTGAATTCCGTGGCCGTGAGTTCGATATCCGACTCGTCCACAGCGACTTTGTGGGCTTCCATGTCCACGACAAGGCCTTTTTTCTGCCACTTAGTTCTGTCGGCAGCGATGGAGCCAACAGTCACGGTCCGCTTGAGTATCGCGCGGATTCTTAAGAGCAGTTCCCGCGGGCTGAAAGGCTTGACCACATAATCATCAGCTCCGAGTTCGAGTCCGACGATACGGTCGACTTCCTCGCCTCGCGCCGTGAGCATGATAATCGGAATTTCACTGGTTTCTTTTTTTCGTTTCAGTTCCTTGCAGACTTCAAATCCATCAAGTCCGGGCAACATTATATCCAGCAATACCAGATCGGGGTGGTGAGCCATGGCCAGATGCAGGCCTTCATAGCCGTCAGCACTCGAGATGACTTCGTACCCCGCCGCTTCCACGTTAAAAGACAGGAGTTGTAAAATATCCTCTTCGTCTTCTACGATCAGGACTTTTTCTTTTGACATTCCCTCCTCCTGATTCAGTTGAGTTCTTAAAGCATTAAATTGATGACAACATCATGTAACCCTTGTTACAAATGTGTTACAAAGAGTAAAACATGATGAAATCATAGCAATTTTCCATGAAAAAATATATTCGGATTCAGGAGCCCCTCCGGGCCGCAAACGGCCGGGCTTCTTTACATGGCCGGGGGGCTTTGCTATCCTCTCTAAGTTGAGCATAAAGAATCTTCTTTAAAAACAGGTATTTTTGGAAAAAGTCTATCATTCTCCGAGGCTACATATGCGATTTTTCATAGCTTGCACGCTCATGGCTCTGGCGCTCTTACTGACAGGATGTTGTGGCCAAAAATATGGCACGTCTGAGATCGACTGCAATAATTCTCTGCAGTGCGACCTTGCGAAATTTTTCTGTATGGATGAATTTACCAATGAATATTGGCGCAATACCTTTTATTGCGCACAAGCCGGCAGACAGAATGCCCAGCCGCAGAACAATGCACCTGCCCAGGTTCAGACACAGGCCCAGGCCACAACTACTTCGCCGCAACAATCCAGCAACATTGTCGGGTACTGATTCTGCTGTTTTCGTTAGCATTATGGCCGTTTCCAGAGTCGTGCACATGTATTTTTGAACTGGGCTGCGACTTTTTCCATATACATTTTGCAGGATTATCGACTTTTTCCCGGCTCCATACGCCGTGCGGTGACCGTATTTTTCTCTGGCATTTACTGTGAATTTGCGGATCTCAGTCCGTTTGCTTTTTTATACATTCGACATTCGGATCTTATGGATTGCTTTGTCGGATGGTTGTGATCAAAAGCTAGAATAAAAGGAGCCCACTCTACTCGTGGCTCACTCCTGATGCCTTTGCCGCTGGTCCTGCCGACGGCGTGGCGCTTTTTTTAAACCCGTTGCAGGAAATTGAAAAAATCCTGCACGGATGAGACGTAATTGAGGTAATCCCATGTGTACGAGGTCCCGTGCGCTTTGTTTGCTGCTTATGATGTTTTGTCTCCTGGCGTCTTCCGTCGCATTTGCCCAGGAAGAAGAGAAAATTGAAAAAAAGACCACCGAAGCGGACGACAGCAGGGCCACCGCCTTGCTCAAGACCGCAAACGCCGGGATGCGTGCGCATGAGCAGGGCAAATATGACGAAGCTGTTACCCTGTATACGCAAGTCATAGATTCCGGGGCGTTGCCGCCTGAAGACAATCTGATGAGCTATCTGTACAATAACCGCGGACTGCTTCGGATGCAGCGTGCGGATTATCAGGGCGCCGTGTCAGACTTTACAAATGCCCTCAAGGGCCGCGCAGAAGCCATGATGTACGTGAATCGTGCCAAGGCATGGACCCTGCTGGGCGAGGATGAGAAAGCTCTGGAAGATGCGGACAAGGCCGTGGAGCTGGCGCCTGAGTCCTCCCGTGCCCATAATCAGCGGGCCATAGCTTTGCTGAACAGCGGCATGTCCGGACGCGCCAGACAGGATATTGAAAAGGTTCGCTTCCTGTACCCCTTTTTGAAGTAGACACCGGGTTCTGACCGATTCGGGAAAAATTGAGGCACTCCATGAAAATTGCACGTATTATTGGCTGTGTGGTCCTGTTGATCTGCCTGATCCTCGGCATGCAGCCGGGACAGGCCAGAGCCGAGAAGAGTCTGAAAGGCATTACTTTCGGCATGAGTCCGGAAGAAGTCCATCGCTGGATCAAGAAACAGCCGGGCAGTACGGACATCATGTTCATCAAGACAATCTGCCGCATACCTCTGGGCCTGGATTTTATGCGCGGCCTTTCCGTGATGAGTTCCGAGACCGGAATCATGATGTACAAGGCCCTGGGCTTTCCTCCCCTGTATTTCTACAAGGACAGGTTCATCGGGTATCGCAGGGATCTCGTCTATCTGGATGAGTTCCTCGGGTTGAAAAAGCAATACCCCTCGGGCAAGTACAGCACCTATCGGTTTGCCGGACTGGACGCCGACAGAACCGTTTTTCAGGCAGAGGAAAACGGCGAATATGTTTTTACCAATGAAATGTTTGATTTGTATGTGTTCGATGCTGCCGTGAGAAAGCAGATTCTTTCGCATATTGAAGGCTCGGACTGCTGGCTTTCCAAACTGACCAGCCCCCGGCTGCCGCGATATGTCAATGAGTATGAGCAATGTGTCGCCAAAACCCATTTGAACAGCCGATTGCTGCGCGAAGATCTGGATCGCTGCCACAATTTCTGCAAGAATCAGTACGAACTGTTTTATTCGCCCGAATGCGACTCCATTTGTGATGAAGCCTATGTAATGGGCAAGCTTGGAGGCTGAGGCAATCATCATGAGCGGATGCGCGTTTTCTGGAATTCTGCGTCTGCCAGGTACGGTGCTTCTGGTGTCGTTTGTCATGCTTTTTTTCGGAAGCCCGTACGTGCATGCAGGTTCGGACAATCTTCCCGCTTCTGCGCTGGCTTATCGTGCAAACGGTCTGCCCGTGGAGCAACCTCGTTTTACCGACAATGGTGACGGCACCGTTACGGACAACAGAAGCGGACTGGTCTGGCTTAAGGATGCCGAATGTTTGGGGATGCATACCTGGCAAGGGGCAAAGGAGCTTGTTGCCGGGTTGTCCGGAGGCTATACCTGCAAGCAGTTCCGGCTGGAAGACAAATCCAATGCCGGGGACTGGCGAGTGCCCACCATCCGGGAGATCATGACGCTGCCCGTCATCGAGTATTTCAGCCCGGCCCTGTCCAATTCCGCCGGTACGGGCAAATGGACCGAGGGCGATCCTTTCGTGAACGTCAGTTCCCTGTATTACTGGTCCGGAACCAGGGTGGGGGACCACAACGCCTGGTACATGTACTTGTACAATGGCGTACTTGGTCTGGCGGACATCTCACAAAAATATCACGTCTGGCCGGTCAAGGGGGAGTTGAAGCACCTCTGGCGACTGGGCTCCTGAATTCTTCTTTCCAGCTCTTACACCACCTCAGCACAAGCCGTATTGCCTGATGCGTACCATTCGTCGGCGGCGCGCGTAATGCCCGTTGATCAGGAATCCACCGTATCGAATATCAGGACAACACGCAGTCCCGGACCATTGTCTTCCAGGAGGATGTGTCCGTGGTGCAGTTTGGTGACGGCTGCCGTGAGGCTCAGGCCGAGTCCGCTTCCCGGAGCATTGCGGCTGGATTCCAGCCTGTGGAAACGTTGGAGTACGGCTTCTCGGGACTCGGGCGGAATGCCAGGGCCCGTATCGGATACGACCAGATAGGCCTTGCCTTTTTGCGTGGTAAGCCGGATGCGCACTCTGCCGCCGGCAGGCGTGTACTTGAGGGCGTTGTCCAGAAGATTGGCCAGCGCCTGGGAGAGCAGATGGCGCTCGCCCGAAACCATGACGTTCTGTTTGAGGTCTGTGGTGAGCGCGAGTCCGCGTTCTTCCGCCACCGGGGCGTAGAGGTCGACCACATCGGCGGCTATATGCCGCAGGTTGAGCCTGCGCAGGTCGCGCGGGGTGAGTCCTGCCTCGGCCTGGGCTATTTTCAGCAGGGCGTTGAAGGTGGCGATGAGAGCGTCCGTGCTGACGATGGCCTGCTCGATGGCTTCCTTGTAGGTATCGACATCGGGTTTCTGGAAAAGCGTCACCTCCAGACGGGCGCGCAGGCGATTCAACGGACTGCGCAGATCATGGGCAATGTTGTCGCTGACCTGGCGTATGCCGGCCATGAGGCCTTCGATACGGTCGAGCATTTCGTTGAGGTTCACGATCAATTGATCGAATTCGTCGCTGGTACCCTTGACCGGTATGCGTCTGGCCAGATTGCCGCGCATAATTTCCCGGCTGGCGCGGTTGATGACATCCAGCCTGCGGAGCATGCCTCGGCTCATGAGCATGCCGCCCACCACGCCGAGCACCAGGGTCAGCGCGAATCCCCAGCCCAGGGATTTGAAAATAAGGCGTTCGACCTTGCTGCGTTCCTTGTCGTCCCGTCCCACCAGCAGATGAAAATCCCCGCGCAAAGGGATGTGCCGGGCCATGGCCCGGATGTTCTTGCCCTGGGAAGGGCTTTCCAGAAGAATTTTCAGCCAGCCGCCATCCGTACGCAGAGCAAGAGGCCAGCTTTCCAGGTTTCCGGCCAGCGGATTGAATTCCATGTCGGCGAGCAGGTACAGGCTGCTGCCGCTTTCGTCTTTGGCAATGCGTTCGTTGATGATGTGCAGAAGACCGGAGAGTCCGAGCAGGTCGTAGCGTTCGCCCAGACCGAGAATTTCCGCGTTGATGGTTTCCTCTGTCTGGTTTTCCATGAATCCTTCCATGGACCAGTACAGAAAACCCAGCAGCACCAGGGCTGAAAACCCGAATAAAGACATGTACATCAGCGCAAGTCGAAACGACGACGAGCGCAGCAGATTAATCGGTGTCATTCAGACTGTACCCGGCTCCACGGATGGTATGCAGAAGTTGTTTCCCGAATCCCTTGTCGATCTTCTGGCGCAGACGGCTGATGTGCACGTCGATAACGTTGGTCTGCGGATCAAAGGAGTAGTCCCAGACTTTTTCCAGGAGCATGGTGCGGGTGACGATGGAGCCGGCATGTCGCATCAGATATTCGAGCAGGGCGAATTCTTTGGGTTGCAGATCGATGATTTTATTGGCCCGGCGTACCGTGCGTGACACCAGGTCCATTTCAAGGTCGGCCACGTTCAGTTTTGTGTTGGCTGCTTCGATTTTGCCGCGGCGGAGCAGGGCTTCGAGCCTGGCCTGCAGTTCGGCAAATGCATAGGGTTTGGTCATGTAGTCGTCGCCGCCGGCGCGCAGGCCCTGGACCCTGTCGTCGACTTCTCCCAGGGCGCTCAAAATCAGCACCGGAGTCTTGTTGCCCGTGGAACGGAGGGTCTGAATGATACTCAAACCGTCCATGCCCGGAAGCATGCGATCGACGATCAGCGCGTCGTAGCTCTCGCCTGCCGCCATGAACAGGCCTTCCTTGCCGTCAGCCGCATGGTCAACAATGCAACCGTTTTCTTTGAGACCTTTGACCATGTAAGCCGCAGCTTCGAGATCGTCTTCGATGACAAGTATCCGCATTTTTGCTCTCCGTTGTGAACTTGAGCATCAGTATTTAAAGCACAGGACAGATAAATTACCTGCCGACAGCATAACAATGATTACGGGGAGATGTCCACACCGGGAGAGGGAGCAGCATGTTCCTGGCAGAGAGCAAAGTCAGCCGCAATCAGCTGTTTTTTGCCGGTAAAAATATATCGGAATTGCGCTTTCGGGAAACTGTCGATGTGCTGTGTTATTGTATTTGGGATTTACGGAAAGCAAAAAACAACCCGAGTTCTTCGGAAAAATTGCAATGTGTTGCAGGGCAGCGGAATGAACTGCCGGACATGTGTTGTTTGTGACAATTATTGAAAGCAGGCATTAAGTTAAAATGACGTTTTGGTAAAAAAATGTTCAGATAGCCTTATGTCCGCCTTGCTTCTTCAGCTTTCTGCATGTATCGGTAGGGTATTGGGTTTGATTGATTACGATCAAATCTCTTTGTCTTTTCTGTAACAAATTGTCTGTTTTTCGTTACAACGCCTCACCAGTGCGAACTTTTCAGCAAAAACAGTTCGTTTTTGTTTTTTCCCGAAGAAATAAACTGCAGATTGCGCAGTTGCAAATGTCATGAGAGGTACTTTCTGATGAATGTGAAAGCAAAACTCTTTCTGATGGTCGGATTACCAATTTTGGCTCTGGCGTTCATATTGGTATATGTTTCAAACAATTTCAATACGTTTAAAAAAGATATAGCCACTGTCGGCAATTTACAAAAAGATACCTCTGTTCTTTTACAGAGCTATCAGAACATGACTGTGGCCTATACGGCCACAATCAATGCACTGCATGCGGAGGATGTGGAGAGTCTGAACGCTCTGGTGGATGTCAATGCCCAAAATATCAATCAGGCCATTGCCGCCATCGAGTCCATTACCGGTCATTTTTCTTCGCAGATGATTCAGGATTTCAGCCAGTTCAGTTCGGAATATGCGCAATGGAAACAAAGCAACGACAGTTTTTTTGCTTTATCCACGGATACCATCGCTGCGAATATCGAACGCGACAAGGGGATCGTCAAAGCCCGTGAATCTTTTGCCAATATGCGGAAAATAACCGAGCAGCTGAGCCAGTTGATCTCCAAAAAACTCGAGGACCCCGCAATTGACCAGGAGCGTCGGGAAAAATTGAAAGATGCTCAACTGAACGTACTGCAGGGAGACAGAAGCGCCTATCAGGCCTATGTGACGCACCTGGAGATTTTGAACACCACGGATATTGCCAAGGCCAACGAGCTGGCAAAGGTTTTTCAGATCAAGTTCAAGGAAGCGCGCGATCTGCTGATTCAGGGGGTGCACCCCCTGGGCAAGGACGGCGACAAGCTGAAAATTAATTTTGCCATCATGTTTCAACTTTGGAGCAGTTTCAGTAAAAAAACTATCGAGCTGCACACTTCCAATATGGCAAAAAATATTGCCCGGACCGAAGAATTCAAGAAGGCGGAAACAGAATTCTTTTCACTGCAAAAGGGCATAAAAAATATGGCAGATGGAGAGGCTGCGTATGTAGGCCTCGAATTCGCCAAAATGCATAACGCCATAGATGACTTTATTACAATGTATAAAACGGTTGCCGTTAGTTGTATCATATTTTCCATCTTGATAACACTGCTTTTCGCACGTTCCATAACAGATCCTTTGAAAAAAACGCTGAAAATGGCGGCTTCCATCGCGGATGGGGACTTCTCCACCACATTCGCCATTCGTCAAAAAGACGAGGTTGGGCAGGTGGCTCGAGCTGTTCAGCGTATCCCCGAAACGCTCATTGCCTTTCAAAATGAATTGAAAAAAATGTCCGGAACCATCGATGCCGGCTGGTTGCGCCATCGTGGTGACCCGGCACCGTTTCCGGGTGCCTATGGCGAATTGATGACCGATGTGAATGCGGTGGCGGAACTCTATACGGGCTTTCTGGATACTGTGCCCATGCCTTTGCTCACCCTGGACACGGATTATAGCATCCGATTCATGAACAAAAACGGTGCGGGATTGTCTGAATTCGAGCCCGAAGCACTGGACGGCAAAAAGTGCTATGATATTTTCAGGACTTCGGACTGTAAAACGGAAAACTGCGCGTGCTCTCGGGCAATGCGAAGCCTGAGTCAGCAAAGTTCCGAAACGGACGCCCATCCGAAAGCCGGTGATCTGGAGATCAAATATATCGGCGTGCCCAACTTTTTGCGAGACGGTACGCTTGCAGGTTCATTTGAAATGGTCATCGACCAGACCGAGACCATGCGTTCGCACAAAAAGATGCTGGAGATTGCGGGACGGTCCGCGGAAATAGCCGAAAGGCTTTCCTCGGCCAGCGACGAGATATCCGCCCAGGTGGATGAGTCCAGCAAAGGCGCCGAAATGCAGCGGGATCGTTCGACGGAAACCGCGAGTGCCATGGAAGAGATGAATGCCACTGTGCTCGAAGTGGCGCAAAATGCTTCGGATGCGGCCGGTAACGCCGAGGACGCCAGATCCAAAGCCCTGGAAGGGGCTGACATCGTAAAACAGGTGGTGGAAGCCATTTCGCGCGTTCAGGAACAGGCGGAAGGTCTGCGGGAGAACATGTCGCAGCTCGGGGATCAGGCTCAGGATATCGGCCGGATAATGAATGTCATCTCGGACATAGCCGATCAGACCAATCTGCTGGCCTTGAATGCGGCCATCGAGGCGGCCAGGGCGGGAGAGGCCGGACGCGGTTTTGCCGTGGTGGCCGATGAAGTCCGCAAGCTGGCGGAAAAAACCATGCAGGCCACCTTTGAGGTGGAAAAGGCCATCAACAACATCCAGTCCGGCGCTAAACACAATGTGGAAGGCACCGTACAAGCCGTTGCCGCAGTGGCCGAGAGCACGAGTCTGGCGGAAAAAGCCGGGGAATCCCTTGCCAATATTCTGCGTATGTCCGAAACCACGGCAGACCAGGTCCGGAATATCGCCACGGCCGCAGAGCAGCAGTCCGCCACTGCGGAAGAGATCACCCATGCCGCGGAGCAGATCCACCGCATTTCATCTGATACTGCCGAAGGCATGGTCCAGTCATCCCAGGCGGTCTATGAACTGGCCAGGCTCGCCGGAGAGTTGCGCGTCATTATCGATGAACTCCAAGGCCAGAGAGGCTGAGTTTCCCCCATTGAGCCCAAAAAAAACGAGCGCCTGCCTGGAGGAGATATCCTTCGGGCAGGCGCTCGTATTGTCTGCATCACAGATACGTGTCTTGGCTACCAGGTCTCTTGATGCACACGATCCGGATTGAATCTGCTTTTGGAATTGGGCTGCGAAACCGGATGGCCGAGAACTATCAGGCCCAAGGGGATAACCTGCTGGGGCAACTGGAAGAGTTCGGAAAATTTGGGGACCCTGTCCTTGTCCGGATAAACGCCTGTCCAGACGGCGCCCAGTCCAAGCCCATGGGCCGCGAGCAGTATGTTCTGCACTGCGGCCGAGCAATCCTGCACCCAGTAGCCATCGTATTTTTCAAGGGAAAGATCGGCGCAGACCAGAACCGCCACAGGCGCCTTGGGGGCCATGCCTGCAAATGGATTGATATCCTTGACCTTTTCGAGCGTAGTCTTGTCCCTGATCACGATGAAATGCCAGGGCTGCTCGTTTCCGGCGCTGGGCGCCATCATGGCTGCCTCAAGAAGCTGACGTATCTGATCTTCACTGACGTCCTGATCCGTATACTTGCGAATGCTGCGTCTGGTATGAATGGCTTCGATCACGTCCATTGCTACTCTCCTTGCGTATTAAGTGCGGAATGGCGGCACAACCCCGTCGGAGTTGTGCCGGAAATCTGCAATGCCACCGGCTAGGAAGCGTTTTTTATCGCCCTGCCGAGCCAGTCGATGTTCTGGGCAAGATCCACCATGTTGCGCATGGCTTCTTCGTCCTGGGCGACTTCCCCCTTGTTCAGTCCGAAACCGAGGTTCCAGTAGATGGAGCCGGGAACAACCATGCCGTTCATCAGGAACATATGGTTGATGGAATCGAATACGTTGATGGCGCCGCCTCGTCTGGCAACGACCACCGCAGCACCAATCTTGTGCTTGAGTTTGCCTCCGTTGGCAAGGGCCACATATCCGCAGCGATCCAGCAGAGCCTTCATTTCTGCGGTCATGTCCGCAAAATAGGTGGGCGAGCCCATCAGAATGGCGTCGGCGGCAAAAATCTTGTCCACGCATTCGTTGAAAATATCGTTGTTGAACACGCAGTGATTATCCAGTTTTTCGTAACATTTGTTGCAGGCGCGGCATCCGGCGATGTTTTTGCCGCCAACCTGAACGAGTTCGGTTTCCCAACCAGCGGCCTGGAGGGTGTCCAGGGCCTTCTGCAGCATGATTTCCGTATTTCCACCCTTTCTAGGGCTTCCGTTAAACGCGACAACTCGCATTGTTGACCTCCTGATGAGTAATTGTCTTTGAAATGGTTATGAGCTACTGTAACCACGTACGCTTTATTTGCAAGTACTGTTTTTTTTGTCCTATACTAACAAAAAGTATAGTTATTGTATATTAAGGGGGTTATATGGTTGAACCATGCAAGATGAAGGAACTGGAGGGCAAGAAGTACCACTGTTTTTTTGAGCTGACTCTGCAGATCATCGGCGGAAAGTGGAAGCCGATCATTCTCTATCACCTGTCCCTGGACCCTGTGCAACGCTTCAGCGATCTGCGCAGGGGGCTGCCGGCCATTACCGAACGCATGCTGACGCGTCAGTTGCGCGAACTCGAAGCGGACAAGGTGGTTCATCGCGAAGTATATCGCGAAGTGCCTCCCAGGGTCGAGTACTCGTTGACGGAGATGGGCAAAAGTCTGGTTCCCATATTGAACAGCATGCGGGATTGGGGAGTGGAATACGAACGGGCCATAGGCGGAGAAGGGCTTTTTGATGGTGAGGGCTATGAAACCGCCGGGGCTCCTGGCGTATGCCTGGCCCCGGCGGAGGAGTAGCCTCAGACGGGCCGTGATGCGGCAGGAGCGTCCGGCGTCAGTGTCAGGTCTTTCCCCTGGTGGCGGATGGTCAGCTGATCTCCCTGCAGGAGCGTGTAATGCATCTGTTCCGGCGTCAATTCCACCTGGAGTACGCAGCCGCGTACCTGGAGCTGAAAACGCATTCGTTTGATGCCGTCCAGCGGTTTGGGATTGAAGCAGATATGCCCGGCGTCATCGCGCATGCCGGCGAATCCGTAGACCATGACCATCCAGGTGGCTCCCATGGAAGCGATGTGCAGGCCGTCCTGCGCGTTTCCGCTGACATCTCCCAGGTCCATGAGCGTGGCATAATAGGCGTACTCTGCCGCCTTGCGGGATTCTCCGATTTCCGCGGCGATGATGCTCTGGATACCCACGGAAAGAGAGGAGTCTCCGGTGGTGAGCTGGTCGTAAAAATCAAAGTTGCGTTTTTTCTGTTCCTCGGAAAATTCCTTGCTGAGCAGAAACATGGCCAGGACCATATCAGCCTGTTTGATGACCTGGTGTCTGTAGATCACCAGCGGATGGAAGTGCAGAAGCAGGGGAAATTTTTCCGGCGGCAGCGAGTCGAGATCCCAGGGCTTCTTGTGCAGAAAGTCTTCATCCTGCAGGTGGATCCCCAGCCGTTTGTCATAGGGGACGTACATGGCTTTTGCCGCACGTTCCCAGTTCTCGGGCTCGTCCTGTTCCAATCCGGTTTTGTCCATCAGGGCCACGTACGCGCCGGGAGCTTCATTTCGCATTTTCCGGACCACCTTGGCCGCGTATGAAAGGTTTTCTCTGGCCATCAGATTGGTGAACAGGTTGTTGTTCACCACCGTGGAGTATTCGTCCGGACCGGTGACTCCCACTATGCAGAACGCGCCGTTCTTGTCTTCCGAGTAGAATCCCAGGCCTTCCCACATTCGTGCGGTTTCCACGAGCATTTCCGCGCCGTATTCATAGAGGAATTCCTTGTCCTGCGTGGCGGTCACGTATCGTTCGACCGCGTACATGATATCGGCGTTGATATGGTACTGGGCTGTGCCCGCGGCATAATAGGCGCTGGCTTCATGTCCGTTGATGGTGCGCCAGGGAAACAGGCAGCCCTTGTGCGCGAGTTTTCTGGCGCGTTCACGGGCCTTGTCCAGCATGCTGTGGCGAAAAATCAACTGGTTTCGTACGATGCGCGGATTGGTGTAGGTCAGGAAGGGCAGGACATAGATTTCGCTATCCCAGAAATAGTGCCCCTCGTAGGCCTGCCCGGTAAGGCCTTTTGCCGGAATGCCCACACCTTCGGCCCTGGCCGAAGCCTGAAGCACCTGAAAAATATTGAACCGCAGGGCCTGCAGTATTTCACCCGTGCTGACCTGAGCCACTTCGGTACGTGCTTCCACCAGGATATCGCTTTGTTCCCAGAAGTTGTCCAGATATTCCATTTGTTCCGTCTGCATTTCTTCACTGCCGTACTGCCTGGCCCGATGGAGCGAACGGTTTACCCGTTCGCAGAGTTCTTCCGGGGTGGAGCGGCGGGAACTGTGATAACTGATGAATTTGACCAGGCTGATACTCTGCTGCGGCTTGGCCTCGCAGGAATAGACGATCTTGGCGCCGAGATTTCCAATATGGACGTCGGAAAATAGTTCGCCCAGGGTGGTGATGTCATGGTCCATGCCACAGGCCAGAGACATGTGGCTGGCCTGCGTACGAAATCCCATGGAAAGGCGGTCGCCGTGATGTTCGTACAGGTGTTGCTGCAGACAGGAACTGTCCAGGGCGGATGCGCGTCTGGGGTCGTCGCTGCTTTCCGCCGATGGCGGCGGCGCGATTTCCGAACTGATGACCACCGGTGCCCGCTGGTTGCGCAGGGTGACGTTATAGGTCAGCAGGGCGATATGCCGATGCTTGAAGGAAACCATCCGCGTTGAATTGACATCCACAAGGATTCCCGAAGGGGTTTCCCACAGCAGGTTGCGGGAAAGGATGCCCCGTTGCATATCCAGGACGCGTTCGAATTCGAGCAGGTTGGCGGTGGGCAGATACAGAGGTTCGTCGTCGACAAAAAGTCTGATGCGTCTGGCATCGGGAAGATTCAGCATGGTCTGGCCTGTTTTGGCGAATCCGAAGGCTTCTTCTCCGTACACTATGGGCCAGGTTTCATGAAATCCGTTTACGAATACGCCGTTTTCGACGCAAGGTTGTCCTTCGTCAAAATTTCCCCGCATGCCGAAATATCCGTTGGAAATGGAAAAAACCGATTCCATGATGCCCATCAGCTCGGGATGAAAACGTTTTTCCACGATGCGCCATGGATCGTTGGGATAAATATAACTGGGGGGAATGATACGGTTGCGGTGAATCATGGGCGGTCCTGAAATGTTTCGTACGTTTGCCCGGTTTGCAGTGCCAGGTCCGTAGGGAGAGAGACAACTTCGCATCGAGCAGGGAAAATGTCATGCCGAGTCGGTGAGGAATTCATACAGCGGAAAGGGCTATCGAGATCTCCAGGGCGCACTTCGGGAAAACATGCTGTTAGTTGTGAATAAAGATGATAGTATCAGGTGCGAGAAATTTCTTCCAGCCTTGGAAACTGGTGAATCCGGGATAGAAAGAGCTGTTAGCGCTATGTCTGTGATCAGTTCTTATGAAGTGGAGTGATTGAAAGAAAGTATGGTATAAAATATCGTGTTTTGTTATAAAACATTATTTGCTTCTCTTTTTTCTTAATTGGTATGGTCCATGATAAATACGAATAAAATGCAAGAGTCCAGCTAGTTATGAATGAAACTTCTGTTTCGACGACTCAAGAGCTTTTTCGGAAATTGCAGGAAGCGCAAACCAGGGTGACGGCGCTGGAGGCGCAACTTGCGGAGCAGGAACGCAAGCTGGCTGAACGCGAGGATGCTTTCAGGAGGGCAGAGCAATGGTTGGGAGCGTTCTATGAAGGTGCATCGATACTCTTTTTGTCCGTTGATTCCAATGGAGTCATACGGGATTGCAGCGATAGTGTTTCTGGTCTGCTGGGATATTCTACGGAAAGTCTGTCCGGCAGAAACATAAGCGAGCTTTTTGATGCCAATGCCCCGGGCCAAGGCGAGCCGTTTTCCTGGTGTCCCGGAAAACAGAGATCCGATGTTTTTGGTGAGCAGGAACTGGCGTTGAAGCATAGAGATGGTTCCACGCGTTGGTTTGAAGTTTCCATCAAGGAACTTACCGACGCGGCAGGTGAGGTTGACGGCTGCTGCTGTACGCTGGTGGATGTTTCCCGGCTGAAATTCAGCCTCGAGCGAAAAGTCGAATCCGAGAAACGCTACAAGCGGCTTGTGGAGAATGCTTCAGATTCCATTATGTTGACCGAACTCGGTGGATCCATTGTTTCGGTAAACAACCGGTGCGTTGACAGTCTTGGATACACGAGGGAGGAATTTGCCGGACTGACTGTGGCCGACGTTGTGGAAAATCTGGATTTGGAAGAATTCAAGCAGCGCTGGGGGCGTTTTCCCAACGATACGCCCATGTATTTGCGCCGGGTGCAGCGACGAAAGGATGGCAGCACCTTTCCGGTGGAAGTCTGCGTGGTCAAGTTTGTCGAAGATCAGCCCTATGTTCTGGCCATTGTCCGGGATATAACGGAACGCGAGCAGTCGGAAAAAGCACTGCGGGAAAGCGAGGAGCGCTTTCGTCTGCTGTTCGAGCTGTCGCCTGTGGGAATGGCCATGGTGGGCCTTGATTACATCCTTATCCGGGCCAACAAGGCGTATTGCGATTTGGTGGGCTACAGTGAGGAGGAACTACGCACAAAAACATTCGCCGAGGTCACGCATCCGGATGACCTCGAACGCAACATGGAGTTGCAGCGTATGGTGGGCGCCGGAAAAATCGGCCATTATGAACTGGAAAAACGATTTATACATAAATCCGGCAAGATAGCCCATGGTCTGCTTATTGTTACCATGGTCCGCAATCCGGAAGGAGAGCCCTTGCATTTCCTGGGGCAGGTTCTGGATATCACGGAGCGGATGCGCGCGGAAAAACGCCTGAAATGGTGGGCGCAGGTTTTCGAGCATACGGAGTTGGGCGTGTGCATTGTCAGCGCCGATGGTGGCACAATCGAGCTGCACAATTCCGCCACTGCCCGCATGCTGGGATGCAGCGGCGAGGATCTCAGCGGACAGAGCACCTTGTCTTTCAGTGCGGATGGCACACCCGAGATGGTTGCCGAGCGGGTCAGAATTCTGAAAGAAAAGGGACATTTTACCTGGGAATCTCGGATTCGGCGTAAGGATGGCAGTGAGTTCAATGCGCTGATCAATGCCACGGCCATCAGAAACACAATCGACGGTGACGGAGTGATGCAGTTTGTGGTTACGCTGCAGGACATCACCATGTTGAAGCAAACAGAGCTGGAATTGCTTCGTTCCAAGGAGGCTTCGGAAGCGGCCAATATTGCCAAAAGCGAATTTCTGGCCAATATGAGCCATGAGATCCGGACCCCTCTGAACGGCATCGCGGGGATGCTGCAATTACTGAACAGTACGTCCGCTTCCGAGGAGCAACGCCAATATATCAATGTGGCTCTTGATTCATGCAAAAGCCTGACGGATTTGTTGAGTGATATTCTGGATTTGTCACGGATAGAGGCCGGAAGGTTAGAGCTGAACGACGCGGAATTTTCCTTTCCGGCTGTTCTGGAAAGCGTACGTAACATTTTTCAGAAAAGCGCGGAAAAGAAAGGATTGCTTTTCCAGATACAAAAAGACCGGACTATTCCCATAACGCTGATCGGGGATAGTGTCAGATTTAAACAGGTGTTATTCAATCTCGTGGGGAATGCCGTGAAATTTACCGATACAGGGCATGTCACCATTGAAATTGACCTTCTGGACACGGGATTGCATGATTTGCCGGACCGCATATGGGTCAGATGTCGTGTGGCGGACAGCGGCATAGGCATCCCTGAAGACAAATTGCAAAGCGTATTCGAGGCTTTCACCCAGGCCGAGACCTCGTTCAAGCGCAAATACCAGGGAGCGGGATTGGGACTGGGAATAGTGAAGCGCCTGGTTGATTTGATGGGGGGAGAGGCGAGCATCTCAAGCCGCCTGGGACATGGCTCCACTGCCGAAGTGGTACTGCCTTTTGGCATAACGGAACAATACTTCGAAAGGGAAAGCGGGAGTACTATGGATATTCAAGCACTGGCAGTCTCGCATAAGGTTCTGGTGGTGGAGGACGATCCGACCAATCAGCTGACCATACGGCGTATACTGGAAAAAGCAGGATGCAAGGTCAGCTGTGTTTCCAATGGCCAGCAGGCATTGGAAATCCTGCGCAAGGAGAATTTCGACTGTGTATTCATGGACATTCGGATGCCCGTAATGGATGGTATGGAAGCCACAAAAAACATTCGAAATTCGCCGGAATTCGCGGACAAGGCCGATATTCCCATCATCGCTCTCACGGCCTACGCCATGCAACACGACAAGGAAATGTTTCTGGAAGCCGGTATGGATGGCTATGTATCCAAGCCCATCGAAATGAATATGCTTCTGGAGGTTCTGGTCAATGCCGTCAGCAACAGGAAATAAGGCCGGAGAATTATCCGGCCCTGTTCATTTCTTGTCCGCTCCACCACCTGAGCCCCAGGCACAGCAGTGCCGCGGTTTCCCACCTCAGGATCCTGTCTCCCAGGCTTACAGGTAAAAATGCGCTGGTGGACAGGACGCTGATTTCCTTCGGGCTGAAGCCGCCTTCCGGACCGAGCACGAACAGCACCGAACGCGTTTCCCGCAGCCGCGTATGATCCAGAAGTTGCGGCTGTTCCTGATCTTCCCAGAGAATGCACGCCAGGTCGAAATCCTGGGCAGCGGCCGCGAGCCCTTTGACTCCCTGCGGAATGGTCCGCAGTTCGGGCAGCCAGGGGTTGGCGCTTTGCTTGGCTCCGGCCACCAGCTGACCGGACCAGTTTTCCTTGACCTCATCGGGAACACGTCCCTGCGTACGATCCGCCTGGTAGAACCAGATGCCTGAAGCCTCGAGTTCGACAGCTTTTTCCAGAAGCCAGCCGCGCCGGATGCCTTTGGACCAGCCCAAAGCCAGAACGGTACGCCTCTCGGGCCGGGGAACACTGTGCAGTTCCAGGGGAAGCAGGGTTGCGGATTGTTTGTCCGTGGCGGTGATTTCAAAAGTGCCTTCCCGGCCGGCCCCGTCAAAAAGACGAATGGTATCGCCGGGACCGGCGCGCAGCACCTTGATCAAATGACGGGCTTCGGCGCCCCCCAGGACGGTCTCCTGGTTGTTCCCCGGCCACTCATCTGGCGAAAGATAAAACGAGCGCATAATTTTTTAATCGTTGTCGCAGTGCAAGGGCATCAGGCGAGTTGGGCGCGGACAGATCCGTCGCGGTAAAAAGGCAGGTCCGCACGTTTGGCCTCCAGGCGGGTCTTTGCGGTGCGAATTTCAAAGACCTCTTCCTGTGCATAGGGCTCGGCCACATACGCCAGAGCAATGGCATGGCCCACGCTGGGGCCGAAAGATCCGCTGGTGACACGGCCGACCTGTTCGCCCGAGGGCAGAAACACCAGGTCGTCGTGACGGGCGCTGCGGCGGCCGTCGATCTGCAGTCCGATCAGTTGTTCGGCCACTCGCTGGTCGGCGCCTTTGCCCACGTACTGGGCTTCGGACTTGAGCAGCACGCCGAAACCGGCTTCGGCCGGCGTATGCTGTTCGTCAAGATCCTGCCCGTACAGGGGCAGTCCCACTTCCAGCCGCAAGGTGTCTCGGGCTCCCAATCCTGCAGGTTGGAGACGGGAATCTTCCAGGCAGGTATTCCAGAAGGTCAGGGCCAGCTCGGAAGGAAGATAAAATTCATATCCGAGTTCGCCGGTATAGCCCGTACGGCTGATCAGCAAAGGCTCACCTTCGAAACGCGCTTTTTCAAAAGAAAAATATTTCAGTGCCTTGAGATTCAATCCAAAGGTATCGCGCACGATTTCAAAGGCTTTGGGGCCCTGCAGGTCGATCTTTGCAAAATCGTCCGTGGCATTGGTGAAATCCAGATCCGTGGAAAGGCGCGATTTGATGGTGGCAAAGTCCGTTTCGATGCGCGCACCGTTTACGACCAGGAGGTAAGCGTCTGGTTCGAGGCAGTAAATGATAAGGTCGTCGATGACACCGCCCGCTTCATTGAGCAGAAAGCCGTAGCGGCAGCGACCAGGCGCCAGGGTGTCCAGATTATGTGTCACGCAGCGGGCCAGAGAGTCTTTGGCTCCCGTGCCCTGCAGCAGAAATTCACCCATATGGCAGATATCGAACAACGAGGCACTGCTGCGCGTATGCTTGTGCTCAGCAAGAATTCCCTTGTATTGGATGGGCATGTTCCACCCGGCGAACGGGGCCATTTTGGCGCCGTGCTCCAGGTGCCACCCGGATAGTGGTGTTTGTAGCAGTTCAGCCATGAAGATCTCCTGATGCTCCCCTCAAGGGGTGTTGGTTTGGGGAAGGTGGTCGGTATACAGAGCATGCAACTAGGCGTTTTGAACCGCCCGGATGCTTTGTGGGGCCGCGTCGTGGACGGGCCGGTTGTGTTTGCCGTGGGACAGGCTGATCCGACTTGGCGTCCATTGCCCATAAAACGTTATCCGGTTTTTCGAAGAGCCGCCACTGAATCATCGCGCGATTTTCTGATAGCTTTCATGGAATCCACCAGCGAGACCAGTCTGCCGTACGCGGTGCGGATTTTCCGCCCGTAATTGGACAGATCACGTTCATTTTTTTTCAGATAACGGCGGGAAATATAGGTGTCGTTCAACAGAATTCCACCAAGGTAAATGATCTGGCTCACGAGTTCCTTGTTGTAGTGCACCGCGTCGAACTGCAGTTCTTGCAGCAGCTCGATGGCATTTTGCATGATTTCCAGATAGTTGGTGCTTTTCGAACGCTTGCCCCCCTGGATGAGGTCTTCCAGTTTGCCCACTTTGCGCGCCTGGGCAATGTAACTGTACTTGGCGATCACTTCGTTGTGCAACTCGGACAGTTCGTTGAAATTGACTTCTTTGGAGTAGAGGTAGCTGTCCAGGACCTTGGCAATTTTTTCAAAAAAATCGTCACTGTAGCCGATAATGCGGCGCTGATGCTTGGATAACCAGTAATAGAGGAATTTCAGCCGGTTGCTATCGCTGGCCGTGTTTTCCACCACTTCGGTGCGCTTGTAGACGATTTTGCCCGTGTATTCGCCGCGGACAATGTCGTTGAGGCGCAGAAACATGCTGTAGGTGTCTTTGATGATGTTGCATCCCGTCAGTATGGTGCCGTTGGTGGGGTGCAGAATCTCCTGGTTTTCCACGGAAAGCGCGCGTTCCTGCCGGACGTTGTTGGGATTGAATTTGTGCTGACGATAGCGGACGCGCAGAATCACGACCCGATTATCCGGGTCCACAAAATAGCCGCCTTTTTCGAGGCGCGAAATAACGTCTTTTTGTTCTTTTTCCACCTTTACCAGGGCGATTTTTTCCACGCGCGGATACATCCGGCTGCTGGGATCGGCGAAAAGCGTGGTCAGGGTCCGGTCGGACTGGCCTAGCACGCGGATCAGGAATTTTTCGCCAAGTTTATGCAGTCGTCTGGCAAACAGCGCGCTGGAGGTACGCCGTTCGGAGACAATGGGAAAGCCGTAGAGCTCCATCAGAAACTGGTACACGAAAAGGCGGTTGCGTTCGTAAACAGTGTTGTTGCCGATTTTGAACTTGCCGATACGCAATCCGAAGCGTTTGATTTCGGCGTCCAGATCCGACGGAAAGGACGCATAGACACCCACCAGGGAGAAATTGCCGAAATCGTCCATCCCCAGCACATGGGCCCGATCCATCTGCACGAGATACGGAAGAAGCTCTGCGTAGTGGTCGAGATCGGTGATGTCCGAGTTGGCGAATGAGTTGGTGAAAGCGGCGTGCAGGTGCTTAGGCAGCCTGTTGAGCATGCTCTGCATGTTCTGGTGCATGACCGTATGCTCCAGAGGGCAGAAGATGCTTGCTTCGTCTGGTGGCTGTTCAACAAGGTTGTGGATAATGTCGAACTGAAAAATTTCATGAAAATAGTTGATGGGCCGCTCGAAAGCCACAAGACTGAAGCCGGGCAGATTGTAATATTCGAAGACGTCGGATTCGAACGAGGGCAGCAGTTCGCGGGATTCGACGACAGGGTAATCCGGGTTGTTGAAATACGGTTCGATCAGGCAGAAATTGATATGGGCAATGTCCAGAAATTTTTTGAGCGCACTGAGCGAATGGACTCTGGATGCATCAAACGATGCAGGCGAAAGTTCCTGCTGGAAAAGATCCTCTTGATCAGTGGATATTGCTTTTTCTGACGCTGCGTCCATACCGGGACTGCCGTTTTCAGCCTTTTTGAGTTAGGAGAGTATGTGGGAAAAATCCCCCTGACCGTTCATTCCACCTAGCAAGTATGTATGCCATTATTTTTAATAAGTTTCAAATAGTTCCTTTAGTTTGTCTGCAAAAAACACTCAATTGTGCAGCCCGGACGAGAAGTCGCATCAACAAAAACGCCGGTGACCGGCGCAGAGAATAGCTTCGCGACGTACACCTGGCTGCATTAGAGAGTCGCTGGCATTGAAGACTGAGGAAACTGAATACAGTGTTGGAGAAAATACGAACAGCCGGAGCGGATTTTGGGGATACATTGCGGGGCCACCGCAGTGACCCCGGTGGAAAAAGATGTTTTTTTCTCAGGAGTCTTGTTCGATTTTCATATGCTCGATCTTGATGCATTTGTTCATCACGACTTCCAGCCCGGTTGCCCGGGCCTTGTCGGCAGCCGCGTTGTGGGCCAGTCCCAGCTGCATCCAGACACTGCCTGCCTTGGCGGCGATGGCTTCGTCCACAACACCGGCCAGGGCTTCGGGACGACGAAAAATGTCCACGATGTCGATGTGTTCAGGGACTTCCTCCAGACTCTTGAAGCACGGCAATCCGAGAATTTCCGTGCAGCCGGGATTGATGGGAAAGACCGTATACCCGTGATCCTTGAGGTAGCCGGTCACCATATGGCTGTCTTTTTCAGGGTTGGAGGATGCGCCGACAACGGCAATGGTACGGGCGTTTTTCAGCAGGGTGCTGATTTCTTCTGTCGTGGCGTTGCTCTCGGGGAATTCACATGACATTTCAGGGATCTCCTTGGACTCTTGCTCGATGAGGTCTTGGCAGAGACTTTCCTTCCAGGTTTCGATTTCATCCGCAAACAGCTTCGCGGGTAACTCCATGTTGCAGGACCTGCAAACGATGCGGGCGTTGGCTCAACGGCCGGATAGTGTCGCCGCTGCTCCGCATAGCGGACAGGGAGGACCGTCTGAGAAAAGAAACAATTTTTTTACCATGCCCGTTCGCTGCTGTCGAATTCTTCCAACCGGCGCTGGATCCATCCCACGAGGATTTGCAGGCTGCTGTCCGTGTATCGTACCCAGCCATCACTGTTGGGCAGTTTGATCTGTCCGCCGGACAAATGCAGAAAATGCAGCCCGAATTCCAGCCGCCCCGTGGGGCTGTGCTGTATTCTGGTGGTTCGCGCCGGCATCAGACATTCGACTGGGTGTTTCCAGCCGATTTCAGGCAGCTGCATCCACAGATGCAATCTGCTGTCTTCATTCAGATATTTTGCAGCTTCAGGAAAACAGTACGGTGAGATGGACAGTTTGAGCCCGCCGGCTGAAATGTTGTGGAGAAGTACCATGCCGTCGTCCGCGGGCTGCATTTCGAACAGAGTCGGGCTGCAGGTCTTTGCCGGATCGAAACTGCTGCTGGAGAACAGTCCATTGGTTCCTTTGCCGGCTTTCCATGCGCGCAGGGCCGGACGGTTTGCTTCGGTCAACCCGATCCGGATGTCCTTGCGCAGTTCGACTTTACTCAGGCGGTCGGGAAAAGAGGTCCGGAAGATCTTGCTGTCGTTTACCAGTCTGCAGTCTTCCAGCCGGGAACTGAATTTGTAAACCTGAGATTGAATATGCTTGTGCAGACTCAAAGGAAAAGTGGCCTGGAAATGGCTTCCAAAGAGCGCGGGATCAAGAAAGTTCTCGGAAATAACCCGAAAGCAGAGTTTGTCATCCTCGATTCCTGCGAGTCTGAATGTGGCATCGGGCAGGTCATTGATCTCTTTGTTGAAAAATACTTCAAAAGGTGCCTCTTGTTTTCTGGATTGCAGCAAGAGGCCTGAGATGTCTGATTTTCGGGTATGGGATTTCTGGAATAAACGGCTGAGAAGTTGCATGTTTGGGTCGTGATTTTAATGTGAAAAATAGATAATACAAAGAAAAAACTATGGCTTTTTTCCCAAAAAGACACAAGCCCCGGAGCCCTGAAAAGCGTAATTCAGATCAAAAAATTGTACTTCCGGAGTCACGTCGTGAGGGGTGCAGGGCGGGCAAGGAAAGACTGTCAGGGGCCACCCGCCCCTGGACTCTCGCAAAACAACCTGAAGTATGATATTTATAGCTTGTCTTGCAATCATTGTGGAATCGGCCCGTATATTCAAATAGACCGGAGGAAACGTTGAGTTTCGTCAATGTGAATCATCTCAAGGAAGGCATGGTCCTGGCCGATGATTTGTATGCCCCCAAGAATCGCTTTTTGCTTGCAAAAGGAACGACAATCGTGGCCAAACATCTCAGGGTCATGAAATCCTGGGGAGTGACGGAAGCGAATATCGTCGGCATCAGCCAGGCCGAGGCCGCCGCCGAGGCAGAGACCTCTCTGGATTCACAAGTCATAACCAACAGCAAGAACTATGTGGACAAACTGTTCATCGAATCTTCGGACTCTCCAGAGGTCATGGCGGAACTCAAACGTCTGAGCATGCTTCGGGTCGGAAAAAGCATAGGTGCGGGTCAGGACTTGCCGCACCCCTGGTCCGTGGAAGAGGATGGACCCTCTTTTGAAAATGCGAAGAAAAAGTTTCAAAAGGAGACGGTGTCCGCCGGCGATCTGGTCAAACGCCAGGTGCAGTTCATTTCCTTCCCGGATATTTATTACCGGATCATGGATGTGCTCAACGATCCACTGAGTTCCGCTTCACATCTTGCCGACGTGGTCAGCAAGGATCCCAGCCTTTCCACAAAATTGCTCCGGCTGGTCAACAGTCCGTTCTACGGGTTCCCTTCAAAAATCGGCTCCATCACGCGGGCCATCAGTCTGATCGGTTCGGCGGATCTCACGAACCTGGCCATAGGTATTTCGGTGGTCAACACGTTCAAGCTGATTCCGCCCGGGCTGATGGACGTAAAGGCTTTCTGGAAGCATTCCATTGTGTGCGGGGTCGCGGCGCGGACCCTTGCCGCCCACAAAATGGGATTGACCGAAGAACGTTTTTTCGTGGCGGGGCTTATCCACGACATAGGCCGGCTGGTGCTCATCAAGGAATGCCCTGATGCGTTTCGCCGGGCAATGAAATTTTCCCTTAAAGAGCGTGTCCCCTTGTTTCAGGCAGAAAAAGAAATTTTTGGTTTCGATCATGCCATGGTGGGCAGCCTGTTGATGAAAGACTGGCGTTTTCCGGCATCGCTCGAGCGTCCCATCCGTTTCCACCATATGCCCGGCAAGGCGACCAGTTCGCTGGAACCGGCCATCATCCATGTCGCGGACAGTGTGGCAGTGGCCTTGCAGTTCGGGCAGGGGGGATCGATCCTGGTGCCGCCTCTGGAAAGCGACGCCTGCCAGATTCTGGGAATGACCAGCGGACTCATGGAATACGTATTCAGCCAGGCGGACAGACAACTTCACGAAATCCAACGGATTTTTCTGGGCGAGGTTTAGAGGCATGAGCAACGAAGACCACTTGGAATTGCTGGAAAGAAAAGTCGCGAGGCTGGCTGAGGAAAAAAATATCTATCTGAGCGCTCTGGAAATGGCCACGACCTTGGGTAATTTTGATCCCAAGCTGAGCAAGTCGGAAAAAGCCACCTCCATTCTTCTTGAAACCATTACCAGGGTACGTTCCTTGATACGCTTCAAGGCTGTGGCCATCTTTCTGGTGGATGAGGAATCCAGCTTTTACCAGGAACTGTGCGAACCGGACGAATACGGTCCGTACCTGGACAAGGAAGCTGTTGCCCTCATGGAAGACGGCACCTTTGCCTGGGCTCTGTATCGCAACAAGCATTCGCTGATATCCAGCAGCGACAGGCGGGAAACGATTCTGCTGCATTCCATCAGCACGGCATCGCGTCCGTGGGGAATGTTCGTGGGATTGATGGAAGCGGAGGACAAGGACGTATACGATGTCTCCTATCACCTGTTGACCAATATCCTGCTCTCCAGCGCCTACGCCATGGAGAGTTTCAGCCTGTATCGCGAGATCAGCGACGCGAAGACCAATCTCGAACTGCAGGTTGCCGAGCGCACTTCCACCATCAGGCAATCCAATGAGCAGCTGCGCCAGGAAATAACCGAACGTGAACGGGCCGAGTCGGCCCTGCGCAGCAGCAACAAGCGTCTGGGCGAGGTGTTGGAACACACGCGCGAACTGGCCCGTGAGGCCGAGGTGGCCAATCGTTCCAAAAGTGAATTTCTGGCCCGGATGAGCCATGAAATCCGGACCCCCATGAATACGATTCTGGGCATGGCGGAAATGCTCTGGGAAACAGGCCTGACTCCCAGTCAGCGCGATTATGTTTCCACCTTTCGCTCCGCAGGGGAAATGCTCCTGGATATCATCAATGACATTCTGGATTTTTCTAAGATCGAAGCCGGACAGATAGTCCTGGAATCCGTACCGTTCCTGCTGCGGGATGAAGTGGAAAATATCTGCAAGATGCTTGCTTTCCGGGCGCATGAAAAAGGTCTGGAAGTGATTCCGGACATCGCTCCGGACGTTCCCGATGGCCTGGTGGGAGACCCCAACCGCCTGAGTCAGGTTCTGGTTAATTTGCTGGGAAACTCCATCAAGTTTACTGCGACAGGGGAGATCAGTCTCAAAATTGTTCTGGAAAGTTCCACCGATGAAATGGTCAAATTGCTGTGCAGCGTATCCGATACGGGCGTGGGTATTGCTCAGGAAAAACAGGACGCCATTTTTGAAAGTTTTTCCCAGGCGGACTCGTCCACCACCCGCAGATACGGAGGCACCGGACTGGGACTGGCCATTTCCAGAAGTCTGGTGGAGCGGATGGGCGGTTCCATCTGGGTGGAAAGCGGCCAGGGCCCTGGGGCCACTTTTTTCTTTACGGTTGTACTGCCCAGGGACAAATCCGCACGACAGACTTCTGTTTCAGATCTGCGCGACGTGGAGGTGCTGCTTGTTTTGGGCAATGCCAGCCTGTCCGGGGCGATACAGGGGATGCTGGAGCATGACGGCCTGCATTGCACTGTCAGTGCCGACACTGGTGGAGTGCCTCATTTGCTGCGTGAAGCAGCGCGCCTGGGCCGTAATTACGATGTGATGCTGGTGGATTTTGATCTGCACGGGCATAATGGCGTGCATTTGTTGACGCAGTTGCAGAGTATGGACATACCCACCCCACCAATGATCATGCTGTTCAGCGTGATTGCGGACGGCAAAGACAAGGCTTCGGCCATGGAAGCCGGTGTCATACGTTGCCTGACCAAGCCGCTTCGGAAAAAGGAACTGCTCAGCGGACTGCGCGCCGCCTTGAACAAAGGGCAGTTTGATTCGCAGGATGAGCTCGCCGTTCAGGACGCTCTCACACTGCCGCCATTGCAGATACTCATGGCCGAGGATCATGCTGCCAATCGCCGTGTTGCCGAACTCTATCTCATGGAGTCGCCGGTGATTCTGGACATGGCCGTCAATGGAGAAGAGGCGGTGCGTATGTTCAAGGCAGGGGATTACGATCTGGTGCTGATGGATATCGAGATGCCGTTGCTCGACGGATACGAAGCCACGACCCGCATCCGGGAATGGGAAAAGGAAAACGGTCTGGAATCAGTGCCCATTCTCGCTTTGACCGCCCATGCCTTGCAGGAACATCGCCAGCGCAGCAAGGACGCCGGATGTACGGGGTTTTTGACCAAGCCCATCAAGAAGCGTGTGCTGTTCGAGGCCATTGCCAATTGCCTGAACCCCGGATTTGCCCCCGGATATCAGGATTGCACTCAGGCGATAGACTCGTCCCGGCCCGGAGCCCGGGATTGCTCGTACGTGGAACCACCGGAAGAACTGGCAGATCTTATTCCCGAATTCATGGCTTCCATGCGGCAGGACGTGGCCGACATGAACAAGGCTTTGCTGAAGGCGGATTTTGCCACTGTCCGCCGGATCGGGCACAGCCACAAAGGCGCGGCCCTGGCTTACGGCTTCGAACGCATCAGCGAATCCGGCCTGGAGCTGCAACGCGCTGCCGAACAACAGGATACAGCTCAATGCGCCCGGCTGATTGAGGCTCTGACCACGTATCTGGACACCGTACGTATTGCAGGATACCCGCCTGACTGATGCTTGGCAAGGGCGGCACAAGTTAGCGGAATGAAGTCATAAATTGCTGGCGTATTCCATGGCCTTTTTTTGAATGCGCTGGTTTTTTCCCAAAAAAAAAGAGGGTTCCCGAAGGAACCCTCCATTGAAAGCGAGTCTGGCAGAAAACGGCTTAGTACATGCCGCCCATTCCGCCCATACCGCCCATGCCGCCGGGCATAGGAGGCATATCTTTCTTGGCCTCAGGCTTTTCAGCGATGGCGGCTTCGGTGGTCAGCAGCAGGGAAGCAACACTGGCTGCGTTCTGCAGAGCGATACGGGTAACCTTTTTCGGGTCGATGACACCGGCCTTGATCAGGTCTTCGTATTCGCCGGTAGCAGCGTTGAAGCCGTCGCCGTCCTTGCCGTGCAGCACTTTTTCCAGAACGATGGCGCCTTCGAAGCCAGCGTTGCAGGAGATCATGCGCAGGGGTTCTTCACCAGCGCGGCGGATGATGGCGATGCCAGCGGCTTCGTCGTCGTCAGCGGGCTTGATGGCTTCCAGGCTGTTCAGGCAGCGAACCAGGGCGACACCGCCGCCAGGAACAATGCCTTCTTCAACAGCAGCGCGAGTGGCGTTCAGAGCATCTTCCACGCGGGCTTTCTTTTCCTTCATTTCGGTCTCGGTGGCAGCGCCGACATTGATGACGGCTACGCCGCCAACGATCTTGGCCAGGCGTTCCTGGAGCTTTTCACGATCGTAGTCGCTGGTGGTCTCTTCGATCTGGGCGCGGATCTGCTTGATGCGGGCCTTGATGTCGTCGCCGGAACCGGCGCCGTCAACGATGGTGGTGTTCTCTTTGTCAACAACGATGCGCTTGGCGGTGCCGAGGTCGTTGAGGGTGACGTTTTCGAGCTTTACACCCAGATCTTCGGAAACAACGGTACCACCGGTGAGGATGGCGATGTCTTCGAGCATGGCCTTGCGGCGTTCGCCAAAGCCGGGGGCCTTGACGGCAACAACGGACAGGGTGCCGCGCAGTTTGTTGACAACGAGAGTTGCCAGAGCTTCGCCTTCCACGTCTTCAGCGATGATGACCAGGGGCTTGCTCATTTTGGCGACCTGCTCCAGAACGGGCAGCATGTCTTTCATGTTGGAGATTTTCTTCTCGTTGATGAGGATCAGGGGCTCGTCGAGCTCGCAGACCATCTTTTCGGTGTCGGTCACGAAGTAGGGGGAGAGGTAGCCGCGGTCGAACTGCATGCCTTCAACAACGTCCAGGCTGGTTTCGAGGCCTTTGGCTTCTTCAACGGTGATAACGCCTTCCTTGCCGACCTTGCTCATGGCGTCGGCAATGATGTTGCCGATGGTGGCGTCGTTGTTGGCGGAAATGGTGCCAACCTGGGCGATTTCCTTCTGGTCGCGAGTGTCTTTGCTCAGCTTGGCCAGTTCGGAAACGATAACTTCAACGGCTTTGTCTACACCGCGCTTGATGGCCATGGGGTTGCGGCCGGCGGCAACGAGCTTTACGCCTTCGTTGAAGATGGACTGGGCCAGGATGGTGGCGGTGGTGGTACCGTCGCCGGCTACGTCGCTGGTCTTGCTGGCGACTTCCTTGACCATCTGGGCGCCCATGTTCTCAAATTTGTCTTCGAGTTCGATCTCTTTGGCAACGGTTACACCGTCTTTGGTGATGACGGGGGAGCCGAAGGACTTTTCGATAACAACGTTGCGGCCTTTGGGTCCGAGGGTAACCTTGACGGCGTTAGCCAGTTTGTCTACGCCTCTCTGCAGGCGTTCACGGCACTTGGTCTCAAAAAGAATTTCTTTAGCAGGCATTATTGGGGCCTCCTTGAATAAGTATCTTTAAAATATGTGATTCAAAAACAATGGTGAATAGGAATTATTCAATGATGGCCAAAATGTCGTCCTCGCGCATTACGAGGTACTCTTCACCATCAATTTTGATTTCGGTGCCGGCGTACTTGTTGAACAGTACGGTGTCGCCAACCTTGACGTTCATGGCAATGATCTTGCCATCATCGGCGGCCTTACCGGGGCCAACCGCAGTCACTTCACCACGCTGGGGCTTTTCTTTGGCGGTTTCAGGAATAATGATACCACCCTGGGTCTTCTCTTCGCTTTCGAGGCGCTTGACCATTACGCGGTCAGACAGCGGCTTCAGGTTCATAATGACTCCTCCGTAAGGTTTGTTGTCTGTTAGCACTCGCCGTTAGAGAGTGCTAGTGATTGTGTCGAGGCGAATATACACATTCTTTTCTTGAAGGCAAGTCTTTTTTGTTTCATTCCAGATGAAAATTCAGATTACCTTCAATCAACAAATGAAAAAATTCCAACTCCAAAAAAATTGTGAATTTGTGACCGACAGGTCAGATTGCAGGCAGCGCATCGGATGCGTTCGATGCGACAGGAACACCCGCACATGTGAATGAATAATGTCTTTCTTGCGCTTGGCAAGGGGAAAACAGGATTTTTTTTTCAATCCTTCACAAAAAAAGATCCGGTTCCTTTGGAAGTGTGGATTCAAGGATGCGAAAATTGGTGGCCTCGACCGTATGTCCGGTAAAAGCAGGAGATCAGAAGGAAGGGGACTAAGAGCTTTTCAGGGAAAGTGTCAGGACAGGCAGTATAGTTGATAGTAGTTTTCTGAGGGTGTTTTGTGTCTTCATCTGGTAATCATTCCATGGAAGAAGGTAAAAGACATGGAAAAGGAGTTTTTTTAACCATAAAAGGAATAAAAAGAGTATCGATTAGTGTCCCGACCTTTTCAGAATCAAAAGCAGCAGGTTCGTGATTATTCGCAGAGTGGAGCCGTATTACTATTGATGGGACAAGCAGAAAACACAGTCAAAAGGTAATAATAAAGTACCAAAAAGATGGTTCTGGTTGTCAGGACTTTGAGAAAATTGCGCAATCAGAGGCGTTGGAGGCTTTTTGTTGTGCAACCTGATCTGTGGCATCGCTTGTGGCAATACTGGATAATGCCGCAGAATTGTACAGTTGCTGGCTTAATCGGGAAGAATGAATAAGGACTTGTCGAAGAATACGCCTGCCATATATTGACATGAACTATATTCTGATTGTATTTACGATTTCTTTAGGTTTTTTCTTCGTTCTTAACTTTTTGCCATCATGAAATAAAAGAGGACGGCTTCGTTATGAATTCAGTCTCTTTACATAAGACCATGCTCGCTTTGGCATGTCTTGTGTGCTGCCTGGTGCTCCTGACAGACGACGGATTTGCTGCGGAACAGAAGCAGCAGTCCCAGAAACCGGCCATGCCTCCGGCCCTTGTGGTGACTGCTCCGGCAGTTGCCGGTTCCATTGCCCCCCAAACCGAATATATCGGGACTGTGTACTTCCCCGAAGTCGCGGACGTTGCCTCGGAAGTTGTCGGCCGGGTGGACAAGATCGAGTTCGAGGAAGGGCAGCGGGTTCGCAAGGGGAATCCCCTTGTGGTGCTGTCCAAGGATCTGGTCAAGAAGGAGCTGGATTCTGCGGAAGCCAGCTACAAGGCGGTCTTGTCGACTCTGGGCAACGCGCGCAATGACTTGCAGCGTACGGAAAAGCTTTTCAAATCCAAGAGTGTGACCGCCCAGGACTATGACGAAGACCGTTTTCTGGTGGAAAAGCTCGAATTCGAGGCCATGAGCCTGAAGCACAGTTCCGAGCGTCTGGCCCTGCGTCTGGCCAAGGGTACGACATACGCGCCTTTTGACGGTGTGGTGCTGGAAAAAAAGGTGGCCCGTGGCGAATGGCTGCAGATAGGATCGGTGATCTGCGTCCTGGCCAGGGACGACGTGGTGGATGTGCTGGTGGATGTTCAGCAGTCGCTGCTGCAGTACCTCAAGCCGGGCAGCAGGGTTCCGCTCAAGGTGGCCGGGCGCGAGATGGAAGGAGAGCTCATTGCTGTCATTCCCGACGGGGACCAGGCCACGCGGACGTTTCCTGTGAAAATCCGCGTACTGAATCCGGGAAATCTGGCCCAGGGCATGGAAGCCAAAGCCAGGATTCCGGCGGGTATTGCACAGGAATCCGTGATGGTGCCGCGTGATGCCGTGCTGCTGACCCCGCAGGGCCAGGTGGTCTGGGTGGTCACGGACGGCACTGCCCTGGCCGTGCCTGTGAAGATTCTGGCTTTTGTAGAGCATCAGGCCGCAGTGCAGAGTCTCAACCCCGGGTTCGTGTTCAAGCCCGGCGACGATGTGGTCACCAAAGGAAACGAACGGTTGCGTCCGGGACAGCCCGTGATGGACGCGGCGGCTGCTGCGTCTCCCAAACAATAAACTTTCTGCCGCGGATACGAGAACTTCATGGATTTCATCAAATTTTCCATCAGAAACCCGGTTCCGGTCATCGTCATCGTCATTCTGGTCGTGTTGTTCGGGCTCATCGGCCTGGGGACATTGCCGTACCAGCTCAGCCCCACAGTGACGACGCCGCAGATTTCCGTGACCACGGTCTGGAGCGGAGCCACGCCCTACGAGGTGGAAAGCGAGATAATCGAAGAGCAGGAAAAGGTGCTCAAGGGGATCCCCGGACTGACTTCCCTGGAAAGCCAGTCCTATAACAATCAGGGGGAAATCACCCTCGAATTCAAGATCGGCACCAACATCGAAGATGCTCTGCTGCGCGTATCCAATAAACTCAATGAGGTTCCGGATTATCCGGACAATGCGGAAAAACCCGTAATCAGCGCCACTGGCGCCTCTTCCTCTCCCATTGTCTGGCTCGTGCTCAAGACCCTGCCGGACAACAAGCGTTCCATTGCCACTTACCGTACGTATTTTGAAGAGGAAGTGCGGCAGCATCTCGAGCGGATCAACGGTGTTGCGGATCTGTTCGTGTTCGGCGGCACCGAATCGGAAATGCATGTGGTGGTGGATCCGCAGAAGCTGGCCTCCTACAAGCTGACCATTGATTCGATCATCTCCGTACTGAAGTCCGAGAACGTCACGGTTTCCGCGGGCACCATGGGCGTTGGGCGGCGCGATTTTCGTATCAGGACTCTGGGCGAATTTCTTTCTCCTGCGGACATCGAAAACGTGGTGATTTCCTCCACCGGCCGCAAACGGCTGACCATCGGCGACGTGGCCAAAGTGCGTTACGGGTACGACACCGAGACCGTGGCCATGCTGAGCAACGGTCAGAACGGTATTGTCTGTGGTATCCGTCCGGAAACAGGCGCCAATGTGCTGGAAGTCACGGACCAGGTCGAAGCCGTCACCAACAAGCTCAATGACGGCCAGCTCAAGGAGCAGGGGCTGTTTTTCGACTGGAATTACGACCAGCGGCCCTACATCAACGGCGCCATCGACCTGGTGAAAAAGAATATTCTCATCGGCGGCGCGCTTGCCATCATCGTGTTGCTGATTTTTCTGCAGTCCATCTCGGCCACGGTCATCGTGGGCATCGCCATCCCCATCAGCATCATCGGAACGTTCATGTTTCTCAGCCTGTTGGGGCGCAATCTCAATGTTGTCAGTCTTGCGGGTATTTCGTTCGCGGTGGGCATGCTGGTGGATAACGCCATCGTTGTGCTGGAAAACGTGGACCGCCACCGCAAGATGGGCAAAAAGCCTTTTCTGGCCGCCTATGACGGAGCCAAGGAAGTCTGGGGCGCGGTCATGGCGTCCACAGCCACCACCGTGGCTGTTTTTCTCCCGGTCATTTTCATGGAACAGGAAGCCGGGCAGTTGTTCAAGGACATTGCCATCGCGGTCACCAGCGCCATTTTGCTGAGCATGTTCGTCTCCATCTCCGTTATTCCCATGATGGCCAAGCAGCTGTACACGCTTTCCGGGGTCAAAAAACAGCGCAGGTCCCCGCTGAACTGGCTGGGCGGACGGATTCGGGGCCTGATCATGGGCATTCTGAGCCTGGCCATGTGGAAATGGTTCACCAGAGTCGCCACCATTGGAGCGTTGACCTTTCTGGCCCTGTGGTCGGCCTGGCAGTTTTTCCCCAAGCTCGAGTATCTGCCCCAGGGCAACCGGAATCTGTTGCTGAACATTTTGATTCCACCGCCCGGGCTGTCCTACAAGGAACGTCTGGACATCGGAAAATATATTTATTCGCGCCTCGAACCTTTTGAAGGCAAGGCCGAATATGAAGGCATGCCCGGCATTGCCAATCAGTTCTACGTGGGTGCGGACCGGATCATGCTTTTCGGTATAATCAGTACGCAGGAGCAGCAGGCCGGCAGGCTGATTCCGTACCTGAGCAAACTGCTTTTCACCATACCGGGCATGTACGGTGTGAGCATTCAGGCCGGTATTTTTCAGGAAGGCCTTGGCGAAGGCCGCAATGTGGACGTGGACATTTCGGGCCCGAATCTGGACCAGATCGTGGGCGGCGCCGCGGCCATGTTCGGCGCTTTGCGCCAGACCATCCCCAACGTGCAGGTGCGTCCGGTGCCTTCCCTGGAGCTGCTCTATCCGGAGATCAAATTGCTGCCGGTTCGTGACAGGGTGAAGTCCGCCGGACTGAGCACCGAATCACTGGGCGTTGCCATGGACGTGCTCATGGACGGCAGGATCATCGGCGATTTCAAAGAAGCCAGCGGCAAGAAGATCGATTTGCGGATCAAGGCCGAGGGGCCGCGACTGGATACGCCGGAAAAACTTTATGACGAACTGCTGGTGGTGCCCGGAGGCAGACTGCTGCCGGTGTCTTCGCTGGCGGACCTGGAACGGACAACGGGCATCACCCAGATCCGGCACCTGGAGCGGCAGCGTACCATTACCCTGCAGGTCACGCCGCCCCCGGACATGCCCCTGCAATCGGCCATGGAGACCATTCAGAACGGACTGGTGCCCAAGTTGCGCAACGGCCCGCTCAAAGGTCTTGACGTTCGTCTGAGTGGTGCGGCCGACAAACTGACCGAGACCTGGGATGCGCTGCAGTGGAATTTTCTGCTGGCTCTGATCATCACCTATTTATTGATGAGCGCGCTGTTCGGAAATTTCATTTACCCGTTCGTGATTCTGTTTACCGTACCGCTGGCAGCCGCGGGAGGTATTCTGGGGCTGAAACTACAGAACATGTTCGTGGCGCCGCAATCCATGGATATTCTGACCATGCTCGGATTCGTCATCCTCATCGGCGTGGTGGTCAACAATGCCATTCTCATTGTTCACCAGTCGTTGAACAATATCCGGTATCAGGGCATGGCGCACAGGGAGGCCGTGCTGGACTCGGTGAAAACCCGTATCCGGCCTATCTTCATGAGCGCCTGTACGTCCATATTCGGCATGCTCCCCCTGACTCTGGCTCCCGGCCCCGGCTCCGAACTGTACCGAGGTCTAGGCAGCGTGGTGCTCGGCGGTCTGGCCATTTCCACGGTTTTCACGGTGTTCCTTATTCCGGCTCTGCTGCTGTTCTTCATCGGCATGGAAAAGGTTCCGGACAAGGAAGGGGCGGACTGATTGCCTTGTTGGGAAGGGCTTACTTAGAGGGGCGCCGTAATTTATTTGAAATTTTTAATAAAAAAGCTTGCGTTTCTCATGACAGGTGCGTAAAAGACTTTCTTCCGGGCCGAAGTGGTGGAATTGGTAGACACGCTAGGTTCAGGGTCTAGTGCGGGTTTCCGCGTGGGAGTTCGACTCTCCCCTTCGGCACCAAATTTCTAAAACCCCGGAATTGTTAGACTTTTTAGGAAAAAATGGCTGGTTGTTAACTAGGCATGTGACTTAGAAAGTCAACAATGGTTTGGGTTTGAAAGGGTCCGCTTTATGCGGGCCTTTTTCTTTTGTCCTCCAGGGCTACCGCGCAAGCTTTCAAATCCTGCGGGGCTAGGTGCGCATAACGCACCGTTGTTTGTATTGAAGTATGTCCCATCCACGTTTGAACATGCCTTAACTGTACGCCACGTTGGACAAGTCGCGAACAGCACGTATGCCTCAAGACGTGCGGTGTAAAATAAGGATCTTCAAGCAATCCCATTTCAGCGCGTACTTTCTGCCAAGCAATTTTAAACCAAGCGTACGAATGTGGGACAAGCGGGCCTAATTCACTTCTGTTAATGAGTTCTTCAACGGCCTCTCTTGCTCGGCTGGTCATTGGCAGGGATCTCGGGCGGTCTGTCTTTGTTATCCATATCGAAATGGTGTTGTTTTCTAGGTCAATGTCCCTGGCTTCAAGCCGTAAAAGCTCGCCTATGCGCATTCCTGTTTCTATAAGTAGAACGGTTGCATAAACATGTTCGGGCGTTCCGTGTTCCTGCATGAGCGTTAAAAGGCGTTCTTCTTCCGCGTCTGAAAGAAACCGTATACGTCCTGCTGGCTCTTTTTTGAAGGGAATGACTGGCTTATTTTTCAGATAGCCGCGCTCAAACGCCGTTGAAAGGATCTTAGAAAGGGCGGAAAGCTTGCGGTTTACCGTCGCATTTTTATTACCGCGCTCCTGTAGTGTTCCAATGAAGGCGTCGAGCCGTTCGGTTGTGATTGTGTCCAGGTGGCTTTCTTCGCCAAAATATTCAAGGCTATCTTTAGCCTGTCGTATCGCTGTTGCTCCTCCTTTCGTGTCGCTCCAGTAGGCCTTTACTGTCATTTTGTACGCTTCGCCGTAGGTGATCTGCCGTTTCTCTTGCTTCTTGGCTTCACCTGCCAAAGCAACTTTCATCTTGCGGCGTTCTTCTGCGGCTTCTGCAAGCGTAACGCAGGTTTTATACTGGCGTTTCCCTTTGTGCGTCACGCTTACAAGATATTTATCGCCGCGTTTACGTATTCCTCTAGGTATTTTCTGCTCCATACATCCCCCTATAACGCTTTTATTGTGGCGGCAAGTTCTTTGCCTTTCTGCGTCAAACGCACTCTTTTAGCGCGCCAGTCTTCGGCGTCTTCAATGTCTTCGATCAGTTCAAGTCCCTTCTTTAGGTTAACTCCTGCGCCTAATGCAGCACAGTGGCCATTTACAGTTGAGTATGCAATATTCAAATCTCTTGTTATATCTGCAATCCGTACTCCGTTTTCACCAGCGTATTTTGCAATGTATAAAAAAACATATGCAACTTTGAAATTCATTGTTGTTTGTACTTTTAAGAAAGTGTTAAACATTGCCAAAGCGCTTTTTAAGTCCATGCTGCACCTCTTTATTTTAAGTTTACGATACAATCAATTCCGAATAAATGTATCAGCAAACTTTTATTGTGTCTATGAAAAGCTATGATTTTTTTATTTTTCACAGTTTCTATATATACAGAAAATATTCCTACTACAGAAAAATATACTGGATACATCTGGTTTCCTCCCTCCGTAATGTGAGTATATGTGTATTTAGCAGATAAACCCTAAAGGAAAGAGGATATTAAGCATGTGTTAAGTTTTGATCAAGTATCGTTCTGATTTTTCGACATGAGTTAATAAAAATTTTTTAATAAATTAATTTAAATGTTTGTTGTATCGGTGTTTTTTCTTTCACAATGTAACAATTGTAATTATTAAACAATCTTTTGGTCATGATTTAAAAGGGAAGGCGAGTATGTAAATATCCGCCTCCCCTAGTCGGATTAGTGTTAGGTTATTCAATCACCTGGGAATCGTCAATTTCATCCTACCTTGCAAAAACTGCTATATCACCTGTGCTTGTGCGTTCTCCCCATACCTCGTCGCGAAAGAGGTGCTCTGTATATGTTTCAAAGTCAAAATATGTTGCAACTATTTCTTCGCAATTTTCAAAAACGCCAAGCTCTTCAAGGTATTCATCGGCGTAGGCGCGGCGGCTGTCCCAAATGCCAAGAAACTTGTCTTGGAAGTCTTCAAGCGATGCGTCCATGGGGTTTGTATCAGACATATAAATTTCGTAGGCTTCGCCGTGTTCCTCAATAGCGACTATGGTTTCCGCAAGTTTTGCAAGGTCTGGGTTTTCGTCCGTGCATGGTATATTTGCATAATCGAAAAAGGCATATTCTTCAATCGGGAAAACGCTTTTAATGTCTTCCATACGCTGCCTGTGGATCTTCTTTTCGTCCTCTGTCTCTGCCCTGCGAAAAGCTTTGACAGTGTTTCTATAACGCTCTGCCCAGGTGCGTTTACGGTTTTCAATGTGTTCGTCAATGAGTGATTCCAGGTCGCTGCCAGTAGTCACCCAATTGACATCATACCAACATCCTGCGCCTCCTCCGAAAACATTGTATTCACTCCAGGTTCCTATAAAGATTCTCGGTGTGGCAAGGCTGGCGTCTGTGGTGGTGGTCATGGCTATAACTCCTGTGGTTCGGTGGTTGTCATTTGGGGCAAGAGCTGATAGCCGTTAGTTGCAAGCTTCGGGGCTATCAGCCCTTGCCCGGTCGTTGCCTTTGGTGATGGCCGGGTTTTTATTTGTATCCGTACTTTGTTTTTTCACTGGTTTTTTCAATAGTGACTGTGCCTATTTTAGCGCCGTCTGTGTCACGGAGTACATTTCTCTTCATCCCGGCAAGGATACTGTACTCCACTTTTTCTAATATTGTTTTTATCATATGTTCGCAATCATAGACACAAACTGCTTCGTTAATGTCATACTCAATAGTGATTTTTGTCTTTGTCATTGTCTCATGTCCTCTTTGTGTGTGGTTAATGTATTACTCACGTCTGGAAATACAGTACACTATTTAGGAATTAGTGCAAGCGTTTTTTGGGGACAAATAGATATTTTCACGTTTATTTTTATATGTAACAAATCAATTTAACTGTTGTTTTTCTTAGGTTGAATGTTTAGTTTGTCATGTGGTGGTCTATTTGGTGGTACGGTTGTTTATGTTTGGTGGTACGGTTGTTTATGTTTGGTGGTACGGTTGTTTATGTTTGGTGGTACGGTTGTTTATGTTTGGTGGTACGGTTGTTTATGTTTGGTGGTACGGTTGCGGAATGAAAAAATATAAAGCATCAACTAACTCAGTCTGATGTTATAAATCTCTGGCCGTCTATTTACTTCGATACTCAAACCTTTTATGCACGAAAGATACGCAAAAGAAATGTTTATGTGCTAAACAAATCGAAAAAAATAAAGCTTCACCTGGCTGTCTAGTGGTGCAAGAGATATGTTATCTCTTTTGTGTCCAGTGATTACAATGGCTTGGCGTGTTTGTCCCTGAAAATGCAGGGGACACGACTGCAAAGGGATTGATAAGAGGGGGCTAGGCTCCACATAATACAATATATGGGCAAGGATTCGATGCTACAAGGTTTGGAGTAGGGTATAGGGGGGTATTTCCAGCCCTGTATCCATCGATAAGCACCTCAAATTTTTTTATCAAAACATCCGCCGTACCACAAACGTACCACTCCAGGGAAACATCAAGACAACACAAATAGCAACCAAGGAAACACACTAGACCACCACAACACACTCTAGCGTGCTCCTTGGTTTACACTAAGAAAGAGAATAAGAGATTGAGATAGAAGATGATAAAGAGAACAAAGACTACTCCACCACAACTGTATAACAATATAACCACAATAGTATAACATATGTATCACAATAGTTACACTATAGTATATCAACCGGGGGCTTTTCTCTACAAGTGGGGGTTAATTGTTTTGATAAGGATGACAGGGGTTTACATGCTTAAAAATCAAGGGCAATCCAGCCTCCGTTTTCACCTCCAATATCCCCTTCAAGGCCACCAGTTCCAACCAGACACGCCAAGTCATATATGCCATCCGTTGCGTGTCCCATGAATACGGCCAGCTCTTTGTCCAGTAGATTATCCTTTCGGGATTGTACGGCTTTATCTACGTCTTGGGCCATGCGTTCGGTCCAGTAATTGACGGCGATTGCAAGCGCGTCCAGGCGGTCATCCTGCGTCAATGCGCCTCTGTCTCTTGTGATACGAGACATCTGGTAGAACAGTTGGTAACGTAAGGCAATTTCAGGTGGAAGGTTGAGCGTAGACTTGTAGTCGGCTTCAATGAGCTGCCTATCAACCACAAGCTTGTGCTGATTCATGACAGGCTCAAGGCAGTCCACAATACGCTTTTCCTTCTGGATGTTGTGGCGGACTTCTTCAATGGTGACAGGATAAATACGGGCAAGATAGGGCTTCAAAAGCTGTGTAAACATACCGTCACCAAAGTTGGATTCAACGATGATCTTGTTTACTTTCTGATCCCTGGCAAGATTGGAAAGGGTGGTCAAAACATTGTCATCATAGCCACCTTGTATACCACCTGCGGCGGTCACAAAAAGCTGGCCGTTAAGCATTTTCACGACGGCGTAAGCGGTTTCATCTTTACCACGCCCGGAAGGGTCAATTGCCAGTATCGAGCCTTTGTATTCAATCCAGTCAGGGGATTTATACATTGGCTGGTAATAGCGATCACCGTTAAGGCCTACGCATACAAGGCCTTCAATGACATTTTCCTGACCACGACCCCAGACAACCTTTTCAGGCGCTTCGTGTGGTGACAGGTCCATAACGATAAGATCAGAGAGTTTCAACGGGTAACGGTCAGCATCAGCTAATCGAGTATCGAGCATAAATTGAAGGGCAAAGCCAGACCTGCCATAAGAGGCTTCGCGTTCCATTAGGTCTGTAGCGTTGAAACGCTGGGGATCTGTTGGATCTCCTTCCCTGGCAGTGCCGTTTTCAAGAGAGTTTATGATAATGGGGGCAAGATGTTCACCATAGATATCATGCCCGAGATTTGCCGGGAAACGTGCGGGCCAGATACGTGTCTGATAGCCACGTTCCGGCAGCAGATTGTAAAGGGATTGTTCTGTCTGAGGCGTGCCCAGGTAAGTGATACCGCCACCGGGCTTGATAATCGCATCGAATTCTTTAACAGCTTCACTCAATTTATCCCGCATAAGCTGAGTCATGGAGTTATTAGGGACTTCAATATCGTCCGCAATAATTTCATCAGCACGAGAGCCGGAAAGCTGTCCGAAGATTCCAACGGATTTTACGCTTGGAGCGTGGTCTGGCCGGCAAGGTCCAAAGTCGAAAGAAACTTTACTGTTACGTTGTTCCCGTCTGGGCATGAGGCATTGTAAGATTGGCATTTCGCATACAAGACGCATCGTGAACGCTGTAAAGTTGTCGCTTCGCTCTTTTGACGCAGAGACAACCAGGAATTTCCTATCAGGGTTTTTACGTCCTTGCCAAAGCACGAACGTTGATGTGATCCAGGATTTACCAACGCCTCGGAACGCTTCAAGCACTTTACGGCGTGGTCCATATTGTAAGTAATAAGCAAGATCAAGCTGTATCGGCGTGGGGTCTGGTAAGCGTAAATGCCTCCAGGCCAGCGTTAAGAAAACGCGAAAATCCAGTAATTTTTCTGGTAAAGGGGAAATGAGCATAGATGTTTTCCATAATAGGGCAGGAAACGCACAGAACGGCACTCGTGAGGCTCTTTTGTTGCTTTCGTGTACGTTGAGTCATGAATACAACAAAATGCCCTTAGGATGTAATTCTGTGCGTTTTGTAGTGTGAAGGGGTTTTAAAAGACTACGAAAGAAAGTTAGGGTTCTTGTCGTATTCCGGGAGTTCGTCTATAATGTCCTGAATATCGGAGTTGTTGGCTCCGTCAGAGTCAATGCCGTTGTCTTTGAGAAAGGCGCGGATAACGTTAAGCTCACTTGCGGATACTTCACCAGACCGCAACCGTTCCGCAAAGAGCGTTGCGAGTAGTCCATGCAAATCTGCAAGTGCTTCGTCTGTTGCTTTAGGCAGTTTAAATACCTCCTTTTGTTTTGAGAAAATAGAAGAAACCAGCGATAAATAACCAAATCAATCTTTCGATCCACTTGCCTAATACATCGTTTCTTGTAGTTACTTTTTCCAATGAACGAATGCGGTTTTCATGGTCGTCAATTGTTTGCCTATTCATCCTTGATTCAATCATCAGTTCGGTTACTTTTTCCATCTGTTCCGCTAGTTTCTCCAGCCATGATTCAACACGGTCAAAGCGATCCCCAGCGGTACAATGCTGATGCTCTTCACTCATTCAGGAGCAACCACCTCTCTATCGATACAGCCCCAAGCAACGCAATCGGCGGCTGTAATCTGTAAGCGGTCAAGGGCAAACGTGTTGATGTCCCATTTCTGTTGATACCGTTCGGTCTGTGTCCCGTCTGGTGTGGTGATTGTGATTACACGCAATCCAGCAAGTGTTACGCCTTCGTCGTCGTCTTCAAGTTTTGCGACAAGACGCCATTCATAGCGTCCATCCATAAGGCGCTGGAGACGCGCTATCATTCTTTCGCGGTATTCAGACACAGCGAGAAGATTTATGATGTCTTGCCTTGTTGCGATTTTGTCCGGAAAGTCCCGCATTTTTAACTCCTTGTACGATTATTTGAAACGCCTCTTGCAGCGAAATAAGAATTAAGCACCAAAGGATCACAACCGCCACTGACACAGCGTGAACCACAATATACATCACTTGCCCAGTGCCCGCCGAAGAACAAGCGGTCAGGTGGTAAAAAGTGCTTTCCCCCTATCCCGTAATCGTTTCCGTCTGTTGCAGCCAACCACTCGGATGCGCCTTGCCCTCCACCGGGTTCGTTTCCTGCTTGGTAGGCAACGCCGCAAGCGTCCTCACAACCGCAGTTACTTACCATTCTTTGGCCGTTTGATGCGTTGTGTCCTCCTGTTGTCTCTGGGTCTGCGCTTGTGGAAATGTTTGTTGCTTGATTGCTTCCTTTTGATAAAGCAACAAAATCGTGCTGCGTGGGTAGTGCCTTTTTAATATCACCATACCACTCATCGAATTTATACCAGTGAAAAGCCTCCGCACTCGTCCCGTCTGCAATTGTTCCACCGTACTGACTGACTAACTCACCGCCAGATACAGAAGAAAGGTATATGTCCGCCCATTTATCTATTCCAGAGACATATACCATTCCTTCAGGAGCACTTGAAGGCCTATGCCACAAGTCCCAAATAGAACAAGGTAAAATATCTCCAGCAATAAAATCTGAAAGCATATGCCCGTTTATTGTGCCAACATCAGCACAAACGCAATGAAACCCACCTATTTTTCGCGTTGTTGTTGCGTCCCAAGAAACTCCAGCAGTGTTTGTCCCTGTTGGGTATGTTGTGTTTCTTGAAAGAAGAATTTTTAAACCACCACCATCGTTGCAAGCGTATATACAGAAATCATATCCGGCTCTGTTTGCTGCCGTTGCATAGATAGCTGACCCTGCATCCCATGTTGCGCTGGCATTCAAGTCAAGAGAGGTTAGAGCGTTTAGCGCCAAACCTGTCCCCCCTACATTTACAGTCATGTACGAAGGTGTTTGCAATGTGACGCGGCCTTGTGCCGTCGTTGTGCTCCCAATAGAAAACAAGACGTCTCTCGCGTAGTGTGTCGGCATTGCTGCTGCTGCTGCGTGTAGCGCGTCAACTGGGATGTCTCCCGGATCTCCGGTGTCTCCTTTATCCCCTTTGATATACAGTGGTGTTGTCAATGTTCCATCAGGCAGCTCAAACTGAACAGTGTTCAGTGTGTCATCTATAATGACGTTAGGAACATTTGCGACGTATTTGTGATCATTCCATGGTGTTGTTCCATCCCCAATTTTGATACGCATTGTGTCTTTTTCAAAACCCAGGGCGCCTTCTTCTAGGGTTGGGTTGTGTGTTTTCCAGTTTTCTGCCGTGTCTCTGCGGTTTTTCACAACATAATAAGGCATTTTTACTCCGCGTTTATTGTGTTTTCTGCTGTTCCGCCGTCAATCAGGATAACAGCGATAGTGCTGGCATGGCCGCAATCAATGATGCCAACGGCTTCCCCCGGCGCGGGTTCACCTTGTTCGCCTTGGATTCCTTGTTCGCCTTGCGGTCCTTGTTCGCCTTGGATTCCTTGTTCGCCTTGCGGTCCTTTCAGGCTGAGTTTTTGCCAGTAGTTTCCATCTGACAGCGCCGTGTATAGCACTGTGTCTTTAACGCATATGTAATACTCCCCCTCAAACATAACACTATTGTTTTGCTTATATAAAAGACCTTGGTTCCACATACCGCAGTACATGAAAGCGTTTATTTTCGCAGCTTCTTGCAATGCGAGCGTTGAGGCTTCTACTGTTGACGCTTCTAATGCAATGATATTCTCTTCTGCTTTGAGTGTTTTTTCCAAAGCGTCGAGCGTGCTTTCTTCAGAAGCTTTTGCGTTATTCGCATATATCAACGCATTGTTGGATGCATTTATTGCGTTTTCTTCAGCGACATTTGAGCGCCCGGCTGCGTCGCTTGCTTCCTGTGCTGCGTAAATGAGTTGTAAAGTTTGTGTATCAAGGTCGGTTTCGCACAACACACTTCCATTCGCATAATCGACAAGAGGCTCGTTTATCGGTGTTATACGCCGAACTTTAACAATTGTGCCGTTTGTTGGTGGCGTTGCAAATGAAACTGTATACGTATTTGAATGTGTATATTCATGTTCAACACCATCGAAATAAACGTGAATGTGTGTTGCACTTAGATAGTCAAACGGCACATCAAAAGATGTCTTAGCGCCGTCAGCCGCATAAGTTGCTTCTGAATAGCTCATGCTGTTTCCTTTGGAGAAAAAAGAAAAGGCCCCGTAGGGCCTCTTTTAGTTGTTGAGTTGCAAGAGCTTTTCAAGATCGTTTCCTGTCTTGCGTTGCGCCAGTCCTGCGCGTGATCGCAAGTTTTCAACCCTGTTGCTTCTGAGTTGTGTTTTCAATTCAGGATGTCGATTGAGTAATTCTTGCTGTGCCATAGAGCGATACGTCCGCATAATACGCTGTAGCATTGTGACACGTTTTGAAAGCAAACCGTCCTTTGCATCGGCAAAACGTTCGCGTTTCAGGTCGTATGCTGGTTTTTTCATTTCGCGTTCAAGGGCATCGTGGAGGTTATAGCGCCCGCGTTTCAGTGTTCCATTCAGTTGACAGAACTCCGAATACAATGCTGGCGTCAGTTTTACACTTCCGTTGCCCTGTGTAATAGTCTTTGGTGGCGGGCTGAATCCATGACCCAGGTTCACCAGCTCATCATACACAAGGTCTTGCTTTGCGTCCCAAATAGCAAAAGGATTGATTGTACGGCTAAATGCTCCGCCGTGTGTTGTCGGTTCTCCTGAAAGCCAATCATAATGTAACGGCAGCGATTGGGAATAACCCGGAAGACGGTCTTTGAAAGCGTCCATCATGTCCCACGCTTCCCGCATGTACGGGTCCATTCCTCTGCGTACCATTGCATTCCCGGCAGACATAGGAATCCAGGATGTTGCAAAGTCTTTGATGAATCTGTCTCCAAATTGCTCGGGCTTATCAAGTGCGTCTAAAAGGCCTGTGATGCCTCGTAGATATGTTTTGGAAACAATGTTACGGCTCAAGCCTGTCAATAGACGCTGTGATGCTTCCAAGGCTTCACCTTCTGACAAAAGCGGGAACACTTCAACCCAATCCGCAGCAAGCCCAAAGAAAGCGCCCCAAGGATCAGCACGTTTGAAAGAAATGTATTTGTCACCCACTTTGAAAGAGTAAGGTTGCCACCCTGAACGCATAAGGTTTTCCCGTTGTTTGCCGCGTGGACCACCACCTGTCACAAGGCCATTCATTGCTGCAAAAATTGCAGCCGCCCAGGTTACACCGCCAAGCCTTTCGGCTCCTTTTGCAAGGGCAATCTGTTCGCCTCCTTCGAGCTTTGCGCCTTTCCAGCGATCTGTCCACCTAGTAAAAACTGGTGTATGATCTACAATATCGCGTGTAAGGTTTGTTGATGTTCTGATGAAAGGCATTACAAACTTCAGCGGAGGACAATAGTTTGTTGTGATTTGTAAACCACGGCCTAGACCGTATTCGAGATCTTGCGTATACGTTGCCCTACGTGCATACTGCAACGAATTTTCAGCGAGTCCGGCACCTGCTGCGTCAAATTGCTGTACAAAAGACGTTTCAATGAATATAGCAAGGTCATCGCCTTTCAATCCCATCTCTGCACCACGTACGTACAGCTCACCATACAGATGTGATCTGTAGTTCATCTGCTTAAAAAACTCGTCCGTAGTTCCAAGGAAGCGGGAAGGCATCCGTACATATTGACCAATGGCGTCGATTGTGGTTGCAAGCTTCCCTTCTGGGAGATTGAAATTTCCGGGGTGGATAGCGTGTACCGTTTTATCGTGCATTGTGTGGAATGGATCAAGAATATTGACCTCTGTTCTCAAAACACGAGAAGCCAAATACATGGAATCCTTAACATAGCGGTGTAAACTGAAAAGCTGGCGGTATCCTTCATGTAAGGATGTTTTGTCAATTCCCTTGAGGGATACAGAACCCACCATTTTCTCAATAGGCATACCTACCATTTTCATGGTATTGAGCAAGTTTATTACGTGTGTGCCAGCTCCGGTTAGCAGTCCGTTTACGTACATTTCAAACGTGACATCAAAAGCCTTTGCTTTCCATCCTTTACTAAGGATTTTCATCATTCCTTTGGGATTGCCTTCGCACGCTTCAACGACTTTTGCCCAAGAGGAAACGGCTTTACTTCCACCTGCCTGGGCAAGGACGTGTTCAATTAATTCCTTGTCTGCCGTATTCAGCAAGGCCGCGTGGGGAATCCGCCCCGCTGATGTTACTCTGGCGGATTCCGTTTGAATGCGTTTCAGGTTGTCTGTCATCTCTATAAGTTGCTGTGCCCTGCGCACAAGATGGGCTTTATCAAGCGGTGTGTTGTGCAAGTTTACCCGTTTTGCAATGACAGCCATTCCACTATACATGGCATCCAACAAGCCCTTGGTTGCATAGACTCGGGCTGTAAGCTCATACATGCTATCCGCCGTGTGGGTGAGGTTTGAGGCAATGGTTTCTGGGGACTGTTCAAGGATTTCTCCCAGGTATTTGGTGCCTTTTTGAATTGTTTCCTTGAATGTTTGCACATTCCCGGTACGCTCTTTCAAAATGGGCGCGAGCTCATTGACAACAATCTCCATTGCCTTCAAGCCGTCTTCTGTCGTGTCCAACTTCTCCACGTTGAAGAAATCACCTAGTTTCGTTTCAAGGCTTACATTCTCTGGGGCCAGAAGCTTTGTACGCAACCCGTCCGTATCCACCAAAGGCATGGCGTCAATCCGCTGTTGTTCCGCAGCATAAGCCTTTCTTTTCGGATCAATTACAACACCTGTGGTTTTTTCTGTTTGTTCGAGATCTTCAAGCGTTGCAACTTTGCGGGTAGGGGCTTCGGCAAGATCGTCCAAGCTTGTAAGGGCTGCTTCCGCCTCTTTTGGTGCAAGCTTATTTTTTGCAATCTTTGCCCCGTACTTCATGGCTTTAAGGCCGTGGAGTAACCCCTCAGCCAGACCACCAAGCGCCAAGCCTTCAAGAGTATTTTTAAACCGTCCCTCTGCTTCTGTGTCTTCTGGCCCTGCTGCAAGATACTCTGAGATAGGATTCTGTAACCATGGGTGATCTTCAACGAGATTGGAAAGGCGTTCGTCTGATGGCGTCATTGCAATACCATCTGCCATTGCCCCTTGGGCTGCACCACGGGCAAGCCCTGTCCACCTTGCGCCACCTTGGAGGACTTTCGCCGCTTTCAGAAACTTACCCGCACCAACAAAACCCACAACAAACTGTGATACGTCGCGTGTAATTTCACCTGCAAGCGTTTCCGTTTCAATGTTGGGCAATTCCATCCAATCCGGCTTTTTATCCGGTATGGCGTTTTCGTCGATGAGATTGCTAGCTGCGTCAACCGCATCGTAACCGAAATTGATGGTTTCCTGGGCTGCGTCTCTTGCACCACCTACAACGCCTTTACCCATGTCCACAATGTAATCCATCAATTCAGGATCTCCGGATATGGTGGCCTGGGCTTGTGTATCCCCGGCAGGGGGCTTTTCAGCGTTGCCGGGGCCGTACAAGTTATCATAATCAATTTCAAGTGTGTTGGGCATTATTGTTGCTCTCTTGTTTTGATATTGAAAGCAGCAGGATTAAGCCCCAATCTCTGCGCTTCAGCTTTGAGATAGGTTTGTAAGTCCATTCCAGCCATAGCAGCGCCATGTTCCAGAATAGACCAGTCACCTTGTTTTGCCGCTTCCATGGCAGCAAGGAAACTATCCGACGTCTTGAAATACTGGGCTTTCTCTTCCAACGTCTGCGGCGTGTGAGTCGTCTGTGTCTGCGTTTCCCGTTGAAAGTATGGCAAAGAAGTTATTTCACTTTGAAGCTCATAGGCTTTTGTGCGAATTAGCCGCTGGTCCGGCATTTCACCGTTGTTTGCTTGTGTCTGTTCGTCAAGCCAGAGAGTCATCTTATCAAAGAAATAGTTAAAACCTTCTGTTCCTCTGATCTTTCCATCTTCTGTTTCTGCGCCGTATTCGTCTTTCTGGCTGAGAATTTTGTAAAGATCTGATGCAACCTTTGTTACAACCGTGTCTTTCATCTGTACTTCGTATTTTTTGGTAGTATCAGAATGTTGCATGAAATCCATGAAAGTATCATAACTGATGGTGCCATCTTCGAGTTTACTGTAAAGCGCATCCGCGTTGATTGTGCCTTTCGATAAACCAAGCCGAATCCTTCCGGCAGCAATTTGATTTTCCTGTGAGTCAACCCAATGGCTAGACTTTCCTTTTACAACCACGTCTTGAAAACTAAGCATTTTACTTGCTGCCGATGGGTCTACATCTGCAAGCTGTCTGAAAGTTTCAGAGCGCGTAAAGTCTGCCGTTGGGTTATCGAGCATCGAGCGCTGTATATTTCTTTCAAGCGCTTCTGTGTGTTTCTGTCTTGCATAGGCTTCTTGCTGCCGCGCATGATTCCACTGGCGTACGCGGACGCGCTCAATGGTGTCTTCCACCTGTTCCCGCACTTGTGCGCCATACCCACCACCACCAAGCGTTGCAATTGGTTTTCCGTTCTTATCCCTGGCTGTTACAATGTAATTGAGGGATTCCATTACGTGTTCGTTGTTTTGGTCCTGGGCAATGTTTGCAAGCTCATTGATGATTATTTTGCTGGCATCGGCAGCGGGAAGACCATTATTCACCATCTCGTCAAATTGTGGTTGGATCTCTCCCGCAAGATTTTGGGCTGAAGTGGTTATTTCCGCTGTGGTTTCCCAGGCTGACCTTTCGTATGCACTTCCGATTTTATTGATGTTGTTTGCTAGTTCTGTTTTGGCGCGTTCTGTGTTGACGCCAAGCTGCCAATTGCTTTGGGCGGATACCATGCTTTCAAGAATGCGTTCCATGGGTTGTGAAAAACCCTCTGCCATTATCATATCATCTTTTTCTGTATTCCCGGCAAAGGCTGTTTCTTGCCATTTTTTCGCATAATCATTCATGCTTTTGACGAACGCTTGGCTGTCGTTCGGGTCAAAAGTGTTCCGGTTCTCTTCCCACCAGTGCGTAATATCCGCTTTGAAATCCAGGCTTTTGCCCTGCATTGCCGCAAGCTTGAAACCACGTATCAAATGGGGGTTAGCCCCTGTATATTCGGGGTGCGCCTTTACAAACGCTTTCCAGTCCATGCGATTCTTTTGCCAAAGCGCAAGCCCTTTTTTGAGATTATCGTCAATATCTCTTTTAACCTCTTGCTCTGCAAAGCGGTTAAGACTTGGCTGTAGACTGGAAAGCGCTTTTGCAAGCTGTCCCCATGATTCGGATGTATCTTGCGATCTTCCCACAATATCAGGAAGCTGCCGGACGTAGCTGTCAGCAGCTCTGGGGGTTACGGTAGGTTGTAGCCCTGGCCGCTGGGTAAGCTGTTGCACTTTAGGCGGCATGTTTTTCTCCTATGCGGAATACTTCTTTTGCAGCGTGTAGTAATCGAAAGCGCCTTGTGCAATGGAGCCTCCAATAGAAAGACCTGTGCCTAGCAAGCTCGGGCCTTGTATGTTCGATGGTATGTAATTCTGAAAGCTGGCGCTCTGGTTCTTGGCTGTGCGCCTGAGTCCATTCACATTTGTTTCGAACGCGGTCTTGTTGTATTCCATGTTCCTGTTGTAGTTGTTCCGGTAATTGGCTTCTTGCCTGTAGAAATCAGCGATGAGATTCTGAAAAGACATGCCAGCGGATTCACTAGAAGCAACCGCAGTTCCTACTTTCTGCATCCTTTCCTTTTGCAAGTCCTGGACGTTCTGTGCAGTCTGCTCTTGCTGTTGCATATACTGTATGCTTTGTGCGGCTGCTTGTTCGTGGTAGCTCTCTTCTGCGACTTTCGCGTTTTGTTCGGCAGCTCGTCTACTTTCAGCCGCAACTTTCGCTTGGTACTCCGCTTGTGCATTGGCTTGTTCGGTTTCTTGCATGTATCCTGCACCAGCGGAAGCGATGCTTAACGCTGTACTTGCGACAAGTGCCGCTGTTATTGAGCACATTTTTGTAACCTCACGAATTCATAGAAAGGTCTGCGTTCTTCTCCGAAATGCGAACGCTTATTGATGAAATTGAATCCACACCATTGCAACCATTTGATATGCACTGTGTTTCTGGCATCTACAAAGTTAAACAAAAGTGCGTATTGTTCGTTTAAACGTTGTATCTCCTTTTTACAGTTTTTTAAGAATGTGAATTGAAGCGTTGTAAGCTCGTCTGTAGCATGCATCCATATTGCACCAAGTTTTACTTTTGCTGGCACATTGACCACGCCATAGATCCCCACAACGTCACCGCTAGGGCTTAACAGGACGTTGCAGAGATCTGAAATACAACGGGCTTCCAACAAGTATTTGGTTGAAAAAAAGCCGATGGTTGCCCTTACTTCGTCCTTATCTGCTTTGCGCAGTCTTGGCGCTAGGGCTTTGACATCGGCTATTGTTGCTTGTCGGATGTATTTACTCATTACAAGCGACTGCTCCTTGATGTGTAAAATGCCTCCCATTCTGCGGACAGAAAGGCACAAGGAAAGAAATTGTCATTTACCAAATCAATAGAAACTTGGTCGTTCTTCGCCATAACAGGGAAGCGTACTTTTCCATCCGCAATAGGGACTTCGCCAAGTACGTTATCTGTCGAGCCAAGTACGCGCCCTGTGTAAATGTTTGTTTGTGTGTTTCTGCAATCTGGCGTGATTTCTGCACGAAAATACCCGGTTGCAGAAAAGAAGATTGTCCAGTAGCGCATCTGTAAGCGTCCGCTGCCAACCACTACTTCACTACCGTTCGCAAGCTGTTCTTTCATTACTTGCGTTGAAAAGCGATAGCGCATTGTGTAATTAATGCCGATGTAAAAAGGAACATTCCTCCAATCCCCTCGTACAACCAGCGTGCGCCCCTCGTTGGAAACGATTGTGGGGACAACCCCCACGCCTTTGCTTGATCCTGTTCGTGTTACCAGAGACAAGCTAGATGCTGGCACCGTATACCCTGGAAGGGGGGTAAGACCGCTTGATGCATAGTATGGAATAGTGAACGTGGTGTTTTTTGTGTTTACGTCATACGTGACGGTGCATGCAGATTCTTTTATTTTCCTGTCAAGACGATATTCGAATGATTCACCGGAATCTGTGTGTCCTGCCTCAACGTCCAAATATTCAAGATAAACACCATCACTATATTGCACGACCAAATACAGGCGCGTGTCAATAAACTCAGCGCTTATAACATCCCCTGAAAAACGCCATTTTGACCACGCACTTTGAAGCTTGTTTGTTCCTGACCAATAATATTGATAAACAAAAACGCTCCTGCGTTCGCCGTCTGAAAGAGCGATAAGCATATTGTTGTTCGGGGTTACTGCAAGCGTCTTTATTGTGCTTGGTATATACCTTGGGATGTGTCCTGTAATGTCTGCTGCATCTTGTGTGTCTGTGTCGTCAATGGTGTAATACTCCCGAACGCCAGAGTATACGCCTTTGTCAGTTGCAAAGTATATTGTACGTCCCGCGTTCACTGGCTTCACTTTTGTAGACGCCTCAAACGTGGTTACATTATGCACTGTTGCGTTTGTTGGTGAAAGCAGGTTGTCTTCACCTTCCAGTATGAACTGTGTTTGATCACTGAAAAGAAAAAGACTTTTGTTGAAAGGGACAGCGTGCCGAAGCACTGAAACGGATGTGTGGCTTGCAGCAACGTCAATCGGGTCTGAATCCACAATTGTTGTTACTGTTGATGGAAAGAAATTGAAGAAATCAGACGCAGCAGACAGCACGCAATTCTCATCAGACAGGACGCCTAAACGATTACTGTGAAAAAAGATATCGTTGATTTTACGGCCCACAAATGAAGGCTCCGGTGCGCTTTCCTCGTCCCCCACTTCCCTGTTTTCCCAGTTTACAGTCTGGAATGAAAATGTACCGTCCGGTTGACGTACAAGGGCGTGGGGCATTGTGTCTTTGTCCAGCTTCCAGGGGATGCCCGGCGCTACCGTTTCTTTCCATACTCCCTCGTCAAACGCAATGCTGTCGTTGTTTGGTACAAATTTAACCCAATAATTGTCAAAGTTACTGGATTGATCACCCACAACCTCAACCGTAAACCCACTAGGGGCAATTGTAGGAAGGTCGCTGAACTGCTGAACGCGGTCTTTCGCCATTGATGTATGGGTATTAGAGCGGCTGTCAGAAACCGACACATGAAAATCCGCACTATCGTTCCGGCGTATCCAAAGCGTTGAATGCTTCACGCTGATTGTGAATTCTGGGAGTTGTTCTTGCAACTGACTTTGCAAGCTTTCTGCAACGGTTGTTGTCTTGCAAGGGGGATCATCCCCGATGGAAGCCGTCACCGTAACACCGTTTAGCGTTACTGTGTAATCTGTTGAGTAGTCCGCTTGCTTGATGAAAACAATCGCCTCTTTGCCGCGTGACGGTGAAAGAGCAGTGTTATCATATCCTGTCGTACCGGGGGGGCCGGGAGTTTTCATTGCAACCGTTTTTTCCGTGTTCACAATAAACGTGTAATCTGCTACTGTTACGACTCGAAAATTAGAAGCATCAGACACGTTCATGTATCCGGCGGTGTTTTCCATATAAGAAACTGCGTGCCCTGTTCCGTCCAAATCGTAGACATATATAGCGCCGTTTGTCAGAACTACAATATACCGTTCGTCAACATCTCTGTTAATGTGGTGTACTGTTGCATTATACAGAGAGTTCTGTGTAAGCTTTGTAACGTGTGTCGTTGCAGGGCGCTTTTTAAGGCCTTCGACCACGCTGGAAAAAGCATTTAGCTGCATTTCACCTTGTGACGCCATGCGCATTGCATACGGTTGCTGTGAAACGCCATTGATCAGATTTGAAATGGATTTCGAGACTAGTGCCATAAATCACCGTTGGAGGACATTGCCTACTGTCCAATTTGAAAGGATGCCTTGGGAAGTGTTGTTGAAAATGTTCGAGTCCGCCACATCGTTCTGACGATCCACCAGGATGCCACGCGCTTTCATTTCATCACGTAAATGGAATTTATGAAGCGTTTCCGAACCCACAACACGATCTTGAAAAACCCGACCAGCGCGAAGTGTTACATAGCGGCGGGCTTCTTCCGGCATTTCTTCAAAGGGGAGTAACACAATGATTTCCGCTAGTACGCTTTTCGTGAACGTATATGTATGGTCTGTGAGATTATACAAACGTCTTCCGCGCAACACTACGTCCATAGCAGTGTAAAGAGCAGGATCAAGGTCAACCGAAATGTGATTGATAGGAACAAAGATATTCCCTGTTTCAATATCAGGAAGCAGTTCATAGTTTCTTTCCGTGTTAAAAAACCAGCCCTCTGTCTGCACCTCCTTTGCTATTTCAATGAGCGTATTCAACGCCATCTCTGCATCTGTCGTAAGGCTCCCCGTAAGCGTGTTGACAGGTGCCTCCCCAATGGATGCAAGTAGGATATTCACAGCGTCTAGGTCGCTTGTTGGTGTATTGATTCGCATTATTTGCTCCATGAAGAAAAAAAAGGGCAGCTATCTTTATAATAGCTACCCTTAATTTTAAAACAAAAAGGGTGATTAACCCGCAGGTGTGGCGATCTCAACGGAACATTCAGGACGCAAGATGCCGTGACCCATAGCATACTTGCCCACAACCAGGGTGCCCTGGTAGACAACATTGAAATCATTTCCGGTCTTCTGGATTGCCAAGTCTTTCAGCTTGACAGTGCCGATTGCCATACGTTGCATAGCGATTGCAACGGTATTGGTGAAGTCACCAAAATACTTGTTGTTTTCGCCGGGGGCTGCTTCGGTGGTCACTTCGCCGCAAGGCACGTTGTTCGACTTGACGATGGACAGCCCAGCAACCTTGAGGATTTTACCGTCAGCGTAGACGCCCTGGCCTCCCCAGTCTCGATTCAGCAATTTGGTGGTCTGCGCCATCAAGTAATACTGGGCGGGTTTGACGATGAAATAGCGCTCATTTTCAGGGACGTCTTTTTCATCAAAAACCTGATTCGCCCCGAACGCCATGGAGGCAAGGACTTCTCCGTCCGTTGCAGCATTCGCGTGGGTGAGAGTGGAACCACCGTTGCCGCCTTCGATTGTGGCCGCTTCTCGGGCGGTCAGAATGGCAACGTTAAGACATTTCTTGTCGAACTCCCGCGCCAGGGCTGCGCCAAGTTCGTTGCTATAGATCTGGCGAACGTCAAAGTGATTTTTTGCCTCGTCCAGATCGTAAATGAACGTGTCCGCAATGAGCAAGTCATCGATAACAATGGTGCGCTCATTGTGTTTGATTTTGTTACTTCCCAGAATGGGAGTGCCGGGAGTGTGGTAGCGGGCCTGTGCCTTCCAGGTTGCCGGAAAGCTGGCGGATTTGCCGTGCGTGATGGTTCGAATCAACTGCAACTGTTTCATGACGTTGGTTTCTTCGAACGCGGTCAACACTTCACCAGTAAACACCTTGAGAAAAAGTTTATTTTCCTCTTCCCAACTGCCGTCACTTGCGGCATTAATCCATCCCGGATTCGAACGTACTGCATCAGCCATTTGAAAAAACTCCTTGTGTGTAAGATAAGATTGAAGATTGTTGTATGTGGTCTTTGCCAATCTTCCGTCAGTGTTATGGCGTTTCTTCAATAGGTTGTCCGACGCATCGGGCCTAGACTACTTTGCGAGTAACACTTTGGGAGTAGCCACCTAGAAAGGTGTACTAGCGTTCCCAATACACAAGGATACGTGATGGATAAGAAAGGGAAGGTTTACTGCATTAGCAACCTTCCCTTTACTCATTATTTGAATCTACCTAGAAAGTCTTTGAACAACCAACGTAAGCCGAAAGCTGCCGCTATTTGGCCTACAATAGACAATTCAAGCCACCATGGGGCACTGTGAAGCACTTCAAAGCCTTTCGCCATGTACGGCTGGAGGTGTGGGAAGAAGCAACCGCCAAGCATCAAAAGCGTTGCTGCGGTCCATGCTTCATCGACCCACGAATATTGGCGCTGTTGCTGGGCTATATTATCCCAATCGTTTTCAGCGGCTTGTGCGTTCTTTGCCCGCTCAATTGCGGCTTCTGCATTCAACTTTTCAATTTCAAGTTTGGTTTCAGTTTGCACCTTTTTGCGTTGCACCCAACCCTTCAACGGGGACGCAATAAGATCCACAATAGGGGTAAAAAATTCAGAGAACATTTTTCACCGTGCCTTTAAAATACGTTGGACCTACCAAGCTTCTGCTCAACCTCCTTTGTATAGGCGGTGTCTTTTCCATAGCGCGGATCTGCCATTGCACGCACAACCTGATCCGTAGACATGAAGACGTCCTTGTCCGGTGCGCCTTGGCTGTGTCCGCCGATAAGCGCCGGGTCAACGCCATAGGTGGCATCATAGCGGGCCTTCAATCCTGCAACGGTCAATTTGATTGTGTCCAAATCGCCTTTTTCCATGACGGCGTTGTAACGCTTCTGTTCCGTAGGCGTCAGGTTTGTGGATGCCCATTTCATGAGTTTTCCATAACCTTCGTTACCACCTACGGAAGCCGTCACCTCTGCAATCTGGGCCTCTGCGATGACGGTTTGGGAAGCGGTGGCACCAAGCATCGAGGAAATAGTCTGATCAACCATCTCCCTGCCATAGCCAGCTTTTGCCAGTGCGGCATAACTCGCATCGGATAGCTTACCGTCTGCGTCGAATTCTGCGGAAAGCTTGGTAATGTCGATCCCGGATTTCGAAAGCACGTCACCAACCTGCTTGTATGCAGGGGAAACGTTTTCTTCCGTCTTTTTGTCTTCGGGTTTTTCCTGTTCCGGTGCCTTGTCTTCGGCGTCTTCGGGCTTCTGGTTCAATTTGCCGAAACGGCTTTGAAGCTCCTTGTAAGCTTTTTCCATGTCTTCGGGCGTTTTGAACTTGCCCGCATACAGGTGGTCTGCTCCCTGGTCCTGGCCTTCTTTTTCCGGCTGGAGATCAAGGCCGGGTCCGGTTTCGCTTGCAGGTACTTCGACCTGATAAGGATTTTCGGCTGTTGGCTGTGCGGTGGGCGCGTCAGGCATTTCGCTTTACCTCCTGCACTTAGCGGTCAACGCGGTCAATGCCGCCGGGAAGGGTGGAGATTTTTTCTTTCTTCTCGCCAGGGGATGCGGTGCCGGGATTCGTTACAGTAGTTGCATCGGGTTTTTTCGCCATGTTTTACTCCGTAGCGGGGGCTTGAGGTTGTCCCCCTTGTTGTTGTAATTGTGTGAAAGAGCGCAACGCTTCGGGGCCAAGCTGCTGCATCATTTGTTGCATTTGGTCTTGCTGCTGCGCTTGTTGGATCTCTTCCGTGGATTTGATCAAGCCTTTGGTTGTGATGCCGTTGGAAGTGGCAAGCCGCTGTATCAGGTCGTCAACATTCAAATATGTTTTGACCACTTCAGGGCCAACGATCTGCACAAGGGTTGAAATGAAAGAGACAAGCTTGTTTCGATCATGATCACGCCCAAGGGCTTCAAGGCCTGTTACGATTGTGGGCTTTACGATGCCTTTAGGAAGGGCAGGGAGTTTGCCTAACTTCTCCAGCTTCAGCATTTTGCGGCGAACGTATGGCAACTGAAATTCGACTGTCAGCATTGAATAAATACCGCCAAGTGCGTCTTCCAGCTCGCCCGCCATGTAGCGCACTTCTTCCGCTGTTACGCGCTCGGCTTGACGCTGTACGCTCGAATTAAGCAGAAAAGCGTATGATAGGCGTTCTGTTAGAGTTTCAATTGTTTGGTACGCAATCCGAAAGTCCGCAAACTTTTCAATCTGCAATACAGAAATATCGTTCGCGTTTCCTTCGCGTACTGCTCCATTTGGGGCTGTTTCAATGGTTTTGGCTCGGGTTGTGCCGTTTGGATCTACCAGAATCAAAAGCTTTGCCGCTGCTGCCGACCCTTCAATAATGGCTTGCATCAGTGCCTCTAAGCTTTTCAGGTCACCAAGATACTCTTCAACGTAACTTCTTCCGTAGTCTTCGCCGTCCACCTTGATCATACGCAAGGGCATCCAGGGGCAAGCGTCAAGCGGGTACGTGCCATAGGTTCCAGGGATCTTATCACCAGAACACTCTTGGTATACCGTCCACTTGTTTGCCTTCCTTTCCACATGCGTATACAGATCAAGCGGCTTTTCGCTTCCCTCGTTATCTCCCTCCTTCTTTGCCTTACGTTTCAGTCGTTTGGCGAAAGCTGGCGGCAAAGCATCAAGCGCAACTGTTTCATGCACAACAATTTCAAGCGGGTTCCCCATTGGATCACGACGGCAGACAAAGCGGTCCAGATGGAAAATGCGCATTGCTTCAGTACCATCGTGGAGCAAGACGTTGCCGCCCACAATGAGATGCTTCAACGCCTCGAACACTCCGACCCTATCAGCAGACGATTCAATATCATCCATGATTATTTGTTCTTCTTTGGACAGCGCTTTTTCAACTTCTGTTTTCAAGTCGTCGTCCGCGTCGTCAGCGTTCAAAATTGCTTCATCAACTTTAAGACGAAAGCATGGGCTATTTGGAGGGAGAAGGGTAATCAGCAACTTGCTTGCCTGATTGTTTACACCGCGTGCTCCTATTGCTTGGTACGGTGTTGGCAGCTTTGTCGTTGCTGTGTGTCCGTCTGGAGGGAAAAGACTAGGGATTGTTACTTTAGCGCATTCACGCGCTCTTTGAAGGAATATTTCACGACCTGTCTGTAATTTCTGGTATCGTCCTGCGGCTGTTCCAGACGCGGACATGTGCCTCCTTTATCCTTGCGGAATGTTCAAGCTCTGGGCAGGGTTCGCAACATTCAAATCAATACGCAAGGCTTTAGTTCCACGTTTCTTTGTGTTGACAGAACTGTTTGCCGCTGTGCGTCCTGCGCCTTCCTGCGTTACAGGTGCTTGTGCAACTTCCTCCGCAGGTGCCGGGGCCGGGTCTGGCTCTTCGACTTCATACGTCTGCACTTCTGGCGTTTTGGGACTACTACACAATAGGGGCCTCCTTTTCGAAATAGGTTTCTTGCTGCTGGTTGTATTGTTCAATCAAAAATTCAATCATCATACGCTTTCCAACATACATCCAGATTTCCCGTTCTGTGTCGGAAGGTTTCGGGCATCTTGGAGGAAAGCGTTTTTCAAGTGCTTGGATCAGTTCCGCATCAAGATACGGTAAACGTGCGTTGTTGTTTTGCATATATTTACGCTACAAGTGGGGGTTAATTGTTTAATGAATGTATTTGCTGGTTTAACGACGCCAGCGCAACACCATACATTTCAAAAGCCTTTGCCTGGTTCTCTTGATTATAACGTCCTGTTTTTACATAAGAACACAAAGTCAATACATCTTCCGGGATGTCTGCAAGCTCCCTCCTCGTGAACAACCAGATGGGCCGCAAGCCCTGGAATGCCGAAAGAAAACACTCCAAGGCTTTATGGTCCTGGTCCAACGGTTCACCACCAAGTATCCACACGTTTTCGATCAGCGTGTGGAAGCTTTCAATCTTCTGTAAGATTCGAGGAAGGGCAGCTTGATACGGTGTTCCCTGGTTAAAATCCCATGTTTCGGGATTGTGGCAACCTGGGCAATGCGGGGGATTACAACCGGACAGATATATTTCAAGGGCTTTGTGGGAAAGACTGTACTCTGTAGCAAGTACACGCATTACACCTTGCCGTAACGGGAGGCTTTCCATGCAAGTGTGTAACTCTCGCTAAGCGTTTCCCAATCACCAGCATGAAAGAAATCACGGATTGCATCAAGGACAGTGTTAAATGCCACTTCAAAGACCAGAAGCACGGAAAGGGGAACAAGCATAATCAGAGCAGCGATACCACGCAAACGCATGGGAACTTTTAACATCAAGTTTGTAAACATGTTTTCTCCTTAATAAAACTGGCGGTTAGGCCAATCGGTTTCACGGCGTACGCGGTGCCAGTTCTTTGTGTTTGTCAGAAAGCCCACAACACGGGTGAATGTGTCAACAATGGGAGCGCCACAGGTGGGGCAAATTGTGCCATCAGCTCCCACTGTCATGTGACCGCGTTCGCACATGTGGAGCTTGTAATTGATCGCCCAATAGACAACACCTTTCTTTGCACAAGTCTTGATCAGTTCAACAATCTGGGCAGGTTCTTCAATACGCTCGGCAACGTTGACATGACAGATTGCTCCCCCGGTGAACTGGGCATCAAAAGCGCCTTGTAATTCAATCCGGTCAAGCATATCGGCTTTTGCAGTCAGGGGGATGAACTGGTTTGAATACAGCTCATACTTGTCATTGAAGCCCAGCAGACGGTCTTTTTCTGCCAGCTTGATACAGCTTGTTTCACCCGGAACCTGTTCGCAGTTGTGGGGGGCCTTGAACTTCCTTTCACAAAAAGCGTTCGTCTTGTTGATTGTTTCAATGATTTTCAGACAGGCATTTTTTCCTCCAACGGTGCATATATCAAGCCCAAGGATTTCAAGGGCTTCGTACAATCCAGTGATACCGCATGTACTGTACTGTTGTTTAAGGTCCATGAAACCCAGCGAGTACAAAGGGAGAACGCCGTCTTCAATCCGTTTTGCCAGGAACCGCCGCTTTGCATCGTTGATGTCAGCGGCAATACATACGTTACCTTCAATGTCATCCAAGAACGTTTGAAAGTTCCCTTCTGCATTCATGGCAAGACGCGGGAGATTCAACGTTACAACACCAAGCGAGCCAATCTTTGACGAACCCGCACCAAACGAATTGAAGTATTCACTGGTACGTTCGGAACGCAGACGGCAGCAGCTTGAAAGCGTGGAAGTGGAACCACAATACATATTGATGAAACCGAACTTTGCATTTTGTTCTGCGATCAAGTGGGCAAAGTGTTCATCTTGAATATTGTTCTCTCCATCCACGGAAAAACAGGCAGTCACAACCGGGAATGTTAATGGCGCTCTTTCAAGTTCCTCGTTCATCACGTCAAGAAAGATTTCTTGAACCATCTCAACAAGCCAAACTCCTGGGGAAACACCGTCAAGCTTGTAGTCATCCACCAGTTCTTCAAGAAAGAAATGATCATATATACTCACATTCGTGAATGGAGACTGATTTCCCCGGAACTGCCAGTTGAGTGTGTAAATCAAGGATGCCAGGACTTCATGGACGTATGCCACCGCTTCACGGGCATTCTTGAAAGTGTAATGTCCATCTTTCCACGTTCCATCCTGTTGCCTCATTTTCTGGACATAACAGGTGATCACGATAAGCAGATCAGCAAGCCCGGTGGCTCCAAGTGTGGAGTTTGCAGCGTAGACGGTGAACTGCTCAACCTGTCGCACGAACGCATACAAGGACTTAGGCGGTACAGGTTTAACCCGATCACCCATAGGCAGACCGCCCAACGCAATGTCATAGGTGGAAAAATTGAAGCAGTACGGACGGCCAATGTCCCACGAATCATTGATGTATATCTCACCAGCAATTTGTGTTTCAAGGATCTGGTTGGCGTCGTATTCACTGTATGCCTCTTTCAAGTATTTCCACAGGTTGTAGTATGAGTTCAAGCGCATCAACGGCTTGTTGATTTCAAAATTGTAGTTGATTACGCTTTTGTCTACCACGTTGGCATTGCTGTCGATGGACACATCAGCAGCCGCCCCGGTGTTGTTGAAAAACTTTTTCGATGCTGCATGGAAGTCAAGCTGCGTTTCTCCGATTCCGTCTATTTCTAAAAGGGCTTCGCCGTATTTTCCGCGCAATCTGTTTATGAGTTGTGTAAACTCTTCGGGATAAGAATACGTCAATAACATCTTGTTCCTTCTTTTTTGTATGGACATAACAAGGGATCAGTTCCGGGCATTCTCCCCTGTACATACAGTTTTTGACCATGTGTTCTGCTAGGTCGTGATCTACTTTCGCAACTTCATCACGTATGTTGTTCATGATTTCCCGAACTTTCACATGTGCCTTGTTGCAGAGACGAACGCGGGACATGTTGATAAGCGCCTGGGCATTCACAATCATACCGTGATTAACTGGCGTGTTCCTGTCTGCGTCTTTGTCCCCGCCACGGTCTTCACGGTTGGTTAACACAAAGTGCTCAACGCCAATCTTGTGACGTGTGAAATGGACGCTTGCGAACGTAGGAATATCAAGCATTTCAACCCAAAATATTTGGGTACGTATAGGGCTATGTTCAGCCTTGTACATTTTGAAAAGTGAAACATTTGATTTTCCTCGAAACGTCATTTCACACGCCATACGCATCAGCTCAATATCAGTAAGCTTTTTGACGCATATGTTCATACAAGATCAGACAAATCCGGTTCATGGTAGTGAGGGCCTTTCAGAACTTTGCCATCAGCACGTTTGATAGGCTTCCCGTCTTCCCCGAGTTTTGACATATTGCTTTCATGGACACGTTTGAAAGCCTCTTTCAAAGGGAGACTGCAAGCCACGGCAAGCCAGTGGCAGACATACACAAGATCAGCCAGTTCTTTCAAAAGGTGTTCCGCTTTTTCCTTGGTGTTTTCAGTGGCGTAATCGACAAAAGCCCCATCAACCTCTTTTGCCTCTTCGGCAATCAATCGAGCGCCGAGGGCCAGGGTAGGGAAGTCGGACAAAGAGCGATCTACAGGCTGGCCGAATGCAGTCATGAACTGACGCAACGAACCGGAGTATTCATCTACAAGCATGTACTTTGTTCCTTTAGTTTTTGTTGATAGCGAAAGAAATGGCGTCGGCAGGCAGGGCCGGGGTTACCGGGCGGTCATCCAGGGGTTCATCCTGACCCCGGATAAAGAAAGTGAAGATCACAAACGCACACCACGCGACCGAAAGCATATGATGTTGTCCATCATCCGGGGCATAGTCCTGTCCCATGGCCCAGGCCCAGGCGTGACGCTGCATTGCTGCAAACGTGCGCATGAAAAGAAGTCCCTTTTCCCAGTTGCGGTCAGCGTATTTTTTTGCGCCAAGGCGGTACAGCTCGGCCATACCAAACATTACCTCAGGCGGGATCAAATCAAAGCGGGGCTTGCCGTCATCATATTTTACACCCTGGCCGTTGAGAGTATCAGGCACGGGGTTGCAGGGCGTGTGCGCTTCGTCAGGGACGGGCATTTGTACATGGTAAATAGGGGTTATTTTGAAGCTAGCAGCTTCTGCATGTTCGTCAAAGAACTTCGCAAGACGGTCATGCACGGACGCATCAGCCAGCCAACAAGATGGGATATTTTCCTGTTTGCAGTCCCTGCCGTGCTGGTCACCACAGTTGCTACAATCCTTTGTGATCGTGATTGCTAAACCTTCCATAGAATTGGTTCCTTCTTTTTGAAATTGTAATCAGATGTGCGCAGAATCCTAGCAACACGGGCTTGCGTCAAAGCTTCGTCAGGTCCAAGTCCCTGTTTTTCGTACGCGGTCAGGACAGCGCCCCAGGCATCCTTTACGGACGTGAGGCAGACAGCCGTTTGCTCATCTTCCTGCAATTCGTAATGGTCCTTCAAAACCTCAATTGCTTTCTTTGGCCCCACCTTGGGGCATCCGGGATAGCCGTCTGTTGTGTCTCCCGTAAGAGACTGGACAAGATGCCAATAGTCCGCAGTGTCCTGGCTGATTTCCTGTATGCCTAGTTCCGGATGACCGAAGTTGTAGAACAGGCCGGGGATGGTTTTCATGTCTTTGTCCAAGCTGGCAATAACGCGCTCTTTCGCTTTTACGATCACAGTGGACGTGGACAAGATTCCCAGGATGTCATCGCCTTCAAGGCGTGGCCGTTGGAAAGTGTCAAAGGTTTCGGCAAGATGCTGTTTGAGAATGGGGAGGATCATGGGCAACCGCTTTCCTTTGCGGTTGGCTTTGTAGTTTGGATAGATATCTTTGCGGAAGTTCTGCCCATCAGTCAGGGCAACAATGACGCTATCAGCTTCAAGCTGTTCCTGTATCGACAAAACACGTTCTTCGACTGCAATCCTGGCTGGACCTTCTTCGACGTGCAGGGTCCAGAAGCCCCCGCCCCAATGGGTAGGGACTTCCGCAACCGTTGCCGCCTGGAAAGCAAGGATGTCACCGTCTATCAGTGCCACGCGCTTGGCTTTCTTTTTCATTTCGTTGTTTCCCTTTTATGCGTTGCTGATTGTTACAATTTCACGAGGACCAAGCAGGCGTACCTTGAGGTCACAGGCCTTACTGTACACTCCACCATCTTTAACACTGAATGCAGAAATGCCGCTCCTGTAAGTACCTATTACAACGTCGTCGTTACTGGAGGCTCCAGGTATAACCTCAGTAACGACAGCAAGCTGCCCTGGTTTAAGTGCATCCATTGCAACGCTTGTTTCACTCGGACCAGAAATATTCACATTGTTCATTTTGTTGTTTCCCTTTGGTGTTTTTGGGTTGGCTTACAGTGCGTCTGCGGTGGGGTTAGTCCTGATTTTTTTGTTGGCATTAGGCCTCCATGGGAGCGGCCACGTCATCAAGGAAAATCTTGGGTGTCCTGTAGGCGTTCTCCTTGCCCTTCTTCATGGTCAACATGCCACGCTGATACAGATCAACAAGCTTCTGCTTTCCGGCGTCCAGTACGTAGATTTTCGTGGTCCCATACTCCGGTTCGTACTTCTCAGCGAACAGCTTTTCACGGTATTGGGAGTAAACCCTATAGCCGTCTCCAATCCGATACAGAAAACCGAGCAAGCGCAGGTCAGCTTTGACGCGCATCGTGTTCACGCCGTTGAGTTTCCGGCAGAAGGAAGCCAGCGTTGGCATTCGGTCTGCAATCACTTTGTCATAGGTGACGGCTTTCGGCTTGAGGATTGCGTTCTGCTCTTTCTCCGCTGCAAGCTCTTCCTGCGCATCCGCCCAGGCTCGGGCAGCGGCAACCGGGTCCATGAAGTTCGGAAGCTTGATGAGATCCTGGTTGTTGCGCAAGCCCTGGCGGAACCACAAGTCAAGGACGTGGAAGGCTTCGACTTGGAACATATCAAGCTTGTCCTGAATCTCAGGACGAACACGGTTGATCGTGAACAGCCAACCGGAAAGCATTTCAATAGGCAGCATGAAGGTTTCATATTTTTTACCGTCAGCGGCAGTTGTTGGGATCATCGCAACAACTGAATTAAGCGCCCGTTTGGCTTTGATTTTTGTGTACTGTGCGGCCCAATCAATCCCCAAAGCATCACAGAAATGCCGGGGCGAGAAGTAGCACTTGCCGTCTTCGGTGACAGCAGCAAGGACAGTCGCGCCACATACTGTTACTTCTTCGTGGCGAACAGGGGTAAAAGCGGTGGTGGTGGAAGTAGCGTTGCACATATTAATATTCTCCTTCTTCAAAGGTGTTGATGTTGGGTTTGATGGTGATGACTTCATCAGGGGAAAGAAGGCGCACTTTGGTGGTCTTGTCATGTACGTAGCAACTACCGTTAAGACCTACAGCGGCAACCGCCCCAACGCGGATTGCCATTACAATTTTACCACGCCATAAAGGTACATTGCTTTCAATGATAACTGCAAAGCTCCCCAGTGAAAGTTCACTAAGAGGCATAATCAAGAACTGTTTGCTTGAACTGCATGAAACTTCGTTCATGTTGATATCCTACATTTGTTATTTTGTGTTGGGCTTTATGGTGATGACTTCATGCGCGTTCAACAAGCGAACAGTGATTTCATCTTTTTTGAGGTACAAGCGCCCGTCAAGGTCAATTGCTGCAATGCTTTCGTGCGCTACTCCTACAACAATTCTACTGAGTTGCGGTTCAATCCAGCTTCCAACAATTACGGCGTATTGTCCTTTATTTAAGTCATCAATGCCCATTGTGATGGTACACTGCCTTTCACATGTGATTTCATTCATAGTGCCGTTGTTCCTTATACACTTTCAATAGTGATCTGTTCACCAGCTTGCAGAGGGCATACAAGGTGCTTTGTGTCAGCACTATACCAACCGCCAGTATCAAGGCGTATCCCTGCAACATTTTCATGAGATGTACCGATGACACATTCCCCCTTGAATCTGTCATACAAAGGGTCACTGACTGCGACAATTACAGCGAGCTGGCCGGGCCTCAAATCGCGCATAGGTATATTTTTGTCGTCGTAATGTGTCATAGAGACTTTGTTAATCATGTATATTACCTTTTGTTCCTTGTTATTCATTTCGCATAAGAATGCTCAAAACGATTACGGCAAATAAAATGCCCAACGAAAAACCAAACATGCAGCATTGTATAGTTTCTTCTACTCCCATACTACAGTTCCACATTAGACGGCTTGTGTCCCGCATTGATCAACGCACGACGCACCAGGGCGGCACCTGTGCTTGTGAAGTCGTAGTTGGTAGGCGTTCCGTTGTTTTCCCTGGGAACACAAAAACCACTTGTCATGGATGGGATTGTGGGCAAATACCTGTCTTTTCCAAAGCACTTGCCTTTTCGGATCATGCCAATGGAAAAGGCGGCTTCACGCAAGGCACGGTAGGAAACGCCGAGAATGACGGCCAAATAGGTGGGCTTGTAGCGCGTCTGTGTGTTGGTCAGGCTGTCAGCCATTTCAACTTTCGGCTGGGCAGCTTTGAGGGCAGCGTTCTTTTCTGCGATTTCGAAGTTTTTCTTATCGATTTCGTCAGCAACCTGCCGCAAGAAGTCAGGCGTCACGCGCTCTTTCTGAATGTACGCGCCAGTCTTGCGGATGGCTGGAATGATTTCGCTTGTTACCCATTTGCGGAATTTCTTAGCTTCCGGTTTGTTGGATCTGATGATCAAAAAATACAGGCCAGATTCGTTGACAACGTTAACAAGTTGTTTTCCTCCGGGGGTGTCGGCAAAAGCGCCTCCCTTTTCGTCACCGTCCAGCTTGGACAATGCGTCACGGCTATTTGCGATTCCAAGTGTGGCGCAGACATCTTTTGCAACGAACCAGATTTCACCGTTACGCGCATCGGTCAGGGTGCGGACGGTTCCAAAGATGTCAGACGTGAACTGTGCCGGGGAAAGATCTTTCGTGTTCTCAATCATTTTATTTCTTCCTTCTTCTCTTTGTTTGTGTTTGGTTGTGACAAAAGAAAAGGGCAGACCAATTTAATGATCCGCCCTTGTGTCGCTCCGGTGGGAAACGTGTATTATTCAGAAACGGTAATGGATATCTTTTCTCCGGGTTTCAGGACACGAACGTTACAGTTTTCATATCCTTCAAAGCCGTCCCTGAGACAAATAACAACACCTATATCTGTTTTGATGCAAAGTTCGCCAGCGCGACCACCTGCAACGAAAACGCCGATTTCTCCCCGACTCATGTATTTAGCTTCAATAGGGGTAACACCGCCCTTTTCAATAACACAATCGTTCATTCCAAACCTCTCTTGGTTGAAGGTTTTCGGTTTCTTTACTAGTGGGGGTTAATTGTCGAATGGTACAATCAATGGCATTCAGCCCAGTGCGCACCTACTTTGTATTCACCATCAAGCGGGCAACGAAATTTAAAAAACTCCCCAGCTTTACGAATGGCATTCACACCTATTTCACCAACCCTTTCGGCGAGGTGTTCGCGTGCTATGTTCTGGTATTCGTCATGCACATGGGCGGCTTGCCAGACATCAACAGGGTAGGGGGCAAGGGCCGGATAGGTTGGAAGGATCAAGTCAGGATCTTTTCTGAGATCTTCCCAGAGAATGACGGTTGCCTTCTTCACAATCAAAGCGCCAGCGGATTGCAGAAGTGTGTTCAATGCAGAATGTTCGGATCTGACATGGAGCTTGCGGCCATCGAGGCCGATTAGGTAGCCGCGCTTTTTCGCTTTGGCTTTCACATCTTCAATCAGGCGTTTCAAAGCAGGTAGGGCATTCAAAAACGTATTCCGCAACTTTTTGCCCACTTGCGTTTGCTTCTTTTCTGATGCTGTGGGTTCCAGCAGACTCCCTAACAGCGTGTCGCCTGCTCCATATAGAAAGGCATAGATGAAACGTTTCGCAATCTTGTTTCTTGCCCACGTATGATGGTCGTTGTTTTCATCGCGTTCGGTCCCTGGAGGAACAAGGCCTAATGCTATCGTATTCGTCCAATGTATATCCCCGTTTAGAATGACATCCACATAAGCGCCACCATCGTACCTTGACATGTAATGTCCCAAGCAACGAAGCTCCAAGCCTGACGCATCACATCCAATTTCTTTGTAACCCTTCGGGGCATGAAACAATTCCCTGCACTCGTGACCGTAAGGCACATTTATGCTAGGCGTCTGCGCGACATTGGGTGCTACATGCGTACAGCGGCCAGTTACGGCACCGTTTGTAATGACGCGGCCATGTATACGCCCGTTGCGTTCGAGCTTGAGCCACCCGTTCTTTCCTTCTGCCACCTGTCCCAAACGCTTTTGAAGCATGAGGTACTCTTGCAGTAACTTGGCTTCTGGGAAGTCCAAGCCCTTTAGGGTTTCTTCCGAGATTTCCGGTTGCCCTGAAGGTGTGAAGGTTGAAGGTTTCCAGCCATAGTTTTCTTTTAGCCGGGCTGCGATGTGTTGGCGGCTTCCTGGATTGAAAGGCACAATCTTAACTTTCTCAGTAGGCACGCCTTTGTCATATCCCCTTGTTTTGTTGTTCACTTTCGGGATGAAAGGCGTCCTAATCTCTTTCGGTGGAAAGACCTCCTGTAATTGTTGTTCGAGTTCGTGGCGTCGTTGCGCAAGTTTTACGTAAAGCTCTTGGGCTTTGTTTGTGTCAAAAGGGAAGCCGAACACTTCTTGCAGATTCAAAACAAACTTGAAATCGTGTTCAAGCTTCATTGCAACTTGGCTGTATTCCTTCGCCTGGATCTTTTCCCAGAACGCACTAGTAACAACTACGTCTTGACCACAATAGCTTTGCATTTCCGGCGTCCACTCTTGCCAGTCCGTAGTTTCCCCATACTCGCCTTTGTGTATGCCCTGGCGGTATCCCCAGGCCTTGAGGGAATGTGATCCGATTAGTTTTTTTGGAAACCATTTGTATTTTCTTGCAAAGGCAAAATCGAGTTCTTTCAGATTCGGCCAAATGAGTCGGGACAGAACCAGCGTGTCAATGATTTCACCGCGTGGACTCCAACCGGGGTACAGCTTTGTGATTGCTGGCACGTCAAAGTCAATGATGTTGTGGCCTATGATGCGGTCCGCGTGTTCAAGCTTGTCTAATGCGTGTTCAATGGAGATCTCTGCGCCATGGTCGTGGGCTGATATTGTTTCATGTGTGGCAGGATCAGCCATACAAAGACAATGCATTTTTGAGCAGACGTCTAGTAAGCCGTCGGACTCAATGTCAAATATATAAGCCATTTATAGGCCTCCTCTAGAAGCCTAAAAAGGCACCTCATCTATCTGGTTGTTTGTTTCATCTGCGAAAGGGCAGTCATGGACAGGAAGCAAGCGGCCTGTTTCGTGGTCGTAACGCACTGCACCAGCTAAACCGACTCTCCCGATGGGCCGGTTTTTTAAAACGCGGATAGTGGCAACGTCTGGATCTTCGCCTTGCTGGTCGCGTTCAAGTGCAACAACAATGTCAGAGACTTGTTCGAGAGAAGCGGAACCGCGTAGATCCGTAAGGCTTACTTTGCGGCCCTCGTTGAATGATTTCCCTTTGTTATCCGGGCGCTTGAGATGGACGATTGCAAGGACGCCAACGCCTGTTTCCTCAATCAACGCACGTAAGCGGGTCATGAGTTTATCAATTGTTTTGCGTTCGCTCTCTCCGTCTTCATCCAGGCCGGACACAATGATGCTGATGTGGTCAAGTACAATAAAGTCGCAACCTAGACCAACAATCATATAGCGTATCTTGCTTAACAGTGTGTCAATTTCCGATGATCCAAAATGCTCATAAATCCAAAAACGATCCGTGCCCATTGTTGCGTCAAACGCTTCTTTCAATGCTTCTTCGCTCACACCGTTAAAATCAATGTGTATGGGCTTATTCATGTGGATGCCTATGTAGCGATGCGCTGAACGTTCCGCGCTCTCTTCAAGCGCCATGACACCAAGCGTCAAGCCGTGGTCGTTGAATAGTGAGTATGCAATTTCATTCACCCACGTTGATTTGCCAATGCCAGAACCAGCAGTAAACAAGAGCAGTTCTTTTTTGCGCACTCCTTTTATTATCTCGTTAAACTCGGGATACGGAATAGTATAGCCGGGAACTGGGGGCGTTTTGACTCTTTCCCACAATTCACTACCGTTTACGATTCCGTCCGGCCTGTACGCTTTGGCGCTCCATAATGATTCAATTACTTCTTTGCCGCGTCCTTCCTGCAAACATTCGTTAGGATCTTTCAGCGGCAATTGTGCGATCTTGGCTTTACCGGGTGTCAACAGAAGGGCGCATTTCTGGGCGGCTGTCTGCCCTGGCTCGTCTGCATCAAAACAAATCACCACAGTTTCAAACGATTCAATCCATTCGAGGTTTTGCTTGATGTACTTGGCAGCGGACTGCACTCCGTTCGGCACGGAAACAACAGGCCATTTATTTTCCTGTAGCTGGGAAACTGTCATGCAATCAATTTCGCCTTCGCAAATCACAAGGCGTTTCCCGTTTTCCTTCCAAAGATGTTGACCCCATAGCTGTAACGCTTTGGTTTCACCATTCCAGGTGAAATTTTTATCAGCGTCTCGAATGTGTTGGGCAACTATCTGCCCGTTGTGATCTCTGTATTCTGCAATCTGGACTCTTTTTTTACCTTTGACTCCTACTGTGTAGTTGAATTTTCTGCACGTATCTGTATTAATGCACCGTTTTGTAAGGGCCTTAACATCTCCTGATTCAATCAGATTTTTCGCCATAGGACTTTTCCTTGACGTGGTGATGTCTCCATCTGCGGGTAGATAAAATCCGCAAGCGTGGCAGTAACCATGCCCATCTGAGTATACAGCCAAATTATCCCCGTCCCAATCCCCGCCATTAGCTTCACAATTCGGGCACGGAACATGATAAAGGAACTCACTTTCTGTTTTTTCATAGTGCTTCTTCATTTTGTTTACTCGCTCTTGTGTTAGAAAAGCAAAAGGCCGCAAGCCACAAAAGCAGCCCACGGCCTACACAAGAAGGAAGGAAGTAGATGGAAAGATTTCTACATGTTTTCAGCAACCCAGGCTTTTACGTCAAAGCTCGGACAAGCTTTATGCACGTTGGGCATGTCCCGGTGTCCGCAGATTACAGCGTTCGGGTAGATGGTTCGCAGCTCGTTCAAAAGCTTTTTCAACGATGTAAATTGCTCGTCTGTGAAATTGTTTTCAGGCGTTTTGCCGTCTTTCTCCTTAACACCACCAGCAAGACAGATTCCAACGCTGCAATGGTTGTAACCTTTTACGTGCGCACCTGCGGCGGTGATGGCGCGACCGTCTTCGATGCTTCCGTCTCGCCGTATGACTTTGTGGTAACCGACGCAAAGAAAACCACGCGCTCGGTGCCACCTGTCTATGTCTTTTACTCCTATATCCATTGAAGGTTTTGTTGCTGCGCAATGCACAACAATGTAATCAGTCGTCTTACGTGCCACTTAGATAATTCTCCATAGCTTTTCGCTGTTCGGTAGAGGGTTTATGGTTTAGCCACTCGGGGGGTATCGTGCCTTTCGCATACATAAAGCCGTATTTTTCACACCAGTTTGCATACGTCGTCTTGCTCCTCGCGCTTATTTTTGCGCCGGGGTTAGAGAAAACAAAGCGAACATCAAGGGCCGGGTACTGTTCTTGGATTAAAAGATGCTTTTGCCTGTCGGCAGTATCAAAGCGGCCTTTTGCCTCAATGATTAGGGCTTGCTTTTCCAGGACAAAATCAGGCAGGTATTTCGTTTTCTTGGCTGGACGTAGAAACCAAAGCGGGCGGGGTTCGTAATTAAACTTCATCCCCTTTTTCGTAAGTGCTTCGGCAATGGAGACTTCCAGGCCTGAACGAAAGCCTGTTTTCTGGCGGGTCTGTCTTGATTTTTGAAAGGTGAGTTGTTTCGGGGAAAGGCGTTTTGTGTTCGAGCGGGGTGGTTTATTGGGATTTGCGACGATGATCTTACTAGAAATCCTCTTCCCCCTCCTGCGCCTCTTCTTCTTCGGCTTCGGTGTCTTCGTTCACGTCTTCATTCCGGGCGCTCTCCGCTCCTTCAAAGCCGTCCTCCTCACCAAAACCCATGCTTTCAGCGGTCTGCTCGCCTCCGCTTACAAGCTCCAGAACCTGTACGCCATGGAGCCGCAAGGTAACACCTGCGCCAAGGGCAGGGACGTAAAAGGGTTCCGCCGTGTAACTAACTTTGAGTATGGAGCCTCCCCAGATTTGCGTCTTCTCGGGGTCCAGCCGCTTCGTTTTGGCGTCGAAAAGGGCGGGCCGACGTTCCCATTTTTTGCCCGTCTTCTTGCTAAGACCGGATGCGGTCATTTTGAAATGAAATGCAATCTCCCCGGTTTCGTTCTCGTCTTCGTCCAGGACATCGGCATAGGGCAGGTCTGCTTCTTTGGTCTTTTTCTTGCCCTTCTTCATTTCGTTAGCCATTTCCAGGGCTTCGGCCTTGACCTCTTCAATGCTGTCAATAAGGCCTTGCGCGTCTTCGCCAGACAGGGCCAAGCGTACGGAGTAGGTTCCTTCGTCCTTGAATTTGGTATCAGGTTCATTCAAGCGGGGGTAAATCGCACGTCCGGCAGGGGTCACTTGTTTCAGGTACTTCTTGCGGGTCGAATCAGCCATTGAAATTTTCCTTTTCTTCGTAAAAGTTTTCTGTGAGTTCTGCGACATCAACGCCGTGCATCAAAAGGCGTGCTTGCAGGTCCACGGGCATGGGGATGTCCCTGTGCAACAGCAGCAGGGCGGTATTGATCAGACGGTCTTTTTCAGCCATTGATACATGATCCTTTTTTTGTCAGCTTTGAGTGTGCGCGTTGTGTAGCTGTAGGGGGCCGTTCTGATGGTTCCGTCAGGGTTCAACATCCTGGGCCGTACAGGGATTTCAACATATTTCGTATGAATTGTAGTAGTGCAGTATTGGCGGTCACGATGGGATTCAGTGTCGTATACAAGCTTCCTGAGTGCTCTTGCTTTACGTCCATTCATGCTTTCGGCTCCCATTGATCGCAGAATGAACAGACAGAACAGGGCAATAAACGCACGTTAACCTTTGCAAAAGCACAGTTACCGCATGCTTTTACAATGGGTTTTTCTTTGACTGTTTCAATCTTTTCGCTGATTTCAACGTTGCTGCACTGAACATTGTCAGAATCTACGTGTTCAAGGCATTCATCATAGATCGCGTCAATCACTGTCATGGCGTCTTTAATGTCGGCAACGCTTTCAAAAGGCATCGTTACCGTAATGTTGAAAGTGGCTGTGTGCATTTCTTCCTTCCTACTTGTTTAAAAGTTCGTGTTTGAGGTAGTCAGCAACGGCCAAAAATTCGGGCCGCTTTCCTTCCGCTGTGTTCATCATGTTTCGAGCTGCGCCGATGACCTCCGCCAGGGTGATGTCTGTCTGCTCCACCAAAAGCAAAAAGGCCGCTGAAATAGCGGCCAGTTGGGTATGCTGTGGTTTGCTTTGCAAGGCATCAATGGTTGCCATGGTTGCAAGTGCGGTCTGTTTAAGATCCGCATTCATGAAAAGGTCACGATTCATTTTTCTTTTTGTTCTCCTTGCGCTGAAAGTTTTGTTTCCTTTACTAGTGGGGGTTAATCAAAAAGTTTTGTTTCCTTTACTAGTGGGGGTTAATTCTCCTCTTTGGTTCTCATTCTGAAAACTCGTTATGATTAGGCAAAAAAATACGTCGATTCTAAAACCTTTTCTATGTCCAGCGTGCCTTGTTTTGGTATGGGCGGTAGTTTCTCAATATCCGCTTCATCAAGGACCTTTATTACCGCGTTTTTGAAATCTGTTAAAACATCGTGTTGCGTAAATAAGGACACAAAGACCTCCCGGAGTATTCGCGCAAGCTTTGCCGCCAGAGCGGCATGTGTGCCGTACGAATCATGTATCATGGCAAAATTGTCTATGCCTTTTTCCTTCGCCGTCTCCACCGTTTTCATTAACGCGGCTGCGTCGAGGCTATGCACAAAATTAGGGCTGATTCCGTTGGTTTGTTTTCGGCGGTCAACTTTCAGCGTGTCTTTTGCTAATGTTAGCCGCAAGCGTACACCGTCACCCAGTTTTGTATACACCCTTAGTTTTTCCGTCTCGTGGTACGCCTGGAGCACTGGAAAGCCTACTGGCGACGTCCAGGTAACTGGAAGGCCTTCTTTTGCAACGATACGCGCAACGGCTTGGAGCCAGTCCATTGCAGTACGGGCGGCTATCACAGTTTCACACATTGCTTGCCAGATGATTTCAGACAAGAAGCGGGAAGGCTGTAACAGCTTGTCTCCCCAAGGATGGATTGGGCCGGGGCCTCTGTGCTTCTCCATGCGCGTTCTGATGTATTCTTCCGTATACTCACGGCATGAATTGCGCGTTCCTCCGTATGGCAAAACCATTACCTGTCTCTTACAACCTGCGCGTGTTATCCCGAAAGACAACCATTCATTTGTAAACTTTTTCCTTTCTTCATCCTCTTCGGTTGTGAGTAGCTTCTCAAGTTTGCTTATGGTTTTATCTGCAACTGTCTGATAAATGTCTGCTGGCTTATCCATGGGGACCAGTCCCACGGCTGCACCTCCCACGGCATCTTTCAAAATGAGGGAAAAGATTTGCAAACCGTTGCATGTCCCGTCCATCGCTATCGGTAAACAGCTTTTAAAGGCAAGGCCTTCGCGCTTATATCCTAACCAATCAAAACAAAAAGCTAGGAACTGCCAAGGTTTATCCGCTCTGGTCCAGTCCAGCACATCAAGCGGGTGCATCGCAATTTCTAGGATCATGTTTTCATTTTCTTTCACCCATTTATAGCGGTCATCCAATGAGCATTTATCCTCTCCCCAAACGTTTGCGCCTTGGACTGCAAGCCAGCGTACAGCCTCCTGTGTCTCCAGGGCTTTTCCTTCTGCGAAAGTAAGCAACGCTTTGGCCGGATCGTTGCCCTGGGGGTTCAAGAATTTTGGTACAGCGTAAATCCTCCCTCTGAAATCTAATTGGTACGGAAAATATATCTTTTCATAATCAAGATAACGCTCTGCAACATGTATTGTCTGGCTGATCTGCAAGCGCTTCGAGGCCTGGGCATGGTTTTTGGTTTGAATCTGGCGGGCAATGTATTTCCATTCTTTCAGCGTTTGCTTTTGTGCTTCTGTCCAGCTTTCCCTATCTTCCGGCATAATTGGAGCAAGTGGTATGTCTTCATCGTCTTGCTCTGGCATAACTCCGTGCGTCGTGTTTGCTTTCCACATCGCTTGCATAGTTTCGAAAACAGGGCGGTTGATTTTGAACGCTGTATTTTGCAGTGCGTTTACGGCTGTGTAGACTGTCGGCATGTCCTGATTGGTTAGCTCTTCGATATATTCGTTTGAGCGTGTCTTTACCAGCTTTAACGGTGGCACATACGCTGTATAGTATCCTCCTTCTCGTGGGCTGGTCCATGGTTTCGGTGGTATGACGCACGGCATTAATGATGGTGAAAATAGGGCGCTCTTTTCTTTTCTCCTGTCTATCCATGCAATACACTTCGGTGTCATCTGGAGAATAACGCCGCGCTTTATTGTCACCATTTCAAATAGTCCTGTGGCTTTGATGACAATATCAATAAGAGCGATGCCTAAATGCAATTTTGTTGTTTTTTTCCATGCTTCCCATTCAATGCCGTTTATTATCATGAAATGGGATAAAACCCGCGTCTTTCTGTATGTGGTCGTGAAGTCTTTGGCTTTTTTTGCTGCATTCCTATATGATTTTTTATCCTCTTTTTCGTATTTTGTGAGTTTACATTCAACTTCTATCGCTGATCCGATGCGTATTGCAGTGTTTTGGATGAGTTTTTCAGGTATCATGCTATCAAGCAACGTTTTTAATGCGATATACGCGGCTACATTGGAATCAATCATTTTCAAATACTTGATAGCAGCGTGTCTTTTCCCCGCTTTGTGTGCGCCTTTTACCATGAAGGCTTCAATGGCTTCTGCTACTTTTGGAATGGCTGTTGATGCTATGGCTTGTCCGTAGTCGTTGGATGAGATCCGTCCTTTCATTTCACTTTTTTTGATCTGAGAAAAGTAGATCTCGCTTCCCCTGGCTTGCATTTCTTTTTCCAGTTTGACCTGTTCCTCTATCCCTTGTTCCACTTCTCTTTCCACTATTTTTTCCACCGCTCTTGCTCCTTCGGGTTCCCCTCAAGTGGGGGCTAATTAAAAAGAGGTCGTCACTAGTCGGCCAAAAAGTTTTGGTTCCTTTACTAGTGGGGGTTAATTGTCGTAACGGGTTTTTGTTCTGAGTTCTCGTTACGACAAGCCGCAATGAAAAGGCATAGAAAAAGCCTGTTTTACAGGCCTCTTCTACTTCGCAATACTATGTAAAAACTGGAATATTTTATTCTTTAGGAAGGATTAAACCAGGGTACGAAAGTTTTTCTATCCCTTCGTGCAAACGTTGTAACGGATATTCTCCCCCATATTTGCGACCTTCTGAATGTGTCGCGTGTCCTGTCAATGCGTCGCTGATTTCTTCCTGGACGCCTCCCTCTCGCAAACCATCTTTGAAGGCGTGGCGGAAACTATGGAACACTTTTTCACGTCCAAAATTTCCGTGCATCCTGGCGTATCTTCCCCACCATTTTGACCAGCTGATTGTGCATTTTCCTTTATAGTAAGGCAAGTCAGGAAACAAGCGTTTTCTACCTTGCTTTTTCATTTCCTTGGCATATTCGAGCAATCCGCATTCGATCAGCCTGGAGTGAATAGGTATTCTACGTTTCGAGCTTTCTGTCTTTCTTCGCTGTCCTCCTTCTACTGCAACTTTTAAGTCGAAGAACAGGACGCCTTGCTCGTTTTTTATGTCGTCAACAAGCAATTGCCCTATTTCCTCCAGCCGTGCGCCTGTGAATGCAGCTATTAGGGGAATCCATTTTGCTGCTTCTCCTCCTGCTGCGTCTGGCCGTTCGTCTTGCGTGTAGATGGGGAACTGAAAGATTTTATTCAGATCGTCAACGGAATAAGGTAGACGGACTGTCTTAGAAACCTTTGCGGCTTTCACTTTGACTTTTGAGGCGGGGTTGTAGTCTAGGTATGCGTTCTCCTCTCCCCATGCCAGTATAGCGCTAATGCCTCCTAGCATTTTATCGTTGACAGTTGCCGGGGAAAGAACACGTAAACCGGGGGTGGCGTCGCTGATTTCTATCAATTGTGGTGCCGTCATTTGGCGCATGTCACCGGAAACATGGGCCGGATAACGCAGCATAAAATCTTTAAATTCACGTACGTGCTTTTTCGTGATCTCATTTACTGGGATGTCTCCGAAAAATTCACTGAAGCGGCGGGCGGCTGTGCCGAACTCGTTGATTGTACGTTCTGCACCTCCCGCTCTTGTGTGCTCTTCTGCCCATAGCGTATGAAGCTGGCGCAGGGTCGGCGCGCCTTCTTTGTAGGATACAATTTCCGGGCGTAATTTTATCGGCTTCGGTGGTGTGTCCACCGGGATACCTTGTTGACGCTGCCGTATTAATCCGATTGTTTTTATCATGGTTTTAAGCAGGGCAACCGCCAGTTGATTATATGCGTGACTGTTGTGTGCTATGCGTATGCCTGTATCTGCAATCAATTCATTTAGTTCTGATTCCACAACCTGTAACCTGCCGTTTGTCAATGCGTCACGTAGTTTTGCATCCTCTTCAAATAACAGTTCATTCATCAAATCGAATTGTGTTCCTTGGATGTTGGATAGGCGTATTTGCTCGTCTTCATGGAGCACGTTATAAAGCCAATGCGCAACGATGCGTTCCACTTCCGTTTCAGCAAGGACAGAAACGAGTTCACTGTTTAACTGTCTGCGCTTCTCGGCAAACTCGTGGTCATATCTAAGCGTTTCAATATGCACTTTTGAAACCGCTTCTTTTATGTCTGAGGTTTTCAGCGAAAATTGTATCCACTTTTTACCGTAGGCCTCTTGCAGGTCGTTCGGTATGCGGCGTCTGAAATAGTAAAATTTTGATGCTTTTTGCTTGTATAGGTGGTTGTGTTTTGCCATGCTTGAAACCCCTTTTTTCTTGAAAATTAATCCACAATGATCACTATAAAAGTGCCTTAGTTTTCTTAGCAGGGGCTAGGGTGGTAGTCAACTTCCAGCCATTTCAACCTATTACAATTCATGTGGTTTAGAATCTCCCCTTCGGCACCACCAAATTTTTGGGGTTGCTTCTGAAAAGAAGCAACCCCTTTTTCTTGATGTTTGGCAAGCTGCGGAGCCTGCCCATTGCTGGCCCGTATTATTGTCCGGGATGGATTGTGAGATAGGCGAGTGTCTGGTTCACCAGTTGGTAGGCAATTTCACCAAAGGTGACGGGGCCTGCAAACGGTTCGGTTTTTTTGCCTTCGAGTTCCGAGTACAGGTAATTGAGGATGCAGTTGCACGAGAAGGCAATCTGCGTCTGGTCAATGGTGTCATTACTGTGCAGCTGGGTTTGAAACGCTTCAACATAGTTGTCCACCGGCTTGGCGTGTTTGTACAGTATGTCCTTGAATACAGGCGCATAAAGTTGCACTTCACCTGTGGAATCATCTATGCCCTGAATGCTCGTGTTGATCATGACGCCATAATAATCAGCTACCAGTGGAAGGCGGATATCCAGTTTGTTTTCGATCATGTACTGGGCAAAATTACGTTTTTTGCCGTTGACCAGAACATCCTTGACTGAAAATCCGTCTTGCTCGAAACGCAGTATGTCGCCGTCGCCCTGTTGGAAGGGGTTGACGATGCCGACCTCGGCAACCATGCCAGGGGGAAGGGTGGCCTGGAGCACAAGGGCACCTTCGGAAAGGGCCTCACTGGTCTGTCCGTTGAAAATTTTGGGGTCTTTCTGGCCCAGATCCTCCAGATGGACGCCGCTTATCCAGCCGATGAGAGGATGCACTCCGAAGTTTTCGTAGGTGGGACTGTTCATGGCAAAGCTGAGGTGCGTGCGGCTTACTGATGGAATTATGATTATGCTGAAACCGTTATCCGGTCCATCCAGATAAACATTTTTAATGGTATCTGCGTCATACTGCTTTATGAAAACAGATGAAACCACCGGACTCACGTCGGTAACGAAAATTTTGTCACGGGAAATAATGCCGCCATTTTCATGTGTGATGAAATAGGGGATGGTTCCTCCGATCCAATTTCCTTTGGGCAATTCGGCCAGGATTGCTTCATCGCCGGCGACCAGAAGAGTTTTCTTTTGCTCGATCAAGTCTTTAACTTCAGCGGCAGTCATGATTTTCTGATGCATTGTTCCTCCTAGCCGAATATGGTTTTTAAATCATCTTGAACTGCCGCAATATCAGTATTTTTCATGTAAATATTGCGCAATTGATCAATGGCAGCGTTGATATTTTCATCGCTAGGATTACTTTCTACAGATCGTATGACTCTCCCTAGTAAAATCTTTGCAGCAAGAAATTTTAAGTTGTAGCTTTTTTTACCAGTTACAACATCTATCCAGGTTCTGTTGGATTTTGCTGGTACATCCATTATGCGACTCTCCTTGTCGGATTTTGCAAAGAATAGAATTGTAATACTAATATAAAATCAAAAAAACAGGATTATTGTGTTATAATTTTTATGATGAATTTTTTAATAAAATATAAAAATTAGTCTTTTCAAAAAATATATTCAAAAAATACGTATAGCAAGCATTAAGAAGGTATGAAATTACGCGCTCCTGAGTTTGTCTGTAATTCACAAATATTCTGCTTGGTTGAAGTTCAATCCTATGTTGATGGATACTACTATTTGCAGCAGAGTCTGGTCAACCTTTGTTTCATTTTCAAGACAACTTGAAGCTGTCCGGATGCTGATCCTGCTTGTAATATTCTGATATATAGAGTTTTCTGTGGAAGATGGCGGAAAATTGGGGAGGGCATGGAATTATTCCGATGAGCTTTGGCTTGTAGTCGAAAATCGGAATGAGGGACTTTGACCGGAAAATGTGCAAAGGAGTGATGTGATCGTGGGGGCTTTCAAGGCTGCTTGGCAGGAGAAACCATACTGAATTTTTTGATTATCGTTGCAAGACTTGTCAGTTTGACGGGTTTTGCCAGGTAGTCGCTGAAACCGCTTTCCAGGAAACGTTCTTTGTCTCCTGCCATGGCATACGCCGTCAATGCCACAATGGGAATCCGGGACTTTAGTTGCAACTCAGGATCGGTTCGGATCTTTTGAGTTGTGGCCACGCCGTCCATAACGGGCATTTGAACGTCCATGATAACCAAGTCGAAATCATTGGCCTTGATCAGCTTGATGGCTTCAAGTCCGTTGGGGGCCGTTGTGACCGTTTGGCCGAGTTTTTTGAGCAGGCGCTCGGCAGTCAAACGGCTGATGTGATCGTCCTCGACCACGAGAATGTGTAGCGGTTTTGTTATGGCAGGCTGCTCCAGCGAGTCTTCCTTGAGCACTTCCGGCGCACTGGTTGCCGTTTTGAAATTGAATGCGGCATAGATGGTGGTTCCGACATTTGCTTCACTTTCCACAGCCAAAGAACCATTCATGAGTTCGGTTACTTTTTTGACAATGCGCAACCCGAGTCCTGCACCCTGGTATTGTTTGGTGTAGGTATTTTCAATTTGTGTGAACATCTCGAAAATCAGATTGATCTTGTCATCGGGAATGCCGATCCCCGTATCGGCGACTGTAAACAGAAGACGGCGTTCGTTCGTATCAATGGAGGTCAATTGGCTGACCGTGACGGAAACGCGACCTTTATCCGTAAATTTCAGAGAATTACCCACCAGATTCAAAAGAATCTGGCGGAGTTTGGAACTGTCGCCGACAAGTATGTCTGTAACGTTTTTTTCCACAATGAAAGATAATTCGAGCCCTTTTTGCCGGGCCGCTCTGCTGAAAAATTTGTCTATGGACAGGATCAGTTCCCGCATCCTGAAAGGCGCTTCATTCAGTTCCAAATTACCGATTTCGATCCTTGAAAGGTCAAGAATGTCGCCCAGCAGGTCGAGCATTTTGTGGGCCGCTTCAATGGAGTAGTCCACGTATTCGACCTGTTCCGCGTTCAGCCTGGTTCCCCGCAGGAGTTGCAGCATCCCCAATGCGCCATTCATAGGGGTACGGATTTCATGGCTCATATTGGCAAGAAATTCACTTTTGGCCCTGTTGGCGTCCTCGGCCTTGTTTTTGGCCAGTTTCAGTTCGGTTTCCACTTTTTTGCGGTAGGCGATTTCGGCCTGGAGTGATTCCGTGCGCTGGGAAACGGTCTGTTCGAGATTTTCATGATACAGACGATTTTCGCGCAAAAGCCGCGCACGCTCGAGGCAGCGTTCCAAACTGAGATCAAGGAGGTTCAAATCTTCAATGGGTTTCGTGATGTAGTCCCAGGCGCCGAGGCGCATGGCATGAATGACGTCCTGGATGAGTCCTGTACCGGAAACCACAACAACTGGTGTTTCATGGAATTCCTGGTGGATTCTGGTCAGCACTTCCAAGCCGTCCAGAATAGGCATACGCAAGTCCACAAAAACGATGTCGGGGAGTTCGCGAAAAAAGATCTCAAGCCCCATTTGGCCGTCGGGAGCTTCCAGCACATCATGTCCGAGGCTTTTCAAATAGTCGGAAATGAGTTCCCGTATGAACTCCTGATCGTCAATGACGAGTATACGAGATTTTTTTACCATTTGAACGCCGAGAGTGACCGTTTAAAAGTTTTAAAGAGTATTTTCGAAAAAAATACGAATACGTCCCTCTGCATGCATTCCCGGCCTTGCTCCCGGCAGAGCCTTTCAGTGAGCCGAATCCGGAAAAATCATCATTGTTCTGTTATGGGTGATAAACCATACAATATTATTTGAATCCCTTCTACTCAAATATTGCCGCGTACTCTATGTCTGGGGCTCTGCAGACAATAGCATTTTTTACTGAGGTGTAGTTTCATGCTGACCATGCAGGCGAAGTTCCATCATATAGACAAAAATATGTTTTTCCCCATGCTTGAAGCAAACGGGCTAATGCTTGTGCCATATTCTGGCTGCTTTTGGGATAAATTTATAAAAGAATTCTGTTAAATATATTCTATAAAGGCTGATCCGAATCTGTGTTCAACCTCGCATTGTTATGGACCCATTCTCCTTTGATTCTATGGATGCTCAAACAAGGAAAATATGCTTTGGTTGTCAATATGAAAAAAATTTTAAAGTTGCTTGTTTTTAAAAAATATCCATATATTAATGTGTAATTTCTTATCTGGAAGTTCTATTTTATATATTTATTTTGTAAAACTAGATGTCTTAGTTGTGCTTTTTTGTTTGTTTTTTTATGCATTGTAAAATTATTATTTTGATTGTTTTAGATTTACATTAAGAAAAATTTCAAACTACATAAATATTATCTAAGTGTACGGATGTTCACTTTTTGAATATGTAAGTAAATTTCTGATGAAGTTAATAATTTTTTTCAAAATTGTATTATCTGAAAATATTTTTACTGCTCATGATATCTAATTTAAAAGGTGTTTATATTGCCATAGTAATCAATTCTTATACGTTTTAAAACTATGCAGCAGGCTTTTGTAACTGCATAAGAACAGTTGGAATTCTTGGCAGTTTAGTGTATGGAATTTTTTTTGTCTAAAGGAATAGTCTTTTTTTTACCTGGAACGCTGGAGAGCTTTATGGGATCAAAAAAACTTGGTGACAGAATCAGGACGTATCGGGAAAAGAATGGGATGAGCGTTGCGGATCTGGCCGAGCGCACGGGGTATGAAGTTTCTTTTATAGAATCTGTAGAAGAAAAGGATGTGTATCCTTCTCTCGGGCCGTTGTTGAAAATTTCAAGGGCGTTGGGTGTGCGCCTGGGAACTTTTATGGATGACGACATAGGCAAAGATCCTGTGGTCATCTCCCAGAAGGACAGAAAAGAGTCCATGAGCATGCATCCCAGTGAGGACAAGGCGGCATCCCATACGTACTATTCGCTTGGCCGCGGAAAGACGGACCGGCACATGGAACCCTTTCATATCGTAATTGCTCCAGGTGCCGAGGACAAATCGCTTTCCAGCCACGAAGGCGAGGAATTTATTTACGTACTCAACGGCCAGCTTGAGCTGCTATACGGCAAAACGCAGCATGTGCTGGGGGCGGGCGACAGTTTGTACATCAATTCGGTCATGCCCCATTACGTTGGCAATCCTGGAGAGGTACCGGCAGAGATTTGTGCTGTTCTTTATTTTCCGGAGGATTAGATGCAGCGACCAGACGTGAGAGACATAACCATCGGAGAATTGCTCGACGAAGCAGTGGCCAAGAATCCCGATGGCGATGCCGTGGTCTACGTGGACCGCAAAATGCGCCTGACGTATCGGGAGTTCAGCGAGCAAGTGGACCGGATGGCCAAGGGGTTGATGGCTTTGGGCGTCCAGAAAGGGGAGAAGGTCGGAATCTGGGCGACCAATGTTCCTTTCTGGGTGACTTTGCAATTCGCCACAGCAAAAATCGGTGCAATTTTGCTTACGGTGAACACCAGTTATAAGAGTGAAGAACTGCGTTATCTGATGAGCCAGAGCGAGTGTGAAAATCTTTTCATCATCGACGGCTATCGAGACACTGACTACGTACAGACGGTATATGATCTAGTCCCGGAGTTGAAAACCCAGGAACGGGGACGGATCAACAGCCAGAATTTTCCCCATCTGAAACGGGTCATGTTTTTGGGGCATGCCAAACATCGGGGGATGTTTTCCATTCCGGAGATTTTTTCTCTGGCCAGCATGATCTCCGATGAAGAGTATGCCGAGCGCAAAGCCTCGCTGCATCCGGACGATGTGGTGAACATGCAGTACACATCCGGTACCACGGGATTCCCCAAGGGAGTCATGCTGACCCACCGGGGCATTGGTAACAACGGCTACTGGATCGGATTTCACCAGGGCTTTGGAGTAAAGGACAGGGTTTGTCTGCCCATTCCGCTTTTTCATTGTTTCGGCTGCGTTCTGGGAACAATGGCCTGCATCAATCACGCCTCATCCATGATTTTCACTGAGGTTTACAAGCCTCTGGACGTGATGGCCGCCATTGATCAGGAAAAGTGCACCGCAGTGTACGGCGTTCCGACCATGTTCATTGCCATGCTCGAGCACGACCTTTTCAAACGCTTTGACTACAGCACCTTGCGGACAGGCATTATGGCCGGATCTCCGTGTCCGGTGCCCATCATGAAACAGGTCATCGACAAAATGAACATGCGCGAGATCACCATCTGCTATGGGCTGACAGAATCCTCGCCTGTGATGACCCAGACACGCGCCGACGACAACATTCAGCGGCGTACGGAAACCGTAGGCCGGGCCATGCCCGCATGCGAGGTGATGGTCAAGGATCCGGAAACCAACGAAGAGTGTCCGCACGGAGTGCAGGGCGAGGTCTGCACGCGCGGATATCACGTAATGAAAGGCTATTACAACAATCCTGAAGCCAGTGAAAAGGCCATCGATTCGGACGGCTGGCTCCACTCAGGCGATCTCGGCGTCATGGATGAGCACGGCTACCTGAGCATTACCGGACGTCTCAAGGATATGATCATTCGGGGCGGTGAGAATATCTATCCGCGTGAGATCGAAGAGTTTCTCTACCACATGGATGCCGTACAGGACGTGCAGGTGGCTGGCGTCGCCAGCGAAAAGTACGGTGAGGAAGTGGGAGCTTTCGTCAAATTAAAACCGGGATTTGACGAAATAGCGCCTGAAGACGTCAAAGACTTCTGCCGTGGCAAAATAGCCTGGCACAAGATTCCCAAGCATGTCTTTTTCCTGGAGGAGTTTCCCATGACTGCCAGTGGGAAAATTCAGAAGTTCAAATTGCGCGAGCTTGGTGCCCAGTGGGCCGCCGAAGAGAATAGCTGATCAGCTGATCCGGGGTTTTTAAAACAAGATACCCCTGGCGGTCATTATTGACTGCCAGGGGTTTTTTTGTGCCTTTTGGCTCGCTGGAACGAGTTGGCCGTCAGTGTCGAGCCTTTGCTCCATGCCGTACGGAACCAAGATATATGCCGCACAAGGCAAGGGCTACGCCGGAAATTTCAATGGGATTGACGGGCTTGGCAAAGAAAAGAAGATCCCAGACAAAGGACAGCACAGGTTGCAGCAACAAAAGCAAAGCCGCCAGAGATGCCCGGGTCTGCCCCAGTCCGGTGGTGATGAAAAGCCAGCCCGCGCATTGGCACAAAATGCCCAGTGCGAGCATCGATGACCAGGCGCCGAGATCAGGCAGTGCGAAGGATTCTCCGGACATGATTACCAGCAGGCAGCAGAGCAGACCGGTCATGAGCGTCACTGCCGTGGCAACCGCCAGAACATCATGGGTCTTTTCCACGAGTCTTTTCAGCGACAGGATGTAGGCGGCGTAAAATATCGCGGTGATTATCCCGAAAAAGACTCCCGTATGAAAATTCTGGCCCGAGGAATTCCAGACCGGTCCCACTGTAAGAAATACGCCGGTCATGGCCATTGCCAGAGCGGTGAAAAAACGCCATCCCGCGCGTTCGGACAGGAACAATACGGAAATTACAGCGATGAACACCGCGGAAAGGTTGCCAAGCATGGTAGCCAGTCCGGGGCCCACGGCAATGATGGAACGATGCCAGCAGTAAAAATCCCCGGTAAACACGATGGCCGTGGGAATGGCGGGCAGAAGCAGCGGCACTACCGAACGCAGTCTGTTTTCGCGCGCCAAAAGCAGCAGCATGGCAATGCCGCCGAAGGTCATGCGGTAGACAGTGGCCGTATCCGGTGCGAGGCCCGATGCTTTGACGAACACTGCGGCAAAGCTGATGATGAATGCCCCGAGGCTGACGCGGAACATCAGGAGTGCTTCTTCGAACAGCATCCGGCGGGCAGGCCGGTAGAGTCAGAAAAAATTGTGGGAGAGATTCTCGGAATAAACGAATGGTTTTCCCGCATAACGGAAGACGTGGCAGAATAGTCTGCCGGAATCCGGCAGGCACTTCCAAGGGCTGTAAAGTATTTCAGAAACGTGTGCATCCGAGTGCTGTAATGAATTTGATTTGCGTCCACAAGCAAAAGAAGGCGAACCACCCGTAATGATGCCCGGTATTTTTAACTGGTTCGCCTGGAAATGCTTCAGGAAGCAAGGCGGGCGAGGGATTTTTCCGGAACCGGGGCAGGGAGCGGATTGTCCAGGCAATGGGAAAACTGTTCGAGCGCCTGCTGTGCGAGTTTGCGATTGGGAATGTGCGAGTGGATACTGTCCGGGTTTACCTTACCCATACGGCAGTTGTTGCACACTTCCAGCTGATTGGGAGTGTTGACTGTCTCGCGAATCTGAATCCGCCGTTTGTGGTTCCAGACCTGCTCCAGTGAAAGCTCGTTCAGATTGCCGGCAGAGCCGGCGCCGCCGCAGCAGATGGCTGCATTTCCGTTGACGTTTACCGTAAGATCGCCCCAAGGAGCCGTACATTCGGCTTTTTCAACCTCTTTGCCGAGCATTGGGCCCCTTTTGAAAAGAGGCGGCAGGATCAGGTTCACTCCCTTTTGCCTGGCCATTTTTTGGGCAGTGCGCATGTATTTGTTCGTTTCGCTTTGATAAAAAAACAGGCTTTCGGAGATAAGGGATTCCTTGTGGGAACGCAGCTGGAAAACGTTGATTTCTTGCACACCCAGCTGTGAAGCCATAGTTACCAGCATGGGCAGCTCGCGGATGTTGCTGGCCATGGCCACGAAATTGAACTGCAGGATGGGGAAAAGGCTTCCCTGATCGGCTTTGAGCTTCTGGAGATAGGTCAGGTTCCGGATGAGCTTTTTGAAACTTCCCCCCCGGCGAATGTACTCGTACGTGCCTTTGGTGGCGCCGTCGCAGCTGACTTTTATCGTTGTGACCTTGCGGTCGAGAAGATATTTTGCCCGATCCTTGTTCAGGAGCAGCCCGTTGGTCTGAACCATGGAAGCGCATTTGAATCTGTTGCAGAGTTCGAAAAACAGGTCGATGTGCTTGTACAGAAAAGGTTCGCCCCCGGTGATGTTCACGAGTTGTACATAGGGCATGATCTTGCTGAGTTTGTTGACTACGGAGAGAGGCAGTTCTTCCGTGGAACTATGGTCCTGGTCGCACATCCGGCAATTCAGGTTGCAGCGGGTCAAGGCGGTGATGGCGACAAAGTGAGGCAAAGATTCCACGCGTCCGCGATTTTCTTTGATGGCGGCCACGGCTTGGGCCAGATTTTTGCTTTTGAGCAACTGCAGCTGTTCCATGTGAGCTCCTGGGATTTACTTCTCCGAACTTTATGTAGCTCTTCGGCCGCATCCGCAATTAGTTTAGACTCTGTAAATCGGGTGCAAAAAATAGCTGGCTGTTGTATGCTTCTGATTTGACTGGTCATGAGAATTTAATGCGAGCCTAAAGCTTGACGAAAGGTGGTTTTGTTATATTTTCATACTTTCCCGGCTGGGTATTATGAAAACGGCGGGATCAGGAGCGGCTTGCTGCCGACAATCCAATACGGTAGAGTAAAAATGTGCCGCTTCGGACGCGAGAATATGCAGACATCTCAGTCAGTCCGCTTATCTGTTTCATCTGATGCATTGTATGTTTTACGATCGAAAAAAATCGAAATTTGGCGTGGGAGAAAGTGATGTCTACGATTTTGATAGTTGATGACGAACCCCACATTCGCATCCTTTTGGAAGAGGCTCTTGAAGATCTGGAAAATGAAAATGTTTCTTTGCAGTTCGCTGAGAATGGCGAAGACGCTCTGCGAATGATTCAGGAACTGCAGCCTGAATTGGTCTTTCTGGACGTCATGATGCCGAAGATGAACGGCTTTGAAGTTTGCAAGAAAGTCAAACAGGATCTGCAGCTTTCCGATACGCATATCGTCATGTTGACGGCCAAAGGGCAGGAGTACGACAGAAAACGCGGCGAAGAGGCCGGCGCAAACCTGTATATGACCAAGCCGTTCAATCCGATAGCCGTTATCCGTCTGGCCAGAGAGGTGCTGGGGCTTGCATGATCAGGGGGATTTTCCCATGCTTTCCGGTAGGCATCTCTTTTTTTTCGCTCATCCGGACGATGACTGTTTTACCGTTGGACTTTTGTCCCGTCTGCTGCAGGCCGGGGCCGATGTCCATGCCGTATGGGTTACCTCGGGGGATGCGCGAGGTGGGGGAGCGCTCCGTGAGGCTGAATTGACAAAGGCCATGGACGCGCTCGGATTGCATGCATCCCGAAGAATTTTTTTGCGATTTCCCAATCGCGGTCTGTTGCCCCTTCTTTCTGACTTGCGCGCATCATTTATTGATCTGTTTCAACGGCTCCAGCCTGATTGCTGTTATGTCACGGCCTGGGAAGGCGGCCATGAGGATCACGATCTGATCAATAAGGTGTTGTGCAGCGCTCTGCGGGTGGGGAGTTTTGACAAAAGCGGAGTGCGGGCTTATGAGTTCCCTCTTTACAACATCACCGGCTCTCGTCTTTTGCTGCGTTGGCGCATCAATGGCTTTCCTCCCGGCGGCGTGCGTACCTGTTGCCTCCCGCTGACCAGCACCGAGATATCTTTGAAACGTCGGATGATGCGTACCTATAGAAGTCAGTGGCAGGATATGCTGCCTTTTATGCTCGCCATGCCAGGCGTACGTTTACGTCGCAAGGGTGAGCAATATCGTTCGTTGCAATGGAACGATACGGTTTGCGAACGCCCCCATGCCGGCTTGTTGAATTATGAACGCGGTCCCAACAAAATGTCGTTTGCGAAGCTTGCAGACGCTTTGAAAAGTCTTGACGCGTTGCCCGCTATCTGAACCTGAACCTACGTTTTAACCCTCATATATATTATGTCTATTCCCAAAACCGCCTATGTGTTGCTGTGGTTCCCGGAACCCACCGAGACCTTTATTTTTCGCGAAGTAAATGGTCTGCTGGAACGCGGTCAGTCTCTGCAGGTATATTCTTTGTACGGAAAACTGACCCAACGTCTGACTCCCGAGATGGAAAACTTTTCTCCACGGGTCGAACGCCAGGGTTTGAAATACGCCCCGCAGATCTTGCCGGACATGCTGTACTGGCTGCGCAGAAAACCTTCCATAGTCTGGTCCGTGCTGAGGAATTTGCCCATACTTCCGTACGGAAGGTTTGCCAAAAATTCCGGAGGAGCTGGGCTGAAGAAATATTTCAAGCAGATTGAAAAATCCGGTGAGAATCTTTGGGCCGGTCTTGCTGCTTTTGGACTTGCCAGACGTTTTGTAAGGGACGGCATAGAGCATGTTCATGCGCCCTGGGCGAGCGGGCCGGCAACCGCGGCCTGGGCTGCCGCCCGGCTGGCCGGGATTCCTTTCAGTTTCACGGCTCGGGCCTGGGACATTTATCCTCCTGACAACGCGCTTCCGGAAAAAGTGCGGGAAGCCGCTTTCGTACGGGTCAATGCCGGTTCCAATGCAGACTACATCCGCCGTATGGGGGGCTTGCGGGAGGATCAGGCCGACAAGGTGCAGTTGATTTACAATGGTGTGCCGCTGCAGTCCGCCAAAGAAGCCTCCGTGAAAATGAAACCTCCGTATACCTTGCTGGCCCTGGGGCGTTTTGTGCCCAAAAAAGGGTATGATTATCTGATCCGGGCTGTGGCCATTCTGGGCGAACAAGGTATGGATGTTCGTTGTATTTTGGCCGGTGACGGTCCTTTGGCTGCGCATCTGAAAGGATTGGTTAAAGACCTGGGACTGGAAAACAAGGTGGAATTTCCAGGGTTTGTTAAATTTCAGCAGGCCCAGGCATTGTTCGATCAGGCCGATATTTTCGTGATGCCTTCGGTAATAGCTCCGTCCGGCGATCGCGATGGCATTCCCAATGTCATTATGGAAGCCTTTGCGCATCGTGTGCCGGTTGTCGCAACCAATGTTTCCGGGATAGGCGAAGTGGTGCTGCACGGAGAGACCGGGCTGCTGGTCGAGCAACGTGATGCCGAAGGCCTGGCACAAGCCATACGCAAGATGTCCGCGGATCGGGAGCAGGCTCTGCGCTTGGCGGAAAATGGGCGGGAGCGGGTGTTCAAGCAGTTCGATCCGGAAGTCAGCTGTCGGCGGATCATGGAGCTGATTGCCCGGACCACTCCTGATAAAAACGCGTAATTTCTGGCGGAGAGATCCATGCAGGTGGAACTATCCTATATCTTTCATAATTCCTTTCTGCTGCGTACGCCGGACAAGACCTTTTTGTTCGATTATCCGGATGGGCAGTTTTTGCAGGCAGGAGAGCCCGCCTATGTCGCGGACGCCGTAAAAGGCGCTGATCTGCTGGTCTGCGTATCGCATAGCCATAAGGATCATTTTTCTCCGACCATTCAGGATTTCGGGCGTCTGGCAGCCCGTACGCACTTTGTTTTATCCTACGATGTGGTTGAAATGCATCCAGAATTCGATCCGGTCGAAAGCGGCCGCCCGGATGTGACGGTGATCGAGCCGGAACAATGGTCTGAAATAGGCGATCTGCGTATTCTGGGATTGGAAAGCACGGATCTGGGCGTGGGATTTTTGATTCAATACGCGGGTAAAACAATTTATTTTGGCGGCGATGTGGCCGAATGGGACTGGGAAGGCGCGGACGAACGCTCCAGAAAGTTCAGCCGCGAACACTTTGGAAACACTCTGGCGATCCTGTCGCCGTATGCAGTGGATCTGGCTTTTTCCAACACTGACGGACGGCTGCCCAATTGGGCGGGGGCTGCTCGTTTTATTGGCGACATACGTCCGAGATTTTTTGTTCCCATGCATTCGTTCGGGCGCCTGGAGAGTATCCGCAAATTTTGTTCGGAAGCAGCGGCGCCCGCGGAAGTCGGTCTGCTGACGTACGAAGGTCTGGGAGTGTTTGCGCGGCTGGAACTATAGCGCTAGTCGGTGGAATATTTTTATTTACGAGGGCCGGCAGTCTGACCGGCCCTCGTTTTTTGCATTAATACGGATAGGGAGGGGGAACCTGGACATAGACGGTGGTGTAATTCTGGCTATAAGGCCGGTAAAACAGGCCGTCTATGATATAGTAGGTGATTCCGGCGATGGCCGTAGCAGTGGCTGTCGCCGTGAGGTCCCATAAAAAAGAACGACCGAACCACCAGGGGGCGGGACCAGCTCCCAGCCACGGGCCGGCAGCCCACGGGCCGGGGCCTTGAGGTGGGCGAATGTACGCCGGGCGCGGTGGAATGAACGGCATGCCCGGAGCGAAGCCAGGACCACGTCCCGGACCTTGGGCGAAGTCTCCGCCGGGTCCGCGCTGGTGACCGAATTCAGGACCACGAGGGCCGCCGCCTCCGCCCTGCATTCCCGGGCCGAAGCCTGGTCCTCCCTGGGGGCCTCCCCCCTGGTTGAATTGCTGTCCCGGTCCTCCTCCGGGGCCACCGCCAGGACCTCCTCCAGGACCTCCGCCAGGCCCTCTGGATTGATCCTGCGCGTACGCCGGGGCTGTTCCGATGAGCATTTGCAGCAACGAGCCGCCTGCGACAAGGCTGATGACAACCAGACTCATGAAAAACCACTTTAGTGGACGCTTCCGATCAGTAATACACATAGTTTCCTCCTGTGGGATCCTCGGTCTGATCTGAGGATCAACTAAACTGTTGCGATTATCCCATGCTTTCTTGAATGATGAAAGTTTTTTGTTTGTAAAAATAATTAATTTATCTAAAAAATGCATGCGGTTATTGTAAATAATGGTCAAGCAGGGCAGTGTCGGCACCAAAAAAGCGGAGCATCCGTATCGAACGCTCCGCTTGTTTGCGATTAATCAGTGGCCTGCATTGCCCCGGCTGAAAACGGGAACCTTAATACGGAGATTCCACCTGCACGTAGACGGTGGTCTGTCCTTGCGCATAGGGACGATAATAGGTGCCGTTTATGAGGTAATAGGTGATTCCCGCAATGGCTGTGGCGGTTGCCGCAGCACCCATTGTCCAGAGGAACGGGCGTCCGTACCACCAGGGAGAGACACCTCTGCCTGCCCAGGGGGTTGTCTGCCAGGGGCCCGGTCCAACAGGCGGATGGATATGCTTCGGACGCGGGGGCAGGGGTCTGCCGTGGCCATAATAGGGGCCAGTAGGATGATGGTGTTTTTTGCGGGGCGGTTCCGGCGGACGTTTGTAATGCGCCGGTTTGCCGGGATAACCGAGTTTGTCCGGACTCAGAGGCGTAGTGCTGGGGTTGCGTTTACGCTCGATGCCGGATCTGTTGCCCGGCTGCTGCTGGGGCTTGCGTTGCACATTGGGAGAAACATTGCCCGGGCGATTGCCCTGACGGGCCTGTTCGCGTCCGGGGGTGTTTTTCCCTGGAGCCTGGGGACGGTTGTTACCTTTTTTTTTGAATTGATCCTGAGGATTGTCGTTGCGATTCTGGGCATAGGCCAGATTGTTGGCGGTCGCCAATGGAAGCAACAGGAATGATCCATCCAAGACCAGACTCATCACCATGAGTCCTATGATGAACATTTTGTGTGGTTGTTTCCAGTTGAAAAAGCGCATGGTCTTCTCCTTGTGTTGTAGCCTGTAGTTACTATGGTCAAAACGTTAGGCATTTCCCGGACTGAAGGCAGGAGCGGATTCATTCCGGTGCTGGGAGTCATGGGCAGGTTCCCAGTTTTTCGGTGAGGCCGTTGCCATGAGCCTGTCGTCCGAAGGCAACAATGGTTGCCATTGGATGTAAACGACAGATACAGGGCAGTTAAGAACGCATCAAGTCTGCTTGCTCTTTTTTTACATTTTTTTTGCGTATTTTTTATTTAAGTATAAGTTGGAAATTTTTAAAAGTCATGGGTTGATAAGGTGAAAGGGGCCTTCATGGTGTTGTCAAGTCAAAATCAATTTGCGCTGGGACTTGACCCTTGGTGGGCTATGCCTTATCCAATTTTTTTGCTTCGCAGTAAAAGGTGTGCCGCCAGAGAGTGCTTCCTCTTTGACGGCACAAAAAATATGGCGCTGAGTCAAGGTGAGGAATTAACTATGAGCAGTATCCCCATTTCGGTTGAAGGTTTTGAAAAGGTGAAAAAGGAGCTGGACGAACTTAAAAAGGCACGTCCGGAGGTCATCCAAGCGATTAAAGAAGCTCGGGAAGAAGGCGATTTGAAAGAAAATGCCGGGTATGACGCTGCTCGCGAACGTCAGGGCATGCTCGAAGCCAAGATCGGTTACATCGAATCGCGGATGCCCCAGTTTACTGTAATTGACTTGAACAAGCTGGATGGCGATAAGGTAACTTTTGGTGCCACTGTGGCCATTGAAGATCTGGATAGCGGCGCGCAGAAAAAATACACCTTGCTGGGCCCGGATGAGGCTGATTACAAAAACGGCAGCATTTCCATTCTTTCTCCCGTGGCCAAAGCTTTGCTGGGCAAGCAGGTTGGCGATGAAGTTGTGGTCAACGCACCTGGCGGCAGAGTTGAGTACGAAATTATTTCTGTGGAATTCTTGGGATCCAATCCGGCCAAATAGCGCAGCTGCTTTTTATTTTTTGGGTATGTCAGGCTGCCGGGTCGAACCGGCAGCCTTTTTTGCAGCCTAAAAAATGGAATGCGGCTGAAAAAAACTATTCTTTGGCTTTCCAGGTGCCGACCGGCGCAAAAAAATGTCATCGGGCTGGTCCTGGAATAATTTTTCTTAAAATGACGAGTAGATAGAGGCTCCAACGGGTGGCCGTACCGTTTCATTTTGGATGCGAATCCATTTGATTGCTCGGTATTGGTGCATGAAACAGCTTGGCAGTTGTGCACGTTTGTGCTATTTGGCACAAACGTTTGTTCAAGCCTGATCACGTCGCTTTCGGGCGTATCAAAGGGCTCGTTGATTTTGGTGATAAGCGGTGGTGACCGCATCACATATTACACCCGTTGGAAAAACAAAAACTCAGTTTTAGGAGGTTTCGCATGTCAATTTTGGTCTATGGGCACAAAAGCCCTGATACCGACACCATCGTATCCGCCATTGCCCTTGCTGATCTGTCCACAAAGCAGGGAAAAGACGCCAAGCCCATCGCCATGGGTGAAGTGAACCCCGAGTCTGCTTTTGTTCTGGAAAAGTTCGGCCTTACCGCTCCTGAAGTCTGCACTTCCGTTGCCGGCCAGAAAGTCATGCTCGTAGACCACTCTGACCTGGCTCAGAGCCCGGACGATCTGAAAGACGCCGAGATCGTGGCCATCGTGGATCACCACAAGCTGGGCGATGTTACCACTCCGAATCCTCTTGAAATGTGGGTATGGCCCGTAGGCTGCACCTGCACCGTGCTGCACAGCATGTACAAGTTCGCTGGCATCGAGATTCCCAAAGGCATCGCCGGAGCCATGTGCTGCGCCATTCTGAGCGACACCGTAATGTTCAAGTCCGTTACCTGCACCGATTCCGACAAAAAGGCCGTTGAAGACCTGGCCTCCATTGCCGGTATCTCTGATGTAATGGCTCTGGGCATGGAGATGTTCAAAGTGAAATCCGCTGTTGACGGCGCTTCCATGAACGACCTCGTTTTCCGCGATTTCAAAGATTTCGACATGAACGGCAACAAAGTTGGCATCGGCCAGCTGGAAGTTGTTGACCTGTCCATTCTGGAACCCGTCAAAGATGGCCTGTACGCAGAAATTCAGAAGGTCAAGGGCGAAGGCCGCCACAGTGTTTTCCTGCTGCTGACCGACATCATGAAAGAAGGCTCTGAAATGCTGATCGTTTCCGACGATCCTTCCGTTGTGGAAAAAGCCTTCGGCAAGGCTCCCGGCGACAAGTCCGTTTGGCTGGACGGCGTTATGAGCCGCAAAAAACAGGTTGTTCCCAATTTCGAAAAAGCTTTCAAATAAGCTTTTACGATTGCGTATCTATAAGGGAGACCCTCTGGTCTCCCTTTTTTTTATTTCGTCCCCATTGAAGCATTTTTTTCAGATCCGCCATGCTCACGGGCTTGGCGAGATACTCGTCCATGCCGGCCTCAAGAAAGCGCGTACGGTCTCCATCCATGGCATAGGCCGTTAGCGCCACAATCGGTATGCTGGAGTTTTTCTGGCCCGCTTTTCCTTGGCGTATGGCTTCGGTGGTGGTAACGCCGTCCATCTCGGGCATCTGAATATCCATCAGAATAAGGTCGAACGTGTCATTTTGCAGGGCCTCGAGCGCTTTCGTGCCGTTGTCCACTGCCAAAACATTGCAATTGTTTTTTCCCAGCTGCTTCATCAAGGTGAATTGATTGACCCTGTCATCTTCGGCGACCAGTATTTTGAGGGGAATGTCTTCGTCTTGCAAGGGAGAGTCCGGTTGGGTTTCGGCCGCCTGGATTGGTGAACGTGCCTCAAAGGGCAGGCTGAAGTGAAACGTTGTTCCCATGCCGAACGTACTTTCTACGCACAGAGCTCCCCCCATACGGTGAATCAGCGACTTGCAGATGGACAGCCCCAGCCCGGCTCCCTGGGCCTGGCGTGTGAATCCATGGCTCAATTGCGAGAATTTTTCAAAAAGCTGGTCATATTTGTCCTCCGGAATACCGATGCCCGTATCTGTGACAAGGAAAAGGATTCGGTAGGATTGGTCCTGGATTGCCTGGATACAATGGGCGGAAAATTCCACCCGTCCGCTGGAAGTGAATTTGAAAGCGTTTCCAATGAGGTTGTTGAAGATCTGGTGCAGGCGGGCCTGGTCTCCAAGCAGCAGGGGCGGGACCTCCGGGTCGATGTAATAGACGAATTCTATCTTCCCCTCTCGGGCGCTGGGAGAAAACAGTTCATGAATTTGGAAGAATGCATCACGCAAATCAAAAGCCACGTTAGTAATTCCGAGTTTGCCGGCCTCCACTTTGGAAAGATCCAGGATATCGGACAGCAGATTGGTCAGTCTTTTTGAAGATTGGATTCCGGTGGTCACATACTCTTCCTGTTCCTGATCCAGATTGGTCGTACGCAGCAGTTGCAGCATGCCGAGGATGCCGTTTATCGGGGTGCGTAGTTCGTGGCTCATGTTAGCCAGAAATTCAGACTTGGCCATGTTGGCCGCCTCTGCTCCTTCTTTGGCCGCAATGAGTTCACGGGCAGACTGCTGTTGCTCGGTAACATCCATTATATTCCCAATAATTTTAACGATCTTTCCATTTTCATAAACGGCTTCAGCAGTGGTGCGTATCCATAATTGTTTCCCTCCAAGATCAGTGAAAGGAAGCACCAGGTCATAGGGGGTTCCTATTTTTATGCAGTCTTGCAACGCCGCGGTTATGGTCTGAAAGTCCTGAGCAGTATAACAGGAAAGCAATCTGTCGAGAGGAACCGGAGCCTGAAGCCCGCTTTCCTCTCTTTGGAGACCGTGTATTTTGTAGCTTTCATCGGTCCAGAAAACATGCTGGGAATCCAGGTGCAATTCCCAGCCGCCGATTTTGGCGAGCCTTTGGGATGTCTGGAGCATCTGCTCGTTCAGACGCAGCTGCTGCCGGTGTTGATATTCCTCGCTGATGTCCCGGAATACCAGGACAACGCCGCGAATGACGTTGTTTTCATCAAAGATGGGAGCGGCGCTATCGGCAATTTGATACTGCTTGCCGTCCCTCGCGGACAGGATGGTATTGTTCGAAAGTTCCACGTTGGTCCCCAATGACAGGACCTGGTCTACAGGATTGGGCGCCGGTTGGTTGGTGCTGCCGTCGAGAATTTTGAATACCTGCTGCATTTTTCGCCCAAGAGCGGCTTCTAAAGGCCAGGCTGTAAGCTTTTCCGCCACAGGGTTCATCCGGGTAATTTCTCCGGCAGTATTCGTGGCGATGACGGCGTCCCCGATGCTGTTCAAAGTGATTTCCAGATAACTTCTGCTGGAGCGCAATTCCTTTTCAATTTTTCGCCTGTGGAGAATGTTGATACTCAAAATAACGACTGCAGCGATAAGCACGGCAAGCGCGGCTGCGGCACTCCAGATTTCATGCTTATAGCTCGCATAGAGGGACTGCGGTTTGAAAAAAATAAGACTGCCCTGGGGCAGGTGATCCATATCTATATCAAGCCGGATCAATTGATTGTAGTCGAAAATAGGCACATTGGGGCTGACCCGTTGAATGGGAATGGCGTTCGCCGGAGTCCCATGAAGAATTTTCAGTGCCATTCTGGCTGCCTGCTCGCCTTGCAGGACTCCGTATACCATGCTGCCGCCGAGAACGCCGTGCCCGAGGTAGTGGTTCCAGAATGAAAAGATGGGGAGCTGGCAGCTTTGCTGGATAAGATTCAGATATTCCTGGATGGAGTACAAATGATCCTGGTTATCCTTGTGAAAAGTAAAGACCAGGAGTCCTGTGCTATCCGGGTAGCTGCCCAGCTTGTTGCTGAGTTCCTCCGTGGAAATGTCGTCCAATAATTCAAAATGCAGACTTCCCTCGTAGGTATCCAATGCTTTTCTGAACAGGGCGGTATTGGCTTGTCCGGTGGGCGTAATGTCTGAAATGGCAACCAGGTGAGTCAATTGAGGCATGACTTTTTCGGCCAGTTCTATCGTACCGATGATGTCCAGTTCCTCAACAATGCCAGTAATGTCCGGTTGCCCGTGGAGCATGGCTTCGTCGAAGTTGTTTATTCCGCAAAATACAATGGGAATATTTTTGAAAATGTTGTCATTGAGGTCGGTGACCAAAGCAAGGGCATTGTTGTCCGTGACAATGATCACATCAAATTTGTTTTGTGCGTATTTGCTGAGGAGCATGCGCTCCAGATAATCCGCCGAATTATTCAAAGGGTGGCGTTTGGTGTCCAGATATTCCCAATGGATGTCGGGAGGAACGGATTGTGTTTGAAAAATATTGAGAATTCCCCGCGTGATGTTGTCCGTCCACAGGAAACCCTGATGATAGGAATGGAGAACCAGAATATTAGGAGAACGAGAGGCAATGCACGTCTCAGGCGATACCGTAAAAATGAGCAAACAAGCAATGGCAAGAAAGTTGATCAGAAACCAAGTGAGTTTTATCTTCATGTGCAACAACCTGGAGTCGGAACACGCCATCGCGTGTGTCAGTTGTCGATTATTACAGCCTATAACTATACATGATTTCTTGTTTTTGTCCAGAAAATACTGATAAAAACAAAGTTGTAGTTGCGATTTCTAAACGTGGATATTTGGAGAAGAAGGATTTTCCCAAAAACAACAGTCGGAGAGGGCAAAGGGATAATCCAGCAGATCAATCGTCTTCTGGCGGCGGGAGCTCCTGGCGTTTCTGATGGTCCTCAACGTCCAGGTCAGGTGTTTTTACCACGGTCAGCAACTGGATGAGCATGTCCGAGCCGCGGCTGACCAAAGTGCAGAGCAAAGCACCGGCATAGGCACCGGCGATGGCTCCATATGCGGCATGGTTCCAGTATCCGGAAACCAGGAGGGCCACAAAGCCAAGAAAACTGCCGCACAAGGTCCCCAATACGAGCGCACTGATGATTTCTTCACTTTCCCAGGTGCTCTTTCGTTTGCTGGATTCTGCGATTATGACCCGTACGAGCAGGCCGCACATGGTCCCCGCAGCACCGGCAATGCCGACGAAGGCAGAGCCCAGCAGGGAGAGCACGGCGGGAGGAAGCGGACTTTCACCATAAAAGCTTTGGACAAAACCAGCGAGCAGGCCGATGATCCAGGCGGTAACGGCGCATTTGCTTTGCGTCCGTGCGATATGTTTGGTTACGTTGTCCATCAAGCCTTTGCGGTTGGCGTATTGAATCTTGACCGATGCCTAGGGTGTTGGCATTAACTCCGGAATTGTTCAAGGAAAAAAGTTCCTTTTGGATTTGTTTTTTGATACTAAGAAATGACGCCTGTTGTCTGCAGGGGCTCTTATCGGTGTTTGTTGAGGAGGTGCGAATGAAGATTTTGATTGTTGAGGATGATTTTACTAGCCGGAAATTACTACAAACAATTTTAGCCCCTTATGGCGATTGTGATATGGCCATGAATGGGTTGGAAGCTGTAGACGCCTTTAAGGCCGCGCTCGAGGCCAAGTCTCCTTATGAGCTTATTTGCCTCGATATCATGATGCCGGAGATGGACGGGCAGGAAGCCTTGAAAATTATTCGCGGCATTGAAAAAGAGCGTGGTTTGCGGGGGCCCAATGAGGCTAAAGTCGTCATGATAACTGCTTTGGATGATCCCAGAAATGTTGTCGAAGCCTATTACAAGGGCGGGGCGACGTCTTATATACCCAAGCCCATTGATAAGCATATGTTCCTTCATCTGCTTCGCAATCTGGGCTTGATAGAGTAACCAACCGGCGCCAGTGATGCGCGCTCAAATGCAACCGCCGTTTCCGTTTTTCCTGCCTTTGGGCGAGATCTCTGTTCCGGCAGCAATGTATCGGAATATGCGGGTAAGGATCATGAAAAAAACGCTACTATTATTCATTCTGGCCGGCTTGCTTCTCGTTCTGGCGGGTGCTTCCCAGGCAACGGCAGCCTGGTCGCAGCCAACAAGTGCATCCGATGGATTTAATCGTCAGACGGAAAATCCCACGCAGGCTGACTCCTATTCGGGAGGGTTGCTGGGAGCCATTCTGCTCGGGGAGCCCTTCAAGGGGATAACCATTCCGGATATCCTTGCTTTGCTGGGCCTCGGTCTTATCGGTTATCGCCTTTTTCGCATGACTCGCGACAATCAGGATAATGACGGGCCGGATCGATCCATGTCTGATGATGATTCCGCCCGTGGTCCGGGAGGCGACAGCGAAGCCTATCGCCGGGCCCGGCAGTACTGGGATTATATGAACGGCAAGAAGGATCCCCCGTCCCAGCCGACGAAAATGCCCCCCCCTGTTCCGGGGACTCACTCCGGTCCGGAAAAAAAGGGCAAATTCGATACGGACGATTTCCTCAAAGGGGCGAAGCTTGTCTATGGCCGCATTCATGATTCCGTGCGCAGCAAGGATTATGATGATCTTGCCACGTTCACCACTCCGGATATGCTGGAACGTATCAAAAACAAGCCCGGCACACTGGCAAAAAACGGCATGATAATGTTCGTTGATGCAGAACTTCTCGACGTTACGGATATTGCCGGAGAAACCAGCGCGACCGTGCGTTTCAAGGCTTTGGTGCAATACGCGGACAAGGGAACGTCTGAAGATGTTTCGGAAGTTTGGCATTTCCGTAAAAAATCTGATGACCTCAACGACACTTGGCGCTTGCAAGATACCGAGCACTTCCAGTAGACTCCCCACGCACATCACGCGAATGGGAGGTTCGATGAAGGTATTTCTGATCGGCTCAGGACCTGGAGATCCTGGGCTTCTGACCCTTAAGGCAAAAGCAGCTTTGTCAGAGGCCGATACAATCGTCTATGACTATCTGGCCCCGCAAGCCATTCTGGAGCACTGCAACCCGGAAGCCGAAATCATTTATGTCGGTAAAAAGGGTGGAGACCATACGCTCCCGCAAGACAAGATCAATGACTTGCTTGTCGCAAAGGCCAAGGAAGGCAAAGTCGTTGCCAGACTGAAAGGGGGCGACCCCTATATTTTCGGCAGGGGAGCTGAAGAAGCCGAGGAATTGCTCGAAGCGGGAGTACCGTTCGAGGTGATTCCCGGTGTGACTTCCGCAGTAGCCGCTCCGGCTTATGCCGGCATTCCTCTTACACACAGGAAGTTCGCTTCCTGTTGCTGCTTCATCACCGGTCATGAAGATCCGAGCAAGCCGGAGAGTGCCCTGGACTGGGAGGTCCTGGCCAGATTTCCGGGGACGCTCGTGTTTTTCATGGGGATGAAGAATCTGCCGCATATCGCCGGCAATCTCGTTAAAAACGGCATGCCCAAAGAGACCCCGGCAGCGCTTGTCCGCTGGGGAACCACCTGCCGCCATCGTTCCCTGGCCACCGACCTGGAACACATCGCAGAAGACGCCAAGCGCCACAACTTTGGCGCACCTTCGCTCATCGTGGTCGGCCATGTCGTCAGCCTGCGCGACACGCTCAACTTTTTTGAGCAGAAGCCTTTGCTCGGCAAGGGCGTAGTCGTGACACGGGCGCGCGAACAGGCCAGCGAACTTGCTGACAAGCTTCAGGAATTGGGCGCTTGCTGTATTCAGTATCCCACCATTGAGATTCAGCCGCTGGATGACTACCAGCAGGTCGAGGAAGCGATTCTGGCCCTGCAGCGTTATGACTGGCTGGTGTTCACTTCCGTCAATGGCGTCAAGTATTTTTGGAAACAGCTCGAACTGATCGGCCTGGATTCCCGCATCCTGGCCGGCTGCGAAGTGGCCGCCATTGGCCCGGCAACGGCTGCTGCTCTTAAACAACGAGGCATCAATGCGGATTTTGTTCCGCCCAAATATGTGGCGGAAAGTGTGGTTAAGGGGCTGCTCGAACGCGGGATCCAGGGCAAAAACGTGCTGATCCCCCGTGCCAAGGAAGCTCGCGAGGTTCTGCCCGACGAACTGGGCAAGGCCGGATGCCAGGTCGACGTTCTGCCTGTTTATGAAACCGTTCTGGCCCGTCATGCCGAAGACGATCTGCGTACGCGGCTTGAAGCCGGCGAGGTGCATTGCATTACCTTTGCCAGTTCTTCCACCGTGGAGAATTTTTTCCAGCTGCTTTCGCCGGAAACGTTTCGGACCTATTCGCCGCAGCCCAAGCTGGCCTGCATCGGACCGGTCACCGTCAAGACCCTGGAACGTTTTGGTTTCAAGGCAGACATTCAACCTGAAGATTTCACCATCCCCGCCCTGGTCCAGGCTGTCTCGGACGCACTGGGGGAAAATGAGTGAGCTGTACAGACACGCCTTTGAAGCTCGCGGTGCTTGTTTCGGGCAGCGGTTCCAATTTGCAGTCCATCATCGACAAGATTGAAGCCGGGGAGCTGAATGCCGATATCCGTTTGGTCCTTTCCAACAATCCCGAATCATTAGGGCTGGAAAGGGCCAGGAAGCATGGTCTGCCGGTCCTTGCCATGCCGCATGGAAAGTACGACAGCCGCGAGGCCTTTGATCTGGCCATGGTTGAAGCCATTCGTGAGGCCGGCGCTGATACCGTGGCATTGGCCGGGTTCATGAGGATTTTGACCCATGAATTTCTGAACGCCTTTCCCGATCGCGTTCTCAATATTCATCCGGCTTTGTTGCCCAGTTTTCCCGGAGCGCATGCCCAGGCGGATGCAGCGAATTATGGCGTCAGGCTTTCCGGATGCACGGTGCACTTTGTGGACGAACTTATGGACCACGGGCCAATTATCGTGCAGGCGGCTGTTCCGGCAGATCCCAATGAAGACGCGGATGCGCTTGGCAAACGGATTCTCCGGCTGGAACACAGGATTTATCCCCAGGCTTTGCAGTGGCTTGCACAGGGACGGTTGCAGATAGAGGAACGGCACGTACGCCTGGAGCCTGGTGGAAACACACAGAATCTGGCCCCTTCGGAAACAGATTCCCTGGTAAATCCGCCTTTGGAAAAAGGTTTTTGATGTCATTTTCCGGTAGGACACGGGAGGCAAATCATGAGCGACTCCAAGGAACAATTTCGGTTTGAACTCAGCGAAGAAGAGAAAATATATCTCAAGGATCTGGTCAGACTGAGCATTCTCAGGAGACTCAAGGGAAAAGGCGCAGAGCCTTTGCCGAAAGTTCCTACCGGGCGTTTGGAGCAGCCTTTTGGGGCCTTTGTGACCCTGAAACAAAACGGACAGCTGCGGGGCTGCATCGGCAGACTTGATGCCGCCGCCCCGCTGCGGGATACCATTGCACAAATGGCCCAGGCCGCAGCCTTTGAAGATCCGCGTTTTCCTTCGTTGACGTTGGAGGAATTTGAGGGCCTCGACATTGAAATTTCCATTCTCAGCCCCATTGAACCCTGTCCGGATACGGATTTGATTGAAATAGGGCGGCATGGATTGATCATGCGTTCCGGTGGCCGCTCCGGGTTGCTCTTGCCGCAGGTGCCAGTGGAATGGGGCTGGGGACGCCAGGAATTCTTGCAGCACACCTGCCGTAAGGCCGGGTTGCCTGCGGACGCATGGCAGAATCCCGGTACGGAAATATTCTGGTTTGAGGCTGAAGTTTTTTGACCTTCCTCAACATGATTCTTACAAAAGAGGAGTGAGGATACCATGTGTAGGTTGAGTGCCTTGCTATGCTTTTTTTTCTTATTGTTTGGCGGCGTATGTGCAGCGCAGCAGGCTGCTACACCGCCTGCTGCCGAACAGCAGAAGGCCATGGCCAAGGAGATCCCTGACAAGCCTGCTGCCGTTCATTCCAAACCGGCAGTGATTCCCGTAATCGTCGAACAGAATGGAGAGGATGCCGTGGGCGGACGTCTGGCATACCATCTCAAAGAATTATTCAGTAAATCCGCCATGTTTTCCCTGACGGTCAAAGATGAAAAAAAAATCAAACTGATTTTGAACACCCAGCTTGAGTTCATAGGCCGTCCCGGTACCAGTTCCATTTATTCCGCCGTATGGGTCTATTCGGAAAACGACGGCACTTTGAAGTATTATTTGGCCAATGAGGTCGGCCTGGTGCACGGTGTTTCCGTAAAAGATACGGCGGAGATTCTGGTGAACAAGACGCACGAAATTTTTTCACGCTATTCCTATCTCTTCGAATAACCAGCGGGATGTTCGCGTCGGAAGATTCCGCGCCGCGGACGGGTGAACCTGTTGCCGCAAGTCCGCTAATTGATTTCTCCTCCAGGATTGTTTCAGATCTGCTTGTAACGGACCGCACTTAATCAAAAAGGTGGTGTCACAAACGTGATGCCACCCTTTCAGTGCGAATCAGCTATCCGGGTGTGGGATAAAATTCAGTATTCTATTTGAAGTAATCTATATATCTGATTTGAAAATAATTCATAAAAAGACTGACATTACAAGATATATATATTATAAAATAATTGAGTGTAAAATTTTTACTCTTGTGTATGAAATGTATATATCTTCTGGGTGGCCATATTGAAAGGGGATTGATTGGCGATTATCAATGATGGTATTTTCAGGTGCGTGACAAATTTTTATTTTATGGCATATAGAGCGCTCGGATCACTCTTTTTAACTTTTTTTTGAATGCGCCACTTTTTTTCTGCATGGTGTCTGGAGTGGCCCGGTTTTATTGTTTGATCTGCGGATGGAGAGAGGTCTGCCTTGTATCCGCATCATGCCTGCGTTGCATGTGCTGACCCGGATCTCTGTTGTTGTAACTGTGTAAGTATTGGTTGTGTTTCTTACATGTATAGAATTATTGAAACTGTAGAGTTCTTCAGAATAAGGAAGTAGCGTATGGCTGAAGTGCTCATTACAGATGATGAAGAAAGTATTCGTTATACGTTAAGCGAATTTCTTACTGCAGAAGGACACAGCGTCCGTACGGCTGCCAGTTTTGAAGAAGCAAAAAATGTGTTGTCTCAATTTAAGCCGGACGTCGCTTTCGTGGATATTCTTCTTGGCGGCAGTTCCGGCATGCATGTGCTCAAGCTGATCAAGGAAATGGATTCTAATATTCCTGTTGTGGTTTTTACCGGGAATGCCACTGTTTCCAGTGCCGCAGAAGCCGTACGCCTGGATGCCTACGAATACGTACTGAAACCAATCAATAAGGATTTGTTGCTGCGCCTTACCAGAAAGGCTCTGGCTCATAAAGCGTTGCTTGATGAACGCCAAAATCTCCTGGCTGAAAAAGAGCGTTTGCGTCTGCATCACGAAGCAGTTTTTCAAAGCGTGCCGGACGCCATAATTACGGTTGATACAAATGGGGTTGTCCTGCAGGCCAATCAGGCTTCGGAGAAAGTCTTTCAACGGACATGCGAAAGCATGATCAATAAAAATTTTGAAACTGTGGTGCAGCACACACCGCTTGCTTCCTTTGCGCGTATTCTGGACAAAACCCTTGATAATAAAAAGACCGTACGTGAATTTCGTGTAGAACTTGAAGAATCTCCCGAAGGAAAGCGTTCGGTGATGGTTCTGAACTGCGTCCCCATGATCCGGACAGACGATGTTTTTATCGGGGCCGTACTCACGATTCGTGACATTTCCCGTCTTGCCGGATTGGAACGCGAACTCCATGAACAAAAGGGGAAATCGCGAATCATAGGCAATAGCCGGCCCATGCAGGAATTGGGGAGCCTTCTCGACAAACTGGCCGATACGGATACCACGGTGCTGATTACCGGCCCCAGCGGTACGGGCAAAGAACTTGTGGCGGAAGCTCTGCATTACTCCGGATCCAGAAAGTCCAAATCTTTGATCAAGGTAAATTGTTCGGCCCTTACCGAAAGTCTTTTGGAAAGTGAGCTGTTCGGTCATGTCAGAGGAGCCTTTACCGGAGCCATCAAGGACACTGAAGGGCGCTTCAAGCTTGCCGACGGCGGAACAATTTTTTTGGATGAGATTGGAGACATTTCTCCGCACATTCAGCTGAAACTGCTCCGGGTGCTTCAGGAAAAGGAATTCGAACGCGTTGGCGATACGAAAACCATTAAAGTCGACGTCAGGGTGATTACGGCAACCAACCAGAATCTTCGGTCTTTGGTGCTGGCCGGCGATTTTCGGGAAGATTTGTTTTATCGTTTGAAAGTTATGGAAATTCAGCTCCCTCGGTTGCAGGAAAGAAAAGAGGATATACCTCTGCTGACAGACCATTTCATCAATTTGTTCAATTCGCAGATGCGCAAGCAGATCTGCGGAGTTTCTCCGGCTGTGGAGGAACTGCTGGCCGGTTATTCCTGGCCTGGTAACATCCGTGAGCTTAAGCATGCCATCGAACACGCCTTTATCCTCTGTCGCGGACCACAAATCGAACTGGAGCATCTGCCTTTGGAAGTCCGTAGTGTGTCTGCCGTACCTCCGGCAATTCCGCACTTGCAGTCCGGAAAAAACGGACTGAGCAGGGAAGATCTTGAACAGGCCCTGGCGGATGCGGGAGGCAACAAGGCCAAAGCCGCGCGTGTGCTCGGTGTGAGTCGTCAGACTGTCTACCGGAAACTTAACGAATATGGCATACTTGATCCGGACTGATTACACAGCGCCATGTAAATAATCTGCATGCCGGATACATGATAGACAAGAATTTTTTGAAACAAGTACTTCCTTGAAGTAGAATTAGTTTTGAATTTTGAAGGACCGGAGCCGTTGCTGCGGCGTACGTGCTCCAGATGATTTTGGAAGCTCTGCCAGGAAGGATACAATAAAAAAAATAAGCTGTTTGATTCCGTATATCCGTACGAAAAAGGCGTTCCAGCGGATAGTGACAACTTCCGGCGCAGCAGTGTTCGCCGGTTTTTTGCGGGTCGAATCAGGCTATGATCAGAAAATAGCTGCCATGCAGTATGCCAGAATTCAGACGAATGGGGAGGCTGGCTGCAAGCCTTTATGAGTGGAAGTGGCAGACGATACGGTAATTTTTAATACATCAAAATTGTTAAGTTAATTATAAGGAAGGACTCAATATGCCCATAGCCAATGTCAGGAAGTTTGCCCAGAAAGCCATGAGTGACAACACGTTGCGGAAAGAACTGAATGCTGCGGAAAATCGGGAAGCGCGTATGGCAATTCTCGAAGCCAAAGGACTTCCGTTTACCGATGCTGAGTTCGGCGAAGGATACCGCTCGTTGTTGGTTGAATGCCAGACTGAAGGAGCCGCGGACCAACTGAAAGAATTCAAACTTTGGTGGGAATTGTTGCAGAGCATGTAACCGGTCGGGATAAATGCCCGGGAGGATTCGAATGCTTTTTGAAGGTTGTTTTTTCTCTTAATTTCTTTTTTATTCATGCATACAGCAGGGCAGTCTGCATGATATTTGTTGCATTGCGACTATGGAGCGTTTATGATGTAAATACTATTCTTTGGTGCAAAAACTAAAGCAAAAGGCGAGTTGGGCGCGTGTCTGAAACTATCCCGCAAAGAAAAACGCATTTTTACCACCTGCTGCTTTGCATCCTTCTTCTTTTCAGCCTGGCGATCTCGGCTGCAGACAAGACGATACACCTTCTTTCAAAGACCGGCAGGTTCCGGGAGTGACCCATGATACCATAATATTGGGATCTTCGTTGGCTTTGAAAGGACATGCCAGTTATTTGGGCACGCAGACATTGCGCGGTGCTTTGAGTTACCTGAACAAGGTGAACGAAGATGGAGGTATTTTTGGACGCAAAATACGGATCATTGCTTACGATGATTCGTATGATCCGCCGCTTTGCCTGCTCAATACCCAGCGTCTTATTGTTGATGACCAGGTCTTTGCTCTTTTCTGCTATGTCGGGACGCCGACGACAGTAAAAATCCTGCCTTTTCTGGAAGAAGCAAAAATTCCTTTGCTGGGAATTTTTACTGGAGCCAATGCCCTGCGCCAGCCTTTCAATAAATATGTCTTCAATGTGCGCGCGTCTTATTATCAAGAAATCGATTCCGCAGTATATCATCTGATCAAGGAATTGGGCATTCGCAAGATCGGGGGTCTTTTACCAGTATGACGCCTACGGCTTCGATGGTTTGACCGGCACGGAACTGGCCTTGCAACAATACGGCCTGAAACCCGTGGCACGCAGCTATTACATCAGGGGAACCACCAATATCGAAGATTCCCTGGAGCGAATACAGAAGGCAGGAGCCGAGGCTGTGGTGATGATCGGCACCTACAACCCCTGCGCCAAGTTTATCAAAAGAGCCGCTGCCCGGGGCTATGATCCCATTTTTTACACGGTGTCTTTTGTCAGCGCCGGCGAACTGGCCAGACGTCTGAAAGGAGAAAACGAATCCATAATTCTGATGTCCCAGGTGGTGCCTCCTCCGGACCATTCGTCGGATTTCGGCGGTGCTTCAAACTATGAGACATTGCTCAGGCATTATTATCCCTTGGAAAAACCCACTTTTGTAGGTCTGGAAGGATTCATCAACGCCCAGGTGCTGGTCAAGGGGCTGCGCGCCGCTGGCAGCAACCTGACCCGGGAGCGTTTTATCAGGGGATTGGAATCCGTCAGGAGTCTTCAGCTTTTGCCCGGCGTAAGCATATCCTTTGGTCCCTGGGATCATCAGGGACTCGAGCAGGTCTATTTCACCTGGCTGCAGGGGGGCAGCTTCCGGCTGCTGGAAGACTGGAAACAGGTTTCGGACGTCTGGAACAGGGAAAAGGGCGCTTTGGACTCTCAGGGAGGCAGGCCATGAAGCGCCTGTATCATTTCAGTCTCAAGAACAAGATCCAGTTTTCCGTATTGGGAGTGGTCCTGGCCATCAGTCTTTCCATTGCTTTTCTGGCGCGGTGGATTCTCGTTTCTTCCCTGACCAATGAACTCGAACTGCGCGGACGCGCCATTGCGCATTCCATTGCCGAACACGGCACTTCCTATCTTCTGGACAAGGACTATCCAAAGCTGTTGAATCTCATCGTTGAGGAAGCCTACCTTGGCGAACGCGAACAGCTCGTCTCCTACATTTTCATTTCCGATCCCTACAACCAGGTGGTTACCAACACGTTTTTCCGTCCCTTTCCGGCATCGTTGCGCGCAGCCACCATTCTGAAACGGGAGGGTGAGGACAGCCTGATCGAGGTCAACGTGTTCGGAGAGATGGCCTACGATATTGCCTCGCCCATCAAGGAGGGGCTGTACCGGATAGGTACGGTGCATGTGGGGTTGAGCAAAACCCATATGGATAACCTGGTCAGCAAGTTGCGCAACACCTTTCTGGGCTTTTTATCCTTGATAATCGTCATCATTCTGGTGATCAGCCACTATCTGTCGCGTTCTGTCATCAATCCGCTGACCTGTCTGACCAGGGTTTCAGATGAAATGAGCAGGGGAAATTTCGATGCCATGCTCGAGGTCGATGGAGAAACACGTTGGGATCCGACAAAATGCTCCGCTTATGTCAATACGGATCTTCCCTGCTGGCATTTTGACCAGTCGGCCAGTGAGGCGGCAGGAGAACCTCCCCATAAATGCAAGACCTGCGAATTTTATAAAAAGCGCCAGGGTGACGAGGTCGTGCAGCTCGAGGATTCATTCCGCAACATGCTCTGGTCCATCAAACTGTACCGCAGGCGGTTGCGTGAGTCTGAAGAAAAATACCGTTCGCTCTTCGATTCCGGACCTGATCCGATTTTTGTCGTGGCGACAGAGCAGCTGGAGATCATTGACCTCAATCCGCGCGCCACGGATGTATACGGGTATGAAAAGGACGAACTGGTCGGCCAGTCCTTTTTGATGCTCGGTCCGGAGCATGATAAAAACTACAGTCTTGTGCACGAGCCGGAGGATTCTACTACGGGCTGTATTTACTATCCAAAGGTCATTCATTACAAAAAAGGAGAAAAACCTTTTTTCGTCAATATCCATGCCTGTCCCATTACTTACCAGGGCAGGGAAGCCATGATTCTGGCCACCATGGATATTACCGAGATGATAGAAAAAGACGCGCAGCTCATTCAGGCCGCCAAAATGAAGAGCCTGGGTGAAATGTCCGCAGGCGTTGCCCACGAGATCAACCAGCCGCTCAACAATATTCAGCTTGGCTGCGAGGTTCTGGCCTTGTACCGGGAGCAGAAGCTCCCCATTCCTGAAGACAAGCTGGACAAGGTCATTCATTCCGTTTTTGAGCAGGTGGATCGGGCCAAAGAGATTATTGAAACGTTGCGGGCTTTTGGTCGCAAGGCAGATATTTTCAAGGAAAGCCTGTCGCTCAATACGCCGATTTACAAGGTGTTGAGTATTGTGCGCAAGCAGTTTGAATTGAGCAATATTTCGCTGAAGCTTGAATTGGGGGAAAATTTGCCTCTGATCATGGCTCACGACAACAAGCTGCAGCAGGTTTTTTTCAATTTGTTGAACAACGCGCGGGATGCCTTGAATGAGCATTCTTCCGGCCCTGAAGATCTGGCCGTTGCCATGCGTCGCGAAATTCGCGTACGAACGTTTGAGACCAACGGACATGTTGTTGCGGAAATTGCCGATACCGGAAATGGAATCCCCGACAGCGTGCGAAGCAAGATTTTTGAGCCTTTTTTTACGACTAAAAGTGTGGGAAAGGGCACCGGGCTTGGGTTGGCCATCAGTTACGGCATTGTCAAAGATTACGGCGGTGATATAACCATTTGCGATGAAGAAAACATGGGCGCCGTAATTCAATTAACCTTTCCTGTTATCCCCCAATGATTGAGGGTATTGATATGAAAAAGAAAATTCTTGTGGTCGACGATGAAGTCCAGACCCTGGAAATGCTGCAGATGCTTTTGGAAATGTACGGTTTCGAGGTGCTCCTGGCGGAAAACGGGCATCAGGCCCTTCAGGTTTATGCGAACGAAAAGCCGGCCATTGTGCTTACAGATATAAAAATGCCCATCATGGATGGCATGGAAGTCCTGACCAAGATCAAGGAAATCAATCCCACTGCCGAAGTGATCGTCATTACCGGGCATGGTGATATGGATCTGGCCATCAAGGCCTTGAATCTGGATGCCACCGATTTCATCAACAAGCCGGTTCAGCGGAAAGTTTTGGACCAGGCCTTGAAACGGGCGGAAGAACGGATTCAGATGGCCAAAAACAACGAAGAAAATTTGCAGATAGAAATTGAGGAAAACAGGGCTGTTTTGCGTGTGAGGGGGTGCATTACGGCGAATTCCGAAGCTTTTCTCAATGACGTGTTCAACAAGGCTCTGCAGTCCGGTCGGGGCAGAATCCTGCTGCTTTTCGAACAGAATGCCTCCATCAATGGCGCAGGCATTGCCCTGCTGACCGAACGGTTGATGGAGTGCCGGGCCAAGGACGTGAAGGTGGATTTTGTCGGTTTTAATGATAACCTGCACAGGGTGATTGAAATCGTGGGACTTTCAAAGCTTGTAAACGTGCATGAGTCAGTGGAAGATGCTCTGGCAGCAGAGTAGGGCGTTGGCAGGGGCAAACAGCAGGGGCAATTGCCCGCTCATTGTCCTGAGCATTGTCTGCTGCTGTGTGTACCTGATTATTCCAGGCCGCCTGTGTGCCGGGGATTTTTACGTCCCTTCCACCATTTCCAAGCAGGCACAGGAACATATGGTCTTATATACGCTTGCAGGCCGGGATATTCCTCTTCCGGAACCTTCAGATCTGCAGGGATGGAGGAATAAAAGGGCTGCCATAGAAGAAATTTTTGCTCAACCCAATGCAGACGTCGTTAAACGCTACGAACCATCCATAAAAAGAAGCATGCTCGGAGGGGTGCCCGTACTGGATATAAAACCCGCAACATGGAAGTCTGATTCCCGTATCCTGCTTTATGTCCATGGTGGGGGGTATACGCTGTTCAGTGCCGATTCCACCCTCGTATGCGCAGTGCCTTTGGCGCATGATACCGGCGTACGCGTCATTTCCATTGATTATGCTCTGGCTCCGCAATCCGGATGGCGTGAAATTGTCGGACAGACGACGGCAGTTGTTCGGGCTTTGGTCGAACAGGGGCAGAATCTGAAGGCCCTGGCAATCTGCGGCGATTCCGCGGGGGGCGCCCTGGCAGCCGGCACGGTGTTGAAATGCCGTGATGACGGGATTGGCATGCCCGGAGCCGTAGTGTTCTGGTCCCCCTGGTCCGACATAAGCTCCAGCGGGGATACGTACGGGACCTTGAAAGATGCTGATCCGGTTTTGCGCTATACCGGTATACTGGAACATTGCGCCAGGGCCTATGCCGCGCCTGAGGATTGGAAACAACCGTACGTTTCGCCGGTTTATGCGGATTACTCGCAAGGCTTTCCGCCCACCTTGATTCAGGCCGGCACCAGGGAGATTCTGTTGAGTGACGCCGTCCGTTTGTACAGAGCGCTTGCCAATGCGGATATTCCCGTGTTTTTTGATCCGTATGAGGGAATGTGGCATGTTTTTCAAGGATTTCCCGGAAATCTTCCCGAGTCTCAATTGGCTCGGCAAAACGTTGGAAAATTTCTGGACAAATATTTGTCCCATTGAGCAGTGTTTTTTGGCAGATGGTTGCCACGGAGTCATGTTTCCGTTGACAATTTATGGTAATGTGACCTTGAAACGTAAAGACTTACGGGGAGTCCGACAGGCGCCAAAGCCGCCTTGTGTGCGAATTGCTGGCGGTTTTTGACAAAATGAGCCGGATGCAAGGTATTAAATCGTATTTGGGGATACGCGATGAAGAAAAAAATACTTTTTGCTGTTCTGTGTTTTTGTCTCTGCTGTTTTTCTGTTCCGGCTTATGCCCAGGAAAATTGTGAAAACATGCAGGAGTACATCGGCTTTATGCGGCAACTGGCTTCCGGATTGAAGGCCAGAGAGGGGGTTGACGATAGCGCCGCCATTGGTGACAAGTTGAACGACCTGATCGGTTTTTTGCGAGACGTGTATCAACGCACTGAAAATACCGACTTGTCGAAGTCCCTTGATAATCTCGAAAAAGTCTGGTTGAACCAGTCCTTCGATACGACGAACAGAACAGAGCTGGGGGTGGCTCTCGAGCAGTCCGCAGACGACCTTCAGGCGATCTACGCTCAGATCTGCAAGCAGTAACCTGCAAACGCGACCAGCCTGTTTCACTCAGAAAGCCGCCATTGCTATTTGTGATGGCGGTGTGTACTTTTTTGCCCTTTTGAACTGTTGATCACTGCGTCCGGCAATATGGCTGCGGCGAAAATTCAAGATAGGATAGCATGAGTAGAAAAAACCCGGACAGTCCGCGTACGGAAAAAAGATTGGAACGTATACGGTACGTTCTTGAGCGTCGCCAGAAAGATTTGACCCTTGTGCTGGCCAATATTCACGATCCCCACAACGTATCTGCCATTTTTCGCAGTTGCGATGCCTTTGGCGTGAGCCAGGTGCATCTGTACTACACGAATACCGCGTTTCCAGTCCTGGCGAGAAAAACTTCCGGCTCTGCAATGAAGTGGATTGAAAAACAGCGGCATACCGATGCCCGGCAGATGGTGGAAGGTTTCCGTGCAGACGGTTACCAGGTGCTGGCCACCGGGTTGAACGAAAACGCCAAGCCCTTGAACGAGTACGACCTGACCTGTCCGACAGCCATAATTTTTGGAAACGAGCACAGGGGAGTGGAACCGGAACTGCAGGAACTGGTTCCCGATGAGGTCTATATCCCCATGCAGGGCATGGTCCAGAGTCTGAACGTTTCGGTCGCCGCCGCGATTACGCTTTACGAAGCCTGGAGACAGCGTCAGGCAGCAGGCATGTACGACAAACCGTCTTATACCACCGAGGAACTGGAGCAGCTGTACGAGATCTGGCGTAAAATGTAGCTTGTTTTATGGGGCCCCATAGCCTTTATCTGATGATCAGGTAGTCCACGCATTTTCCGGCCTGTTGTTTTTCTCGGATGAGGCTGGAGCTAACATCGATACGCGGTACGGGGACGTACAGCAGTTCCGTGGGGGAAGCCTCCGGCGATGTCCGCCAGTGCCAGGCTGCCTGGACATCGGGAAGAGGGCTGCGTATGGGCGTGGTTTGCGTATGCCAGTGGGCGGCAATGAATTCGGTGACGATCTGCATATCATAGGCGTCCCTGGGGACGATCACCAGATTGGCTCTTTCCGGGAGTCTCAGCCCTCTGTGCCAGGCCGGCAGGGTGGGAAGATCCAGCGCTCCGAGAATGAAATAGAGTGCGGCATCTGGCTGGCGCTCGCGATAGGCTTTCAGCGTATCCCAGGTATAGGAGGGGCCTTCTCGCTGGGCTTCGATATCACTGATACGCAAATGCTCGAGATTTCGGATGCCGTTTTGCAGGCGTCTGACGCGTTCCTCGAACGGCAGCAGGCCGTACTGGGGTTTGTGCGGCGGCACAGCCACGGGAACGAGGTCCACGAACTCCAGCTGGAGTCGCTCGCGGACCTCGATTGCAAGCCGTAGATGGCCGATGTGTGGCGGGTTGAATGAACCGCCCAGAAGGCCGATATGACCGGGGCGCACTTCGGATGACACCGCGTACGCTCCTTTATTGTCTGACCTGTCCGTGTCCGAGAACCACGAATTTGGTCGTTGTTAGTTCTGTGACGCCCATGGGACCATAGGAATGCAGCTTGGAGGTGGAAATGCCTATTTCTGCTCCCAGTCCCAGTTGTCCGCCGTCATTGAAGCGGGTGGAGGCGTTGATGCCCACCATGGAAGCGTCCACTTCGCGTAGAAAACGCATGCCGTGGGCATAGTCGCGCGTACAGATGACTTCCGTGTGATTGGACCCGTAGGCGGCAATGTGGTCCTGGGCTTCGTCCTGGCTGGCCACGACCTTGACGGCCAGAATGAGGTCGTGAAATTCATGGCCCCAGTCCGAGTCCTGGGCAGCCTGGGCAGTGAGCCCCAGCAGGGGCAGGGATTGCGGGCATGCTCTGAAGCTTACGCCGGCTTTGCCCAGCTTTTCCGCCACCATGGGCAAAAAGGCTTTGGCTTCCTGCTCGTGCACGAGCAGGCATTCCAGCGCATTGCATACGCCCGGACGCTGTACCTTGCCGTTGAAGACGATCTCCAGGGCTTCGTCCAGATCCGCACCGGCATCCACATAGCAATGGCAGATGCCGTTGTAGTGCTTCAGGACGGGCATGGTCGCCTCGGCCACAACGCGGCGGATGAGCCCTTCGCCGCCACGGGGAATGATGACGTCGATGTATTGTTCGAGTTTGCACAGAGCGGTGACTGCCTCGCGGTCTGTCACTGGCACCACCTGGACGCCTTCGGGGGGCAATCCGGCCTTTTGCAGGGCTTCGTTGATCAGACCGGCCAGGAAAAGATTCGAATGGATGGCTTCGGATCCTCCGCGGAGCACCACTGCATTTCCGGCTTTCAGGCATAAAATGGCGGAATCCACAGTGACATTCGGGCGCGATTCGTAGATCATGGCGATGACGCCGAGGGGGACGCGCATTTTGCCGACCTGCAAGCCGTTTTCACGCTGCCACATGGTTTCAATGGCACCGACAGGGTCGTTCTGCGCCGCGACATCTTCACAAGCCGTGGCCATTTCTTCTATGATCCGCGGAGTGAGGCGCAAGCGGTCCATGCGGGGAGCGTCCAGGTTGTTGGCTTCGGCCGCGCTGAGATCCTTGGCATTGGCATCGGCAATATCTTTTGCTCGCGCACGCAGTAACCCGGCGAGTTCACGCAGTGCAGCGTTTTTGACTTCGGGGGAAGCAGCGGATAGGAATCTTCCGGCATTTTTTGCTTTTTTTCCCGATTTCCTGCATCTGCTCCTGAATCGTCATGGTGTTCCTCCTTAGGAAAAAATTGCGCCTTTCGCCGCATGGTTAGCACAGGGCTGACATGCGACCTACGAAAATGTAGTATGGACGACTACGAAAATGTAGAAAAAAACATGTGTAAATTGCTATCTAGTAGTTCAGAATGTTTAACAATTTAAAAAAAGAATTGTCAAATGTCCGGGGAGTGTAAGGAAATTTTGACATTTCTGTAAGCTGTGTTACAACACCGAGTCCGCCGGACGTGAGTACATTGCCCTGTGCGGACCAGCATAGCAAATTATTTTTTGGGAGAAAACAATGGCTAACGAGAATACTGAGGAAAAACAGACTCCTGCTGCTGAAAAGACCCAGGACCTTCTGGCCGGGGAAGTTTCGGAAGACCTGCACCCGTTGCTTCTTTGGCTTACTAAGAATGTCAAACCAATTTCTTATGTCTGCCTGGCGCTGATTCTTGTCTTTGGTGGTTTTGCAGCGTACGATTATTTTCACAAGCAGTCCCGAATCACAGCTGCCAATGAGCTTGGCAAAATTCTTGTCACAACCGACGAGGCCAAGCAGCTTGAAACTCTGGAAAACTATGTAAAGACCGCTCCCTCTTCCATGGAAATCCGTGGCTTGTTCGAGTTGGCCTCCGTATCCGTCAAGGATAAAAATTTCACTGAAGCAAATACCGCCTGGAACGGTTTGAAGGACAAGGGTCGACCCGACCTTGAAGGCCGTTCCCGCTCTTGGCCGCGTGCAGGCGTTGGCAATGGAAGGCAAGAACGACGAGGCGCTGGCGATCTTGAAGGATTTGAAGAAAAACGGCCCTGAAGGCTATGCGATGGTCATCAACAGCACTCTGGGGGCTCTTGCCGAACAGGCGGGGGATTATGCCACCGCCGTCGACGCCTACAAGGCACTGCTGGCCGCGGATAGTGGTCAGAGCCGCACCAGAGCGTATTTTGAACATAAAATTTCCGAACTTTCAGAAAAAACAGGAAAAGAAAAAAGCTGAGTCATCTGCACTCTCAATCAACCAAGACAGGATCTTGTAAATGGCACATCCATTGTTAGAAAAAACACCTGGAAAAAAACATCTGCTGCTGGGTAACGAAGCCATCGTACGCGGCGCCCTTGAAGGCGGCGTCAGCTTCATCAGCTGTTATCCCGGCACGCCCTCTTCTGAGGTCCCGGATATGTTTTACCGCATGTCCGATCAAGGCGATTATTACTTCGAATACTCCAGCAATGAAAAAGTGGCCATGGAAGTCGCTGGTGGCGCCACCATTTCCGGCTCCGCCGCTCTGGTGACCATGAAGCATGTGGGAGTAAACGTTGCGGCCGATCCCTTGATGACGCTGGCGTACACCGGCACTCCCGGAGGGCTTGTTGTTCTGTCCGCTGACGATCCCGGCTGCCATTCCAGCCAGAATGAGCAGGACAATCGCTACTATTCGCGTCTTGCCGGTATTCCTTGCCTGGAGCCTGCAACCGCACAGGAAGCCAAGGACATGGCGCGCGACGCTTTGAAGCTGTCCCGCAAGTATTCCTTGCCCGTTTTGCTGCGTACCACCACCCGTGTGAACCACCTGCGCGGACCGGTTGAATTCGGCGAATATAACGGTCCTTCCGAAAGCGTTCCTTATTCCAAGAATCCGCGTCAGTTCGTTCCGATTCCTGCCCACTCCCGTCCGCAGCATCTCGCTTTGCTGGACAAGCTGGCCAAGCTTCGTGAAGAATCCGACGCCAGCCCCTGGAACACCATTGAAGGCGAAGGCGACAGAGTTGTCGTGGCCTCCGGAATCAGCCGCGCCTACCTCAACGACGCTCTTGCCGAAATCGGCGGCGATCTCAAGCTGAAGATCTGTAATCTCGGCATGAGCTATCCGCTGCCCGAAGAGAAACTCGTCGCGTTGATGAAGCACGCCAAAAAACTTTTGGTACTGGAAGAGCTCGAACCCATCGTGGAAACCGAACTGCGCGCTCTGGCCAAGCTCAAAGGTTTTGAAGTTGAAATTTACGGCAAGCTCAACACCGAAGGACCTGCCCACGAAGTAGCCGATCAGCTGCATCGTTACGGTGAATACGACGTACGCATGGTAATCAATGCGCTGCGTCTTTTCTGCATGGGCGAAGAGCCCATCAAAGCCGAATGCTGCAGCGTGGAAGAAGGCCTTCCCATGCGTCCGCCGAACCTCTGCGCCGGTTGTGCGCACCGCAGCATTTATTACGCCGTACGCCAGGTCATTGGCGACGCAGCGAACTATGCTTCGGATATCGGTTGCTACACTCTGGGGCTTTTGCCTCCGCTGGCCACCGCGGATTTTCTGGTCTGCATGGGAGCTTCCGTGTCTGCCGGATCCGGTTTTTCCAAAGCCTCGGGCAAACCCGTTGTTTCGTTTATCGGTGATTCCACCTTCTTTCATACCGGCATCCCCGGTCTGGTGAACGCCGTGTTCAACAACCACAATCTGCTGCTGGTGGTGCTGGACAACTACACCACGGCCATGACCGGTCATCAGCCGCATCCGGGCGTTCCCACCACCGCCTTTGGCGAGAATGAACGCAGAATCGACATCGAGTCCGTGGTCAAAGGCTGCGGCGTTCAGACCGTACGCAAGGTCAAGGGGTTCAACCTCAAGGCTTTGACGGAAACGTTGAACGAACTCAAGGACATGGACGGAGTTCGGGTTATGATTGCCGAAGATCCGTGCGCGCTTTTCGCCCGCCGTACCTTGAAGCAGAAACCCAAGACCGTGGCCTATGTGGTTGAGCAGGGCGAAGACGTGGAACGCTGCCTCGAGCAGCTGGCCTGTCCGGCGTTTTACCGTCAGGACGGTGAGATAGCCATTGATGAAAATCTCTGTACGGGCTGTATGGTCTGCGTACAGGTTGCTGATAGTATCAAAGCCAGGAAAAGGAGCAGCTGATGCAATTACGCATATTCTTCACAGGCGTCGGCGGACAAGGCACGCTGACCGCCACGAATCTCTTTGCCAATACGGCGCTGCTTCAAGGACTGGATGTAACCGCCGGGGAAATTCACGGCATGGCCCAGCGCGGCGGTGTTGTAGAATCCATGGTGCTTCTGGGCGGACTGCGCAGCCCCAAGATCGGGCACGGTGAAGCAGACATTCTGCTCGGCTTCGAGCCTTTGGAAACCCTGCGCGCGCTGCCTTACCTCAAGCCCCAGGGCGCCATCTTCTCCAACACGGAAGCGTTGCCCCCTGTTTCGGTTTGTCTGGGTAAAGCCTGTTATCCGCTCTTCGAAACCATTGAAGAGAAAGCCAAGACATGCGCGGGCAAGTCCTGGTTTCTGCCCCTGCGTACGCTCGGACAGAAAGCCGGTTCCGTGCAGAGCGGCAACCTGGCCATGCTCGGCGCGCTTTGTGCCAGCGGCTTGTTGCCTTTTGGTCCGGAAGCCCTGATGGAGGGCATTCGTACTTTCATGCGTCCTGCGTTGGTGGACGTCAATATCAAAGCGGTTGAGCTTGGCGTAGCTGCCATAGCTTAGCTTTTTTAGGGAAGATCAATGAGCGCCACAGTTAAGCCTGCACTCGATCTCGAACCCTATTTGGGTACTTTGCGGCAATTGGTAGCCGAACTCGGACCGCAACGGCCGTTTCAGCCCACGCTGAAAAATCTATTGCGGACTCTGGCCGAGAAGCAGGGTTTCATCCGTCCGTATCTGACCATCTACGATCCGGAAACCCGGATTCTGAAGCTGAGTTTGACCCACGGGCCGGTGAAAAACGCCAAAGCCACCTATGAGCCCGGCCAGGGAATCATCGGACAGGTCTTCAACTCGGGACAACCTGTAATTGTTCCGCGTATAAAGGACCACCCCGACTTCCTGAACAAGGCTTTCGGGCGTGATGAAGAGGAACTGGCGAACCTGGCGTTCATCTGCGTTCCCGTACTGACGCCTTATTCCGACATGGAAGAGGCGCGTGATGTCATTGGAACGCTCAGCGTGGATACCCCTACGGCCGATTTCGAGATCCTTGAAGCGCAATGCCGTTATCTGGAAGTGGTAGCGGGACTTATAGCCAATCAGGCTTCCTACATTCAGGAAGAAATGGCCCGCCAGAAGCATCTCATGGCCCAGGGACTGGTTACCAATGGTTCGCAGGACCTCGGGTTCGAATCCAACAATATAGTGGCCACTGCCAAAAGCATGCGTCTGGTGCTCAATCAGGTGGCCCAGGTCGGTCCCAGCAGGGCCACGGTTCTGCTCAGGGGCGAATCCGGCACAGGCAAGGAACTCTTTGCCGAAGCCATCCATGCGGCGAGTCCGCGCAGTGAAATGCCTCTGGTCAAGTTGAACTGCGCAGCCCTGCCTTCGGAACTGGTGGAAAGCGAGCTTTTCGGCCACCAGAAAGGTGCGTTTACCGGCGCCGTGCATACCAAGAAAGGTTTGTTCGAGTTAGCCAACAAGGGCACCCTGTTTCTGGACGAAATCGGCGAACTCAGCCTCAACGCTCAGGCCAAGGTTTTGCGCGCCATTCAGGAACAGGAGATTCAGCGTCTCGGCAGCGAACAGACATTCAATGTCGATGTCCGGCTGATTTGCGCCACGCACCGCCCGTTGGAGGAGCTTGTGGAGCAGGGGGCTTTCCGGGAGGATTTGTATTACCGGATCAATGTTTTCCCCATCTATATTCCCAGACTCTGGGAACGCCGCGAGGACATTCTGCCTCTGGCCGAGCATTTCCTGAAGCATTACGCGAAAGAATACGGCAAAAACCTGCGCCGGGTCTCAACGCCGGCCATTGACCTGTTGAATCAGTATCATTGGCCCGGAAATGTCCGCGAGCTTAAGAATTGCATCGAGCGTGCGGTGTTGCTTTGTGATGAAGAGGTCATCCGTACCTATCATCTGCCGCCCAGCCTGCAGACCGCTGAAAGTTCCGCCACGGATACGGACCTGTCTTTTTGCGAGGCAGTGGCCAAGTTTGAACAGGAACTGCTGGTGGATGCCTTGAAAAAAGCCAGAGGCAACATGCTGCAAGCGGCCAGAGATCTGCGCGTAAGCTACAGGATCGTCAATTACAAAGTGAAAAAGTACGATCTTGACGCCAAAAAGTACTCTATCATAGGAAAAACAAAGATTATGAAGTAGTTGTTTTTCTTTTTACCTGATTATCACAGGGCGGGCTTTCCATGCTGTTGCATACGGCGGGGAGTACGCCCTTTTTTATGGCTCTTTGAAGGTAATATAGTCGGTTTGTTGAAAAAAACTTTCAAAAATGATGGAAATACAAGAGGAAGAAGTCGGGGCTGGCAAGAACAAAAAGGCATGCAACTCGGCGTCCCTGACGCAAAGGCATGCCTTCTGGAGAAGGAGTATGATATATGAAGGGGGAGGAATCTACATGGTATGGCGTTCCTTGTCGGCCTGGCAGTGTACGCAATAACAGGTCGTGGGCCGGGCTTTGAGACGGCTCAGCCCTATGGGTTCACCGCATTCTTCGCAAACGCCGTATCCCAGATTGTTGATCTTTTTCAACGCAGACTCGATTTCGCCAATGATATTGGAGGTACGCGCCTGCATGACTGTTTTGACATGCGCATCAGTGACTGTGGATGCGAATTCATTTATGTCAGGGCAAACAGGTTCTTGGACATCAAAGTTATAACCCTGCAACACGGTAAGCTGATTTTCAAGATGCTGCTTGATTTCTGCAATCTCTGAATGTGTCATTGGAAACCTCCTGATTTTTTTAAATTGGGCATTATATACGTTTGCGATGTGACAGACTCGTGTCAAAATTAAAAAAAACTGATGCTGAACTGAGCAAAATATGATGAAGAGCTTACGGTTTCGTTCCCCTGTCTGGCCCTGCTTGCTATTTCTGGTGTGCAGCCTGTTCTTTATCGATAAGGCAGCTCATATTGATGATCCCTTGTTTCTCTGGAGTGCGTCCTGGATTCTTATCCATCCGTTTGATTTTTATGGATTAGTTGTTAATTGGTACGGCTGGGACATGCCTTTGCATCAGGTCACGCAAAATCCTCCGTTGACCTCGTATTATCTGGCTCTTTTGATGTTGGCCGGACTGAAAAACTTAGTGGGACTGCACCTGGGGATGCTTATTCCAGGTCTGCTGTGCGTATGGGGTATTCATCGTCTGTCAGGCTTGTTTTGTTGCAACCGCGGACTTGCCACTTTCATGGCTATGAGCGTTCCTAGTTTCTGGATCGCTTCTGACAGTTTCATGGCGGATACACCCTTGCTCTGCATTTGGGTCTGGGCCGTGTATTGGTATATCTCGGGCGAGCGAGAGCAACGGTTCAGCAGAATTTGTATGGCTTCATTGTTAGTCGGGATTGCTATCCTGATTAAAATCAATGCGCTTGCCCTCGTATTGCTTTTGCCCGCCTATTCGCTGCTCAGGCATCGCAGAAAATGGCATGCAGCGTTCTTCTTGATTTTTCCCCTGTTCACAGTCTGCGCTTATCATTTCGGTACGCAGTTTTTGTATGGACATAGTCTGCTTTTCGGGGCCATGCAGTATTCGCTGGAAACCGGAAGCCGTTTGGAGGGGGTGGGGACGCGAACTATTGAAGGCCTGGCATTTTTGGGGGGAAATGTTCTGTTTTGTCTGCTGGCGGCCCCCTGGATATGGGGCATGCGCGGGCTTATACGTCTGGGTGTGGTCTGGGGAGTGGTTGTGCTTGTAATAATGATTCAGGGAGGATTGGGAGGCGTACGTGTTGATCCATTATCCTTGACCGGCAGTGCATTCATATTTCAGGCCGGACTGTTTATTATCGGGGGCGGGGTGATCTTGATCCTGGCGGTCAGTCAGTATTTGCGGCAAAAAGATCCGGAATCCCTCATCCTACTGCTTTGGATTGTCGGACAGAGTGTGTTTGCCTTTTATTTGAATTGGAGCATCACCGCGCGCACTTTGCTGCCTCTTGCTCCTGCCGCGTGTATTGTCGTTGTCCGGTGCATAGAGCAGGCATCCTGTCCAATGTTGCGGGATACAGGCAAGTCTTTTTGGGCTGTTGCCTGTGCGTTCGTTTTGACCCTGGGGCTGACATATTGCGATTATCTTTGGGCCAATTCCGGGCGGAATGCTGCTTTGCGTCTTGAAAGGGAATTCCATAATTTTGCCGGAACCATCTGGTTCGGCGGGCATTGGGGATGGCAGTATCATGCGCAGTTGGCAGGTTTTGAGCCTTTGAATCATCAGGGGGGCATGTCAGGAAAGGGGATTTGCTGATCCTTCCGCAAGAGATCCTGCAGCGGCCTGTTCCCATGGGTTTTTTTACGTTGTTAGGTGAATTCTCAGAACCGGGCTGTCCTTGGCTTTCCGTGCATCATGAAAAGCATTTGGCCGGATTTCATTCCAATGTATACGGAGTTCTGCCTTTTGTTGCAGCCCCGGCAGCAGATCATCTTTTCAGGGTGTACATTGCCAGAAAGGATGTTCTATTGCGTTAGACCATGCTGCATCAGCACAGGGGTGCGGTAAAAGAAAAGCGGCGCACAATTGTGCGCCGCAGAGATCTTGCAACTGTTATTCGTGGCTACGCAATATAAGGAACTGATATCCAAAGTATGCGTTGTATTTTGCGTACAGGTCCGTTTCGATCTGGAGTCTTTCAACTACTGCCTCACACTCCGGATCGCCGGGGTACTTCCGGCGCATGTCCTGCATACGTCTGGCCAATGGAACATAATAATTGGTCGTCCAGCAGTCCTGAGGCATGATGAAGTCCGAAAGAACTTCGTACCCTGCAGCGCGTGCGATACGCCGCTGGTTTTCACGGTCCCCCAGGTCTGGGATGAAATGTTCCATGTACGAGCGGCATTCCTCAGGAGGATCGGCCTGCAGCCAGACCATATCGCTCACTCCCAGGCATCCGCCAGGGCGAAGATAGGGACGCCAGGCGCGCAGTCCTTTTTCAAAGCCCATTATTGATATGGCGCCTTCCGACCAGACCAGGTCAAAACCTTCAAGGGGCAGTTTCAGAGCCGCAAGGTTGCTCATGTCGCCTTGCTGCGGATGAATCTGCGGCAAAAGCTTTTCAGCTTCCGCGTTATCCCGCAGATGATCCAGCATGGTCTGGTTGATGTCCACAGCCACAATATCGCCCCCGGTCAACTTGGCCAGGGCCAGCGTCTGAACTCCCACCCCGCATCCTATATCCAGAATACGAGGTTTATCAGGCAACCCCCGACACAGGTTGATAGCCTGTTGGGTGGTGGCGAAACTGCCGGGGCCTTGTCTGGGGGCTTCTTCGAACAGCTCGAAAAACAGCTGCATGAATTTGTTTTCCTGCATTGCAGATAACTCCGATGTTTTCGGAGCCGGCGTTCGTGCAGTGCGTACGCCTGTCGCTATCCGGCTCCGTTAGTAGATAGGATATTTTGCCAGAGAGTCGAACCGACCAGGAATTACAAAATCCGGTTTCATGCAGATCCTTTGGGTAATGTTTGCAGCAGTCAGCGGTATGCTGTTTGCCGTTGCGTCGGGCATACGTTTTTCGATGAGATATATCAAGTACTATATTTTGAAAGGTACAATTTGAAGCTGGTCTGTTTGGGGGAGGAAACGTGCCGCCGTATGCCTGGAAAAGCGGAATAAGCGGGTTTTTAGATAGACAGGTGTGTAAAAAGGCGTATCCTCGAAGATAGGGTGAAAAGTTTTTTTACATTGGGAAAAGCGCTGGTTGCAGCATGAATTTTACCGCTTTGAGACGGTACGCCAAGGCAGCCCGGTTGTTAGTCGGGGTGCTTCCATTGGCGGTACATTTCATGCGCAGTGATAGCCAGAGAAACCAAGAATCGATGCGAAGAAGATGACAGCCAAAGGCTCTGCCAGGGGGTGAGCCGTTTTTAAGCCTGGGGTCGGTTTTTCCTGCTGCGGTACGACCGAAGCAAAGGAGCAAATTCATGGAAGGCAGCAAGCAACATGACTTTGGGGGCCGAGGTTCCTCGCGTGTCGTTATTGTCGTCATTCTGGCTATCGTCGTCGTTGCGGCAGTTATTTTTATCTTTCGCTCCTCAGCTGAAAATGACGAGTTGACCTTTGCGGCCATATTTCCGCTAACCGGGAATGTGAGCTACCATAAAGCGTTAGCCGAGGCCATGCAGCTTGCCGTGGAGGAGGTGAACGAAAGCGGGGGAATCCAGGGGAGGCGGATCCGGCTGGTCATTGCGGACAATGCCTCCAAGCCGGCGAACGCGGTCAAGGAATTTCACCGGCTTTTGAAAGAGGAACATCCGGATGTGATGTTTTGCAGTCTCAGCTCAGTTTCCGCTGTTCTGGCTCCGCTGGCGGAAGAAAACAGGATCCCGCTGATCGCTCTGGTTACCAGTTCGCCCAATTCCGTCAAAGGGCGCAAATGGGTCTACAAATTCTACAACAATCCCGGGTCGGGAATTCCAATTCTGCTGGATGTGCTGCATGAACAAGGCGTGCATGTTCTCGGCATTATCAACCAGGATGACGCCTTCGGCGTATCCTACGCCAACTCTCTGGTAAAGATCTTCGAAAAGGATGGCGGCAAGACAGTCCGGCTGCAATATCCCACCGGCCATATCGATGCGCTTCCGGATTTGTCCCCGCTGATGGATACGGACGCCATTTGCATTGCAGCTTTTGCCGGGGCGTTGCCGGCTTTGTACAAGGCAGTCAGAAAGGCAGGCTACAAAAATCAATTGCTGGCGAGCATCTCCGGAGCCTTGCCCACAGCCTGGCGCAACAAGGATGCGGAGGGCGTGTTTGTTCCTGCTCCTTTTTATTACAATGAGCGCTTTGCTCCCGGGCGAAGCTTTATGGAAAAATTTCAGAACAGGTACCATTCGGAGCCTGATCATAACGCTGCAACTGCTTATGATATCATATATATAATGAAAGGACTTTTGCGTACGGGGCCTCTGGACAGGCCCGGTATCCGGCAAAGTCTCGAAAATGGATTTTCCTTTACCGGAGCCGTTGGCGAAATGAATATTCCGCCAGGACAGCATGTGTTTGATTTTCCTCTGAGCAAGACACAGGTGAACAATGGAAACCTGGAATTCAAACGCTGGCGGGAGTGATTTCGCATGAAACTTGGTGTCAAATTTTCCTTGGGATTGGGCGCCATTCTGCTCATTGTGCTCGCCCAGGCAATGTACAGCATCAATGCCAGTCATCTTCTGTTGCGCCGTAATGTTTTCGAACGAACCAAGGGCCAGGTAGGGGAGATCAAACAAGATATTTTACATGATCTAGATTTTGTCCGGGAGGATTTGGAGCTTTTTCTTTCCGGCTACCCGTGGGAGGACCAAGTAGAGCAACACAATACGTTGCAGAAAGATTCATCGGAGGCCGCAGCGATGTGTGAGGCCGTGTCGTCTCATCCTTTGTCCCGGGCCATGCGGGACAGATTTATCAATTACTTCATGGATACGTATGGATTTACCCTTGTTTCCAGCGTAACCGCGGTCAACCGACTGGGCTGGGTGGTCGCCCAGACCAGCACACCCGAAAAATGTAATCTGGCGGAGCAGGACTGGTGGCGGTTGACCGTTGCACAGGGGCCTCAGGTACTGGATACGGGCAAGGATCAGGAAATGGGGGGCGAAGGACTTGTTTTTTCCGCCAGGCTGTTTGATGAAAGCGGATTTTTTGCCGGGGCACTCAAGGCCGTCGTGCCCATACATGCCATTCTCCGCAATTTGTTTGCCGGCGATCTCATGTTCGGGGTTGATGAAATCGATTTGTATCGCAAAAACGGGAAGCTTATTTTTTCCACCAGAGCCTACGTTCATGGTGAGGATCATTCGGCGGATCCTTTGTTTTTACGGGCAAGCAAGGCCAAAGAGCCTTTTGTGATGGAGGAGTACGGCGAACGGTCTATAGTTGCGGCGTCATGGCTTTCGGAAGGAGCCAGCGTGGAACTGCCCTGGCTGGTTGTTTTCAAGGCCAACTACGACGTTTTGCTTGGTGCCAGCGAAAAGCTGCGCAACAGAATGGCTTTGATCTCATTGGGGGCTTTGCTGCTGGCATCGCTGGTAGCCGTCTTCATCACCCGCGGCGTTGTGGGACCGATATCAAGATTGTGCCAGAGCATGACCAGATTCGGCGAGGGCGACATGGACGCCCGGGCCACTGAAGAAAGCAAGGACGAATTGGGCATGCTTGCCAGAGCCTTCAATTCCATGGCCGGTGCCCAGCAACGTTCCAAGAACGTAATGGAAAACGAAATTGCCATGCGCCGGGCCACCGAGGCCCAGTTGGAAAGCCAGACAAGACGGCTGGAGTCCTCCAACAAAGAACTCGAGCAGTTCGCCTATGTGGCTTCCCACGATTTGCAGGAGCCGTTGCGTATCATCGTCAGCTATCTGCAACTGCTGCAAAAACGTTATGGAGATCTGTTGGACGCCGACGGCCTGCGTTTTCTGGAATCCGCGACCAATGGCGCCAACCGGATGCGCAGCCTGATCCGCGGCCTTCTTGAATACTCTCGGATCACATCACGTGGAAAGGCTCCTGAACCAGTGGATGCAGCCAAAGTAATGACGGATGTATGCGACGAACTGGCCATGCTCATAGAAGAGAAAAAGGCGAAAGTCCGGCTTGGTGAACTGCCTGTCATCGCCATGGATCCCACCCAGGTGCATCAGCTTTTGTTGAATCTTGTAGGCAACGGTTTGAAATACAACGAGAATGAAAGCCCGGAAATTTCTGTCTGGGGAGAGAAAAAATCTCACGGATGGGAATTTCACGTCAAGGATAACGGCATTGGCATCGAATCCAAATATTTTGACCGCATTTTCGGTGTGTTTCAGCGTTTGCACAGTCGTGCCAAATATTCTGGCACCGGAATTGGTCTGGCTTTATGCAGGCGCATTGTAGAAAGGCATGGCGGCACCATAACCGTACAGTCGGAGCCGGGTCAGGGCTCTACCTTCAACTTTTACATTCCTGAGCACAAGGAGAAGGACGATGAAAGCCAAATTGGTCAAAATACTGATGGTTGAGGATAATCCTGATGATGTGGCTCTCGCCCAGGAGGCCTTGAAGGACGCCAAGATGCTCAGCACCATGACTGTTGTGGAGGACGGCGAGGAGGCCATGCTTTTTCTGAATGCCAAAGGAGACTACGCAGGCAGGGAGTTGCCGGATATAATTCTGCTGGATCTGAACCTGCCCCGCAAGGACGGACGTGAGGTGCTCGAGGAAATCAAAGAGGATCCTGTATTGCGTAAAATTCCGGTTGTGATTCTGACCACTTCGGATGCTCCGGAAGACATCGAACAGGCCTATAATCATTACGTGAACTGCTACATCACCAAGCCGGTAAATTTTGATCAGTTCATCAAGGTGGTCAAGAGTATTGAAGATTTCTGGTTCGGTGTGGTCAAACTTCCGAATATGTGAGCAAGCCATGTCCGTAAATCCCTTGCGCGTTCTGTATATAGAAGACAATCCCGACGACGTGGAGCTTTTGCGGGCTTACCTGCTGGAAGTGGAGAATCAGGATGTTGAAATTCTGCATGCGGAAACCCTTGCCGATGCAATGAAATTGCTCGAGGTGGAAAGGGTCGATGCTGTTCTTCTTGATCTGCATCTCCCTGATTCCCAAGGACTGGACACCTTCCGTACGTTTGCTTCGAAATATCCGGTGACACCCGTAATTGTTCTGACCGTGCTGGATCTGGAAGAAGTGGCCATGGCAGCAGTGCGCTCAGGAGCCCAGGAGTATCTGGTCAAAGGGCAGTTGTCCGGCGAACTGGTGCTGAAGAGTATCCGTTATTCCATAGAGCGGGCAGCACTCAAGGCCAGATTGACCCAGGCCAACGAAGAACTCGAGCTGCGTATAAAGGAACGGACGCATGAGCTGATGATTTCCTATGAAGCCTTGCAGCAGGAAATTGCGGAAAGCAAACGCAAAGGGCAGGAAATCGAGGAGAATCAGCAGCTGTTGCAGAAAATACTGGATGGTATCGGAGCGGCTGTATTGTTTGTGGATCCCGAGGCGCAGATGATCACAGACTGCAATTCCTTGAGTACGGAGCTGTTGGGATTTTCCAAAGAGGAACTTGTGGGCGGTTGCTGTCGTAAGTTCATTTGTTTTGAAAAAGGAGAGTCCGCTTTTGGAGATTGTCCGGATAAGGATGCCCCGGTCTACCACAAGGAGGGATTGCTGGAGGCGCAAAACGGGACTTCCATACCTGTTCTCAAAACCATACTTCCGGTCAAAGTAAGGGGAAAGGACCTTCTGGCGGAAATTTTTCTCGACCTTACCGAGCGCAAGGCCCTGGAAAGAGGATTGGCTCATGCCCAGAAAATGGAGGCAGTGGGATTGCTGGCTGCTGGAATAGCTCATGAGATCAATACACCCACCCAGTACATCAGCGGCAATCTGCATTTCATGAAAGAAGCGATCATCCAGTTGAAAAAAGTAAACGCGTCCTGTTTGCAAAGGCTCCAGGAAATGGAAAATGGCGACATAAGCGATGATCAGCCGGATGTCGCGGGATTGCTGGAAGAGATGGGCGGAGCCGTGGATGATTCCATAGAAGGCGCCAGCCGGATTACGTCCATTGTCACGGCCATGAAAAAGTTTTCCCATCCGGATGTCTGCGAAAGAAAACTTGTGGACCTGAATGAAGCTGTGCGCAACACCGTGACCATCACCAGAAACGAATGGAAATATGATTCGGATGTCGAACTGCAGTTGGATCCGGATTTGTCCCCGGTCATGTGTATTCCAGGGGATATCAATCAGGTGCTGCTCAATGTGCTGGTGAATGCGGCCCAGGCCATTTCCATGAAAGTCGGCGACAGTGGTGAAAAGGGAAAGATTACCATCACCTCGCGGCAGGAAAAGGGATTTGTCATCATAAGTATACGGGACACCGGCTGCGGGATCTCCAAAAAATACAACAATCAGGTTTTTGATCCGTTTTTTACCACCAAGGAAGTGGGCAAGGGCACCGGGCAGGGACTCGCGATATCGTACGCAATCATGGAAAAGCACAATGGGGCCATTTCTTTTGTTTCCGAAGAAGGCATCGGTACGACATTCACCATACGCATTCCTGGCGAGGGGACCGAATGAAGGCACGTTTGGATACTACGTATGACAGGCTTGTCCATATTCTCGCTGTCGATGATGACGCGACGAATTTGTTGTTGTTCGAAAAGATGCTCAAGGATGTGCCCGACATCCAGCTTCATCTGGCGACCTCGGGCGTTGCAGCACTGAATCTGGCCCGCAGGCAGACCTTCGCATTGGTCCTTCTGGATCTGAGCATGCCGGTAATGGACGGTTATGAAACAGCCCGGCAGCTTCAGGAACTGGAGACCATGAAGGATACCCTGATCATATTCATTACCGCGTTTTTCTGCAGTGAAGACAGCATTCTCAAAGGATATGGGGCCGGCTGTGTGGATTATCTGAGCAAGCCAGTCAATGTCTTTATCCTGCGCAACAAGGTTATGATTTTTGCCGAGATGTTTCGCAAACGTCAGGAACTTGCCCATTTGCTCAGGCAGCGGGAGTTTCAGAACACGTTTATTCAGGGCATGCTGGATTTTTCCAGGCGTATCCTGAATATGGAGCCATTTGAAAAGACTGCCAGGGGTATTTTTGATGCAGTCAAGGACTGCACCGGCGGTACGGCAGGCTATGTGGCTTTGCTGAGTCCGGACGGACAGGAGAATGAAGTGCTTTTTCTGGATGCAGGCGGGAAAACGTGTACCGTTTCTGCAGATCTGCCCATGCCTGTTCGGGGATTGCGAGCGAGAGCCTATGAATCTGGTCGGGTGGTATACGACAATGATTTTTCAGCGAGCCAGTGGATGGAACTCATGCCGGAGGGGCATCTATCGCTGGATAATGTTCTTTTCGGACCTTTGAAATTTGGTGATGACGTACGGGGAATTTTAGGGATTGCCAACAAACCTGGCGGTTTTACTGATGACGACGCGATTCTGGTGGGGGCCTATAGCGATTTGGCCGCTCTTTCCCTGCGTAATGCGCGTCTTTTGGATCAATTGCACGAAAATCGTTCGGAGCTGAACAGAGCCCAAATGATAGCTGGATTAGGGAGTTTTCGTATTGATTTGTACAGAGGAGAAGAGGAATGGTCTGATGGCTTGTACCATATTCTGGGCGTGGACAAGGCAAATGTGAGTCCCTCTTTTGAGACGCTTGTTTCCCTGGTTGCCCCCAAAGACAAAGCCGAAGTGGTCGGATTGCTGGACGCGGCCCTTTGTGGCGAGTCTACGCTGCAAACAGAATTTTCACTGCCTGCGTCCGGGCAGGGCAGACAGAAGACCATGATCATCAGAATGGAAACCGATTGCGATGCCAAGGGAAAAGTTCGCCTGATAAGGGGCACCTGCCAGGACATAAGCGAACAGCGCTTCATAGAGCAAAAAGTGCGACAATCCAGACATCTCGAGGCCATAGGCAGCCTGGCCGGCGGGGTTGCCCATGAAATAAATACGCCCATTCAGTATATGAGCAACAATGTGGATTTTATGGATCTGGCCGTAAAGCAACTGCTCCAGCTGTTTGAACAGCATGCACCGGTTTTGTTGAAAAATAATGACGGGGTTGACGAGTTGGAATGGATTCGGCTGGAACTGCCCAGAGCTTTTGAAGACTTTCGCCAGGGACTGGGCAACGTCTCCAGAATAGTGGAGACCTTGCAGATGCTTTCTCCTGCGCGCAGGGAGATGAAAAAATTAGTAGATATCAATGAATTACTCCGGAATCTGGCCGACCTGGCCATCAAGGGGGGCAGGGCAACAGCGCCTGTCAGTTTTGAGCTTGCTCCGGCATTGCCTCTTGTTCCTGGGGCTGTCGAGGATTTCAGCCAGGTTTTGCTCAGCGTACTCATCAACGCATTTCAGGCTGTGGACGAGCGTTTCGGCAAACAGCCCGGAGGCGAAGTACGCGTTGGAACGCTTTATGTGGAAAATGAAGTCGTCATCTCCATCAGTGACAATGGGCGGGGTATTCCCGAAGAGTTGGGAGAATCCATATTCGATCCTTTTTTTACGACTCGCGAGCAGGGAGAAGGCACCGGCCAGGGGCTGGCTCTGGCCCGCGCCATTGTGGAAAGCTGCCAGGGCAATCTGGAGTTTACGTCCATGCCCGGCCAGGGATCCGTATTTATCATTCGTCTGCCGGTGTAAAAAAGGTACTGGACGTGAAAGTACTCTTTGTGGATGACGACCAGCTGCTTCTAAACGGTCTCCGCCGTGTGTTCATGACGGCACGGAAGATACAAACGCTTTTTGCTCAGAGCGGACAGTCCGGGCTCGAACTGATGGAACGGGAGCATGTCGATATCGTTGTTGCCGATATTCGAATGCCTGGAATGGACGGAGTAGCTTTTCTGGGGGAAGTGCAGAAACGCCATCCCCAGACCATACGAATCGTTCTTTCGGGGAGTTCCGATCCCAGGCTGGCCTTTCAGTCCATAGGCGTGGCACATCAGTTCCTGAGCAAACCATGCGACTTGAATGCGCTCAAGCAGAAACTGGGGTACTTGTACGAATTGGGGAATAGCTTTGGTACCCCTGGAATATTGGAATTGCTGTCCCCTTCGGGATCATTGCCGGTTTTGCACGAGACCAGTGAGCGGCTGCTGGCCGAATTGCACAGTGACTCCTGTGCGTTTGAAAACGTGGCTTCCATTCTCGCTGAGGATCCCGGACTATTGGCAGGAGTGTTCAAAGCAGTAAATTCTTCTTTTTTCGGCATACCGCATCAAATGGATTCGATTCTCCAGACAGTGACGTATCTGGGGGGGGACCATCTGTCCTCTCTGGTTGGGCTTGATACGTTGTTCACGGAATATGATGAAAGCGCGCACTCCGGTTTTTCTCTGGCTGCACTCTGGCAACATTGCAGAAAAACAGCCCTGTTTGCCCGGCTGCTGGCTCAGGCCGGGCCATTGGATGTCAATCCCGAGAAATGTTTCAATTGTGCGTTGCTCCATGACATTGGAAAATTGATTTTATTGGACCGGTTCGCGGAAAAATACGATGCGGTGCATCGCCTGAGCAATGCGCAAAACATCACGGTGTTTGAAGCCGAAAAAAGGCTGCTTTCGATTTCTCATGCTGAGGTGGGCGCCTATGTACTGGGACTATGGGGATTTTCGGAGAGTATTGTTCGGGCGGTGTTCCATCATCATGAGCCCGAGCAATGTGCCGGTGAAGACAAGGCAATGCTGGCTGTTGTGCACGCGGCCAATGTGTTCGAGCATGAACTGGTGACGATCAATCCGGGATATGCGCTTCCTGGAATGCATACGGATTTCCTGCTGTCCGCGGGAGTGGATGGGGATGCTATCGCCATGTGGAGAAGCACTTTGCAGCACCATCGTGCGGAGGGCCCCTTCAATGGCTGATCGTGTGCTTTTCGTGGATGATGATGAACACATCCTCAGGTTTTTTCGCAGAACCATGTCCGACAAGTTCGACGTCTATACGGCCACCAATGGCGTGCTCGGACTGGCGGCCATTGAAAAGAACGGTCCCTTTGCAGTGGTTTTTGCCGATCTCAAAATGCCCGGCATGGATGGGGTCACCTTTCTGGAAATGGTCCGGCGCGATACGCCGAGTACGGTGAGAATAATGCTTACCGGGTACGCAGATCTGGAGACGTCCATGCGCGCCGTCAACAAAGGAGAGGTGTTCCGTTTTTTGAGCAAGCCGGCCAGTCCGGAAACGCTTCTGGAAACCGTACAGGCGGGGGTGGAGCAGTACAGATTGATCACCGCTGAACGCGTGCTTCTGGAAAAAACGCTCAAGGGATGTATCGAGATGATGCATGAGGCGTTGGCCTTGTCCAATCCGGAAGCCTACTGCCGGGCGGGGCATATACACCGCTATGTGCGGGTCATTGCGCAGCAGGCGGACTGCAACCGTATCTGGAAATATGAAATGGCTGCCATGCTTTCGCAGTTGGGCTGCCTGACATTGACGCAGGAAACCGTGTCCAAGCTGGCCAGCGGCAAGCCGTTGACCAGCCAGGAAAAACGCATGTCCGATGCCGTTCCGGAAATCGGACGTCGGCTCATATCCAAAATCCCCCGTCTGGGAGACGTCGCCCGGATGGTCGCGTATCAGGACAAGGGCTACGACGGCTCTGGGCTGCCCGATGACGGGGTCTGCGGGCAGGAGATCCCTCTTGGGGCGCGCATACTGAAAATAGCAGGAGATTTTGAAAAGGAGGTGACCAAAGGAAATTCCTGGGGAGAGGCCCTGCTTGTCCTGGAGACCAGGAAAGGGGTCTATGATCCGCTTCTTCTCCGTTTTCTTGAAAATGCTCTGGGCAATGAGGACGGAGGTGTCCCCAGACGCATCAAAGTCGCGGATTTGCGCCAGGGCATGGTCATCGAACAGGATGTGTATTCGAAGGAAGAGTTGCTGCTGGTGAAAAAAGGAACCGTGGCCAGTTCGGTGCTCATTGCCAGGTTGAGCAGTTATGCCGAGATGGCCGGAGTGGTCGAGCCTTTCCGGATTTCCACAGGTAATTCCGTACTGGATGACACCTGTCTGGAAGAGCTGGAATCTGGGGAGGCTGGCTATGAAACCTAAGGTTCTGTTTGTGGATGACGAGGTGAAGGCTTTGACCTCCTACAGGCGTATTCTGGAAAATGAATTTGATCTGGAGTTGGAAAGCAATCCTGAGCAGGCTTTTGAAAGAGTCAAGGAGGGAGAACGATTTCAAGTAGTTGTTTCGGATCTCAGAATGCCGAAAATGGATGGCCTGGAACTGTTCAGGAAGATCAGGGAAATTGCCCCGGACACGGTGCGGATTCTGTTGACTGGATACGCCAGTTTTGAAAGCGCCGTAAGTGCGGTAAATCAGGGAAATGTTTTTCGATTCCTTTCCAAACCCTGCTCCAAAGAAGACCTGGCCAAAGCATTGCGCGACGGCGTGGAACAATTCGCCCTGATCAAATCGCAGCGCGAATTGCATACCCTGGTCAGGTTGCAGAAATTGATGGATGGCGTGGTCATCGGACTGTCCACGCTGGTTGAAAAAAGAGATCCTTACACTGCCGGACATCAGCGGCGTGTGGCACAGCTGGCCTGCGCCATTGCCGCACGTATGGGGTTTGGGGACGAGCAGCTGGAAGCGCTTCGGGTGGCGGCCCTGCTGCATGATATCGGCAAGGTATACGTGCCGTCGGATTTTTTGAACAAGCCCGGACGGTTGAATAAGGAAGAGTTCGCCGTGATCAAACTGCATCCGGAAGTCGGAGCGGATATTCTCAAATACGTGGATAGCGACTGGCCCATCAGCGAGGTGGTTCTGCAACATCATGAACGCCTGGATGGTTCGGGCTATCCATCAGGTCTTCAGGGGGAAGACGTCATACTGGAGGCACGGATCATCTGTGTGGCGGATGTGGTGGATGCCATGTCATCCATGCGGCCGTACCGCGCCAGCCTGGGACAGGAGGCGGCTTTGGAGGAGCTGCGCAAAAATGCCGGGATTTTTTATGATCAGCGGGTTGTCGCCATTTGCCTGGATCTGTTTGAAAAACAGGGCTGGCAATTCGACGAACAAAACAGCATGCCTTTATAGCTGTGCGAGATTCAGTTTTTGAAAGGCTGCGCGAAACACGTCCGGGGCTTTGGGGCCGGTAATTTTTTCGCATCCTGCTATTTCAAAGGTGGGAGCCGAGCTGATGCGCTTTTCTTTTGCCATGGCGGCTAGTTCCAGAATTCTCGGCGCATAGATGTTTTCATGAAGGGCCGCTTCCAAAGCCTGTGAGTCCAGACCGGTACGCCTGGCAAGGGCAACGATGATTTCAATGCTGCCTATATTGAGTCCGTCATGAAAATAGGCGTCGAACATCGCCTCGTGAAATGAGTCGAACATTTCATGTTCTTTGGCAAATTCTCCCGCCTGCAGGGCCAGGTGGGAATTATACATAAGCGGGTGGGGCGTAATATTGATGGAAATTCCCATATTTTTACCCCTGTTGACCACGTTGTTGAAAAAATTTTCGTAATTCATGCCCGTATAGCAGGTGTCCCAGCGCATTCCTTCCGCAGGGGTGTTCGGATGCAGTTCGAAGGGGAGCCATTCCACGTTCAGAGGAAATTCCTTCTCCAGTTCGTGTATGACTGCTTTCCCAAGAAAACAGAAAGGGCAGATATAGTCGGAATAAATCTGAATTTTAATGGCGGGCATGAATTAATCTTCTGCTATGTGTTGGCAAGCATAGGACTTTCTGGTCGACATTTACAACGGATCGACAAGGCGGCGGTTATTCGTCAGTTTCATCATCCTCACCGCTCCAGTCTATCACCAGGAAGTCACGGCCCCCATGTTCGGGGTGTTCCAGCAGATAGTTGTCTATCAGTTCGTCAATGTCCTGACCGTCTTCGAGCCAGAGGGTTATGGTGTCGGTACTCATGATTTGAAAGTTTAGTACGTAACCCGTTTGGATTCAAGAAAAATGTGCTTGGAAAGAGTATTGCGAGTAAATATCTCTGAAAAAATTGGGGCAGCGGGCCTGTTGCAGGTGCAGATAATAAAACGCTTGCCTCTATAGGCCTTGCTGTGCTTGACGGCTGTATTCTTTGCGGGCAAAAATACTGAAATTGAAATAGGTGTGAGTCTGGGGCTTTGTTAATTTTATTATCACCTCAGAACGTATAATGAGAGTCAACCTTTAATCAAAGGAGTATTCATCCATGAAAGTTCGAGCGCAAATACCCAGTCCTGATAACGCGACCAATTTTAATATCGCCGCGGGCAGCACAACTGCCGTTGGCACTACTCTTGAGAATCTTAAGGCCGCTATTGCCGGAGAAACCGGCGCATCCGCTAAATATTCCGCTTTTGCCAAGGCCGCCAAGGAACAGGGCTATGATCAGATCGCCCGCCTTTTTGAAGCCACCGCAGCAGCCGAACAGATCCATATCGGTCTGGAATACGCGCTTGTTATAGAGATGGAGCCTGGTTACGAAAAGCCGACGGTCGCAGCACCCACTCCCGGAACCTGCGATCTCAACCTCATTTCCGGCGCCAATGGCGAAATATACGAAACTTCGGACATGTATCCGTCGTTCATCAAAAAAGCCCAGGAAGAGGGCAACAAAAAGGCAGTTCAGGTTTTCAGCCGCGCAAAACTGGCCGAATCCGTCCATGCCGAACGTTATCTGGATGCCTACAATGATCTCGACGCGCCGGATGACGATAAGTTCTACCTCTGTCCCATCTGCGGCTATATCCATAAGGGTGAAGATTTTGAAAAGTGTCCTATCTGTTTTCGCCCGAAAGACAGCTTTACTGCCTACTAAGATCATTCAGGAAAGGGAGTACCAATGAGGGAGGCAAGAGCATTTTTGTTTGATTCCCCCCTGACTCCCACAACCTTTTGGTTCTTACGATACTGCGGGGCGGTCAACAGACCGTCCCTGCAGTATCGCCTTTGATATTTTGCTGAAAATACACCTTTTTTAGATTGGTTCGGTCGGTTCGGAGACAGCTCGCCACTGTGGCTTCAGGTGATTTCACCGAGGCTGTATCGGAATCAAAACTCCGCAAAACGCAGTGTTTTTTATAGAGGTTTTTCCCCTACTAATGGTATCATCAGCGATCTGTGAAATTTCAATAGTAGAGGTGCGTATGTTTGATAAAACAGATCTTTCCGGTCTGCTGGGAAAACACCTGGTGTATACCTATGACAATGGTTGGAATTATGAGATTTATGTAAAAAATTCCGAGACCATGGATTACCGTATTCATAGCGGAATCGTTGGCAACCGCTGGGTCAAGGATCAGAAGATTTTTCTGGTCCGGGTGGCTGCGGATGTTTACAAAATTTCCTGGACCGAACCAACCGGTACGGATGTCAGTTTGATCGTCAATCTGGCTGATCGGGTTTTCCACGGCACCATTTTCTTCCCTCGCTGGATCATCAATGACCCCAAGAAAACGGTTTGCTTCCAGAATGACTTCATTCCACAAATGGAGGCCTACCGTGAAGCCGGCCCCGCCTACCCGACAGAAGTCATAGACGAGTTCGCCACCATCACCTTTGTACGGGATTGCGGGGAAAATGACGACGAGGTCATCAACTGCGCAGCCAGCGAATTGCCAGAAGATTTCCCCAACAACCTGCGTTAGTTCTCATCACAAAAAAGCCACCGGGACGTAAGTCCGGGTGGCTTTTTTAGGTAGAGCTAACAAAGATCCTCTAAATCTTGATCTATTGCCAAGATTTTGCTGGATGCTCTTTTTGCGTTTTTCTTATTTCTGCCGTGCTAATAATCTTTATCTATGACAATGCTGAAGCGGGGATCAACAAGGTCGTCCACTTTTACTTCTCCGTCAAAAAGCTTGTACTTTTTGAAAATGGTGACCATCTGATCCAGACCGTATTTATAAATGGTTGTGGGCATGTCAAATGTCGGCAGGTCATAAGCATCCTTGAACTTGAACTGCGACAGATCCATGTGGGTTTCCTTTGCGAGTATTTCCATGGCTTCATCTTTGTGTTCGTGGATAAAAAGACGAGCAAGGAGAATGCCGTCAACAAATTTTTTGACAGCAGTGGGATGTTCCTTGGCAAAGCTTTCTTTTACCCACCAGCCGCAGGAATTGTAGAGGTATTTGCTGATGGTGGATGTATGAACTTTTCTGATTTTATCGCCGTACATGGCCATAAAAGTCGCTTCGCCAATGGCTCCGTCCACCTGTCCGGAAAGAAGGGCGGACAATGCCAGATCTTCAGTTTTGACATCGATTACCTCGGCATTGATGTTCTGGTCGTCAAGATCATAGCGGAGGGAAAGCCAGGGGCCTGAAGGGCGGGGCTTGTTTGCTATTTTTTTCCCTTCAAAGTCTTTGAGGGATTTGATGGGGGAATCTTTGAGTACATAAAAATCAAAGGTGCGATTGCCGTTCCCTGCTACCTGCACAAGCTTGATTCCCTTTGAATACGCCGTAAATGCGCCAGAGGAAGCAAGAAAACAACCGTCCACATCACCGGCACCAATGGAGGAAATAATGGTGGCTGTTCCCCCCTTGACAGTGACCGGGATGAAATCAAGCCCCAGAAGATCAAAATAGCCTTTTTCATGGGCGATGGTCACATCCATGGTAATATCATAGGTTGTTGTAACCACCCGCATTTGATCCCTTTCCATAGCTGACGCCTGGATCGCTATGGTCATCATCAGCAAGGCAAGCACAATGGATTTAAAACAGGTTTTCATGTCGCAGATCTCCTTGAAGGGTTGAAATGGGTTTATGACGTCAGTGAGAAATGGTTTTTCCTTTTTGCCAGGGCATTAGTTTTTTCTCAGTGTAGAGGACAAGCCAGTCCAGTAGAAATCCGAGAAATCCAACCACCATGAGTGTCATGAACATGGTTGATGTATTCAGGCTTTCTCTGGCGTCCTCCAGAAGAAAGCCAAGCCCGCTGTTGCCGGAAATGATTTCAACAAACAGCAAAATGACAAAGGATGACGTGGCGGCTATCCGGATTCCGGCATAGATCGAGGGCATGGCTGCAGGGAGAAGAACTCCGAAGACGATCTGGCGGTTGTTGGCACCCATGGATCTGGCAGATTTTACCAGGAGGTTGTCGACGTTGCCGACCCCTTCCAGCGTTGGAATGACTGTATAAAAAAATGCGGCAAGCCCGATGAGCAGAATTTTCGGGAAATCCCCGAAACCGAACCAGACAATAAGAAGCGGGGCAAGGGCGGTTTTGGGAATGGCACGGCTAAAATTTAAGGTAATGCCAAAAAAGTCCTCCAGGGGTTTGAACCAGGCCAGAAGAACCCCAAGCCCGACTCCTGCGGCTGAACCACAGAGAAAACCGATGGCGCAGCGGCGCAGGCTTACCCCGACATGATAAACAACCTCGCCGTTCATCAGGTATTTGATAAAATCAGCTCCGACTTTTTCCAGTCTTGGAAGGATAATGGGGGGAAGATCGCCATATATTACCAGAAGCTCCCAGACCGCAAAGATGGTCAGTGGAAGAATGCTTTGCAGAGCCAGTTTTGAGAATATTTTTTTCAGGCTGCGCTTAGCCATAGGCGGCCTCATTTTTATTTTCTGAATGTAGAGGTTGGTTTTCCGAGATCATAAGCCGGACCTGCATTTCCATTTCCCTGAACCCTTCTGCCAGGCGGACGGAAAAATCTCTTGGCCGTTGCATGGTTACAGGAATAATCTCCCTAACACGGCCCGGGTCTTTTGACATGACAACGACCCGGTCAGACAAAAAAATAGCTTCACCCACATCGTGGGTCACAAAGATGATCGTAATGCCCATCCGCCTCCAGAGGTTGAGAAGTTCCCTCTGACAGATTTCTCTTGTCTGGGCATCCAGGGCCGCGAAGGGTTCATCCAGCAAAAGCATATCCGGATTGTTGACTAGTGCACGGGCCAGGGCCACCCGCTGCTGCATACCGCCAGAAAGTTCATGAGGATAAAATTTTTCAAATCCTTCAAGATTCAACATTGTTATGTAGCGAAGGGAAGTTTCATTTCGTATTTTTTTCTTAATTCCACGGATTTTAAGACCATATTCAATGTTTTTTTGAACACTGAGCCATGGAAAAAGGCCGTAATGCTGGAAAACAATGGCAGGCCTGTTGGAAATCGATTCAATGGACTGGCCGCTGATGGTTATCATGCCGCTGGTCATCTTCTGGAGGCCTGCCACAATTTCTAAAAGTGTTGATTTGCCGCAACCGCTGGGCCCCAGAATGGAAACAAATTCTCCTTGTTTTACCTCCAGATTTACCCCCTCCAACGCCACTAAGGTTCCCCTGGCATCGGATGCATAGCTTTTGCAGAGGTTTTTGATGACAAGTTTCATTGAAAATACCCCTTTTCATACACCGTGCGGGCAATGGCATTAACGTTCTCAACGGGCGTATCCGGCGGAAATTCACAGGCCGGCATCAGGATAAATCCACCCGGGTGCTTCATGCCTGCGGTGAGACACCGTTCAACTTCCTTGGATACGGCTTCCGGGCTTCCCTTTTGCAGGAGTCCGGAACTGATGTTTCCGGCAAGGATGTGTTTGCGTCCTATTTCCTTTCCAGTTTTTTCCATATCCATTTCGTTGCCGATGGAAAATACAGTCCGGTTGGGAAGGGCAACTTCATCCCAAAAAGCGAGATTGGCTGTATGATCCCCGCATAAGTGGACAACCACGTTTTTTACACCGGCCGACTTGTAAAAAGAAAAAATGTCTTTGATGTAGGGCAGAGCGAATTCCGCGAACATGGCAGGGGAAATCAACTGGTTTGATTCCATGGGGACCCCGCAGAAAAGGGAACAGTTTTCGCCTCCGAACCTTTTTATGGTCTGTTCCGCTGTCCTGATAATAAAGGTTGTTACCTTTTTTTGCAGAGCATGAACCGCTTCCGGATAACGAATCAGCCATCTTAAAAACACGGCCCGGCCAGCAATGGCGGCGGATAGAGTCGTCGGGGTTCCGCCCGGCAAAGATGCCGAGAATCCGTGCCGGCGGCTTATTGTGTTGAACCGGGTTACCAGGGGATTCATCCCGGCGGTTTCCGGGTCAGGATCCGGCAGCGTTGCAATCTGACCGGGATCGTTCAACAGCGGGACAGAACAGGGGGCGATATAGCGGTTGTTGTCAGGCCAGATGATTTTACCGCCGAATTCCCATGACCCTCTGTCTGCCCATCCGTAGGAAGGTTTGGTGTTCATCCAGGGGTAGGTTGTCATCAGGCGCATTCCTGCCTCAAAGGCCGTTTCTGGATTCCGGTACAGCTGGCCTCTGTCTATGCCCATGGCCTTTGCTGAAAAGCCGATGGCACACGGATTAAAAGGGACTCTGTCCATGGGAGTTCCCGCGACCAAGGCTGCCATGCGTTCCGGTAGCGACTGGGTGTCTTTGGCGGAAAAATCCATCATCCTCTCTCCATGGGGACGGTCCTTGCAAGTACGGCCCGCATCCGGGGAAAGCAGGACAGGGAATCCATATATTCTAATCTCAACAATGGAGGGCAAAGCCTTGAGGTGGCGTTATGAATTTGTCCGTTATTTTTGCCGCGAACACACACAAATCCTTTGCTGAGCGGATGTTCGGAATGCCCTGAAATTTTGACGCAATGTTTGTCTCCCTTAACGAGTATGCCGCAATTTTGTTTGCAAATAGGGCAGATGGATGGCCTGCAATTGACTTGATAATTGCTCATCTCTTTACCTTTAAAAAAGACTATATTGCTTAACTCCATGATGTGAGTGTCGTGTATATATATGTTGAGTTAAAGACAACAACAAATGACAAGTGGGATACGTAATTATCTCTTTGGGTGTTATATTTAATTGAAGTAATGCAGTTGGTTGTCGCCATCTGAATTTTTAAATATAGACAAATTATATACTTAACTTGTAATTTTAAGGATATTTTCTATGGAAGTGTGTGGTCTGAAACTTTTCCAGCTTGATCTGGAATTTCATATGGAAAAGAACGTGGTTTTTGCTTTAGATGGGAAGCACGATCCAACAAACCGGGTACAATGCCAAGGGAGTATCTTATGGAAATTTCAATGAGAAGACCATAAACAGTAATTGGCACTTGGGCTGCATACTATTGGTGCTGGTTATCAAGTTTTTCAAATACTATTTCTGAAAGTGAAGAATTATTCGCGGAAGGATATTTTTCAGACAAAAATACCAGGGATTGTATCCAATCAGCTGATTTTTTTGAAACAACGAGAAGGAAACAGTATGTTAGCCAGACTGCTTACGAAGTGCGACAAAAAGACAAAAGCCGCAACAGTAACATTGTTCTACCATCAATAAAGGAGCCCACAGGGGATATGGGGTGCCCCGTCTCAGTCCAACAGTTCAGACCGCAGGCACTTAATAAAAATAGTACGTACAGTGTAGTGCATGGGGAATTCTATTTTCAAGAGCAATTCCACTTGCACTCATGATATTTTTCAAGGCACTCAAAGCTTTGTCTTGAACGTGCGGTGCATTTGGAATAGTCATCGCGGCATTTGAACAAACATTTCATGTACTCATCGTTTGACTTGAGCGAGTTGGCTGGCTTCTGAGGAGGATTAAGCTTGGCGCAACCAGCTGCACAGTCCGGGTAGTCTCCATTTTTGCAGCTGCTTTGTACGCAATTTAAAAATTCATCTTCAGCTTGTTCGGCCGCAGCATAAGAAACTAGAGTTGTTATGAACAGGCAGACCCCAAGAAATACGACGAACAACTGTTTCATGTCTGATTCCTCGCTTGGTATATGTTTGTATAATATTATCAATAAGTATATATGATAATAGTTTTTGTCAATGTGATTAACGTATTGATTTTACAACATATATATGGGAATTTTAGACATCTTGATGGCAGTCTCATGCATTGCCGGTCTGTTGCGCGAGGTATGACATCCGGATGAAAGGATTGGGCAATTGACAATAGGGTCTTACAACCATGGCATTTGATGACGCATCTTCTTGGAGTACAACGATTCTTCAGCGCGTGCCTCAGCACTACGCAGTCTGACATGATATTCTGTAAAACCCCGATGAAAAGCCCAGTGGCTAATCATCGGGGAAGTATTCTACTAAGTTGTAAATACAAATTATGTAGTTATGCAGATGGTGGCTACTAAATACGACTATTCATGACGTAGAAGGGCTTGCATTCCATGTCCTCCCAGCCCTTGTACCATTTGTGGTAATAGGGTTTCAGACGCTGAAAGGCTTCCGCAAAGGAGCGCTGTTCCTGGCTTATGCCCTTGGATGCCTGCTTTGCGACTTCCTTGTAGAGCGCCTCGACATCTATGGTGGTGAAACGGCGATCTTCCATCAGGATATTGCCGTCCACCATCACTGTGTTGACGTGACTTCCCTTGGCTCTATGGATGAATACTTCCGCGATGTTGAGATCCGGTGACATCCAGGGGTCTTCCATGGCCTCTTCCAGGTCCACAAGAATGGCATCGCCTCGCATGCCAGGTTTCAGGGCACCCACTTCTCCGGCATAACCGCATACCTTGACCGTATTGAGCGTGCCGATTTTGAGGATATCAAAGGCATCCAGTGCCGGGGTTTCGGCAAGGTCAAAGCCAGGAACGCGGTGCAGGCGATGGATAAGGCGCATCTCCATGATCACGTCCTCATCGTCATTGATTCCCTTGTCATCGATTCCCAAGCCCACGTTCAGACCCGCCTGCAGCATGTAATACACAGGAGCGATACCATTGCGGATGGCGAGGTTGCAGCTGGCATGGTGGGTGACGGACGCCCCTTTGCTTGCCAGGAGCTCTATGTCGGCTTCCGTGACAAAAACAGCGTGTCCCAGGGTAAGATTTTCATCCACCAGACCGAGATCGTCCAGGTGCGCCACAAGGGATTTGCCGTATGTCCTGAAGCTGTATTGCTTTTGCACCGGAGTCTGGAGCGTATGCATGTGTATGGGGAGTTTCCCGAGCTGGTCCGCCCGTGTCTTTACCCGCTTCAAAAAGGCGTCTGTGGCGCCCATGGCCCAGCTGGGGCCGAAAATAATGCGTACGAGGTCTCCGTTGTATTTCGCGTAAAGGCGCTCGAATTTGTCCATGTATCCTTCGATAAAGGCCTCACGGTCGTACTCGATGAACGGTCTGGAAAATTCCTGCAGTTCCGGCGGAAGGGTTTCGAAGAATCCATCCTCGTCGAGAGCCAGCCGGCTGAGGTCACGTCCGCCTGGCGAATAGGCAAGACGGATGCCCGTGGGTTTATAGGCCTTGATGGTCCTTTCCATATTTTCCAGAGGTTCGTCATCCGCGCCCCAGTTGTTATGGTGCAATGTGGTGCATCCACTGCGCAGGTGACGCAGGGCGCACATCTGCGAACATAATTCCGGGTCGACGTTGACAAGAAACGCCCAGTCCACCATGCCGTTTTCAAGGTAGTCCATGGGGATACCGCGTTGGACAAGGCTCAAGCCATACCCGTGGCTGTGTCCGTCCGCCAGTCCTGGCATCAGCAACTGGCGGCCGTTTCCCTTTACCGTTGCTTGAGGATATTTCTCCTTGAGCGCGTTGAAATCCCCCACTTCTTCAATAAGACCATCGCGTACGAGGATCGCACCATCTTCTACTATTCCGTCTTCTTTGGCTTCCGCATCCGTAATAACATACTTCCCTCGCATCAATATTTCCATCGTATACCTGCCTGAGTCTGTTTTACACCTTGTGAGGCGGTTGCCGGTAACTACAGAGCCCGCGCCTGTCAGGCGACCGGTTGAAAGAGCATAATCCTATATTGTGCACTATGGGTAGAAACCCACTACAGAATCTGACTTGTACGAATGAAACAAATTTTAAATTAGTTATAACGCAAATATATTGTCTGATTGTTACAGAAACAAACTGCAAAAAAATACTTTGATACATTAAATTACTATTCAAGCAGCTGCAGAAAGTGGCTGACGTGCAAACCGTGAATTTCGGCTGCCTTTTCCGGGTCGTGTTCCTTGATGGCTTCTACCAGGTGTACATGGTCGCCCATATCTGTTTCATCAGGTTCGTATCGATTCAGGATGAGGTACCAGTAACGCAGGCAGATGTTGTGCAGGCTTTCGCGGGTTTGCCGCAGCACCAGATTGTTCGAAACATTTGAAAGAGCGTCGTGGAATGCGGCGTCCAAACGTATGCTTTTTTCTTTGTAGCCGGCATTCTGGGCCTGCTGGGAAAGTTCGGACAAGGTTTCGAGTTCCAGGATTTCCGCCTCTGTGGCGCGTTGAGCCGCCAGACGGGCCACTGTTTTTTCCAAGGGGAGCCTGACCTCGAACACCTGGCGTATGTGTTCTGTTTCTATGGGGGCGACAAATACTCCCTGGCGCGGACGAATGTTGAGTAGTCCTTGAATGGCGAGCATCTGCAGCACTTCCCGAAGAGGGGTCCTGGACACATTGAATTGTTCGGCCAGGTCTCTTTCGTTGAGCTTTTGCCCCGGCTTCAGTGTGGTATAAAGAATCCAGTCCCGCAGGCAGGTGTAGATGACCGCCTTGACTTCGTCGTTGGGAAAGAAAATCGTGGGTCTGGTTATACTGTCTTCCATACGTAACCTCAGGGCAGAAGTTGTGCGAGTTTGTCGCAGGGGTAGCCGCTGCCGAGAGCAGCCTTGACCAGCAAAAGCGTCTTGGTGGCAGCCAGTTGCCCTGCGGAGAACGCTCCGGCCTTGATCAGGGCTGCGGCTCCGCCGGGATAGCCGTAGATGGGCCAGACCCCTCCACGCAGACAGCGGGAGGCCAGGAATACCGGGACAGTTTTCTTGAGTGCCTTGTGAACGGCTTTGGCCGCTTCTGGAGGAATATTCCCCGCACCAAATCCTTCAATAACGATTGCCTTGGCCCCGGCATCCAGGACCGAGCGGATCAGAATTTCCCCCATGCCCGGCCAGCATGCGATAAGCGGGACGAACGCCGACATGTCCGAAATTTTGAAGGGCAGCCCCATGCGTTTGCCGGGCGCACCGTTGTGAAAATGTACCTGCGAATTTATGATTTCTCCCACACAGCCGTGCATCAGACCGACCAGAGGGGTAACCGATACGGAGTTGGTCTTGATCGTATCGGCGGCACTGAACAGCTGGGATCCTATCTGGATGAGGATTTCGCAATTTTCAGGCATGGCCAGGCAGGCGAGCAGGCTGTCGTACAGGTTGCGGACGCCGTCATAGCCCATTTCGCCATAGTGACGCATGGCGCCGGAGGTCACCACAGGCTTGGGTGACTCGACGGCCATATTGAGGACAAAAGAGCTTTCCACCAGCAGATCGGTGCCGTGCAATACCACGCAGCCGCAGACTGTTTCTGCGGCAAGTGCCGCATCGATGTCGCGTGCCAGCTGCAGCATGTGCTCCGGAGTAACGTGCCCGCTGGGCAGGCTCGACCATTTGACCGGTCTCAGGCTCACACCAGGAATGGGGGGGAGACTGCAAAGCAAGGCGTTGGCCTGGTCGCCCGGAACCACCCCGGCCACCTCTTCACGGGGGGCCATCTCAATGGTTCCCCCGGTGAAAAAGACGACAATTTCGTTATCTGTATTTGATGGCATGCGCCGATTCCAAACATCCCCGGACTCAATGCCGTTCGTTATGTGTCTGTCCCGGCATCGGGCAAGGACTCTTTGTTTTATGCAGACATTGTAAAAGCATAGTCAGCATTATTGTAAGCTGACAGTATCCACAGGGCCTTCACATTTCTAATCTGTCCGAGTTTTACGCTCATCAGGACGCACAAACCCATGAGGTCAACCTGATCAGGCTGGAAACGGAGGGACAACCTTAAAAAAGATCCTTATTGGGTTGCATTGGATCGAAAGAGAGGATTTTGGTCCTCCCTTTGCGCCTCGGTTTCCATCTTTGGGAAGCTCCATGCCGTTGTCAGCGGATCACCATCCGGCGTATACCGCCACTTTCTCGTACGGAACAACCCCTGATGCGGCGTCTTTGACGGCTTGCAGGATAATCTCCACAGCCAGGTCGACTTCCTGGTCCGAGATGATCATCGGTGGAGTGATTTCCAGTACGTTGCCCCCAACATAATAGACCACTAAACCGAGTTCCCACGCGCGGTATACCGTCATTTGGGCTAACGCACCGTCGCGTTCTTTGGTGTAGGGCTTCACCAGTTCGAGGCCTATGGCCAAACCATGCCCACGTACGTCTCCGATTTGCGGGATATCGGGCATTGCGGCGGAAAGCCCTGCACGCAGGCGTTGGCCTGCATGGTCCGCACGGGCGGGAATGTCTTCTTCCACGAGAATTCGCAGCACTTCCCGGCCTGCAGCCGTACAAATGGGATTGCCCGCAGTGGTCAGCAGGGCGGCAGCCGGGGGACCGTCAAGAATCTCCTTGGGGCCAACTGCGGCAGCAAGAGGCAGCCCACCGCCAATGGTTTTGCCAAAGGTCACGATATCGGGGATCACGTCATCATGCTGGAATGCATGCAGCAGCCCCGGCCGGCCCATGCCGACCTTCACTTCATCAACCGCCAGAGGAACATCGTACTTTTTGCAAAGCTTGGATAACCCGGACAGAAATCCCTTGGGAGGAACGATCAAGCCGCCATCGGAGAGGATCGGCTCGACCATAAGACAGGCCGCATCCCCCAGAGCCAGTTGCTCTTCGACTTCGGCCAGGCTCGCGGCCAGGCTCGCCTGCACCGGGTCCGGACCATCGGCATGCGGACGGTACGGGTTGGGGTAGGTCGCGAGATACAGGAATTCGTCCGCGGCAACGCCGGCATCGATATGCACCCCGGACACATGCAGGGCGGTTCCCATGCCGCCATGGTAGCCGAGCTTGAAGGCAATGACACGTTTGCGTCCGAGGTTTTTGCGGCAGGCGCGCAATACCACATCATTGGCATCCGTGCCCGCATGGCCGATGTAGACGCGCCGTTCGCCTTCGCCCGGCACCAGGGCCAGGAGTTCTTCGGCAAAACCGACCGAATCGGGGTGGACAGCCGCTGATCCACCGGCGCCAGCAGGGGATTGCAAAGCCCGGGTCACTGCCTTGGTTATACGGGGGTGACCATGCCCCAGCCCGCATGCAGTCCAGGTTGCTGTGCAATCAAGTAATTTTCTGCCTCCTGCTTCGGTGAGCCAGGCGCCACTTCCGCTTTCAATAGCAAGAGGGAAAAAACGAAGTTTTTCAATACCCGCGACCGCATTGAGATCGCGACGATAAAGGTCAGATACAGAATCCATGGCTAAACTCCAGCTGATAAAATGTATAGATGTCGAGTGCCGATCTGATAGTAACTGGGACGATAAAAACGACTCGCTTTCTCCACGCTAAAACCTATTGAAATCGACGGTGTACCTGTGCGTACGCATCTCCGTATGGGGTTGTCTTTCTGTCTTTTCAGCTGCCCCGTGAAAAAGAAAGCTGCTTTTATTTTACGACACCATAGCGCCAGTTCTGCGCATCCATGTGCCGGACGTATTTTTCCAGGTAATCAACCAGGACCTTGCGCATGGCATCACCCTTTTCTTTTGTGGCTTTGGTCGGATCGCCGCTCGCACCATAGGGGGTCAGTTCGGCAAAGTTCCAGATGAGCTTCACATTGCTGTCGAACTCCGGAACCTGACCTTTGGCCCGGGGCATGTCGCACAGGTGGGGGAAAATGGACAGGCCGATTGACGTTTCACCTTCGCCGCCATGTCCCAGTCCATCCCAGACCTCGAAGGTGTCTTTGGGCAGCAGGTTTCCGGCCGTGACCCACCAGGCATCCAGTACGGCCAGGCTGAAATCCGGGTGCTGGACCTTGAAGTCCCGAGCCGCGATTTCAATGGGCGCGATATTGCCGTCATGTCCGTTGATGATGACCACCTTCTTGATGCCCCAGTACAAGGCGGAGTCGAGCAATTCCCGGACAATGCGTATGACGGTATCGTCGGACACGGAAAGACACATGGGTTGATGACGGTAGTGCTGGCTCATGCCGAACCAGACAGGCGGGGCCACCACGGCGTCTTCAAAGCGTTCGGCCAGGTCCAGGGCAATCTGGTGGCTGACGAACGAATCGCAGCCAAAGGGCAGGTGTTCACCGTGGCATTCGCAGGAGCCAATGGCGAGAAAGAGCTTGTCGAATTTGGATTCCACAAATGAGAACTGGGTGTTTTCTTCCAGACGAACATTGCGCATGGCGTTTCCCTCATTTTTGTTTGTGGCAACGGCTCTATGCCGCTGCCACTATGATTGACGTGCTTACTACTTATTTGGCGTTGGGATTCCAGACGTATTTGACACTGTAATCCCCCTTGTCCACGTTGATGATGGACACGCTCTTCAGCGGAATGCCGGTATTGTTTTCGTAGGTTATGCTGCCGGTAACGGCCTTGTAATCCTTGGTGTCGGCCAGGGCTTTACGGATGTCCGCAGGCTTGGCGGAACCAGCGCGTTTGATGGCATCTGCAATCAGACCCATGGCGTCGTATCCCAGAGCGGCAAAAGCGTTTTCGGGGTCCACATTGTACTTCGCCTTGTAGGCTTCGATAAATTCCGTAACTTCGGGGCGGGTTTCTCCGCGGTAGGTATGGGTGGTGAAATAGATGTCGTTGGCCATTTCTTTGCCGGGCACGGTGGCGATCAGTTCGGTGTCGAAACCGTCACCGGACAGAATAGGCAGCTTCAGACCGGCTTCACGAATCTGCTTGACGGACAGGCCGGCTTCGTTGGGGCAGGCGGACACGAATACCGCGTCTGCACCGGCATTCTTGAGCCGTGCGACCTGGGCGGAGAAATCCTTGTCGCCGCTCATGAAAAAGTCTTCCAGAATGATTTCGGCACCATTGGCCTTGGCGCTTTCCTTGAAATACTTGGCCAAACCTTTGGTGAAATCCATGGAGTTGTCGGTCCAGACAGCAATCTTTTTGGTCTTGAGGTCTTTGACGGCATAGTCGGCAATGGCACGGGCCTGAATGTTATCGCCAAAGGGGCACAGAAACATGCAGTCGCCGATCATTGTAGGCAGGCTGGGTGTGGTGGCGCCGGATGTTACAAAAGGAATTCCCTTTTTCTGAAACAGGGGAGCGGAAGGCAGTACGAAGGAGGTATCCGAGTAGCCGATGGTGGCCACCACATCATCGCCAAGGATTTTCTTGGCGCCAATGGCGGCAGCTTTCTGATCAGTCTTGGTGTCGACGCCGATGATTTCGATCTGACGGCCGAGTATGCCGCCGGCTTTGTTGATCATGTCGGCTTTGAGCTTGACGCCGTTCAGGGAAGGGGCGTCGATGGAGCTCATTCCACCGGTTAAATTGTACAGAGCGCCGATTTTTATCGGATCAGCGGCCAACGAAGGCAGGGCCAAGCCCATCACCAGACCAAGTACAGCGAGGAGTGTGCACAGCTTTTTCATTTCAACTTCTCTCCTAAGGGTTTGATTCTGTTGTGCTGTGGGGCGAATCCCTTTGGCTCTCCACAGCTGAATAATCCCTGTGGCCTGAAAACCAGGATGGAGATCAGGACCAGGGCCATGAATATTTCTCCGACCCCGTATATGGAGAAGTTTTCCTCCAGGGGACGGAAGAATTCCGTAATGACGGTGAACAGTACGGCGCCCACCAAAGATCCGCATATGGATCCGGAGCCGCCTACCACCACCATGACGACAATGGTGAAGGCCAGAAGCAGTGAAAAGGACCCCGGTGTAAGGGCGGTGATCAGATGGCCCCAAAGACCGCCTGCCACCCCGGCGAAGAACGCGCCGATGACCAGGGCCTGGAGTTTGACGTTAAAGACATTGATGCCCAGGCAGCGGGCGGCCAGTTCGTTTTCCCGGATGGCAATGAACTGACGTCCGTAGGACGAGAATTTGACCTTCCAGCACACATACACGGTGACGGCCAGCCAGCCGTACACCCACCAGACATTGGTCAGTTCGTCCAATCCGTTGAGTCCGAGAGGTCCTCTGGTAATGGTATCCATATTGATGAGAAGTACCTGGACGATAATCAGAAAGCCCATGGTTGCCACCGCCAGGTAGTGTCCGCGAAGCCGGAGTACCGGGATGCCGATGATCAGAGCAGCCAGGGCCGCCATCAGTCCGCCGAGGATGGTTGCGGGCAGAAACGGCAGGTGCAGGGCGGCAAGCCAGTGGGGCAGATCCGGCAGGAAGAGCGGTTTTTTGGCCAGCGGGAAGGTCAGCAGAGCCGAGGTGTAGCCGCCGATTGCCATGAACGCCGGATGTCCGAGGGAGAAAAGGCCCGTGTAACCGTTGGTCAGGTTCAGGCTTGTTGCGAGTATGGCAAAAATGCCCACGAAGCAGATCAGAGAGAGCATATAGTCGCTCAGCGTGTGCTGGGCTACTGCCAGGATTGCGGCAAGGCAGACTATGATCAGTGTGACAATGAGTTTGCGTATCATCAAGCACGCTCCTCCTGATTTTTGCCCAGTATGCCGTTGGGCAGGACAAGGAGGATGAGTATCAGCGTACCGAATACAAAGGCGTCGCGGTAAGACGAATAGATGGGGGGCAGAAGTCCCACGAACAGAACCTCGGACATGCCCAGCAGGTAGCCGCCCAGGATGGCGCCGGGGATGGAGCCCACCCCTCCGATGACAGCGGCCACAAAGGATTTCAGCCCGGGGAGGAAGCCCATGAGCGGATCGATCTGGCCGAATTTGCCACCCCACATCAGTCCGGAAATGCCGGCCAGGGCCGAGCCCAGGGCAAAGGTCACCGCGATGGTACGGTTGATGTTTACTCCCATGAGTCTGGCCACATCGAGATTCTCGGCCGTGGCCCGCATGGCGGTACCTGTCTTGGTCCGGTACACGATGAACAGGAGAATACTCACCAGAACCGGGGCCGCGATTATGATCGAAAGGTCGATGATCCGGATCTGCAGATTGAAAAGGTTGAGCGTGGTCTGCATATACTCGGGAAAGGAGAAGTTGCGCGGCTGGGCGGTCAGAGTGAGGATTCCCAGATTCTGGATCATGATGGACACGCCGAGGGAGGCGATGAAACCTGTTACCTGCGGGGCGCCGCGCATGGGCCGGAAGGCGAACCGTTCTACCACCAGGCCGCTCAGGGCTCCAATGGCGATGACGCACGGGACCACTACGCCCAGCGGCAGACCGAGTCCGGCCAGCAGGCCGATGGTGCAGAACGCGCCGATCATGACAATATCGCCGTGGGCGAAGTTGATCAGATTGATGATTCCGTAAATCATGGAAAATCCTACAGCCACAAGGGCGTACATGGAGCCGAGGATGATCCCGTTCAGGAGTTGTTGAGCCAGATATGCCGAAGTCACTATTGTCCTCCTAAATAGGCCTTGCGAACATTGTCATCGTCAGCCAGTTCGGCCCCTGTGCCGGTCATGGAAATACGCCCGTGCTCAAGAACATAGGCACGATGGGCAAGTTCCAGGGCCATGACCGCATTTTGTTCGACCAGAAGAATAGTCACACCTTGCCGGTTGATGCTTTCGAGCATTTCGAAGATGGATTCGACAACCAGGGGAGCCAGTCCGAGGGAGGGTTCGTCCAGTATCAGGAGTTTGGGATTGCTCATGAGCGAACGCCCCAGGGCCAGCATCATCTGTTCTCCTCCGGACAGGGTGCCCGCGGTCTGGCGGGACCGTTCGGCCAGGATGGGGAACATCTCATGGACCCGTTCGATGTCGCGTTGGATGGCTGCTTTGTCATCGCGCAGGTACGCGCCTATTTGCAGATTTTCCTGGACGCTCAATCCGCCGAAGATGCCTCTGCCTTCCGGGCAATGGCTCAACCCTTTGGCTACGATGGCCTCTGCGGCCATGCGGTGGAGTTGCAACGGTTCGGCCTGGCTGTCGGGTCGGTAAGAAATCTGTCCGTCGCGGATTTGCAGTAGTCCGGAAATGGCTCGCAGTGTGGATGTCTTGCCCGCGCCGTTTGCTCCGATGAGTGCGACGATTTCATCAAATCCCACCTCCAGAGATACGCCGTGCAGTACGTGTGTATTTCCACGCAGGACGTTGATGCCATCCAATTGCAGCATGGGACCGTTGTTCATTGGGCCGTCTCCTTTTTGCGCTTCCCGGTTCCAAGGTAGGCTGCCGCCACTTCGGCATTGTTCTGGATTGCTTCCGGGGTGCCTTCGGCCAGCAAGCGACCGTAGTTCAGCACTTGAAGTCGTTCGCACAGGTTCATGACCAGGTTCATGTCGTGCTCGACCAGGAGAATGGAAAGGTGGAATTCCTTGTGGATGATCTTGATGGTCTTGACCAGAGAGTCTGTTTCGCCTGGGTTCATGCCCGCGGCAGGCTCGTCAAGAAGCAGCAGTTTTGGTCCCAGGGCCAGGGCCCGTGCAATTTCCAGTCTGCGCTGGTCTCCGTAAGGAAGATCTCCGGCTCTCATGTCCAAAAGGTCCGAGATGCCGATCAGTTCGGCCAGCTGTTGGGAACGCCGGATCATGGATTGTTCTGAGCTCCGCTGGCGGGGCAGTTGCAGCAGGGTGGCGAAAAAGCCGCTGCCCATGTTGTGGTGAAAACCGGTGCGAATGTTGTCGAGCACGGTCATCTCGTTGAACAGCCGGATGTTTTGAAAGGTCCTGGCAATGCCTGCCTGGGCGGTCCGGGCTGGGCCTGAGCCGGCGAGTTCCCTGTTTTCGAACAGGATCGAACCGTTGGTTGGGGCGAGCACGCCGGAAAGGATGTTGAAAACCGTTGTTTTTCCAGCCCCGTTGGGACCAATCAGGCCAATCAGCTCTCCTTGCTGAATTCTCAGAGAGTATTCCGACAGGGCAATAATACCCCCGAATCTTTTTTGAATCCCCTGCGCGTTCAGGAGGGTGTTGTCGGTAAATGACATTGTGTCCTGAGTCCTTTTTTCTAAAATTGTCATATCCATGTGGTATACCAGCGTGGTACACCACGGAAAATTGGCAGTCAACATAAAAATTTACAAATCTGTATTTATATTATTTTTATAATGCAGTATTACAGTATGAAATTGTCAATTTTGTCATATATAGACAGTAGCTTAAAAGAATAAAAGCAGTTGAAGATAGATCGCAGATAACATGCCATATAGGTAGGAATTCTTTTTAAATGACGAGAAAACAGAATGATAATTGCCTAAGATGAAATCTGGAATAGCTTAATAAACATTAAAGTTTTGAAAAACGTATAGCTATGAAAAATTATTATTATAAAACCAGACTAAAAAAAGTTTCTATCGAATATTTATAAAGCAGTATCGCCTTGTTTGTTCGAAATATTTGATTGTTATGGTGCTGTGATGAGCAAAGGGAAGAAGCGGATCATCGAAGCTTTGGCTGGCAAGCTTAACAAAAAGAGAGACTGGTATCACCAGGCTCGGGAGAGGATCTCTGGTGAAGAGTTCAAGAGCTTTCAAAAAAGCTTGAACGCGTCATTACAAAGCTCGCTGGATACAACCGCGAACGCTATAGATGCACAACTCCAGCCCTGGAATCAGAAAATTACTGGCCAGCTTCAGGAACTGGAAAAAATGAATACGCTGTTTCACAAGACCATAGCCCGGAGCTGCTTCCTGACTGCCATGCTCGGCTTTTTACTGGTGCTGGGCATAACCATCGGCGCATGGGGCCTGACCAAGGTGATGAGCAATCGGGTCAGCGACCTGGAAACCCAGCAGGACACCTGCAAGCCAGCATAAAAATTCTCCAGGAACAAACCTGGGGCCTCGAATTGTTGGAGCGGAACACCGGCCGGTTCATCCTGCTGCCCAAGGGCATGACCGTCAAAACCGACTGGACCTTCCAGAAACGGACAGCCCTCAAACTGGAGGAGTAAACCATGAGCAAGACCGAACTCGAACGCCACGTATTGCACGGCCTGGAAAAATTGGATCAGGAAATACGCGCCAGACAAACCCAGCAGGACCAGGCAATCCAGAACTTAGCCAGCAAAGTGAACGACCACACCACCTCTATACAGCAGCTCAACGAATTCTACAAAAACTTGGAGCCGCTATAATAAAAATGCAGTAGTAAACTGGACTTGTTTTTATTTTTTGTTCTACATAAGCTATCCGATAAAAGTTGCTTATTTTTGAATAATATCGATAAAATAGGTAGGACAAATGAAAACGCTTGCTCCCTCCGAGCTGAAAACGATTATTCATTCAAAGAGGGCCAATATCTTTGTTCTAGAACATTGCCGCATCCTCGCCAATGGAGGCAGGGTCGAATACCTTACCAAACAAGGCAGAAAAAACTCCTACTGGAATATCCCCATAGCCAATACCACGGCCTTACTTCTGGGAAATGAAACTTCGGTTACTCAGGCAGCCATGCGCGAACTGGCAAAGGCTGGAGTGCTCGTCGGATTCACTGGCGGTGGTGGGTTGCCTCTGTTCAGTGCAATAGAGCGGGATACTGATATTCTATGGTTTTCCCCACAAAGTGAATATCGGCCAACGGAATACTTGCAACGTTGGGTGCGCTTTTGGTTTGATGATGCGGAACGTCTTGAGGCCGCAAAACAATTCCAGCGATTCCGCAGTAAATGTATTCAGGAGCATTGGGTATGTAAAAGAGTGTTTGAGCAGAATGATTTTCCGGTCGATCTGCAGCGGCTCAGCTCTTTTATAAACGCGTATACGCAACGACTTGAAGAGGTCCAGGATACGGAATCCTTATTGCTCGAAGAAGCGCGCCTGACAAAATCACTTTATAAACTTGCGGCACAGGCGGTAGGGTATGGGGATTTTTCCCGAGCCAAAAGAGGAACAGGCGTGGACCTCGCCAATAATTTCCTGGATCACGGCAATTATCTGGCTTATGGCCTGGGCGCTGTCGCTTTATGGGTGCTGGGAATACCTCATGGCTTGGCGGTGCTTCATGGCAAAACCAGAAGGGGAGGATTCGTCTTTGACGCTGCGGATTTGGTGAAAGACGCAATTGTGCTTCCTCTAGCCTTTGTCTCTGCGATGCAAGGGCTCGGGCCCCAGGAATTTCGACAAGCGTGCATTGACAGAATTGCAGCGGCCGGAGCGCTGGATGTAATCATTGACGCCGTCAAAGAGGTTGCGGAGAAGGTTGCTGGTGAGAGCAAGTGAATATTATCCTTGTCTCGCAGTGCTCCAAAAAGGCAATTAAGGAAAGTCAGCGCATCCTTGATCAATTTGCGGTTCGCATTGGTGATCGTACCTGGCAAACTGCGATAACCTCGCAAGGCCTCGAAACACTGCACAAACTGCTCAAAAAAAACGCCCGGAAAAACACCGCCATCAGCTGTCATTGGGTTCGGGGAAAAAACAGGAGTGAATTGTTGTGGATAGTTGGCAATCGCTCCTGCTTCAATTTGGGCGGTGCGGTTCCCACAAACCAGACTTCAAGAGACGTACTGCGCGAGCGCGATGAGCACGACTGGCGACACCTGGAAATCATAAAGCTTCTGGCGTGTCTGGCGGCGCTTTTTCATGACCTGGGCAAAGCCAATGCTTTTTTTCAGGGTAAACTGAAATTGAGTAAATTTCACGCTGATCCCTATCGGCATGAGTGGGTCTCTCTGCGTCTGTTTCGAGCCTATGTGGGAGAATCGGATTCAGATCTGGAGTGGCTGAAACGCCTTGCCGAAATGCCCGAAGAGCCGGATATGGCCTGGGTTGAAGGGGTTGTTGCCGACAGACCATCGTCTGGATTTGCCTCGCCCTTTAAAAAACTGAAATTGCCGTTGGCGCGGAGCATTGGCTGGCTCATCGTTTCGCACCATCGTCTTCCCAGGAAACACCCGTGGAGTGCCATCTCCTCGAATGAGAGGGCGTTGAGACAGTTACCCAATGGCATCGAGGCGGACTGGATAGCGGAAGGTCCGCATCCGGACATCGAAGACTCCGAGTTGGAACGCTGCTGGCGGTTCGATACGCCGTTGCCCTTCGCAAGCGCGGCGTGGCGATTCAAGGTCAGGAAAGTGGCAGGCGAACTGCTCGAACTGCATCAACGCCAGGACACTGTGCTTTCAGTCGACTTCTTTTCCCTGCATGTGTCACGTCTGGTTCTTACCATCGCCGACCACTATTACTCGAGCTTGGATGAAAACCTGGACCGGGTACGGGGTGATGCGGCGTATCACGCGTACGCCAATTCACTGCGCGGCGCATCAAAGCCCCGGCTGCATCAGAAACTGGATGAGCATCTGCTCGGCGTGGCAAAGGCGTGCAACTCTGTCGCCCGGCTGCTTCCTCGCCTCGAACAGGCTCTTCCACGCCTCGGACATCACAGCGGCTTGAAAAAGAGGTGTGCCGACACGCGCTTTCGCTGGCAGGACAAGGCCTTCGAAGTGGCCTGCCGACTCAGAGAACAGGCCGCCGCTCAAGGATTTTTCGGACTCAACCTGGCTTCCACGGGGTGCGGAAAGACGCTCGGGAACGGACGTATCCTGTACGGGCTGGCCGATCCGGAGATTGGGGCGCGGTTCACCATCGCGCTCGGCCTCAGGACTCTGACTCTGCAGACCGGAAATGAGTATCGCCGCCGTCTGGGCTTGAGCGCGGATGATCTTGCCGTGCTCTGCGGCGGCGGAGCGGTGAAGGAACTGTACCAGCTTGGAACGGTGCTCGGCAGCGAATCGGCTGATGAGGCGATCGCCGATGAACATCATGTGCATTACGAGGGCAGCCTGGACGGGACCTTTCTGGACAAATGGCTGCAGGGAAGACCAGGCAGCCTTGCGCTGGTCAATGCGCCCATTCTCGCCTGCACCATAGACCATCTCATGCCGTCAGTAGAGGCGCTGCGCGGCGGCAGGCAGATTGCACCCATGCTCCGCCTGCTCACAAGCGATCTGATTCTGGACGAGCCGGATGATTTCGATATCAACGATCTTTTCGCACTCAGTCGTCTCGTACATTGGGCCGGCATGCTGGGAAGCAGGGTACTCTTGTCGTCCGCGACCATACCGCCCCCGCTGGCTACGGGACTGTTCAACGCGTACAGCGCGGGGCGCGCTCTTTATAGAAAGAATCACGGCATGTTGGGAACAGTGGATTCTATCTGCTGCGCCTGGTTTGATGAGTTCGGTTGCGCGTTCGGGGAGCATGCGTCCGAAGCGTCCTATGGCGAACAGCATGCAAAGTGGGTCCTGGCCCGGGCAAAGAAACTTGATTCCGCAGAGGTGCGGCGTCGGGCAGTTATCGTCGACGTCAAGGACGGGAAGAACCTGACTGAGGAAGAAGCAACCGGTGTCCGGGAGGATCTGGCCGGGCGTATTGCAACGCATGCGCAGGAACTGCATCAGTTGCATCATTCCATAGACCCGCGCACCAGCAAGCGCGTGAGCTTCGGCCTGGTCCGCATGGCGAACATAGATCCGCTCATCGATGTGACGCGCTGCCTGTCCGGATTGCCGTCGCCGTCGGGGACCCGGCTGCATCTTTGCTGCTACCATTCGCGGCATCCCCCTGTTCATGCGCTCCGCCATGGAACGGCGGCTGGATGCTGCGCTGGACCGGCATGATCCGCAGGGCGTGTTCGGTCTGCCGGAAATCCGGGCCCTGCTCGATGGGGACAGCGGCGGGGATCATCTCTTCATTGTTCTGGCCACGCCCGTGGCCGAAGTCGGCCGGGATCACGACTATGACTGGGCCATTGTGGAGCCCAGCTCCATGCGCTCCTTCATCCAGCTCGCAGGTAGAGTGCGAAGGCACAGGCCGGGAACCTGCGAGACACCGAACATCCGGCTTCTGGACAGAAATCTGAAGTCCTACCGTACGGGGGACGGCTTGTCATTCGTCAAACCGGGCTTCGAGTGCAAAGGCTTCAAACTCGCCTCGGTCAAGCTTCGGGACATCGTGACGCCCGATCAGCTGATCATCTCCGCAAAGCACCGCATTGTGGAATTGCCAGACACTGCCCCGCGGGAAAACCTTGCAGCGTTTGAGCTGGAGCGCATCCGTATGACCATGTCAGAGGTCGGGGAGTTTCCCGCGAGCCTCTGGTGGACCACCAATGCTCCCTATTCCGGCGAGCTCCAGCGGATTACTCCGTTCAGGCGTTCGCAGCCCACTGAGCCTTTTGTCCTGCTCTACAACGATGCAGAGGAGCAGCTTTTATTTCATCGTATCGAACAGGACGGGAGTGAAAACTGCGTCGAGACCAGCCGGTTCGGGCGGACTGACTGCGAGTGCGCTGACGGAGCGGACTTCTGGCCCTTTGGCGTGGGGGAAAGCTGCGAGAGCCAGTTGGAGGAACTGGCGCAACAGCTGGATATGGATAAGGCCGCATGCGTGCGCCGCTTCGGAACCCTGGACCTGCCCGAACGTTCGGACGCGGGGCTCTGGCTGTACCATCCCGCCCTGGGATTGCGGCGGGGATAGAGAGGTTTTTGTATTTTTGGGCTGCAGCAGCCTAAAAACTATAGTCAAAGGAGATTCACATGCCGAATGATCCTTCTGATCGAATTGAGGTTAAAAAGCTGCGGGAGGTTATCACTGCATTCGTGCACGGACGCGCCGCTCCCAAGCTGGAGAAGATCGAAAAAGAGCTAGCGAGCGAGGAGGATTTTGAAAAACGGGATGCGCTGGAACAGAAGAGAAGTAAGTTGCTGGAATCTTACTCCGTTGGAAATTGGCTCGCAAGCGCGTCGCAGCGCGTCAGACAGATTCTGATTGCTACCCATACTGTAAGGTATACGAATCCTCTTATAACGAAACCAACGAGCAAAAGTCTCAATGTCAAACGTAACCCCGTAGGAGGTGCATCCGGCTTTGTGGCTACATCGGGCATTGCTGATGTTTTGAAAGAGGACGTTGTTGCTGACACTGCTGCCGTTTTAGACGTCAACAAATTCTTGCAGCTTGCCTATAATAGCCGGACACTTCTTGATCGCGTTTTGGAACGTGATCCGACGCTGGCTGCGGCCTTGTCAGATTCTCCAGAGCAGGCGGCGGCATTGATGGATGCCTTTGCCGGAGTTGTGCGATTTAAGGGCAAGCCTGCCACAGATACGCTATTGCGGCAGCTTTACTTTCCATTGCCCGATGGCAGCTATCATCTCCTGGCTCCGTTGTACCCGACAAGTCTGGCCTTTGAAGTTCGGAATAGGTTGAACGATAGTCTTTTTACTGATGCCGCAAAAGAAGCACGTCAGGCGCAACGGGAAGGACTTCAACATTCGGAAGGCTATGTTGAATTCCGTGATTTAGGTGAACTCAGGTTCGGGGGCGCTAATGCACAAAATGTCAGTCAGTTTAATACAGATCTTCAGGGCCAGGCCTGGCTGCTCCCTTCCTCTCCCCCAGCCTGGAAAACCCGGGCACTGACCCCGCCTCGGGGAAAGAGCGTGTTCGGGCGGAGCTTCGATAGTCGTCAGCGCGTTCGATTTTTGCTTCGTTCGCTTGCCGATTATCTTGGCGCAACCAACTACACTAATATACACATCCGGCGTGGCCGCGCGCGTCTGGTCGAAGCCTTGACCGACGAATTGTGGCAGTTCGCCTCCGAACTGGGCGAACTGGCGCCGGGCTGGAGCGCGGCCGCAGACTGCGCTCTGGACCGTGAGGAGGCCTTGTGGCTGGACCCCGGACGGGCGCAGCAGGATCCGGAGTTCGCCCAGGCTCTGACCTTAGGACAGTGGCGGGAGGAGGTGGCCAGGCGCTTTGGCCGCTGGCTGAACAAACAGCTTCGGGAAAAGTCCAAGCAGAGCAAGGAACTGCCCATGGGTGATGCGGAGTTTCACCAGTGGACCAGTGATGTGAAAGACGTGATCAAACAGTTGGAAAAGGAGCTCGCCTATGACTGATTCGATCGATGCGCTCATTTTGCTGCCGCGGCTTCGGGTTGAAAACGTCAATGCCATCTCCGGTCCGTTGACTTGGGGCTTTCCAGCGCCCACGGCCTTTACAGGCTTTGTCCACGCCTTGCAGCGGAAGTTTTGCACAGACCAGGCGGCCCTGGAGAGCGTGGCCATTGTCTGCCATCGTTTCGACCCGCAGGTGGATAGAGCGGGCGGGTATCGGCTTCGCTTCAATCAGTCCCGTCATCCGGTCAACCCGGATGGCTCGGCCGCCAGTTCCATCGAGGGCGGCCGCGCGCACATGGAGGTGAGCCTGCTCATCGGCGCGCGTTGGCTGGATGACGACTTTGACACGGCTGACGGCCGGGATCTTGCGGCGACACTGCATAACGCGGCCATGACAATGCGGCTGGCGGGCGGCAGCATCGTGCCCGGAACATCGTTGCCGGGCGCCGGTAAAAAGCCGGAAGCCGAGTGCCTGGAACTCCCCGGATCGCAGGAGGAGAGAATAAAGAGCTTTAGGACACTGCGTCGGCGTTTGCTGCCCGGCTTCAGCCTCATCAGCCGGCATGGGCTGCTGCAGGAGCATCTGGCCGAAATGCGCAAAAGCAACGCAGAAGCCACGGAACTGGACGCGTTCATGGATCTGTGCTGCGTGCATTGGAATCCTGCGGCCATGGCGGAGGGCGACGAACTCCCCGGCGGCAAGGCGGAGTGGAAGATGTCCCGCGCGCGCACCGGCTGGCTTGTTCCCATTCCCATGGGCTATGCCGCCATCTCCGAGCTGTATGAGCCGGGGGCGGTACGCAACGCCCGCGACCGGCAGACCCCGTTTCGTTTTGTGGAGTCTGTCTATTCCATGGGCGAGTGGATCAGCCCGCATCGGGTGGAAAATCCGCTTTCCATGCTGTGGAAACATCAGGCCGATCCCGAGAACGGACTGTACCTGTGTGTCAATGATTTCGAGAAAACAGAGAGGAGTGAAGACCATGGCTGATAAGCTGAAGACCCCTTCCGTACTGGCCTTTGAACGCAAACTGGACCCCTCCGACGCGCTGTTCTTTTCCGGAGACTGGAATGACCGCGATGCTCATCTGGCCTGGCCTAAGCTGGACGTACGGGAAAAATCCGTACGCGGCACCATTTCCAACCGTTTGAAGACAAAGGACCAGGATCCTGCCAAGTTGGACGCCTCGATCCAGAATCCGAATCTGCAAAAAGTGGATGTGGCGGCCCTGCCGCCTGAGGCGGATACGCTCTGCGTACGTTTTACCCTGCGCATACTTTCGGGCGTGGGCGAACCGTCCGCTTGCAACAATGCGGACTACAAGGAGAAGCTTCTCGGCACGGTAGGACAGTATAAGGAAAAATACGGTTTTAAGGAGCTGGCCTACCGCTACGCGTACAACATCGCCAATGGACGGTTTTTGTGGCGCAACCGTTTGGGCGCGGAGGTTGTGGAGGTGCGCGTGGGCAGGATCGAAAAGGGCGAGACAACCCCCATAGGCACCTTTGCCTCGCTGGATTTTTCTTTGCGGGATTTTTCACAGCGGGATGACGCCATCGCGTCCCTGGCCGCAGTGATCCGCGACGGTCTGGCGGGCCTGTCCGTGGCGTTGCTGGAAGTGGTCGCCTTTGTCAGGATGGGCAAAGGGCTGGAGGTGTATCCGTCTCAGGAGCTGATTCTGGACAGGCGTTCGGGCTCTGGTTCCAAGAGCAAGACGCTGTATCAGGTGAACAACGCGGCTGGTCTGCACTCCCAGAAACTGGGAAACGCCCTGCGTACCATTGACGACTGGTATCCGGACAGCGCAGGTCTGGGGCCCATCGCGGTGGAGCCCTATGGTTCGGTTACTTCCCTGGGAACAGCCTATCGTCAGCCCAAAGGCAAAATGGACTTTTACAACCTGCTGGATGGCTGGATTTTGAAAGACAAGGAACCGCCCGTAGAACAGCAGCACTATGTCATGGCCAACCTGATCCGGGGCGGCGTGTACGGGGAAAGCGAGAAGGAGTAGCCATGGACCGCTATTGCGACATCACGATATTGCCGGACCCGGAGTTCTCTTCGCATTCTCTGATGAACGAACTGTTCGCCCGGTTGCATCTGGCGCTGCATGATCTGCAATCCAGCGACATAGGCGTCAGCTTTCCCCATGTGAATGCGCAGCGCCCCTGCCTGGGGGACCTGCTGCGCCTGCATGGGAGCGACGCGGCGCTGTCCGCGCTGTTGCGCCTGAACTGGCTGGGAGGCGTACGCGATCACATCTCCCTCGGCTCTCCGGCATTGACGCCAGGAGACGTACAGCACCGTACCGTACGCCGTGTGCAGAGCAAGAGTAATCCGGAGCGCCTGCGCCGCCGCTATGCCAAACGGCATAATATGAACATCGAAGAAGCCCGCGTGCTGATCCCGGACACCTCGGCAAAACTTCTGCGGCTGCCCTTCCTGAGCCTGCGCAGCCGCAGCACGGGACAACCGTTCCGCCTGTTCGTGGAGCACGGCCCCCTGTGTCCGGAACCCACTGCCGGCAGCTTCAGCCAGTACGGCCTCAGCGCCGGGGCATCCGTCCCCTGGTTTTGACCCTTTTTTGAGGCGAAATAAAAAGTGCTTTGTTTTTCAGAGTGTTAGATAACCGGATAAAAAAAGGGTGAAGAGAATAATACCGGCCAAAGTCACAGCCATTTTGGCCGGTTATACAAAAAGTGCTCTAGTTGACTGCCGCGTAGGCAGCTCAGAAATAAAACCCCTCATCCTAACCTTAACAATCATCAGTTGACTGCCGCGTAGGCAGCTCAGAAAACCCGGCCGCCGGTCCGGTATCCGCTTACCCAGTTGACTGCCGCGTAGGCAGCTCAGAAACAAAAACGACAGGTAACCGCCAGTATCCCGACGTTGACTGCCGCGTAGGCAGCTCAGAAATTGCAAGCAATCTGCAAAATACGTCCGTACCGGTTGACTGCCGCGTAGGCAGCTCAGAAAGATGGGGTTGGTAACAAGTGCCAGACCAACGGGTTGACTGCCGCGTAGGCAGCTCAGAAACAATACGCGGGCCGCTTTTAATCGCCCGGAAAGTTGACTGCCGCGTAGGCAGCTCAGAAAACCGGGGAAGGCTGGATTTCTATTGTCTGGCCGTTGACTGCCGCGTAGGCAGCTCAGAAACGCAGATAATCCGGGAGCGCTTGTTTGTTTATGTTGACTGCCGCGTAGGCAGCTCAGAAAAATTACCTTCGCCTCCTCCGAAAACATTGTATGTTGACTGCCGCGTAGGCAGCTCAGAAAATCGTGCGGGCCAACGTCGGCGCCGATATCATGTTGACTGCCGCGTAGGCAGCTCAGAAATAGCAAATAAAACCTAAAGGAAAGAAGACATTGTTGACTGCCGCGTAGGCAGCTCAGAAAAGAAAGAAGAAGCAGAGCGTTTGCTGAAACTCAGTTGACTGCCGCGTAGGCAGCTCAGAAAACCTCGTAAATTTCGAGGATTTCCTCGACTGTGTTGACTGCCGCGTAGGCAGCTCAGAAATTACCGGCGGCGCTGACGCCCTCAGACCCCATGTTGACTGCCGCGTAGGCAGCTCAGAAATGGCCGGCATGGATCAAAAAACGCTCCCCAACGTTGACTGCCGCGTAGGCAGCTCAGAAATTCAGGCCTTCGAGGCAATGCAGGTCATTGAAGTTGACTGCCGCGTAGGCAGCTCAGAAAATGGTGGACGCATCCCCGGCGATGTAGAAAATGTTGACTGCCGCGTAGGCAGCTCAGAAATGGAAGTTGGGGGGTGCGCAGAGGCTGCCCTTGTTGACTGCCGCGTAGGCAGCTCAGAAAATTGCCTGTGCGCGGACGTAGGCACGATCACGGTTGACTGCCGCGTAGGCAGCTCAGAAACCACGGTCCCGGCCAACTCACGCAGGCTCTGGGTTGACTGCCGCGTAGGCAGCTCAGAAATTTGGCGACATACTCCGGATGGAATTCGAGGAGTTGACTGCCGCGTAGGCAGCTCAGAAAATGGGCGACAAAAAAGCATTGTCTCATTCCGAGTTGACTGCCGCGTAGGCAGCTCAGAAAGCGGACCGGAACAGCGCCAGGCAGCGCGAGGCGTTGACTGCCGCGTAGGCAGCTCAGAAATGGAACAATCCATCAACGCAGCCAGCCGGGAAGTTGACTGCCGTGTAGGCAGCTCAGAAAACCAGCAACGCTCGCGAAGTGGTTAGGCCCTAGTTGACTGCCGCGTAGGCAGCTCAGAAATTTAAGGATGCGGTGGCACAAGGCCTGTACAAGTTGACTGCCGCGTAGGCAGCTCAGAAAACCCCCCGAAACCGGGAAAATATGATGCTCCGGTTGACTGCCGCGTAGGCAGCTCAGAAATTTAAGGATGCGGTGGCACAAGGCCTGTACAAGTTGACTGCCGCGTAGGCAGCTCAGAAAGAACCGTCACCTGCCAGCCGCCGGCGGTTTTCGTTGACTGCCGCGTAGGCAGCTCAGAAAATCAAGGGCAACCTCAGAGTCGAAGTGGACGAGTTGACTGCCGCGTAGGCAGCTCAGAAATCGGCAAAATATTGTTTCTGGCTGCTGACCGTGTTGACTGCCGCGTAGGCAGCTCAGAAAAAACGGTATCATTAGCAATATCATAAGCTACCGTTGACTGCCGCGTAGGCAGCTCAGAAATTGAGGTCTGCGGTAGTATCCAGTTTTTGTCAGTTGACTGCCGCGTAGGCAGCTCAGAAAACCTCCTCACCCGAAGACCAATGCTTCGTGTCGTTGACTGCCGCGTAGGCAGCGCCGACGATATGAGTATATGCAAGTGAACGGATAGACGATTAAAGCCAGATATTGACGTTTCTGGAGGGAGCCATCTGTATGAGGGGACAAGATAAATGAGAATTGCCGTTAACACTGAATTTAATAGGACGAATATAGGACAAACCTAGGACTGGCACGGGTCTGAGTGGATGTCGAAAATTATTTTTTAGGGTAAAATACGAGTCAAGAATTTTTTCGAAATCCGGGGTGGTTCGGACAGGTAGAATGAGATTTTTCTAGCTGTTCGCCTCACGGTAGGACTGCCTCCTGACGGAAGTTCTGTCGCCTGGAAAATACGGGGGGAGCTTCTTTATTTTTCCTTCATTAAATTGCTCTACAAACTGTTCTTCCACTGGACAGCCACTACTCTCAGCTATAAGTTTTTTTCCTTTCATAAATGTACTATTCGCTGTTTTTTTGCGTTGTTCCGCATTGCGTATTGAATATGCTGTCATGCCTATCGTATGCCTAAGCAGTTTGCACTTCCCTGCTTTCTTTCGCGATGTAAATTTTTTTGTCTGTTCTTCAACCCTAGCCGAAGCAGTCTTTAGTATTTTCTCAACTGAGACGTTATTAATTATAAACTCTTCTAGTTCTTCACGCTTCTGTAGATTCTGTGCATTATGTTTCTTTGCAATTATCTTCATATCAGCAACACGCAAGTGTTTAATTTCAAAACTAGTATTGTCAGTTGAAAACGGCTTATCCATGTAAATTTCAGGGTATTGTCTCCACATATACGGCCATTCACCATTTTGATTAAACTTCTTTTTCCATTTATCGAACTCTTTCCAGGTCCAATCCAATTCCATAAGATAATGTTTGAATACTTTTTCCTCTTCTCGTGGTGAGCCTGACCAGTGAGCATCTCTATAGTCCGTATATAACGCTTCGTAAATATCTTGAGGAATGTCTGTTTGCTCCATAACTTTATAGAAAGCACGCTTAATACATGTCTCTGGCGTTCCAAACTGCGGTCTTTGTGCTTCACTTGTTTTATCAAGCACATCTGTAGACTGAATACTGTCAGCCCCCTCTGAAACTTTTTTGGCAAATCCCAACCAGCGTAGCAAGCCCACAACCACCTCTCAACTATTTAATTATTGGTAATATAAAAGCTTTCGAAAGAATATTTTTATTGACCTCTATTTGTTGCAAGTCTACCTTAATAGATAAGCAGAAAATAATAAAGCAATCGTTATTCTACTCAAACAATCTCAAAACCTTCCCTTTTACGCAGTTCTTCTTTCGTCGTCTTCATTGGTTAGGTCTTGATCGCGATCAGGCTTAAGCTTCAGCTTATCGTTTTCCTGTTTTAGCTCGGCAATGTCCTCTTGCAGCATTTCCACTCTCAATTCCAGGTCCCTGGCCGAATGGCGCAGCCTCCGGTTGTCCTGGTCCAGTTCCTTGATTTCTGCGCGCAATTCTTTGTTGTCTTGACGAAATTCTTTGTTTTCATCGCGCAGGTACTTATTTTCCTCCCGCAAATAATCCACCTCGTTTTCTGGTGTAGGCGGCTCGAATTGCTCTTGCGGTTCCTGCTGCGGATGCGCTTGGTCTGACGTTTGAATGACTGGAGAGAGGTGCATTGGGCCAATGCCAAAAAATAACCAATTAGCGTTCACATCATAACTTTCAGCTATTTTTTCAACCCAGCTGGAGGGAATTTGTTTACGTTTTCTTGCAGCGGCAACAGATGGAGGTTTTATGCCCAAGATTCTGGCAAGACCAGCGTCGTTAGGTTCGCCTGCTGCCTGCAGTATCCGTTGTAGCTTTGCCTCAAATAATTTCGCATTTTCCACATTAAACTCCGAAAAAAAACTTCGAAATAACAAACAATCAAATAGCTAAAAATTACAATTAGTTAATCATAATATAATAAAATTAACTACGAATTAAAAAAAAGCTTGATTTTTAGTAACTTTTAGCTATAGTCAACAAGCACACGGTTAATAATAGCAACTTCAAATTAGCTTTTACCCTGGCTTAAAAATGAGCACAACGTCTAAAAAGCAAAAAAAATTCGACGGTAAAATGGTGCAGCTTAGCCTACCTGTATCCAGCCTGCCGACATCCGACTACAAAGCCGGGTCGCTGCAGGTGCGGGACGCCGTTCGAGAGGCTTTGAACGACGCCATCAAATGCTCGGGACTGGACCGCGAATATATTGCTTCCGAGCTGTCGCGACTGGTCGGCGCCACCATAAACGTTTGCACACTGGACAGTTGGACAGCCGAAAGCAAGACGGACCGACGGTTGCCGTTGGAATACGCCGGAGCGCTAGCCGTGATCCTCCGAAATACGGGAATTTTGAACGCGGCGCTTGAGGCATCCGGGATGTTGGTGCTCGGGGAGCGGGAAATGGCAATTTATGAAATTGGGAAAATCACAGTTGAAAAACGAAAGCGTTCTCGTCGGGAGCGCGCATTATGGGAGCAATTGAATGGCAAAGACTAATATCAAAAGCAGACGGGTACGCGCATGGATGGTTTTGCATGGAGTCACCCCAAAAGGCGTAGCCGCCGAGGTGGGGGTCACCAAACAGATGGTGTCGCTCTTTTTGAATGGATTGCGCGGCAGTCCGAGACTGTGCGCCTATTACGCCGAAAAGGGATGTCCGGAGAAATACTTACCAACACCCAACAGAAAGAGCAGCTCAAAATGAACAAGCCATATTCTGAGGTTATCATGCGTGAAACGTATTCAACGAAAGAAATCGCATTAGCCTTAGAGGTGACTGTCCGGGCGATACAAATTCGAGCCAGTTCCGAATCTTGGCCAGTATGCGGAAAACGTTCTGGCCAAGGCGGGGGTAAGATATTTGCCCTCTCTGCGCTACCTGTAGACGTGCGCAGCAAAATAGCCAAGCAAGCCCTGGAAGCGACTCAATCCGACGCGCCGAACCCGGCACAGACTAACAGTTCCGTGGGGAAGAAGAGGGACGCAGCAGCTGCGCGGGTTGATCTGGTGGAGCTGTACGTAAAGCACATCAGAAAAGCGAAATCCAAAAAGAAGGCGGCGGCGCGTGACGCATTTATGGCGGCATACGAGGCCGGGGCATGGCCGGAGCTGTTGGAAATTTTGGGGCCCACGTCGTGGAAATCCATTGAGCGTTGGAAAGTGGCTCAGCGGGCGGCGGAAGATCCTATCGACGCAATGGTGGACCGGCGCGGCGGTCAGATGCGCGGCAAGCGGATGCTGACACAGCAGACAAAAGAAATCGTCCTCGCGAAAGCCCTTGATCCGCGTGGACATCATATCTCTGAAGTGGCGCGGCATACTCATCGCGTATTGGAGCATTTGGGATTCTCAAGAGAACAGATCCCCTCAGAGAGGACTATCCGCCGTTTTCTGCAAGACTGGCAAGAGCTCCATAACGACGAATGGGTGTTTATGCGGCAAGGGCAAAAAGCATGGAACGACTTGTGCTGTTTCATCATCGAACGTGATTACTCACTTATTGAAGTCGGCGACATCGTTGTTGCTGATGGCCATAAGTTAAATTTTGAGATCGTGAACCCGTGGACCGGAAAACAGCAGCGAATGGAACTAGTGCTGTGGTACGACATGAAATCCAACTATCCGCTCGGCTGGGAGGTCATGCCCTCGGAAGATACTCAAAGTATATCGTCCGCTTTACGGCGGGCTATCATCTGCCTCGGGAAGCATCCAAAGGTCGCATATCTGGACAATGGCCGTGCTTTTCGTGGAAAGTATTTTACGAGAGTCGATTTCAAGCAAGCCGGGATCGGCGGTTTGTTTCAGGCCCTGGGAATCGAGCCTCTGTTTGCTTGGCCGTATCACGGGCAGTCCAAAACAATTGAGCGTTTTTTCAAGACCTTTGGCGAGCTGGAACGCTGGGCCCCGAGTTACAGCGGCACGTCCATCGACACCAAGCCCCCGCGCATGCACCGCAACGAGAAATTGCACAAGCAGATTTACGAGGCCGCGGGCGGCCGGGCGTTGACGCTGGCAGAGACTCATCACGCCATTGCCTATTGGTTTGACGAGTACGTCCGGCGTCCGCAACGCGGCCACCTCAACGGCAAGACGCCGCTAGAAGTGTTCCAGGCCGGGCGCGGCGCGGGCGTAGATGCGGATAAGCTCACCCGCTTGATGATGGCCAAGGAGATAAAAACCATCTCCAACAATGCTGTAAAATTTCAGGGCAGCCGCTACTACTCGCCGTTGCTTTACAATCGAAAGCACAAAGTGCTTGTCCGCTATGACCTGCAGGATCTGGATTCTATTTACGTGTACACGCTGGACGGCGAAGAGATTTGCAAAGCCGTAAAGCAACAAAAGATAAATCCGGCGGCTCGCCTCCTGGGCGACGCGGCGCAGCAGGAAGCGCTTAAAGACGCCATCGCCATCAAGAAGCGTCAGGAAAAAATGGCTACGGCCTCGGCGCGCGAGATGCTGCAAACCATGGTTTTGCCCGAGCACGAACGGCAGATGGCCAAAATCGCGGAAAAGCCCGCGCCCTTGCCGGAAGCGCAAGAACCCGCCCCGCTTTCCCAGTCGAAAATCAGATCCATCGAGGCGGCCAAGGAAAAGGCCAGAGCCAGGATGGCGGCGGCTCCGGCGTACACGCCCCCGGGCGAAGTGCGGGACATCCGCAACGAGTCGGACAGATACGACTATCTTTTCCGGTTGCGGGAAAAGGACTTGATCACGCTTACCGAACAGGACGCGGCCTGGATGACCAAGTACGAGACCACCAAAGAATATCAAACGAATATCAGACATTACGAACAGTTGTCGCGCTTGTACACGCGCCAGCGCCAACAGTCGGCCATGGGAGGATAGATGAAATCGAATGTTTTCATTGATACGACGAACGTCAAAAACTACCGCAACGCGGTGCAGCTGCTGACGGACACGCAACACGGACAGCCGGGCATCGGCCTGATCTGGGGGCAGGCGGGCCGCGGCAAGACCTTTGCGGCGCAGAACTACTACGCGACCAACAGCGGTGTGTACTTGCAGGTATGGCAGGACTGGACGCAGACCGCAATGCTGCAGGCGCTGTGCTTTGAAGTGTGCGGCGTCCGCCCCCGTTCGGCTAACGCCTGCAAGATGCGCATTGTTGAAGCCCTAGAGAAAGAGCCGATGCCAATCTTCGTGGACGAAGCGGACCGGTTGCGGATCGACCGCATTGAGGACTTGCGGGACATCCATGAAAAATCCGGTTGTTCCATAGTGCTGATCGGTGAAGAGGAACTGCTCGGGTTGCTGGACGGGCGGCGGCGGATCTGGAGCCGGGTCAATCAGGAAGTGGAGTTCAAGCCCTGCTCGGAAGAAGACGTGACCCTCTACATGATGGACGCGGCGAGCCTGGACGTCGCACCCGAGGCTTGCGCGCTGATCCGGCGCAAGAGTGATGGCGACCTCCGGCTGGTCCGCAATATGACCCTGCAGCTCGAGCAGCTTGCCCGGGCGCGCGAAGTCGGGACGGTCAGCGTGGGCATGGTTGAGGATGTTTTAAAAACGAGAAGCTGGAGGCGGCAATAATGAAGTCGAGTTTCGAAATGGACCAGCTTCGAGAAGTTCTTTCTGGGGTAACTGAAAACGGCCAGAGACCCGTAACCAACGCCCTCCTTTTTGAAGCCTTTAAGATGGGTAACGGCATGGAAAGGGAAAAATCACAATTGCGACGCAGACTTAACCACTTGGTTAAGCGTGGCGAACTCGTGCGACTGGAGCCAGGAAAGTATACTTTTCTGCCAACTCCAAAAACTCGTAATGGCGAAATGTTCCAGCGTATCTGGCGGGCCGTCCGGTCGAGCAAGCCGGGCTTTTCCGTGGGTGATATCGCTCAAGTGACCCGGGCGGATTACACAACCGTGATGAAATATTTCAAGGCGCTTGAGGCGGAAGGCTATCTTGCGCGGCACGGGCAGCAAGGCAACACCAGGTATTACCGGGCAACGATCAAAGCCAAGGAACAGCGGGAGACCTATTACCCCCCGCTGGAAATCAAGAACCCTTTTGAAAAGGAATGCGGCGCGGCCTGTCGAATCGTTCGCGCATTGATGGAGCGGGATCCGTATCAACCTGCGGTCAAGCAAAAGATTGTTGACGCAGTCTGGATCCTGGTTGAGCGGTTTGATCCGGAAATGACCGGGGCAAAAAATTAAAGGAGAAAACATGGCGAGAAGCAAACCAAAAGCGAACATCATTCAAGACATGGCCCAGGCGGACGAGGTGTTGGCGCGCATCGGAATGCTGCAGCGGTCCATATCTCAAATTGAAGGACAAATGAACGCATCCATAGACAAAGCCAAGGCCGAGGCAAAAGAACTTTCCGCACCTATCAAGGCGCAAATCAAGGAACTAGAAACGGCTTTGGCCACCTTTGCCGAGTTCAACAAAGCCGACCTGTTCACGAAAAAAAGAAGCATGGAACTTGATTTCGGCATTTTCGGTTTTCGCAAGTCCTCAAAGCTGAAGACCAAGACCAAATGGAAATGGGACATGGTTCTTGAAAAAATTAAGGAGTACGGATTCCTCAAAGCCATTCGCCTGAAAGAGGACGTGAACAAGGATGAATTACGCACATGGCCCAGGGAACGGCTTGATAGCGTTGGAGTCGAGCTGCAGGAAACGGACGAATTTTATTATGAAATTGATGAAACCAAGCTGCAAGACGCGGCGTAACGGAGGCCCCATGACTAAAGTGAATTGCATCAACAAAATCGACTTGGCCCATAGCGTAGCGGATCAATGCAACATGCCGCATAAGCACGCCTTGGACGCGGTATCCGCAATGTTCGGGCGCATCAGCGAGCACCTTGATTCCGGCGGCACGGTGCAGGTCAACGGCTTTGGTTCCTTTTCCGTAGTCACCCGCAAGGCCCGCAAGGGCCGCAACCCACAGACAGGCGAGGAGCTTGAAATCCCGGAACACCCGTCCGTGAAGTTCAAACCATCCAGCAAACTGTTGAGCTAAAGGAAAGGAGCGGAACAATGGCGGAACATCAGAATTTTTCAGGATCTAATGAAGAAACCAGACAAGAGGCTACTCCCCCCAATATTCTGCAGGCCTTTTTCACTGAGTTTGATTTCTTCTTTCGAGGCTGGCTGATAACCCGGCTGAACATGCAACCGCAACAGGCAAGGCGTTTAACGGAAGAAATGCTGCGCAAGTTGCAAGCAGTTCAATAACGGCGAAACCGGGCACCACAAGGAATGCCCGGTCGGTCAAGCTGGCAACTTGGCCCTGATGAGCCAGCCAAAACGAGAAAAAGATGAAACCTTATGAAGAAATGACTGAAGCAGAACAAAAGGCCTATTGGGACAAAGTTATTGCATGGGGTGAAGCGGTCAAAGAAGGTCCGGCGGATCATCATTGCCCCTTCTGCAGCGGCAAAACGTTCTATTTGCTCAATGACAATGGCCATCTTCACGCAACATGCATCAACGGCTGTTTTGATATCCATGAGTGACAATTGCCGTTTCGTCGCCAAAGCCGAGCCCTCTGGTAATTGGATTGAGGAGGATAGGCAGCGGCAAAAAGTCGTGGCCACGTTCTACAATTGCTGGCCCAACTATACGGGCGTAAAGGCTTGCGCCGAACATTGTGCCCTGTATTTCAACCATCTGGAGGCAAAGAAATGAGCACCGATCTGAAAAGCTGCGCTGTCATCACCAGCAAACGGCATAAACGGCAACTCAAAATTAGCTGGGGTGGTCCTCATCTCGGGTATTGGGTCTGCCGCGAACTGAAGGCGAATGGCCGGGCTGGGAACAGAGAAGTCATTGTAAAAGAAAACGATATAGCAACGATATAATTAGAATTGCAATTATAGGAGATACGGTCATGGCGATAGCAACAACCGACCGCCGCAAAGGTCTTATTCAGAAAGCCAAGATTGCGCAAAAACAGCTCAATATCCCCGATGACGCCTATCGCGACATGCTCGAGGATCTGTTCGGCGTGCGCTCCTGCACCGATCTCAACGTTAAGCAGCTTGCCGACCTGCTCAATCATTACGTGTCCCTGGGCTGGGCCGGGCCGTCCAGAACCAAAGGACGCCCGAAAAACGACCAGGGCCGGACGCGTTATATTGCCGTGCCGGATTCCGATCCGCATGCCCGGCAGAAGCGCAAAATTTTAGCCATGTGGAAAGCTCTTGGTTGGTCCCTGGACGGCCTGAAAACACGGCTTAAAAAGCAATGCGGGGTTGAGGATATTCTCTGGCTGCATGACGATGATGCTTTGCAAACCCTGGGCAAGGACCTTGCGAAGCGCTGCAAAGCCAAAGGACTCCCGGCATAAGCATGAGCCCGGCAGAGTTGCGCGTGGAGATCGAGCACCGCTATGGAACGGTATATAAATTTATCAAGGCCTCGGGCCTGCCCTACAGCAGCACCTACGCGGCTCTGTCCGGTGGGTACCGTGGCCGCAACGACGCAATGCTTGCGCGGATCCACGCGGCCCTGGACGACATCCAGGACGTTGCCCCGGATATGGATATCGTTGTTGCCATCCTTGAGCGCGTGGCCTGCTCTAAATGCAAAAACACGGATGGCCGCAAATGCCGGGGATGCAAGAACACATTTGAAAAACAAGCCGGTGCAATCATGGAGCTATTCAATGGAAAAACGGCCTAAAGCCTTAACCGTTTTGCTGCGAACTGAGCGCAAAACACTGGTAAAAATCGAGCTGTTCCACGCGCGCGAATGGGACGCCGAGGCCTTGGGCTATCGCATCCGCCGAGACGGCGCATGGGTTTGCGAGCAGGGGAAGCGCACCTTTTACACGGTTTCAGCTCTGACAAAATTTTTACTGCGGCTGGTGGCACATTGCCTCGGCGACGAGGTCGGCGTGGAAACCCATGAGCCCCAGATTCGGCCCGGCACATTCGTCCGCGTGAAACGCTATGACGAAAAGCTGTCTGTCGAGCACCTGGTTACCGCAAAGATAATGGGGCCCCCCATACGGGCGATAGACGGCAAGTGGTATGTGCTGGTGGATGTCCCCTACGACGGCAAGACATACGTGGAGGTGAAACCATGAGATACGCGGATTGCATCGACGATGCCTTAGCCCTGCAGCAACGCGGGTTTGTCCGCTATACGGGCGAAGTGGATCAGGCAGTGTATGACCGGCTCGCCTGCAAGCAAAACAAGAAAGCGGTCTGGTTTGTCAAAGGCGATGTCCACCAGTGCATCGGCTGCACCAAGCGCTGTTTGCTCACGAACCCCGCTGGTTTTCGTGCCTTGCTGGTGCCAATGCGCGCGGCCCGGCACAAGGCCGCGTTTGCCGCTTTGCCGCAGATATCCGCCAAAGATCTGCTGTTTTCCAAGTTGGTGTTGCGTGTGGATGAAGCCGCGTACTGCCTCAACGTTTCAGAACGTGAAGTATACAATTTGATCGATGAAGGCGTGCTTGAGCGCCCCAGCGATCGCAATCCCGTACGTGTGACGGCTGCAAGCGTTCGCCGCGAACTGGGCATGTAGTTCATTTTTACATAGCTGTTTGCTTTGACTTCGACGCAAAACAGCCTTCTGATTTTCCGCACATACCGCATATGCCGTTAGCGCATTGTCATTTTTCCTGTAAAGTGGAGCAAAACTACAGGAGGAAAAACGATGCGTTATTATTTTTTGCTCGCACTATTTGTTCTGATTCTTGCAATCCCCACTTTTGCTGCCGCCGACAGCGGGCCGGTGATCTACGGCCCCGTGTATGCTCAAGTTGTGTCCGTGTATGACGGCGACACAGTGACCGTCAACATTCCTGAGTGGCCCGCCATTGTTGGTGAAAAAATCGGCGTGCGAGTCAGGGGGATCGATACGCCTGAACTGCGGGATAAACGCCAGAAGGTCAAAGCATTGGCTCTCGAAGCAAAAGCACTGGCAGTTGCCGTGTGTCCTGTCGGATCCACCACGGAACTCACCAACATTACCCGAGGCAAGTACTTTCGCATTGTGGCCGATGTATGGTGTCAAAGTCGGGATCTAGGGTCGGCTTTGCTTAGCATCGGATTGGCTCAGCCTTACGACGGGGAAACAAAAACACCCTGGAAGTAACGGACGGGCCGGGAGAGGCAAGACGACAATTATCAAGATAGGGACAGGTAGATTATGCAGTTTTATTTGCCCAAATATTTTGACCTGCAGGAACTGGTTGACCCGGTAACGTACTCCAAACTCGGCTCCCAGGCCTGGAGATTGTTTGATCCGCGCTTGTTGTGGACGGCGGATCAACTGCGAGAACGTTTCGGCCCCATGGTCGTGAACACCTGGCGCAACAACGGCCGCTTTCGTTTTCGCGGGTTCCGCCCGTCGGATTGCTTCGAGGGCGCATTTTACAGCCAGCACAAGCTGGGCCGGGCGTTGGATTGTCATTTTGTCAACTGCACGGTTGAAGAGGCGCGCGCCGACATTTTGAACGTATTCTCAGACGCTGAAGCCTATCAGCACATCACCTGTGTTGAAGTGGATGTGTCCTGGCTGCATTTCGACGTACGCAACTACGACCGGGACAAAAACGGATTGCTCAAAATCACGAGGAGTTAAGAATGGAAAAAATCAAATCTCGCAAATTCTGGATGGCTGTCCTGTCCGCAGGGCTGGTGGTCGCCAATCAGGGGCTGGACCTCGACATTCCGTCTGATTCCGTCATGGCCCTGGGGGGCATTGCGGCCACTTACCTTGTTTCGCAAGGTTACGTGGACGGACAGCAGGCAAAGGCCAAGTAGTGGACCCCGCCAACATTGCAAAAATCTGGGAGATAGCGGCGAACCTCGGCGTACCAGGGCTCGTTCTGGTCATCTGGTATTTCAACGACCGCCGCTATGCCCGGATCCTAGAAGAGACCAAGCAGCAGACAGCTGAGATCTTGCGGCAGTATCGCGACGATTTCCAGAACATGAAGCAGATGTACGAAAACAACGCCGAGTTGGTCCGCAACTACAACACCCTTGCGGACAAATTACACAGCACGGTGCTGCTCGTCGCCTCGAACATGCAGCGCATAGAGGACGCCGTCAAAACTAACCAATTTTGTCCGTACGTGCGTTTGGAAAAACAAGCCAAAGGAGTGCAGGCGTGAGCGAATTTTTAGCCTATGAAGGCAAGCTGGCTCAACTCAAGCAGCAGGCCTACGAACAGAAAGTAGCCCTTGAAAGCCACCGGGATAGCTTGCGGGAAAAGCTGAGTTTGATTGCCCCCATTGAAGCGCTCGACAGCGAAGCCATACAGGCCCTGGCTATCAAGTTGGGCTCCGGCGTCAACGAATACCGCGCCACCCTGGACGAAATCCTGCGCATTGCGAAGGTCCTCGGGCGGTAACAATGGGCAGGGAATACCCGGCGGATATCGTGCTCCAGGCCGAGGAGCTGTATTGCGTGGACCGTCTCACCTTCGCGGCGGTGGCGGACAAGCTCGGCCTTGCCGCGTCCACGCTCAAACGCTGGGCTGCGAAGTACGACTGGCAGCAGAAACGCGACAATATCCAGCGCGCCCGATCAGAGATCCGCACCGACCTTATCGAGCTGCGCGCCAAGCAGATCAAGCATTGCATCACGTCCATGGGCGGCAAGGGGCACGCTCTCGATGTCTTTGCCGCGGCAAAGCTGGAAGAGCTGGCCCTTGCCGCGCAAAAGCAGGCGCAGGAAGAAGAGCAGCTCAAGGCGGAGCCCGCCAGCCTGCCGGACCTCAGTACGCCGGAACAGGCCTCCCAGGCCCTTACCAGGGCCATCATCGACAAGACAGCCGCCATGCTTGCCGCACCGGAAAAAATCGACCTCAAGAGCCTGCAGGCTCTGAAAAACGCCTTGGATCTGGTGACGCAAGAGGAAGCCGAAAGCAAGGGCAAGGCCCCGGTTTCCGCAAATGTACGTCATAAAATCCAGGAAGCCCTGGGGTTGCTCTGATGGCCATGGCAAAGGCAATAGGCATCCTGCTCGCCTACCAACTGGCGTGGCTCAAAGACGTTTCTCCCGTGGCAATCTGGGAAAAATCCCGGCGTATTGGGGCCTCCTGGGTTTCCGCCTTGCTGGCCGTGCTGACCTCCGGCGTCAACGGCGAGATGGATACCTGGTACATCGGCTACAACAAAGAAATGGCCGAAGAATTCGTCCGGGATTGCGGCTGGTGGGCCAAGCTCCTGCAGGGGGCCATCGAATCCACGGAAGAATTTATCTATACGGACGCGGACAAAGACATCCTGGCCTTTCGCATAAAGTTCACTTCCGGCAAGCGTATCGTGGCGCTGTCTTCCCGTCCCACAAACCTGCGCGGCAAACAGGGCCTTGTCATCATCGACGAAGCCGCTTTCCATGGCGAGCTGCAGGAACTGGTCGACGCGGCCCTTGCGCTCCTGATGTGGGGCGGGCGCGTGCGCATCCTGTCCACCCACTTCGGCGAGGACAATACCTTCAACGAGTTGATCCAGGACGCACGGGCGGGCAAGAAGCCCTATACGGTGCATCGAACGACATTTAAGGATGCGGTGGCACAAGGCCTGTACAAGCGTATTTGCCAAGTCAAGAAAACGCCCTGGAGCCAGGAAAAACAGGACCGCTGGGTAGAGGAGATGTACGACCAATACGGCGACGCCTCCGCCCAGGAACTGGACTGCGTCCCGGCCAACGCCCGTGCCTCGTTCCTGACCCGCAACATGATTGAGGCCTGCATGGATCCGGCAATCCCGGTGCTGCGCTGGAGCCCGCCCGCCGACGATATTCTGGACTGGCCGGAAGATCGCTTATACCTGGAGGTCGAAGACTGGTGCGAGCAGCAGCTCGCGCCGCTGCTTCGCGATTTGCCCCAAGGCAAGAATTTTCTGGGCGAAGACTTCGGACGCACCGGCGACCTGACCGTACTTTGGCCCGCAGTACAGCTGCAGAATCTGAGTCTGCAGACTCCCTTTGTGGTGGAACTCCGCAATGCTCCCTTCCGCGTTCAGGAACAGATCCTTTTCTATATCATAGACCGTTTTCCCAACTTTTCCGGCGCGTGCATGGATGCCCGAGGCAACGGCCAATATCTGGCCGAAGTCGCCCGGGTCCGTTACGGCGCCGAGCTTGTTGACCAGGTCATGCTTTCCGAGTCCTGGTACCGCGAAAATACACCCAGAATGAAAGCCCAATTTGAAGACCGCACCATCAGCGCTCCCAAGGACGCCCACATCCTGGACGATCTGCGAGCGCTCAAGGTCATCAAGGGCGTTGCCCGCATCCCGGACAAACGCGGCAAGGATGATTCCGGCGATCGCCACGGCGATGCCGCAATTGCAGCGGCCATGCTGATTTGCGCGGCCATGACCCTGGAAGGCGGCGAATCCTTTGCCGTCTCCACCGTCTCCCGCACTTCGGCCCAAACCGGCACCAGCACCTATTCCAACGGCGCGACCAGCGCGGCAGCTATTTTACAGGGGTATAACTGATGGCAGGAATCTGGACTTCCCCGCATACCTTCCAGTCCTTCGCAGATCTGGACCGGTCCGCCTTGCTGCAGGAGCTGGCAACAAGCGAGCGCGTTACCGGGATCCTGGGCGATACTGGATCCTACGCCACGCTGATGCCGGACCCGGATCCTATTTTGCGCAAGCGAGGAGACGACGCGCGGATCCTGGGTGACCTGATGGCCGACGAACAGGTAACCACGGTTGTGCAGCAACGCAAACTCCAGACCCTGAACAAAAAGGACTATCATTTCACGCCCGGCAAACCGCGCGGCGGCGATCCGGACGAACAGGCCAAGGCGGCATGCGACGGACTGCTCAAGGACGTTGAAAATTTGGACATGTACAATCTGCTCGCCGAGCTGCTGGACGCTCCCTACTTCGGCCAGACGGTGGTGGAACTGCTCTGGGAACCCGGCGACGCTGGACGTTACCGTCTGGTAGACGCAATCGCCAAGCCCCGCGAATGGTTCGCCTATGACGAGCACCGGCGGCTCTGCCTCTACACCTGCGGCAGCGGCAATTATGATCCCGTGCCGCCCGGAAAATTCATCACCGCCCGCCATTTTCCCACCTACCTGAATCCCTACGGTCTCCGCCTGTTAAGCCGCGTGCTCTGGCCTGTTGCCTTCAAGAAAGGCGGCGTGGAATTCTGGATGCACTTTGCGGAAAAATTCGGCACGCCCTGGGTTTTTGGGGAAACACGGCCGGGAGCTGACCAGCACGAACGCGACGTCATGGCCAGCAGTTTAGCGCGCATGGTGCGCGATGCCGTGGCGGTGGTGTCCTCGGGCTCCAAGGTGACCGTGGTGGAAGCGGGCAAAACCTCGGCGGACACCCACCATACCATGGTCAGCTACTGGGACGGCACCATCAGCAAGGTCATCACCGGCCAGACCCTGACTTCAGATATCGGAGACCGGGCCACCTATGCCGCGTCAAACACCCATTACACCATTCTGGGCGATTACGGCGAGGCCGATCAAAGTCTTGTCTGCGCGTTCATGAATGAATTGAGCTGGCAGTACACCAGGGTCAATTACGGACCTGAAGTCTATGCGCCGATTTTCGAATACCTTCAGGCCAAAGACCTGCTGGCCAAAGCTAAAGTATCCAACGCGCTGAAACAGGCGGGCGTTGTTTTCACGAAAACCTATTTTGAAGACGAATTCGACCTTGCCCCCGAACATTTCGACGTTGTTACGCCTTCCTTCACTAAACCACCGGCGGGCGGGGAACTGCAGGGGGAAAGCAGTTCCCCGCCCCAGACCGGGGCCGCTTTTGCGGAACGTTCTGCCGCAGAACTTTCGGACATTGACGCCATTACCGCCGGAGCCCTGGCCCAGGGCACGCCCTTGCTCGAAGCCATGACCGGTTCCCTGCTGGATCTGGCTGCAAGCGCTGAATCCCCGGAAGACGCCGTGCTGTTGCTTGCCGAAGCGGTCGGGGAACCGGAAGAGGCGTGGACCGAGCATCTGAGCGACGCCATGCAGGCCGCGTACCTGTCCGCCCTTGACGAGCCCGAAAGCCCAGGCGACGGACAAGATGACGACCAGGAAGACGGCAAAGATGGAGGCGCCGGCAATGCCTGAGACCTCGCCTGACACCTCTGGTGTTTCTCCCGCCGATGCCCTGGCGTATCTCAAAGGCAAAAAGGCTGTTTCGGAAAAAGACCTGGCTCTTTTGAAACAGAACGTCCTGGACCGTGCCTTCTACATTTCCGGCGTCACCAAGCATGCGCTTGCCCAGGATATTCTGACCTCCCTGTATACGGCCATGGAACAGGGCACCCCCCTGAAGCAATGGCAACGGGATATCCGCAAGACCGCCAAAAAAACCGGGCTGAACCGGCACCGCCTGGAGACCATCTACCGCACCAACACCCAATCAGCCTACATGGCCGGGCGCTATACACAGCTGACAAAGACCACGGACAAGCGGCCCTACTGGCGCTATCTGGCCGTGGGCGACAAGCGCACCCGGCCCGAGCACATGGCCCTTGACGGGCTTGTCTATCCCCATGGCCATGAATTCTGGACGCAATTTTTTCCGCCCAACGGTTTCAACTGCCGCTGCACTGTGCAGAGCCTGAGCGAACGGCAGGTCAAGGCCCGCGGCTTTGAGGTGCAAAACGAGCTGCCCGGCCTCACTGAAATAGCCGATCCCACAACCGGCGAGGTGCGCAAGGTCTTTCCCGCGCCGGATCCGGGCTTCGGACGCAACGTGGGGCAGGACTGGCTTGCCGGTCTGGAAACCGAGGCCTCTACGGCGGCAACAAGACCCGTCAACGACAAGGCGTTATGCAAGGACGGCAAGGGGTTGTTTGCCGGATCCTGCCGGATCCCCCTGGACCAGATCGACGAACGCCACGTTTTCACCCTCAAAGACGCGGACCTGCTCCCGAAAAAGATGCCTAAGGAAGAGCAAATATTGATCTTCCTCAAGGAGTTCGGCCTGTCCGGCCTGGACGATTCCAAGGTTGTGCGTTTGCCGGGGAATTTTCCGTTAGTGGTCAATAAATGGCTGTTTATGGAGAAGTCCACAGGCGAAATCAAAAAGACCTGGGCGGACAAGGGGCCGTACATGAAGTTGCTGGCCCAGACCATTTTGAACCCTTTTGAAGTCTGGTGGCAACCTGTGGAGCTGCTTGTGGGCGAAGAACGCGACGGTTCCACGTTGGGCCCAATCGCGGAAGCGGACGCAATACGCCCGGAGAAATGGCGCAAGCGCTATTACATGCGGCTCAATCTGGTGCGGATGTTTCGGCGTGAATCGGGAAAGCCCATCGGCGGTTTTTCCTCGTTTTCCCTGCTGGGCGGCAAATGGCACGGAGCCACGGTGTACGCGCCCAAAGCGGACAGGTCGGGAAAAGCGGTGCTGGAATACACGGACAAGGAACGAGGCGGAGTGCTGATTTATCGGGAAGCGCTCACATAGCCGGTTCAGTGAGCCGCGCTTCCGGACCCGCGATCCCGCCCCGGCGGGGCCGTCCTGAAGTCACGCCCGATCATCAATAATACGGCTGCAAACCAAGCGAGTCAAGAACGAGAGTCAACATGGATCAGAAACTAACAAAGTGGATCGACATCTTCAGCATTGGATCCCACACCGATTCCGGGGGGCACGTCTGGCACGTTGCCGCACAGGACTTGGACAGGCTCGTCAATACATTTGACGAGGCCGAGCGCCGGGTGCCCCTGGTGCTGGGCCATCCCAAAACCCATGATCCGGCCTGGGGCTGGGTGCAGACGCTCAGACGCCAAGGCGACACCCTGCAGGCCTGCTTCCGGCAGGTGCCCGAAGAATTGGAAAAGGCCGTGGAAGCGGGCCGCTACAAAAATATTTCCATACACGTGGGCCGTGACGGGAAACTGCGCCATGTGGGGCTGCTGGGGGCAAAGCAACCCGCCGTTGCCGGGCTCGCCCCCGTGGAATTCTCCGATGCCGAAGAAGGAGCAACCTATGAATTTAGCCAGGAGGAAACAAACGTGAATGAAGAGCAACTTAAAGCCAAAATCGCTGAACTGGAAGCCAAGGTGGCTGAACTGGAAAAGAGGCTGGCCGAGGCGCAAGCGGGCAAAGAGAAAAGCGAAGCCGAATTTGCGGAATACAAAACCGCGCAAACAAAGGCAGCGCGCGCCGCCCGTGTAGACCAGCTGGTCAAGGACGGCAAGATCCTGCCAGCGGAACGCGTCCAGCATCTCAGCTTTGCCGAAGCCCTGGGCTCCGCGTCCATGGAAATGGACTTTGCCGAGGAAAACGGCGCCAAGGCCAAGGTCTCCGCCGAGGAAGCCTACTGGCGCAATCTTGAGAAACGCAAGGAAAATCATCACGGCATGTTCGGCGAGCTGGCCACGGAAGAACGCTACGGCAACCCCGGCCAGGAAACCGCCGCATACGAAGATCTGAGCGGCAAGGCCTAAAACAACTCAATTACGCGCGGGTCCAGGGAGGCGTTCCTCCCTGGCGGGGCTTGGGGCAGCGCCCCAAAGGAAAAAGGAGAACAACATGCCTATCAATGGAAAAATTGGAAGCCTGACCGTGGGCAGCGATTGCGCGCAGATCCCCGGCAAGGCCATCGTCCGGACCGCCCAAATTAAGGCCGACGACGGCCTCTATCCTGCCGGTCTGCTGCTGACCCGCAAAGACGGCGTCATGCAGCAACTCCAACTTGTGAACGCCGAAGCCTTGGCGACAGGCGACGGTGCGACCACGGAATTTTCCGCCACTCTTGCCGCCACTCCGGTACAGCCGGGCAGCGTGGTCATCAGTGATGGCTTGGAAACGTTCAAAGACGACGGTGTTGGCCGCCTTGTCGGCGACCAGGGCGGAAGCGGGCAATTCTATAACGACTCCGGAAAGCTGTCTTTCACCTTCAACGCCGCTCCTGTGAGCAACGCCAGTATCACGGTATCCTATTTGACGACGGTTTCCGGCGTGCTGGACGTGGCCGAGGACACCACCCAAAGCGAGGCTTGCGAGTACGTGGCGCGCGGGTTGGTGCAAGGCGTCTCCCTCAAGGTAGGCGCCTCGTCCCAGGCCGTGCCTACGGAGGAAATTCTGCTGCACCTCGAAGCCGCGGGCATTTTCGCGGTGTAATTAGGAGACTATCTTATGAGCTTATACACGCAACTCTTGGGGCTGTTTACGCCCGAGGCCATCCGCACCCACCTTAAAAACGCGGAACCCATCGACACCACGGTCATCGACACCTTTTTCCCGAAGACCATTCAAAGCCTGCTGCCTGCCGTGGGCGTGGCCGATCTGTACGAAGCAGCCAAGACCATTCCCATGGTCATGCGCGGCGGTTCGCCCATCAGTCTGAAAACCGAATCAATGCAGATGGATCTGGTCGAGCCCCTGCCGTTGAAAGGGTCGTACCCCATCACGGGCCGCGAATTGAACGACCTGCGCATGATCCTGGGCAACGCTGCATCGGCCCAGGCATGGCGCAATTCCAGAATCGAATATTTGCGTCAGGTGCTGCGCCACTCCGCAGAAGCCGTGGCCGCCAAAGCCCTCACCGGCGCCATCACATGGCCGGTCCGCCTGGACGGTGGCCAGTACGACACCTGGACGTACGCCTGGGGCGCCACGAAAACGGTTGCCGCCGCCATCAAGTGGGACTCCGCAGAGCCCAAGCCCACGGCAGCGGACATCCGGGCCTTGCTCAAGGCCATGCGCACCCAGGCCCGTAAACGCGGCCTCGGCGCGAAAATCCGCTATCTTGCGGGCGAAGACGCCTTCCAGGCCGCGTTCAACGTGGTCGAAAGCATGACTGCGGCGCAAGCCCTCAAGGTCGGCTTCGAGCTGAAGCAAAAAGAGGGAGCCATTGATTTCGGCGGCTTTCTCTTGGAAGAATTCAGCGAGACTTACCCGGATCCGCGCACCAGTGCGGACACGCCTAAGGTTCCGGCAAACGCCGTTGTGGCGCTGCCGGAAAAGGCCTTTACGCGTTTTTACGCGGCCCTGGACAACATCAAGGCCGGGTTGCAGCCCTTGCCCATCTTCGTCCACGTGGTCGAGGACCAGCGCGGAGGCGGATTCGAACTCATCGGAGAATCCAAAGTGCTGCCCGCGCCCGTTTCGGACGCCATTGTCTGGGCAACGGTGCTCTAGCCGAGGAAGTCCATTCAGGCGGCGTGCAAGGCTCAAACCAACCTTGCACCCGCCTGAGAACTCAAGACTAGTCTTAAACTAGTCTTAAACGCGCGAGAGGGACCTATGGGCTACGTGACGGCAAGTGAATTGAGCGAGCATGTGCACCAGGACTACCTGGACAAGGCCGAGACGGAAAAACCGGGGATTTGTGATCAGACCATTGCAGCCGTTTCCGGTGAGATAGACGACGCCCTGCGCGGACGTGTGGCTCTGCCCCTTTCCCAGGTGCCGCAAACTCTCAAGCGGGTCTGTGGTGTTATTGCCGCCTATCGCACCGTTGCGGCTGTCACCCCGCTGATGGATGCGGACGGGGCCAAGGATGAATTTTTCAGCCTGTGCGAAGCCTATGCCGAGTGCAAGAAAACGTACGAAAAACTTCGCGAGGGCAAGATCAGCCTGGGGCTTGACCTGCTCGGCGAAAAGCGCGTGGACCACGGCGGCGTCAGTGTGGTCACATCGCGCAAGCGCCGCTTCGACGACAAAACCTGGGAGCGCTACTGATGGCCGGATCAAGCTTCGAATTCGATATGGGCGCACTTACCAAGGCTGTGGAAGGACTGGCCGGGCGCATGAACGATTTGCAGGGCTTTGCCGAGGACGTGGGCGAAACCCTGGTTTCCTCGACCCTGGAACGCTTCCGCAAGGGCGTGGACCCGGACGGCAATGCATGGCCCGTGTCCCAAAGAGCCGAAAAAGAAGGCGGCAAGACTCTGGTCGATACGGGTGAGCTGCAAAACAGCATCGTTTACGAGGCCTCACCGCAGATGGTCGTTGTGGGCAGCGACAAGGTCTATGCCCGGATCCACCAAAAAGGCGGCAAGGCCGGACGCGGACGCAAGGTGACCATTCCGAAAAGGTCGTACCTGGGCATCTCCCAGGAAGATCAAAAGGAAATCCACGCCCTTGCCCAAGAGCACCTGCGAGGCAAATAAGTATGTCCTGTTACCCCGCCAAAGTTTTGAGAATTCTTAAGGATCTTTTTCAAAAGATCCTTAAGCCGCCGGAGGCACCCCAGGGACAGCCAAAATGAGAAAATCCGTTTTTACCGCAATCGTCGCAGCTGCCGAGGCTGCGGGCCTGGATGCCGCTGCCGTCTACGAGGGCGCGCCCGAGCGTCCGGGCGCGGCTCCGGACACCCGTATCGAAGTCCATTGGCTGGACGAAAATTTAGTCCGCACCCGCCGCCTGCTGGGTTGGCGGCTGACGAAAGACAAAGGCTACTATCGACGCACGAAACAGCGCTTTGTCCGGGAGATGCCCGCGCGCGTGCTGGTGATGAGCCGGGACCGCGAACAAGCCGAAGCGCTGGCCAACGGGCTGCTGGCGCAGCTGCCCAGCTGGACTGTGGATCAAGACAACTGCCGTGTGGGGTTGACCGCGAACAAGGCCGCTGTGAAAGGCCTTGACACCCACGGCGTACCCACGCGGCAGGACAAGGAACTCGCCCTGCATCTGGTGGCCTCGGGCATGATAGTCCGCCTTGAGGACTGCCCGGTGATCACCGATTGCACGGCGGCCATGACCATAGCTGGAGGAGACGATGGCGACGAAGAAAAACTCCGATACAGACTCGCTCCTTGACGAAACAGGAGCGGAGACAACGGTGGAAGCAACGACGGAGACAACGGCGGAAACGGCAACCGTAGAAGAGACAACGGCAACCGCCACGGCTTCCGGCCAGGAAAGTACGGTTGAAACCACAATGGGAACCACTGCCGACAGCGAACTGAAAAAACCGGAAGCCTGGGGCGTGGAGTACGGGCTCAAAGCCTGGGAAGTCGCCGGAATCATGTGTTTCAAGCGCTGGAAGCCGGGCAAAGTCGTGTCGCAGGAAGACTTTGACGCGGCCCAGGAACAATACCGAAGCCGCCAGATGGGCGGCGGACGCGTCAAGAAGAAGGGGTAAGCCATGGGCGACGTATTTGAATATATTGTGGACGGCACCTCGGGGCTCGTCCTGGATGAGATCACCGGCAAAGTGCTGATCGTGGGGTGTTGCAGCGGCGGAACGGTCGGCAAAGCGCATATTGTTACGCAATATACCGATCTGGCCGAGACTCTGGGCTCTGGCCCGTTGGTGGACCGCCTCCGGGACATGATCGCCCAGGGCGGGCAGAATCCGCGTTATTACGCCGTGCCCATAGAGGGATTGTCCGGCGGGTACATCACGCCCGTGGAACAGACCGGTGACGGTCCCGAGGCCGAAGTCTCGGGCTACTACGCGGCCAACGCGGACGTACGCGTTGAAATTCTTACCGGCGGCGCGCTGGAAACAGCGACGTACCGGCTTTCTCTGGACGGCGGCGATACCTGGGGAGACGAAACAGTAACCCCGGCCAATGGCCAGATTACTGCCGGAGAAACAGGCACCACCCTGGTGCTCGATCAGGAAGACCCCATGGCTGCCGGAGACGTCTACAGCTGGATGGTCCGCGCGGCCATCGAGCCGATCACGCATATCGGCACCGGTCCGGAAATCTCCGCCAGCGGCGATCCCTTGCGGACCGCTGAAATCGTCCTGCTGATCACCGAAGGCGGCGCGCTCAACGAGGCCACCTACCAGCTCAGTTACGACGGTGAAGACGCCTGGGAGCTGGAAAAGACCCTGCCCATGGATGGCAAAATCGAACTGGACGATACCGGCGTGACCATCACCTTGCCCGAGGGTGAGTACGTCACGGGCGACAGCTACAGTTTCAACCTCAATCCGCCCGTGCCCACCATCAGCACTGTCTTGACCACCATCGAAGCGGTTCTAGAAATATACGAGGTGGAGTTCATCTACGTGGTCGGTCCCAGCGACGCCACAGACTGGGCCAGCTCCGGAGCTTACGCCGACGTCATGTGGAATAAACACCGCCCGACATTTTTTATTCATGAAACGCGTTTGCCCTACGACAACGAAGATATCGACGATTGGGTGGCAGCTCTGGTATCGGACCGGGCCGATTACGCACACCGCTTTATCTCCGTGGTCGCCAGCTACGCCGAAGTCTCCGACTACACGGGCCAACGCGTACGTCGCAACATGGGCGGACTGTTCGCCGGGCGTCTGGCCAGTGTCCCGGTGATGCGCGCGCCCGGACGCGTGCGTGACGGCGGCATATCCCAGGCGTCCCTGCCGGATGATTACAACAGCGGTCACCAGCAAGAGCTTGAAGACGCCGGATATGTCACGGCCAAGCGCTATTACGGGCTGTCTTCGGTCTATTTCGGGGACGAACGCACGCTTGCAGAAGACACCTCGGATTATTTGTATCTTACGGTTTTGCGCGTGGTCTTCAAAGCCGTGCGGCTGCTTCGTATACAGGCCCTCAAATCCATGTACGATGAATTGGGGGACCCCGTGATCGACGACGGCGCCACCGGCCTCATCTACTTGCAAGGCAACCTGGAACACGCCCTGGATACCATGGTCAAAGCCATCCCCAAGGAATTGGCCGGGCACGTCGTGGAGATCCCCATGGATCAGGACTTTGTGAACAACGGCGTGGCATGCATGATCACGTTGATCGGCATCCCGATTATCCGCAAAATCAAGCTCTACGCCAACTACGTCTATGCGGGCAGCGATTTCGACCCGCGGCTGGCTGACGCGGCATAAGGAGATTCGACTATGGCAGAAACAACAATCAACGGTCAGCTTTACGACTGGGAATCCGTGGAGATCCGTCTGCCCAACGGCGTGGCGGTGGGTATTACCGAGATCAACTATTCCGACGAACGGTCCGTGGAGCTGCGTTACGGCAAGGGCGGCACCCCGCGCGGTCGCGGGCACAAGAACTACAAGCCGAGCTGCGACTTGACCCTTGACCTCGACGAAGCCGAGCGGTTGCGCTCCGAGCTGGGCGGCTACTACGCCAAAACGCCGTTCAATATCGTGGTCTCCTACGGTAACAACGATCAGGCCACGGTGACCGACACCATCAAGGACTGCGTCATCACCAAGGTCGATACCAGCGCAAAGCAGGACGACGATAACGCGGGCGCGAAAAAGCTCGAGGTCCAGCCGCAGATGATCGCCTGGAACGGTACCGACGCCTACAACGCAGGCCGCGACGGCTCCCCCGGCGCGTAATCACGGATAAACGGCAACGTCGCGGGCTTTCGCGCCCGCACTACGACCAGGGGAGGCCCCTGGATGCCAATAGATTGTAAAAGGGGATAAGAAATGACCACTGAACCGGTTCAAAACGAAAAACAATACCTGACCTTGACGTCCAGCTTTCAGGACTTCTTCGACAACGAGCAGGAAATCAGCCTGCGATTCGGCAAGCCCATCAAGGCGGCCTGGGACCGCTACATGGCGGACATGGGCAAGGGCAAGCTGCAGCAGGGACAGCGTAACCTGTTGCTGGCCTGCGTACATCCGGAGGACAAGCCCACCCTGACCGAGGCCCTGGATACGCATTATGCCCTGGCCGCGTCCCTGGCCACGGAAATCGGCAAGCGCATGGGCCTGGACAGCCTGGGAAAGTAATTCAGGATCTGCGGCAGAAGCGGCAAAGGACCATGGCCGGACACGACGCCCTGATCCGTTTTTGGACACGGCAAGAGCCTGCCGCAGATCTTGACCGCTGGCTGGAGCAAAGCGCGGACGCGCTGAACTTCGAGGAACGTTTTTTCAAAAGTTTTGCCTCGGCAGTAGCGAAGGCCTTCAACGGAACCAAATAACCCCCCTTACGAGTCCAGGGGCGTTCCCCTGGCGGGGGTGCGGGGCGCGGTGCCCCGCGACGTTGCGGTTAGTTAGGAAAAATTATGTCCGACCTCGAATGTATGGCCATTTTCCGCTTGCAGGATTTGATTTCCGCTCCTTTGCGCGCGATCCAATCCGCCATGTCTGCGGCCAAGACCGGTGCCGCTGGCCTAGCAACGCGCATGGTCAAGCTGACAGCCGTGCTTGCTCCCCTGGCTATCGTCCTGGGGCTGGTCACGGGCGCTTTTGCTGGCGCGGCCATGGCAACGGTGCCCACGCAAAAGGCTTTGGGAGAGCTGGCGTCCGTGGGCGTCACGGACATGCGCGCCATGACAAATGCCGCAGCGGACTTTTCCAATCAATGGGCCGGGACAACAAAGACAGAGTTCATCGCCGCGGCCTATGACATCAAGTCGGGCATCTCCAGTTTGAGCGACGCGGGCGTGGCCGGAATGACCGAATTGTCCGCGCTTACAGCCAAGGCCACCAAGGCCACCGTGGGCGAGATGACTTCCCTGTTCGCCACGGGCCACGCAATTTACAAACAGCAGTTCGCCGAGCTGTCCGACATTCAGTTCGGCGAGCTGTTCTCCGCCGGTCTGTCCGCCAGCGTGCAGCAGTTCAAGACCACGGGCTCGCAGATGCAGGCGGCAATCTCCAACCTCGGCGCCGAGGCCACCAACGCTGGCGTGGCCATGCGCGAACAGTTCGCCATTCTCGGACAGCTCCAGGCAACCATGAGCGGCAGCGAAGCCGGCACAAAGTACAAGGCCTTTCTCCAATCCATCGCCAAGGGCGGCAAGGATCTCGGACTGTCCGTGCTCGATGCCCAGAACAAATTGCGCTCCATGCCGGAAATCCTCGAACAGTTCCGCGCAAAATACGGTGCCACCCTGGACGCCGTTGAGAAACAGCAAATTTCCAAAGCCCTGGGTCGTGACGAGGCCGTGGCCGTCATTGATCTGCTCTACAACAAGACCGATCAGCTCAGCGATTCCGTGGGCTTTTTGGGCGACGCCATGGACAAGGGCCGCGGCTTTACATCCGAGATGGCTGGCACAATGAACCGCGACCTGGGCGCGTCCCTGCAGCTGCTCGGACAGCGGGCACACAATCTCATTGAAATTTTCGGGGGCATGTTCGCCCCTGCGGTAGGCACCATCACCGATGCCGTGGGCTGGCTGATTGTGGAACTTCAGGACGCGGCCAAGTGGCTGGACGCCACCGGCATCGGCGCGGGCATCATGTCCACCGTGGCCATCATGGCCGTGCTCACCGCCGGGGTTGTGGCCCTGGGCGCGGCATGGCCGCTGCTTTCCGTGGCCCTGGGGCCGGTGGTAGCCACCCTTGGGGCCGTGCTCTGGCCCATGACCCTGATCACCGCCGCCGTGGTCGCCCTGAAGCTGGCCTGGGACAAGAATTTTCTGGGCATGCGGGACGTGATTCAGGGGGCTTTTGCCAAGGTTTCCTTGATCGTCCAAGGCGTGTTCGCGCTGTTGAAATCAGTCACCAGCGAGGGCATGGGCTTCATCTCCGCCGAACTGGGGCGCGATCTGCAGGCCAACGGGCTGCTGGGCGTGGTGACCACCATTGCCAAGGTCGGTTACCGGATCATGGAATTTTTCGCCGGGCTCTGGGACTCCATCAGCGCCGGACTTTCCGGCCTGGGCGCGGCATTCGCGCCGGTCTGGGATTCCCTGTCCGGGTCGCTGGCCGCCATCGGTGCGGCCCTGGGCAGCGTGCTGGCCCTGTTCGGCGGTGTCGGCGGAGAGGCCTCGGGCTGGCGGATCTTCGGCGAGATCGTGGGCAGCGTTGTCGCCTTCGCCTTCCGAGCCCTGGCCCTGGCCGTGCGTATGGCCCTGGTGCCCGTCGAGTTGATTGCCGGGGCTGTTTCCTGGCTGGTTTCGCTCTTTACCGGCGCGGAAACTCAGGTCTCGTCGTTCGGCTCCATGATCGGCAACGTATTTTCCGGCGTCTGGGCGACGCTTTCGGCCCTGTTCCCGGAATTCGCGGCCCTGCTGACAACCCTTGTCACGGCCTTCACCAGCTTTGATTTGACCGGTGTTCTCACCGGCCTTGTTGATTCCATCCGCAATTTTTTTGCCGGGATATCCCTGGCCGACGCGGGCGCGGCCCTGATCAATACCTTGATTTCCGGGGTCAAGTCCGCCATCGGCGGGCTCTATTCCGTGGTTTCCGGCGCGTTTTCCTCGGTGGCCAAGCTGTTCAACCACTCCGACGCCGACGAAGGGCCGTTTAGCCGCACGTCCGCAGCAGGTCGCGCGCTCATGGCCACTTACGCTTTAGGTGCCAGCCAGGGCGCGCCCCAGCTTGCAGCCACGGTGGGTGCTGCTTTCGGCGACGCGGCCAAGCTGGCCGCGCAGCCTATCATGGGCGAAATGGGCATGACCCCGGCAGCCTATACGGACCTGTCCAAGGCCTTTGGCCTGGACGCCGCAGCCATGCTGCCCGCCATGCCTTCTTTATCGGGCATGAGCGATTCCCTGAGCCTGGATCCGCCCGCACCGAGTCTGCAAGATCCGGCCTTGCCGCTCAATGGATCAAGCGACGGACTGCGCGAGACGGACAAGCGTGCCGGATTGGATGACGAGACCGGCGCCGGATCCGGAAGCCCAATCACCATTCACCACCTGGTTGTCAATGCGCCCAACGTCAAGGACGGGGACAGCTTTGTCCAGTCCTTGCAGCGCCTTGTGGAGCAATACGATGTCTAGATGGTTTCTCACATTCGAGGACGGATTCGTCACCCTCGGAGGCACTCTGGTGCCCGGCATTTTCGTCAAGTGCAGCGTGCGCGGGCAAGTCACCTACGACGAGGCCGAACAGGACGGACTGTCCGGCAAGGTCAAGACCCCCACGGGCTTTGACGACGCGGACGTGCGCATTGAAGTGGACCTGCTCAGCGAAGACGGCACAACCTGTTATGAGAAGCTGACCGAACTCAACGCCTTGTTCACCGGCCTGGACAGCGGCGGCAACCCGCAGGTCTATTCCGTGGTCAACAGCCATCTCTTGGCCCGGAACATCAACGAGGTTGTCTTCGAAGGCCTGCGCAGTGTTGAGAATGACCGCAACGACATCATTCGCGCCACGCTCACTTTCAAGGAGCATCGGCCCGCAACGCAAATTTCAGAAGCCCGCGTGGTCAAAAACACCACATCATCCGGTGAATCCGGCCAGTATTCCAGCCAGACCTTGGCTCCTACTATCAACACGGTCAAAGAGCCGGACGCCGGGTCCATCGCCGTTGATCTGGAGGCCCCCTGATGGCCGCTGTCACCGGCACCCGTTTCGCCGTGCAAGTCGGTTCGGTCACGGCCCTGCGCGTGCCGCGGTTCTGGATCCGCTCCGAACGCCACGCGCCCCTGGTGCGCGCCGGCATCACCTTGCCAGATCCCGAGGGCACGCTCTACGCGGCCATCAGCACGGGCGACGCCGTATCCGTCAACTACGGCTACCGCGACCAGGACGCAACCACATGGCAAGGCACAGTCCGCTGGGTGCGGCATGGCTCAAAAGATCAGCTCGAAATCGGCGCGGTCGGGCTGGAGTCCGCCCTTGCCGACGTCCAAATCGTCCAGCATTGGCGCAACGAAACGCCCGAAGCCATCATGCAGCAGTGCCTGTCCAAATGCGGCTTAAGCGCCGGAACAATCGACGCGCCGGGCATCACGCTGCCTCACTTTCAGGCCAGCAGCAAACCCGTCTGGGAGATCGCCCAGGCCCTGGAGCGAACCATTCAGCGGGCCACGGGCCAGGACATGTCCAAGTGGACGCTATTCGCCGGTTCCGACGGCCTGGTTCATTGGGGCGACCAGGACGACCCGGCGCAGACCTCCGTGCCGGTCATCAGCACGGGCGCGGGGCTCATCAAGCACATGCCCGCGGCGGACAAAGCCGGGTTGTCTCGCATCGTCACATGGCTGATTCCGGGCTTCCAGGCCTCACAATTATTCGAACTCAACGACAAGCGCCGCGGCGTCTCCGGCCAGTTCCGCGCGCAAAAGGTCGAGCACCTGCACGAACAGCAGGCAACGCGGACCATCATATTTTACGGCGAAGAGTACGACCAGCATGGCTATTAGACGGATAACGGAAAACGGTAACGTCGCGGGGCTGCCCGCCCCGCACCCCGGCCAGGGCGGCGGCCCTGGACGCGTGTATGGGGGGATAAATGAATACTAAAGACGATAGCAATATTCTGAATTTGTTGCGACGGGCTATTGAGATGGCCCGGCCCAACCTGCGCGATCAGTATCGCATTGTCCGCAAGGCCAAGGTGGTCAAGACCTACGACAGCGACGGGCAGTACTGGTGCGACGTACAGCCGCTTTTGAATGACGACAGCGTGGATGCCGCGGAACCCGTTGTCACCCAAGTTGAGATCCCCATCCTCTGGGGCGGGGAAAAACGCGGGTTGGTCTGTCCGCCCGCAGTGGGCACGCTCTGCGACCTCTCATACTACGACGGGGACCCGGCCTATCCGCGTGTCAGCAATTTTCGCTGGGAAAGAAACGTTGCCCCGGAGTGCGAGATCGGCGCGTTGATTATTCAGAAGGAACCAGGCGTCCATATCAAGATTGACGCGGAAAAGAACATCATCCACGTCACACCGCAGAACAGGCAGAACGACATCGGCATGAACAAGGAACAGACCATCGGCGGCGACAAGACCGACGAGGTGGGCGGCGTCTGGACCATCCATGTCACGGGTGCGGCCACTGTCAAAAGCGACGACCGCATTACACTGCAGGCCCCGCTCATCGGAATCGAAGGCAACATGACCGTGGGCGGAAGCGGCGGCGGCTGTTCCCTGGCCGACTCCTGCTATGACTGGGACCACAAAGGCGACATCCGCCAGGACGGCAACCACGAAATGACCGGCGACCTCACGGTCAATGATATCTATGTCGGCACAGTCTATTACGGGGCTCTGGTCCCCAAGGGGAACTAACATTATGTCATATCACACTTTATACGCGTCCAGGGCCGTCGCCCTGGCCGGGGTGTGGGGCGGGCAGCCCCGCGACGTTTCCCTATGAGCACCACGGCGGAAATTTACGGCCAGGATATCTGGCTCTCCAGCTGTCAGGCACGTGTTGCCGCAAACGGCGAGGCGGTTACCTGTTCCGGCATCTCCACGGTGTTGCAAGATATCGAGCTGCGTCTACGCCAGCCCCTGGGCGAACTGTTTTACGACGTGGAATTCGGCAGCTTGATACACGAATGGGTCAAGGAGGAATCCACGACCCAAACCCGGCAGGCCCTGGCTGCGGAAGTGAAAAAGCGCATCATGCTGGAACCTCGCGTCAAACCCGAAACCGTTGCAACGTCCGTGCTGGCTTGGGACGAAACATCGGTCAGCATCCTGGCCAAATTTGAGCTTATCCTGGACAACCACGGCTACAACATCGTTGTACAAACCGGGGAAGACTTTGTTGATGTCGCCTTGCAAGACATCAACCCGCGATAGAGGCGATTATGAGCGACAACGAATCCACATCATACTTGCCCGAATCCCGCACTTTGCAGGACTGCCGCGAGCTGCTCTTTGACCGCATTTCCAAGGTCCAACAGGACGGCTGGTTGCCCGAGAATCTCAACCTCAACCGCGGCCCTGTACGCGGCCTCATCGAGCTCTGGGCCTGGGGCTTGTTCGCGCTCTATTTGTTTCTCGACCTGATTTTACGCCAAGCCTTTCCCGAACGCGCCACGGGCGCATGGCTGGACCTGCATGCAAAGCAGGTCGGCTTGACCCGGCAGGCGGCCACCAAAGCCGAAGGCGTGGTTATTTTCTACCGCACCGAGGCATCGAGCAGCAATGTGGTCATTCCGGCGGGCCGGATCTGTAAAACCCAGATCGACGGCGCGGGCAATGTCTACCGCTACGTGACCACGGAACAGGCCATCTTGCAATCCGGGCAAACCGAAGTGGCCGTGCCCGTCATCGCAGAATCCTACGGCCGCGACAGCAATGCCACTGCCGGGCAGATTAACGAACTGACCACGCCCGTGCAGGGCATTGACGGCGTCTACAATGCCGCCGACTGGCTCACCAGTGAAGGCGCGGACAAGGAAACCGACGACGCCCTGCTGGAACGCTATTTCCTCCGCTGGCTGGAAAAAGGCGGCTGCACCAAATACGCCTACGAATCCTGGGCGCGCCGGGCCACCGGCGTGATTGCCGTGGCCATCCTGGACCAGCATCCGCGCGGGCAAGGAACCGTGGACATCATCGTCAAGGGCGCGGCGGGACTGCCCACTGACAATCTTTTGGAAGCAGTCCGGGCCGAGATAGAGCCCGAATACCCGGTCAATGACGACTGGGAAGTCCGCGCGCCGGAAAGCGTGGCCGTGACAATCAACGCGGAGCTGGAAATCACCGAAGGTGACCATGACGAAATCAAAGCCGAAGTAAAAACCAGAATCCGCGCCTTGTTTACCGACCCGTCAACTGTGGATGATATTGAGCCCCTGGAAATCGGCCAAGATCTGACCCTTGATAGATTGATCCACGAATGCCTGTCTGTCTCCGGCGTTAAAAAGGTCAACTGGTACAGCCCCACCGCTGACATTGAGGTCGCGGCGGACGGCTTGGCGCTGCTTGATTCCCTTACTGTGGAAACCGCAAAGGCGGAGCAGGCATGAGCACCTTTATCTCAATGTGGAAATACTTCCGGGATGAATTGCGCTTCCCGCTTATTCAAGATGTCGGCCCGCTGGCCCAAGTAGCCCAAGGCGGAGCAAACATGCTCGATGAAGTGCGCGAGCTTGTCTACTGGCTGCGGCGCCAGATAAATCCCGAAACCTGCGAGGACGCCTACGTCAACAACCACGCCAGAAGCCGCGCCATCCAACGCGGCCCGCAAGAGAGCTGGCAGGCCTATCGCGCCCGCGTGACCTACGCCGTGGCCTTCCACTGGCTGGCGGGCAAACACAACGGAATGCCGCAAATCCTCGAGCTTATGGGCTACCCAGGCGCGGAGCTGACCAACTGGCGGGACAACGACCCGGACGCCTGGGCTGAATTCTGGTGCGAGCTGCTGCCACCTTCGGACCTGGAAAAGTTTGATCCCTCGTACGAGGAACTTGTCTGGCTGCTCAACGAATACAAACCCGCGCGCAGCAAGCTGCGGGGCGTGGGGCTGACCTTGACCCAAACCGCCACGGCTCCGCCCGTGTCGGTTGGCTGCGCGGCTGCAATCGAATGTACGGCAACCATGAATAATCTGCTGGTCTACACGGCCAAGGGCCCGGCGCAAATCGGCCTGGGCTGCTGGGCAGGCCTTGACGCAACCGCAATCATGTCTGGAGGTGACTAATGGCTGAAAATCCCGTGGGTGAATCCATTTTGACGCTGGCCGGGCTGACTGCCTACCAGAATGCAAGCGCTACCGGAGCGAGCATCCAGCCCCTGACCTATCAGCTCAGCAGCAAGGACTATGACCTTGCTGCTGAGGGGCCGACCCTGGACGCCCTTGACGATGTCTGGCGCACTGATGAGATAAGCGGGTATTTTACCGTTGATGATGACACCGTCGAATACCTGCTCGATATCCCTGCGGAAGATGCCGAAGCCTATGCCTATACCGCCGGATTGTTCCTGGCTGACGGCACATTGTTCATGCTGGCAAAACCGCCGTACCCTTTCCCGCCGTTGTTCCATCAACGATTCAAGATTCAGCTCAAATACGCGGACGCCGTGGCCCTGACAGATTTCAAATACTTGAACTTCAGTGAGACCACGCAGGATCTTGTCACCCTGGGGGCCAAGGCCACGGCTAATCTTCAGGTGTTGCGCAATGCCCATGAACTCGGGCTGCAGAAACAGTTTATGTTCAGGAGGTAATGATGAGTTTGAATATGGAAACAATTCAGCAGGCGTTGGACAAGCTCTTACACAATCACAGCGAGTGCAACCGGCTTTATTACGACATCTATTTTTCTGAGGACCCGCAGGATATTGAGCTGGAATATTACGATGATGACGGCAACCTGACCACAATCACCATCCCCAACCGGGCCAAGCTCACGCAGTGGTACAAATCCACCCACGTACCGCCGCGCAATTCCATTCTTTACGGTAAGATCGACAGCGTGGGCGCGCCCGCCCATCTGATTCTCAACGCCGGTGCCGCTGAAATCGACGCGTCGCCCGTGATGCTGCTGATTAACTTCGCGGCAGGCATTGAGGAAACCGGGCCGGTTGATCATATCGAGGTTGTCACCAGCGACAACATCTTTTCCGGCCTGACTGTCAGTTCCACCTGCTTTTTGTATATCGAGCGCAACGCATCAACCGGAGATCTCAGCTACGGTCATACCGTCCTGACACCGATCACGGCCAAAGTAGCGCCGTCAAATCCAGAGGCCGGGCAGCACTGGTATGACAGCCACACAGGCAGAATGATGGTGTACGAGGATGGCGCGTGGACCGCTGTGCAACGGGTTTGGCTGGGCTCATGCGTGACCGACGCCGACGGCACGGTCACCAGCGTCAGCCCGGCGGCCATCGGCATGGCTGTTTCAGACGCTGATTTCATGGCCCTGTTGGATCGGCTTGACTCCAAACCTTACGACGCGCTTGATTATCCGCACATCTGCACCGATGATAACCGCATCACCGTAAGCGCTGCCGCCGCAACAGCCGGGGGCGTGGTCACCGTGGACGGCGGCGAATCCATTGTCCTGGCCGAGTCCACGGCCGACGGCATGGGACGGTTGCGCACGTTGGAAATCCCGGCGTTTGCAAGCGCGGATCTGACGGCGAACAGCACTTATTACTTGCGCGCCCAGATAGATGACGGCGAATTGCAGGTCTATCTGCAGCTCGGCACGGATGCCGATGCAATCCCGGACGATTTGCTCGGGACGCCCAATGGTGAGGACAGCGGCGGATTTGACAGCACAAAATTGGACGTGCTGTTGGCAAAAATTGCAACCGGCGACGCGGCCAGCGTGCCCACGGTGACTACGCTCTGCAATGCGCATCGGCTCGCGGTTAGCGCAAATGTCACTGGCACGGTGACGAATTCCGAACAACCTTCGGCGGTTATATCATACGCTCTGCAATTGCAATGGGGGCGTGTGCCTGACGGCCTCCCCGCAGTAAATATCAGTGCGCTGAACGCACTGGGGGGTACAAACCAGGACGACTGGGATCTGCAGCTCTATCATGCATGCGACTATGATAGATACGGCATCGCCGGTGAGGTGGTATCAGACTACGCATCCAGCGCCAGTAATGTAACCATGATATATGTCGCGGCATCCGCGTAACGGAGGTGATAATGATCAGAGTCGTATATGATGATGATTTGGTAACGGGGCTGGCCAACGGGCATTGTGCCGGAACAATTTTGCCAGAGAGCATGCGGGGGTATCCTCTGTCAAGGTTGCGCGTTGCTGACGGTACAGTCGTGGATGCCGCCATATATGATATGTTTTACATCGATGCGAGCGGGGTGAAACACATTGTTCCGGGAGATGATAGGCAAGCGCTATCCTGTATGTGGTCTGACGATCTGGCACAACTGGACGGAATATGGATCGTCCGCTGCGATGATCAGCAACAAATTCTGGCCGCGGCCCGCGCCTCTGCCGTAGCTGTAAGCGGATCCGGACCGACAACGCTGGCGGGCTGGCATGATCTGGCCGCGTCAATCGTGGATGCACAGGCCGCAAACGCGCGGGAGGCGGTCGGCACCACAGGCTACGGGCAAGAGACAGAGTATATCAATACTGAGGCAGACGCCCGTGCATTTATTGCTGCACTCGCTGCAGATGAAACCACGGACGCCGCCGACTATCCCTACCTCGCCGCAGAAATCGCGGCCCAGGCAGCAGCGACCGGCGAAACCCCGGACGCTGAAACCGTGGCGCACGAAATTATAACCGAGGCTGAATCCTGGGCAGCAAGTCTGGCCCAGATCAAACAGGCCCGCAGGACCGCCAAATTGCAGATTGCCGCAGCTACGGACGTGGCCGGAATCGCAGCGGTACTGGCCGGGCTGAGTTCTTGAGGAGAGCTAGGAATATCGCGAGAATCAAGCGGAAACAGGCGGGGGCGTTCGCCGCGCCCCCACTGGTCCGGTGCAGTCACACCGGCCCACGGCCTAGGCCGCTGCTTCCTGTCCACGCGCGTGGGTACGGAATAGGTAGCAGGCCGAGGCGCAACCGTCAAAATCAAATGATCGAAATACGCTGTGGTTGTAACAAAAAACTGGCTGAAATGGACGAACAAAAGGTAATCATCAAATGCCCGAGATGCGGCAATTTAAATCATATCCTGAGGGACAAGAGCCCCGATGCGGACAGCCCCAGAGCTGCAGAAGAGGATATCCCGTGTGGCTCTATATCCCGGAAAAACTTGTAGAGGTATTGCCCTCTGTGCCGGAGCGGCAGGCCTCGAACTCGGTATTCGTATCGCCGTCCCCGGAGCCCGTACTGTTTGTTACGTCGAGCGGGACAGTTACGCCGCGGCCGCTCTCGTGGCGCGGATGGCGGAAACGGCCTTACATCAGGCTCCTGTCTGGGACGATATTGCCACCTTCGACGGCAAAGCGTGGCGCGGCAAGATTCATTTCCTCACTGCCGGATATCCTTGTCAACCGTTTTCCTACGCGGGCAAACGAAAGGGCGAAAGTGACCCGCGCCACCTTTGGCCGCACGTCAGACGAATCCTCGAAGAAACCGCCGCGCCGCTCATCTTCTGCGAAAACGTCCCCGGCCACCTCTCTTGCGGCTTTGACCAAGTCGTCCAAGACCTGGAAGCAATGGACTACGGAGTTAAGGCAATCGTCGTATCAGCGGCAGAAGTCGGCGCAAGCCAATTGCGTGAACGACTTTTCTTTCTGGGCTACGCCCACGGTAGTGTAGGCGGGGTGCTGGCCGGATTTCGAGATAACTTCAAAGGGCTTTCGGATGGTGAGGCCGGGCTTTCAGGTCCCAACAAGCAAACAGATGCAATGCTGGACCTTTCTGTGGCTCATGGGGCTTCGCCCACGCCCACGGATCGACTCCCGCTCTTTGCCCCGCCACCGGATGACCTTGAGGCTTGGCTATCAGTGCTCAGCAAGCACCCTGGTCTGCAACCCGCGCTTTTACGAGATGCTGATGGGCTGGCCAACAGACTGGACCGCCGTAGACTCGCAGGCAACGGAGTTGTCCCCCTGGCTGCAGCGCATGCGTTCCGCGCTTTGGTCTTTGCCGCCTGTGAGTGAGTAGTACGGATCTTTGACAATTAAATAGATATTAGCATTTATTTTGCTACGCGTGCGCACACACGCGCACGCGTAGCAAGGAACGTGCAAAGAGATTTTTTAGATAAGATTTGATTCTTACTTCAGTTGGCTGACTTTCTCAGGTTGGGTGTCAACTTACAATCTGCAAATTTCAAAAGTGGTGGAATTTTGGTGTAGACCCGAATTTTCGCGGAAGGGCACTTCCACCACAAAAAAAGCCACCTAGACTTGCATCTAAGTGGCTGATTTTTCTGGAGCCAACGAGGAGACTCGAACTCCTGACCTGCTGATTACGAATCAGCTGCTCTACCAGCTGAGCTACGTTGGCATTAGCGAAGAAAGTCTTTTATAGTATAACCCCGAAGATCGTCAAGAAAAAAATGTCAGAATCAATGGGGATTAGTCGTTGTTTCTGAGGCGGCTAGGCGGTGAGTTGGGCGGGGCGGTTAGTGTTGTTGGCTTCGAGTGTGTTGAGATGATCATTGAAGCTGCATTCCTGCCAGGAGCTTGCCTCAGTGCTTTTCATTATGCAGGGGTCGGGGAGTTCATTTTTGATTTGGGCAAAACTATCCTGTCGTCGCATAAAGGCGTCAACCACGTCCGGATCAAAGGCTTTGCCTTTTTCTTTCAGGATCACGCTGATTGCATTTTCGTGTGAACAGCATTGCTTGTAAATGCGATATTGGGTCAGCGCGTCATAGGCGTCGGCCAGGGCCATCAGGCGGCCGGCCACGGGGATTTCGTCTTTTTTGAGTCCTTGGGGGTAGCCGTTGCCGTCCCAGCGTTCATGATGCGTATAGATGATATCTTCGGCCATTTGCAAAAAAGAGCTTCCACCCAGCATGGAAGAAGCTCCTGTCAGGGCGTCGCGACCGTGTACCGTGTGCATTTTGATCAAGTCGAATTCGTCCTTGCTCAGCGGGCAATTTTTTTTCAGCACAGCGTCGGGGACACCTACTTTTCCGATATCATGCAACGGGGCTGATTTTATCATCAGTTCGCTTTTGCGGCCTCGCAGTTCCGCCTTGAAACGCGGGTGTTTTTTCAATTCTTCCGTCAGCACTGCCACAAAACGCTGCGTACGCAACAGATGGGGGTCGCTTTCGCCGCTGCGAATTTTGGCGGCGCTTACCAGGGCGAAAATGGTCATGTCCTGGGCATGATTGAGATCGTCAAGCCCTTTGCCTCGTTGCTTCAGCAAGGGAGCCAGAATCAAAATGGTGAGGCTGAGAACGATGAGATTGACCTCAACCAGCAACAGGGCTTTGACTATCGTCGGGTCTGAAAAATTCTGCCCCATGGAGGTGGCCAAAGGCGCGAACAACCCGGCTATGGCCAGAGCTCCGAATGCCAACCTGCTTTCCAGGCGAAAAATCGCGCATAGCAATACGGGGATCAGCAAAAAAAGCTCTGGATGTACCGGCAGGGCAGGGGACAGGAGTTTTCCAAAAATCAGAGTACAGATGACCCCCAGTGCGCTGTAGACCAGGAATCCTTCAATAAGTTGCTGCCTGGCCACAGGCTTGAACCCTTGGCGGAGCAAAACCACGAAAAATGGCGTTGCCACGAGGGTGCCGGCAGTATTCGAAAGAAAACAGATCCACCAGGTGGAGGCGAGATTCTCCACAGACATGGTCCCTCCGATATGCAGCCGCAGAACGTCGAAAAATGCACAACAGATGCCTTGCCCGAAGGCACAAACAAGAATGAAAAGGATGACGTTTCTGGGGGATCCGAACAGCGTTTCTTCGTTTTTGCACCTGGTTATCAGTTCAAACGCGCTCCAGATGGCAAGTGTATTTCCTGCCGCCTCCAATACGGAGAACCAGGCAGGCAAGAGTCCGGTGCCACACACCGCACCGACTACAAAAATAACGGGCAGGATTTTTCTGCCCCAGACCCAGGTCGCGGCGAATCCCAGCCCTGCTGTAGGCCAGACGGAAGCCAATGGTCCTGCATTGGTGAAGAAAAAAATCTCCAGTTTGGTGGACAGCGCGTACAATACAGCGACGACGCCAAGCAGAATAATTCCTTTGATTCGACTGGACGAAGAAGCGGCGGCAGGAGTGAAAGAGGTGTTCATGAGCACAACTCGGGGGACTCGCAATGCCGTACGCAGGAATTGCCGGAAACAATCTTGGCCTTTTTTTTCACCTGCGCCACTGCGACGCTCAATTCCTGCATGGAAAAATGCGTTTTGAAGTCACAATCCAGAATTCCTATGGACATGGAGACCAGGTCAAAGTTTCCTTTTTCTCCATTGCGTCCGGTACCCTCTATATATCCGCGGTATCTGTCCGCTTCATTGTAGTATTCCGGAATTTCCATGGAAAAAAGATCGATGGCGCAATTGCAGATCTGGCTGACCCGGTCCTGGTCTGCAATGATGACAAAATCATCGCCACCCACATGTCCGAGAAGATCTCCGGGCATGCCATGCATTTTCAAGGCTTCCGACAATGTCTTGGCAGTAAGCCGGATGATGCGGTCGCCATTTTCGAATCCGTAGACATCATTGTACACCTTGAAATTGTCCAGATCCACGTACGCCAGACTGATGGGTTCTTTTGCCTTGGCCCTTTTTTCAATGGAGGTTTCAATGGAAACATTGCCGGGCAGGCCGGTCAGAGGATTGGCGCCTTTGGCCAGTTCGAGCTGAACCTGGGCCATGGTATCCAGCATACGCTGCACGGAGAGAAGGCCAAAAAGTGCGCCGTTTTTGGTTACCACGATGTCATCGTAGAGTTTGTCATCCGGGCGCTTCATGGCTTTTTGGGCGACTTCCTCCAAAGGCTGATCCGCCTCGACCTGAAAAAAAGACGTATCCATCAATTTTGCGACAGGTCGGTTCATATACAACGCCAGACCGAATTGGGTGCTGAGTTGATCGTCCAGCGTATATTTCATGATCAGTCCTACGGGCCGCATGCCGTTTACCACCACAACCTGGCTTAGCGGAGGCTGGTGCTGCAAAATTTCCTGAACATGACCCACAGTGGTTTCCGGAGTAACCGTGCAGGCTGGAACAGCAAGCTCGCCGGCTGGAGAGCGGCAAATCATGGCATCCGAACACGTCGCCACAGGGTGAGCCTGGGGTAGTTCCAACGGCCGACAAACCAGTTCTGTCAGCATTTTTCCCTTTCCCGCGTATGCTCCCATGGCAGTCAGCTGGCTCAGTTCCAAAGAAGAGTCGATTCCCTCGATTATGAGCTTGGAGTTGATCGCATCGGATAGCAACAACAGCTCTTTGATGAGCTGGAAGCTGTCCGTATTGTCGGAGAAGGCCGGGGCTGCCAGGTTTACTTGCAAGTATTCCGGTCGCAAACCAGTCAGCAGACGGAGATTGAGAGTGTCAACGTTTACATTGCTCAATCCTACTGAAATATTACGTTTTTTAATCTCAAGTAATTCCCTTGTGAGTGTTTCTCCCTGAGACCAGTCTGGAATGTCCGCAAGCATGAAAACAAGGTTTTTCTCATCCATCTGAAAGGCGTTGAGCAACTGCATGCAGCCTTCAAGCGCAAAGTTGTGCAGCAAGGCATCCGGAAACAGTTTGGAAAAGATCCGTTGGCCGTCATGCAGTTCAGGCGCATTTTCAAATCCCAGCGAAAGACAGAGCCGATTGAGATTGAAAACCATGCCTGTCTCCGATGAGAAGCGCAGCAAAGATTCGAAGCTCTGGAAACTGCTGGATTGATGCGGGGCAAACGAGGGTTCCCATCCGAGCAGATTTCCTGTGTTCAGTTCGACCAGAGGGTCCATGGACACGGAAAGCGCCTGCTCTTCCAGGACGTTTTTCAGCTCGTCATGAAGCGGCAGCGAATTAGAATCTTTTGGAAGGGTCATGTTTTGAAAGGCATCGGAAACGGCCCTGAAGATCATGTGTTCGGCCGGAGTCGAACGAATGGCCTGCTGGGTCGAACAGCCCATTTCAATGTCGAGCAGTGGCGCGGCCTGCGGAAACGAAAGATGCAGGTTGTCCCGGACGCATAACCTGAGCAGGCCGGCTCCCTTGATGAAATTAAGGGTATGCTGTTTGTCCAGCGAATAGAGGAGCAGAACAGAGTGGATGCCGATGCGCTGTCCGAAAATGATGTTCGCAAAGGGCAGAAATCCCGAGGCTTTATCTAGGCATTCCTGGGTGAATTGTCTGATGACCTCAAAGCGAAGTCCGGAATCCGAGCGATTGCTCCGCTGCAGAAAAGGGCGCATGCTGAGGAGAATACAACCGACAAAACCGGAATGCTGATTCAAAGCGTTTTGCGATATTTTTTGCGCTGTCGCCTTGTCGAGAAAGAAGCCCGTATCCTGAGACGCGGGTTCCTCGGAGCTCGCATAGTGCAATTTTGGGGAAAAGAATTTTTTCAATTTCATAAAAAACCAGAGGCGAAATTCACAGACGTCACGAAGCGTTTTCGTCTGCGTATTCCCAGGCTATACGAACGAACTCGTGTTCTTTTCTGATAAAAGCGTTGACAATTTCAGGGTCAAAGTGAGAACCGGCGCCTTTCATGATGATTTCCTTGGCCTGGAGATGCGAGCTTGATTTTTTGTAAATGCGCTTGCTTATCAATGCATCATAGACGTCCGCCAGGGCCATCAAGCGTCCGGACAATGGAATATCCAATCCTTTCAATCCTTGCGGATAGCCGCTTCCATCCCATTTTTCGTGGTGGGTGTAGGCAATTTCTTCTGCCATGGTGATCAACGGATCCGAACCCAGTTTTTCCTGCGTATCACGTAAAACATTGCGACCATACACGGCGTGTTTTTTGATTTCCTCAAATTCTTCTTTGGTCAATTTACCGGGTTTCAAGAGGATGGCATCGGGAACGCCGATTTTGCCGATATCATGCAGTGGCGCGGATTTGTATAACATATCGATGTATGTTTCCGTCAGTTGCGGCCCATAGGGAGACGAACTCTGCAGTTGCTTGGCAAGAGTGCGTACGTAGTGCCTGGTACGCATGATGTGCGCGCCAGTCTCATGGTCGCGTGTTTCAGACAGAGAAGCCAGGCTGGCAATGGCCACGTCTTTAGACACTTCCAGGGCTGCGATGGTTTTTTTGCGTTCTGCAAGCACCGCATAGACGATGATGCCCGTACCGCTGAGTACGATAAGATAGGTATGGACCAGAAGATTGGATTGCTGTTGCACTGCTGTTTCAAAAGGCCCCATTCCATGAAGAGCACCGAAGAAAGCGCATATGCCGACGAGAAATTGAAAGGTGAAGAGCGTACAGGCGGCAAATCGCAGCGCTGCCCAGAGAAACAAAGGGGTAAACAAAAATACCAGAGGATAGCCACTCAGGAGGCCGCTGTTTGTCCGCAGGAAAAAAAGACACCCCATGGCGAGGGCGCAGGCTGCAATGAGGAAAAACTCCAGCAAGTCGGATCGCCGTACGCAACATTGTCTGTCAATGAGAACCGACGACCATTCCCGAAAGGCAGGGGCTCCGATGATAAATCCGGCTCCGCAGAAGACCATCCAGTTGAGGCAAAAAGGCAGCCAGGTGCTGTCCGGAGCGTGTGTCAGAGCTGCAAAACAGATTGTTGCCGCCAGCCCGCTGCAGGCCGCACCTGCCGGAGCTGCTGCAAATACGAACCAGAGCGCATTGCCAGAAATAGCCGGCAGCGGTTCGTTGGAGGCCATCATCAGATATACCTGGCAGGCAGCTACAACGCCCAGGCAATCGCAAAGGGATAGCGCGACGGCTGGAACAGGGGGAAGCATGGACATTCGTACGAGGCAATCCGCAGCCATCAGCAAGGGCAGGGCTGTTGCGCCTTGTCTGATAAGAACTGCAAAAGCAAAACCGGTCGCGGGCCAGATAAGCGGGGACCAGTCCGTGGTAGCACCGCATAGCATGCTGAAACGGCATATGCACCAGAAAATCAATGCAGGAAGAAGGTAGTTGAACAGTGGGGTCAAACGATTCGTTGACACTGCATCAACTGGTAACGAACCAGCATAATTATGCAAAGCAACACCATGGGTGAAAGGTTATTGATTAGTGAACCATTTGCATAGCCTGACAAAATGTGTCTTTACGATAAGAATGTTACGGATTGGTGAAGTTCCGGTAACCATATTGCCTTGGGAGGATTTCGTGCGCTTTTCTTTCGCACTTTCTGGCTTGAAATTTGCTTTGATTTCGGCAAGGGAAAATATTTCCCGAATACTTACCTATTGTTAATGGAGATGTTCCCGGAAGAGCCGGTGATCAGCAATTGCGGCGGGTGGATGCCTTTACCGGTCTTGATTGCGGATGAAAGAAAAGGATGCTTTCAATGCTCAAAAAGCAGAAAATAGTGCTGATGCTGTTCGGTCTCCTTGTGTTTTTCCTGGGACTGTTGAGTCCGGCAGATCCTGGACAGGCGGCTCTTCGGCCACAGTATATGGCCGACAAAGTGGTCAGGATGTGGTTTCACCGGCATCAGGGGGCACAGGTTGAAAGAATGCTGTCCTTTCTCGCCCATGACGACCTGGCGGAATTGTACCAGCTGGTAGAGGCGCATCCCCTGGTGCAGGAAATACGTGATTACCAGCATGGAGGGTTCAATTTGCGTTTGTACTACGGACTGCGCCAGGTTTTTTTCGACGAACTCCGAACCCATTGAGTCAATTTTTCTGTTCAAATTATGCTTGCCTGAAACAGCTCGCCTATGCCAATTAATCTGGCCTCAGGGGCGCCGTTGCTATTCCCTTTTGAGTGAATATCCGGAAGATGGCGTTTGCCGCTTCTATTGACCTGTTTGCTGTGTGTCCCGTATATAGTGCCTTGCCATTCTTTCGCATTATAACTTCGCCTTGTTGCTGGTTTTTCTGATGACACAGATGTGCATTTCCGACAAACGCAAGATTGCGCTTATTGCAATCGCACTCATTATATTGGTCGCAGTAGCCCATGGGGCCATGCTGAAGAACGGGTTCGTGCCCCTGGATGATGTGCTTTATGTGCAAGACAACCAGCAGGTGCTGCACGGCTTGTCCTGGGAGGGATTCAAATGGGCCTTTTCCACCACTGACGGCGGAAACTGGCACCCTTTGACCTGGCTGACGCATATGGCCGACGCACAGTTGTTCGGGTCCAACGCTGCCGGGCATCATCTGGGCAATCTTCTGTTGCATTGTCTCAACACCCTGCTCCTTTTCCTGTGCCTCCTGCGGATGACAGGTACGCGGTGGCGCAGTGCCGCAGTGGCGGCTGTTTTTGCCGTGCATCCCATGCATGTGGAATCCGTTGCCTGGATTTCGGAGCGGAAAGACGTACTGTGCGCGTTTTTCGTGCTGATCGGTCTTCTGGCCTACCAACGGTATGTCCGGCGTCCGGGGAGCCTGCGGTATGGCTGCGTACTCGGCTGTCAGGCCCTGGCGCTGATGTGCAAGCCCATGGCGGTCACTTTTCCTTTTGTTCTGTTGCTGCTGGATTACTGGCCGTTGGAACGTCTGAAAAACAGTTATCCGGCAGACGTAAACAAGGTGTCTTTGGCGCGTCTGCTTTTGGAAAAAGTCCCTTTCATACTGCTTACCGGGCTCTTTTGCTGGATTAGTCTCGCGGCCCAGCAGAAGAATATGGCCATGAGCGACCTGGCCATTATTCCATTGGAATTGCGCGTAAAGAATGCCCTGGTTTCCTATGTCGATTATCTGAGGCTGGCTTTTTATCCCAGCGGGCTGAATGCCCTGTATCCATATCCCTTTGATATTTCGACGGTCTATGCTCTTGGCTGTGCGGTTTTTCTGCTGGCTCTGCTTCTGGTTGCGTTGCTGCGGGCCAGGCAGGCACCATACCTTCCCGTAGGACTGCTGTGGTTCCTGGGCATGCTTCTGCCTGTGATCGGTATTGTTCAGGTGGGGATGCAGGCCAAGGCGGACAGGTATGTGTATTTGCCGTACATCGGATTGTATATTGCCGTTGTCTGGACCATAAGTTCGATAGTTACACGGTTCCCCAAAGTGCGAGCGGCTGTTGTTGTGATTTTTGTTCTAGCCCTGGGGCTGCTTGTCAATACGACGCATCACCAGGTGCGTACCTGGAAGGATGGAGCAACGCTTTTTGAACGTATGCTGGATGTAAATCCGTACAATAAAATCGCTTTGTACAACCTTGGTGGTTTCCTTTATACGCAGGAACGCTATGCAGAAGCAGCAGATGTGCTGGAGCGCTACTTCAAGATGGATCACTGGAAGCCGGAAGTTTTGAAATTGCTCACTGATTCGTACGTCGAATTGGAAAGATATCAAGATGCCATGACGTATATGAAGTATCTGGCCAATGTTCAGCCAGAAGACAGCGACATACTTGCCAAGCTGGCGTATATTTCCTTGATGTGCGGAGAAGTGGACTATTCGGTGAAAGCTCTGCAGGCAGCCAATACTTTTGAGCCAAACGATACGAGAAAGCAGGAGAGAGTAAGCACGTTTGTCTCCATGCTGCTGGACAAGGCTTCCAAGGCCGCTGCGGATCAGAGAGAGGTTTATATTGACGGAGCCATTGCGTTGGCGCCTTATGATGCCCGTACGCTTTATGCGCAGGCTCAACTGAAGGTGCATCAAAGGAAACTTGCTGATGCCGTAGTCTGCCTGATCCTTGCAAAGCGCCAGGCGCCTGAATCCAAACCTGTGCTGGGGTTGATGAGAAAGTTGCTCAGCAACATGGATACGTCTGAAAATGCCCTTGTTTTGCGGCAAATTGCCTGGGCTTTGGCGACAAATCCTGAAAAGGCACGCAGAGATGGAGAATCTGCCTTGGAATTCGCTGTCCGGGCCATCGAACTTCAAGGTGGGGAAACAGCCTTGACGGCCGATGCTTTGGCCGCTGCCCTTGCTGAAAGCGGACATTTCAACGAAGCGCAACGAACCGCCGGGCGTGCTGCGGTACTTGCGAAGCAGGGGGGAGATGAATGTTATGCAGCCGAAATAGCCGCGCGCCAGAGCCTGTATGCGTCAGGTAAAGCCTTTCATATTGCTCGCTGAGCTGATCATTTTCATTCCAGTTTTCGATTTTTTGACGATTTTCGCGTCAGGTAACAGGAAAAATTCAGAATACTATTGCTTTCCTTGATGTATGATTTTATAACGGATTCCCAGTATGCCCAAAAATCCTGAAAGTCATAAAGGGGAATGCAGATGTCTCACAAGAAAAAGGACAAGAAATCGGCCCAGGTTGATCATACGAATGATTTTAGTTGGTACGGAGGGGTAGACGAGGGAGATTCCGTCCTTGGACTGAAGAAAGACATCATCCGGCATATCGTTTCGACCCTGGGCAGTGATTATGCCCGCAAAAGCAATTACAACTATTACCTCGCACTCGCCTATGCCGTACGGGACAGATTGATCGACAACTGGATCAAGACGCAGCGCTCGTACTATGATGATAAGTCCAAACGGGTCTATTATCTTTCTCTGGAATACCTGCCTGGCAAATCCCTGCTGAACAATCTGTATTGTCTCGGAATTTACGACACGGCCGTACAGGCCATGAAAGAACTTGGTTATGACCTGGAGGATCTGGCGGAAGAAGAGTGGGACGCCGGTCTGGGGAACGGCGGTCTCGGACGTTTGGCGTCCTGTTTTCTCGATTCCATCGCAGCCTTGGACATTGCCGGGTACGGTTATGGAATACGGTATGATTACGGAATGTTTCATCAGACCATCGTCAATGGCGAACAGGTTGAAAAATGCGACAACTGGATGCGTAGCGGCAATCCCTGGGAATTCGATCGAGGCAAATTTCTCACGGGTGTGAAGTTTTACGGGCGCGTATACGAGTTATACCGATTCCGCGGGGCGGCTTCGGCACGAATGGGGCGATGCGCAGCAGGTAATGGCCATAGCCTGCGACATGCTGGTGCCTGGTTTTGAAAACGAGCGCGTCATCAATATGCGTCTGTGGTCCGCACGTACGGACGTTGAGTTCGACCTGGGTTTTTTCAATGAAGGCAACTATATCGGTGCTGTGGAGGAAAAGGTCAGGGACGAGAATATTTCCAAGGTTTTGTATCCCAGCGAGCAGGTGGAACAGGGGCGCGAGCTCAGGCTGAAGCAGCAGTATTTTTTCGTTGCCGCCACCCTGGATGACATTCTGCGTCGATTCAAGAAGCGCAACAAGAATTTTTCAGACCTGCCGGACAAGGTCGCCATACAGTTGAATGATACGCATCCGAGCATTGCAATCCCGGAGCTGATGCGCCTTCTGGTGGGACGAGGAGTTCGTGGAGTGGGATGTAGCCTGGGAAATTTGTCGCCGGACTTTCGCGTACACCAACCATACGCTTTTGCCGGAAGCTCTGGAAACCTGGCCTGTGGAAATGCTCGGACGTGTGCTGCCGCGCCATTTGCAGATCATTTTTGAGATCAACCGGCGTTTTCTGGAGGAAGTGGAAGAACGTTTCCCTGGGGACGAGGGAATCAAGTCGCGTCTTTCCCTGATCCAGGAAGGGGCCGAGAAACGCGTACGTATGGCCCATCTGGCCATAGTGGGCAGTCTGTCCGTCAATGGCGTTTCCGCCATGCACTCCGAACTGGTCAAAGAGCAGGTTTTTCATGATTTTCATGTGCTGTATCCGACGTTGTTCAACAACAAGACCAATGGCATCACTCCTCGTCGTTGGTTGAAGCAGGCCAATCCGCATTTGTCCGCATTGCTGGACAAGGAAATCAGCAGGCAGTGGGTTTGCGATCTGGATATGCTCAAGGCCCTGGCTCCCAAAGCGGATGATCCCGCTTTTCGAAAAGAGTGGCTGAAGATCAAACAAGCCAACAAGGAACGCCTCGCCGTCTACATCAAGCGAAAGGTTGGCATTGATGTGGACACCGCGAGTCTGTTCGATGTCCATGTAAAACGGATACACGAGTATAAGCGGCAACTGCTCAATGTTTTGCATGTCATCACCCTGTACAACCGCATTCGCAGCAATCCCGAAGCCGACTACGTACCCCGTACGGTGATGTTCGGAGGGAAAGCCGCTCCCGGGTATTTTATGGCCAAGCTGGTCATCCGGCTTATCAATGCGGTGGCTGCGGTCGTCAATAGTGATCCGGTCATCGGCAATCGGCTCAAGGTGGTCTTTTTACCCAATTATTGCGTATCGCAGGCAGAACGGATCATTCCTGCCACGGATCTTTCTGAGCAGATCTCAACAGCCGGATACGAAGCCTCGGGAACGGGCAATATGAAGTTCGCCTTGAACGGGGCGCTGATCATGGGCACTCTGGACGGCGCCAATATCGAAATGCTCGAGGAAGTGGGCAAGGAAAACATGTTCATCTTCGGTCATACCGCGGAAGAACTGCTGGAATTGCGGCAGCGCGGATATAATCCGTGGTACTTTTTCGACAGCAACACCGAATTGCGCATATGCCTCGAGCAGATCGCCGGCGATCTGTTTTCTCCCCATCAGCCCGGGTTGTTCAAACCGATTTTCGACTCTCTGCTGTACGGTGGCGATCATTATTTTCTGCTGGCGGATTATCAGTCCTATATCAGTTGCCAGGAAGAAGCTTCACGCCTGTTTCAGGATTCCGACAAATGGGCCCGGTGTTCGATTATGAATACCGCCAATATGGGAAAATTTTCCAGTGACCGTACCATCCGCGAATACGCCAAGGAAATCTGGCAGGTTGTTCCGCGCAAGGATTGGTGCATGTAATCCCGTTAAGTTTTTAGAACGCCATTTGTTGCGGCTATTGAAGTGAGAGCTGTTTTGTTGATTCCCGCTTCCGGATTATTCGATGCATATCCGGGGGCGGGAATTGCTTTTGTGGCAGGAAGTGCGGCTTGTGTCGCAGGAAAATTTCAGTGCCATGCATGTAAGCCTGGCCGTTGTGTCGTCGCATGGGCTGTGCCGAAAAGAGATGGATCCGGGCATAGGTTCTTTTTGCCTGGAGATTCAGAACTCAATGAAAAAAGCGAGTTAGCTCGGCGGATACTGGAAAAAAACAGATACAATTTTTTTGGAACGAACTAAATATCTTTTCTTCTGGTCCTAGCTCGGGTATATTCCGTGACTTGAGGTTGATTTTGCCTGGACAATAGTCTGCCGGGCGGGGTGGAATGCCGCACCAGGGTGCATCTGTCGAACGGTTACACAGAAATGCCATGCGTGTTTTTCGGATATGCTGGCTACCCTGCGGATAGAGGGCCGGAGAATACCGAGGGACAGTATTTATGCGGCCGGGTTTTGAAAGTGAAATGAGGAAAACAACCAGATGAAAGTTCATAGAAACGCCGAGGGAAAACTGTACGTAATGATTTCTGACATACCACGCAGTGATCGTGAGCCTTTTCGTCAATGGCTCGATGATCAAAGCATTCCCAGACCTGACGTTCCTTCGCAGAAAGAGGAAGATGTCGCGTACTGGGAAGATTACCAACAATGGCTGCAAAGCAAAAAACCTTCCTTGGGTTGATCTCCAACCTTCCATGTCGCGTTTTATCTTTTTGAATTCACATTAAATATATGTTTTGCAGATCCATAAAGCGACTGTATCGCTCAGCCGCTGCAAACAAAGTTTGTGAACCAGGACGCGTCATTTAAATACTATCCAGATATTGAGATTTTTGACCGGGGGCAGGGCGGTGTTATAAAACACCGCCCTGCTGGTCCTGGATTAGCCGCCGAGCCAGCCCGGGCTGAATGCAGCCAGAGCCTGGCTATAGTATTCGCGCATACTTGAGAATTTTGCGCCCAGCTCCGTTTCTGTTCCGCTGAGGTCCGCAGGGCATTCAAGTTCGAGTTTTTCAAGAACTCCCGCGATTTCCAGCATCAGGGATTTGAGCATGGTCATGCTTTCCTTGGCCTTGATCTGGTTGTCCGGGGAAGCATTTTCGAACTGGATCATTGTATCATACATGCGTGCTTTCCAGGCATTGAGCTCCATTTCAAGACCTGTGCAGTAATCCTTGATCGCGCTTTTACGTTGAGTGTCCGTGGAGCAGCCGCTGATGGCCGCACAGCTGGGACAAGGGCCAGGGTAGTCCATATTTGCCATGTCATCCTCCTGCAAACGGATAAAAGGGTGAAAATGGTTTGACCGAATATAGCACGGTATATTTTTTGTTGTAAACTGTGGCAGGAGAAAAAGGCGGCAGTCGTACGCGGAAAGTTTCTTTGAAAAACTGAAAAGGCGGCGTGAGACACGCCGCCTTGATGGTATTGGTTAGCCGCCGAGCCAGCCCGGACTGACGCAAGCTCCGTCGCGGTCCTGGACAGCGGATTTGAGATCAACAGGGCACTCCTGTTCGATGCGTCCCAGAATGCCGTCGATTTCTCTCAGATGGGATTTCAAAAGATCAATGTTTGCTCTTGTCTGGATCTGGTTTGCAGAGTCGCTGTTTTGCAAGACCACCATGGTATCGGACATGCGGTTTTTCCAAACATCCAGTTCCTGTTCGAGTCCTTTGCAATGATTGGTAACTGCCTGCCTGACCGCCTCGGTTGAACAGCCGTCATTGCCCGTACAGCTGGGGCATGGGCCGGGATAATCTAAATTTGCCATAGCAACCTCCAGAGCGAGTTTTGCTTTGATGTTGATTCTCATTATCATAGATAGGTTGGTTCTTGTGTTTGTAAAGAGGCAAGGAGTAAAAAATATTCGAAAGCTGGATTCCGTGGGCAGAAACGTACTGAAATACGATGCGTAATAATTAAAAGAAAAAAGGGAGGCATAAAGCCTCCCTTTGCAATCGAAATCAGCTGCGGAGCAGCTATCAGATATTGTAGAGCTGGTCTCCGGGAACAATCCGGATGTCGGTTTTTTGCAGAATTTCAATGGCCTGGTCCGTACGGTCGAAGCGGAAGATCAGGATGGCGTTGGCGCCGCTTTGCTGGACAAAGGCGTACATGTATTCCACGTTGATACCGTTGGAACTCAGTGTGTCCAGAATATGGCTCAATCCGCCCGGCTGGTCGGGAACCTCGACAGCGACCACCGTCGTGCGACCCACGGTGAAGCCATGTTCCTTGAGTACATTTTTGGCTTTTTCGTAATCAGTGACAATCAGACGCAGAATACCGAAGTCGGACGTATCCGCCAGAGACAATGCGCGGATGTTGATGCCCGATTCTGCGATGACACGGGTTACTTCGGCCAGGCGACCTGCTTTATTTTCGAGAAAAATGGAAATCTGCTCAACTTTCATACTCTCCTCCTTGGTGAGAGTTCATGAGTTCCGTATGTACTGAGAGCTACTTGCGCATATCGAGAACTCGGACGGCCTTGCCAACAGAACGTTCGATGGAATGGGGTTCGACAAGTTTGATCTTGGCGCTGACACCGAGAAATTCCTTGATGGTCGAAACGAGTTGTTTTTTCCAGTTTCTGCAAACCTTTGATTGCGTCGGTGAACATGCTTTCATCGACTTCAACCCGTACCTCGAGAGTATCGAGATTGCCTTCACGTTGCACTATGATCTGGTAATGCGGTGCTACTCCCTGGGTTTCCAGCAGAATGCTTTCGATCTGCGAGGGGAACACGTTGACGCCGCGAATGATCAGCATGTCGTCGCTGCGTCCCTTCATGCGGCGTATGCGGGCGGAAGTACGGCCGCAGGGGCAGGGTTCGTAATTGAGCGAGGTGATGTCCCGCGTACGGTAACGCAGCAGGGGGATGCCTTCTTTGGTCAGAGTGGTGAAAACCAGTTCACCGGTGGATCCGGCAGGCAAGGGTTCGCCGGTGGCCGGATCAACGATTTCGGGCAGGAAGTGATCTTCGAATATATGCATGCCGTCATGGGCGACTTCGCATTCCATGGCGACGCCCGGTCCCATGACTTCGGACAGTCCGTAAATGTTCAGGGCCTTGACGCCGGTCTTGTTCTCGAGATCCTTGCACATCTCGTCGGTCCAGGGTTCGGCGCCGAAAATTCCCACGCGCAGGGGCAGGTCATGGATATTGATGCCGGCTTCCAGAGCTGTTTCGTACAAAAAGAGCATGTAGGAAGGCGTGCAGCAGATGGCGTGCGGGCCGAAATCCTTGAGCAGCGTGACCTGGCGTTTTGTGGCTCCGCCGGACATCGGCACGATGGTGGCGCCCAGTCTTTCAGCTCCGTAATGCAGCCCGAGGCCTCCGGTGAACAGTCCGTATCCGTAGGCATTGTGCAGAATTTCGCCGGGTTTGAGGCCTGCGCACATCAGCGACCGGGCAACACAATCGGCCCAGTTGTCCAGGTCCCGTTTGGTGTAGCCGACAACCGTGGCTTTCCCAGTGGTGCCGCTGGAGGCGTGCAGGCGGACGATGTTTTCCCGAGGTACGGCGAACAGTCCGAAGGGGTAGTGGTTGCGCAGGTCCTGCTTTTCGGTAAAGGGCAGCAGCTTGAGATCATCCAGAGTGCGGATATCCGCGGGCGTAATGCCACGTTCCTGAAATTTTTTCTTGTAAAAAGGGACGTTGGCATAGACCCTTGAAACCTGGTTCTGCAGTCTTTTAAGCTGCAAAGCTTCCAATTCCTCCCGTGGCAGGGTCTCCATTGGGACATCGAAAATCATTGATTTTTCCTCACTTGTTTCTGAAAAAGCCAGCACTTGAATAGAGTGGTAGTTAGCCTCAATCCATGAACAGGGTCAAGCGTTCTTACATGACCAGCGTATTGTCTGACAGCTCGCGCAATTTGCCGCGCTCCAGGGCAAAAGCCTGTTCCAGTTCGTGGACTGTGGTTTGGAGCGACTGCAGCTCGTTTTCCCGTTCATTGATGTTGTCAAAATACGGTCCGAATATGTCATGCAGTTCGCGAAAAATGGCTTCGGGTTGCGAACTGAGACGCTGGTCCAGTTCGGTCTGAAATTGCTCTTCGCCTTTGCTGAGTGCCTCACGAAACGTACGCAGCAGTTTTTTGCGTTTGAACGTCAAGGTATTTACGGCGAGCAGGGCGCCCATGGCAGCGAAGACGCCTCCGGTTACGTCAAAAAGCACCATATTGGTGGCAGCGGCAATGACCGCTCCAATGGCTGTGATCAGTCCGCCCAGCATGGCCTGATCGCCGATTTGTTTCAGACCCTCGGGACGCACCCTCTCGCTCAGGGTGGGATCTTCGGTCATTCGGCGCAGATTGGCGATGACCTCGGCTATGACTTCCAGCCGTTGTCTGGCCAGGCCTGAGACATCCATTCCGGCGGCGCTCAAGGTCGGGTTGGCCTGGCTCAGCTTCAGTTCGCGCGTCAGACCTTCCATGCAGCGGATGATGTTGCCGGCCACCTGGGTTTCTCCGGTCTGGGCAAGCAGCTCTGTTTCCCGAAGCAGTTTTTCGCCAAACCGGGCATTGAGTTTTTCCACCCAGCCCTGAAAGGAGTTTTTCCCGCTGAACAATCCCTTCACCGTATTGCGAGCCAGATTGAACACCGACAGCCCTTCATCAAACTCCGCACACAGGTCATCGGCATTTTTCCTGTAGGCCATCAACAAACGTTGCTGCAGGTCGGCGAGTTCGCGCTGAGCGTTTTCCATGCCCCTGTGCAGAGTCTTTTCGATGTTTTCCCGCTGCTCTTTGTCCAGTTTCAGGGCGTCGGCCCACAGATCCAGCTCTGTTTTCACTTTTTCCAGAGTCGTTTCTGTGGAGCCCAGCAGGGATTCCATCTTGAGAAAATAATGCGATCCGCTGGTGACAGCCTCGCGTATGAAGGATGTCACGGCTTCCATGCCACTGTCTGGCGAACCGTTCTGCCGCCAGCTTGGCGGAAACAGGGAAAATACGCGGCGATTCAATGCCGCGCTCTTTGGCCAGGGCAGCGACACTGGTCATGTTGACGCTGAGTTCCTGCTCTGTTCCGCGGTCAGCCTGTTGCAGAATGAAGATGATTTTTTTGTGCCACTCCTGGTGTATTTTTGCGAAAAGTTCCCAGGATGTTTTGGCATAGGGGTTCAGTGCGGGAAAGACGAACAGCCCCAGGTCGCAGAGCGGAATGAACCGTTCGGTGATTTCCTGGTGGTGTTTCCATTATGCTGTTGGTTCCTGGAGTATCCACTATGGATATTTCCTTGAGAATGTCATGGGGAAGCCCGATTTCCTTGATCTTGTCGCTGATGATTTTTTCATACGGTTCCGGCGAATAGACAATTTTGAGTATCATGTCCGTACAAGGATCCGGTGCGACGTCCGTGACAGTTGTTTCCAGCAATGCGTTGATAAAACTGCTTTTACCGGATTTGACCTCACCCACGACAACAAACAGAAAAGGCGTGTTCAAATTTGTGACAAGACTGGATGTGAGCTGTTTCAACTCCGCATTGCCCGTATGGACAGCCAGCTCGTGGAGTCTGGTCAGATGGCCCGCAAGCGTTTCTTTGAAACTGCTCAGGCTCTGGCGCAGGAGATTGCTTGCCATGTATAAGATACTCCTTGACTTGATCTGGTTGGGGACTGTAGCACCAGACGGCCCGGGACGCAAAAAAAAACAGGAACGGCGGGGCGGAAGAAAAGCGGTCCGGACAGATTCCTCTGGCCGTCACCCCAGCCCGTTGCTTGTTGGGTTTGCCAAAGTATGCTAGCTGGAAAAGATAGCTTATGAATAGGATTCCGAAAAAGGGAGGTCCCTGCCATGGATTTTGAAGAAATTGTCCGTACCAATAGAAGTTACCGACGGTTCAGAGAATATACGAAAGTTCCTCTTGATACTTTGACACAGCTCGTGGATCTGGCACGCTACACGGCGTCGGCCGCCAATCTGCAACCGTTGCGATATATCCTTTCCTGTTCGACAGAAATGAACGAGCGCATTTTTGAAACCCTTGGCTGGGCTGCTTATCTCAAGGATTGGAAGGGCCCTCTGCCGGGAGAGCGTCCGTCGGGTTATGTGGTTATTTTGGGTGACAAAGAGGTGGCCGGACGTATAGACTGCGATCATGGCATTGCCGCCCAGACCATCATGCTCGGCGCCGTGGATCGCGGCCTCGGAGGCTGTATTCTGGGTGCTGTCAATAGAAAGAAACTTCAAGAAATACTCGAACTTTCGGACCAATACGAAATTAACTGGTTCTGGCTCTGGGCAAGCCCGCGGAGACTTCCGTTGTCGAACCCATGGGGCCTGACGGCAGCATCCGTATTATCGTGATGACAAGAACGTTCATCATGTGCCCCAAGCGCAGCCTGGAAGAACTCGTATTGGCCACTTATGCGTAACCGCTCGACAAAGCGGAAAAAGGGTAACAATGCAAGGCGAAAAGAAGTTTTCCACCATTGATGTGGTGGACAAGGCCAAAGCCGTAGTCGGCTGGCTTGAAGAAAAACAGGGTGGAGATATTCTGGCCCTGGATGTCCGGGGTATCAACAACGTATCCGACGCGATGATTATTGTTACCGCCAGAAGCCTGCCCCATGCGCAAGCCCTGGCGGATTTCGTCCTGGATAGTTGCGGAAAGGAAAATATCGAATATCTCGGTATGGAAGGATACAAAACCGGGCGCTGGGATTCTGGTGGACCTCAATGATGTGGTCGTTCATGTGCTGCTTCATGACGTCCGTGATTTTTCAATCTCGAGGGGCTCTGTCCAAGGCCAAGGTTATCCTGCGGGTAAATGACGCCCGATTCCGGTGAAACAGGAGATGAGGAGTCCGAATAGCATGCAGGAGAGCAAAAAACCCGTAGAGCCGGTCAGACCCTCTTCCATTGAACTTGTCTACATTTATGACTGCCCGTTTTGCGGACATCAGACTCCCTCTCGTCAGTCCGACCCAGCCTTCCATGGTTCAGTGCGAAGCCTGCAAGTCGCATTTCCCCATTGTGCCGGTGGATGAAAAAACGGTGCACTTCATGAAAATTATCCTGGCCAACGGTAGGGCGGGTATCGATCCCGACTTTATGTAACGGACAGGTCATGCGGTCGCGAATTGCGCACCATACCATGCTTCAGAAACGGGGCGGGAGCCACGCGTGTGGCCGCCCTGCTGCAACAGGGGCTTTTGGCGGGCGGTACGCAGTGCGTCCATTTCTTTGAAGTTGCCGAAGATGCCGAAGGTCAAACCTTCTGGATGATGTGGCCTGGCCCCAACGATTGCGCGGAGTGCTGGAACAGGGCGATATCGCTCATCTGCATACCAGCGGACATTGGAAACAACTGCTGCAACTCTGCGGAGAATACTCCTCTCCGCCAGTCATCACCTTGCATGACGCCTCTCTGCTGACAGGCGGGTGTCCCTACCCTTTGGATTGTCCCCCATTTCGAACTGGATTGCAAGGACCCCTGTCCGCGCGGATTCCCCGATTCCGAAGCCCGGCGGGCGGCAATTGCGGGAGCTGTTGCTTGTCCCTTGCCCCGGTTCTGGTCAGTCCGTCCTCATGGCTCCGCAATCTTGCCCGTTGCTCGCTGGAAAGATATCCATCAAGGTGATTCCCAATGGGGTTCCCTGGCCTGAAAAACAGCCCGACAATACGGAACTGCGCGCAAATATTCGGCAGTCCTTTGGGCTGACCTCTAAAGCTCGCCTGGTGATTTTCGTCGCTCATGGCGGCGTTCAGGCCGCCTACAAGTCCGGGGATTTTTGGGAACGTATCTGGGAAGGTCTGAAGGCAAAGGCGCCGGATGCGGTCTGCTTCATGATCGGCGGCCGCAGTTCCCAACAACAGGGAGCCCTTGTGCACTGGCCCTATCTGCCGCCGGAAAAATTATGGGAAGTCATGCTGGCCGCGGATTTGCTGGTGTATCCCACCCGGGCGGACAACCATCCGCTGGTTGTGCTGGAGGCAATGGCCGCGGGGTGTCCGGTGGTTTCCTATGCGGTTGGCGGCATCAACGAGCAGATAGAGGACGGCCGTACGGGACGGCTGGTGCCGGAAGGGGATGAGGCCGCATTGATTCGGACCGCCCAGTCGTTTATTGGGAACCCGGGACGGACGCTTGCTGCCCGGACAGCCTGGTTTCGCGGACAGCGCTCTTTTCCGCGGAACGCATGGTCTCGGATTATCAGGAACTGTACGTCAAACTGATTCGTACCGCACAGGACTGAAATGGAGCCCTACCTGCGAATCACACAGGCCCTGGAGTCTTTGGCTCCAGGAGAACGCAACGAATTTCTGGACTGCGTACTCCAGCGTACGGGGGAACTGGTACGAACTGGGGTTTACCGATGCCGAGGGCTGTCGTCCGCTTTGGCCCTATGCCCCCAAAACCCGCTACATGGTGTCCAAGGGCTGCTGGCATGTCGGCAGGGCAGTATGGAATTTCTGGTTTCTCAATCCCCCATCCTCGAACTGCTGTTCGAACTGCGGGGCTATCTGTTGACAGGGCCTCCCTCGCGGAGTGCGCTCTGTCTGGATATCGGTCCGGGGTCCTCCGGACTGTTCGGCTTGTACTGCGCGGCCCAGGGCGCGGGCAGGGTTGTTTTTGCGGAAGCTGATTCACGGGCTTTGCAACTGGTGCGCGCCAATATCGCCCTGAACAAATTCACGCGAACCGAATGCATTCAGGCCGCGCTTTGCGGACAAAATGGCAAAATCGCCTTCCGCCAGGATGCGGACATAGACGCCAGCAGTCTGGTACGCAAGTACGCACAAGGTTTTGTCGGAAGAGCCGGTTGTTGAAGTCCAGGCGCCTGCGTCTTGCTGAACTGTTCGCCCCGCTTGCAGCGGATCATCAGCAGTCCGTGCTTTGCAAGCTGGATATCGAAGGCGCCGAGGTCGAACTTGTTGCGGATTTCGCGGATCTGATAGCTCGCTACCCCAAATGCGTATTCGCCGTTGCCTCTTACCATCCCACAGGGGATGGCGAAAGCGCGGCTGTTCTGGAGCAAGGGCTGGAAGGCGCGGGAGGATGTCTGCTGCAAAACCCTGTTCAAAGCGCACAGGACGACCTTTATCCACCATCGGAACAACGCCGCCGTACGCGCCATTCTTTCCAAATATTGAATTACAGCCCCAGCAAACGCTTTGCCTCAGATGCAGCGAACAAGAGAAGCATGACAGCCAGCGACGCCGACAAGGCGGATCGGAAGAGCTGCGTATCAGCTTATCGACCAATCTTTGATTCGCAGCGGCGTCGCCGGGCAGCTACCATCCTTTGCGCGCTATGGGCATCCTCCAGCCTGTTCCAAAGGCGCGGTCCGTAACCTTGAGTCCTGGAGGTGCCTGTTTGCGTTGAATTCAGCATTTTTCACCAGTTTGAGAATCATATCCACGGTGCTTTCCGCAAAGCCTTCATTGATCAACACGTCCACGGGAGGCATGCTGTTCGATATGGCGCCTCGAGAATGGCGTCCAGCAATTCATAGGGCGGCAGGCTGTCCTGGTCGCACTGGTCAGGACGCAGTTCGGCGGACGGCGGCTTTTCCAGAACCGTACGGGGAAATGATTTTCGCCGCGCTTTGTCGTTGAGCCAGCGGCAAACGTCGTACACCATGACCTTGGCAGGTCCGCAATGACTCCCAGTGCGCCGGCCATGTCGCCGTAGATGGTGCAGTAGCCCACGGAAAGCTCGGATTTGTTGCCCGTTGTGAGCAGAATGGCGCCTGTTTTGTTGGAAATGGCCATGAGCAGGTTGCCCCGAATGCGGGCCTGAATGTTTTCTTCGGTGACGTTTTTCTCCATGCCTGCAAAGACCGGATGCAGCGTACTATCGAAGGTTTTCATCAGCTCGCCGATGTTCAGCGTGTACGTACGAATATCGAGGTTTGCGCGCCAGGGCCAGGGAATCGGTGATGCTGCCCTTGCTCGAATAGGGAGAAGGCATCAGTACGCCGGTGACGTTGTCCGGACCGAGGGCTTCCACTGCAATGGCCGCAGTGAGGGACGAGTCGATGCCGCCCGAGAGCCCCAGAACAGCCTTGGAAAATCCGCATTTGTGGGTGTAGTCCCTAAGCCCAAGAGTCAACGCCCGCCAGGCCTGGCTTTGCGGGTTTTCGTCGTCATGGGCGATCTTGCCGGACCAGTTCTCCAGGTCCACCATCAGGACTTCTTCTTCAAATCCTTGGGCCCGTGCGCGCAGTTCGCCGGAAGGGGAAAAGGCCATGCTGCGGCCATCGAAAAGAAGGTCGTCATTGCCGCCGACCTGATTGGTGTAGAGCATGCCGAATCCGTACTTGGCTGCGATTTTGGAGAGCATGGCTTCGCGTACGACGCGTTTTCCCAGGGCAAAGGGGGAGGCGGAGAGATTGATGACCGCGTCCACCTTGTGTTGCGAGAGTTGCTCCAGGGGATCTTCGGAATAGTAGCGGTGCTCTTTCCAGAATTCCTTGTCGTTCCAGATGTCTTCGCAGATGGTAACGCCGAGGCGCAAGCCGTCGAATTCGATGATGCACGGATCGCAGGGAGGTTGCTGCAGGGATTCTCCGGCTCGAAGTAACGCCGTTCGTCAAAGACGTCATAGGAGGGCAGCAGACATTTGTTGTAGGTCTGCTCGATTTTTCCATTGCGCAGAAACAAAGCCGAGTTGAAAAGGGAATTCCCCACTGGCCCGAGGTTCCTGGTGGGCAGCCCCAGCAGCAGAGGCGGTTTGTCGGCCAGATCCGCAGCCAGGCTTTGCGCCTCGGCCATGCAGGCCTCGGCAAAGCCGTTTTGCAACAGGATTATTCGCGCGCGGGGTAGCCGGAAATCGCCATCTCCGAGGTGACGCAAAAGCTGCGCCCCAGATGCGGCGGCCACCTGTACGGCCTCGCGGATTTTGCGACTGTTGCCCTTGATGTCGCTGACTGTGTAGTTACATTGAAGAAGAGCTATTTCAAAACAAACCTCGTTTGCTTGTGTCGGGGCTGATATTACAGAAACAGTTCATGAAAGCCCGCCTCCGCCAGAGCCCAGAGTCCGAAAACAAGAATGACCAGGCCGGAAAGGGTTTTTATGGTTCGCATATGGCGGGATATCCTTTCGTTGAGCCAGGCTCCGCCAAAGGCGATGGCCACCCACCAGAGCATGGAACCGCAGAACACGCCCAGGACCACGCCGCCGCATGAAAAAACAGTGGTATGCGTAATGCCCCAGACCGAACCCGGCAAAAATGGCCAGAAGGCGAAAATGGTCATGGGGTTGGTCAGGGTCAACAGAAAGATGGAAACGAACGCTCCGGCCAGGTGGTGATAGGAGCGCTCTTTTCGTTTGGGGGCGTAGGGCCTGCGCATGGTGATCCAGCCCATTGCCAGAAGCAGAACACCCCCCGCAAGCTGGAGCAGATATCTGTGGTCCGTCAGATAGTCGGAGACAAAGGAGAGTCCCAGGGCCGCCACTGCGCCGTAAAGCGCGTCGCCCAGTGCCGCGGCCGCACCGCTCAGCAGGCCAAGCCGGACGCCGCCGTAAAGCGAACGCTGCAGGCAAAGCAGTCCCACAGGCCCCAAGGGCAGGGCGATGACTACGCCGATGACCAGCCCCTTTGCAAAACAGCGCCAGCA